>LM655188.1:60923-94952 GCA_000824825.2 Mesorhizobium sp. ORS 3324
AAGGACGGGGAGAAGGGACTAGCGGCGACGCCGGCGATCCCCCTCTCCCCGTTCTTCACGGGGAGAGGGTAAGGGTGAGGGGCAGCGCCAAACGTCTAAAGGCTAGGCGAACTCACCGCCCGCCGATGACGCCGATATAATCCGACACCCAGCGGTAGTAGGGCACGCACTGGTCGTTCTGGCTGGCGCATTTCGATACGGGCGTCTTCCAGAACTTGATCTTTTCGAAATTGTCGTAGCCGTTGGTCTTGCAGCCTTCCTCGCCGAGCAGCTCATTGCCCTTGCAGGCGGCGGGCACCACCGGCAGCGAGCCGAACCAGGCCGAGACGTCGCCCTGGACCTTGGCCGACAGCGAGTGCTCGAGCCACATGTAAGCGCAGTTCGGATGGGCGGCGTCGGCTTCCATCATGGTGGTGTCGGCCCAGCCGGTGACACCTTCTTCCGGAACGGTCGAAGCGACCGGCTTCTTGGCGGCGACCAGCGTGTTCACCTGATAGGGCCACGAGCCGGAGGCAACCACGCCTTCGTTCTGGAAATCGTCGACCTGGATCGCAGCGTCGTGCCAGTAGCGGCCGACCAGCGTGCGCTGCTTGCGCAGAAGGTCGAGCGCAGCCTTGTACTGGTCTTCGTTGAGCTCGTAGGGATCCTTGATGCCCAGTTCCGGCTTGTGGAACATCAGATAGTTCGCGGCGTCCGCAATGTGGATCGGGCCGTCATAGGCCTGCACCCGGCCCTTGTTCGACTTGCCGTCGGGCAGGTTCATTTCCTCGAAGACGACGTTCCAGCTCTTCGGCGCTTCCTTGAAGACGTCGGTGTTGTACATCAGGATGTTTGGCCCCCACTGGTAGGGAACGCCGTAGTGCACCTTGTCGACGGTGAACCAGGGGGCGTCCTTCAGGCGGTCGTCGACGGTCTTCCAGCTCTTGATGAGATCGGTGTTGATCGGCTGCACACGCTTGCCAGCGACCAGGCGCAGCGAAGCATCACCCGAAGCCGTGACGAGATCGAAGCCGCCCTCGTTCATCAGCGAGACCATCTCGTCCGAGGTGTTGGCGGTCTTGACGTTGACCTTGCAGCCGGTCTCCTTCTCGAAGGCGGTCACCCAGTCATAGTTCTTGTCGGTCTCGCCGCGCTCGATATAGCCCGGCCAGGCGACGATATTGAGCTCGCCCTCGCCCTTGCCGAGCTCCTTCACCTGGGCGATCGCCTGACCGGAGAAGGTCAGCGCAACCGTCAACGCCGTGCATGACTTCAGGAATGCATTCATCATCGATCTCCCATTTGGGCGCATGACCCGAAACCGGATTCGGTTTTCGGAAAGCATCATGCGCAAACCTGAACGCCGAAGCATTGTGCCCCGACAGCCGCGCTCCCGGCGGCTTTGTTCCCTGGGCGAAAGGTGCTGTGAAAAATCCGGTTTCGCAAATTCATTTATCAGAACGACGATATCGGATTTTCCGATATCTTCACTCAGGCCCGCTGCCGCATCGTGCGTTGCGACTGGGCAAGCCCGATGAAGTCGCGGGCGGCCTGCGGCAGGCTGGAGCCGCGGCGCCAGACCATGCCGACCTGGACGACCGGAAGCGAACCGGAGATGTCGCGGGATTCGATGCGGTCGCCTTCCAGCGACCAGGGCCGGTAGACGAGGTCGGGCAGGAGCGCCACGCCGGCCCCGGTGGCGACGAGGCTGCGCACGGCCTCGACCGAGCGCGTGCGGAAGGCGACATGCGGCCTGGCGCCGATCGCGGCCAGGAGCTTGCCGGTGTTCTCCTCGATCTCGTCGACGGTGAGCATGATCAGCGGCTCGGAGGCGATATCGCCGATGCCGATAATGTCGGCGCTGGCAAGCTTGTGGCTGAGCGGCAGCCATAGCCGATAGGCCGAGACTTCGAGGATTTCGGACTGCAGCGCGGTGCGGTCGCGCAAATTCGAGGTGACCATGACGGCGATGTCGAGCTTGCCGCCGACCAGGAGGTGCTCGAGATAGTCGCCATTGTCCTCGATGGCCGAGACCTCGACGCCGGGATAGGCGCGACGGTAGCGGGCGAGCAGGTCGGAGAGCACATAGCCGGCGACCAGCGAGGTGACGCCGAGCTGCAGGCGGCCGCCGGCGGTCATCTGGTCGCCAAGGAAGGCGCGGCGCGCGTCGGAGACATCGGCCAGGATCTTCTTGGCGTGGCGCAGGAACTGGTGGCCCTTGTGGGTGATATTCAAGCCGCGCGGATGGCGCTCGAACAGCTCGACGCCGAGGTCGCTCTCCAGTTCCTTGATCGCCTCGGTGACCGAGGATTGCGAGATGGAGAGGTTCTGCGCGGCGCCCGACACCGTGCCCTGCTCGGCGACGGCGACGAAGAACTGGAGCTGGCGGATGGTGAAGGCCATGGGCGGACTAAACACTGGCCGGGCTTGGAAGGGAAGGCGTTGGCGGCTCCCACGCTAGGCCGCCGCGATGCTGAGACGCGCGCCAGCCTGGCTGAGCGCCGCGGCGATGTCGTGCGGCGGCGGCTGGTCGGTCGCGAGCTCCGAAAAGCCGTCGAAGCCGCAGACCTGGATCAGCCCCTGGCGGCCGAACTTGGTGTGGTCGGTGACGACCAGCGAGCGCTGGCCGCGCGACAGCACCATGCGGGCGAATTCTGCTTCTTCCAGCTCATAATCGGTGAGGCCGGCGACAGCATCGACCGCGCCGATGGAGATCACCGCGTGATTGACCGAGAAGCGGCTGACGAATTCGATCGCCGTGACGCCGAGGGCGGCACCCGAATCGCTACGCAACTCGCCGCCGGCCATGTAGACCTTGTTGCCGTTCACGGTCGCCAGCGTGCGGGCAATGTCGGACGAATTGGTGACGACCATCAGCCGGCGATGGCCGAGCAGCTCGCGCGCCAGGAAGGAGGTGGTTGTGCCGGTGTCGAGCATGATCGACTCGCCGTCGCGAATGGTGGCCGCGACCATGCGGGCGATCAGGCGCTTGGCCTCGGCGTTCTCGCGCATGCGACGCTCGAACGGCGCCTCGCCCGCCATCGACGGCAGGCTGACGGCGCCATGCATCTTGAGGATCGCTCCCTCGTCGGTGAGCGGCTTGACGTCGCGCCGCACCGTCTCCAGCGACACGCCCAGCCGCTCGGCCAGGCTGGCGATAGTGATCGTGCCCTCTTCGCTGAGCAGCCGCAGGATTTCGCCATGCCGTTTCGAATGGATCATGTGGATGTCCGGGATTTTGACCGATTCTAAGGCATTCCTAACGCTTTTAAAGGAATTGCTCGTATTTTCGGGCAAAACACCCAAAAAAGGTCACAGCTTTTTGTTGACAGTCGGGTCGCGCTGGCATGAGATCAATGTCGTGACAGGCTCGGAACTGCCACAGGAGGGTGATGGCAGAGCCGCAATCGACCGACCAGATATTCTGGAACGTGCCTGGCGCACGCTTTTTTCGAATCCGCGGGGGCGGATGCCGGGATCCTAGACCTGGCCCAGGGGCTCGTCGGTGCGGCGCGGGACATCGATCCCGCCGTTCCGCACCGACGAGGCTTTTCTGTTTTCTCTCATCGCTTTGTCAGAAGCCGGCGCATTATCGAAAGCCGGCTGGAGCAGGAGCAAACCCGTGAGCGCCCCCGCAGTTGCCGAAGACCGCATCCGTGCGCTGCCCTGCTGGAGCGGCAGCATCGAGATCGAACCGCTGCCGGGCGGCCTCAGCAACGCCAATTATGTCGTCACGGACGCCGCCGGGCGTCATGTCGTGCGCTTCGGCCAGGACTTCCCGTTCCATCATGTCTTTCGCGAGCGCGAGGTGATGACGGCGCGGGCAGCGCATGCGGCAGGCTTCGCGCCGGCGGTGCGCTATGCCGAGCCCGGCATTCTGGTGACGGAATTTCTCGGCGCCAGGACTTTTGTCGCCGAGGACGTGCGCGCCAATCTCGGTCGCGTGGCGGCGCTGCTGCGCGGCTTCCACCGCGAGATGCCGAGCCATGTCTCCGGCGCCGGCTTCATGTTCTGGGTGTTTCATGTCATCCGCGACTACGCCCGCACGCTGGACGAAGGCGGCAGCCGCAAGAAGGACGAGCTGCCACGCTATCTGACGCTCGCGGACGAGCTCGAACGGGCGCAGAAGCTTTTGCCGATCGTCTTCGGCCACAATGATCTTTTGCCGGCCAACATCCTCGACGACGGCAAGCGGCTGTGGTTGATCGATTTCGAATATGCCGGCTTCAACACCGCCATGTTCGATCTCGCGGGCGCTGCCTCCAATGCCGGCATGAGCGACGAGGAGTCCTTCGCCTTCCTGACGGCCTATTTCATGAAGGAGCCGGACAGCGAGATCCGCCGCTCGCACGCCGCCATGCAATGCGCCTCGCTGCTGCGTGAGGCGATGTGGAGCATGGTTTCCGAACTTAATCTGGACGCGCCCGGCATCGACTACGTCGCCTATACCGAGGAGAACCTGGTGCGGCTCGATGCGGCGCTGGAAAGCTACCAGACGAAATATGGAAAACTAACCCCATGACCTTGCCCAGCCATGCCGGGATCGTCGTCATCGGCGGCGGCATCATCGGCTGCTCGACCGCCTATCATCTGGCGCGCGACCATAAGGCGGACGTGGTGCTGCTCGAACAGGGCAAGCTGACCTCGGGCTCGACCTGGCATGCGGCCGGCCTGGTCGGCCAACTTCGCTCTTCGGCTTCGATCACGCGCGTGCTCAAATATTCGGTCGAGCTCTATAAGGGGCTGGAAGCCGAGACCGGACTGGCGACCGGCTGGAAGATGACCGGATGTCTGCGGCTCGCCACCAACGCCGACCGCTGGACCGAGTTCAAGCGGCTGGCGACGACGGCAAAGAGCTTCGGCATGGACATGCAGCTTTTGTCGCCGGCCGAGGTAAAGCGCATGTGGCCGCTGGTGGAAACCGGCGATCTCGTCGGCGCCTCCTGGCTGCCGACCGATGGACAGGCGAGCCCTTCCGACATCACCCAATCGCTCGCCAAGGGCGCGCGCATGCATGGCGCGAAGCTGTTCGAGGACGTGCGCGTCACCGGCTTCGCGATGAAGGACGGCCGCATCACCGCGGTGAAGACCGAAAAAGGCGACATTGCCTGCGACAAGGTGGTGAACTGCGCCGGACAATGGGCCCGCCAGGTCGGCGCCATGGCCGGCATCAACGTGCCGCTGCAGCCGGTCAAGCACCAGTACATCATCACCGAGAAGATCGAGGGGCTCGCAAACGACGCGCCGACGATCCGCGACCCCGACCGCCGCACCTATTTCAAGGAAGAGGTCGGCGGGCTGGTGATGGGCGGCTACGAGCCGAACCCGCAGGCCTGGGCGACCGGCCTCCTCGGAGGCGACGTTCCCAACGACTGGGAGTTTCGCCTATTCGATGACGATTACGATCATTTCGAGCAGCATATGGCCCAGGCGATCGCACGCGTGCCGGCGCTGGCCAACGCCGGCGTCAAGCAGATGATCAACGGACCTGAAAGCTTCACGCCGGACGGCAACTTCATCCTCGGTGTGGCCCCCGAATGTTCCAACATGTTCGTCGGCGCCGGCTTCAACGCATTTGGCATCGCGTCGGGCGGCGGCGCCGGCTGGGTGCTGGCGCAATGGGTGGTCGACGGCGAGGCGCCGCTCGACCTCTGGGTGGTCGACATCAGGCGTTTTTCCAAGCTGCACCGCGACCGCGACTGGGTCCGCGACCGCACGCTGGAAGCCTACGGCAAGCATTACACGATCGGCTTCCCGCACGAGGAATATCTCTCCGGCCGGCCGCGCATCGTCTCGCCTCTCTATGAGCGGCTGAAGATGCATCACGCCGTGTTCGGCTCGAAGCTCGGCTGGGAGCGGCCGAACTGGTTTGCGCCAGAAGGGGTCGAGCCCGAAGACATCTACTCGATGGGTCGGCAGAACTGGTTCGGGGCGGTCGGCGACGAGCACCGGCATGTGCGCGAGAAGGTCGGTATCTTCGATCAGTCCTCCTTCGCCAAATATGAGATGATCGGCGCCGATGCGCTGAAGGCGCTCGACTGGATATGCGCCAACGACATCGACAAGCCGGTCGGACGGCTGACCTACACGCAGCTTCTCAACACGCGTGGCGGCGTCGAGGCCGACCTCACCGTGGCGAGGCTCGGCGAGGATAGGTTCTACATCGTCACCGGCACCGGTTTCCGTACCCATGATCTTTCATGGATCGGCGACCATATCGGTCAGGGACTCGACGCCAGGCTGAAGGACGTCACCGAGGAATTCGGCACGCTGTCGCTGATGGGACCGCGCGCCCGCGACGTGCTGGCGGCGGTGACCGAGGCCGATGTCTCCAACGCCGCCTTCCCCTTCGGCCACGCGCGCGAGATCAACATCGCCGGCGGCACGGTCCGGGCGCTGCGCGTGACCTATGTCGGCGAGCTCGGCTGGGAACTGCATGTGCCGATCGCCGCCACGGGCGAGATTTTCGATGCGCTGATGTCAGCGGGAAAGAAACACGGCATCCGGCCGGTCGGCTACCGGGCGCTGGAATCGCTCCGCCTGGAGAAAGGCTACCGAGCCTGGGGCTCGGACATCACGCCGAACGACACGCCGCAGGAAGCGGGCCTCGGCTGGGCGGTGAAGCTCAGGAAGGACACCGACTTTGTCGGACGACGCGCTCTGGAGAAGCTGGCCGGCAAGCCGCTGACGAAACGCTTTGCCGGCTTCATGGTGGACGACCCGGAGATCGTGCTGGTGGGGCGCGAGACGATCCTGCGCGACGGCGAGCCGGTCGGCTATCTCACCAGCGGCGGCTACGGCTACACGGTGGAGAAGAACATAGGCTACGGCTATGTGCGCAACGCCGACGGCGTCGACGACGATTTCCTCGCATCCGGCGATTACGAGCTGGTGGTGGCGATGGATCGCACGCCGGCCAAGATCCATCTCGAGCCGATGTATGATCCGGCGGGGGAGAAGATCAGGAGCTAGGGCTGGCACGCATCCGGCGCGCTCCTCGCGCCGCTCTCATACTGCAACTTTGCGGATTGGCGAAACCGCCGACACAGCGCCCCTCTCCCCGTCACTATACGGGGAGAGGATGCCGGAAGGCAGGTGAGGGGCGGCGCCAGCGCTGGATAGGCAAAATCGGAGCAACGGGCCTCGACTTGAAGCTGGACGCGTTAATCGTCGAAGTCAGCGCTGCCCCTCATCGCCCTGCCGGGCACTTCTCCCCGTATAGTGACGGGGAGAAGTGGGCTGGCCGCAGCGCCGGCGCTTTTCTTGCAACGACGAAACCGTCGATGGCAGCCCTCCTAAATGACGCGCAGGACCAGACCCCTGCTCGGCACCGTGTCGCCCTCGCCGGGCATGGAGGCGTAAGGCCGCGTCTCCTCGAGGCGGCTTATCACGCCTTGCGCCTCAAGCTCGGCGATGCGCTCGGCAAAGCCTGACTGCCACAGCGTGTTCTTGACCGTCAGCACGATGATGCCGCCCGGGCGGCAGATGCGGATCAGCTCGTCCAGGCCCTCGACGCCGACATGGCCCGAGGTGAAGACACCCGCCGAGACGATGCCGGCATAGGCGCCGTCGGCGAAGGGCAAGGGTCCGCCCAGCGCCAGGCGATGCAGCGCCGTGTAGACGCCCTTCGCCCCAGCCTTGTCCAGCATGCCTTGCGAGATGTCGAGCGCCTCGACACGTGGATAGCCGGTGATGGCGAGCCACTCGCCGATCAGGCCGGTGCCGGCGCCGGCGTCGAGCAGAGGTTCGGCGCCGCGCGGCAGATGGCGGGCAAGCAGCGCCAGGCAGATCGTCGGATGGCGATAGCCAGCGGCCGACATGTCGGCGTCATAGGTCTCGGCCCAGCTGTCATAGACCGCGGCTACCTCGTCCGGCCGGGTCGCCGCGTAAGCCGCGCTCAGCGCGCTGTTGTGCTTGCCGTCCGTCATTGCCGCTCCCACTGCCGATTCTTGTTCATCGGATGATAGCCAAGCAGCAAAAACTGTGGAACCGTCAGAGCCACGACAATGACGTGAAGGGGGACACGACATGAGTGACGAGCTGCGCGCCGCGCTGGCCTCCATTCCTATGCTGGCCGGCTATGACGGACCGCTGGAGCGCCTCGGCGGACTCACCAACCTCGTCTACAGGGCCGGCGATGTCTGCCTGCGCATTCCCGGCAGGGGCACGCAGGAATATATCAACCGCGCCAACGAAGCGGTGGCGGCGCGCGAAGCGGCGAAGGCCGGCGTCAGCCCCGCGGTGCTCTATGTCGACCCCGCGTCCGGCCTGATGGCGACGCGCTTCGTCGCCGGCGCCGAGACGATGTCGCCGGAAAAGTTCAAGGCCAGACATGGCAGCCCGGCGCGTGCCGGCGAGGCCTTCCGCAAGCTGCATTCGTCGGGCGCGGTCTTTCCCTTCCGCTTCGAGCTGTTTGCGATGATCGACGATTACCTGAAGGTTCTGTCGACCAAGGATGTCGCGCTGCCTCCGGGCTATCATGACGTGGTGCGCGAGGCTGGCAGCGTGCGCGCAGCGCTCGCCGCCCATCCCATCCGGCTCGCCGCCTGCCACTGCGATCCGCTCTGCGAAAACTTCCTCGATACGGGCGAGCAGATGTGGATCGTCGACTGGGAGTATTCCGGCATGAACGATCCGCTGTGGGATCTCGGCGACCTCTCGGTCGAGGGCAAGTTCGACGCCGCCCAGGACGAGGCGCTGATGCTCGCCTATTTCGGCGGCGAGGCAAGACCGGCCGAGCGCGGCCGCGTCGTCATCCACAAGGCGATGTGCGATCTCTTGTGGACGCTGTGGGGCCTGATCCAGCTCGCCAACGACAACCCGGTCGACGATTTCCGCGCCTATGCCGACGGACGCTTCGCCCGCTGCAAGGCGCTGATGGAGACGCAGGAGTTCTCCAAGCACCTCGCGGCGATACGAAAAGGCTAATTGTAAAGATTTTGACGACTCGGAGCGTGCTTGCGTCGGCACGTCGAATGCGTCGGAGATTGGCCGAAGCATTCGTCTTCGTCATCCTGGGGCGGAGCAAGGAGCGAAGCGACGCGGCGCAGACCCCGGGATCCATGCCGTTACTTTGAAGCTCTGCCAGCGGTGTAGAATTCTGCTCCGCTGCACCCTTCGGCCGCGGGAACGGCATGGATCCTTGGGTCTTCGCTCCGCTTCGCGTCGCTACGCCCAAGGATGACGAAGACGAAGGCTTCGGCCAATTGCGAACGTTTGTGACGGCTCACCGAAACGAACGATGAAATCCTGGCGCCGATAAATCTGCAGCCTTTCAAAATCATTGCGTCGAGAAACTAATTCACGCCCTTCGGCACGTTCTCCGGCGGTACCACGGTCTCGACCACCTTCTGACGGTGGAAGATGAAGATGCCGGCGAGCACGACGATCGCGGAGCCGGCGAGGATGCGCGGGCTCGGCATATCGCCGAAGAAGACGAGGCCGAAGACAATCGCCCACAGAAGCAGGCTGTAATGCAGCGGCGCCAGCGTCGAGGCCGGCGCCAGCTTCAGCGCCCGGGTGATCATCAGATGGGCGGCGCAGGAGACGACGCCGAGCAAAAGCATGGCGCCGAAATCGAGCGCCGACGGCGCGCGCCAGGCGCCGATGGTGAACGCACCGCCGACAATCAGCGTGCCGATGGTCTGCCAGGTGACCAGTGTCGTGTCGCTCGTTCCACGCAAACGCCGACCGAGGATGATGGCGAAGCCGAAGGCGATGCTGCCGACCAGCGCATAGGTCGAGGACAGCGAGAAGGCCGCCGAGGAGGGTTTCAGGATGATCAGCACGCCGCAGAAGCCGAGCAGGATCGCCAGCCAGCGCCGCCAGCCAACCTTCTCGCCGAGCAGGAGATGCGAGAGCGCGGCGACATAGATCGGCCCGGCCATGTAGAAGCTCATCACGTCGGCGAGAGGCAGATAGACCACGGCGGCGTAGAAGAGACCGGTGTCGAGCGTGGTCGCTACCACGCGCAGGAGTTGCAGCACCGGCTTTTCTGTCCGGAATAGCTTGCCAGCGCCCTGGTTGGCGATCATCGGCCCGAGCACGAAGAAGGCGCCGATCGAGCGGATCAGCACGACCTGGCCGACGGAGAAGGAGGCGACCAGCCATTTGCCCATCGCATCGTTCAGCGCGAACATGAAATCGCCGGCCAGCATCAAGAGGATGCCGGCGAGCAGGACGTTCCTGATCGTGAAATTGCGGGCGATGGACCGGGCCATGCCGGCTCCCTAGCCGCAAGCAGTCCGTTTGACGAGGGAAATTCGTAAGACCAGCGGCGGAAATCTAGGTCGGCCGAAGCGCCGGAACTTCGTCATCCACGGACGGAGCGGCAGCGAAGCGGACGCGCAGACCCGAGGATCCATGCCGTGACCTCGCTCGAAGAGTGAAGGCGGCGCAGGACAGAGGTCGTTCTGTACCGCCGCAACGCGTAGACGTAACGGCATGGATCCCTATGGTCCGCGCAGCGTCGCTTCGCTCCTTGCTCCGCCATAGGATGACGAAGTCACGAGCGTTCCGGCCAATCGCGAGCCGTTCATGATGCTTTTGTCCCGAACGAAGCAAATCGCTGACTTTGGAGATTAGCCGAAGCGCGCTGTCAGCCGGCGCATGCGACCGGTCAAACCGAGACGCCAGAGACCTACGCTGTTTTATGCCTTCGATTGACGCTCTCCGGCCGGCCGGCGATCGACAGCCTGGTCTCCTGCTTGGTGCGCTCGGCCACCACCTTGCCCCTGGCGATGACGCAAAGGCGTTCGGGGCGCAGGCGCACGGCCTCGATCGGATTGCCTGCATCGAGCACGACAAGGCTCGCCCGCTTGCCGACGGCGAGGCCGAGATGGTCGAGACCCATGATGGCGGCATTGACGTTGGTGACCATGTCGAAGCAGCGCGCCATGTCTGCCGGGCTCGACATCTGCGCGACATGCAGGCCCATGAAGGCAACGTCCAGCATGTCGGCGGTGCCCAGCGAATACCAGGGGTCGAGCACGCAATCCTGACCCCAGCCGACGCGGATGCCGAGCGCCAGCATCTCCTTCACCCGGGTGAGGCCGCGCCGCTTCGGGAAAGTGTCGTGACGCCCCTGCAGCATGATGTTGATCAGCGGATTGGGGATCGCAGAGACGCCGGCCTCGGCGATCAGCGGCAAAAGCTTCGAGACGTAGTAATTGTCCATGGAGTGCATGGAGGTGAGGTGCGAGCCGGCCACCCTGCCCTGCAGGCCAAGGCGTTGCGTCTCGTAGGCGAGCTGCTCGATATGCCGCGACAGCGGATCGTCGGTCTCGTCGCAATGCATGTCGACCATCAGGCCGCGTTTGGCGGCGATCTCGCAAAGCTCCGTCACCGAGCGCGTGCCGTCGGCCATGGTGCGTTCGAAATGCGGGATGCCGCCGACGATGTCGACGCCCATATCCAGCGCCCGGATGGTGTTCTCGCGCGCGGTCGGCGAGCGATAGAGCCCATCCTGCGGAAAGGCGACCAGTTGCAGGTCGATATAGGGCGCGACCGTCTTCTTGACGTCGAGCAGCGCTTCGACGGCAAGCAGCCGATCATCGCAGACATCGACATGGCTGCGGACGGCGAGCAGGCCCATCGACACCGCCCAGTCGCAATAGGCGAGCGCGCGGTCGCGCACCGCTTCATGCGTCAACAGCGGCTTCAATTCGCCCCAAAGCGCGATGCCTTCGAGCAGCGTGCCCGACGCGTTGATGCGCGGGATGCCATAGGAAAGCGTGGCGTCCATATGGAAGTGCGGATCAACGAAGGGCGGCGAGACGAGATTGCCGCGCGCGTCGATCTCGCTGCGGGCCGAGCCCTGCAGTTCCGGCTCGATCGCGGCAATGGTCTCGCCGGCGATGCCGATGTCGGCAACCCTGCCGTCCGGCAGCGTGCCGCCGCGCACGATGAGGTCGAAATCCATCTGTCGTCATCCCCTTGAAGAATCAGCGTTCTAAAGTGGCCGAAAAGGCGGCCTGTGGCAGCCGCTTCCTTCCTCCACGGCGAAAGGTTTCCTCCGGCCGCAACTCGCTCTATAAGCCGCCTCTCGCCCTCGTGGCGAATCCGAAATTTGGGGTCGGCCGCTTGTTTCGCTTCTTCCGCTCGACGGAAAACCAGCGCCTCGTCGCAAGGCTGGTGAAGGAATCCTTCCGGGAGCATAAATTCGGCTATGGCGCCGCCATGCTGTCGATGCTGGTGGTGGCCGCCATGACGGGCGCCAGCGCCTGGATCCTGCGCGAGATCACCAACGAATTCGTAGTCTACAAGCGGATCGACCGCGTCAACCTGATCGCGGCCGCGGTCGCCGTGATCTTCCTGCTCAAGGGTGTCGCGAATTTCGTCCAGGCCTATTTCATGAGCCGCGTCGGCAACGCGATCATCGCCGACCGGCAACGCAAGATCTACGACCGGATCCTGGCGCAGGGCATCGAGTTCTATCATTCGACCTCGTCATCCGACCTGATCACGCGCATGACCAACAACGCCCAGGCCGCGCGCAGCGTGCTCGACCTCGTCGTCACGTCCTATGTGCGCGATCTGGTAACGCTGGTTGTGCTGGTGATGGTCATGGTCTGGCAGCAGCCGGCGCTGTCGCTGATCTGCTTCGCCGTCGGCCCCGTAGCCATCTACGGCGTCAACCGCATCCTGAAGCGCGTCCGCCAGATCGCCAAGATGGAATTCCGCTCGCTCGGCCAGATCGTGCATGTGATGCAGGAAACGGCGATCGGCGTGCGCGTCGTCAAATCCTTCAACCTCGAAGGCGCGATGCGCAAGCGCATGTACAAGGCCGTGTCGGACGTGCAGAACCGCGCCAACAACATAGCGACGCTCGAGGCAGCCACCAGCCCGGTGATGGAAACGCTTGCCGGACTGGCGATCGCCGGCGCCGTGCTGGTCAGCGGCTTCCTGGTGCTGGAAGGCGGCCAGATGCCTGGCAACATCATGGCCTTCATCGCGGCGCTGCTGCTCGCCTACGAGCCGGCAAAGCGCCTGGCGCGCGTCCGCATCTCGCTGGAAACCGGCATCGTCGGCGTGCGCATGATGTTCCAGCTCGCCGACCGGCCGCTGACGCTCGCCGAAAAGCCCGACGCCAAGCCGCTGCAGCCTGGCCCGGGCGAAATCCGCTTCGACAATGTCAGCTTCGCCTATCCCGAGAGTCCGCCGGTTTTCGAAGGTTTCAACCTGACGCTGGCCGCCGGGAAGATGACGGCGCTGGTCGGGCCGTCGGGCAGCGGCAAGTCGACGATCCTCAACCTGATCATGCGCATGTACGACCCGCAGAGCGGCAAGGTGATGTTCGACGGCCAGGACATCTCCTTTGCAACGATCGCTTCGCTCCGCGAAAAGATCGCCTATGTCAGCCAGGACACGTTCCTGTTCGCCGGCACCATCATGCACAACATCCGCCTCGGGCGTCAGGACGCGACCGACGAGGATGTGATCGCCGCCGCCAAGGCCGCCAATGCGCACGACTTCATCAGCGCCATGGCCAAGGGCTATGACACGGAAGTGGGCGAGAACGGCTCGCTGCTTTCGGGCGGCCAGCGCCAGCGCATCTCGATCGCGCGCGCCATGCTGCGCAACGCCGAGATCCTGCTGCTCGACGAGGCAACCAGCGCGCTCGACGCCGAGTCGGAAGCGCTGTTCCGCGACGCGCTGCAGCAGCTCGCCGTCGGCCGCACGACGATCGTGATCGCGCACCGGCTGTCGACCGTGCACCAGGCCGACACGATCGTGGTGCTGGAGAACGGCAAGGTTCAGGAAAGCGGCCCGCATAAAGTGCTGCTCAAGCAGGGCGGGCTCTATCAGAAGCTTTATGAATATCAGCTGATGCCGTGAGGGTTGCCTTCGAATGTAGGCGCCAGGCCCCCCTCATCCGGCCGCTTCGCGGCCACCTTCTCCCCGTTGGGGAGAAGAGGCTGGCGCCGGCGTTGACTATCTCTTCTCCCCGTTGGGAAGAAGAGGCTGGCGCCGGCGTTGACTATCTCTTCTCCCCTCGGGGAGAAGGTGGCCCGGAGGGCCGGATGAGGGGGCCTGGCGCCAACCTCACTCCGGCACTTTCCTCACGGCCCCCTTGTCGGCGCTGGTGGCGAAGGCGGCGTAGGCGCGCAGCGCGGTCGTCACCTGGCGCTTGCGCTTTTCCGTCGGCTTCCAGGCATCTGCGCCCTTCGCCGCCATCGCGGCGCGGCGGGCGTCGAGCTCGGCCTCGCTGACGGCGAGATGAATCCGGCGGTTCGGGATGTCGATCTCGATCGTATCGCCCTCCTGGACCAGGCCGATCAGCCCGCCCTCGGCGGCTTCCGGCGAGACATGGCCGATCGACAGGCCCGACGTGCCGCCGGAGAAGCGGCCGTCGGTGATCAGCGCGCAGGCTTTGCCGAGGCCCTTCGACTTCAGGTAGCTGGTCGGGTAGAGCATCTCCTGCATGCCGGGGCCGCCGCGCGGCCCCTCATAGCGGATGACGACGACGTCGCCGGGTTTGATCTCGTTGCCGAGGATCGCCTTGACGGAAGCATCCTGGCTCTCGAAAACGCGGGCCGGGCCGGTGAACTTCAGGATCGACTCGTCGACGCCGGCGGTCTTCACGATACAGCCGTCGAGCGCCAGATTGCCCTTCAGCACCGCAAGGCCGCCATCCTTCGAGAACGGCGTCTTCGCCGAGCGGATGACGCCCGTCTCGCGGTTCGTGTCGAGTTCGTCCCAGCGGCGGTCCTGGCTGAAGGCGACCTGCGTCGGCACGCCGCCGGGCGCGGCGCGGAAGAACTCGCGTACGTTTTCCGCAGAGGTCCGGGCGATGTCCCAATGGTCGAGCGCTTCACCGAGCGTGGCGGTGTGCACCGTCGGCAAATCGCGGTTGATCAGGCCGGCCTGGTCGAGTTCGCCGAGGATGGCCATGATGCCGCCGGCGCGGTGGACGTCCTCCATGTGCACGTCGGCCTTGGCCGGCGCCACCTTGCAGAGCACCGGCACCTTGCGCGACAGCCGGTCGATGTCCTCCATGGTGAAGTCGACCTCGCCCTCATGCGCTGCCGCAAGGATGTGCAGCACCGTGTTGGTCGAGCCGCCCATGGCGATGTCGAGCGCCATGGCATTCTCGAAGGCGCCCTTGGAGGCGATGCTGCGCGGCAGCGCGCTTTCGTCGTCCTGCTCGTAGTAGCGCTGGGCGAGGTCGACGATGAGGTGGCCGGCCTCGACGAACAGGCGCTTGCGGTCGGCATGGGTGGCCAAGGTCGAGCCGTTGCCCGGCAGCGAGAGGCCGAGCGCCTCGGTCAGGCAGTTCATGGAATTCGCCGTGAACATGCCGGAGCACGAGCCGCAGGTCGGGCAGGCCGAGCGCTCGATGACCTTCACGTCTTCGTCGGAAACGCGGTCGTCGGCGGCCGCCACCATGGCGTCGACCAGGTCGAGCGCCTGCGCCTTCCCTGCCAGCACCACCTTGCCGGCTTCCATCGGTCCGCCGGAGACGAAGACGGTCGGGATGTTGAGGCGCAGCGAGGCCATCAGCATGCCGGGGGTGATCTTGTCGCAATTGGAGATGCAGACCATGGCGTCTGCGCAATGCGCGTTGACCATGTACTCGACGGAGTCGGCGATCAGCTCGCGCGACGGCAGCGAATAGAGCATGCCGTCATGGCCCATGGCGATGCCGTCGTCGACGGCGATGGTGTTGAACTCCTTGGCGACGCCGCCGGCCTTCTCGATCTCACGCGCGACCAACTGGCCGAGGTCCTTCAAATGCACATGGCCCGGGACGAACTGGGTGAAGGAGTTGACCACCGCGATGATCGGCTTGCCGAAATCGCTATCCTTCATACCGGTGGCGCGCCACAGGCCGCGGGCGCCGGCCATGTTGCGGCCGTGGGTGGTGGTGCGGGAACGATAGGCAGGCATCGGCTTGTCCTTGCTGGCTGGCCGCGCCAAAGCGAGGCGCGGCGGCGCTGAATTTCAGTCGGGAGGGGTTATAGCGGCCACGGTCCAGCCTTGCCATAGTTTTGCGCTGCGCCACAAATCTTCAGGAAAATTTGGAATCGCTGTCGGATCGCGGCCTGCCGGTCCGTCCTTGAGGCAGACGGGAGGGACGCGGCGCCAGATCGGCGGCGGGCCGTTTGAAGATGGAACCAACCTAAACAAGTCCGAGGAGCACGATATGCTAAAGATCACCACCTGCCTGTGGTTCGACGGCCAGGCCGAAGAGGCGATGAACCATTACATCTCCATCTTCAAGAATTCGAAGGTGCTGAGCGTTTTGCGTTGGCCCAAGGGTCACGCCGATGAGGGCAAAGTGCTGATGACTTCGTTCGAGCTCGACGGCGTGCCGTTCCAGGCGCTCAATGGCGGCCCCAATTTCAAGTTCAACGAGGCGATGTCGCAGTCGATCGACTGCAAGACGCAGGAAGAGGTCGACTATTTCTGGGAGAGGCTCACCGAGGGCGGCGAGCCCGGCCCGTGCAGCTGGCTGAAAGACAAGTTCGGCGTTTCCTGGCAGGTAGTGCCGGAACAGCTGCCGCGCCTGCTTCAGGACCCCGACCGGGAGAAGGCCGGCCGCGTCATGAGCGCGATGATGCAGATGGGCAAGATCGAGATCGACAAGCTCGAGGAGGCGGCGAAGGGTAGTGAGTAGTGAGTAGTGAATGGTGAATGGTGAATGGTGCATGGCGAGGATCAGCAGCCGCTCTTTCCCCACTACTATTCACTATTTACTATTCACTATTTACTACTCACTATTCACCATTCACCATTCACCGGAATCACGCCGCCTTATCGCGGACCTGATAATCCTTCACTGCCGCAAAACGGATCGCTTTCCAGCGCTCGGCCTCGTAGTTCAGCGAGAAGGCGTGCTGGGCGAGGAAGACCGGATCGTTGTCGAGGTCGCGGGCGATATCGCCCCGATGCGCTTCGATGAAGCGCTGCACATCGGCCTTGTCGTCGGCCGAAATCCAGCGGCAGACGGAAAAGCGCGACATCTCGAAATCCACCGGCAGTGTGTATTCGATGTTCAGCCGCTCCTTGAGCACATCGAGCTGCAGCGCGCCGACAACGCCGACGATGGCCGGCGAGCCGTCCTCCGGGGAAAAGAGCTGCACGACGCCTTCCTCAGCCATCTGGTGCAACGCTTCCTTCAGCTTCTTGGCCTTCATGGCGTCGCCGAGGCGGACGCGGCGCAGGATTTCCGGGGCGAAGTTCGGCACGCCGCGGAACAGGATCTCCTCGCCCTCGGTCAGCGTGTCGCCGATGCGCAGCGTGCCGTGATTGGGGATGCCGACGACGTCGCCGGCGAACGCCTCGTCGGCGGTGACGCGGGTGCGGGCGAAGAAGAACTGCGGCGCCGACAACGACATCGGCTTTCCGGTGCGCACCAGCTTTGCCTTCATGCCGCGCTCGAGCTTGCCAGAGCAGACGCGGACGAAGGCGATGCGGTCGCGGTGGTTGGGATCCATATTGGCCTGGATCTTGAAGACGAAGGAGGTCATTTTCTCCTCTGTCGCCTCCACTGTGCGTTCATCGGCCTCCTGCGCCCGCGGCGGCGGCCCAAAGGCGCCCAGCGCCTCGATCAGATCGCGCACACCGTAATTGCGCAGCGCCGAGCCGAAATAGACCGGCGTCAGGTGGCCTTCGCGGAAGGCTTCAACATCAAGAGGGCGACAAGCTTCCCGCGCGAGCTCCAGTTCCTCGATGAAGTCGTTGCGTTCGTTTTCCGGCAGAAGCCCGGCGACGCGGTTGGAGTCCGGACCGTGGACCGGCGTGCGCTCCTTCTCGTCGTCGCTCCGGCGCACCGCGTTCTGCGCCAGGTGATAGGTGCCGCAAAAGGTCTTGCCGCGGCCGATCGGCCAGGTGACGGGTGCCGTGTCCAGCGCCAGCTTCTGCTCGATCTCGTCGAGGATCTCGAACGGGTCGCGGCTCTCGCGGTCCATCTTGTTGACGAAGGTGATGATCGGGATGTCGCGCAGCCGGCAGACCTCGAACAGCTTCAGCGTGCGTGGCTCGATGCCCTTGGCGGCGTCGATGACCATGACCGCCGAGTCCACCGCCGAGAGAGTGCGGTAGGTATCGTCGGCGAAGTCCTCGTGGCCGGGCGTGTCGAGCAGGTTGAAGACGTTGTCGTCATATTCGAAAGTCATCACCGAGGTGACGACCGAGATGCCGCGCTCCCGCTCGATCTTCATCCAGTCGGACCGGGTCTGGATGCGGTCCTTCTTGGCCTTGACCTCGCCGGCAAGCTGGATGGCGCCGCCGAACAGCAGCAGCTTTTCGGTGAGCGTGGTCTTGCCGGCGTCGGGGTGGGCGATGATCGCGAAGGTGCGGCGGCGCGATACCTCTTCGGGAATGGTCTCGGGCATTTCTTCCAGGCGTTCCGTGTGACAGGCGGCGCTTCTACCAGCGCTCAGCCGGCCTGTCGACATGGATGGGAAACACCTCGGGCCGCGCCGCTTCGGCTCAGGCCAGTTCGGCCCTGCTTTCTGCTCTCGCGATCTCCGGCAGCCAGCCGGCGATGGCTGTGCCGATGGCATCCGGGTGGTCTTCCTGCAGATAATGGGCGCCCGGGCCCAAGTTGATGAACCGGCAGTTCTTCAACCCAGCCGCAAATTCCTGTGCCGCCTGCGGCGACATCAGAGCACCAGGATCGCCGGCGAAAAGCAGTTTCGGATAGGAGGAAAGCCGCAGCGCCCGATGATCGTGGTCGCTGATGGCGGCGACGTCGGCGGGCTGGCCCTCGATCGGCAATTCCCTTGGCAGGCGCAGCACCGGCTTCCGCGACTGGGCTGTCGGGAACGGTGCCCGGTAAGCAGCCATCTCCTCCTCGCTCATCGGCCGCAACACGGAAGCCGGCAGCACTTTCTCGACGAAGACATTGTCCTCCAGCACCAGCTTTTCGCCGACGCCAGGCGTGCGCAGCGCTTTGAACAGCTCGCGCGCCTGTGGGCGCTGGTGAAAATCCTCCCAGCGCTCGAAGGGCCGGATGAATTCCATGAAGGCGAGACCCAAAACGCGTTGCGGGCGTCGTGCAGCGAGATGGAACGCAAGTGCGGTGCCCCAATCCTGGGCGACGATCACCAGATCCTTGATGTCGAGCGTCTCGAGGAAGGCATCCAGGTATCGGACATGGTCGAAGAAGCGGTAGTCAATGTCGGGCTTGCCCGACTGGCCGTAGCCGATCAGGTCCGGCGCGATGCAGCGGCCAACCGGCGCGACATGCGGAATGATGTTGCGCCAGATATAGGAGGAGGTCGGGTTGCCGTGCAGAAACAGCACGGTCGGACCGGCCACGCCGGCCTCCAGCCAGGACACGGTGGAATCGAGCACGGCGATTTGCGAGCGCCGCAGTCCGCCGCTCCGTTGTCCGTCGGTCTTCGAATTCATCGCACTGTCTCCTTCCCAAATACGGTGCTGAAGATGATGTTCTTGAACCGCTCGAGCGGCTCCGGGCTGCGCTCGACCTTCATGCGCAGCATGGCGCCCTGCCAGGAGCTCAAGAGGAAATCGGCGAGGTCCTCGGCATCAAACGCCTTGGTGATCTCGCCCGCTGCCTGGCCTTCGGCGATGCACTCGGCGAAAGGCTTGCGCCAACGCTCGAAAATGTCGACCAGCCGCAGCCTGAGCGGCTCGCTGTGAACCGCCGTCTCGAGGCTGAGATTGCCGATCATGCAGCCGCGCGCCCAATCATGTGCCTCGAGCTTCGAGGTGATGATATCGAGATAGCGGTGAAGCCTCTCCGCGGGGGGCGTGCCGTCGCGCGCCAGCGCTTTTTCGACCAGCCCGCTGACATAGGCGAAGTAGCGCTCCAGCACTTCGCCGGCGAATTCCTCCTTCGAGGCAAAATGGTTGGTGAAGGAGCCGGGCCGGGCGCCCGCCGCGGCGACGATGTCACGCACGCCGGCTGCCGTGTAGCCGTAATCCCAGATTGTCCGGAAACCGGCGTCGAGAAGGTTTTCGCGAAGTGACTGTCTAGCCATAGCGAAAATAATACGTACGTACGTATTATTGTCAAGCGGCGAAATTTTGCATTGGCAAGGACTGCGGCAAATGGCAGTTGGAGCGGTCGGGAACGTAGCGCCGAGGAGGAAAGATATCGTGGCCAAACACGTCATCGTCATCGGTGCCGGCATTATCGGCGCATCGATCACCTGGCATCTGACCAAGGCGGGCGCTCGTGTGACTGTCGTGTCGGAGAGCGGCGCCGGCGGCGTGGCGACCCCCAATTCCTTCGCCTGGATCAATGCCAGTTGGGGCAATCCAGAGACCTATTTTCGCCTGCGCATCCGTGCCATGGCCGAATGGAAGCGCCTGGCGAAAGACTTGCCCGGGCTGCCGCTCGCCTGGTGCGGCGGGCTGTGCTGGGACCTGTCGCCGGACAGGCTCGAGGCCTATGCCGCCGAACACGCATCCTGGGGCTACGGCATCGAGCGGGTCGACGCCAGGCAGGCGGTGCGCATCGAGCCCAATCTGGCCGAGCCTCCCGATCTTGCCCTCTATGTAGCGGAAGAAGGCGTCGCCGAGCCGGTCGCGACCGCCAAGACGCTGCTGGCCGATGCCGAACGGCGCGGGGCGCGGATCGCCGCGGGAACCGTCGATGCGCTGGCGCTATCCAACGGCAAAGTCACCGGCGTGGTCGTGTCGGGCGAAGCCATTGCCGCAGACGAGGTGGTGATCGCCGCAGGTGCCGGCGCTCCGGCGATCGCCGCGACGGCCGGCGTCAAGCTGCCGATCGAGACGCCGCCGGGCCAGATCGTGCATTCACGTCCGCACAAGAAACTGCTCAACGGGCTGGTGCTGGCCGAAAGGCTGCATATGCGGCAGACGGCGGAGGGCCGCATCATCGCCGGCTCGGATTTCGGCGGCGGCGATCCGGGCGAGGACCCGGAGGCTACCGCGCGCGAGCTGTTCGCGGCGATGAAAGCGATGCTGCGCGGGGCCGAAGAGCTGGAGTTCGACTTTCACACCGTCGGTTACCGGCCGACCCCGGTCGACGGCTTTCCGATCGTCAGTCGCGCCGAGAGTGTCGGCGGCCTCTATTTAGCTGTGACCCATTCAGGCGTCACCCTGGCCCCGGCCATCGGTTCGTTTGCCGCCCGCGAAATCCTCGATAACGAGCGCGATCCGTTGCTCGCGCCTTATGCACTGTCGCGTTTCGCTCAGTAGCCGGGCGGCCGACAAAACCCGCCAGCCAGCGGCGCGATCGCTGCGGCGATGCCGAGCAGCCGCGCTTCCGACCAGTGCCGGCCGACGAGTTGCAAGCCGATCGGCAAACCGTCGCTGTCCAGCCCGCACGGGATGGCGATTGCCGGATGGCCGGAATAGTTGAACGCCGCGCCATAGGCGGGCAGCATCCAGTAGCTCTCGTCCTTGCCGTCGACCTTGAGCGTGGTCCCCGGCTTGCAGTGCGCAAAGGCCGTCGTTATTGCGACCGGGCAAAGCAAGGCATCGCAACTTTCGAAGAACCGCTCCCAGGCAAGAATCGACCGGTCGCGCCGGGCAAGTGCGGCGAACCAGCGCGACACGGGCGTCGGCTGCTCCGGTGATTGCGGTTGCGCGGCCTCCAACATCATACCGATCAGCTTGCCGCCCTCGGCGAGGTCGTCATGCAAATCGAGCTTCGGCAGACTTGCTTCCTCGACGCTTGCGCCGGCGGAGGCGAGCCCGGCTGCCAATCTTTCCACCGCCGCGCTGATCTCGGCAGCCACCGGAAAACCGGGGAAGGTGCTGGCGACGGCAATACGCAGCGATTTCAGCTCGAGCTTCGGCATCGGATCAACCGGCATCGGCGCCAGATCGGTGTCGGCTCCGTCCGGACCGGCAATGATTCGATAGATCAGCGCCAGGTCCTCCAGATCCCGGGCAAGCGGGCCAACACATGACATCAATCGGACACTGCGCGGCGCACCGCCCGGATCGGGGAAAGCGCCGGCCAACGAAATGCGATGCTCCGTCGGTTTCAGGCCATAGACGCCGCAGAAAGCGGCAGGGAGGCGGATGGAATCCTGCATGTCGGTGCCAACCTCGAACGGCGTCATGCCTGTCGCAACCGCTGCCGCGGCGCCGCCGCTGGAGCCGCCCGCCGTACGCGACAGATCCCACGGATTGCTGGTGCGACCGAAGAGCGGGTTGTCCGACTGCCAGTCGCCCAGCATTGCAGGAACATTGGTCTTGCCGACCAATATGGCGCCGGCCGCCTTCAGCCTTGCGACCACAGGGCTGTCCTGCTTGGCCGCGTAGTCGGCGAAGGCCGGGAAGCCAACCGTTGTCCTGATACCCATCGTTTCATGCGCGTCCTTCAACGTGAAGGGCACGCCATGCAGCGGGCCGAGCGTGCTGCCGCGCGCCAGTGACGCATCGGCCTGGCTGGCGCACTCGCGCGCGCCTTCCCGATCGAGGATGACAACGGCGTTCACTCCTTCGTTATGCCGGTCGATCTGCGCCAGATGCGCATCGAGCGCCTCCACGGCCGATATCTTGCGCGCGGCAATGGCGGCCGCGAGCTCGACGGTTGAGGAGAAGGCTATGTCCATGACAAATGCTCCGGCTGCCTGCCGCACCAACGTGAAAAATGGCGGATTGCCATGCGGCTTCAAGCGAGTTCAGCATTCGACGGTACAGGGCACTTGATCGAAATTGCGCCGACTGGCTGTGTTGAGGCCGGCCTTAACGGCACCCCCCTGGCTGGCCGGGCAGAGGGGGGCGCTGTCCCGCGACGTTGCGCTGTTTCCGACTATACCGCCATCGCCAGCTTCGCGGCTTCAGGAGCGAAACGCCTTATGCCGGTGCCGTCCCTCGTCATGGTGACGAAGCTCGACGGCGGGATCGCCTGCCAGTCGCCGCCTTCGCGGTCGAAAGGCTCGGAGACGATGCAGCGGCCGGCGCGACTCCTGAAGGCGCCGGCATAGAGCGTCGGCGCATGGCCGTCAGTGGCGAAGCGCACGGCGTGGAGCGCCTCGCCATCCGAAAACGCGGCAGTCAATTTGAGGGAGGGCTCGATGCCGGCGCGGCGCGAGGCCTCGAGCACGCGGCCGGTGGCGCGGGACACAGCGCCTAACGGGTCGGCGGACAAGCCTTCGTCGAGCATCAGCAGGAAAAAGAGTTCGGAATCGGTCGTCCCTTCGCGCTGGTCGAAGATGTCATCCGACAGTGAATTTTCCAGCGCGCGGCGGATTTTTTCGAAGCCGCCGATCTGGCCGTTATGCATGAACGACCAGCGGCCGGAGACGAAAGGATGGCAGTTCATGCGGCTGGTGGCGCCGCCGGTCGAGGCGCGCACATGGGCGAGGAACAGGCCGGATTTGATCTGCCGGCAGAGGCTTTTCAGATTGGGATCCGACCAGGCCGGCAGGATGTCGCGATAGAGGCCCGGTTCGGGCCGGTCGCCATACCAGGCGAGACCAAAGCCGTCGCCATTGGTCGGCGACTTGGCCTCCTGGGCGCAATGGCTCTGGGCGATCAGCGAATGGCAGGGCGCGGTGATGATGTCTTCGAGGAAGACCGCTTCACCGAGATAGGCCGCCCACCGGCACATCGCTTTCCACCATCTTCAGGCGCGGTCCATGAGAGCCGCCGGCTCCTTCACCGCGTGTGAGCCTCTGTTTTGCGTGCGCTCATAGAGCTCGCGAACGATTCGGCTCGCCGTAGTCTCGAACAGAAATGGCAAGAAAGCGTGAACGAGGGCAGCGCCGGCGGCCATCGACAGGCGGGAACAGAACCAGGCAGCAAAGGCCATGTGGCCGAAATAGGTCTCGCCGACCTTGGCCGGATGAGCGGTGAAGAGTGCCGTAAGCCGTGTCGTCATGATGGTTCCCTCCTGCCGGGATGAGCCCCGATGGTGAGTACCTTGCCACAGGTCGAAGGTTCATCGGTCTCAAATTGTCCTTGAACGGAGGGCACTTTTGGGACATTCATCCCAGCATGATCCATGAACTCGATGCAATCGATCGAAGATTGCTGGCGGAACTGCAGCGCGACGGCACGCTTTCCGTCGACCAGCTCTCGGAGCGCGTGGCGCTGTCGCGCAACGCCTGCTGGCGCCGCGTCAGGCGGCTGGAGGAGGACGGCGTCATCACCGGGCGTGTGGCGCTGGTCGACGCCGACAAGCTCGGCCTCGGCCTTTCCGTCTTCATCCTGATCCGCACGTCAAACCACGATCCGGATTGGTTGCAGAGATTCCGGGCGGCGGTGACCGGCTTTGCCGAGATCACCGGCGTCTACCGCATGTCGGGCGATCTCGACTATGTGCTCAGAGCCCGCGTCGCCGATGTGAAGGCCTATGACCGGCTCTATCAGCGGCTGATCGCCAAGGTAGCGCTGTCGGACGTCTCGGCCTCCTTCGTCATGGAGGAGATCAAGGAGACGACGGTCGTTCCGGTGGAACTGCGCTGAAAACCGGCGGAACCGTGCCGCAAAGAAATCCGTTGATAGGCTTCGGCTCCGAGTTGACCGAATCGCGTTTCGCGCCGATAGGAATGGGCTCATGCGCATGGCTGTTTCTCCTTCCTCCGTCATCGGTCCGGCTGTCGGCTTCGTCAGGTTGCCGCATGGTGAGGGATTGCCGCTGCCGGCCTATGAGAGTGCCGGCGCCGCCGGCATGGACCTGCGGGCAGCGGTGCCGGAGGACCGGCCGCTGCTGGTATTGCCGGGGAAGCGCGCGCTGGTGCCGACCGGACTGATCCTGGAAATCCCGCAAGGCATGGAAGGCCAGGTGCGGCCGCGTTCCGGCCTTGCCTTCAAGCACGGGCTCACCGTCCTCAACACGCCCGGCACCATCGACAGCGACTATCGCGGCGAGGTGAAGGTGTTGCTCGTCAATCTCGGCGACGAGGACTTCGCCGTGACGCGCGGCATGCGGATCGCGCAGATCGTCTTTGCCGCGGTGACGCAGATCACGGTCGAAGAGCGCACGCTGGCCGGCGGAACGGCGCGCGGCGCCGGCGGGTTCGGGTCGACCGGCACCGCCTGATGTCCCCCAAGCTGGTCATCTTCGACTGCGACGGGGTTCTGGTCGACACGGAGAACCTTGCCAACAAACGCCTCGCCGAATGGCTTAGCGCCGCCGGCTTTGCCACCACTTTCGAATATTGCCGCAAGACCTTCTCCGGCCGCAGCATGGTCTCGGTGCAGAAGGAGATCGAAGCGGAGACCGAGGTCAGGCTCGGGGCCGACTTCGTAGAACGCTGGAATGCCGGCCTGCCGGACCTGTTCGCGCATGGCGTCGAGGCGATCCCTCACGTGCGCGACTTCATCGAGAAGGTGCGCGCCGCCGGCGTCGCCTATTGCGTCGCCTCCTCGGCGCGGGTCTCCAAGATGCACATCACGCTCGGCCAGACGGGCCTTCTGCCGCTGTTCGAGCACGCGATGTTCTCCTCCACCATGGTTGGACGCGGCAAGCCGTTCCCGGACCTTTTCCTCCATGCAGCAACGACGATGGGCTTCGCGCCGGCCGACTGCATCGTGATCGAGGACAGCGTCGCCGGCACGCAGGCCGGCATCGCAGCCGGCATGCGGGTGTTTTCCTATCACGCCGATCCGTTCTCGGACCGCGACGGCCTCGCGGAAGCCGGCGGCATCCTGTTCGACGACATGCGCGAACTTGCTGAGCTGGTGCCGATCCCCTGACTGCGTTCCCTGGCTGCGCGTCGCAAAACTCCGTGCTAGCGTGAGCGCCTTCGAGGGGCGCTTTTCATGATTTCCGTCTTATCCCGTCTAATGCTTGGGTGCATGCTGCTGCCGTGCCTGTGGACGGCGGCGGACGCGCAAGCCGTCAGCTTTCCGGAGCTGAACAGCGCCGTTCCCGGGCATCAGGACGTCACCTATCTCGACCTCGCCAAAATGGTCGTGCCCGATCTCGCCGCCGGCGATGATGGTTTCTACAAGGGCAGCGCGCCGATCGAGATGCGCCATATCCTCGACGGCGACGAAGGCGGCCCGCCGCCCGAGATCATCAACCTGCCGAACGCCGCCGTTCTTCCCATCAAGGCCGGCGGCAAGGACCGGCTGGCCATGCTTTTCGACCTCGGGCAGGCGCAAGACAGCGCCGAGGGCTTTGCGGTGCTGGCGCTCTACGATCTTTCCGGCAAGCCGAGGCTGCTCGACGCCGTCAATGTCGGAACCGACCAGAACAGCTATTTTCGCGATCCCGGCAAGCTCGCGATCGGCCCCGACGACGATGCGCTCATCACCATGAGCGCACATTTCAATTCGAACCAGGGCTATGTCAGCACGATCCTGATCCTGGTTCGCAACGACCGTTTCGAGCCGATCGATCAGATCAATACGTTCGACGAGAATGTCTGTGCCTACAAGCACACGCAAGACCTGTCCTTCCAGACGCCAGGCGACGAAAAACCTTACGCTGCGATCGAGGTGACAGCGACCGATGCCACGAAGCCGAGCGGAGAAAGCTGCTCGGAGCCGGCGCCCAAAGCCGTCTCGCACGACATTTCGGTCACCTATCATTGGGACAAGGCGAGGTCACGTTATGTGCGGGATTCCGATGCCTTCGACAAATTGGCAGCAGAGAACGCCAAACGCTTCTGAGCCAACTGCATTCGTTTGCCCGACCCGGACGGCCGCGATAAATTCCCCCCTCACAACCCCGAACATGATTGAGGACCCACCATGGACAAGGGCAAGATTTTTCGCGATCTGCATGCCTCCACCTTCGTCATGCCCAATCCCTGGGATGTCGGCACGACCAAGCTTCTGGCCTCCTTCGGCTTCAAGGCGCTGGCCACGACCAGCGCCGGCTTTGCCTTCTCGCGCGGCCTGCCAGACGGTGCCGTGACGTTCGAGGCGATGATCCACCATTGCCGCGAGGTGACGGCAGCGACCGATCTTCCGGTCTCGGCAGATCTCGAACGCGGCAAGGGCGACAGCGCCGAGCAGGCCGCCGAAACCATCTTCGCAGCCGAGGCCGCCGGCCTTGCCGGCTGCTCGATCGAGGACCATACCGGCGACCCCGACAATCCGATCTATGATTTCTCGCATGCGGTCGAACGCGTCGCAGCGGCCGCCGAAGCGGCGCGCGCCCTCAAGCACGATTTCGTCTTCACCGCACGCGCGGAGAACTTTCTGCATGGCAGGCCGGACATAGACGACACGATCAAGCGGCTGCAGTCCTTCGAGAAGGCCGGCGCCGACGTGCTCTATGCGCCGGGCCTGAGCGACATCGACACGGTGCGGCTGGTCTGCTCGGCGGTGAGCAAGCCCGTCAATGTCATGGCCCGGCCCGGCTTCACCATCGCCGACCTTGCCATGGCCGGCGTCAAACGCATCTCGCTCGGGCCATGGCTGACCAATTTCGCCTACGGCATGCTGGAGACGGCAGCGCGCGAGATCCAGCAGGACGGCACGTTCGACTTCACCCGCTCCGCCATGCCGTTCGGAAAGCTACAGGCGCTGTTCCGCGAGACCGGCGCATGACGCTCGCCGTCGTCGACATGCATACCGGCGGCGAGCCGCTGAGGATTGTCACCAGCGGTTATCCGGCAATCCCGAAGGGCACGATCCTGGAGAAGCGCGCCTATGTGCGCGACAATCTCGACCATTTGCGCAAGCTGCTGATCTTCGAGCCGCGCGGCCACTACGACATGTACGGCGCGCTGCTGGTCGAGCCCGACCTTCCCGGCGCCGACCTCGCCGTGCTGTTCATGCACAATGAAGGCTATTCGACCATGTGCGGCCACGCCATCATCGCACTCGGGCGCTATGCCGTCGACGAAGGGCTCGTCGAGAAGCAGGAGCCAGTGACGACGGTCAAAATCGAGGCGCCGTGCGGGCTGGTCGTCGCCTCCGTCGAGGTCAAGGGCGGCAAGGCAGGCGCCGTTTCGTTCGAGAGCGTGCCGGCCTTCCTGTTCGCGCGCGACCAGCAGATCGACTTGCACGGTTTCGGATCGATCGGCTTCGACGTCGCCTATGGCGGCGCATTCTACGCGCTGGCCGATTGCCGGCAGTTCGGGCTGGAGTTCGGCCGCAACCGGGTCCGCGATTTCGTCGACGCGGCGACGGCGCTGACGGAGCGGCTGAAGGCCGACTTCCAGCTCTCGCACCCCGATCACTCCGACCTCGCCTTCCTCTATGGCACGATCCTGACCGACGGGAAGGATGCTTTTTCCGGCGAGGCGACGAAGAACGTCTGCGTGTTCGCGGAAGCCGAGGTCGACCGCTCGCCGACCGGCTCCGGCGTCACCGCGAGGCTGGCTGCCATGCATGCCAAGGGCGAGATCGGCATCGGCCAGACGAGAACCTTCGAGAGCATCGCCGGATCGCGCTTTTCAGGCTCGGTGGCGCGAACCGCGAAGACCGGACCGCATGAGGCGATCATCGCCCGCGTCGGCGGCCGCGCCTATTACTCCGGGCGCGCCGAGTTCATCGTCGAGCTGGACGATGAACTGGGGCAAGGCTTTCTGCTGCGCTGAGGCAATCAGGCCGTTCGGCCTGCCTCCCGCGAGACCGCTTTGTGCAGGTGCACCATCGTGGCGGTGGCAAAGAGCGGCGTCAAAAGGTTGAGCAGCGGAACGGCCAGGAAGACCGCGATCAGCAGCCCGGCCAGGAAAACGGTGCCGGCATATTTTCGGCGCAGCGCCTTGGCTTCGGCCTCGGGGCGGAGGCGCATGGCGGCGAATTCGAAGAATTCACGCCCGAGCAGGTAGCCGTTGACGATGAAGAAGGCGGCGATGTTGATGCCCGGCACCAGGAGCAGCAGGAGCGCCACGATGTTGCCGAGGATGACGACGCCGAAGAACTTTATCGCCAGCGCCAGTGAATGCAGCGCCGGCACGGCGCGGCCGGGCGGATCGCTCGGATAGTCGGTGCGCTCGACCACCTCGGCGATATCGTCCAGGAACAAGCCGGCGACGATCGCCGTCGCCGGCGCGACCAGCAGCGCCATCGGTATCGCCAGGAGTATGCCGGCGATCGCTGCGCCAAGCCATCCGGCCCAGGACGGCAATCCGGGCAAGAGCGTGTGCAGCCACGGCCAGGCCAGCCATTCGAGCAGGCTCTCGATGCCGAACCACAGCGCCGCCAGGGCGAGCAGCGTCAAGCCAAGCGTCTTCAGGAAGACGGAGCGGAATTCGGGGGAGAACAACCGGCTGGCGGCGGCGCGGGCGGCGTCGAGGATCACGGGAGCTCCAAGCCCTCATCGGGTAAGACGCCCCCGAGATAGGCGGGCCTGGCGGTCGGTGCAACTATTGCGCCGGTATTATCATGCGAGTCTGGCTTGACTTGCCGGAATGGTCATGGCGGCGACGCCGACGACGACGAAGGCCATGCCGAGCCATGCCGTTGGGCCGAGGCTCTCGCCGAGGAAGAGGGCGCCGATGCCGACACCGATCGGCACGCGCAGATAGGCCTGCGAGGTGGTGCCAACCGAGCCAAGCGTGTGGATGAGCCGGAAGAAGATCGAGAAGGCGAGCGCGGTGGAGAAGACCGAAAGGCCGAAGAGAGCCAGGACAGACGCGGTCGACGGCGTCAGCGTCCAAGGCCAGTCGAAGACGAGGCTCAAAGGGATCAGAATCGCGGCGCCGCAGATCATCGAGCCGGCCGCCGGCACCATCGGATCGAGGCCCCTGAAATTGCGCCCGAAGATGGCGGCGCCCGCATAGCTGACGGTAGCCGCGATGACGGCAAGCTGCGCCCAGAGCTGACGGCCGAGACCACCGAGCGCCTCGGTGCCGACGATCAGGCAAATGCCGGCGATGCCTGCCCCGACGCCGACCAGCTTGCGCAGCGTCACCGGTTCGTGGCGGGTGATCAGCGCCGTCAGCAGGAAGGTGAAGATCGGCGATGTGGCGTTGAGGATGGTGGCAAGGCCGGCATCGATCGAGCGCTCGGCGGCGGCGATCAGCGTGAACGGAATGACGCTGTTCAGGCAGGCCTGGAACATGAAGCGGCGCCAGATGACCACGTCCCGCGGCATGGCAAGGCCGCGCCAGCGGATGAGGCCAAGCAGAATGCTGCCCGCGATCAAGGTGCGGCTAGCGATGA
Organism: Mesorhizobium sp. ORS 3324; assembly: GCA_000824825.2. Lineage (GTDB taxonomy): Bacteria > Pseudomonadota > Alphaproteobacteria > Rhizobiales > Rhizobiaceae > Mesorhizobium. Next base: position 90,870 of record LM655188.1, read on the forward strand.
AGGTAACCGGCGGGATCGTCTCGACACCGATCTTGATGAAGGTGTAGGAGGCACCCCACAACACCGCCAGAAGCCCAAGCAGCGCCAGTTCGGTGGTCATTTCGGTCTTTTCAGACATTTGGTGGTTCGTGCCTTGTTTCCGGGACGATCTGCTTCTAGCGCGCGACGAGTCGGAAATGTTTCGATCGCGGTGAAACCATAGCTGCCGGCCTCGCCGCTGTTGTGGCCCAGTTATGACGCGAGCATTGCCGCAGCCGGCGAACGATCCCGGCGACCCGGCGCAACCGACGCCGATTTTCGGGGTAGGCAAAGCGGCTGCAAGCCGCTAGACCCGCGCCCGGCCGGCGTGGCAGAAAGCCGGTGGTCGTTGGCGGAGACATTGATGCCGGAATATGACGTGCTTTGCATCGGCAATGCCATTGTCGACATCATCGCCCAGTGCGACGAGGCCTTCCTCGAGACCAACGGCATCATCAAGGGTGCGATGAACCTCATCGACACCAGGCGCGCCGAGCTGCTCTACAGCCGCATGGGGCCGGCGATCGAGGCTTCGGGCGGCAGCGCCGGCAACACGGCGGCGGGCGTGGCGAGCTTCGGCGGCCGTGCCGCTTTCTTCGGCAAGGTGTCGAACGACGCGCTCGGCGAAATCTACACCCACGATATCCACGCTCAGGGCGTGGCCTTCGACACCAAGCCGCTCAGGGGCGAGCCGCCGACGGCACGCTCGATGATCTTTGTCACTCCCGACGGCGAGCGTTCGATGAACACCTATCTCGGCGCCTGCGTCGAGCTCGGGCCAGAAGATGTCGAGGCCGACAAGGCCGCCGGGGCGAGGGTCACCTATTTCGAGGGGTATCTCTGGGATCCGCCGCGCGCCAAGGAAGCGATCCGGCAGACCGCGCGGCTCGCGCACGCCGCCGGTCGCGAAGTGTCGATGACGCTGTCGGATTCCTTCTGCGTCGACCGCTATCGCGACGAGTTCCTCGAGCTGATGCGCTCCGGCACGGTCGACATCGTCTTCGCCAACAGCCATGAGATCAAGTCGCTCTACCAGACCTCCTCGTTCGACGACGCGCTGACGGCGATCCGCAAGGATTGCAGGATCGCCGCCGTCACCCGCTCGGAAAAGGGCTCGGTGATCGTGCGCGGCGAAGAGACCGTCTCGATAAATGCGACGGCGATCAAGGAACTGGTCGACACGACCGGCGCCGGCGACCTCTACGCCGCCGGCTTCCTCTACGGCTACACGACCGGGCGCAGCCTCAAGGATTGCGGCGATCTCGGCTCCCTGGCGGCCGGGCTGGTGATCCAGCAGATCGGCCCGCGGCCCCGGCAAAACCTGCGACGCGAGGCCGAGCAGGCTGGGCTGCTGTAGCGCCTCTTACCTCTCCCCCTGTGGGAGAGGTCGGATTGCCCCGAATTGCTCTTCGCAATTCGGCTGGCAATCCGGGTGAGGGGTAACTGGCGCCAAGCTGGAATACCCCTCATCCGTCTCGGCGCCACGCGCCGATCCACCTTCTCCCACAAGCGGAGAAGGAAGAAGCGCCGCCTGTCGCGCGCCTGTCACAGAGCGCTTCTACAGGCAGTGTGGGGCCTTCCGCGACTGACATTTCGGGCCCGCAGCGTTTGGGGTGCCAAAAAATGCAAGACAGCAACCTTCACGGTCGCTGCGGCTGCTGCCGTTACGATTGCCCCTTTCCGTTATAGCCGTTCAAGAACCGCCGCGGCTGGGGAGGAGAGCGCGGCGCGCAAGACAGATGCATGACCAGATTTCAAAATCCGCCTGAAGGAATTTCTCAAGAGGCTCTGGCCGGCTTGGTGACTGAGGCCGTGCAGCAGGCATTGATGCGGCATGGCGTCCTGCTCGACGCGGAGGCGCTCGTTTCCGCCAGCGCGATGGCCGGCGCCGTTGCCGCCGCCCTTCCCTTCCTGTCGCAGGCGCAGCGGCTCGCCATCACCTCCTTCGAAGGCGGCTGGACCGCGCTCGCGTCCGAATTCTTCCGCGCAACCGCGGAGAAAATCGTGCGCACCGATCCAGGCGACGCCGTGAATGAAAGCCGGACGACCGGACATGGCAAGCCTGTCCCCCGGCCCATCGCCGAGCGCGCCTCCGAGCTGCAGACGATGCTCATCGAAGACTGGGCCGGCGAGGTAGCAGGATCGACATATCTGGAAGAGAAGCTCCGCATCCCGCGCTCGACGCTGCATCGCTGGCAAAGGCGGGGCGAGGTCGTCGCGCTGCGCAAGGGCGGCCGCAAGCATGTCTTCCCGCTCGCCCAGTTCGTCGACGGCAGGCCGGCTCCGGGCATAAGCGAGGTGTTGGCGGCGATCGCCAATCCGAGGCTGGCCTGGCTCTGGCTGACCCGGCCGTCAGCCGAACTGGACGGTCGCGTCCCGATCCAAATGCTGCGCGAGGACATGATCGAGGATGTGGTTCGCGTCGCTCGCAGCTTGTCCTGATCGCTGATTTTCCAACGCAGTTTGCGCTTTTTTGAACGCTGCGTTCGTAAATATTAGCCGGCTATATTTATGTCACAAAACTGTAATAAATGGCACAAATGGCACAATGACCAGCTTAAATCTTTGTGCCTGACGTATATGTTGTGCAATATGTGCCATTCTTTCAAATATATGACGTGATATTTGAGCAACAAGACTTTTCCAATAGGTCGAAAGGCCGCTTTTCGGACATAATCGCTGTTGTGCGCAGCCGCCGTTTAAGCCATGTCGAGGGCGAAGAAGCGGCGCTGGCAGGCGCGGCTTTTTCGACGATGGGGACGGGGTGGCAGGACCTGGAAGGGCATGCGCAGACCTGTCTTGAACCTTTGACTGGAGATTCAAGAAAATGAACATCAAGAGCCTTCTTCTCGGCTCCGCTGCGGCCCTGATCGCAGTTTCGGGCGCCCGCGCCGCCGACGCGGTCACCGTCGCCGAGCCGGAACCGGCCGAATACGTCAAGATCTGCGACGTCTATGGCGCAGGTTACTTCTACATCCCCGGCACCGAGACCTGCCTGCGCGTCGGCGGCTATGTCCGCTATGACGCCGGCTTCGGCGATGTCGGCTCATTCGACGGCCGTAAGACCACCGACGTTCAGGACGGCGACTCGCAGAACAGCTGGAAGAAGAACGCCCGCTTCAATCTGAAGACTTGGACCGGCCAGGAAACCGAACTCGGTACGTTGAAGACCTACACCGAGACGCGGTTTAACTTCCCGAACGGCGGTGGGACGTCCGTTTCGCTGAACTTCGCCTGGATCCAGCTCGGTGGTCTGCGCGTCGGCAAGGACGAGACGCCTTATGATGCGTTCATCGGCTATGCCGGCAATGTCATCCAGGACACGATAATCCCGTACGGCATCAAGGACACCAACGTCGTCAGCTACTACTTCGACGCCGGTAGCGGCTTCTCGGGTGTGATCTCGCTCGAAGAAGGCTCCGACACCACCGGCTCCACAGCCATTCACGGCACCATTGACAGCTACGTTCCCAATGTCGTCGGCGGCCTGAAGTACAAGGGCGACTGGGGTGCGATCACCGGCGTTGTCGCTTATGACAGCTCCTATGAGGAAGTGGCCGGCAAAGTTCGCCTCGACGTCAACGTCACCAAGGAACTTTCGCTGTTCGTCATGGGCGGCTACGGCACCGACGACAATCTGAACGACCCTACCAATGTCATTCCTGCTCGTGGCCGCGGCTTCTACAAGCCGTGGGGCGGCAACTGGGCCGTCTGGGGTGGCGGCACCTACAAGTTCAACGAGAAGACCGCCTTCAACCTCCAGGTTTCGGCTGATGATGCCAAGAATGCCGCCGTCGCGGCAAACGTGGCCTACACGATCGTTCCAGGCTTCACGATCACGACCGAAGTTGACTATGTCCACGACGGCAAGTTCGGCGACGCTGACGATTTCAACTGGACCAAGGCCGACAAGAAGAACAGCTGGGGTGGCATCGTCCGCTTCCAGCGCTCGTTCTGATCGAAGCTACGATCTCAGGACCCAAGGCCCGCGGCGATGCCGCGGGCCCTTTTGTTTGTTCCTAGAGTGCTTCACCGTTTCACGAAAACGGCGAACCACTCTATCTC
>LM655188.1:95052-247452 GCA_000824825.2 Mesorhizobium sp. ORS 3324
CACTTTTCCTGGAATTACTCTAAGTGATGGCGTTGACGCGCCGGCCGCTCATCAATTCCCCGCCGTGTAGGCGGCGATCGCCGCCATGTTGACGATGTCGGAGTCCTTGGCATTGAGCGACACAATCTGGACCGGCTTGTTGAGGCCGACCAGCAGCGGCCCGATGACGGTGGAGCCGCCGAGTTCCTGCAGCATCTTGGTCGAGATCGAGGCCGAGTGGAAGGCGGGCATGACCAGCACATTGGCCGGGCCGGTCAGCCGGATGAACGGATATTGTGCCATGGCGCGTGGGTTCAGCGCCACGTCGGCGGCCATCTCGCCGTCATACTCGAAGTCGACGCGGCGCTTGTCGAGGATGCGCACCGCCTCCTGTATCCGCTCCGAGCGCTCGCCTTGCGGATGGCCGAAGGTGGAATAGGCAAGCATTGCCAGCCTGGGCTCATAGCCCATGCGGCGGGCAAAGCCGGCGGCCTCCTCGGCGATGTCGGCGATCTGCTCGGCATTCGGCATGTCGTGCACGGCGGTGTCGGCGATCATCACGGTGCGGCCGCGCGCGAGCACGATCGAGGCGCCGATGACGCGATGGCCGGGCTTGGCGTCGATGACGCGGCGCACGTCGTCGAGCGCGGTGGAATAATTGCGGGTCACGCCGGTGACGATGCCGTCGGCGTCGCCCAGCGCCACCATGCAGGCGGCGAAATGGTTGCGGTCATTGTTGATCAGGCGCTGGCAGTCGCGGAACAGGAAACCCTTCCGCTGCATGCGCTCGTAGAGATAGTCGGTGTAGATGCCGTTGCGGCGCGACAGCCTGGCATTGATGATCTCGAGCCCCTGCTTGTTGAGGTCGATGCCGGCGTTACGGGCATTCTCCTTGATGACGTCGTCGCGGCCGAGCAGGATCGCGGTGCCGAGCTTCTGGTTCACATAGGAGACGGCGGCGCGCATCACCTGCTCTTCCTCGCCCTCGGCGAAGACGATGCGCTTGGGCTGGCGGCGGACCCGGTCGTAGATGCGCTGCAAGGTCGAGGCGATCGGATCGCGGCGAGCCGAAAGCTCCTGCGCATAGCGGTCGAGGTCGAGGATCGGCTTGCGGGCGACGCCGGAGTCCATCGCGGCCTTGGCCACCGCCAGCGGGATCGCCGAGATCAGGCGCGGGTCGAACGGTACCGGGATGATGTAGTTGGGGCCGAATTTCGGCCGGTTGCCCTGATAGGCCGCCGCGACGTCGTCCGGCACATCCTGGCGCGCAAGCTCGGCCAGCGCGCGTGCGGCGGCGATCTTCATCTCGTCGTTGATGGTGGTGGCCCGGACATCCAGCGCGCCGCGGAAGATATAGGGGAAGCCCAGCACATTGTTGACCTGGTTCGGATAGTCGGAGCGCCCCGTGGCCATGATGGCGTCGGTGCGGATCTCGCCCACCTCCTCCGGCGTGATCTCCGGATCCGGATTGGCCATGGCGAAGATGATCGGGTTCTTCGCCATCGACTGCACCATGGCGGGGGTCAGCGTGCCCTTGGCGGAAAGGCCGAGGAAGACATCGGCGCCGTCCAGCGCCTCGGCGAGGCTGCGCGCCTCGGACTTGACCGCATGCGCCGACTTCCACTGGTTCATGCCTTCGGTGCGGCCCTGGAAGACCACGCCCTTGGTGTCGCACAGGATGATGTTTTCCGGCGGGAAACCCATCGCCTTCATCAATTCAATGCAGGCGATGCCGGCGGCGCCCGCGCCGTTGCAGACCATCTTCGTGGTCTTCATATCGCGACCGGTAATCTCCAGCGCGTTGATCAGCCCGGCGGAAGAGATGATGGCGGTGCCGTGCTGGTCGTCATGGAAGACCGGGATATCCATCAATTCGCGCAGGCGCTGCTCGATGATGAAGCATTCCGGCGCCTTGATGTCCTCGAGGTTGATGCCGCCGAAGGAAGGCCCGAGGAAACGCACGCAGTTGATGAACTCGTCGGCATCCTCGGTCGCCACTTCGAGGTCGATGGAATCGACATCGGCGAAGCGCTTGAACAGCACCGCCTTGCCTTCCATGACCGGCTTCGAGGCCAGCGCGCCGAGATTGCCGAGGCCGAGGATGGCGGTGCCGTTGGAGATGACGGCGACCATGTTGCCGCGCGCGGTGTAGTCGAAGGCGCGGCTCGGGTCCTCCGCGATGGCGCGCACGGGAACGGCGACGCCCGGCGAATAGGCGAGGCTGAGATCGCGCTGCGTGGCCATCGGCTTGGTGGCGACGATCTCCAGCTTGCCGGGCCGCCCCATGGCGTGGAATTCCAGCGCCTCCTGCGCGCTGACGGAGGGCCCACTGCTCTCGGTTTTCCTGGCCATGATGCTTTCGATTCCCTCACCTTTGCGGCACCGCTTGGGACGGGTGCTTCCTTATGGGTTTCCGGATTAAGGCTACACGCGGCCGCTGTAAACCGCCAAGCCGGGCAAAGCTGCCTCAACATGGAAGGCGGCGGCTGGTTGACAGCCTGCTGGCAGCATGACCTGCGGTTTCCCCTGCTTTTCGAGGCGCCGGCATTAAACCCCACTGCCACATCTGCTAGCGTCGCGGCATGAACATGCACATGCCGACCGATACCGACGTCCCGGAGACGACGACACCGGCACCCGCCGTGGGCGGCGTCACGCCGATGATGGAGCAGTATATCGAGATCAAGGCGGCGAACCCGGATTCGCTGCTCTTCTACCGCATGGGCGATTTCTACGAGCTGTTCTTCGACGACGCCGAGAAGGCGAGCCAGGCGCTCGGCATCGTGCTCACCCGGCGCGGCAAGCACCAGGGACACGACATTCCGATGTGCGGCGTGCCGGTGCATGCGGCGGACGACTATCTGCAGAAGCTGATCGCGCAGGGTTTTCGCGTTGCCGTCTGCGAGCAGACCGAGGACCCGGCGGAAGCCAAGAAGCGCGGTTCGAAATCGGTGGTGCGCCGCGACGTGGTGCGGCTGGTGACGCCCGGCACCATCACCGAGGACAAGCTGCTCGCGCCGCAGGAATCGAGCTTCCTGATGGCGCTGGGGCGAGTGAAGGGCAGCGGCGCTGCGGGCAACCAAGGCAGCTTCGCGCTGGCCTGGATCGACATCTCGACCGGCGCCTTCAGGGTCGCCGAGACGACGCCGGAGCGGCTGCTTGCCGACATCTTCCGCGTCGATCCCCGCGAGCTGATCGTCGCCGAGCCGGTGTTCCACGACCCTGAGCTGCGGCCGGTCTTCGACGTGCTCGGCCGGGTCGCCAACCCGCAGCCGCCGTCGCTGTTCGATTCGGCGTCGGCCACGGGGCGCATCGCCCGCTTCTTCGATGTGGCGACGCCGGACAGCTTCGGCAGCTTCTCGCGCGCCGAGCTGTCGGCGATCTCCGGCACCATTGCCTATGTCGAGAAGACGCAGAAGGCCGAGCGGCCGCCGTTGTCGCGCCCCGAGCGCGAGGAGAGCGGCTCGACGCTGTTCATCGACCCGGCGACGCGCGCCAATCTGGAACTGTTGCGCACGCTTTCCGGCAGCCGCGAGGGCTCGCTGTTCAAGGCGATCGACCGCACCGTCACCGGCGGCGGCGCGCGAATGCTCGCCGACCGCCTGATGGCGCCGCTGACCGATCCGGCGGCGATCGCAGCAAGGTTGGACTCGGTGTCGTTCTTCCGCGCCGAGACGCGGCTCTGTCAAGGATTGCGGACGAGCCTGAAAAGCGTCGCCGACATGCCGAGGGCACTGTCGAGGCTGGCGCTCAACCGCGGCGGCCCGCGCGATCTCGGCGCGCTGCGAGCCGGCTTCGAGGCGGCGGGTGCCATCGCCGAGCTGTTTGCTACGACCGCCCTGCCGGCCGAGCTCGCCGCGGCGCTGGCAGCAATCAAGGCCTTGCCCGACGCGCTTGCCCGCCATCTCAGCGAGGCGCTCGACGACGAGTTGCCGCTGATCAAGCGCGACGGCGGCTTCGTGCGGTCGAATTACAATGCCGAGCTCGACGAGATGCGCGCATTGCGCGACGAATCGCGAAAAGTGATCGCCGGGCTGGAGCGCTCGCTGATCGAGGAGACCGGCATACGCTCGCTGAAGATCCGGCACAACAATGTGCTCGGCTACTATATCGAGGTCACCGCCAACCATCATGGCGTGATGACCGGCAGCGACGCCGCCAAGGCGCGCTTCATCCACCGCCAGACCATGGCCAACGCCATGCGCTTCACCACGACGGAACTGGCGGAGCTGGAATCGAAGATCGCCAATGCCGCCGACCGGGCGCTGAGCATCGAGCTCGCCGCCTTCGACCGGCTGACGGCGGAGGTGGTCGGCGAGGCCGACAGCATCCGCGCCGGCGCCGAGGCGCTCGCGGTGCTCGACGTGTCGTCGGCGCTGGCTCTGCTTTCCGAAAGCGAGGGCTGGTGCAGGCCGCTGGTCGATGCCAGCCTCGCCTTCGAGATTTCCGGCGGGCGCCATCCGGTCGTCGAACAGGCGCTCAGGCGTTCCGGCGAAGGCCCGTTCGTCGCCAATGACTGCGACCTCTCGCCGGAAGGCGGCGCCAAGGCCGGCGCCATCTGGCTGCTCACCGGCCCCAACATGGGCGGCAAATCGACGTTCCTCAGGCAAAACGCGCTCATCGCCATCCTTGCCCAGACCGGATCGTTCGTGCCGGCGCAAAGCGCCCATATCGGCGTCGTCGACCGCCTGTTCTCGCGCGTCGGCGCCTCGGACGATCTGGCGCGCGGCCGCTCGACCTTCATGGTCGAGATGGTCGAGACGGCTGCGATCCTCAACCAGGCCGGCGAGCGGGCGCTGGTCATCCTCGACGAGATCGGCCGCGGCACCGCGACTTTCGACGGGTTGTCGATCGCCTGGGCGGCGGTCGAATATCTGCATGAGAAGAACCGCTGCCGGGCGATCTTCGCCACGCATTTCCACGAGATGACGGCGCTGGCGGGCAAGCTCCCCCGGCTCCACAACGTCACCATGCGGGTCAAGGAATGGGAAGGCGACGTCGTCTTCCTGCACGAGGTCGGCAGGGGTGCGGCCGACCGCTCCTACGGCGTGCAGGTGGCGCGGCTCGCCGGCCTGCCGGAAGCCGTGGTGGCGCGTGCCAAGCAAGTGCTGCACCAGCTCGAGGAAGGCGAGGTCTCGGGCAAGACCAACCGGCTGGTCGACGACCTGCCGCTGTTTTCGGTGGCGGTAAAGCGCGAGGCGCCGAAGCCGGCAAAGAACGATGCGCTGGGCGACGCGCTCGGTGCCATCAATCCCGACGAGATGACGCCAAGGGAAGCGCTGGAGGCGCTGTACAGGTTGAAGGGGCTGGCGACGAAATAAGGCTTTCAGCCAGCGTCGCGATCCTTCCCACCCCCTCTGGCCTGCCGGACATCTCCCCCGCAAGGGGGGAGATTGGATGTCGCCGTCGCTTTCGCCAATCGTCAACGCCGCAAGACGAGCGCCGCCCGCAAAGCTGCCTATCTCCCCCCTTGCGGGGGAGATGGCCGGCAGGCCAGAGGAGGGTGTGACGGAATGCGACCTGCGCTATGAGCGTGTCTAAATCATCTCCAACCCGCGCTTGCGCGTCGGCGGCGGGAAGGCGCGGTCGAGATCGGCGAAATCCTGCGCCGTCAGCTCAATATCGAGCGCGGCGGCGTTCTGGCGGACGTGCTCCTGGCGGCTCGCCTTCGGGATGGTGATGACGCCTTTCTGCGCCATCACCCAGGCGAGGGCAATCTGCGCGGCCGTGGCGTTGTGGCGGGCGGCCACGGCGTCGAGCCTGGCGTTGCGCGCCAGCGCGCCCTGCTCGACGGGCGAATAGGCCATCAGCGGGATGCCCCGCTTCAGGCTCCAGGGTGCCAAGTCGAATTCGGGGCCACGCCGCGAGAGGTTGTAGAGGATCTGGTTCGTCTGGACGTTGCCGCCGGAGGGCAGGCCGACCAGTTCCTCCATCTCGTCGGTGTCGAAGTTGCTGACGCCCCAGTGGCGTATCTTGCCGGCCGCCTTCAGGGCCTCGAAGGCCTCGACGGTTTCGCCCACGGGCACGCTGCCCGGCCAGTGCAGCAGATAGAGATCGATGCGGTCGGTGGAAAGCCGCCTCAAACTGTTCTCGCAGGCTCGCGTCACGCCAGCGCGCGAGGCGTTGGTCGGCAGCACCTTGGACACCAGAAAGGTCTGGTCGCGGCGCCCGGCGATGGCTTGCGCCACCACTTCCTCGGCGCCGCCGCCGGCATACATTTCCGCCGTATCGATCAGCGTGATGCCGAGGTCGAGCCCAAGCTTCAACGCCGCGACCTCATCGGCGCGGCGGCGGCGGTCCTCGCCCATCTTCCATGTGCCCTGGCCCAGCACCGGAACGGCTTCGCCGGACGGCAAGGTGGTGGTTCTGATTGTGGAAGGCATGACCTGCTCCGCGTGAGGCCGGATCGCAGCACAGCCGTGGCCGGAAATCCAGACCGAAGTCTTCGCCTTGGTCCGGATTTCGGCCGTGAGGAGTTACTTCACCGGATGCTTGGCAAGCCAGTCCTGCATTTGCGCGATCTCGGCCTCTTGCGCCTTCACGACGCCTTCGGCGAGCTTGCGGATTTCCGGATCCTTGCCGTTGGCGATCACCACCTTGGCCATGTCGATCGCGCCCTGATGGTGCGGGATCATGCCTCGCACGAAGTCGACATCGGCATTGCCGGTATACTCGATCATCATGTCTGCATGCATCTTGTCCATCGCCGCCTTGTAGCCGCCCGTCGCCGCGTTCTCGGAGCCCATCGCCATGCCGGACATGTCGTGCTTCATCTCGTCGGATTGCGCCGGCACGCTCTCGAGGAACACGGCAAGCAGCATACCGGCCGCCATCAACAGCAGCACGATCTTCTTCACCAAGGTCATTCAGGTCTCCTTCTGGTTGGATTTTCGTATCTGGGAGGTTCGCTCAGAGTTTCAATGTCCTCAGCCGCAAGGCATTGGATATGACGGAGACCGACGACAGGCTCATCGCCGCAGCCGCGATCATCGGCGACAGCAGCGTGCCGGTGAGCGGATAGAGCACGCCGGCCGCGACCGGCACGCCGAGGACGTTGTAGAGGAAGGCGAAGAACAGGTTCTGGCGGATGTTGCGGATCGTCGCCTGGGCCAGCGTGCGAGCCCTGACGATGCCGTTGAGGTCGCCCTTGACCAGCGTGATGCCGGCGCTTTCGACCGCGACATCGGCGCCGGTGCCCATGGCGATGCCGACATCGGCGGCGGCCAGTGCCGGCGCATCGTTGACGCCGTCGCCGGCCATGGCGACGCCGGCGCCCCCGGCGCGCAGTTCCTCGACCAGCGCGCCCTTCTCGTCCGGCAGCAGGCCGGCGCGCACCTCGTCGATGCCGAGCTTGCCGGCGATCGCTTTTGCCGTGCGCTCGTTGTCGCCGGTCGCCATGATGATCCTCAGGCCCTTGTCGTGCAGAGCCTTGATCGCTTCGGCCGTCGTCGCCTTGACCGGATCGGCGACCGCGACGAGGCCGGCGAGCCTGCCGTTGGCGGCAACGAACATCGCCGTCTTGCCTTCTGCCTGCAACCCCTCCGCCCGGGCGGAAACAGGCGCGGTGTCGATGCCGAGGTCGGCCATCATCGCCGCGTTGCCGAGCGCCACCTTCCTGCCGGACACCGTCCCGGCGACGCCCTTGCCGGTCATTGCCTCGAAGTGTTCGGCATCGGCAAGCTTGACGCCGCGTTCGGCGGCGCCCTCGACGATCGCCTCGGCGAGCGGGTGTTCCGAGCCTCTTTCGAGGGTGGCCGCAAGCGCAAGCAATTCATTCTCATCGATGCCCTCGGCCGCGACGACGTCGGTCAGCCGCGGACGGCCCTCGGTCAAGGTGCCGGTCTTGTCGACGATCAGCGTATCGACCGAAGCGAAGCGCTCGAGCGCCGCCGCTTCCTTGATCAAAACGCCGGCATGCGCGCCGCGCCCGGTCGCGGTCATGATCGACATCGGCGTGGCAAGCCCCAATGCGCAGGGGCAGGCGATGATCAGCACCGACACTGCCGAGACGATGGCGAAGATCAGGCTGGGCTCAGGCCCGTAGATCGCCCAGGCGATGAAGGCAAGGACGGCCACCAGCACCACGGTCGGGACGAAATAGAAGGACACGCGGTCGGCCAGACCCTGGATCGGCGCCCGCGAACGCTGCGCCTTGGCGACCATTTCGACGATGCGCGACAGCGTGGTCTCGGCGCCGACCTTTTCGGCGCGCATGATCAGCGCGCCGTTCTTGTTCAGCGTGCCGCCGGTAAGAGGATCGCCTTCCGTCTTCTCGACCGGAAGAGGCTCGCCGGTGATCATCGATTCGTCGATCGACGAGCGTCCTTCGAGCACGATGCCGTCGACCGGGACGGCGTCACCGGGGCGGATGCGCAGCTTGTCGCCGGTCTTGACGCTGTCGAGCGGCACATCCTTCTCGGAACCGTCGGCCCCGATCAGGCGCGCCGTCTTCGGAGCAAGGTCGAGCAGCGCGCGGATGGCGGAACCCGTGCGCTCGCGGGCGCGCAGCTCCAGCACCTGGCCGAGGAACACCAGCGCGACGATGACCGCCGCCGCTTCGAAATAGACCGGCACGGTGCCGTCATGGCCGCGGAACTGGTGCGGGAAGATGTCGGGGAACAGGGCAGCGACCACGCTGTAGAGATAGGCGGCGCCGACGCCGAGCGAGATCAGCGTCCACATATTGGGGCTGCGGTTGAGGATCGAGTCCCAGCCGCGATGGAAGAAAGGCAAGGCGGCCCACAGCACGACCGGGCTTGCCAGCGCCAGTTCTGCCCACGTCTTCGTCCGGCCATCGATGAAGCTTTCGAAACTGACACCCAGCATCGGTGCCATGGCGAAGACAAGCAAAGGCACGGACAACACTGCGCTTATCCAAAAGCGCCGCGTGAAATCCACCAGCTCCGGATTCGGACCCTCATCGCCGGTCGGCACGCCCATCGGCTCCAGTGCCATGCCGCAGATCGGGCAGGCGCCGGGCTTGTCCCGGATGATCTCGGGATGCATCGGGCAAGTGTATTGCGTGCCCTTCGGCATCGGCTCGGGCTCGGGCCGGCCGGTGAGGTATTTTGCCGGCTCGGCCTCGAACTTGCCCTTGCAGCCGCTCGAGCAGAAATAGAAGCCTTGGCCCTCATGGCGTGTGAAATGCTTTGCGCTCGCGCGGTCGACATTCATGCCGCAGACGGGATCGGTCACCGTCAGGTAGGTTTCAGGCTCGGCCTCGAATTTGATGCGGCACCGCTCGCTGCAGAAATGAAATGTCCGGCCGCCATGCTCGGCAGTCGGCTTGCGGGCGGCCGGATCGACCGTCATGCCGCAAACCGGGTCGCGAATCACGGCTACGGCCGCAGGCGCGGCATCCTTTGCCGAACAGCAGGCTGCGCCGTGGGCATGATGATGATTATGGTCGGAATGGGTCATGAGCAAATACCTCGGATTCTCCAGTCGGGGCGGAGGTAGTCCTTCCAGTAACTGGAAGGTCAAGGGCCTGTTTCGATCTTTGGAGATTTTGACCGTCCGGCCTTGCGTTGCATCAATCGCGCGCCGTGGGACGCGCGTTCGCCGCCCCATACACAGCGCAAAGAAAACGCGCTATAGACGCCGCCGAATGGCAAAGATCTCCCTGAAACTCGACGAACTCATCGACGGCGACGCCTTGTGCCGCGAGCTTACCGCGCTGACGGCGGCTAGCGCCGGCGACGGCTCAAGCAAGACGACGCGCACGGCCGTTCTGCAGCTGCTCAAGAGCAGGCTTGGCGAGGGACGAAAGATCGCCGAGGCGATGCTGAAGGAGGATGGCGGCGGCCATGCCTGCGCCGAGCGGCTGTCGCATCTGATGGATGAGCTGATCCGGGCGCTTTACGATTTCGCGGCCACCCACGTCTATCGGGTCAAGAACCGCTCGGCCGCCGAGCGCATGGCGGTCGTCGCGGTCGGCGGCTATGGCCGCGGCACGCTGGCGCCTGGCTCCGATATCGATCTGCTCTTCCTGCTGCCCTACAAGCAGACGCCGTGGGGCGAGCAGATCGTCGAATACATGCTCTACATGCTGTGGGACATGGGGCTGAAGGTCGGCCACGCCACCCGCAACATCGAGGAGTGTCTGAGGCTGTCGCGCACCGACATCACCATCCGCACCTCGATCCTGGAGGCGCGCTTCCTGTGGGGCGAACGCAGGCTCTATGACGAGCTGCTCACCCGCTTCGACCACGAAGTCGTGCGCACCACGGGGCCGGAATATGTGCAGGCCAAGCTCGCCGAGCGCGACGAGCGCCATGCCAAGGCGGGCGAAAGCCGCTATCTGGTCGAGCCCAACGTCAAGGACGGCAAGGGCGGCTTGCGCGACCTGCAGACGCTGTTCTGGATCGGCAAATACTTTTATCGCGTGCGCAGCGGCGAAGAGCTGGTCGAGAAAGGCGTCTTCACCGAGGCCGAGTATCGCGAATTCCAGAAGGCCGAGGATTTCCTGTGGGCGGTGCGCTGCCACATGCACTTCCTCACCGGCAAGGCGGAAGAGCGGCTCCATTTCGACATCCAGCGCGAGATCGCCGAGCGGCTGGGCTACACCACGCATCCCGGCCTGTCGGCGGTCGAGCGCTTCATGAAGCACTACTTCCTCGTCGCCAAGGATGTCGGCGATCTCACCCGCATCTTCTGCGCCGCGCTCGAGGAGGAGCAGGCCAAGCATGTGCCCGGCTTCAACCGTATCTTCCTCACCTTCTCGCGGCGCAAGCGCAAGCTTGCCGGCACTTCCGACTTCATCGTCGACAACCACCGCATCAACGTCGCCGACGACCTGGTGTTCGAGCGCGATCCGGTCAATCTGCTCAGGCTGTTCTGGTTCGCCGACAAGCACGGGTTGGAGTTCCATCCCGACGCGCTGAAGCTGCTCACCCGCTCGCTGGGTCTCGTCAACAAGTCGCTGCGGCGCGACGAGGAGGCCAACCGGCTGTTCCTCGACATCCTGACCTCGGACCGCAATGCGGAGCTTAACCTCAGGCGCATGAACGAGGCGGGGCTGCTCGGCAAGCTGATCCCGGACTTCGGCAAGATCGTCGCCATGATGCAGTTCTCGATGTACCACCACTATACGGTGGACGAGCATCTCATCCGCTGCATCGGCGTGCTGGCCGAGATCGAGCGCGGCGACGGCGCCAAGGTGCATCCGCTCTCGCATTCGCTGCTGCCGGGGCTGAAGAAAAGCCGCGAGGCGCTCTATGTCGCGGTGTTGCTGCACGACATCGCCAAGGGCCGGCCGGAGGACCATTCGGAAGCCGGCGCCAGGATCGCGCGGCGCATCTGCCCGCATATGGGGCTGTCCGCCGCCGACACCGAGACCGTCGCCTGGCTGGTCGAGAACCATCTCGTCATGTCGATGACCGCGCAAACGCGCGACCTCAACGACCGCAAGACGATCGAGGATTTCGCTTCCATCGTGCAATCGGTGGAACGGCTGAAGCTGCTTCTGGTCCTCACCGTCTGCGACATCAGGGGCGTCGGACCGGGCGTGTGGAACGGCTGGAAGGGACAGCTGCTGCGTACGCTCTATTTCGAGACCGAGCTGCTCTTGACCGGCGGCTTCTCGGAAGTGTCGCGCGCCGAGCGAACGGCGGCGGCGCGCGAACGGCTGGCCGAGGCGCTGGCCGCCTGGCCGGCGAAGGAGCGCAAGCGCTATGTCGCGCAGCACTACGAGAACTATCTGCTCACCGTCGACCTGCCCGACCAGCTGCGCCACGCCGAATTCATCCGCGAGGCGGATGCCGCCGGCAAGAAGCTCGCCACCATGGTGAAGACGCACGAATTCGAGGCAGTCACCGAAATCACTGTGCTGGCGCAGGACCATCCGCGCCTGCTGTCGGTGATTGCCGGCGCGTGCGCTGCGGCTGGCGGCAACATCGTCGACGCACAAATCTTCACCACCTCGGACGGGCGCGCGCTGGACACCATCCTGATCTCCAGGGAATTCGACCGCGACGAGGACGAGCGCCGCCGCGCCGAGCGCGTCGGCAAGCTGATAGAAGACGTTCTGTCCGGCAAGAGCTGGCTGCCCGAGATGATCGAGAAGCGCACCAAGCCGAAGCGCGGCGCCAAGGCTTTCCGCATCCCGCCGCGCGCCGAGATCCGCAACACGCTGTCGAACCGCTTTTCGGTGATCGAGATCGAAGGGCTGGACCGGCCGGGCCTGCTTTCCGAGATCACCGGCGCGCTGTCGGACCTTTCGCTCGACATCGCCTCGGCGCACATCACCACTTTCGGCGAGAAGGTCATCGACACTTTCTACGTCACAGACCTCACCGGCCAGAAGATCGACAGCCCCACGCGCACGGCCACCATCCACAAACGGCTGATCGATACGCTGGAAGGCAATGGGCATGAACGCAACGGCAAGGCCAAGGCGGCGGCCGAGTGACATCCATTTGACGCAATTTCGCAGGCAGTCATTCACCGCATGAGCCTTGTCAAGAAATTCGCCACCGTCGCCTCCGGCACGCTGATGAGCCGCGCGCTGGGTTTCGGCCGCGAGATGCTGATGGCGGCGGCGCTCGGCACCGGGCCGGTCGCCGACGCCTTCAACGCCGCCTTCCAGTTCCCCAACACCTTCCGCCGGCTGTTCGCCGAAGGCGCCTTCAACGCCGCCTTCGTGCCGCTCTTTGCCAAGGAGATCGAGACGCACGGCACCGACGGCGCCAAGCGCTTCTCGGAGGAAGTGTTCGGCGTGCTGTTCTCGGCGCTGCTCGCGCTCACCATCGCCATGGAGCTGGCGATGCCGCTGATCGTCCGCTACCTGGTGGCGCCGGGCTTCGCCGACATTCCGGGCAAGTTCGAGACGACCGTCACGCTCGCGACGATCATGTTCCCGTATCTGATCTGCATGTCGCTTGGCGCCATGATGGCCGGCATGCTGAATTCGCTGCGCCGCTATTTCGCGGCGGCGATCGCGCCCGCCTTCCTCAACATCATCCTGATCGGCGTGCTCGGCTATGCGTGGTATCATGGATTGGACGCCCATGACGTCGGCTTCGGCCTCTCCTGGGGCGTGCTGGCGGCGGGCATCGTGCAGTTGGCGATCGTCTGGGTGGCGGTGCGCCATGCCGGCATCTCGATCGGCTTCCGCCGGCCGAAGATGACGCCGAACGTCAAGCGGCTCCTGATCCTGGCCCTGCCGGCGGCAATCACCGGCGGCATCACCCAGATCAACCAGCTGATCGGCACGGCGATCGCCTCGGGTCAGAACAGCGCCGTGTCGTCGCTGGCCTATGCCGACCGCATCTACCAGCTGCCGCTCGGCGTCGTCGGCGTCGCTGTGGCGATCGTGCTTTTGCCGGAACTGTCGCGGGCGCTGAAATCGGGCAACCTGATCGAGGCCGCCAACCTGCAGAACCGCTCCGTCGAGTTCACGCTGTTCATGACCTTGCCGGCGGCGGCGGCGCTGTGGGTGATGTCGGAGCCGATCGTGCGGCTGGTCTATGAGCGCGGCGCCTTCGCCGCCAATCACTCGACGCCGGTCGTCGCCTCGATCCTGGCGATCTTCGGCCTCGGCCTGCCGGCCTTCGTGCTGATCAAGGCCTTCACGCCCGGCTATTTCGCGCGCGAGGACACGCGCACGCCGATGGTCTTCGCCGCCATCTCGGTCGGCGTGAACGTCGCCACCGCGCTGACCTTGTTTCCCTCGATGGGCGCGCCGGGCATCGCGGTCGCTTCCGCCGTCGCCGGCTGGGTCAATGCGGCGATGCTGCTCGGCATGCTGATCCGGCGCGGCCACTGGGGCCGCGACATACCGCTCTTGAAGCGCATTCCGCGTCTGGTGCTGTCAGCTGTTGTGATGGCTGTCGCGCTTTATTTCGCCGAGCACTATTTCGCCGCGAGGCTCGGGCCCGGCTCGCCGCTGGTGGTCAAGGCGACGACGCTGTTCGCGTTGGTCGGCGGGGGTGCTGCGCTCTACTTCATCATCGCCTTCGGCACCGGCGGCGCCGATTTCGGCATGATCCGCAGGAATGTTCGGCGAGGCTCGGCGAAGACCCCGCCTGTTGCGGAACAGTCTCCAGATCCGTGAGTGCCGTCGACAGGTATCAGTCTTCGCCGGACAATTCGTCGTAGACCGAGCGTGGCACCGGTTCGCGTGCCCGCTCGCTCAGCTTGACTCCGAATTCGGCCCGGAGTCGCGCCGCTGTCTCCATCGAGTGTCTCGTGGTCTCGTCGGCGCTTTAGAGCTTTCTCGTCGTTGACGATGACAGGCATCCGCTTCTCACATCAGAATCCTGCATGACACATCTCACCCTATCACACACATGTCGATGTCGGCGCTGCCCCTCATTGCCCTGCCGGGCAATTCTCCCCGTAAAAACGGGGAGAAATGGCTGACCGCAATGCTGGTGCTTCTCCTGCCACGTCGGCATTTGGCGAAACCGTCGATGAAGGCGTCGCCAGCCGTTCAAGCCGAGTGATAGGGACGACAAGCGCGATGCCCGGAACAATATGGAAGGGGCAATCCGACCCAAAGCGACAGCGCCGCCATGATCGCCCAGCCCCTCTTGATCCCGCATTCGGCTTCGTCCATAAGCGCGCCGTCGCAAGACTTTCGCCGCGCGCGGTTTCCAGCCGCATGATTGGCTCCAAAAAGTCTGCAACTTTTTGGAATCATGCTTAGACGGCCCTCCACAAGCCATAGGGAAATTATGTCCGCCTTCAAGCCACTCGTCTTTTCTGGCGTCCAGCCGACCGGCAATCTGCATCTCGGCAATTATCTCGGCGCCATCAAGAAATTCGTCGCCCTCCAGGAACAGTCCGACTGCATCTATTGCGTCGTCGACCTGCATTCGCTGACGGCGCAACTCGTCTATCAGGATCTCGGCGACCAGACCCGCTCGATCACGGCGGCGTTCCTCGCCTCCGGCATCGACCCGAAGAAGCACATCGTCTTCAACCAGTCGCGGGTCATCCAGCACGCCGAACTCGCCTGGATCTTCAACTGCGTGGCGCGCATCGGCTGGATGTACCGCATGACGCAGTTCAAGGACAAAGCCGGCAAGGATCGCGAGAACGCTTCGCTTGGCCTGCTCGCCTATCCGAGCCTGATGGCCGCCGACATTCTGCTCTACCGCGCCACCCACGTGCCAGTGGGCGAGGACCAGAAGCAGCATCTGGAGCTCACCCGCGACATCGCACAGAAGTTCAACAACGACTTCTCCGAGCGCATCGCAGCGCTTGGCGTCGGCGTCGAAATGCAGGTCGGCGAGGAGACGGTGAATGGCTATTTCCCGATCACCGAACCGGTGATCGGGGGTCCTGCGGCGCGCATCATGAGCCTGCGCGACGGCTCGAAGAAGATGTCGAAATCCGACCCGTCGGACCTGTCGCGCATCAACTTGACGGACGACGCCGACACCATCTCGAAGAAGATCCGCAAGGCCAAGACCGATCCGGAGGCCTTGCCGAGCGAGGTCGACGGCCTGGAAAGCCGACCGGAAGCGGAAAACCTGGTCGGCATCTATGCCGGTCTTGCCGAAATCTCCAAGGCCGACGTGCTCAAGGAATTCGGCGGCCAGCAGTTCTCCGTGTTCAAGCCGGCGCTCGCCGATCTTGCCGTGGAGAAGCTCGCGCCGATCGCGTCGGAGATGCGCCGCATCGAGGGCGACCGCGCCTATGTCGATGCAGTGCTCAAGGATGGCGGCGAGCGCGCCCGCGCGATCGCCGAAACCACCATGAAGACGGTGCGCGACATCGTCGGCCTGCTGCAGGACTGATCGCGCTCCTGCCTCGTGACTTCCATCGCCATTCCGGCCGGCGGCTTGCCGCCGATCCGTGGCGGTGGCAGATTGCGGCCGAATTGATACCGAGCAGATAGACATGGTCTCTAAACGCCTCAGCCGCGAAGCCGGCCATCGCCGCAAGTTCCTGGCGATCATCGACGACACGCCGGAATGCGAGCGCGCCGTCGCCTATGCTTCGACGCGCGCGCAGCGCACCAGCGGCGTGCTGGTGTTGCTCTATGTGATCGAGCCGGACGATTTCCAGCACTGGCTGGGGGTCGAGAAGATCATGCGCGAGGAAGCGAACACGACCGCGCGCGGGGCGCTCGATTCCTATGCCAACAAGGTGCGCCAGAAGGTCGGCATCGAGCCGGAGCTGGTGGTGCGCGAGGGCAAGCCGACCGAAGAGATCCACAAGCTGATCGAGGAAGACCAGGACATCGCCATCCTGGTGCTAGCCGCCGGCGCCGGCAAGGAAGGTCCGGGGCCGCTGGTGAGCGCTGTCGCCGGCCGGGGCGCGGCCTTCCCCATTCCGGTCACGGTGGTGCCGCAGAACCTCTCCGACGAGGAAATCGAGAGCCTGGCCTGACCGGCAGAGATCCCTCCGGGATCCGGCAGGCGCCTCCCTCCAGGCAACCTCCTCAGGGTCATATTGGCGTGATCGCTCAACCATAGACTGCGATGCGGCCTTGGCCTGCGCTCGCGGCGCGCCATTTGGAATCGTCACGGAAGCGACAACTCCAAGCGGAGCGCTGATGGACGAATCACACCGGAAAACGAGCCGGAGCGGTGCATCGAGATCGCAAGACAAGTCCGCCGGTTCCGCCACGCCAGAGGCCCGGCAGGCGCCTCCTGCGAAGCGGGGACGCAGGCATCGTGTGCTCGCCAGGCGCCATCCGGCCATGGTCGACAGCATTGCGGGCGCGATCACCGTCAAGAACCTCGATCTCTACTACGTCGTCGCTGCCGACGCGCAGATCCCCCTGAAGGGCGAGCACGGCTTCGGGCTTTATTTCCACGACTGCCGCTTCCTCAGCGGCTACCGGATGGCGCTGGCCGGTTCGGCCCCCATCGTGTTGGCCACGACCGGGCAGAAGGGCTACGCGGCGCTCTTCGAGCTGACCAATCCCGACCTCCAGATCGACCAGGGACAATCGATCCCCAAGGACGAGCTCGGCATCCGCTGGGAGCGCATCCTCGATGCCGGGCAAACGTGCGTGCGGGAGGTCATGACGATCCAGAATTTCGGACACCAGGCGCATAGTCTGCCGCTGACCCTGCACTTCCGCGCCGGTTTCGAAGACATCTTCTACGTGCGTGGGCTGGTGCAGCAGGATCCCGGCAGGCCCGAGCGGGCCGCCTGGAGGGAGGGCAGGCTGCATTTTGTCTATCACGGCGCCGACCGGCTGCGCAGGACGGCGACGATCGCCTTCTCGCCTCTGCCGGACGCCACGCACGAAACCACCGCCGAGTTCCGGATCCGCGTCCCCCCAGGCGATACGCGAACGATCGCCATCACCATAGAACTGAATGAATATTCCGAAGAAGCCGAGGCCGATCAACTGAACCAGCGACCGACAATCGCGCTCGACGGCCTCGCGGGAAACCTCCAGGCCGGCTCCGAAGAATGGCTGGAGCGCCACACGAAGCTGGACAGCGACAGCCTGCTGCTCAACGGCATCATGGGCCGCTCGCTGCGCGATCTGGCCATGCTCAGATCGGACCTGGGCAGCAGGGAGTATTTCGCGGCCGGCGTGCCGTGGTTCGTCGCCCTGTTCGGGCGCGACAGCCTGATCGTGGCGCTCGAGATGCTGGCCTTCCTGCCGGAGATCGCCGCGCAGACGCTGCGCCTTCTCGCCGGCTATCAGGGGCGCCGGGCGGATCGATGGCGGGAGGAGCAGCCCGGCAAGATCCTGCACGAGCTGCGCGTTGGCGAACTGGCCGGCGCAGGCAATGTCCCGCATGCCAGATTCTACGGAACGGTAGACGCGACCCCGCTTTTCCTGATGCTGCTTAGCCGCCATGCGGCGTGGACAGGCGACCTTGGCCTTTTTCGCGAACTGCAGGAGCCTGTGGAAAGAGCCTTGGGCTGGATCGCCAGCGCGGGAGACGACCATGGCGACGGCTATCTCAAATATCGGAGCCCATCGGAAAAGGGTCTCGTCAATCAGGGATGGAAGGATTCGGCCGATGCGATCGTCAGGGCTGACGGCAGCATCGCTAGGCCGCCGATCGCGCTCGTCGAGGCGCAGGGCTATGTCTTCGCCGCCAAACATGCCATCGCCGACCTTTACCAACGCACTGGCGAGCGTCATCGCGCCAGAGAGCTTCGCGCCGAGGCCGAAAAGCTTCGCACACGGTTCAACCGCGACTTCTGGTGCGAAGACCTGGACACCTTCGCGCTGGCGCTCGAAGCGCGGGGCCGCCAGGTCGCGGTCGTTTCCTCGAATCCGGGGCATGCGCTGTGGACCGGCATCGCGGACCGGGGCAAGGGCCGCAGAACCGTGCGGCGGCTGATGCAGGACGACATGTTCAACGGCTGGGGCGTGCGCACGCTCTCGACCGCGGAGCGCCGCTACAACCCCGTCGGTTACCATCTCGGAACCGTCTGGCCGCACGACAATGCGCTGCTGGCGGCCGGCTGCCGACGCTATGGCGAGGATGACGCGGCGCTGAGGATTTTCACCGCTATTGCCGAGGCGGCCATGCACTTCCGCCACAGCCGGCTGCCGGAGGCGATGGCGGGATTTCCGCGCAAGGATTTTCAGGTGCCGGTGCACTATCCGGTGGCCTGCCACCCGCAGGCCTGGGCGGCGGGCGCGGTGCCGTTCCTGGTGACCACCTGCCTCGGCCTGGAACCGGACGCCTTCGCAAACAAGTTGCGGATCGTGCGGCCGCGGTTGCCCGATTTCGTCAACCGCATCGAGCTTCGTGGGCTGCGGGTCGGCGAAGAATGTGCCGACCTCGAATTCCGACGGACCGACGGCGGAGCCGAGGTGAACATCCAGAAAACGAGTGGACAACTCACCGTGGAAGTCGGAGGTTAGTGCATGTCGCCCAAAGTGCACAGCGGTTTGGGTGAACGACATGCATCGAAACAAAGACCTAAAGTGCGTCGCCTGAATCCGCGACGTGCTTTGGGCCGGCCATGGTCGACGTCCTTCACCATGCCAAAAACATTCCGCCAGCCAGCCGTTCGGGCGACGCGTTTCGCTTGAATGTCCAGCCGATAGAGCCTATTTAGAACTATTCCAAACTATCGGCCCATTAGGGCTTGGAGACACCCATGTTCATCCAGACCGAATCGACGCCGAACCCGGCGACGCTGAAGTTCCTGCCCGGCAAGGAAGTGCTGCGCGAAGGCACCGCCGATTTCCGCGACGCCGAAGCGGCAGCGCAGGCCTCGCCGCTGGCCGGCCGGCTGTTCGAGATCCCCGGCGTCACCGGCGTCTTCTTCGGCTACGACTTCGTCACCGTGACCAAGGACGGCCCTGATTGGCAGCACCTGAAGCCGGCGATCCTCGGCGCCATCATGGAGCACTTCATGTCCGGCGCGCCCGTCATGGCCTCGGCTGCCCCGGCCAATGACGCCGGCCAGACCGGCGAATTCTACGACAAGGCCGATGAGGAACTGGTGCTGACCATTAAGGAACTGCTCGACACCAGGGTGCGCCCGGCGGTGGCGCAGGACGGCGGCGACATCACCTTCCGCGGCTTCGAGAACGGCATCGTGTACCTGCACATGAGGGGCGCATGCGCTGGCTGCCCGTCATCGACGGCGACGCTGAAGCACGGCATCCAGAACCTGCTTCGCCACTTCGTTCCTGAGGTGCAGCAGGTGGAGCAGGTCGCCTGATCTTTTTTTGCCGCGCCTGCTGCGACACAGATCGCAAAAACAAAAAACCGGGCCCCAACAGCCCGGTTTTCTGTTCTTGGACGTCTTGTTGTTGCCTAGACGGTCCGCTTGCGAAAGCTTTCGCCCCCGGTCTTCGTGATCACATCACGATGACCTTGGCGCCGACCGAGGTGCGGTCGTAGAGATCGATAATGTCCTGGTTCATCAGGCGGATGCAGCCCGACGACATGGCCTTGCCGATGGAAAACCATTCAGGGCTGCCATGCAGGCGATAGCCCATGTCGCCGCCCTTGTTGAAGAGATACATGGCGCGCGCGCCGAGCGGGTTCTTCAGACCCGGCTCCATGCCGCCGGCGAATTTGGCGAGCTCGGGCTGGCGCTTGATCATCGGCGCAGGCGGCGTCCAGGTCGGCCATTCGCGCTTCAGCGCGATATGGGCAGTGCCGTGCCATTCAAAACCCTCGCGGCCGACGCCGATGCCGTAGCGCATCGCCATGCCGTCATCCTCGATGAAGTAGAGGAACTTGTTCTGGGTATCGACGATGATGGTGCCCGGCTTCTCGGAAGAGTCGTAGCGCACTTCCTGGCGGTGGAAGCGCGCGGGTACCTTCTCGATCGGGACGCGCGGCAGCTGATAGCCGGCATCGGTCATCGCGCCATAGTTGTTGGTGAAGATTTGCGAACCGATCGTGCTGCAGCCGCTGATCGCGGTCGACAGCGCAAGGGCGGCGACGATTGCAAGTGACTTCAAGCGCATGAATAGGTTCGACGCCCCGCCAAAGTATCAGCGGCACGAGTCGGCCGCTTTCTTACCATCATTCATGCTGGCATTTCTTTTGCTTGCCAAGCGCGCACTGCCTATATGCAAGACCTTCCCTGCCGGTATGTGCCGAACTGCGGCATTTCGGCAACAGGGCTCACAGGATTGTAAAGCAAAATCAATGGGGCAGCCTGAGGGGCTGCCAGAGACCAAGGAGACCGCCATGAATGTCGGTGATGCCGCCGAGCGCTCCGGCCTGCCGGCCAAGACCATCCGCTACTATGAGGAGATCGGCCTGATCCGGCCGGCCCGGGCCGACAACGGCTACCGCGACTACTCGCGCGACGATGTCCACCGGCTGGCCTTCCTGCGCCGCGCACGCAACCTCGGCTTTTCAATCGACGATTGCAGGCAGCTGATGGCGCTCTATCAGGACCGCGACCGCGCCAGCCACGACGTGCGCGAGATCGCCGCCGCGCATGTCAGGGCGATCGAGGAAAAGGTGCGCGAGCTGCAGTCGATGCGCGCGACGCTGCAGAAGCTGATCCATGCCTGCCACGGCGATGAACGGCCGGAGTGCCCGATTTTGGATGACATGGCGGGGGTGGCGGAGGACGAAAGAGCGGTGCGCGCGTAGTCCGGCTACAAGCGCCACAAGCTAACTGGTGCCGGAGCGGGAAGGCGGAGAGTAGCGCTGTTCGCCTGCTACGCGTTCGGGTTATGGATGATTTCCCACAGATGTCCGTCCGGGTCGCGAAAGTAACCGGAGTAGATGCCCCAGGGTCTGTCGTGCAGTTCAGTGACGAGCGCTCCGGCCGCTTCGGCTTTCGCTAGCAGCGCGTCCACTTCCTGCCGGGTCTCGACGATGTGGCCGAGGCTGAACTCCCCGCTGCGCGCCGGCCCGGGTGAGATGCCCGCGTCTTTTGCGAGCTCACTGCGCGGGTAAAGGGCGAGGATCTGACCGCCGTCGAGGTGGAACATGACGATTGCGCCAGCGGGATGCGTATCGTCGCCGGTGAACTCAGTTGCGGTTACACCGGCAGACTGGAGCCCGAGTGCCCGGTAGAAGGCGAGTGCGCGCTCGAAGTCGGCTACTGCCAAGGTGATCACATCGATACGCGCTCTCATCAAAACGTCCTCGAACCGATCCACCGCAGCAACGGGCGCGATAGCGGATAGTTCCCGATGGAAAAGCGAGAACCGGCCCCAGATGCAGAGGCAGGCACTAGTGGTCCCTTCCATCGGCTTGGTTCGTCAAATCTACAATCATCCGACTTGACTGACCCATTGTCCGAATACGGGATGCGCTGGTATGAAAAGCGCATGAGGAAACCCAATAGGTATATGATGCGAGCCGTTATGGTCGCTATAGAGCTTTCTCTAGTCTGGTTGGTTGCCCAATCCCTTTGGACGGGCCGGATTCCTTTCAAGGATCACCCCGAAGAGCGAGCCCATGATCCATTTACCTATTGGGTCGAGTTGATCGTGATCGTGCTCGGTATGGTAATCGTACCGCTCGGGGTGCTCTACCGGGAGCGGCAGGAGCGCTAGGCCATGAGCTGGCTTGCTTTGGCAGTCGTCATTGTCGGCATCGGTCTCCCAGCTATTCTGGCTGCGGTCTATTGTTGGACCGACCTCGAAACCCGCAAAGGCCGTGGGTGGAATTGGCTGAAAGACAAAGGCCTCTAGCGCGACCCGCCCCAAACAGCGGATGAATGTGGCCTAGTCGTTCTTCTTCCGCTTGGCCCGTTTGGGTCTGTCAAATATACAATCTCACCGACCAGACGGGTTCAAACCGTGAACAAAATCTGGCATGGTGGCTGCCATGCCTCTTGTTTCCCCGATTCCCATCAACCCCCTGATCGACGGCCGCCAGTCAGAGCGCGCCATGCTGGTGCGGCGCGGCGTGCAGCGGCTGCTTTCGGAAATGGGCGCGCATGTGTTGCCGGAACTGTCGCTCGCCACCGGCCGCCGCGCCGACCTCGTCGCGCTGACCCGGCAGGGCGACATCTGGATCATCGAGATCAAATCCTCGATCGAGGATTTTCGCGTCGACCGCAAATGGCCGGACTACCGGCTGCATTCCGACCGCTTCTTCTTCGCCACCCATCCCGGCGTGCCGCAGGAGATTTTTCCGGAGGAATGCGGCTTCATCCTCTCCGACGGCTATGGCGCGGAAATCCTGCGCGAGGCGCCGGAGCACCGCATGGCGGCGGCGACGCGCAAGGCGCTGATGCTGAGGATCGCGCGGGCCGGCGCGGCGCGGCTGCTGGCGGCGGAGCTTGCCGGTGTGGCGGTGCCGGCGCTGGACGGGGAGAGCGAGTAGCGCCTTCTTCCTCGCCCCACGGAGTGGGGAGAGGTGGCCCGGCGAAGCCGGGTCGGAGAGGGGCCCGCGCGGCGTTTGGAAATTAAGCTGCCTCTGTATGTTCCGTATCGCGCTGGCCTTGCGTCCCTTCCTGTATCGGCTCGGACGTCGCGAAAGTCGTCCCCCGCTCCGTCCCGGGTTCGCCGGGCCACCTCTCCCCCGCTTTCGCGGGGGCGAGGAAATAGGCGTTGCGGCCGGCCTACTCCACCTCTTCCTCCGCCCCGCCCGCCGGCGGCGCCGTCAGCAGCACCGCGGCGCCCAGCAACGCCGCGACAAGCGAACCCGCCAAGATGCCGACCTTGACCGCGTCCTGAAGCGCCGCGTCGTTGGCGAAGGCGAGCAGGCCGATGAACAGGCTCATGGTGAAGCCGATGCCGCACAGCAGCGAGATGCCGAGCATGTGCAGCCAGCCGGCATGGGCCGGCAGGTCGGCGAGGCCGAGCCGGATGGCGATGCCCGAGGAGGCGAACACGCCGACCAGCTTGCCGACAACCAGGCCTGCGGCGACGCCGAGTGTCAGCGGCTCGACCAGAGCGGCAAAGCTCAGGCCGCCGAGCGGGACGCCGGCATTGGCGAAGCCGAAGATCGGGATGACGATGAAGGGGACCAGGCTGTGCAGGCCGTGTTCCAGGCGGTGAAGCGGCGAATGCTCCTGATCGTGGCCGATGCCGGGCGAGCGCTCGAGCGGAATGGTGAGCGCCAGCGCCACGCCGGCAAGCGTGGCATGCACGCCCGATTTCAGCACCAGCACCCAAAGCACCGCGCCGAGCACGAGATAGGGCAAGAGGTGCATCACGCGCATGCGATTAAGCGCGACGAGCACGGCGATGGCCGCGAAGGCCGCCGCCAGATAGGCGAGCGACAGGCCGCTAGTGTAAAACAGCGCGATGATGATGACGGCGCCGAGATCGTCGATGATTGCGAGCGCCGTGAGGAACACCTTGAGCGAGGCCGGCACGCGGCTGCCGAGCAGCGACAAGACGCCGAGCGCGAAGGCGATGTCCGTGGCGGTCGGGATCGCCCAGCCGGAGAGCGCCGCCTGGTTGTTCCGGTTGACGGCGACATAGACCAGCGCCGGGACCAGCATGCCGCCGGCGGCGGCGATGCCCGGCAGCACGCGGCGCGGCCAGGTCGAGAGCTGGCCGTCCAGCATCTCGCGCTTGATCTCCAGCCCGACCAGCAGGAAGAACACCGCCATCAGCCCGTCATTGATCCAATGCGAGACGCTGAGCGGTCCGAGATAGGCATGGAGGACGGCGAAATAGGTTCCGGCGAGCGGCGAGTTGGCGACGATCAAAGCCAGCGCCGCTGCCGCCATCAGGATAATGCCGCCGGCCGCCTCGCCGTCAAGGAACTCGCGAAGGATCGATTTCGGCCGCTGCATCTGGTCCTTCATGTCGACTCCCTGATGCCGACGGTCGGCCGGAATCATTCACGATGATGCGCAAGCGTCGTCGATGACGCAAGGCGCGCCAGGTACCTTGAAGATTGGCCGAGACGCCCGTCGCTTCGTCATCCTGGGGCGGAGCGAGGAGCGAAGCGACGCGGCGCAGACCCCAGGATCCATGCCGTGACTTCAGAGCGCTGCTGCGATGCAGTATTTGCCCCGTTTGCATTCTTCGGCCGAGGTAACGGCATGGATCCCAGGGTCTCCGCGACGGAGCTTCGCTCCTGCTTCGCCCTGGGATGACGGCGTTGGGGAGGCTTTCGCCAATTGTGAACGCTTGCGCCGGCTCCCTCCGGCGATGCTCCGATCCTAACGCGGCGCGCGCTTTGCCAGAATCCGCTGCAGGGTGCGGCGATGCATGTTGAGGCGGCGCGCGGTCTCGGAAACGTTGCGGTCGCACATTTCGTAGACGCGCTGGATATGCTCCCAGCGCACGCGGTCGGCCGACATCGGGTTTTCCGGGGGTGCGGCGCGCTCGCCGGCGGTGCGGGTCAGCGCGGCGAAGACGTCGTCGGCGTCGGCGGGCTTGGACAGATAATCGACGGCGCCGAGCTTCACCGCCGTCACCGCGGTGGCGATGTTGCCGTAGCCTGTCAGGATGATGGTGCGGGAATCGTCGCGCTTCTCGCGGATGGCGGCGACCACGTCGAGGCCGTTGCCGTCGCCCAGCCGCATGTCGACCACCGCATAGGCGGGCGGACGGGCGCGCGCCTTGGCGACGGCCTCTTCCACGCTCTCCGCCGTCTCGACCGCGAAGCCCCTGGTTTCCATGGCGCGGGCGAGCCGGGTAAGGAACGGCTTGTCGTCGTCGACGATCAGCAGCGAGGTGTCCTCGCCTTCTACCATTGCGCCGGTGGGTTCTTCTGCGCTCATTTCGTCAGCATCCTACTGACTTAAAGCGCTTTCGCCTCGAAACGGATTCCAGCGAACGCGCCTTAAGTCCTTGTTCCGGGCATGTCGTTTTCCCAAAACCGCTACGCACTTTTTGGGCGACATGCCTTACTTTTACGCAGATACAATTCTGCAACAGCAATGTCCAATTTTTACAGCCGGCAACAGAGCTGCCATGCGGCAAACGCAAGACTCAGGCGTTATCGAACATCGTCCCGGACAGCTGCTGGGGATTGAGGAACACGCTGCGCGGCCAGGTGATCTGCACCACTGCGCCCTCGCCCAGCCCGCTCGAATTGCGGAAGTCGAGCGTCGCGCCTGAGCGCTCCAGCAAGGTCTTGGCGATGAACAGGCCGAGGCCGAGGCCGCCGCCGGCCTCGCTGCCCTGGCGGGTCGACATATAGGGCTCGCCGATGCGGTCGATGATCTCCGGCGGGAAGCCCGGCCCGTCGTCGATGATGGAAAAGGAGACTTCGGTCTCGTCCCAGTTCCAGCTGACGGTGACGGTCTTCCTGGCAAAGTCGACGGCGTTCTCGACTAGGTTGCCGAGCCCGTAGATGACACCGGGGCTGCGCTGGCCGACCGGCTCCGGGCCGATACGCTCGCCGGGACGCAGCCGGATCGAGATGCCGAAGTCGCGGTGCGGCGCCGTCACCTCCTCGACCAGCGAGGTCAGCGGCAGGCGCGAAAGGTGCTGCTCGCCTTCCGTGGACAGGCTGGTGAGCCGCTTCAGGATCTCGCGGCAGCGCTCGCTCTGCGAGCGCAGCAGCTTCACGTCCTCCGCGAATTTCGCATCCTGGCCGAGCGCCTTTTCCATTTCCTTGGCGACGACGGTGATGGTGGCCAAAGGGGTGCCTAGCTCATGCGCGGCGGCCGCCGCGAGCCCGTCGAGCGCGGAGAGATGCTGCTCGCGCTGCAGCACCAGCTCAGTGGCGGCGAGCGCATTGGCAAGCAGGCGCGCCTCGGCCGCGACGCGGAAGGCGTAGATGGCGGTGAAGGCGATCGAGGCGAATACCGCCATCCACATGCCGGCGACATAGATGAAGGGCATCGGCAGCGGCGCGCCCTCGTACCATGGCAGCGGCAGATGGAAGAACACCAGCAGCGTTGCCGCCGAAATCACCAGCGCGCCCAGCACCGCGGTGAGGCGCAGCGGCAGCGACGCAGCGGAGATGACGACGGGCACCGAGAGCAGGACCGAGAACGGGTTGGTGAGGCCGCCGGTCATATAGAGCAGGCCCGCGAGCTGCAGGCTGTCGATGGTTAGGATAACGAAAGCCGAGAGCGGCGTCAGCCGATGCGCCGCCGGATAGCGGAAGGTGAGCCAGAGGTTCATCCAGGCCGAGCAGGCGATCAGCGCGAAGCACATCGAGACCGGCAGCGGGAATTTCAGCCCGTAGGCGACGACGAGCACCGCGATGCTCTGGCCGACGATGGCCAGCCAGCGCAGGCGGATCAGCGTGTTGAGCCGCAGCCGCTGGCTCTGCTGGGAATCGGGCGCGCGCAGAATGTTGATCATCGACTTACGATTATAACCGCGGGAGAGTAAGCGCTAGTAGTGCTGTAAACGGGGCCTGACCGGTCCGGCAGCTGGTGTTCGGTTCACCCATCATGAGCGCTTGGTGATTGGCCGCGGCCCCTCGCGATTTCGTCATCCACGGGCGGAGCGAAGCGGAGCGCATACCCGAGGATCCATTCCGTTACCTTGACCACAGAATGCAGCGGAGCAGAATTCTGAACCGTCGCAACGCCTGGAAGTCATGGCATGGATCCTCGGGTCTACGCGCGTCGCTTCGCTCCTTGCTCCGCCCGTGGATGATGAAGTCATGGGCGTTTGCGCCAATCGCCATGCGGTCCGTCAACGCAAGCGGCCTGTCAAGGCTCCTGCCCACGGTCACGTTCCGCGCGGCTTGGCGCGGCTGGTGGCGGCCGCCAGCAGCGGGTTTTCCGGCCAGACATGCTTGGGATAGCGTCCGCGCATGTCGGTCCGCACATCCGCCCAGGAGCCGCGCCAGAAGCCGGGCAGATCGCGCGTCGTCTGGATCGGGCGGTGCGCCGGCGACAAGAGCTCGAGCGTCAGCGGCACCGTGCCGCTGGCGATCGAAGGATGGCGGTCGAGGCCGAACAGCTCCTGCACACGGATGGCCAGCACCGGCCACTCGCCGTCATAGCGGATCGGCACGTGGCTGCCCGATGGCGCGTCGAAGTGGGTCGGCGCCAGGGAGTCCACCCTGCGCTGCAAGTCGTGTGGGACCAGCGACATCAGTCCAGCTGCGAGTGTTCCCGGCTTGATCGCAGCAAGAGAGGCACTGCCTTCGAGGAAAGGCAGCAGCCAGTGGTCGAGGCGGTCGAGAAGCGCCTGGTCCGATACGTCGGGCCAGGGCGCTCCGAGGCCGCGATTGAGCCAGCCGAGCCGCTGGCGCAGCGTTTCGGCCTCCCTGCCCCAGTCGAGCAGCGACAGACCGTGCTCGCGCAGCGCGTCCAAGATGGCCCGGTCCGCATCGGCGCCCGAAGGCGCCGGCAGCATGCGCTCGGAAAGCGTGATGGCGCCAAGCCGCGCAGTCTCGCGCACGCGCACGGCGCGCCGCTCGCGGTCGAAGCTGGTTTCACGCTTCGTCTCGATGCGGTCGGCAAGTGCCGAGCGGATGTCGGCTTCGTCGACGGGCGCGGCAGCGGTGATGCGGGCGTTCTGCGCCTTGCCGTGCAGGTCGGCGACGACCAGCCAGGTCTCGCCGGCCAGCGGATCGGCAGCGTCGACCATCGCGCCGGAGCCGTTGGCGAGCACGAAGCGGCCGCGCTCGCCGCGGGCTCTCGCGATGCGATCCGGCCAGGCGTGGATGAGGTGGGCGCCGGCCTGGGCCGGCGTGTCGGCCCTTCCGCCGCCAGCCTGCCTGGCCAGGCGCTCGGCGAGCTGCCGTGCGGCGTTGGCGCGCGGCGATTTTTCCGTGCGAAATCGCATCAGTCGGCGTTCGAGGTCGGCGCTATCGCCGCCAAGGCCGCGCTCGGTGAGCAGCACGGCAAGGGTTGCCGCTTCGAGCGCCTGGCCCGCCCTTGCCGCTTCCGCCACCATATGCGCGAGCCGCACCGGCAGAGCGAGCTTGCGCATCGCTGCGCCCGCCTCCGTCAGCCGGCCGGCGTCGTCGATGGCATGCAGCGCCTTGAGCAGAACCCTCGCCTCGTTGAGGGCGGGCGCCGGGGGCGGGTCGAGAAAGGACAGGCTCGACGGGTCGGCAACGCCGAAGGCGGCGCAGTCGAGCAGCAGGCCGGAAAGGTCGGCCTCGAGGATCTCCGGCGGCGTGAAGGCGGGAAGCGCCGCCGTCTGCTCGGTTCGCCACAGCCGGATGGCGACGCCGGGCTGCGTTCGCCCTGCGCGCCCGGCGCGCTGGTCGGCCGAGGCCTTGCTGACGCGCACCGTCTCCAGCCGGGTTAGGCCGCTGGCCGGCTCGTAGCGCGGCAGCCGCGATAGGCCGGAATCGATGACGACGCGCACGCCGTCGATGGTGATAGAGGTCTCGGCGATCGATGTCGCCAGCACCACCTTGCGGCGGCCCGCGGGAGCCGGCTTGATCGCGGCATCCTGCGCCCTGTTGTCGAGCTGGCCATAGAGCGGAACGATATCGGTATCGACCGCGACATTGTCTTGAAGCCGCTCGGCAGTGCGCTCGATCTCGCGCTGTCCGGGCAGGAAGGCGAGCACGCTCCCCTGCTCCGCGCCAAGCGCGGAACGGACCGCCTTGGCCATGGCATCCTCGACGGCCACGCCGGCCGGCCGCTCGTCATAGCGGATCGCGACCGGGAAAGCGCGGCCCTCGCTTTCGATCACCGGTGCCCCGGCAAGCAATTTTGCAACCCGCGCGCCATCGAGCGTCGCCGACATGACGAGCAGGCGTAGATCGGGCCGCAGCGCGCCCTGCACGTCGAGCGCCAGCGCGAGGCCGAAATCGCCGTCGAGCGAGCGCTCGTGGAATTCGTCGAAGATCACCGCCGAAACGCCGGGCAGCTCCGGATCGTCGAGGATCATGCGGGACAGCACGCCTTCGGTGACGACGAGTATCTTCGTTCGCGCCGAGGTGCGGTTTTCCATGCGCATGGCGTAGCCGACGGTGCCGCCAGGCTCTTCGCCGAGCAGCTCGGCCATGCGGCGCGCGGCGGCGCGGGCGGCCAGCCGGCGCGGCTCGAGCAGCACGATCCGGCCCGCGCCGAGCCAGGGCGCGTCGAGCAGCGCCAGCGGCACCAGCGTCGTCTTGCCGGCGCCGGGTGGCGCCACCAGCACGGCGCTGCTGCAACGGCCAAGCGTCTGGCCGAGCGCCGGCAGCACGGCGGTCACCGGAAGCTCCGGCAGGGTTTCTGTCTTCATGGCGCCCGCATATCAGCGGCCAAGGTCAGCGCGCAACCGCCACGACAAATCACAGCCTGGTGCGCGTGAACGGGTTCCAGCGCACGGTGCCCAGCCGCACCTCCTCGCGCACCATGGTGAGCAGCCCGGAGGCGCCGAGGACGGCAAGGCCTGCCAGCGTCAACAGGTCGGGATATTCCCGGAAGAACAGCGAGCCTAGGACGACCGCCCAGACGATCTGCGAATAATGCGTCGGCGCGATCCGGTTGGCCGGCGCGTATTTGGCCGCCAGAAGCTGCAGCAGCTGGCCGCAGGCGGTGAAGGCGCCGGCCATGATCAGCCAGACAAGCTGCTTGCCGTCCGGCACGGTGAACGACGTTGCCGCGGCGCCAAGGCCGTTGAAGACGAGGCCGTAGCCGATCAACACGCCGAGCATCGTGGTGCGCTTTTCCTGCTGCGCCAGCGAGCGCATCAGGATGACGCTGGTGGCGGCAAGGAAAGCGATCGCAAAGGCCGCGAGGTGGCCGAGATGCAGCTCGCGAAAGCCGGGGCGGACGACCAGCATGACGCCGGCAAAGCCGGCGACCACGGCCAGCCATCGCCAGGGGCCGACCTTCTCCTTCAGGACGACAGTGGAGAGGATGGTGACGAACAGCGGCGCCAGGAAGATCAGGGCGTAGACTTCCGCCAGCGGAATGGTGGTGAAGGCATAGACGCTGAGCACGCCGGAGGCGATACCTGCCCAGGCGCGGGCCTGCACGGCCCATGGCCGCCTGGTGCGCCAGAAGTCGCGCCAGCGCTCGCCGGCGGGGCAGGTGAAGAACAGGAAGCAGCCGGCAAACAAGGTCGTGAAGAAGCCGATCTCGAAGACCGTGAACTGCCCGCCCAGGCTCTTGATGACGGCGTCGCTGCACGAGTAGCTTGCATAGGCGATCAGGGCGAGCAGGATTCCGTTCGGCACGTTCCGTTTCCGGCAGACAAAGTGTGAAGATACTGGCGCTGGGGACGGATCCCGACGACATCGAGATCTTCATGTTCGGTACGATGGCCGCCTATGCCGCGCTAGGCGCAGAGCTCACTTTTGCGATAGCCACGGATGGCGCCAAGGGCGGCAAGGGCGATCCTGCGGCGCTCACCAGGGAATGGCGTGAGGAAGCGATCGCAGCGGACTAAGCCGGCTGACGACCGGCCGAAGCGGCCGGCAGTTATTTCCCAATAATTTCAAGCACGCGCTTCGCCATGCTGCGGCGCAGCAACGAATTCGCTTGCGTTGTTTAGTAAAAAGCGCACTACTAAACAAATTACTAAACATCGGCCGCGCATCGCGCACGATGTTCAGGCCCTCGGAGGAGCGAGGTTAAGGGCTTTTGAAACCGTCATCCGGACGCGTTTCGCAAATGGGAGGTAAGGCATGAAATCGACCTGGAAACTGGCGTTGGGACTGGCCTCGGCGATCACCGCGTCGACAGCCGTCTCGAACGCCGCGCATGCGGAGGATCTGACGCTTTGCTGGGCGGCATGGGACCCGGCCAACGCGCTCGTGGAGCTTTCCAAGGACTTCACCAAGCAAACGGGCATCGGCATGAAGTTCGAGTTTGTGCCTTGGACCAACTATGCCGACCGGTTCCTCAACGAGCTCAACTCGCACGGCAAGCTCTGCGACCTGATCATCGGCGACAGCCAGTGGATCGGCGGTGCCGCCGAGAACGGCCATTACGTCAAGCTGAACGACTTCTTCGACAAGGAGAAGATCAGCATGGACGACTTCGTGCCGGCGACGGTCGTCGGCTATTCGGAATGGCCGAAGAACACGCCCAACTACTGGGCGCTGCCGGCCATGGGCGACGTGGTCGGCTGGACCTATCGCAAAGACTGGTTCTCGCGGCCCGAGTTGCAAAAGGAATTCAAGGAGAAGTACGGCTGGGAGCTTGGCCCGCCCAAGACCTACGACCAGCTGCTGCAGATCGCCGAATTCTTCCAGAAGCGGCAGATCGACGGCAAGACGGTCTATGGCGCCTCGATCTACACCGAGCGCGGCTCGGAAGGCATCACCATGGGCGTCACCAACGTCCTATACGACTTTGGCTTCGATTATCAGAACCCGAACAAAGCCTACGACATGCAGGGTTTCGTCAACTCGCCGGAAGCTGCCAAGGGCCTCGAATTCTACAAGAAACTATACGATTGCTGCACACCTCCCGGATCGTCGAACGTCTACATGGGTGAATCGGCCGACGCCTTCAAATCGGGCCAGGTCGCGCTCCATATGAACTTCGCCTTCACCTGGCCCGGCCTCTACAAGGACGAGAAGGTAGGTGGTGACAAGATCGGCTTCTTCACCAACCCGGCCGGCCCGAAAGGCCATTTCGCCCAGCTCGGCGGCCAGGGCATCTCGGTGGTTTCCTATTCCGACAAGCAGGAAGCCGCGCTGAAGTACATCAAATGGTTCGCCAACAAGGATGTGCAGGCCAAGTGGTGGTCGCTCGGCGGCTACTCCTGCCTCAATGCGGTGGTGAACGACCCGAAGTTCCCGGCCAGCCAGCCCTACGCGTCGACCTTCCTGGAATCGATGGCCATCGTGAAGGATTTCTGGGCCGAGCCGAGCTACGCCACGCTTTTGCAGGCGATGCAGAAGCGCGTCCACGACTATGTGGTGGCCGACAAGGGCACCGCGCAGGAAGCTCTCGACAGCCTGGTCAAGGACTGGACGCAAGTCTTCCAGGACGACGGCAAGATGTAGTCGGGGCAATGTAAGGCTCCTCCCGAGCCAGACCGCAGCGTCCCGTGCCGCCCTTGGCACGGGACGCAGTTCAGATAAATTCCAGCGTCGAGACTGACCAGTGACCGAAGCAGGACTCACCATGCTTGATCGGACTGCGGACAATGTTGCCCGGGCGACACCGGAGCCGTTGGCCCGCAGGATCCGGGGGATCAGCGACAAGGGCCTGGCCTGGCTGTTCATCTCGCCGACGATCCTTCTGCTGCTCGCCATCAACATCTTCCCGCTGTTCTGGGCGATCTATCTCTCCTTCACCAACTACCGCGCCAATCGGCCCAACGAGGCGGTGAAGAATCTCGGGCTCGCCAACTACCGGCGCATCCTCGGCGACCAGGACATATGGATCGCCATGCAGACGACGGCGCATTTCGTATTCTGGACCATCCTTCTGCAGACGGTGATCGGCTTCACGCTGGCCTGGCTGATCGACAGAAAATTCCGCGGCCACGCCTTCTGGACGACAATCATATTGGTCCCGATGATGCTGTCGCCGGCGGTGGTCGGCAATTTCTGGCGCTTCCTCTACGAGCCGCAGATCGGGCTCTTCGCCTATGTGGTCGCCTTCTTCACCGGCATTGCGCCGACGCATGTGCAGATGCTGTCCAATGTCGAGCTGGCGCCTTGGGCGATCATCATCGTCGACACCTGGATGTGGACGCCTTACGTGATGCTGATCTGCCTCGCGGGCCTGCGCTCGATCCCCGAATATATCTATGAAGCGGCCGAGGTCGACCGCGCCTCCAACTGGCGGCAGTTCTGGTCGATCACCCTGCCGATGGCGCTGCCCTTCATCATGCTGGCGGTGCTGTTCCGCGGCATCGAGAACTTCAAGATGTTCGACATGGTGAACCTGCTCACCGGCGGCGGGCCGGGCTCGACCACCGAGGTGGCCTCGATCACGCTGAAGCGTCAGGCCTTCGAGAGCTGGCGCACCGGCTATTCGTCAGCCTTCGCCATCATCCTGTTCGTCGCGGTGTTCGGGCTGGCCAACATCTACGTCAAGGCGCTCAACAAGGTGAAGCAGAGATGAGCCTAACAACCGCCCATTCCGTCGTCGCGCCCTCGGCCAATTCGAAGCGGATCGCCGGCGCGATCGTCGTCGGCTACGCACTGATCTCGATCGTGCCGCTCTTGTGGATCTTCGCCACGAGCTTCAAGACGCCGCCGGACTCGATCGCCTATCCGCCGAAGATCGTCTTCCAGCCGAGCCTCGAGGGTTATTGCAACCTGTTCACAACCCGCACCAGGCAGACGCCGGAATACATCAACGCGCTCGGACCGGCGACCGGGCTCTGCGACGCGACGGTGCGCAAGCGCAACATGGTGATCGCAGGTCCGTCGAACTTCCTGCCGCGCTTCGTCAACTCGCTGATCATCGCCTTCGGCTCGACCTTCTGCGCAGTGTTCCTCGGCACGCTCTCGGCCTATGGCTTCTCGCGCTTCAAGGTGCCGCTCGCCGACGACCTCCTGTTCTTCATCCTGTCGACGCGCTTCATGCCGCCGATCGCGGTGGCGATCCCGATCTACCTGATGTACCGCGAGCTCGGTCTTTCCGACACCGCGCTCGGCATGATCCTGCTCTACACGGCGGTCAACGTCTCGCTGGCAGTGTGGCTGCTCAAGGGCTTCATCGACGAGATCCCGCGCGAATATGAGGAAGCGGCGATGATCGACGGCTACACAAGGCTGCAGGCCTTCTGGCGCACCGTGCTGCCGCAGGCCACCACCGGCATCGCCGCCACCGCCATCTTCTGCCTGATCTTTGCCTGGAACGAATATGCCTTCGCCGCGCTGTTGACCTCCGGCACGGCGCAGACCGCGCCGCCCTTCATCCCGACCATCATCGGCGAAGGCGGCCAGGACTGGCCGGCGGTGGCGGCGGGCACGACGATCTTCCTGGTGCCGATCCTCGTCTTCACCATCCTGCTCCGCAAGCAATTGCTGCGCGGCATCACCTTCGGCGCGGTGCGCAAATGACTAGTGTGGGAATAAATCGACCCCCACTCCGTCGAGCTTCGCTCGACACCTCTCCCCCGATCGACGGGGGAGAGGAAGGGCGCGAACTTCATTCAGCCAGGCTCCCTTCCTCTCCCTCCGGAGGGGGGAGAGCTGGCGCTGCGAAGCAGCGACGGAGTGTGGGAACCACCTGGCAACCATCTCTCCCCGTAAACGGGGAGAAGGACGGGAGGAACGCATGAGCCGCATTCATGTCTCAAAGCGCTCATCTTGGCCCCGCTGGGCAAGGCGCGGCCTAATGGAAAACATCGCCACCGCGGTCATCGCCATCGGCTTCCTGATGCTGTTCCAGCCCTTCGCGCTGTCGCTCTACAGCTATTCCTTCGTCACCATGCTCGCCGGCACGGCCATGTTCATCGTCGTCTCGAAATTCCCGGGTTAGCCATGGCCGAGATCCGTGTTCAGAACCTCAGGAAAGCCTTCGGCGAGTTCGTCGCCGTGCAGGATTCCAACTTCGTCGTCGAGGACGGCGAGTTCTTCGTCATGCTCGGCCCTTCCGGCTGCGGCAAGACGACGACGCTCAGGATGATCGCCGGCCTCGAATTGCCGACCGGCGGCAAGATCCTGCTCGGCGGCGAGGACGTCACCATGCGCCGCGCCCGCGAACGCGACATCGCTTTCGTCTTCCAGCTCTTCGCGCTCTACCCGCACATGAATGTGCGCAAGAACATCGGCTTCCCGCTGCTGGCGCAAGGCATGCCCTCGGCCGAGATCCGCACGCGGGTCGAGGAGACGGCGAAGCTCTTGCGTATCGACCATCTGCTCGACAAATCCGTCTCCGGGCTTGCCGGCGGCGACCGCCAGCGCGTCGCGCTCGGCCGCGCCATCGTGCGGCGCCCGAAATGCTTCCTGATGGACGAGCCGCTCGGGACACTCGACACCGAGTTCCGCGATCTGATGGTGCATGAGCTGCGCGAGCTGCACAACCGCATCCACGCCACCACCGTCTATGTCACGCACGACCAGATGGAAGCGATGTCGATGGCCGACAAGATAGCGGTGATGAACCACGGCGTCATCGAACAGTTCGGCAGGCCGCGCGAGATCTACGACCGGCCGGCGACGATGTTCGTTGCCGACTTCATCGGCTCGCCGTCGATGAACTTCTTGCGCTTCGGCGGCGGCCTCGCCAAGGGCGCGAAGGAGATCGTCGTGCAGGGCGCGAAGGTGACGGTGCCGGAGGTGCGCGAGGATATCCCGCCCGCCGACATGGCGCTCGGCATCCGGCCCGAGCACATCCGCTTCGACGATACCTCGAAGCTGCGCGGCGCGATCTACGGCACCGAATATCTCGGCACCACGCAGATCGTGGCGGTGGAGACGGCCGACGGCATCATCAAAGCCCGGGTGCCGGCGGGCATCCATCTCGCCCCCGGCGAGCAGGTCGGGCTGGCGCTGAGCAGCGCGCGGCTGTCGCTGTTCGAGAAGGGCTCCGGCCGCGCGGTCAGGACCGCGATGCATGATCAGGCAGTGGAGGCGCGCCATGGCTGACGTCCACGTCCAGGGTGTGACCAAGAGTTTTGGCGAGACCGTCGCGGTCGGCGATCTCGACCTGCAGATCAAGGACGGCGAGTTCGTCGTGCTGCTCGGCCCGACCGGCGCCGGCAAGACGACGACGCTGAGACTGATCGCCGGGCTGGAGCGGCCGGACAGCGGCACGATCCACGTCGGCGGCCGCGACGCGACGGCACTGTCGCCGGCCGAGCGCGACACCGCCTTCGTCTTCCAGCAATATTCGCTCTATCCGCATCTTTCGGTCTTCGACAACCTCGCCTTCCCGCTGCGCTCGCCGGCGCGGCGGTTCCCCGAAGAGGCGATCCGCCGCCGCGTCGAGGAAGTGGCGCGCATGGTGCGCATCGACCACAAGCTCAACAACCGCTCGACCAGGCTGTCGGGTGGCGAGATGCAGCGCGTCGCCATCGGCCGCGCCTTGGTGCGGAAGCCCGCGATCTATCTGATGGACGAGCCGCTGTCGTCGCTCGATGCCAAGCTGCGCGCAGACCTAAGGCTCGAGCTCAAGCGCATCCAGGCCGAGCTCGGCGCCACCATGCTCTATGTCACGCACGACCAGATCGAGGCGATGACCATGGCCGACCGCATCGGCATCCTATCCGACGGGGTTCTGGTGCAGATCGGCACGCCGCGCGCGATCTATTCGGAGCCGGCAAACCTTCATGTCGCGGCCCGCCTCGGCCAGCCGGCGATCAATCTGTTGCCGGCCGGTCTGCTGCCGGACGGCGGCGCGCCGACCGGGACGACGACGATTGGCGCGCGCACCGAGCACCTGTCGATCGAGAAGGCGGCAAACGGCCATGCCGACGGCGTCGTCGACTGGGTCGAGCATCTGGGCGACCAGAACCATCTGCATGTGACGGTCGGAGCGAAGAAGCTGGTGACGCTGACAGATCCCGATACGTCGCTCGAAAAGGGGGACAGGGTGACGATCCGCTACCGCTCGCCGCTTTATTTCGGCTCGGACGGGCAAAGGCTGATGTAGCCGGCTCGCATTGTTGCATCCGCCATATTCCGATTGACTGCTGCTATACGGACTGGACGAAATCCATGAAGCACTTTTTCAACCGCAAGGAGACGATCGTCACCGAAGCGCTGGATGGCTTTCTCGCCACCGCGGGCTCCGGCACGCTGGCGCGCCTCGACGGATATCCGGAGGTGAAGGTCGTGCTCCGCGCCGCCTGGGACAAGACGAAGGTCAGCGTCGTTTCCGGTGGCGGCGCCGGGCATGAGCCCTCGCACGCCGGCTTCGTCGGCGCCGGCATGCTGACAGCGGCGGTCTCCGGCGAGATCTTCGCTTCGCCCAGTGTCGAGGCGGTGCTGGCGGCAATCCGCGCGACGACCGGACCCGCCGGCTGCCTGCTGATCGTCAAGAACTACACCGGCGACCGTCTCAATTTCGGCTTGGCCGCCGAAAAGGCGCGCGCCGAAGGGTTTGCGGTCGAAATGGTGATCGTCGCCGACGACATCGCGCTGCCCGATATCGCGCAGCCGCGCGGCGTCGCCGGCACGCTGTTCGTGCACAAGATCGCCGGGCACCTCTCCGAAACTGGCCATGATCTGGCATCGGTCGCAGCGGCAGCGCGCGCGGCGGCAAAGGACATCGTTTCGCTGGGCATCTCGCTTTCCTCCTGCTCGATCCCGGGACAGGCGCATGAAGATCGTTTCGGCGCCGACGACGGCGAGCTCGGCCTCGGCATTCATGGCGAGCCCGGCGTCGAACGGATCGCCTTGCAGAGCGCCGGCAAGCTGGTCGCCATCATGGCCGAGCGCTTCGCCGCGCGGTTCGATGCCGGCAGCCGTTATGCGCTGCTGATCAACAATCTCGGATCGGTACCGCCGCTCGAAATGTCGCTGATCGCCAATGCGGTGCTTGCCTCGCCACTGGCAAAGGCGGTGACGCTGACGATCGGCCCCGGGCATCTGATGACCGCGCTCAACATGAACGGCTTCTCGCTGTCGCTGATTAGACTGGACGCGGAGCGCGAGACGGCGCTGCTGGCGCCGGTCGGCCCGCATGCCTGGCCGCCGGCAAGGCCGGTTCGCCAACCGGTCGTAGTGGCAGCGGCCAAGCCGGCAGGTCGTGATGCCGCCAGAGCGGCCAGCAGCGACACTGGCGCCAAGCGCCTGATCGTCGCGGTTTGCGAGAAGCTGATCGCGCTCGAAGAGCCCCTCAACAGCCTCGACGCCAGGACCGGCGACGGCGACACCGGCTCGACGGTTGCGACCGGCGCGCGCAGCGTGCTTGATCGCATCGACACGCTGCCGCTTGCCGATCGCGCGGCCACACTCGCCGCAGTCGGTGACACTTTGAGTTCCGCCATGGGCGGGTCCAGCGGTGTGCTGCTGTCGATCTTTTTCACCGCCGCCGCGCAGACTTTGGGTTTCGGCGCAACTCTGCCCAAGGCGCTGCTTGCCGGCCTTGGCCGGATGTCCTTCTATGGCGGAGCAAGGGTGGGCGACCGCACAATGGTCGACGCGCTGGAGCCGGCGCTCAAGGCGCTCGACGCGAGCGGGCTGGAAGCGGCCGCCAAAGCCGCGCGGCATGGCGCGGAGGCGACCGCCGCGATGCAGAAGGCAAAGGCCGGGCGCTCAGCCTATATCGGCCGGCAGCTTGACGGCGTCGCCGATCCGGGCGCCTTTGCGGTGGCAGAGGCGTTCGCGGCCGTGGCGGCCATGTTCGCCCCGGCATGAAGGACCAAGAATGGCCGCACCCGATTTCTCAAAGTTGATCGCTGCGGCGGCGGACACGATCGCGGCGCATGCCGATGAACTGACCGCGCTCGACCAGGCGATCGGCGACGGCGACCATGGGCTGAACATGAAGCGCGGCTTCGAAGCCGTGCGCACCGAGGCGGAAGCAATCGCCGCCAAGCCGCTGCCGGACGCGCTGAAGGCCGTCGGCACCAAGCTGGTGATGACCGTTGGCGGCGCCTCCGGCCCGTTGTTCGGCACGCTGTTCATGGCGCTCGGCAAGGAACTGCCCGGCACGCCGGACCGCGCCGCGCTGACGGCGGCGTTCGGCAAGGCGATCGAGGCGGTTTCGGCGCGCGGCAAATCGCAGCCCGGGCAAAAAACCATGCTCGACGTGCTGCAGCCGGTGTATGAGGCGCTGGGGCAAGGCAAGACGGCCGAGGAAATCGTCGACGTCGCCGATCACGCGGCTGACGCCACCGTGCCGATGAAGGCCCTGCGCGGGCGCGCCTCCTTCCTGGGGGAGCGCTCGATCGGGCATATGGATGCCGGGGCGCGCTCGACCGCGCTTCTGGTGCGCGCAATCTCTGAGGCGATCGAGGGTTCTTGATGAGCAATGTCGGCATCGTCATCGTATCGCATTCGCCGCTGGTCGCCGAAGGCACCGCCGACATGGTGCGCCAGATGGTGGGCGACGAAGTGCCGCTTGCATGGTGCGGCGGAAACGGCCATGGCGGGCTCGGCACCAGCGTCGAGGCGATTATGGGCGCGATCGATAGGGCCTGGTCGGAAGCAGGCGTCGCCATTCTTGTCGATCTCGGCGGCGCCGAGACCAACTCAGAGATGGCGGTCGAGATGATCGGCGAGCCGCGCTCGCACAAGATCGTCGTCTGCAACGCGCCGATTGTCGAGGGCGCGGTGATGGCGGCGACGGAATCTTCCGGCGGCGCCTCGCTGAAGGAAGTGGTGGCGACGGCGCACGAATTGTCGCCGTCGTGAACGAATGGGAACCGACTGAATGTCCGCATCCGCCGAAGCCACGGTTCTGATCACCCATGAGGTGGGGCTGCACGCGCGCCCTTCGGTGAAGTTCACCAAGCTCGCCAAATCGTTCGCGGCCGAGGTGGAAGTTGCGGTGGTGGCGAACGGTCCCTGGTTCGACGCCAAGAGCATCGTCAAGGTGATGGCGGCCAAGGCGCCCAAGGGAACCGTGCTGCACATAAGGGCGCGCGGCGATGGTGCCGAGGAAGCGGTCGGCGCGCTCGTCGATCTGGTGCAACGCGACTTCGACGAGGACAGGGACCATGCCCGGTCCGCTTGAGACGGACAAAGCGTATCCGACATCCGCAAGGACTGCGGATCATGCGGATTGAAGGCATTCCCGCCTCAGCCGGCTATGCCGAAGGGCCGCTGTTCGATCTCGACGGTCCGCCAGTTGCCTACCGAGGCA
Source organism: Mesorhizobium sp. ORS 3324 (assembly GCA_000824825.2). Classification (GTDB taxonomy): domain Bacteria; phylum Pseudomonadota; class Alphaproteobacteria; order Rhizobiales; family Rhizobiaceae; genus Mesorhizobium. Next base: position 134,887 of record LM655188.1, read on the forward strand.
AGGCAAGCACGACGGAGGAGAAAGCAGCGCTGAAGTCGGCGATCGACAAGGCGGTTAGCCGGCTGACCGCGCTGGCCGAAACCGCTGATGGCGAGGCCGCTGGCATACTCGAATTCCACATCGCCATGCTGCAGGACGATGCGCTGAGCGTTCCGGCTTTTGCGGCGATCGGTTCAGGCGAACCAGCCGACGCTGCCTGGCGGCAGGCGCTGGATGCCGAGATCGCCGGCTACGAGGCGTCCGACCAGGACTATTTCCAGGCGCGCGCCGCCGACCTGCGCGACATCCGCGACCAGGTGCTCAGGGCACTGAGCGAGGATGGCGAGGCCGCGGCGCCCCCGGGCGCCATCCTCTACGGCACGGACATCGCGCCGACGCGCTTCCTCGAAACCGACTGGAGCAGAGGCGGCGGCATAGCGCTGAAGGCCGGCAGCACGGCCAGCCATGTCGCCATGCTGGCGCGCTCGCGCGGCGTGCCGATGGTGGTGGGGCTTGGCGCTTCGGCGGATAGCCCCGTGGGGGTTGCGCTGCTCGACGCCGAGCATGGCGGCATCGTGCTCTCGCCCTCGCCGGCCGAGGTCGAGGCTTTCCGGCAATCGTCCTCCGCCTTCGCGGCGCGCCAGGGCAAGGCGCAGACTTTTCTGGCGCAGCCAGCCATCACCCGAGCGGGCACGGTCGTGCGCGTGCAGGTCAACATCGCGGACCCTTCCGATGTCGACGGCATCGATATCGCAAGCTGCGACGGCGTCGGTCTGATGCGAACGGAATTCCTGTTTGGCAAGGTCCTGCCGGACGAGGAGACGCAGTATCGTGCCTATCGCAAGGTGCTGGAATGGGCTGGCGGCAAGCCGGTGACCATACGCACCGTCGATGCCGGCGGCGACAAGCCGTTACCCGGCTTCACCGTCGCGGAGACCAACCCGTTCCTCGGCCTGCGCGGCATCAGGCTGTCGCTGACGCGGCCCGATGTCTTCCGCGTTCAAATCCGGGCATTGCTGCGCGCCGCGGTACACGGCAATCTGAAGGTCATGTTCCCGATGATTGCCACCGCTGAAGAGTATGCCCTAGCCGCAGCGCTGTTCGCCGAAGAGCAGACGGGATTGGCCTCGCGTGGGGTAGCGCACAAGCTGCCGCCGCTCGGCATCATGGTCGAGGTGCCGTCGGTGGCTATCGCGCCGGAAGCCTTCGCCGATGTCGCCTTCTTGTCGATCGGCTCCAACGACCTGACGCAATATGTGATGGCGGCCGCGCGCGACAATGCCGCGGTCGCGCATCTCAATTCCGTCCGCCATCCGGCGGTCCTGCGACTGATCGCTTCGGTCGCAGCCTTCGGGCGGGAGAAGGGAATTCCGGTCAGCCTTTGCGGCGACTCAGGGGGCGATCCGGCCGCCATCCCGGCGCTGCTCGAGGCCGGCCTGCGCGATCTTTCGGTCGCGCCGGCGCAACTCGCCATGGCCAAGGCGGCCATCGCGGACGTTTCGGTGTGATCGCATGGCCAAGGCCGCCAAGATAGCCGAAGCCGGCTCGGAAGATGCGATCCGCGCCTACAAGACGATCCTGTCGCAGGTCATCGATCAGCGGCCGTCGGGCATGCGTCAGCGCCTTGCCGATGCGCTGGGTAAGCACCGCAGCTTCGTCACCCAGATCTCCAGCCCGGCCTATTCTATTCCCATCCCGTCAAAGCATTTGCCGTCCATCTTTTCCGTCTGCCATTTCAGCCAGGCCGAGCGCGACCAGTTTATGACCGCCTATCACCAGGCGCATCCCGGCAAGATGTCGGCCGCCTCCGGCACGCGCAAAACGCGCCACGTCTCGCTCATCGTGCCGGATTTCGGCGACGACAAGCAGAACGCCGCGCTCGACCGGGCGATCAACGAATTCATCCAGAAGATCACCAGCATCGCCGGCAAGGGCAGCGGCTGACCAGAACGACTCGGGAGGACTGCCATGAAGAAGTTCTTGAATTCGGTGGACACGGTGCTGACCGAAAGCCTCGACGGTTTCGCCGCCGCCCATTCCGACATCCTCGCGCTCGGCGACGAGCACAAATTCGTCCGCCGCAGAGAGCTCAAGCCTGGCAAGGTGGCGCTGATCTCGGGCGGCGGCTCCGGCCATGAGCCGCTGCATGGCGGGCTGGTCGGCCACGGCATGCTGGACGCCGCCTGCCCCGGCCAGGTGTTCACCTCGCCGACGCCGGACCAGATGCTGGCAGCCGTGCAGGCGGTCGACACCGGCGCCGGCTGCCTGTTCATCGTCAAGAACTACGAAGGCGACGTGATGAATTTCGACATGGCCGCCGAGATGTCGGAGGGCGTGCTGCAGGTGATCACCAATGACGACGTCGCGGTCGAGAATTCGTCCTACACGACCGGCCGGCGCGGGGTCGCCGGCACGCTGGTGGTGGAGAAGATCGTCGGTGCCGCGGCCGAGCAAGGCATGGCGCTACCAGAACTCAAGGCGCTCGGCGACCGCGTCAACGACGCAACGCGCTCGATGGGCGTGGCGCTGACCAGCTGCACCGTGCCGGCGGCGGGCAGACCAACCTTCGAGATCGGCGACAACGAGATGGAATTCGGCGTCGGCATCCATGGCGAGCCCGGCCGGCGGCGCGACGCGTTGAAGAGCGCCGACGCCATCGCCCAAGAGGTCTGCGCTGCAATCGCCGGCGATCTCGGCGACCGCGCAAAGGGACCGGCGTTGCTGTTCGTCAACGGCTTCGGCGGCACGCCGTCGATGGAGCTTTACCTGATGTACAACAGCGCCCGCAAAATCTTCGAGAAGAGCGGCGTGACGGTGGTTCGCTCGTTGGTCGGCTCCTATGTCACCTCGCTCGACATGGCTGGATGCTCGATCACGCTGACGCTGCTCGACGACGAGATGACGGCGCTGTGGGACGCGCCGGTGCTCACGGCGGCATTGCGCTGGGGGATGTAGCTTCGCGCAGGCTTTTCTGCGACCATGGTCGCCCGTTGTTCGCGACATTGCCCGGTTGATGCTGCCTCCGCTTTCGCCTGCCGAAGAAAAACTGCTGCTCGATTTTGCCGATCCGGAAGCACCGGCCGACCAGGCCCGGAGCCTTTCGGCAAGCGGCCTGACGGCGCTGCTTGCCAACGCGGAATTCCACGGCGCGCTGCCGATCATGCTGCGCAAGCTGCGGGAGATCGGCGACGCGCAACTGCCGCAGGATCCTGCCCTTCTGCAGAAGCTCTCCGCGCTGCGCGACCAGGCGACGATCGCGACCGGCCAGTCGATGCTGCTGCAATATCACGGCGACCGCATCATGAAGGTGCTGGCTGAGAAAGGCGTTCCGGCCCGGATCGTCAAAGGTCCAATCTTCGCACGCAAGCTTTACCGCCATGCCGCTGACCGGCCGTTCACCGATATCGACATACTGGTCGATCCCGCCCGCATAGTCGCGGCCAATAAGGTGATCGCCGAATGCGGTTTCATCCTCGCCAGCGGCGAGTCGCAGTCGCACGACCTGCAGGAATTCAAATGGCTGGAGAAGGAGAATTCCAGCCTGCTGGTCGAGCTGCACGGCAACCTGGTTCACGATTCCGGCATGCGCAGGCGGCTGTCGCTTGGTTTCCGCGAGTTGCAGGTCATCGACGGCGGCGAGGCCGACACGCCGGCATCGCTGCTCACCATCGCCATCGTTCACGCCGCCGGCGGCCACAAATTCCACCGGCTGCAGCTTTGCGTCGACGTGCTGCAGGGTGTGCGCGCGCTGCAGTCGGCCGAAGCGGAAGCGCGGCTGCTCGAGGCCGCGCGCATGACCGGCATCGAGCTCGAGCTGGCCACCGTTCTCAACGTGACCGGGCTGCTGTTCGAGGAGCCGCGCGCGATCGAGCTTGCCAACCGCATCAAGCCCGATCTCTCGATACGGCTCGCCAAGTGGCTGATCACCGGAAACATGCTGCTTCGCGTGAATTCCCGGGAAAAGATGCGCTCGCGCCTCAGCCGCGACGCTTTTCGTTGGGTGCAGCGATTGGCGCGGGCCAGGCCTTATGCGGCGTGAGCGGCTGCTATTTCCGCGGCGCCGCGTTCCTTCACACCCCCTCTGTCCCGCCAGCATTTCGGATTTTCTACACATCACGGCAATAACGGCCTTTCCGCTAATCGCCAAGGCGTGCAGGACTAGGCCCGGTCCAGCGCGGCGCGGATCAGGGCCGCCGCATCGGCTGGCCGCGCGCCGACTTCCAGGGTGAAGGTAGGGACCGCCTTGACCAGTGCCGCGATCGTCGCCATCCGCCGTTTCTGCATCGGCAGAAGGCCGGTCATGCCGGTCCGGACATTGTCGGTGGCTAAAGCCACCATCGCCTCGGTCCTGGCCAAGGGCACGAGCCTTGTCTCACCGTCGGCCGAGCGCGCGAGATGCAAAAGCGCCGCGATTGGTCTGGCGCGAACATCCTCGATGCGGATGATCTCGCCGAGACGCTCCAGCGAGACGGCCTGCTCGCCCTCGACGTCCCAGGTCTCGCCGAGGCAGGGCGAAAGGAATGGCAGCATCGCCGCGGTGTTGTGGTGGATCTTCACCTTGCGCGGCATGCCCCAGGCCGTGGTGCCATGCGCCGGCAGGATCATTACATCGTCCGAGCAAAGGCCGAAGCCTTGCGAGGCGAGCGCCATCGACGTCGTCGACTTGCCGGTGCCACTCGGCGCATGGATCAGCACGAGCGCGTTGCTGCCGGGCAAAGTCAGGCCGGCGGTATGGAGCATGTGCTGCCCGCCGGCATCGAGGGCGGCATCCAGCACCGTCATCAGCAGCGTCCATTTGACCTTGCCGCCGGGACGAACGCGGATCTCGGCCCAGCCTTCACCGGCATGGATCGAGGCTATCTGCAGGCCGGGAAAGATCAGATGGAAGACATCGCCGCCATCGATCAATCGGCAATGGCCGTCCAGCGGCACGTCGCCATCGAAGGCCAGTTTCCCTTCGGGGTTCTCGGGCAGGGCCGATGTCTCGACAATGCTGACGCGAAAACCGGCTTCGACGGATTCACCGACACGCAATGTGCCGAACATCAGGTCGAAGCTTGGCCAGAGCTCGGCGCGCGATGCCGATATGCCGATGACCTGGCCGTTGAGATCATAGCGGAACGTGGTTGGAGCAGCGGTCAAGCGGCGCGCACCCCGGCAGTGTGGGCACGATGGCGATAGATCTCCACCATGCCGGGCAGGCTGTCGCCGACCACCGGCCTGCCGTCGAGGCAGACCCAGCAATGCGCCGACAGGCGCGGCGCATGCATCGATTTCGCATCGACGCCGAAGCGCAGCTCGGGATCGAACCCGGCCAGGCGCAGAAAGCGGAAGCCCAGCAGCCCTTCCCTGAGGCACCTGCGATCGCGCATCAGCCAGGGATGCCGCACCGTGCGGTTGACGCGGGCGACGATATAGGCCGAAGGCAGGCCGCGATAGGGCGTGGGCGCATCGAGCGGCGCCCATTTCAGCACCGTCTCGAAATCGCGCTGGCCGATCAGCACCGGCATCAGCCGGGCGCTGAGCCAGAGATGAGCGCGGAACAGGGCGCGCAGAAACGGTCCGTCGGCCATCACGCGCCCGGCTCGGCGAGGATGCCTTCCGCCACCAGCTCGGCGGCGAGTGCCGTCATGTCCTCTCCGAGCGTCGCCTTGTCGACCTCGAATTCGTCCGACAGCAGATCGACGATCTGGTCGAGGCTGCGGGCGCCGTCGACCTTGTCGAGGAAGGCTTCGGTGGTGCCGTTGCAGGTGTAGAGCTGACCGCTGCGCGCCAGAAGCACGACGGCGCCGTCGCCGACATGCTGGACGGAGGCGTCGTCCGCCATCCGCAGAACCGAGTCAGAGGCGATTTCGACCATGTGCCCGCTCCAGACCAATTGCCGGAGAGCAGTTAGCGCGGCACCCCGGCGCTGTCCATCGCCCTGAGATCAGGCGGTGGGGGACATCAGCCGGCTACACGCCTCTCGGGCCACTCAAGCCACCCGCGGCGACGCTCGACAGCTTCTCGCGCTTGACCAGCATTGGCTTTTCGTAGGTTCGCTTCATGAAAAATCCCCCGAGAGACCAATGGCGCGAGGATGGCGTGTGGCCGCACCCGCTGTCAAGCGGGACTCACCAGCCCGGCGTTGTCTTCCTGCCCCAAGGTAAGCTAAAACCAGCCGGGGTTTTGGGGGACAGTATGCGTTACAACTGGGATCGGGCTCCGGCGGCTTTCGAGCGCCATCGGAAGGCATTGGCGGCCGCAATTCTGATCGCAGGCGGCGTCGGACTGATGCTCGCGGCAGTGCCGCTTTAAGCGACTTACATCCCGGACAAGCGGGAACGGCGCTCCGACCGGAAGCGCCCGGACGGTTTAACTGGCGACGTCGACCAAATTGCAGGAAGACATGGCCGGCTAAAGCGGCTTAGGCTATCGCAGCAGGCAAGCCGTTTTGTTGGGAGGAAGTCCGATGGCGTCACGCTACCATGAGGTCTATGAGGGCTGGAAACGCGACCCCATAGGGTTCTGGGCCGACGCGGCCAAGGCGATCGACTGGTATTCGCCTTATGAAAAAGTCTTCGATCCGGAAGCCGGCGTCTATGGCCGCTGGTTCCTTGGCGCCACCTGCAACACCTGCTTCAACGCCATCGACCGCCACGTGGCGGGAGGCCGCGCCGACCAGCTGGCGCTGATCCACGACAGCGCCATCACCGGCACGATCCGGAAATTCACCTATGCCGAGCTGAAGCGCGAGGTGGTCGCGCTCGCTTCGGTGCTGAAGAACCGCGGCATCGGCAAGGGCGACCGCATCATCATCTACATGCCGATGGTGGCGGAAGCGGCGATTGCCATGCTCGCCTCGGCGCGCATCGGCGCCGTGCATTCGGTGGTCTTCGGCGGCTTCGCCTCGCACGAGCTCGCCACCCGCATCGACGACGCCAAGCCGAAGCTGATCATCTCCGCCTCCTGCGGCCTGGAGCCCGGACGCGTCGTCGCCTACAAACCGCTGCTCGACAAGGCGATCGAGATGTCGAAGCACAAGCCCGATGCCTGCCTCATCCTGCAGCGCGAGCAGCTGCGCTGCGAGCTGAAGGACAATTTCGACATCGACTATGCCGACGCGGTCGCCCGCGAGCGCGCGGCCGGCGCCAATGTCGACTGCGTGCCGGTTTTAGCCACCGACCCGCTCTACATCATCTACACGTCGGGCACGACCGGCCAGCCGAAGGGCATTGTGCGCGACAATGGCGGCCATATGGTCGCGCTGAAATGGACGATGGACAACGAGTTCGGCGTCAAGCCGGGCGAGGTGTTCTGGGCGGCCTCCGATGTCGGCTGGGTGGTCGGCCATTCCTACATCGTCTACGGCCCGCTGCTGCATGGCGCGACCAGCGTATTGTTCGAAGGCAAGCCGATCGGCACGCCGGACGCCGGCACCTACTGGCGCGTGATATCGGAGCATGGCGTGGTGGCGCTGTTCACGGCGCCCACCGCCTTCCGCGCCATCAAGGGGCAGGACCCCCAGGGCGAATTCGTGCCTAAATACGATCTGTCGAAGTTCCGCACTCTGTTCCTCGCCGGCGAGCGCGCCGACCCCGAGACCATCAAATGGGCGGAGCAGAAGCTCAACCGCCCGGTGATCGACCATTGGTGGCAGACCGAGACCGGATCGCCGATGACCATCAACCCGGCAGGCTTAGGTCTTTTGCCGGTGAAATACGGCTCGCCCGGCGTGCCGATGCCCGGCTACGACATCCGCGTGCTCGACGACGCCGGCCATGAGGTGCCGCGCGGCACGCTCGGCAATGTCGTGGTCAAGCTGCCGCTGCCGGCGGGCTGCCTGCCGACGCTGTGGAATGCCGACGCCCGCTTCCGCCAAGCCTATCTCGAGGAGTTCCCCGGCTACTACAAGACGGCCGACGCCGGCATGATCGACGAGGACGGCTACCTCTACGTCATGGCCCGCACCGACGACATCATCAACGTAGCCGGCCATCGGCTTTCGACCGGGGCCATGGAAGAGGTTCTGGCTGCCCATCCGGACGTCGCCGAATGCGCGGTGATCGGCATCGCCGACGCCATGAAGGGCCAGGTACCGCTCGGCTTCGTCGTGCTCAACGCCGGCGTGTCGCGCGACAGCGGTGCGATCGAAAGCGAAGTGGTAGGCCTGGTGCGCGAGCGGATCGGCCCGGTCGCCGCGTTCAAGACGGTGGTGACGATCAAGCGGCTGCCCAAGACCCGCTCCGGCAAGATCCTGCGCGGCACGATGCAGAAGATCGCCGACAAGGAGGAATGGACCATGCCGGCGACCATCGACGATCCTGCGATCCTGGACGAGATCGCGGCGGCATTGAAGGGACGCGGTTTCGGAGTCTAGCCGTCGCAGCCTCAGGATCGGACTGCAACGTCAGGCGCTTGCACGAATCCGTCCCGCACTGCAATCGCCTGTTGTGCAATGCAGCAACAGACCCTAAAGTTCGCCTGGGGGGCCATTCCCAAGGCAAGGCATGGCTCAGCACAAGACGACTTTCGGCGGCGTCGACATATTGCGTTTCCTCGCCGCCGTCATGGTGATGTTCTATCACTACGGTTTCTGGGTATGGGCGTTTCCCGACGGCGTCTCGGCGCGCGCCACCGGCGGGATACCGGCCCATCCCGAGATGGCCTTCGTCGGCTCCGGCTGGGTCGGCGTGCAGGTGTTCTTCGTCATCAGCGGCTTCGTCATCGCCTTCAGCGCCGAGAACTCGACGCCGCTCAAATTTTTCGAGGCACGCGTCAGGCGGCTGGCGCCGGCGGTCTGGGTCTGCGCGCCGATTTCGGCGATCGTGCTGTTGCTGACCGACATTTCCTGGCCGACCGATGCCGTGGTGCGACTTGCCCGCACCGCGCTGTTCGTGCCGTTCGAGCCATGGGTGGACAGCGTCTACTGGACGCTCGGCATCGAGATTGCCTTCTACGCCATCGTCTGGATTCTGCTGAGGCTAGGCCGTTTCGACCTGATGGAAACCGTCGCCATAGTCATCGGTGTCGTCAGCACGCTGTTCTGGTGCCTCTATTTCGCCCTCGGCTGGACCGATCTCGCCGAGACACGCTGGCTGCAGCTCACCCTGGTGCATCATGGCGCATTCTTCGCCGTCGGTGTGCTGCTGTGGCTGATGCGCTTCAAGGCCGTGACCTTCCCGCGCCTCGGCTTCGCGGCGCTGTTCCTCGCCGGTGGCGCGCTGCAGATCGCAAGCTCCGTCGACGTGCACAGCATCAAGGTGGACGCCGCCATGCCCAATGCGCCGCCGATCATCATCTTCCTCGCGGCGGTGGCGCTCATGGCGTGGTCGCTCAAGCTCAATCTCTCCTGGCGCGGCTGGCGCCGCATCGGGCTGATGACCTATCCGCTCTATCTCATCCACGATGTCGTCGGCGCGGCGATGCTCGGCGCCCTGATCCGCGCCGGTGTGCCCTATCTCGTCTCGATCCCGATCGTCGGCGCGGCCGTGATCGCGGCAAGCTGGCTGGTGGCGGCCGAGGCCGAGCCACGCATCCGGCTTCTGCTCGACCACACGCTTTTCCGTTACCGGCTCAAGGCCGCCTGAGCCAGCGACATGGCGAGGGCTCCTGCGTCAGCAGCGCATCGCCAGCCGGTGTGGAAATGTTCGCGCTCGGCTGATATCGAGGCTCGGTCGGCGCTCCATGGCGCGATCCCAGCATGAGTACCGAGCCCAAATCCGTGAGCCTGTTCCAACGATCGAGACGACCCCGGCCCTTGCCGCGCGAACGCCTGGTGATGGACATGCGTGAGACGGTGGTCTACGCGGTCGGCGACGTGCATGGCTGCTATGACGAGCTGCGCGCGCTGGAGCGGAAGATTGAGCTCGACGCGCAGGCTTTCCGCGGCCGCAAGATCATCATCATGCTCGGCGACTATGTCGACCGCGGGCCCAATTCGCGGCGTGTGATCGAGCATCTGATGGCGCCGCCGCCAAAAGGCTTCATGCGCGTGTGCCTGGCCGGAAACCACGAGGCGGCGATGCTCGCCTATCTCGACGGCCACCTGTCGCGGGAGCCGTGGCTCCGCGTCGGCGGACGGGAGACGCTGTTCTCCTACGGCGTCGATCCGGAGCGGCTCGCGAGCCTCTACGCCTCCGACGACGAGGTGGACGAGCGCATTCGCGAGACTATCCCCGCCAGCCATATCGCCTTCATGCGCACGCTGCCGGTGATGGTCTGTTCGGAAAAATTCGTCTTCGTCCATGCCGGCATCAGGCCGGGCATCGCGCTCGAAGCGCAGGACGAGGCCGACCTGCTCAACATCCGCGAGGAGTTCTTCCGGGCCGCGCATAGCCTCGACCGCTGGGTGGTGCATGGACACACCATCGTCGACGTTCCGAAGCTCGACGGACGCCGGCTCGACATCGACACCGGGGCCTTCCAGAGCGGACGGCTGACCGCCCTCAGGATCGTCGGCAAATACGGCCGGCTGCTGTCGAACAGGGATTGAGGGAGAGTTTCCTGGAGCGCTTCACCGTTTCACGGAAACGGCGAATCGCTCTATCTCCTTGTTTTGACGCAATTCCGGACGGAAAACCGCTCACGCTTTTCCTGGAATTGCTCTGGAGTAGTTCGGACCGCTCCGCGTATTAATTCCGGAAGACGAAACGCCAGGCAACGCCGTCACGGGGCAAGCACGGTCTCGCCGCTCTCAGGTCGGCGCAAGCTCGGCATCTGGGGCGGCGCCAAAGGACAGCAGGTCGCCCTGCCATTTGCTGCGCTTGAGGAACTGTTCCCAAGTCACAGCATCCGGATCGATTTTCCGACTCCAGGTCAGATCGCGCTCAGGGGCGTAGTAGCCATATTCGACGGCGTATTCGACCATACCCACCAACTCGCGTACGAGATGCTCATTGTCGGCGAAGCCGGGAAAATGGCGCAACAGGTCTTCACGCGAATAGGCCGACGCATAGCGCGCGCGCTTTCCGGTGACCCGCACAAACGTGTCCACCATTTGTTGCGCCGAGATAAACTCGCCGATCACAGGCAGGACTTCGCCAGCGTATCGCGCCGGGTGGTCAAAGATCTCGCGCACTGGCGGGCCGGCCGCGGTGAGTGGATCACAGAACGGCATGGGGATATCCGGCGGCAAGTATATGGCAAACGTTATGCCGTCCTCCCCGGCCTGCGGCACGTAATATTCCAGGAAGTTGGTGTAGTAAAACGCCAGATACACAAACGAGCTACGGACGGGCAGGCCGCGAATATAGTCCTCTACCTTTGCCTTGTCCGTGAAATGCGGCGCCCACTTGGTGCCGCCGGTGATTGCTTCGACATTTTCCAGTCCGCTGAACACCACGTGCTCGACGCCAGCGGCCACCGCCGCATCGGCCAACTCCTTGCCCAGGCTAAGTTCGGGTTCCGCCGGCGGCACCTTGACGATGGGCGGTGTCATCAAGAATGCCCCAGCCGAGCCTTTCATTGCTTCGGTCAGATCGGCCTGCCTGCCGAGTTCAAGAGGCGCCGCCACGACTTCGGCACCCTTCTTCGCCAGGGCCTGCGCGGGTTGGCTGTCGAGGCGCCGCGTCAGGGCGCGTACCCGGTAGCGCCCACTGTCGAGCAAGGAATTGGCGACGCTACGGCCTTGCTTGCTCGAGGCGCCAACGACGGTGATCAGAGGTCTGGTATCGGCTTGGCTCATGCTGGCTATCCTGGTTAAGGGCGGAATCGCTTCCGCCTACGATCGACCCCTCCACCACGGCCTCGGGCGCGCCGCGTGTCGGCCTTGACCACGGAATCTCGGCTGGCGCGTGCTATATTGGAAATTATAAAAATGTTCGGCTACTATCCGTGCTGTGGATACCAAGCGCCTGGACCTCAATCTGTTGGTTACCCTGGAGACGCTGCTGGTCGAGCGGAACGTCACGAAGGCGGCTGCCCGACTGCACCTGAGCCAGCCCGCGGTAAGCGCCCAGCTAAACCGCCTCCGGCGCGAGTTCGATGACCCGCTGCTAATTCCTGCCCAGCGAGGTATGACGCCGACGGCCAAAGCAATGGAGTTGCTCGATCCGTTGCGCCAGGCTCTTGATCAAGTTCGCGGCACGGTCGCTTCGCATAGGAACTTCGATCCGGCGAAGGCCAACCTGACCTTCGCAATCGCTTGCACGGACTATCTACAAGCGGCGGTGGTCAAGCCGCTCGTTGTGGAACTCAGGAGGCGAGCGCCCGGTGTTCGCGTCGCGATCCGCAATCTGGACGTGGCGCAGCTAGAAGCGCAGATGGCGCGCGGCGATGTGGATTTGGCGCTCATGACACCGCAGGCGGCCTCGCCAGGTCTTCGCACTCGCCATCTGTTCGATGAGCGCTATGTGCTGATCGGCCGCCGGAAGCATCCGCGGCTGCGGGACGGAATCACGGTCGCTGAATTTGCTGAGCTAGAGCAAGTGATCGTATCTTTGGACGGAGGCAGCTTCGTGACGCCGCTGGACAGTGCTTTGGCTGCTCTCGGACACAAGCGCAACGTGGTGCTCTCTGCGGCTTCGCTCCTGTTTGTCCCCGAGATCGTGTCTCACTCGGACTTCGTGGCGCTCGTCCCGGAACGGCTGGTACGCAACTCTGCGGACCAGCTTGAAGTAATGGACTGTCCACTCCCCGTCGAAGGCTTTGCTGTGGGAATGGTGTGGCATGAGCGCAATCACGGACACAGCGGCCAGCGCTGGATCCGTGAAGCTGTTGTCTCACTTGTCGCGCATCAATCCTCGCCCTAGGCGCGGAACAATCCGGACTGGAGTCAAAACCCAATCAGTTGCCGATTTGAACGACCGAGTTCGGATCCTCCTCGGACATTTTGACGCGGAGCTGGGACGGCGCAAGTTGACCCATTCTTGCCGTTCCGTCCCGTCACCTCAAACGTCCGGATTCGGGTGACGAGCTGCCATTTCGCTGCCCTGGTCCCGATGGGATCGAAATCCGAACCCGTTCTTGAACCACGCTCTCATGTCACGTCCCACCTTCTGCAAGTAGGGTTCCAGCAGGTCGATGGCGCGATCGGACTGGCCGAGCAGTTCACCTCAACTCGACGCTCCATTTCTTGGTGGGCGACGCGGCCGAAGAAGGCGCCGGCGATGATGGCGGAACAGTCGGAACTCTATCCCGACGTGCCGGGCCTCGAGCCCGATGCCCGCTATTCCGAGCGATAGGCGAGCATTCTTCTCAATGCGTAGAAAGAACAGCGCCGCCTGGCGGCAGCCGGGTGCGCTATCGCGCCAGCTCCAGCACCTTCTGCCAGCGCGGCAGGCCGTGCAGGGTTGCGAAGTCAGAATCGTACCTGACCCACGCTTTCGTCTCGTGATTGGCGTGCGGCAGAAGGTCCTCCAGCAGCGCGAAGGCTTCGTCGAAGTCGCCCAGCAGGCAGCGGACGCAGGCGATGTTGTAGCGCGTCAGAATGTCGTCGGGGTCGATGGCGAGCGCGCGCGCCGCCCATTCCCGCGCCCGCTCGCGGTCGCCGAGCACGACCAGAGCGTTGGCGCCCATATAGGCAGGCCGCGGATTCTCGGGGTGCTTTTCAAGCACCCGCTTGGCCCGTTCCAGTCCCTCGCGGGCAGCCCACAGTTCCTTGTCCCGCAACGCGAGGGATCGATAGATCTGCACGAGCAGAAGCATCGACTGATAGTCGGTGGGGTTGAGCTCAGCGGCGCGCGCAAAATGCTCGGCAGCCATCTCGAACTTGCCCTGCGCCTGGCATGTGCGCGCGTAGAAATAATGCGCCTCGAACAGATTGGGGTTGCGGGCGATCGCCTTCTCGTACTCGGCCTCGGCTTCCTGATATCGTTCCCCGACCGAGAGGGCCAGACCGCGCGAGGCGTGCGCTTCGCCAAGACTGGGGTCAATGTCGAGGGCCCTGGCGCTGTTGGCCAGAATGGCCTCGAGCGAGACCTTTACGTCATAGTGCAGGAACAAAAACGAATCGCAGTCGGCGATGCCTGCGTAGGCGCGCGCATAGAGCGGATCGAGCTCGATCGCCTTGGCGAACATGCGCCTTGCCAGCAGGTAGTAGGATTTCGAGCCGCGGTGGACGAACTCGCGTCCGCGCAGGTAATAGGTATAGGCCTCGACGTTCTCGGTCGGCGCCTGCCGGATCGCCTGCTTTTCCTCCGGCAACAGCCTGACCTTAAGCTGATCGACGATCGTGTGCGTGATCTCGTCCTGGATGGCGAAGATATCGGTCAGGTCGCGGTCGTAACGGTCGGCCCAGACATGGCCGCCGCTCTTGCCGTCGATCAACTGACCGGTGACGCGAACTCGTTGCGCAGCCTTGCGGACGCTACCCTCAAGTAGGTACCTCACGCCCAACTCGGCGGCCACCTGTTGCAGCTTCACCACTCTGCCCTTGTAGGTGAACACGTTATTGCGGCCGATCACGAACAGGCCCGATATCTTGGACAGATCGGTTATGATGTCCTCTGTGATGCCGTCAGCAAAATATTCCTGCTCGGGGTCGCCGCTCATGTTGTTGAAGGGCAGCACGGCGATCGACGGCTTTTCCCCAGCGGCGGGTTCGGCCTCGAGGTCGACAGAGACGGTCGAGGATCGCGGCTGCCCGATCCCGGCGAAGAGATCGACATGATAGACCCTGACGGGGCGGTCGATGTTCTTCAGCACCTGCTCGCCAGCGTCCTCGAAGGCGAGGTCCAGCCGGTTGCCGACATTGTCGCGGACGGAGCCGGACACCGCGACGCCGCCCGGCCTGGCTATCGATTCTATGCGCGCGGCAACGTTGACGCCGTCGCCGTAAATGTCATTGTCCTCGACGATGATGTCGCCGAGATGGATGCCGATGCGGAACTCGATGCGGCTCTCTGCCGGCACGCCGGCATTGCGCTCGCGCATCGCCCGCTGGATCTCGGCGGCGCAGGCGACGGCGTTTACGACGCTCGGGAACTCGACCAGCATGCCGTCGCCGGTGAGCTTGACGATCCGCCCGTGATGCTCGGCGATCCTGCCGTCCGCCATCTCGCGGCGGTGCGCCTTGAGCGCGGCCAGCGTTCCCACCTCGTCGAGGCCCATCAGCCTGCTGTAGCCAACCACGTCGGCTGCGAATATCGCCGTGAGCCGGCGCTCCATGTGTGCAACCCGGATTTTTCGAAGAAGCCTAAAATATCAGGTTCGGCGCTACGTGCCATATGTAAATCCCACTGGCGCCGCCTGAGCATCAGCGGGATTGCGGCTCGGAAAGTTCGATCGACCGGACCTCTGCGGGAACCGCTTGGCACTTCTGCCAAGCCACCCAGCCCGCACCCAAACCGATGTCCGAATTGGCGCTAAACCGACATTGGCGCCGCGATCCGAGTAGGATCGAACGGCAGGGGTCCACCCCATCTTGGCTATTGGCGCAGCGAAGCTGATGGGGTTTTTGACCCTAAAGCGCGTCGCGTTGAAGCGGATTCAGGCGACGCGCTATAAGTCTTTGTTTTTTCCTGGAATTGCTCTAGGCGGCCTGCTTGGCGCGCGCGTCCGACTTCTCCAGATAATAGCTCGAATAGCGGTCGAAGAATTTTTCCGAGCCGCCGAACGAGCCGTATTTGGCCAGCTTCTTCAGATCGACCTTGTTGAGCACCGCACCGACGACCTTGTCGGCGATATAGGGCTCCGATTCCAGCATCGAGCGCACCATGGCGCGCGGCGTGCGGCCCCATTCGGTGACAAGCACGAAACCGTCGGCCAGCGGCGCGAAGGCCTTAGCGTCGACCACCGGGCCGAGCGGCGGCAGGTCGACGATGATGTATTCGAACGTCTCCTTGGCGTTCTCGATGAAGCGCCGCATGCCGGCCGAACCCAAAAGCTCGCCGGTGTGCGAGAACTGGCCGCGCAGCACGGCGGGGATGATCGCCAGCTTGGTCTGACGGTCGACCTTGCCCACCGACTGCCAGGTCTGGCCACTGACCACCGCTTCCATCAGCCCGTGCTCGGACTCCATACCGAGGCTGCGGCTGAGGCCGGGATTGCGCAGGTCGCCGTCGATCAGCAAGGTCTTGGCGCCGTTTGCGGCGAGCAGACCGGCAAGGTTCGCCGCCACCGTCGACTTGCCTTCGCCCGGCAGGACGGAGATGACGCCGACCACACGGCTGCCCTTGTCTTCCATCACCACATCGAAAGCAATCTTGGCGTTGCGGAGCGTCTCGGCGAACATCGAGGCCGGCGCGTCGAGGCTCACCCGCATGCGCGCCCGTCTCTCGGCGGCCGACAGGCTGGTGACCTTGCCGTCGGCCGGCAGATCGTCCGACTTCGTGTCCTTGGCCTTGCCGCCGCCGATCGTCGGCAGATAGCCGAGGAACTTCAGGCCGACGCGGTCGCGAACATCCTCACCGGTGCGGAAGAAGCGCTCGTTGAATTCGTTGAGGCCGCCGAAGCCGGCGCCAAGCATCAGGCCAAGCACCAGCGAGAGCGCCATGACCCTGAGGGTGCGCGGGCTCGACGCGGCAAGCGGCATGTTCGCATCCGAGATGATGCGGACCTTGCCGACCGGGAAGGATTGCTGCTGCGAGGCTTCCTGATAGCGGCTGAGGAAAGTCTGGTAGAGCGTGGAGAGCGCCTGCGCCTGCTGGTCGAGCTCTCTCAGCCTCACCTGCGATTCATTGTCGGCCGAGCTCTGGCCGGCAGCGGTCGCGATCTTCTGCTTGAGCTCGGTCTCGCGCGCCTGCGCCACCTGGAAGTCGTTGCGATAGCTTTCGGTGATTTGCTTCAGCTGCCCGAAGATCTGCGCCGACACATCGGCCTTCTCCTTGGTGAGAGCCACGGCCTGGGGGTGGTCCTTGCCGTAGTTCGCCTCGACATCCTGCAGCCGCTTGGAGACGGCTAGATAACGGGTCTTCAGCGCGATGATGACCGAGCTGCTCGGCTGGTCGGACGCAATCGCCGAATCGTTGAAGGCATTCTCGGAGCCGCTGTCGACGATCGCCTTGTATTGCTGGTAGCGTGCGCTGGCGCGCGCCGTATCGGCCTGCGCGATGATGAGCTGGGCATTGAGGTCGGCGAGTTGCTTGCCGCTCAACAACTGGCCGTCGCTGTTGGCCGACAGTCCGTGCTCAGCCCTGAATTTCTCGACCTCCATGGCGGCCTGCTGCGAGCTTTGGCGCAGCTCGTTCAGCCTGCCCTGCAGCCAGACGGCCGCGCGCTCGGTGGCGTCGAAGCTGGCGTTGAGCTGGTCCGCGAGATAGGCCTCGGCATAGGCCTTGGTGATGGCCGTGGCCAAAGCCGGATTGGTCGACTGGTAGCCTATCGTAATGACGTTGCTGCGGCCGTTGCGATCCGCCATCAGCTCGGTCTGCAGCTTGAGGACTGCATAGTCATGCCGCGCGACGTTGATCATTGCCTGGCGTGTCGCGGCGTCGACATTCTGGATCCCAGGAATGTCGTCGACGCTGGAGCCGCCGCGAAAATAGGCAACCACGTTGCGCAGAAAACCGACGCCTTGGGCAAGTGCCGATTGCGGCGGGTTCATGAACTCGTCGTTCTGGTCGAGCTTCAGCTTGTCGACCACCACCGATGCCAGCCGCGCCGAGGTGAGAATTTCTATCTGGCTGAGGATCGTCGCGTCCGTCTGCTGCGTGACGTTGGCCGCCGAGATATCGTCCACGACCTTGTTCAGGCCCTCGTCGATCAGCACGCTCGCTACCGACGTGAATTGCTTGGGCGTGGTCTGCAGGTAGATCACGCCCAGGAACAGGCCGATGACGGCGCAGACCGCCACCACCTTGACCTGCCGGGCTGCCATGCCAAGCAGACGCTCGACATCGATGAAGTCTTCGCCCTTTTCCGCTTCGGTGCTGGGCAATGGCATCCTCTTGTCGAGAGGAAAATTGGCATAATTCATCTTCGGTCCAATTCCAGGTTGCAGGCGCTACCGGCCTTCGAAGAGTGGCGTCGTTACCAGAAAAGACCACGCAACATTCGTGCCACGGGGCGCCCGGCCGTAAAGGCCAGGCGCTAGCACGGCTGTTGCGCCATCGCGATTTCGCATATGCACCCAAAATTTGGGCATTATGCGGCCACTTCCCGGCGCTCGTGCGACCGGACGAATTGCTGCAGCATTTCGAAGACTGGTCCCTTCATGTCGTCGCGCGCCAGAGCAAAGGCGATGGTGGCCTCGATGAAGCCCTCCTTGGAGCCGCAGTCGAACATGCGGCCGTTGAAGGGCTGGGCATAGAACGGCTGGCTCTCGGCCAGTCGAACCATGGCGTCGGTGAGCTGGATCTCGTTGCCGGCGCCGCGTTGCTGGGTGCCGAGCAAGGCGAAGATCTCCGGCTGCAGGATGTAGCGCCCGTTGATGTAGAAGTTCGACGGCGCATCGGCGGGAGCCGGCTTCTCGACCATGGCGGTCACTTCGAAGCCGGAGGCCACCTCGGCGCCGCGGCCGACGATGCCGTATTTGCCGGTTTCCGAAGGATCGCAGCGCTCGACGGCGATGACGTTGCCGCCGGTCCGCTGATAGAGGTCGACGGTTTCGGCAAGGCAGCCCGGCGCGCCAAAGGACACCATGTCGGGGAGCAAGAGGGCGAAGGGCTCGTTGCCGATCACGTCGCGCGCGCACCAAACGGCGTGGCCGAGGCCGTGCGGCGACTGCTGGCGGATGAAGCTGGTGGCGCCGGCCACGGGCAGCAGGCTTTCCAGCGACTGGAGCTGCGCCTTCTTGCCGGTCTGCTCGAGCGTTCCGATCAATTCCGGATGCAGGTCGAAATAGTCTTCGATGACCGCCTTGTTGCGGCCGGTGACGAAGACGATGTGCTCGATACCGGCCTCGAATGCCTCATCCACCGCATATTGGACGACAGGCTTGTCGACGACCGGCAGCATTTCCTTCGGCATCGACTTGGTTGCCGGCAGGAACCGCGTTCCGAGCCCTGCCACCGGTATGACTGCCTTCCTGACTTTCTGCATCGCATATTCCTTCTGAGGAGATCGATCTCAAACCTATCGCCGGCTATGAAAATTTATCCATCCGCCCGCATGCTCCATCGCCCCGTCCCCACGGCAAACTGTGCCGCAACCCTTTTCAGCCGGACCGCGATCGGCATGCTCATATGCCTGACCGCCGCCGGATCACTGAGCGCCGTGCGGATCGCCTTGAGCGGCGCACGCGCCTTGATGTGCTGGACCAATGATAGGAACGAGGCCGCCTTGCGCAGGCTGCGGCCGCGCCTCGCGAAGGCCGTCTTGGCGGACTCGTCCATGGAATGCGCGGCGGCGAAGGCGGCATCGGCTTCAGCCATCGCCTCGACATGGTGCAGTTCGAGCACGCGCGAGATCGAGCCGGTGCGGATGTGGTAGACATAGCCGGTGGCTGGCTCGACCACGCAGCGGCCGCCCTTGGCCAGCGCGCTGGCCAACAGGATGTAATCTTCGCCTATGCGCAGCTTCTCGTCGTAGCGAAGCCGGTTTTCGTCGAGGAACCGACGCTGGAAGATCGGCTTCAGATAGCCAAGGTTGAAGCGCGACTCGAAGACCACGTTGCCGGCGATGTAGTCGGCGAGCGAGATCTCGCCGAGTTTCTCGAGATAGCCGGTCGGGAACATGATGTCGTCGGGCGTGCCGTCCTCGCGTACGACCTGGACATTGTCGACCGCTATCTCGGCACCCGCCCTCTCCGCCCGCGCGATCATGGCCGCCAGCCTGCCGGGAAGGACGGCATCGTCGGAATCGAGCACCGCCACCCAACGACCGCGGGCGAGATCCAGCCCGGCATTCCGGGCGCCGCCCGGACCGCGGTTCAGGGGAAGCGCGACAACCTTCACGATGTCTTCGGGATAGGCGCGCGCGACATCGAGCGTGCGGTCGCCAGACCGGTCGTCGACGACGATGACCTCGACGGAAACGTCGCGCTGCGCCATCGCGCTGGCGATCGCCCGGTCGAGGGTCGCCTCGGCATTGTAGGCGGCGATGACGAAGCTCACGTCAGGCTGCACGCTTGTCCCCTTCCTGCGGGTTGAGGCCGTACTGGCGGATTTCGCGGACGCCGATCAGACCGCTGACCACGCCGACATGCATAATGCCGCGCAGCATGCTGCGGTTCCGTCGCACCGGGCTGATCGCCGTCAAAAGCGCCATGCCGAAGCAATAGGCCGCCTTGGCGGAAGCGAGACCGACCTGGCCGGCACGGCGCATACCGCCGGTGTTGCGTCCGATGAGATGGCCGTGCGTCTGGCCGAAGCGGAAGCGACGGCGGCGCAGCCAGTCGAAAGCCGCCCTCGAGCGCGGCACCACCTCGTCGACAAAGGCCTGCGGGGCAAAGGCGATGCGCCCGCCGACCTTGACCACCGAATCGAAGAATTCGGTGTCCTCGCCGCCGGTCTGGCCGCGCGCCAGGCTGAAGCGCCGGTTGCGCAGGCTCTCGTCGGTCATCCTGAGCAGGACGTTGCAGGTATAGCCGGTGCGGATCTCGCCGCGCACCCAGACAGGCAAGGTGGAATGGAAATCGCCCTTGCGCATCCAGCGCGGCGCATCCGCACGATAGGTCGCGCGAACCGGCCCGAGCACGGCGGTGGCGCTCGTGGCGTCGGCCGTCGCCATCAGCTCGACAAGCCAGCCAGGCGAAGCCGTCTCGTCGTCGTCGATGAAGGCGACAAAGTCCGAAACGCTGGCATCGAGGCAGGCATTGCGGGCGATGGAGATGTTGCGCGCCGGCGCGTGGCGATAGCGGATCGGCAGCTTCAGCTCGGCAGCCAACGCTTTCACCAAGGACTGGGCGCTCGGCTCTTCGTCATTGTCGGCGACGACGACGCCGATCTCGAAGCCGGCAGGCTTCTCCAGCGCGGCGACGGAGCGCAGAGTGTCGGCAAGCTCCGGCCGGCGGAAGGTGCAGATGCAGATGTCGATCGAGCGGCCGGCCATCATGCTGCCTTGCGCTGCGATCGAGGCGTCAGAAGCTGCTGCCAGAAGCCCAGGGACCAGCCGAAATGCATGACCATCGCCGAAACTCCGGCCAGCGCTATGCCCGAATTGCGCTGGCGGATGGCGGTTACCGCGCCGTAGCCGAGGCACACGGCCGCCCAAAGCAGGAAAGGCACGGCCGCCAGCCAGTGGAAGATGGAGAAGAACGCCAGAAGAACGACGGGCGCGACCAGCAGCGGGATCATCTGCCGCAGTTTCGGCACCATACGGTGCTTCAGCACGTTCTTGGCGCGGCCGCGGCCATAGCCGAGATACTGGAAAAAGAGGCCCTTCAGCGTCGAGCGCGGATAATAGACCATCTGCGTCCTGCCGCTCATCCAGATGCGGTAGCCGGCCAAGCGGAGTCGATGGTCGAGCTCGGCGTCCTCATTGTGGCTGAAGCTCTCGTCATAGCCGCCGACAGCCTTGAAGGCGGCGATGCGCATCAGCGCATGATGGCCATGGTCGACCCATTCGCCGGCCGACATGTGGCGGTGCTTCGAGCCGCCGGTGCCAAGCTTGGAATTCTGCGCCGCAGCAACCGCCTTCTGCACAGCGCCGGTGCCGCTGGTCAGCATCGAGACGACGACCGAATCGGCGCCTGTGGCAAGCGCTTCCTCGACCAGCCTGTCGCAATAGTCGGCGGGATAGCCGCCGTGCGCGTCGATGCGGATGAGATAGTCGGCGCCGTCGCCGAACGTCGCCACGGCAAGGTTGATGGCGGCGCTCTGGATCCGCTTTGGATTGGCGAGCAGGATGACCCGCGGATCCTCGGCCGCGGCCTCTTCGACGACGTCTTGCGTGCCGTCCGCGCTGCCGCCGTCGGCGACGACGATACGCGCGCCGAGCCTTGCCGCCGCCGGCCGCAATCGCTCGAGCAGCGCGCCGATATGGGCAGCCTCGTTGAGGCACGGAATGACGATCAGGCTCGAGGCCGCGGTCGGAGTCATTGGTGTTTGCATTCCCTTCGCCATGCTATGCGAGCGCCCCTTCAGCGAAGGAGCCGGGGGTGGCAGTGAGATCGCGCAGCTTGTCGACGAAAGCCAGGCAGTCGCTGCGATCGTAGCTCCAGGTTCTCGGATTGCGGGCCAGCACACGCGACTTCAGGCTGCCAAAGCGCTCCTGATCCATTCGGCCGAGCGCAGCCTCGATCCCTTCAGGCGTGGCCTCGGATAGAAGCACGCCGATGTCCTGCCGCTTGAGGAACCGGCCGGTTTCGGTGCTTGCCATCGAAACCGGCACGGCGCCGAAACGGCAACCCTCGTACAAGCGGTTGGGCAGCAGCCATTCGGAGTTCTGGCCTTGCTCGAAAAAATCGATCGCCCAGGAGAAATGCACCTCCCGGTAGATCGCCGCCATGTCCTCCGGATTGCGGTAGGGACCGCGAAAGGACAGCCAGGGCTCGGCCTCGACGAAGGCATGGAAGTCCGGGAATTCGGTCAGCGCCGGACGGCCCCTGAGCACCACTTCGAAGCGCCCGTTTTGCCGGCGGGTGAACGCGGACAGAAGCTCCAGCGAACGGCGGCAGCGCAACGCGCCGAACCAGCCGATACGCCAGGGCGGCGCCGCCGGGCTGTCGTCCTCGCGTCGATGATACGCCGGCACCGGCATGGTGTCGAAATACTTGTTCTCGATCAGCTCGACCGGTGCGGCGATTTGTCCGAACGGCTTGAAATAGTTGGCGATGAAGGCGGGGGAACTGGTCACCAGGAGCTTCACGTCGCGGGCAAGATGGCGTTCGGCACCGCGCAGCGCCTTGCCGATCAGGTCGTTGCGCAGCACCAGCCGATGAATGTCCAGGCATTCGTAGACGATCGGCACGCTGGCGCCGAAAACCTGCCGCGCGCGGCGGGCCAGCGCCAGCATTTCGAGGTTGCGCGCGATGATGAGATCGGGTCGCGGCACAGCGCCGAGCCTGGCGCCGATCGACATTGCGGCCTTGGCCACCGCACCTATGCGCTGCGCGAATCGGCCGTCGCGCGTCGCGCCGAGGTCGACCGGCTTGATGCCTTCGATCTCGGCGATCGGGCTGGCGGTGCGGCGGAAGCCTGCCAGGGTGATCCCGGCGCCGCCTGCCCTGAGCATTTTGACCCTTCGGCGCACTGCCGGATCGGAGACGTCATGCACAAGGTACAAGACATGCAGCATGAAATTCGACCGCTGTTGGGCCCGCCACCCAAGGGAATGCTAGTACAGCTTTTGCTGCATCGCAACATTTTTGGTGCAGCGTAGCAAATCGCCGCATATTTTTTGTTGCGCTGCAAAAACCTCTTGCGGTAGCTTGTGCATGGCGGCGGGCGCCGGTCGCGACGATGTCGGACCGGCGTAAGATCAGGGATCCTGAATTTGGAAACCAGTGCATTCGATCCGCCCGAGGGCTCACTGCGCAGATCGGTCGGACGCGGTGCCGTCGTCACAGCGATGGCGCAGGGCGTGCGGGTCGCCACCCAGATCGTCTCCGTCATCGTGCTGTCGCGGCTGTTGTCGCCGCAGGATTTCGGCGTCGTGGCGATGTGCGCGCCGGTGCTTGCCTTCATCGCGCTGTTCCAGGATTTCGGCCTGACCCAGGCGACGATCCAGAAGACCGGCATCCGCCATGAGGAGGTCAACTATCTCTTCTGGATCAACACGGCGGTGAGCGCGATCCTGGCCTGCGTGCTTGCCGCGGCGGCTCCGCTTGTCGCCGCCTTCTACGGCGAGCCGCGCGTGACCGGGCTGGTTGCCGCCTTCGGCCTGCAGATCATGGCCTTCGGCCTCGGCGCCCAGCATCTGGCGCTTATGACGCGCCGCATGGAGTTCACCCGGCTCGCCATCATCGATGTCGCCAGCGCCGTCTCCGGCCTTGCCGTTTCGATCGCCTGGACCTTCATCGATCGCTCCTACTGGGCGCTTTTTGCCGGTACGCTGACCGGCGCCGTGCTGCCGACGCTCTGCTACTGGGCGTCATCGCGCTGGCGTCCCGGCTTGCCGCGCAAGGTCGAGGGAATCAGCCAGCTGATCCATTTCGGCGCCGGCATCACTGGCTTCAACTTCGCCAATTTCTTCGCCCGCAACCTCGACAATGTGCTGATCGGCAAATATTGGGGCGAGGCCCAGCTCGGCCTCTACGACCGCGCCTACAAGCTGCTGCTCTTCCCCCTCAGCCAGATCACCAATCCGCTGTCGAAGGTGATGGTGCCGGCGCTTTCGCGGCTGAAGGACGAGCCAGACCGCTACCGCAGCGCCTATCTGCGCGTCATGCCGCTGATCCTCCTGGTGGCGCTGCCGGGTGTGGCCTTCGCCACCGCCATGTCGGACAGGCTCATTCCCTTCGTGCTCGGCGAGCAATGGCGGGAGAGCGCAAACATCTTCCTGGCGCTGGGTTTCGCCGGCCTTTTGCAGCCGCTCAACAATCCGGCCGGATGGCTGTTCGTCAGCCAAGGCCGCTCGGGTGACTTCATGCGCTGGGGCATCGTCACCGCCGTGACCTCGGTGCTGGCCTTCGCCATCGGCCTTCCCTATGGCGCGCTCGGCGTCGCCGTCGTCTATGCCATCAGCGAATATCTACGCACGCCGTTTCTGTGGCTCTATGTCGGCAAGGCCGGACCGCTGCGGGCGAGCCATGTGCTGCACGCGGCGACCCCGTTCGTGCTCGGCGCGCACCTGTCGCTGGCCCTGGTCTGGCTCGCCAAGCCGATGCTGCCAGCGCAGCCGGTCATCGCCCTGGCAGGCGGGGCGGTGCTGTCCTATGTCGTCACCATCATCGTCGCGCTCGCCTTCGGCGCCGGTCGCGAGGCGCTTCGGGAGGCCTTGCAGCTGATCCCGGCGAAAGGGTTTTCACCAGCAGCCAGCGAGGCGAAGTGAGCTTGCTTGACTGCGTTTCAATCGCAGCCGGAGAGCCGGCAAAACCGCTGATTTGAGGGTAAGGCACAGCATGAACTACCGATCGATTTCAGACATGAACGACGCGATCGTGCGCAACCTGCACCGGCTGCCGCGCGACATCGACCTGGTGGTCGGCGTGCCGAGAAGCGGCATCCTCGCCGCAACGCTGGTCAGCTTGACGGCGAACATCCCGATGACCGACCTCGACAGCTTCCTCGCGGGCAAGATCTACACGTCGGGGATCACCAAGCGCCGCGCCGCGCTCGATCGGCAGCATTCCGAAATGCGCAGGATCCTGGTGATCGACGACAGCGTCAGCGGCGGCAACGCCATGCGCGACGCGCGCGGCAAGATCGCGGCCGCCGGCATAAAGGCCGATTTCGTCTTCGCCGCCGTTTACGGTCTGCTGCCGCAGCACAAGGAAACCGACATCGTCTTCGAGGTGGTGCCGCATCCCAGGATGTTCCAGTGGAACTTCATGCACCACATCTTCCTCGAGCAGTGCTGCGTCGACATAGATGGCGTGCTTTGCTTCGATCCGACCGAGGAGGAGAATGACGACGGCCCGGCCTACGAGAAATTCCTCGCCGAGGCGCGGCCGCTGCTCGGGCCGACCCGCAAGATCGGTTGGCTGGTGACGAGCCGGCTGGAAAAGTACCGCAAGCTGACCGAAACGTGGCTCGCCGAGCACGAGATCAAATACGACCATCTCATCATGCTCGACCTGCCGAGCAAGGCCGAGCGGCAGCGGCTCGGCGCGCATGGCAGCTTCAAGGCCGATTTCTACCGCAAGTCGGGCGCCATCCTGTTCATCGAGAGCGAGCACGAGCAGGCGCTGAAGATCGCCAAGCTTTCCGGCAAGCCGGTGCTGTGCGTCGAAACCAACATCGTGAGCTTTCCCGACGCGCTTTCCCTGCCGGCGCTGGAGCAGGCGGCGCGCAACCTGCCGGCGCGGCTCAGGCAGATCAATTCACCGGACGGGCGAAAGAAGGCCATCAAGACAGCGGCGCGTGCCCTGCTCGGCGAACGCGGCTACGAGATGCTGAAAAGCCGGGTCAAAAGGCCTGCGTAAGTAAAATCTTACGAATCCCGCATCACGCGGCGTGCCGGGCACGCTGCCGGGCTGCCCTGTCGAGCAGGGCAAAGAAGGTGGCGAACTGGCGATCCGGGTCGAGTTCCGGGCGCTGCGAGAAAGCGAGCGACGCTTGCGAGAGCCTTTCATACTCCTCGCGGTCGTTCCACAGCCGCCTGATCGCCGCGACCCATTCCTCGAGCGGCGCGTCATAATCCAGCACCACGCCGCCTGAGCCGATCGCCTCCGGCAAGCCGCCGCGCCGCGAGCCGACGACGGGGATGCCGCTGCAATGGGCCTCGGAGGCGACGCGGCCCCAGGCCTCTTCCCATTTGCTGGGCGCAAGCAGAATCTTCGTGCGGCCGTAGAGGGTCTTCATGTCGTCCGTGCGGTTCTCCAGCTTGATGTTGGAGAACGGCGCGATCGTCTCCGCGATGCGGGCGCGATGATCGTCCTCCAGCTTCCAGCTCTCGACGAACAGGAAGGGGATCTCCGGGCAGGCGGCCGCGATGCGCACGGCGAGCTCGAATCCCTTCTCCTCGTAGGGGTTGATGAAGGTGACGAACTCGCCCGTCGTCGGCGTGCTGTAGGCGGCCGGATTGATGGTCGGTGGGATGACCGTGGAATCGATGCCGAATTCCCGCTTGTAGGTCCGCGCCGTGAATTCGGAATTGGCGATGTAGAGGGCCGAATTCAGCTCGCGCAGATCGCCCGCCAATTCGTGGAATTCCACGTTTCTGAGATAGACGACCAGCGGCACGCCTTCGGCCTGCAGCGCCTTGCCGAGCGGAACCGACTTGTGACACTGCACGACGGCGACATCCGGCTGCAGCTTCTTGACGGCAAAGGCGGCGGCCTCCCAGGGGAACCAGGCGCGCACCACCGGATAGCCGGGGAAATTGTCGATGACGGCGCGCTGGCCGAGCAGCTTCATCTTGGCGCGCGCCTTGTAGCCGAACATGCCCTGCCCGAACAAAGCGGCGAGCACCGATGCCTCATGGCCGTGCTCGATCAGCTGCTCAGCAAGGTGATGCGTGCTTGACTGGACGCCACCGCTGAACTGCGGCGGATAACCGTTACCGCCTGCGAAAAGAACTTTCATGGTTCGGCTCCTTGTCACATTTTTTTTGGCCCGACGGGATGCATGTCCGCCAGGCAGGCTCACGCATTCTGCTGCTCAAGATTGGCGAAGGGATTGGTGCAGGGATGCCAGCCGGTGAAGCGGACCGGATCATTGGGCGAGCTGCGCCATGCATAGTCGGTCAGCATGTGGAACTCGGCGATGACCCAGCGGTCGAAATTGCGAAGGTCGCTCTGCTTGCCGCTGGGTAGCAACTCGCGCGCCTTGCCGAGCTTCACGGTCTCCGCCAGCGTCACCGCCTCGGCCAGCTTCGCGCTCGGGAAAACCCACGGGTTGCGGTTTTGGAATTCGAGCACGAACTGCTGCAGATGCTCGATGCGCATGTTGAGCGGCCCAAAATATTTCTCCAGCGTGACGCGGACCAGGTCCTCATCCGAGAGCGAGGATATGGCGGCAGCGGCGACGCCGGCCGAGGCAATGCCGCCGGCGACAACGGCCAATGCAGTGCGTCGCGTGATCTTCATCGACCCCTCCTTCATGCCAGCCGTCTCGCCGCCCGCAGCGAAAGGGCGGCGGCGGTCAGGCTCGGGTTGGCGCAGGAACAGCTCGGATAGGTGCTGGTGCCGACAACGACCAGGTTCCGGAGCTGGTGGTGGATCAGGTCGCGGTCGACCACTGAGTCGGCGGGGCCGGTGCCCATCCGCAAGGTGCCCTGCACATGCGATTCGGTCGGCCGGATCCCGCGATCGAATATCTGTTCGACCGGCAGCGGCCTGAGCAGCGCCGGCAACCGCTCGAGCGCCTTGGCCATGCCTTTGGTTGCGTAGTCGGACGCGCCCTTGAAGCTGACGAAGGCGTTTTGGTTGCCGTCGAGGATCACGCGGTTTTCCGGGTCGAGCAGGTTTTCGGTGACGATGACCAGCGGCAGCACCTGCCGCAGACGCCCCTTCTCAGGTCGCATGCCATGCTGCCATCGGTTCTCGAAATAGACCAGCGCCGCCGCATGCTCGGCGCGGTGCGGGCCGTCATAGAGGCCGAAATTCAGCCCGGTGGTGATGGTGCTGCCGTCGAAATTGTCGACGCCGTCGAGATAGACCTCGTAGTTCCAGCCATAGGACTCGTGCAGGCCGAGGCCGACGAACTCGCCGCCAAGCCCCGAGCGCAGCATGATCGCCGGGCTCTGGATGGCGTTGGCGCCGAGGATGACGAGGTCGCCGCTGACCGAATATTCCTTGCCGCCGCGCACGAAAACGACCGAACGGACCGAACCGTTCGAATGGTCGAGCCGGCGCACTTCGGCGCCCAAGCACACGTCGGCGTGTTCGAAGACGTGCATCAAACCATTGTTGACGGTGAACTTGGCATCGACAGGACACAGCCAGCATCGGAGGTTGGCGCAGCATGAGGTGCGCTGCGCCGTCGCCACGCGGGCGCGGGCGGTCGGCATGACGAAATGCTGCTCCGGCTGCGCCGCCTTCATCATCCGGTCCGGCGTCGACATCCGGTGCGGCGGCTGCGGGAACGGCCGCGAGCGCGGCAGCATCCGGGCCATGTCTGGGTCGCCGGAGATCGACATGACCTCCTCGGCATCGCAGTAGAAAGGCTCGAGCTCGTCATAGGAGATCGGCCAGTCGTTGCCGACGCCGTAAGTGCTTTTCAGCCTGAAGTCGTTGGGGTGGAAGCGCGGCGTCTGCGCGAACCAGCAGTTGGTGCCGCCGCCGAGGCCGATCGTGTAGTTCCACGGCTTGTCGGCATTGTCGGTCTTATAGGTGCTCTCGTCGTCAATGTCGGTGTTGGCGTTCTGGTTGAGCTGCCATTCATGCGTGTTGTGGCGGCCCCATTCCAGCACCAACGCGCGGGCTTTGCGCCGCTTCAGGAACTCATGCAGGAAAAAGGCTGAACCGAAACCGGAACCGATGACGACGAGGTCGAAATGCCCGTTGGCGATTTGTTCGGGCTGAACGTCCAGCACCATCAGATCGGACCCTTTCCCGAAACACGCACGACCGTTGCCGGCCCGCCATCATTGTCGGCCCGCCATCGTTGTCGGCCCCATTGTCGTTCGCCGGAACCGTTCGGCGGGAAGCTCACCGCAGCCACCGTCATGCCGCCATCCTGCCGATCGAGTGGTATTCGATGCCGTAACGCGCGATGACCTTGGGGTCGTAGAGGTTGCGGCCGTCGAAGATTACCGGCGTGGTCAGCGCGTCCTTGAGCGCGTCGAAGGAAGGAGCCCTGAAGCTCTTCCACTCCGTGCAGATCAGAAGCGCGTCGGCGCCGCGCACGGCCGCTTCCTTGGTGCCGCAGAGCAGAAGATCCTCGCGCAGGCCGTAGATGGCCTGGCATTCCTGCATGGCCTCCGGGTCGTAGGCCTGCACCTTGGCGCCGGCCGCCCACAGCGCCTCCATCAGGGTGCGCGACGGCGCCTCGCGCATGTCGTCGGTGTTCGGCTTGAAGGCCAGGCCCCAGATGGCAAAAGTCTTGCCCCTGAGATTGCCCTGGAAGTAGCGGTTGACCTTCTCGAACAGCACCGATTTCTGCGCGTTGTTGCGCTCCTCGACGGCGCGCAGCAACTTGGCGTCGAACTTGACGCCCTCGGCGGTCTTGATCAGCGCGCGCACATCCTTGGGAAAGCAGGAGCCGCCATAGCCGAGGCCGGGATAGATGAAGTGGTAGCCGATGCGCGGATCGCTGCCGATGCCCTTGCGCACCTCCTCGATGTCGGCGCCGAGCTGTTCGGCGAGGTTGGCCATCTCGTTCATGAAGCTGATCTTGGTCGCCAGCATGCAGTTGGCCGCGTATTTGGTGAACTCGGCGCTGCGCACGTCCATCACGATCATCTTCTCGTGGTTGCGGTTGAACGGCGCGTAGAGCTCGCGCATCACCGCCTCGGTGTCTTCGCTCGAGGTGCCGACGATGATGCGGTCCGGCTTCATGCAGTCCGCGACCGCCGAGCCCTCCTTGAGGAACTCCGGGTTCGAAGCGACATCGAATTTCAGGTCCTCGCGGCCGCGCGCCGCCAGCGTCTCGGCGACCTTCGCCTTGATCTTCTCGCAGGTGCCGACCGGCACGGTCGATTTGCCGACGATGATCTTGGGTTCGTCCATCTCGCGGCCGATGGCCTCGGCGACGGCGAGCACATATTTGAGGTCGGCCGAGCCGTCCTCGCCGGGCGGCGTGCCGACGGCGATCATCTGGATCTGGCCGTGCTTGACCGCGGCGGCCGCATCGGTGGTGAAGCGGATGCGGCCGGCGGCGTGGTTCTCCTTGACGAGGGCTTCCAGCCCGGGTTCGAAAATCGGGATGAGGCCCTGGTTGAGCCGCTCCACCTTCGCTTCGTCGATGTCGACGCACATCACCTCGTGCCCGACCTCCGCGAGCACCGCGGCCTGGACGAGACCGACATAGCCAATTCCAAACACCGTCAAGTTCATTCGGTTCTGTTCCTGTTCAAGGCCGGGCCGCCAAGCGACCCGGCCGGTTCGGATGTCCCCCAGGCCCTCCACGGGCCCGGATGTTCCGCATGATCTTACCCCAAAACCGGTTCCCGGTTGTGGGGATCATGCCTAGTTGCTGTTAGTTATGGTGCATGCCAGCGATTCCGGGAACTGGCATGGTTGGCCGAGTGCCGTGAAAGCGACACGCTTGACCTGCATGGTCACCTTGCGACCGGGATCGGCGAAGGCGCCCATCCAGTTGGTCAGCTTCTCGCTGCCCCACAGGCTGAAGAATATCTTCTGCGGATTGGTCGGCAATTCGTCCGGATTGGTCACTTCGTTGACCAGCTTGCCGTTGACGTACCAACGCAGCCGGTCCTTTTCCCAGACGAAGCCGTAATCGTTGAAGCCCTTGTCGGCACCGCCTTCGACATCGACGAGCTTGCCGTTCTTCGCTTTGCCCTGGATGTAGCTGTTGACCTGGACCTTCGACGGATCCTTGGTCAGCACCTCGAAGTCGATCTCGTCCCACGGCTTCTTGTCCTGCGGTCCGATATAGGTGAAGAAGGCTGCATTGAGCCCGGAGCCGCTATCGGTCTTCATCCGCGCCTCGTAGACGCCGTAGCCATAGCGCTGCTTGGTCTGGATCTCGGCGCACGCAAAGTCGCGGTCCTTCAGCTTGCGCTTTTCGAAGCTGAGCGAAAGCACACCGTCGGAAAGCCGCACCAGATCCTTCGACCAGATGCAGTTCTGATGGGCGCCGTTGCTCCAGCCGTCGGAGACATACCAGCGCGAACGGTCGAAATTCGAGAAATTGTCGACGAATGACGGCGCGCTCTGCATCTCCTCGGCGTACGCCGGATGTGGGGCAGCCACAAAGGCGGCCGTAACCGCCAACAGCGCGCTTGCCAGGCTTGCCCAAAGGCTCGCCGACCCATTCGAGTGCGCGCGCGACAGGCCGCCGGCCGCCGCGGTGGAGGTATTTGGATCTGCGTTCATAACAAACTCACCTTGTGTTGTCCGCCCCAACCCAAGTCACTCCCGGCCGCGTCCAGCGAGCCGCCTTGATCCTCCGCCCTTGAACTCCTTCTGTGCCTCGTACCGATGACGGCGCAGCTTTGGCTGCGCCGTCAGCTTCTTCCTGCAGACAGCGCCTGTCCTGCCTGCGAACCGGATCGACCGCCACCGTCGTCGACAATCGCGTCGAGCGAATGACGCAATTCCTTCATCAAGCCTTTCTGGCGGGCGAGCTCGGCAATGCGCCGCTCGTAATTCAGGATCGCGCCGGTCATCGCGCTCACGTCCGACGATTTGTCTGTCGAGGCGGAGCCGTTCTCCATCGCTTCGACCAGGAAGGCAGCGTTGGTCGCTGTCGACCGGTAGCGATTCTCAAGCCCGGCCTTCTCCGCCTCGATCTCGGCGCTGATCTGGTCGAACAGCTTTGCCAGACGGTCGAATCGCTGGAGGTCGGTCTGCCGGTCACGGGCCGGATCCCTGGATCTGAAGCCAAAAATCGAAGCCATCCGATCGGCCTTTCGAAATTGCTGCACCGCAACATAGAGTGCCATTGTCGAGACATGTAGGCAACCTCGTAGTTTCGGAAAGCGGATTTTTTTAGAAAGGGCCTCGTCGCCGGCGCCTCCATCGGATCATTCTTTTGCGGCACCTGTCGCCGGCATCAGGAAACGCATCGGCGGCACTTGTTGCTTTGCAGCAATGCCTGCGCGACGGAACAACGCCTCCAGCTTGTCGGCTGCCACGCCGCGAACGATGGGGATCAGGTTGGACTGGCTGGCGAAGGCGTAGGCGGCCGCCGACACGAGGCCGCGCTCGGCTTTCACATCGAGGAAATTGCGCAGCCGGTATTTGTCGCGCACATGGCGCTCGTGGCGACGTAATGCGGCCTTCGAGCCTTCCGGCAGGTTTTTGAGCGCCAGCAGCGCCAGGTCGGCATCGGCGAGGCGCTTCAGATCCTGCGTCCTGTGGCGGCCGCTCAGCGAATCGGCGCGAACGATCGCGCCGTAGCCGCAAGACTTGATGACCTTGAAACGCGCCCCGCAGGCGACGGCGCGCGCATAGAGCTCGTAATCCTCGCCGAGCCTCAGGTTTTCGTCGTAGCGCAACCCGTGACGCTCAAGGAAAGCCCTGCTGATCACCGGCTTGAGGAAGCCCAATTCGCCGCGCAGCACGCGGCGGCGGGAAATGTTGCCCTCGACGAAGCGCTCGAAATCGAGGAATTGCGGTTCGGGCGCAAAGGACGGAGCCGCAACCTTGGCAGGATCGGTCGCGGCATCGTCCCTGATCAGCATGATGTTGTCGGCAGCGAAATCCCAGTCGGCAACGGCGAACAGCCGGCGGAAGCGGCCCTCGAGGAAGAAATCATCGGCGTCGAGGATGCTGATGAAGGGCGACGTGGAAGCATTGATCGCGGCGTTGCGGGCGAAGGACGGACCTTGATTTGCGTCGAGACGCATCACCTTGAGCCGGCCGCTGCCATCGTCGGCGGCGCGCGCCACATGCTGCGTGCCATCGGTGGAGGCGTCGTCGACCACGACGACTTCCGCCACCTCCGCCTCGCGCAAGGCCGAGGCGATGGCAACCGGAATGGTGCGCGCCGCGTTGCGGGCGGCGATGATGACGCAGACCCCTGGGGTCGTCACGGGCATGATTCACCTTTCGATTGCATGAGTACCAGCCAATCCCCTGCCCGAGATGTTGAATGCAAAACCTGTCTCATCCGTTGCTCCGCACGGGCGCGACAACGTTCGGCCGCTCGAAGATGCGCCGGCTGAGGTCTGCGGAGGCTGCCCAGCCGGCTTCGGCCAGATAGCGCACGGGCTCGCGGCCGCAGAGTTCCCACAGCACCGTGCGCCGCTGCGGCCAGCGCAGCGATGACAGCCAGGGCGCGATCACCATGTGGAAGAGGTCGGCATTGCCGATGCGCGCCAGCATGCGCGTGGCGCGGTCCGAAAGCAGCGTGGCGGTGCCGCCAAGCAGAACATCGGCTGCGCGCAGACCGAGCAGCAGCGTGTCCGCAAGGCCCTGCCCGGCGGCGTGGTCGAGCACCAGCTGTTGCTCGGCCTCGCTCAGCCGGCTGGCGGCGGCCCTGACGTCGCAGACATAGCCGGCGCAAGGCTCGCGGTTGAAGAAGGCCTTGGCAACGCTGATGCAGGACAAGAGCAAGGTGTCGGGCGCCGAAATCAGGGGCATGGCCGTTCCGGCAACCTCGAGCTCGCGCCTGCGGCGCAGGAAGCCGTCGATGTCGCGCGGACTCGGCGAACCCGGCTGCTGCAGCCGATGGTGGAGATCGACCGTGACGGCCCGCACGCCATCGTCGCGCACCATATGCTGCTCGCCGAGGAAGCGCACCCACCAGACCGAGCGGGACTTGCCCGCGACCTCGTAGCCAGCCGAGCGGAGGGCCTCGCGGGCGGCACAGAAACCGGAAGACGAGACCAATATGTCGACATCGCCGGACGGCTTGATGAAATGGTCGCCGTAGAGCAGGCGCTGCTGGAGCGGCCCCTTCAGGAAGACAAAGTCGATCTGCCTGCCCTGCAGCACCCGTTGGATGGCGATCGAGTCGCCGATGCAGGCGGCGTTCATCGATATGGTGCGGCGGCGATAGCCATCGAGCCATGCGAGGAGTTCGCGAGGCGCGGTGCCGGTCGTCCCGCGCGCCAGAGCCTTGAGCACGAAGACCGCGACCTTGTTCAGCCTGGCAATGTCGGCAACATTGGCCGCGGAGATCGCCGGGGCCGGTATGCCGCCATGATCGACGGCGCCTGTGGCCGGGTTGAAGAATAGCCGCAGGCAGGCTTGCACATAGGCCACTTCGTCGGCACAGCCGGCCGCGCGCAGCCTGTCGTAAGAAGCATCCTGCACGGCCATGCCCGATGTCGTTCTCCGCAAAACCGCCCGTGGCGTATATACCGCACCTGCGAAGAAAAGCATCGTTAAAAAATCAACCCCTGCCATCCAGTGCGTTCCAAGCGGCTTCCGCCACTGCAACCTATGCGTTCAGATCACCATATCGCTGATCACTTTTGAAGACTGGGGCGAAAGCGCTAATGTGAGCCGGCAACCGGTATTTCCTGCAGAATCTTTCTTCGGTGTCGCGAGATCGGTATTTAAGCCAAGAGAGGTATTGCGGTTAAATCATACCCTTAAGTGCAGCAGAAGGACGCAATGCAAAATAACTACCCATCATTTGCTCAAAATTTGAAGGCTTGCGCCTCCCCCACCGGCACCCAGTGATGCAACCAAGAATTGATCCATACCCGCTAAATCAGGCTTGACTCATAAATGGTGCCGTGCAGCAATCGCATTGCAGCATAGCACCATGCTGGCGGCATTCTGAAGCCGCTTCCAGTCTTAACCGGAGAGTAGAATGGAACAGAATGTTGAGAAGCAAGAGTACGAGACCCCCAGCCTGACGGTTCACGGTTCGATCGAAACGATCACGCAGGGTGCCTCGGGCACGACGGCTCTTGACGCGGCATTTCCCGCGCATACGCCGATCGGCGACCTCACCTTCTCCTGAAGTTACGGCATCCGGTATGTCGCAGTTGAGGCTCCGGACGCCCCTTTCTTAAACATAAGCAGACGGGCCGGGGGACCAGTTCCCCGGCTTCCTGTCCGGCAATCGCAGGCAACCGATCCGGGTCAGGTTTGAAGACGCTTTGGCTTTCAGCACGGGGCGTTCAACAATGAGGTTTTAGGATGCACTGGAACCCATCGGACCATGACCGCGTGGTCGCAACCGGCGATGCGGCGGCCTGCGAATTCGGCGACGGATTGGCGCTGCTCCATCTCAAATCCAACATCTACTACAGCCTGAACGGCGTCGGCGCCTACATCTGGGAGCTGATCCAGGAGCCGCGATCGATGCCCGACATAAGAAGCGCCGTGCTCGCGCGCTACGATGTCGATGCTGAGCGCTGCAAGGCCGATGTCGAAGGCCTGCTCAAAGGGCTGATCGAAGCCGGGCTTGCGAGGCTCCACCATGAGGAACTGGTCTAGGCTCCTCTCCCTTAGCGGCCCGGAGATGCTGTTTCTGGCGCGCTGTCTTGCGGTGGTCAGCCTCGTGCGGCTCGGGCTGACGCTCTCCTCCTACAACCGCATCCGCGGCCTGGTGACTAGGCTGGATGCAAGAAACGCGGCGGGTATCGCCGACCTGCGGCGAGTCGCCTGGGGTGTCGCCGCCGCCGCGCGGTTCGTGCCCGGCTCCAGCTGCCTCACCCAGGCTCTCGCGGGACACTATCTGCTTGCCCGGCAAGGCAATGCCTCGAAGATCCGCATTGGCATCGAGCGCGGCACCGGCGCGCAGCTCAAGGCGCATGCCTGGCTGGTCAGCGGCAACCACATCGTGCTCGGCGGCTCGATCGACGGTTTCGCTCACCTCGTCGATCACGGGCATTAGGCCATGAGCGGCATCGCCGGAATTCTGCTGAGGCAAGGCGGCAATGCTGCGACAGCGGCCGACATCCAGCAGATGCTTTCACGCATGCGCCACCGGGCCGGCGACGGCAGCTCGTGGTGGACGGACGAGAGCACAGCGCTTGGCCATGCCTGGCTCGACACGACCGGCGAGGACGGACCGGGGCCGCTGACGATGACCGGCGCCAAGCTCGCCGTCACCGCCGATTGCCGGCTGGACAATCGCGACGAGCTTCTGGCGTGGCTCGGCATCCACGACCGGCCGGTTGCCGACGCGATGCTTGTGATGCACGCCTATCTCAGATGGGGCGAGGCGTGCGCGACCTATCTGCAAGGCGATTTCGCCTTCGCAATCTGGGATGCCGAGCGACAAGCGCTTTTTTGCGCGCGCGACCATTTCGGCGTCAAACCTTTCTACTACCATCCCGCCGACAGGCGCTTCGCCTTCGCCTCGGAGATCGGCCCGCTACTGGCCCTGGATGGGGTCGGCACGCGCATCAGCGAGCATCAGATCTCCGGCTTCCTTGCCGGATTGCCCGACGATCCGCAGTCGACCCATTATGCCGAGATCTTCCGCCTGCCCGCCCGCCACACCCTCACGGTGACGGACAGTCGGGTGATCCTTCGCCCCTACTGGCAGATCGAGCCCTCGCCAAGGCCGCTGCGTCCGGATGCTGCCGAGGAGTTCAGGCACCTCTTCTCCCAGTCGGTGCGGAACCGGATGCGCGGCACATCGGCCGTGGGCGCGATGCTGAGCGGCGGCCTCGATTCATCCTCGGTCGCCTCCGTCGCCGGCCGGCACGCGGCCGCGGAGCTCAGGCCGAGGCTGAAAACCTTTTCGCTGGTCTTCGAGAAGGGCTCGGCGATGGATGAGAAGCCCTTCATCGATGCGGTGCTCACTCGGCACCCGTTCGACAGCACGCTGATCGGTGTCGGCAACTACGCGCCATTCGCCGAGTTCGAGCGCATCCTGGAGGAGCAGGAAGGAACGTTCCTGGCGCCGGGCCTGTCGCTGACACGCAGCATCTACCGGACCGCCGGCGCCAAGAGCGTGAAGGTGCTGCTCGACGGCCATGGCGGCGACGAGGTCGTTTCACATGGATATGGGCTGTTGCATGAGCTTGCCAATGCGGGCCGATGGCTGGCGCTGTGGCGCGAGCTTCACGGCGCCGCCGACACCTACGGCGAAGGCATGCTCGCCCTGTATTTTCGGTTCCTGACCATCTACGGACCCGCATGGCGGATCGCCAGATGGAGAAGCCGGATCGGCCGGCTTCAGTCCCGGCTTTTGCAGGAGCCCGCCGCGCCGGCACGCGGACCTGCCTGGGGCGCATTGGTCAACGCCGAGCTTGCCAGGCGAACCGATCTTGTCGAACGCTTCCACCGGACCGGCTACATGCCTTCCAGCGTGAGCGCCAGCGAGGCGCTTACCCATCGCTGGGTGCTCTCGAGCGGGCTGGTGCCGCATGCTTTCGAGGTGCTCGACAAGGCGGCGGCCAATTTCGGCATCGAGCCGCGCTATCCGTTCTGGGACAAGCCGCTGGTCGAGTTCTGCCTGGCTCTGCCTGCCAAGGAAAAACTGCGTAACGGCTTCGGCCGCCATGTGCTGCGCCGGGCGATGGAAGGCGTGCTGCCGCCGGCGGTGCAGTGGCGGCGGGACAAGATCGATTTCACCGCCAACCTCGTCAAAGGCATGCTCCGCAACCATCGCGATCTGCTGGACAGGCTGCTGGTGTCGGATGGCGATCGCATCGCCCCCTACGTCAATCTGGGGGAAGTCAACGCCGCCTATGCGAGGCTGCTCAACAAGCCTGACCAAGCCGCGCCGCTCGACGTGCAATATGTCTGGCGCTCGATTTCGCTGTCGCTCTGGCTGCGGCAGGTCCAGCCGCCGGGGAGCCTCGCATGAATGTTTCAGTCGCTCCCTGCACCGCCAGGCCAGAACCCGATTTCGGGCAAGAAGGCCGGAGCGGCCGCGTTCGCTGCTTCTACAAAGCCTACGGCTTGACGATCAGTTCGGAGGTAGTGCTACCGGAACTGGAGCCGACGGCACCGGCAGCGCCCGACATCGTGATCGCGGTCGGCTCCGTAGACTTTCCCAGATCCGCGACGGAGGGCGGAACCGCCTTTCGTTTCGAGCCGACGCGCCAGTACCTCTCCTGGCAAGCGGTCGGCACCTTCCTGATCAGCGATGCTTGCAGAATCGATGTCGATCCGGCGCCGGGCATCGACGATCCGCTGCTCGCCTTTCCGCTTCTGGGTCCGGTGCTGGCGCTCACCCTGCATCAGCGCGGCCTGCTCATCCTGCATGCGAGCGCTATCGCGGTCGGCGGCCAAAGCGCGATCTTCATGGGCGACAAGGGCGCCGGCAAGTCGACGATGGCGGGCGCGATGATCCGCGCCGGCCATCTTCTCATCACCGACGATGTCGTGGCGTTGGACCTGTCCGATGCTTCCCAACCGATGATCCTGCCCGGTTTTCCGCAGCTCAAGCTGGCAACGGATGCGGCGGGCGCCATCAGGATCGGGCAAGCGGAAGTGCGGCCGCAGGTGCATCCGCAGATCGACAAGGAACAGCATCGGTTGCGCCAGGGATTTTCTGGCGAAGCCGTGCCGGCGGCGCGGATCTATGTGCTGGAGCGCGGCGACCAGGCTGCGATCACGCCGCTGCCGGGCACCAGCGCGTTGCCGGCGGTCATCAAGTTCTCCTACGTCACCAGGTTCGGCCGACAGGCGCTGGTCGGCGATTTCGCGTCCACGCATCTCAGCCAATGCGCGCGGCTTGCGGCCGAGACCGGCGTCCGCCGGCTCGAAGTGCCGGCCGGCCTGGAGCGGATCGATGAAGCGGTCGCCCTGATCGAGCGCGATCTGGCGAGCGGCACGCAGGCAACGTGAACAGAGGCATGGCCCGGTCGACAAAAGTTCGCCTGTCGCTTTTGCGGGATGTCGCCGGCTTCGGCGGCGTGATGGCGCATATCGGCGGGCGGCGCACGGTCACAGCGCTGGCCTTCCTGATCCTGGGAAGCCTGACCGAAGGCCTCTCGATCCTGCTGCTCATCCCGCTGCTGCATCTGATCGGCAATGCCGACCAGGATTTTGCCGTGCGGGTGCCGGGCGTGCTGCGCTGGCTGGTGCCCGGCGGAACGCTGTCGCTGGCCACGGTGCTCTGCCTGCTGGTCGGACTGGTGACGCTGCAGGCGATGTTCACCCGCTTCAAATCGCTCTACATGGCGCGGCTGCTCTACGATTTCGTCAATCGCGTGCGCATGAACCTGTTCGAGAGCATCGGCAAGGCGCGCTGGGGCGTCTTCACCCGCATGCGCAGCTCCGATCTCGACCACGCGCTGACCGGCGACATCGACCGGGTGCAGGCGGCGGCCTTCTCGCTGCTGATGCTGGCCCAGACGGCACTACTGCTCGCAGGCTATCTCGTGGTCTCGCTGTTCATCTCGCCGGTTATGACGTCCTTCGCCATCCTCATCGGCGTGCTGTTGTTCATCGCGCTGCAGCCATTCCGGGCGCGCGCCACCGCATACGGCCGCGTGCTGACCGGCAGGCGCCAGGACCAGTACCGCACCGTCTCGGAGTTCCTGGGCGGCATCAAGGTGGCCAAGAGCCTGAATGTGGAAGCGAGCTATTTCGCGCAACTCCGCGCGACACTCGAGACAATGAAGGCGGACAACATCGCCTATGTTCGCAACAGCACGATCGGCACCGCGCTGTTCCAGGTGGCAAGCGTGATCGGGCTCAGCCTGTTCATCTATATCGCGCTGGTGCGCTTCCATCTGTCGCTGGCCGAGATCGTCGTGCTGCTTCTGGTCTTCATGCGGGTCGCGCCGCGCTTCATGGACATGCAGACGCAGGCGCAGCAGGTGCTGATCAACCTGCCGGCCTATGCCGCCATGCGGGCCCTGCAGGCGCGGTTCGACGCCGCGCGCGAGATGGAGCCGGGCGATGCCGGGCAAGGAGTGAGGCTGTCGCTCGATACCGGCCTCAACATCCGCGACGTCTCCTTCGCCTATGGTGACGACAACGATGGACGGCCGGTGGTCAGCGGCATCACCTTCGGACTTCCCGCCGGCAAGGTCACGGCGCTGATCGGCCCGTCCGGCTCGGGCAAGAGCACGGTCGCCGACATGCTGCTTGGGCTGCTCGAGCCGACCGAAGGCAGGATCCTGGCGGACGGTGTCGAGATCACCGCCAGCAACCGCAGGGCCTGGCGCGACCAGGTGGCCTATGTGCCGCAGGACGTGTTCCTGCTGCACGACACGATCGCCGCCAATCTGCGCCTTGCCGCGCCCCAGGCCGACGACGAGGAGCTTTGGGCGGCGCTCAAGAAGGCGCAGGCGGCCGACTTCGTCGAGCGGCTCGACCGGAGGCTGGAAACGGTGGTGGGCGACCGCGGCGTCCGGCTCTCGGGCGGCGAGCGCCAGCGCATCGCGCTGGCGCGGGCGCTGCTGCGCAAGCCGTCGCTGCTCATCCTCGACGAAGCGACGAGCGCGCTCGACTGGCAGAATCAATCGCTGATCGCCCAATCGATCGACGGGCTGCGCGGGGAGATGACCATCCTCACAATCGCGCACCGGCCGTCGATGATTTCCTTCGCCGATTGGGTTGTGGCCATTGAAGACGGCCGCATCGCCGAGGTCGGGCAATATCGGCAACTGAAGGCAAAGGCCGGCAGCCGGCTGGCCCGGATGCTCTCCGGCGAAAGCGCCTAGCGGGAAACCGCGACATCGGCCGACAATGCGCCGCTCCCGGCGCCGGCTGAACGGTCAGTGGAGGCTGCCGCGCCTGGCGGTTAGCTTCTCGCCTTCGGCCACCTTGATGCCGCGGTCGGCCTTGCGGATCTTGTCGGCGGGCGTCGGCGTGCTCCTGGCAATCATGGCGTAGACCAGAAGGAAATAGCCCGCCTGGATGATGACGGCGCAGACGGCGGCACGCATGAGGATGGTGCCAAGCGTTGCGCCGTCGGCATACGACCAGCCGGCAACGATCGCGAGCGCGAAGATCATCCCGACGATGAATTTTGGCAAAGACATGCTCGTCGGCCCTTCATCCGACACGAGCATGCAAAAGCTGCGACTTACCCACCCGTGTAACTCCCCGTTCCGCCAGAGAGATATTTCTGGCTGCCCAATTCGGCCGGTTGCTTCCAGCCTTTCTCGCCCATCCAGACTATGACAGAAACAGTTTGCGACTCTATTAAGGCGAGACCTTTGCGGCGATGCCGATCGCCCGTGATATCCAATGATTTTGCGGAATCGACTCTGCCATGCTGCAACGCACACTGCGGCATCGCCACCTATTCACGGGAGCTAAATCTCCAATAGTAGAACCCAAAATATTAATTAGTATTTTACGCGAGCAACTTACCGAGGCGAGTGATTCTCGCCGGCTGCAACCGCCGTTTGTCTGCAGCAAAGAATGCACCGCCCAAAAACAGCCCAAAAGCTGCACTACATTTCCCAAAATTCCCATCACCTTGTCATGAACATGCCACAAAGGCCAAAATTTGGGCATGGCGGGTTTATTATTTGGTCAATTCATGACGCGAACATTTCACGCTGATGGGAAATTGTGTGTTGCGCTGCAACATTTTTTTGGTATCGTGCCGTAAACCATCCGTTCAACGTATGGAGCTTCTGCATGAGGGACGTCGCCAAGTCGGCCAATGCGGGTTTTTCGCAGGTCGGCGTAGATTTTCCACCCCCCATCGGCGGCCTGCTCAAGCGCAGTTTCGATATCGTCGGCTCACTCGCCGGCCTTGTGCTGCTCAGCCCGCTCTTCCTGATGGTCGCCCTGCTGGTCAAGCTTTCCGACGGCGGTACGATCTTTTATGGCCACAAGCGAATCGGTCGCGGAGGAAGGATATTCGCCTGCCTCAAATTCCGTACGATGGTGCAGGACGGCGAACGGGTGTTGGCCGCGCACCTCGCCGCCAATCCGGATGCTGCTGCCGAATGGGCCGCAACACGCAAGCTGAAGAACGATCCGCGTGTGACGCGGGTCGGCGCTGTGCTGCGCAAGCTCA
Source organism: Mesorhizobium sp. ORS 3324 (assembly GCA_000824825.2). Taxonomy (GTDB): domain Bacteria; phylum Pseudomonadota; class Alphaproteobacteria; order Rhizobiales; family Rhizobiaceae; genus Mesorhizobium. The sequence continues at coordinate 176,682 of LM655188.1, forward strand.
GCCTCGACGAGCTGCCGCAGATCATCAACATCCTGCAGGGCGACATGAGCCTCGTCGGACCGCGGCCGGTCGTGCGCGACGAGCTCGAGATCTACGGCAGCGCCGCCGTCTACTATCTGAAGTCGCGCCCCGGTCTCACCGGGCTGTGGCAGGTGAGCGGGCGCAACGACGTGTCCTACGACACGCGCGTCGCCTTCGATCGCCACTATGTCGAGAACTGGTCGATGGTCGAGGACATTCGCATCATCGTCAAAACCGTGCCTGCCGTGTGGATGTCGCGCGGCAGCTATTGACCGCCAGGTCTGCCCCGCTGAACCCGGGGCAGGCGTCCGGCAGTGATCTCATCGGGCGGATGGGGCTAACGCGGATCGGAAACGTTCATTGAAAAAACACCCCTTCGGACTCTTCTCCAAGGCGCCCAGCCGGTTTGCGGCCGTGGCGCTTGCCCTGTCTCTTGCGGCCCCGACCATGGCGGCGGCCGAAGACTATCATCTCGGCCCACAAGACAAGCTCAACATCCGCATCGCCGAGTGGCAGACGGTCGACGGCACGTTCCGCGACTGGTCTTCCATCAATGGCGACTACTCGGTCGGCCCGGCCGGCACGCTCTCGGTGCCGTTCGTCGGCGAGATGCAGGCGGCCGGCAAGACGACGTCGGAGATCGCGGCCGCAATCGGGCTTGCCCTGCAGCGCAAGCTGGCGCTGCCCGACAGGCCCGAAGCCTCGGTCGAAATGGCGCAGTTCCGGCCGTTTTACATTTCGGGCGAGGTCCAGAACCCCGGCCAGTTTCCTTACGTGCCCGGCCTGACGGTGCTGAAGGCGGTGAGCATCGCCGGCGGCATGCGCCGCAATGCCGACTACGGCCCTCAGCTCAGCAAGGATCTGGTCACCGCCAAGGGTAGCTTCGATATCTATGACGACGAGCGGCTGCGGCTGATCATCAAGCGTGCCCGCATCGACGCAGACCTCGCCGGCAAGACGAGCTTCGAGGTTCCGAAGGAGGTCGAGGGCGATCAGAGAGTGCAGGCCATCGTTGCCGACGAGATGCAGATCCTGACGGCCGACCAGAAGGCGCTGAAGCTGAAGCTCGACGCGCTCGACGACCTGAAGGGCGTTCTGCAGGGCGAAATCGAATCGCTGCAGAAGAAGATCGCCAACCAGCAGCAGCAGGTCGATCTGGCGCAGCAGCAGCTCACCAGCATCGGTCCGCTGGCGCAGAAGGGCCTGGTCGCCAATGCGCGACTGCTCGATTCGAAGCAGACGGTGGCGGACCTGCAGGGCAAGATCCTGGATTATGAAACGGCCATCCTCACCGCCAAGCAGTCGATCAGCAAGGCTGATCAGGACGCCATCGATGCCCGCAACACGCTCAACTCCAACCTGGCCGCCAGCCGGCAGCAGGCCGAGGCCGACCTGAACGAAGCGACGCTGAGGACCGCCATGCAGAAGGGCCTGATCGCCGCGGCCTCGGATCCGGCGATGGCGGCTGCCGTCACAGGCAGTCAGGAACCGGCCCTCCTCTATTCGCTGGTGCGCGTCGTCGACGGCAAGACGAGCGAGATCGACGCCAAGGAAGACACACAGGTGCTGCCGGGCGACGTGATCAAGGTGAAGCTGGCGCCGGGAGCCGGCGGCCCGCCGATGGCCAGCCAGTAGAGCTCGACCCGCCCGGGCCGCGGTCATCGCGGCCCGCGTGAGGGAGGCGGGAGGAACAAGTCAGGCTCGTTCGCGCCAGGGCGCGGGCGGGCAATCTGTCTGGACCGCTTGAAGGCATAGAATGCAGCCCGCCGCTCCGCGTCACGTCTACCTCAACCTCGACGCCATCCGCGGCGTGGCGGCGATCAGCGTGATGCTCTATCATTTCTCGCCCTTCCTTGCCGACGGCAAGGTGCTGCCGTCGAGCTATCTCGCGGTCGACCTGTTCTTCCTGCTCAGCGGCTTCGTCATCGCCCACGCCTACGACCGCAAGATCGAGAACGGCATGGGCTTCGGCAGCTTCCTGGCCGTCCGCCTGATACGCCTTTATCCGCTCTACCTCGCCGGCACGCTGCTCGGCTGCTTCTACCTGCTGATCAAGAACAGGCTGATGCCGGCTGAGCACATGCCGATGGCCGAGATCGGAACGCTGCTGACGACCGGCATGTTCTTCATCCCGCTGGTCGGCGATGCCTACCACACCATCTTTCCGCTCAACCCCGCCTCGTGGTCGCTGTTCTTCGAGCTGATCGTCAACATCGCCTATGTCGCTGTGTTCTTCCTCTTGTCGCGGCGCGTGCTGACGGCGCTGGTCGCGGTCAGCCTCGTGCTGCTGGTCGTCGCCTCGGTCATCGCCGGCACGCTCGACTTTGGCATGACCGGCAAGACCATCGTCAGCGGGCTGCCGCGGGTGTCGTTCTCCTTTTTCCTGGGCGTGCTGCTCTGCCGATCCATGGCGCACTACCAGGGCCGCGTCGGCTTCCTGCAGCGCGGCTTTTGGGTCGAGGCAGCGATCCTCTTTACGCTGGTCGTCTTCGCCATCGCGCCTGCGGGTGCTGCCGGGCGCGTCGCCTACGACCTCTCCTCCATCGCAATCGTCTTCCCGATCATGGTGGTGACCGGCGCCGTGGCGCCGACCGCTCCGTCGCTGGCAGGCTTCTACGGCTGGCTGGGGCGGATTTCCTATCCGATCTACATCATCCACACGCCGATGCTGATGATCATCGCCGGAGCGGGCAAGGCCGCGTCAGTCGACCCGTTCGCGCACCATCCCTGGTTCGGCATCGTGATGGCCGTCGCGGTCATCGTCATCGCCGACATCGCCACGCGCATCTATGACGGGCCCCTGCGCCGCTTCCTGCAGCGGCAGATGCAACGCTCGCGCGCGGTAGCCTAGAGAAATGCCAGGAAAAGCGTGAAACGGTTTTCCGTCCGGAATTGCGTCAAAACAAGGAGATAGAGCGGTTTGCCGTTTCCGTGAAACAGTGAACCGCTCTAGGATCCTTCCTCACGACCGCAACCGGAAGCGCCTCGCAGCTGTGCTGCAATTGCGCCAGCCGATCAGACCGGTGCCGGCATGCGGCCGTTCGCAGGCTTCTGTTCCTCAAGCGGGACGGCGACGCGCCGCCGCCGGGCAGGCACCGGCTTCAAGGTGAACAGGCCGTAGTAGACGATGAATGAGGCCATGAAATAGGGGCCGAGGATCTCGACCTCGAAGAAGGAGCGGATCAGCATCAGCCCGACGACGCCGGCAAGCACCACCGAATCGGCGTTCCAGTCGCCGAACACCACTTTCGATACATGGCCGTAGAAGGCGCGCAGGATGATCAGCGCCAGCATGGTGACGCCGACGAAGCCGATCTCGACCAGCGTCTCGATATAGGTGTTGTGGAAATGGAAGCCGGTGCGGGTCGTGATGTAGAACTCCGCCCACAAGCGCTCCGGATCGGCGAAGCCCTGCACCCAGTAGGCGGCATAGCCGTAGCCAAGCAGCAGATGTTGCTGCGCCGCCTCCCAGCCCTGCTCCCAGAGATAGGTACGGCCGGTCAGCGTCGAATCCTTGCCGAAGACGCCGAGCACGACGTCCAGCAGGCCAAGGTTCAGCGCGGCCACGACGCTCGCCACCAGCGCGGTGCTGCCGACAATGAACAGCACACGGCGGTAGCGGCGCGACAGGACCTTGCTCATGGTGAGCAGCGCCACGATGCCGAGCACGGCCGGCAGCGAGGCGACGGAGGTCGCCGAGTGGGCGATCGCCAGCATATAAGCCGACAAAAGGATGATCGGCGCGGTCCAGAAGAAACTCAGCCAGTTGCGCCGGTAAAACACCAGGAAGATAAGGGAGAAAAAGATGCCGAGCGAAGAGAAGAAACCGACCTGGTTCTTGGAGGAGAAGGCGCCGACGAAATTGAAGGTGCCGTCGATTATGTCCAACGCGTAAGCGTTGACTTTCAGTGAATAGAGCAGGACGAAGAAGATGCCGATCAACGAGCCCAGCACCAGTGTGCGGACGCTGATGGTGCGCGCGGCGATATAGGCGCAGACGATGTGCGAGGAATATTGCACCGCCGCCCGCGCGCTGGTGCCGGCAGCCTGCGACCAAAACACCGAAAAGCAGACATAGGCGGCGAAGAGCAGCGGCAGCCAGGCGTTCGACAATTTCCAGGTGAAGCGCCGATAGTCGACAAAGAGCAACGGCAGCCAGACCGCGTAATAGGCAAGGATCAGGATCTGGCCGAAATTGCTGGAATAGGCAAAGGCAATAACGGAAACCATCACGGCAAAGGCGCCATAGGCCTTGTTGCCTTCCGGATCGAGCAGAATGGATTTCGGAATCTTCATGCCGGATTTTTTGTCCGTTAAGTCCTAGAGCGGTTCAGCGTCCGGTAGAATTCACAAGCGCCGGCACATGCCATCGTCTCATTGTGCACTGCAGCATAACCTATCGCCCCAGCGCCGGCGGCTCAACCGGAAATGTTGTCACGGGTACAAGGGCGCCGTCGGAGTCTTATCGCACTGCGAAAAGGCCGGAATGGGGCGACGGCGGTAAAGCGGTTCAGCGTTTCGCAGAACCAGCAGAAGCAGGGCATGCCGCCAAGCTTTCATTTGCGTGAGCGCGAATTGGTGTCATTTGTCCCGACTGGGCAGCCCAAGGCGCGCCATGAGCCGTATTGGCACGAAATGCACCACGCGCCGGAATCCAGCGCTTGACGAGAGCGCCGTTGGCTAATGAAGATCAAACGGGGAATTTCACGGCCGAGCTTGTTGGGGGCGCCTGGCGCATGCATTTCGGAGTGCTGTCCGACTACGCCGTGAGGCTGCTCGAGCGCGGCTACATATGCGTGCCGCTCCGTGCCGGCGGCAAGCATCTCGATCTCGCAGCCATGGAATATGAACCGCTGCATTTGCGGACGCTGCGCAAGGATCTGAAGGAACTGGCCTTTGCTTCAATCACTTTCCAGCTGGCGCAGAAGCCGCCGGGTGGTGCCGACATCGCGCGCTGGTTTCGCGGCTTTACCGGCAATGTCGGCATAGTGGGAGGATTTTCCAACCTGATGATTCTCGATTTCGATGACGACGCCGGCTACCGCGCCTGGCTGGCTGGCCACAAGGCGATTGCGAACGCCACGCCAACAGCAAAAACGCCAAGCGGGTTTCACGTCTATCTGAGAACGCGGGAACCGATGGTCTCCTCCAGCCTGCATTTCGGCTTGCGGCGGGTCGGCCACGTCAAGGCGCTCGGCGGCTATGTGGTAGGCTCTCCTTCATCGCTCAGCGACGGCTCCTCCTACAGCTGGGTCGAAAGCCAGTCGCCGTTCGACGTCGAGCCGCAACTCGTCGACAGTCTTGGCAGTCTTTCGCTGCGTCCGGTGTCGATGCTCAAGCAGCACTACGACCGCCTGTTGAAACGCGGTTTCTTCGAACGGCAATGAGCTGCTGAACGCATGGCCGCCGACATCACCGTCGTCATCCCGGCAAGGAATGCGGCCGCCACGCTGGACATCGCGCTCGGCAGCCTGGTGGCCGATAAAGCAGTTATCCGCGAGATCCTTGTGATCGACGACGGATCGGATGACCGGACAGGCGCCGTTGCGAGGCAAAGCGCGCAACGCCATGGCTTGCCGCTGGATGTGGTGAGCGTTCGACTGGGCAGCGCGGGCGCCGCGCGCAATATCGGAATCGAACGGGCAAGCGGCACATCCCTCTTCTTTCTCGATGCCGACGACGAGGTGATGGCCGGCAGCCTGTCGCTGCTGCGCTCCGCGCTGGCAGGCGAGCCTCGCGCCGGCCTTGCCGTCGGGGCCAGCATACGGCGCACCAAGGGCCGGCCGGACAAGCTCAAGACACCGCACGGCTATGGCCCGGACAGGCAGCAGAACACACGCCGGTACCTGCGCAACGAGCTGTGGCCAATCGCGATGGGCAGCGCCCTGGTTGCCGCCTGGGCCACAGACGGCATTCGCTTTCCCGAGGCGATCGGCCTCGATGAGGACACCTGCTACTGGGCTGCGTTGCTGGCGCGCGCCGAAATCGTCACGATCGACACGCCGGTGCTCCTCTACCACCATGACGAGGAACGGATGGCGCGGCGCTTCATCACGGGGCCGCGGCAAACCTTCCTGGCCATAGCGCGCGAGCTCAACGGTCTCGCGGCCGCCGGCGTCGAGCGGGACGCGCTGCAATGGCGAAAGGCCTGGATAGCGCAGCGCATCGCCCGCCAGCTCATCAAGCATGCGATGTTGGCGGACGCCGCCGGCATGATGCGCGCGGTCAAGGCGCACCAGGAACTTGGCCGGGCCTGGAAGGCGGTTCAGTATCAAGCCAGGATCCGGATCGGGCGGCTGGTCGGGATCAGGCCGGACATCTCCACCGGCTCCGCGGCGCCCCGGCGTACGCTGATCGTCAGCTTCGACCCGGCCTACCCGCCTGCTTCCGGCGCCGATCTCAGGACCTTCGGCAATGCCGTCGCGGCGGCCGACATCGGCCCTGTCTGCCTTGCATCGGTGAGGCCAGCCGGCTCGTTGCAACCACCCGACTGCGACATCCGTGTGGTCTCGCTGACCACGGAAGCCGACAAGCGATCGCATTCGCTCGGCTGGCGACGGGTCAGGGGCGAGAACCGGATTCCGCGTCCAGCGCTCGCCCGTCTCAAGGCCCTGGTGCGCGAGTTCCACCCGGACGCGATCATTGTCGAGAGCATTCCGCTGTTCAAGCTGCTGCAGCCTCTGCGGCCGCTGACCCGGCGGCTCATTCTCGACATGCACAATGTCGAGTCCGATCTCGCCGCCCAGACATCCGGCAATGCCCCATCGGCCGTGTCGCCCGAGATAAGGCGACTGGAACGGAGGGCGGTGGCGATCGTCGATCGCATCTGGGTCTGCTCGAAGCTGGACCGCGAACGGCTCAAGGCAATAACCGCACATGAAACGCCGGTCGATATCGTGCCGAACGGCATCCCGCGCGCCCAGGAATTGTCCAGGACGCTGTCGCCATCGCCCGGAACATCCGACGGATTTCCGGTGATCCTCTTTGTCGGCCATCTCGGCTATCATCCAAACATCGATGCCGCCGAACGCCTGGCCCGCTTCATCCTGCCGCGGGTCCGGCAGGCATTGCCGGGCGCGCGGCTCGTCCTTGCCGGCCGTTCGCCCGATCCAACCATCCGGACCCTGTCGCGACTCGAGAGCGTCGTCCTGATCGAGAACCCCGACGATGTCGCGCCCCTGCTGTCGGCAGCGCATCTTTGCATCGTCCCGCTCAGGATCGGGGGCGGTACGCGCATCAAGATCCTGGAGGCGATGGCCTCGGGCGTTCCGGTGATCGCCACGCCGCTCGCGGCGGAAGGGCTCGATCTCACCGCCGGCGAAGACCTGCTCCTGTCCGATACCGACGAAGGGCTCGCCGACCTGGCGATCGAACTCTGCCGCGACCCGACCCGCATGGCCGGTCTGCGCGCCCGCGCCCATGCCACGGTATGGTCCCGCTTCGGCCCTCCGGCAATCCGCGATGCCGTCCGCGATGGCCTGGGACTGGACGGCGCCAGCCGATGAACTATCGAACAACGAGCCTTCGATGATCCCCAAGATCCTGCACCAGACCTGGAAGACCGACGAAATCCCCGCCCGGTTCCAGGCCTATGTCGAGAGCTGGAAGCGGCACAATCCGGACTGGACGATGATGTTCTGGAACGATCGGCGGCTGCTCGAATTCGTCGCCGGGCATTATCCCGACTTCCTCCCGACCTTTTGCAGCTACGAGCGCGGCGTGCTGAGAGCGGATGCCGGACGGTATCTGCTTCTGCATCATTTCGGCGGCGTCTATGCCGATATCGACTGCGAATGCGTGGCCCCCTTCGATCTGCTGGCCGGCGAGGACCGCATCGTGTTCTGCAAGGAACCGGACAGCCATGCGCGCGTGCAGGCCGATTTCCGCCGATTGCCGTATCTTCTGTTCAACGGCACGATAGCCAGCCCGCCCGGCCATCCCTTCTGGCTTCACCTCCTGTCCTTCCTGCCGGGACTGGCCCACGCCAAGGAAGCCATCGACGCGACCGGCCCCTGCGTGATGACGTCGGCGCAGCTCAGCTACGGCGATCAATCCGCCTTCGCCATCCACCCTTCGGCGCTGTTCGCGCCGATCGACTCGGACGGACGCGCGGGAGGCGACGGGACGGCGACCCTGTCCGTCCACCATTGGGCCGGCACATGGTGGACACGCGCCCCGGCGCCAGGATGGCGAGACAAGATCCGCACCCATGTCTACCGCTCCTGGCACCATCTGACGCGTGGCGCCTATCTGAGCGAAGCAGCGGCCAAGCGGGGCGTGAGCCGGGCGGCCATCGCTGCGCCGGCCCCGTCGGGCCGCAACGTCGCCATTCTGGTGCCGCTGCGCGACGCGGCCGATCATATCCAGCCCTTTCTCGATGCCGTCGGCGCGCTCGATTACCCGAAGGACAGGATCAAGCTGGTCTTTTGCGAGGGCGACAGCGCGGACGGAAGCTGGGGGCGATTGCAACAGGCAGCAGCACCGCTGGCCGGCATCTATCGCGACGTGGTTCTGCTGCAGAGACCGACGGGCGTCCGGCTCGACCGAACGAAGCGTGCCAAGCGACGCCTGCAGCGCGCAAGGCGCGGCGCCATCGCGAAGGTGCGCAACCACCTAATCGACCACGGTCTCGGCCGGGACGACGATTGGGCGTTGTGGATGGACATCGATGTGTGGCGGTTTCCCGACGACATCCTGAGCCGGCTCATCGAAAGCGGGCATCGCATCGCTGTTCCCAACTGCGTCAAGATCGCAGGCGGCCACAGTTTCGACCTCAACAGCTTCGTCAGCGTGCGCAAGGAGAAGGATTATCGCTACTATCGCCAGATACGCGGCGGCATCCATCAGCCTCCGGCGTATTCCTACAGCCGCCTGCATCTCAGCGACGTCAGGCATCTCGACAACATCGGCCTCGACGGCGTCGGCGGGACGATGCTCCTCGTCGACGCGGCCTTGCATCGCGGCGGCCTTCGCTTTCCGGAAATCCCCTATCGCGACCTGATCGAGACGGAAGCCTTCGGCGTGCTCGCCAACGATCTGGGTATCCGGCCGATCGGCCTGCCCAAGCTCGAGATCCTGCACGTGCCTTGGTGAGCGCCAGCCCCGGAACGGTCGGCGCCGTGCCGGTGCTTAAAGCATGTCTCCCGAAAGTGGGAACCGGTTTTCGGGGCAAAGATATGCGTGAGATCGAAAACCTAAAGCGCAGGGAGCGAAGCTGAAAGGTCGCGACGCACTTTAGTCGTGCAATTCCCTCGCGATCGGCGGGCCAATGGCGAAGTCGGAAAAGGTAACTTCAAAACCTTCGCGCTGCGGCGAGCAGCACATCATGCCGACATCAACGCTCCGCGAGACCGGGAAATAGGCCAGCCGCACGGGCTTCCAGTGGCCGTCCGCAGCATCCAGATACTGGACCCGGATCGCTTCGGCATGGCGGGTCAGGCGGATGCGGACGCCGTTGGGGTCGGCGCAAATGCCGACCAGCGACCAGTCGGAGGTGTCATTGGTGACGACGACGGAGAAATAGGCGAGGCCGTCCGTGTATTCGATGCCGGCCTTGATCCAGTGCGTTTCGTTTAGCCGCAGCATCAGCCCGGCCTGGTCGTAAAGCACCTTGTACTCGCCCCTGACCGTGACCTCGGCGCTGAAGTCGCCCGCGATCGGCCGATAGAGGAAGTGGCCGTTGTCGCGCCGGAAACCGTAGAAGGTCTCGCGCCAGAAGTCGGTCTCCTTGCCGGTGCGGACATGAAGCGTCCCGTCGCCGAACGCGTGGTGCGGCGGCGGGTTGAGCCAGGCCATTCCGGCAAAGGCCGACATCGTTGCGCCAGCCCGTTAGCCGGCGAATGTATAGGCCGTCTTCACCGTGGTGTAGAACTCCATGGCGTAACGGCCCTGCTCGCGCGGGCCGTAGCTCGAGCCCTTGCGGCCGCCGAACGGCACATGGAAATCGACGCCGGCCGTCGGCAGGTTGACCATGACCATGCCGGCTTCGGAATTGCGCTTGAAATGCGTCGCATGCTTCAGGCTCGTCGTGCAGATGCCGGACGTCAGGCCGAACGGGGTATCGTTGGCGACAGCCAGCGCCTCGTCATAATCCTTGACGCGGATGACGTTGGCGACCGGGCCGAAGATCTCCTCGCGCGAGATGCGCATGGCGTTGGTGGCGCCGAGGAAGAGCGCGGGCCTCAGATAGAAGCCGGGCGTCTCGCGGTCCAGCCGCTCGCCGCCGAAGGCGAGCTCGGCGCCTTCCTGGCGGCCGATGGCGATGTAGTCCTCGTCCTGCTTCAGCTGGGTCTGGTCGACGACCGGACCGATCTGGGTCTTGGCATCCAGCGCGTCGCCGATGACGAGCTTGTCCAGCCGATCCTTCACCGCATCGACGAAACGGTCGTGGATGCCCTCGGTGACGATCAGGCGCGAGGACGCGGTGCAGCGCTGGCCGGTCGAGAAATAGGCACCGTTGATGGCGCAATCGACGGCCACCGCAAGGTCGGCGTCGTCGAGCACGACCAGCGGGTTCTTGCCGCCCATCTCGAGCTGGAACTTGCGCATATGCTCCACACTTGCCGCAGCGACGCGCTTGCCCGTGCCGACCGAGCCGGTGAAGGAGATGGCGTTGACGTCCGGGCTGTCGAGCATGGCCTGGCCGACGATCGACCCCTTGCCCATGACGAGATTGAGCACCCCCTTGGGCAGGCCGGCGCGGTGCAGGATGTCGACGATGGTCCAGGCGCTTTCGGGAACCAGCTCTGCCGGCTTGAAGACGATGGTGTTGCCGTAGGCGAGCGCCGGCGCGATCTTCCAGGCGGGAATGGCGATCGGGAAATTCCACGGCGTGATGATGCCGACGACGCCGACCCCTTCGCGCGTCATCTCGACGCCGACGCCGGGCCGCACACTCGGCACGAGCTCGCCCGACAGACGCAGCGTCTCGCCGGCGAAGAAGTCGAAGATCTGCGCCGCGCGGATGGTCTCGCCGACGCCTTCGGCCAGCGTCTTGCCCTCCTCGCGCGCGAGCGACCGGCCGATCTCGTCCTTGCGCGCCATGATCTCGTCGGCGGTCTTCTTCAGAACCGAATGGCGGGCCAGCGGCCCGGAGCGCGACCAGGCCGGAAAGGCCGCCTTGGCGGCCGCGATGGCGTGCTTGGCCTCCTCAGGCCCGGCCGAAGCATACTCGCCGACGACATCATTGGTATTCGACGGGTTGATGTTGCGCGAGCCGGCCTCGCCCAGCCACTCGCCATCGATCAGGTTCTTGCGGAGCACGGTCATGTTGTTTCCTTCGAGATTGGCTTGTTTCTTCGAGATTGGCCGGGGCGACAAAGCGTCGGGTCATTTGTCAGACAAATGATATAGCATCGTCCGCCGAAAGGTCTACCCGAGAGCTTTCGATAAAGGTAGGCGCGCGGCAGTGGAAGTCCATCGATCTCGACCGCGACCGCCTGTCACGATGTTTCAGACGGAGAACGACCAGAACAGGCAGGCCAGCGTTGCCGCGGCGAAGATGACGAAGAACAGGCTTCTGAGCAGGATGTTGCGGCGAAGCTCGTTCATGGTGAGATGCGCGGCGACGATCGCCGCGACGAACAGGAAGCGCCAGTTGAGCAGCACCCAGAGCACCTCATGCTGGCCGAAGGCCCAGCGGGCGAGAAGCGAGCCGACGATGGTGGCGAACAGCACGATCGTCGCCCAGAAGATCGCGTCTGCGGCGTGAGTGAGCACGACGCCGGCGGCGCGGATCGGCAGGATCATCATCAACAGCGCGCCGAAGAAGTAAATAGCCGCAATGGCAAGGAAGGAACCCGCGTCGGCAATGCCGTCGAGGCGCTTCATGCCAAAGGCGCCGTATGGGTAGCCATGCCTTGCGACAGCCAGCGAGAGCGCCATCAGCAGGGCGCTCAACACCGTGACCAATGCGAAAGTGCCGAGAGCCTTGCTCATGCCGTTTCCCGTCGAAGCGAATCAACGGGAGTCTAGAGCGCCAAAAGCGGCAATGCACCTCTCGACATTCTCGAAGCGTCAGGGCCTCTGCGATGCCGAGACGAGCTCGGCCTTGCGCCGGGCCGTTTCCAGGCCGACGTCGATGAAGCGGCGCGCATGACGGGCGAGCTCCATGTTGTCGGTCCACAGATTGCGCCAGATCGCCGTCTTCCTCGACAGGTTCTCGTCGACGATCTCGGAGGAGAAGGATTCGAAGCTGAGGTCGTCGTCATAGCCGATCGCCGTCAGCGCATCGAAGATCGCGGCAAAGTCGATGCTGCCGGTGCCGAGGAAGCCGCGATGGCTCTCGCCGATATGGACATAGCCGATCTTGTTCGCGGCATGGCGGATGGCCAGACCGATATCGGCCTCCTCGATGTTCATGTGGAAGGTGTCGAGATGCAGGAAGATGTTGTCGGAACCGGTATCCTCGATGAAGGCAAGCCCCTGCGCGGCCGTGTTCAGCAGATTGCTTTCGAAGCGGTTGACGATCTCGAGATTGAGCGTGACGCCTGCCGCCTTGGCGGTCTCCGCGACCCTGGCAAGCATCGCCGCACTGCGGTTCCACTGGTCGCGCGTCGGCGGCTCGGTCTGCAGGCCGTGGCCAGTCGAGAGTATGCCGCCGACCTTGCGGCCGCCGAGATCGCGGGTGAGCGCGACGGTGCGGTTGAGGATTTCCATGCCGCGCGCGGCGACCGCCTTGTCGGGGCTGGAGATGTCGCCGTCAGCCGGCAGGCCGATGCTGATCGCGACCCCCAGGCCGAGATCGGCGATGCTTTTGGCCAGCCTTGCGATATCGACGTCGGCGGGGTCGAGATAGGAGAATTCGATCAGATCGAAGCCGGCCTTCTTGGTGTCGACCAGCGTGCGCTCGAGGTCCGCCTGCGCCGAGCTCGCCGACCAGACGAACGAATGGATTCCAATGCGCGACATGTTTCGTCTCCGTCTGCTGCGAAGCATGTGATCCCGAGCGGAGCCGGGTCGATGCCTGGATAAAGGGTGCGGCCGGCTGGGCCGGCCGCACCCGCGCCGGGAAGGATCAGCGGGCCGCGGTCCAGCCCTTGTAGTCCTTGAGGTTCTCGGCGGTGATCAGCTTCGGATCGAGCAGGACGACCGGCTCGGCCGGCTTCTTGCCGGCCAGCACGTCGGCCGCCATCTGCAGCGACTGGCCGGCCATCACGTAAGGATCCTGCGAGGCGGAAGCCTTGATCATCGAGGTGCCGGAGGCGAACTCCTTCTCGATGTCGGGAGCGCCGTCGACCGCGGTGAAGATGAATTCGGAGCGGTTGAGCTGCTTGGCCGCGAGCTGCGCGCCGATCGCCGTCGGGTCGTTGATGGCGAACACTGCGTCGATCTTGTCGAAGCGGGTGAGCAGCGACTGGAACACTTTCAGGCCGCCGTCGCGCGAGCCTTCGGCGTTCTGGTCGTCGGACAGGATCTTGATGTCCGGATGCTGCGACAGCACATTCTTGCAGCCCTTGACGCGCTCGATGATCGACGACGATGCCGGGCCGTTGAGGATGACGTAACTGCCCTTGCCGCCGGTCTGGTCAACCAGGTACTGGCAGGCCTCCTCGCCGGCCTTGACGTTGTTGGTCATGACGGTGACATCGGCGCCCGGCGCCGAAACGTCGAAGGCGGCGACGACGATGCCGGCTGCCTGCGCCTTCTTGACGGCGGGCGCAATCGCCTTGGCATCAACGGCGTTGAGCATGATCACGTCGACGCCGGCTGCGATGAAGGAATCGATCTGCGAGACCTGCTTGTTGAGGTCATAGTCCGCCGACACCGACGTCACCTCGACCTTGGGATTGATCTTCCTGGCCGCGTCCTCGATGCCCTTGATGGTGGCGACGAAGAAGGGGTTGCCGAGCAGGCCGACCGAGATGCCGACCTTGTTCAGGTCCTTGGCCGATGCCGGCGCGATGGCGAGGCCCGCGAGGGCCGCACCGCAGAGCAGTTTGGCGATGGTCTTCATTTACTTGCTTCCTCCGATTGCCCCGCGCCTCTCACGGTGCGTTACACACAATCCGGCTCGTCCAGGCCGGCGACCAAGGTCAATCACGTTCTTGCTCCGGCCTGGAGCCGGTAACGGTCGAGGGCGACCGCCACGATGATGACCAATCCCTTGATGATGTACTGCCAGATGTCCGAGACACCGGCCAAAATCAGCCCGTTGGAGAGCACCGCGATGATCAGGCCGCCGATCAGCGTGCCCCAGATCGAGCCGACGCCGCCGACGAAGCTGGTGCCGCCGAGGATGACGGCGGCGATGGCGTCGAGCTCGTAGGACTGGCCGAGCTGCAGGCCGTTGGCGGCGTAGAGTCTGGCCGCCGACATGACGCCGCCGAGGCCGGCGAGCAGGCCGGACACGCCATAGACGAAGAGCAGCACCAGCGGCACCTTGATGCCGGTGAGGCGCGCCGCCTCGGCATTGCCGCCCACGGCGTAGATCCAGGTGCCGAGCACGGTGCGCTTGAGCACCAGCCAGGACAGCACCACTACCGTCAGCGCGATGATGACCAGCCAGGGAATGCCGAGCAGCGAGCCGTTGCCGATGAAGTCGAACGGCAGGTCGGAGTTGAACACGGTCGTGTCCTCGCCGAGCAGGCGGGCGACGCCGCGCACCGCGGTGAGCGAGCCCAAGGTGACAATGAAAGGCGGCAGCCTGATATAGGCGACGAGCAGCCCGTTGATGGCGCCGAAGCCGAGGCCGACCAGGATGGCGGCGGGGATGCCGAGCATGCCCCAATCCGGGACGAGCGACACCAGCACCGCCACCATAGCCGAGGCGGCGAGGACCGAGCCAACGGAGAGGTCGATGCCGCCGGTGAGGATGACGAAGGTCATGCCGGCGGCGAGCACGATGTTGATCGACGATTGCTGGGTGACGATCAAAAGGTTGGTGCCGGTGAGGAAGCGCGGGTTGATGAGCTGGAAGGCGGCCGCAAGCAGCACAAGGACGGGCAGCATGCCGAGCGCGGCGAAGGCCGTGCGCAGCCGCCGGCTCCTGACCGCCGCCTGATCCGCTGTCGTCGTCACGCTTGTCCTGTCGGTCATCCGGTCGGTCATTTCTGGGCCGCTCCCGTCGCAAGTTCCATGATCGCTTCCTGGCGAAGCGGCTCGCCCGCGGATGCCGTCACCTCGCCGGCGATGGCGCCGCCGCGCATCACCAGCACGCGGTCGGCGACCCCGATCACTTCCGGCAGCTCGCTGGAGATCATCAGGATGGCGATGCCTCTGCCGGCGAGATTGTCGATCAGCCGGTAGATCTCCGACTTGGCGCCGACATCGACGCCGCGCGTCGGCTCGTCGAGGATGACAACCTTCGGCTCGGTCTCCAGCAGGCGGGCGAGCAGCACCTTCTGCTGGTTGCCGCCCGACAGCGAGCCGGCATTGGCCTGCGCCGACCTGGCGCGGATCGACAGCTCGGCGACGGCCTTGGCGGCGCGCCGGTCGGCGGCGGCGAAGTCGCGAAAGCCACCGGCGCGGGCATCCCTGGCCAGCACACCCATGTTGATGTTGTCTGAGATCGACATGTCGAGGAACAGGCCGAGCTCCTTGCGGTCCTCGGTGAGATAGGCGATGCCGGCCTCGAGCGCCTCGCGCGGCGAGGCGATGGCGAGCGGCTTGCCGTCGAGCTCCAGCTCGCCGGCGCTGCGCCGGTCGGCGCCGAAGATCAGCCTGGCGAGCTCGGTGCGGCCGGAGCCGACCAGCCCGGCCAGCGCCAGCACCTCGCCGTGGTGGAGGTCGAAGGAGCAGTTCTTCAAGAGCCTGCCGTCCGACATTCCGCGCACCGACAGCGCCACCTGGCGCTTGCTGTCCGGCGGGCGGTGATCCTTCCTGTAGAAGGCCGACAGATCGCGGCCGACCATCATCGAGACGAGGCGCGAGGCGTTGAGATCGGCGCGCTCCAGCGTGCCGACATAGCCGCTGTCGCGCAGCACGCTGACGCGGTCGGCGAGCTGGTAGACCTCTTCCATGCGATGGCTGATGTAGATGATGGCGATGCCTTGCGCCTTGAGCGTAGCAATGACCTCGAACAGCCTTTCGGTCTCGCGCGAGGTCAGCGAGGTGGTCGGCTCGTCCATGACGATGATGCGGGCGCTGGTCGACAGCGCGCGGGCGATCTCGACCAGCTGGCGTTCGCCGAGCGACAGGCTGGAGACCAGGCTGCGCGCCGAGAAGGCGACGCCGAGCCGCTCGATGATCTGCCGGGCGCGCCGGTTGCACTGGTCGCGGTCGACGACGCCGAACCTGCGCGGCTCGTTGCCGAGGAAGATGTTCTGCGCCACCGTGAGGTTCGGCGCCAGCGACAGTTCCTGGTAGATGACGGCGATGCCCTGCGCCCGGGCCTTGATCGGATCGCCGGAGGCGACCGGTGCGCCGTCGATCAGGATCTCGCCGCCGGGATCCGGCCGATAGGCGCCGGAGAGCACCTTCATCAGCGTCGACTTGCCTGCGCCGTTCTCGCCCATCAGCGCGTGCAGCTCGCCGGCGTTGACGGTTAGCGACACGTCCTGCAGGGCGCGGATGGGACCAAAGGTCTTGGAGATGTGACGCATCTCCAGCACAGGCCGTTGCGTTGCCTCGACACGGACGGCGGCAGTCATCGCGCACCTCCCGCCGAAGCGGCGATGCCGCGATCGGCGATGAGGCCGCGCCATCGGTCGCGGTAGCCGGCAATGCCCTTGAAGCCTGCGGCGCGGACCGGCTGCGGCGTCTCGGCGGCGAACTCTCGGCCGGCGCTCTCGAAGGCGAGCGCGGCCGCTCCCGTGGCGCTGCCTTCAAGCGTAGCGCCCCGCATGAAGGACTGGCCGGGACGCAGCGCGGCCAACAGGCCGGCGAGCAGGCCGCCGGCATTGAGGCCGCCATCGACGATGACGGCGCCTTGCGAACGGATCAGGTCGAGCGACAGGTCGACCATCAGCGCCACATAGAGCAGCGCCACGGCAGCGCGTTCCTCGGCACCGGACACACGCCCGACGATTTCACCCGTGCGACCGGGCATCGGCCCGCCCGGGGCAAAGCTCGGCAAGGCCATCACGCCGGCATCGATCGCGCGCTCTATCGCGGCCGGCGCGATCGCACCCTGCCAGTTGCCGCTGATCGCGGCGAACTCGCGCCCGCCCATGAAGCGGATCGTGGGCACCGGGCCGCCATCGACATCGACATTGACCAGCATGTCGCGGTCGCGGTCGAGCGCGTCGAGCGGGCAGTCCGGATTGAGCACTATCACCCAGGTGCCGGTCGACACCACGGTGAGCGGTCCGAGCTCCTGGCGCCGATAGGCGTGGAGCGCGGCGTTGCTGTCGTGGACGCCGTTGTGGATGGCGACCGGCCTGCCGGCCTTGCCGAAGCGCCGTTCGCCGATGACGGCGCCGGCGCGCGCGAAGGGCGGCATGCGGCCGCGCCAGCCTTCGGCGTCGACCAGCGAGGAGAAGTCGCGCCGGCGCGGCGCCCACAGATGCGAATGGCAGCCGAGATAGGACACTTCCGAAACGGCGCGGCCGCCGAAGCGCCAGCTCCAATATTGCGGATAGCCGAGGATCGCCTTTGCCGCGGCGAAGGCGCCGGGCTCCACTTCCTTCAGCCACAGCATGTGGCGGCCATAGTTGAAGCCGAGCGGCAGGCGCGGCGAGAAGGTCTCGGCGAAATCGGGAATGCGGCGATCGATCCGCGCGGCGATTTCGGCCGGCGGCTCCTGCTCGTAGTCGAGGATCGGATGCGTCAGCGCCGTTTCGTCGACCAAGGCGAAGGTGCAGCCATGGCCGGACACCATCAGGCCTTCGATGCCATGGCTGTCGACGGCCTCGTCGACGGCATCGAGCGCCCAGTCATGCAGCGCCGCCTCGTCGAGCACGCTGAGCCCGCCCTTGCGTATCCAGTCGGGCCTGGTGCGCCGCTCGTCGAGGATGCGCCCGTCCTGGCCGAAGACGAACAGCTTCGAATTGGTCTTGCCGAAATCGAGCACCGCCACCTTCACGGGAGGGCTCCCGACGACGAGGCGATGCGCACACTGACGCCGGCGTCCTCCAGCATGCGCGCATCGGCATCGGAGAGGCCGTCATCGGTTACAAGCGTGCCGATGCGCGACAGCGGCAGCGCGACATTGCGGGCGTGGATCGACAGCTTGCGGCTGTCGGCCAGCACCACGATCTGGTCGGCGCAGAGGCTGAGATCGATGATCGAGCGCACCAGCAGCGGATGCGATTCCAGCACGCCTTCATGGCCGAGGCCCTGCGCGCCGAGGAAGAATTTCGAGGCGTAGAACGGCACGGACTGGGTGAGCGAATGGATGATGCCGGGCTCGCGGTGCAGGTCGCCGCCGGCGATGGTCAGGCTGCAGTGACCGTGATCGCTGAGATAGGCCGCGAGCGGCATGGAATTGGTGAAGAGGCGGATGTTGCGGTCGGCAAGCTTGACGCCGAGATGGAAGCAGGTCGAGCCGCCATGGACTATGACGGCGTCGCCGTCGCGCACCATCGTCGCGGCGACGGCGGCGATCTGCCGCTTGGCGTCGACGGCGAGATCCCGGTTCTCGTCATAGGGCCTGGCGTAGGCGACTCCGGCATGGGCCGCGCCGTCGAGGGCGGAAATGCCGCCATAGACCTTCCGCGCCTCGCCGGCCTCGTCGATCTTGTCGATGTCGCGCCTGACCGTCGCGGCCGAAACGCCAAGCCGCTCCTGCAGCTCGCGCACCGAAGCAAAGGGGCGGTCCCGCAGGATCTCGACGATCTGACGCTGGCGTCCGGACTCGCTCAACTCTTTCCTCCCGAATGCCATTTTTCCACGGCAATTGGCGCAACTTACTCAACATCAGCCAGAATGCAAGCCGGTTTTGACGATACTAGATCATGGTTGACGTAGATCGCTCGCATCTGCGATATCAGCGCCGAACACTCCCGGCGACGGGAGAGGATGCCAGAACCCGACCAAGCCATCGGAGGACAAGCGCCATGGCGACTGAAGCTGACGCACAGGAACTGGCCGCCCTGCGGGCGCTTTCGGCCAGGATCGGCGGCAACCCGCACCTGACGCAGGCGGCGGGCGGCAACACCTCGCTGAAGGCCGGCGACACGCTGTGGATCAAGGCCTCCGGCACCTGGCTGAAGGATGCCTTGTCCGACGACATCATGGTGCCGGTGGCGATGGCGCCGCTGATCGAGGCCGTCGAACGGCGCGACCCGGCCGCCGACAGGCCGCAGGCCTTCGCCATCGACGCTCTCAATCCGCGCGGCTTGCGCCCGTCGATCGAGACCACGGTGCACGCGCTGATGCCGCAGCGGGTCGTGCTGCATGTCCACTGCGTCGACACGATCTCGCTCGCCGTACAGGCCGATTGCGAGAGCGAGGCCGCGCGGCGACTCGAGGGCATCGGATGGGCCTATTTTCCCTATCGCCGGCCGGGCCTGCCGCTTGCCCAGGGCATTGCCGAACGGCTCCGGCCCGGCGTCGACGTGCTGATCCTCGGCAATCACGGGCTGGTCGTGGCCGCAGAGACCGTGGCCGAGGCGGAGCGCCTGCTGCATCGGGTCAGGTCGCTGCTCGCGCGTCCGGCGCGGGCGACGGCGGAACCGGATGTCGCGGCGCTGACGGCGCTTGCCGGCGACAGCGGCTACCGACTACCGGCGGATATCGAGGCGCATGCGGTGGCGCTCGACGCGGAGAGCCGCCGCATGGCGGAAGCCGGCAGCCTCTATCCGGATCATGTCATCTTCCTCGGCCCGGGCTCCGTGGCGGCAAGGCCCGGCGAGCAGGTTGCCGACGTCACCGCGCGGCTGGGCATCAACCCGGCCGCGATCCTCTTTCCCAACGCCGGCGTGCTGATGCGCGGCGACGCCGGCGCCGGCGCCGACGCCATGCAGCGCTGCCTTGCCGATGTCACCGCGCGGATCGACACCACGGCGCGGCTGAACTATCTCACCGCGGCCGAGAATGACGAACTCATCAACTGGGATGCCGAGCAGTATCGCCAGAAACTCAACGCTGCGGGCTAGGGCCATGGAGCCGCTTGCCATAGGCATCGACACCGGCACCTCCGGGTCGCGCGCGATCGCGATGCGTCCGGACTTTTCCATCGCAGCGCGCGCCGCCGTGCCGCTCGATCGCTTCGGCGCAAACGGCCGCGATCCCGCCATCTGGTGGGCGGCGGTCGAGGCGACGCTGAAGGCGCTGCTCTCGGGCATCGACCGCGCGGCGGTGCGCGCGATCGCCGTCGACGGCACGTCGGGCACCGTGCTGCCGGTCGACGGCGCCGGGCGGCCGCTGGCCGAACCGCTGATGTATAACGACAAGGTTCCGGACGACGCCATCCTCGCCGCGATTGCCGACACGGCGCCGGAAGCGAGCGCGGCCCATGGCGCGACGTCCGGCCTTGCCAAGGCGCTGTGGTTCCAGCGCCTGCCTGGCATCCATGCCATGCTGCACCAGGCCGACTGGATCGCAGGACAGTTCTCGGGCCGTTTCGACATCAGCGACGAGAACAACAGCCTCAAGACCGGCTATGATGCCGAGGCTCGCCGCTGGCCGGACTGGATCGCAGAAACCGGCATGCGCATGGAACTGCTGCCCTCTGTCGCCAGGCCGGGCAGCGTGACAGGCACGCTCACGGCTGCCGCCGCCGGACTGTTCGACCTGCCGCGCGACGTGGCGATCGTTGCCGGCACCTCGGATGGCTGCGCTTCGTTCCTGGCGACGGGTGCCACGGCCGCCGGCGATGGCGTCACCGCGCTCGGATCGTCGCTGACCATCAAGATCCTGTCCGACCGGCCGATATTTGCGCCGCACTACGGCATCTACAGCCATCGGCTTCGCGATGCCTGGCTGGCCGGCGGCGCGTCGAACACCGGCGGCAAGGTGCTCGCCCGGCATTTCTCGCTGGAGCGAATCGTCGAGCTCAGCGCCACGATCGATCCCACGACCGACACCGGCCTCGACTATTATCCGCTCGATGTGCCCGGCGAGCGCTTCCCCATTGCCGATCCCTTGCTGCAGCCGCGCCTTCTGCCCAGGCCGCATTCGGACGCCGACTATCTGAAGGCGATGCTGGAAGGCATCGCGGCCATCGAGGCGCTCGGCTACCAGAGGCTTGCCGAACTCGGCGCGCCGAAGCTGACCTCGGTGCGGAGCGTCGGCGGCGGCGCTGCCAATGCCGCCTGGACCGCGATCCGGCAGCGCAGGCTCGGCGTCGAGTTCCTGCCCGCGCTCTCGCACGAGGCCGCCGCTGGCACGGGGCGGCTGGCACTGATGGGCGCAAAGGAAGCGGGGCTGCTATGAGCGCGAAACAGACCGGGCATCTCGACGGGATCGAAGCGCTGGCCGAACGCTACGACGTGCTCCTGCTCGACCAGTTCGGCGTGCTGCATGACGGGCAACGGCCCTATCCGGGCGCGGTCGAAGCCTTGTCGGCGCTGAAGCGCACCGGCAGGACGGTGGTGCTGATCTCGAATTCCGGCAGGCGGGCGGAGCCCAACGAGCGGCGGCTGCTGAAGCTTGGTTTCGAGGCGGGAAGTTGGGACCATTTCGTCTCGTCCGGCGAGGTCGCCTGGCGAATGTTCAAGGACATGGCGGCCTCGAGCGCATTGCGATCCGGAACGAAGTGCCTGCTGATCAGCCGCGACGGCGACCGTTCAGCGATCGAAGACCTGCCCCTGACCTTGACCGAACGCGGTGACGACGCGGAGCTGGTGCTGCTCTCGGGCAGCGAGGGCGACCGCTACAGCTTCGATCATTACAGCACGCTGCTTGGCCCGGCCGCTGCGCGACGGGTGCCATGCTTCTGCACCAATCCCGACCGGATCATGCTGACCGCGGTCGGACCGCGTTTCGGCGCCGGCGAGATCGCTGACCTCTATGAACGCCTCGGCGGCAACGTCACGCGCATCGGCAAGCCCTACCCGGCGATCTTTGAAGCGGCGCTGGCGCTGGCCGGAAGTCCGGCACGCGACAACGTTGTCTGTGTCGGCGACAGCGTCGAGCACGACATCGCCGGAGGCAGCGCCGCCGGCGTGGCGACCGCGCTGGTTCTGTCCGGGATATTGGCCGGTGCCGGCGACCTGACCGGGCTGTTCCAGGAGCTTGGCGCCTGGCCGGACTACACGATGGATGCGTTCCGCTGGCGCTGAACCAGATTGCGCCAGGGTCTGTTGAGATTCAGGTCACGCGGCCGGTCAACTGATCCTGTTGCCGCTTGGCGGATCGAACAGGTGCAGCGCCTCTGGATCGGCGGCGAGCCGCACGGTGTCGCCCGGCCTGACGTTGCTGCGGCCCATGACGAAGACGCAGACCTGCTGGTTGGCCAGCCTGACATAGAACTGCGTCGAGAGGCCGAGCGGCTCGACGACTTCGACCTCACCTTTCAGCGGGCCGTCGTCGGCGAGCCTGATGTGTTCCGGCCGCAGCCCGACGGTCAGCGCATCGCCGTCTTTCAGCGGCAGGCCGTCCGGCAGCCTCAGCTTCTGTCCGTCGGCGAGCACGGCGTCCACGTTGCCGCCCTTGGCGACCTTTGCCGGCAAAAAATTCATGCCGGGCGAGCCGATGAAGCCGGCGACGAAGCTGTTGGCCGGCCGGTCGTAAAGCTCCAGCGGGTGGCCGACCTGCTGCACATAGCCGTCATGCATGACGACGATGCGGTCGGCCATGGTCATGGCCTCGACCTGGTCGTGCGTGACATAGACCGAAGTGGTCTTGAGCTGCTGGTGCAGCGCCTTGATCTCGGCGCGCATGTGGACGCGTAATTTGGCGTCGAGGTTCGACAGCGGCTCGTCGAACAGGAAGACCTTCGGGTCGCGCACGATGGCGCGGCCCATGGCGACGCGCTGGCGCTGCCCACCGGAAAGCTGACGCGGCAGGCGGCCGAGGAAGCTGTCGAGGCCGAGCCGCTTGGCGGCGGCGCCCACCCGAGAATCGATCGCCGTCTTCTCGGCCTTCTTCAGCATCAGGCTGAAGCCCATGTTGGAGGAGACGTCCATATGCGGGTAGAGCGCGTAGGACTGGAACACCATGGCGATGTCGCGATCCTTGGGCGCCACGTCGTTGACCAGGCGCTCGCCGATACGGATCTCGCCGCCGGTGACCTCCTCGAGTCCTGCGATCATGCGCAGGAGCGTGGACTTGCCGCAGCCGGATGGGCCGACGAGGACGACGAACTCGCCGTCGGCGATCTCGAGATCGACTCCGTGCAGGATGCGCAGCGCGCCGTAATCCTTCTCGACATGTTGCAGCGTGACGGAAGCCATCTTTTATCCTTTGACCGCGCCGGCGGTGAGGCCGGTGACGAGATAACGTTGCAGGAAGGCGAAGAAGACGCAGACCGGGATCAGTGCCAGGATGGACGCCGCCATCATCTGTCCCCAGTCGACGGCGAACTTGCCGATGAAGGTGAGCAGGCCGACGGCAAAGGTCTTCTGCTCGTCGCTGGAAATCAGCATCAGCGCGAACAGCAACTCGCTCCAGGCGGCGGTGAAGACGAAGCCGAGCGTCGCCCCCATGCCGGGCAATGTCAGCGGCACGATGACCCTGCGCATCGCCTGAGCGCGCGTGCAGCCGTCGATCATCGCCGCCTCCTCGAGGTCCTTCGGGATGCCGTCGAAGAAGGACTGCATCAGGAAGGTGGCGAAGGCGGTATTGAAGGCGGTGTAGATGATGATCAGGCCGATCAGGCTGTTGGTGAGGCCAAGCTGGCCCATGATGCGATAGATCGGCGGGATGACCATGACCAGCGGGAAGGTCTGGGTGAGCAAGAGCAGGATGGCTAAGGTGGCCTTGCCGCGGAAGGCGAAGCGCGACATGGCATAGCCGGCGAGCGTGGCGACGACCGTCACAAGTGCCGCCGTCGAAACCGAGACGATGACGCTGTTGAGGAAATAGCGCGGGAAGTCGGAGGCCTCGAGCACGGTGGCGAAGTTCTGAAAAGTCATCTCGGACGGCCAGAAGGTGATGCCTTCGGAATAGAGCAGCCGTTCGGGCGTGACCGAGATCTTCAGCGTCCAGAAGATCGGGAACAGCGCGAAGATGACATAGGCGGCGATGGCCGCGTAAAGGCCGATGCCGCCGGCGATGCGCGATGAGGTGGAGCGACCGGCGATCATCAGACATGCCTCACAAGCGTGCGGCGGATGGCGATCAGCCCGATCGCATAGGCTATCAGCAGCACGAGCAGCAGCACGGCGACGGCCGAGGCGTAGCCTTTATCGAGCGACTTGAAGGCGCTGACATAGATGTAGACGGGGACAGTGCTGGTCGAGCCCGCCGGTCCGCCCTCGGTCATGACGAAGATCAGGTCGGCGAAAGTGGCGATCCAGATGGTGCGCAGCATGACGGTGATGACGATGGTGGGCGCCAGGAACGGCAGCGTCACCTTGGTGAAGCGCTGCCAGGGCGAAGCGCCGTCGATGGCTGCCGCCTCGTGCAATTCGGTCGGAATCGACTTCAGTGCCGCCAGCAGCGTGATGGCGAAGAAGGGGATGCCGAACCAGATGTTGGCGACGATCGGCCCCCACATGGCGGTGGCCGGGTCGGAGAGCACATTGGTCGGTTCCGCCTTCAGCCCGAGCGCGAAGAGCCAGTGCGGCAGCGGACCGATGATCGGGTTGAACAGCCAGGCCCAGGTGAGGCCGGAGAGGAAAGACGGCACCGCCCAGGGCAGGAACACCACCGCCTGCACGATCCTGCGGCCATAGAACGGCTTGTCGAGCAGCAGCGCCAGGCCAAGCCCGAGGAAGAACTGGAAGAACAGGCTGGCGACCGTCCACCACAGCGTGTTGATCAGCGCCTGCCCGAGCACGGCGTCGGAAAGCATCGCCTGGTACTGGCCGAGGCCGACATATTCCGACTTGAAGGCCGAGAATTTGCGGAAGGAATAGCTGATGCCGATGATCAGCGGCACCAGAAGCACCACGACCAGCAGGACGATAGCCGGCGAAAGATAGAGCCATGGCTCGATCGCCGCCTTGCTCAGCCGCTTCTTGCGCGGCCGGGCGGCGGATCGGATTTCGGACACTGCGTAGGTCATGGATTTGGCTCTACGGTGGTAAGTGGGTGCTGGAGTAAGCGACAGCCCCTTCTCCCCGTGTCACGGGGAGAAGATGCCGGCAGGCAGATGAGGGGCGGCGCCAGCTTCTCAGAACTCGGCGCTGCCCCTCATCCGGGCATTTTTGTGCATGTGGTTATCCCAAAACCGCTTCGCACTTTTGGGCGACATGCATCGCGTGCCACCTTCTCCCCGTGACACGGGGAGAAGGAGGAAGGGTGCTACTTCTTGTTCTTGGCCAGCCAGGCTTGCTGCTCCTTGGTCAGGAATGCCGCCCATTCGTCGGCCACCTGCTTGGCCGGCTTCTGGCCGAGCAGCACTTCCTGGAAGTTCTTGATCGCGACCTGGTCGACGAAGTTGCCGAGGTTCTCCAGATGGGTCGGCGGCGTCACCATTTCATATTTGGAGCTGTCGCTGAGCTCGATGAACCAGCCCTTGAACTGCTCGGTCTTGAAATGGGCGTCCTGGTCGGCGCCGTTATGGATCGGGATGACGCCGACTTCCTTGGCCCATTCCAGGTTGTCCTTGGGCGACAACAGCGTCGCCATCAGCTTCCAGGCCTCTTCCTTGTGCTGGGAATTGGCGAACATCGCCCAGCCGGCATAGCCCAGCGTCGGATAGGACTTGCCGCTCGGTCCCACGGGGAGCGGTGCAACGGCGAAATCGTCGGCGCTCATCTTGTCGGCGATGCCGAGCAGCGCGTCCGGATCCTGGTTGAGCATGGCGCAGGTGCCGGAATAGAAGCCGGTCACCGTCTCGTTGAAGCCCCAACTCACGGCATCCTTCGGCGCCAGGCCGTTCTTGTACATGTCGGCCAGCATCTGCAGGCCCTTGACCGAGCCCTCGTCATTGATGGTCGAGGTGCCGTCGTCGGTGAAATAGCCGCCCTTGCCGTCGGCGATGTTCATGAACATGTGCATGCCGTTGAAGGCGCCGGGGCCGCCGCGCAGGCAGTAGCCGTATTTGCCGGGGATGGCCGAGATCTTCTTGGAGAACTCGACGAACTCGTCGAGGGTTGCCGGCGGACGATCGAGGCCGGCCTGCTTGAACAGCTTCTTGTTCCAGAACAGCGCGTTCACATAGTAGCCGTAGGGGATCATGAACTGGGTGTTGTTGACCGTCGAGCCGAATTGCTTGGCACGGTCGCCCAGCGTCTTGGCATCGGGCCATGTGGCCATATACGGCCCGAGATCCTCGAGCTGGCCGTTGTTGGCATAGAGGCCCATCCAGCGTTCCGGCATCTCGACGACGTCGGGCGTGTCGCCGGCCTGAACCATGGTGAGGAACTTTTCGAATGCCTGGCCCCAGGGCAGCGAGACGAGCTCGACCTTGACGCCCGGATTGGCCTGCTCGAACTCGGCGAGCTGCTTCTTCAGGAATTCGGTGCGCGGCGGGCTGGTGATGACCTCGACCATCTTGATGGTGGTGTCGGCCAGCGCGGCACCGGCGGAGATCGCCAGACCGGCAGCGGCGGCAAGCAGGATTGTCAGTCTTTTCATGTTCAGGACTCCCATTTTGAACACTCGTTATTTTTTTGACTTGTCGAACGCCTGGGCGATGTCGGCCCAGAGATCCTCGACATTTTCCAATCCGACATTGAAGCGGATGGTTCGGGGGCTGACGCCGAAGCGCGCCATCGAATTCAGACCCGGCGTCTGCTCGAGCGAGGCCTTTGCCGGCACGACCAGGCTTTCGTGGCCGCCCCAGCTGACGCCGATGCGGAACAGCTTCAGCGCATCGACGAAAGCCGGAATGTCGACATCCTCCGTGACCTCGAAGGAGAACAGCCCGGCATAGCCGGCAAGCGTTTTCTTGCCGGGGTGATTGGAATAGGCGGGATGGTTGACCCGCTCGACCTGGCCATGCGCCTTCAGCCGTTCGGCAAGAGTCAATCCGCTCTTCATGTGATGTGGCAGTCTGAGCGGCAGCGTGCGCAGGCCGCGCAGCAAGAGCCAGCCTTCGAAGGGCGAGAGCTTGCCGCCGAGCGAGGAATAGGTCTGCTCGTTGATGTGCTTGATGTGCGCGGCCGAGCCTGCCACGACGCCGGCGACGGTGTCGCTGTGGCCGCCGAGATATTTCGAGGCCGAGTGCAGCACCAGATCGACGCCGTGCGAGATCGGTTTCTGGAAGACGGGCGTGGCCCAGGAATTGTCGATGGTGGTGACTATGCCCTGTTCCTTCGCCAGGCGCGCCAGATGCGCGATATCCTGCAATTCGAACATCATCGATGTCGGGCTTTCGAGATAGAGCAGCTTGGCACCGGGCAACGCTGCTGCCACCGCGTCCGGATCGGAGCCGTCGACATAGTCGACCTTGATTTGCAACCGCGGGAACAGGCGCTCGAACAGACGGTAGGCGTCGCCATAGCAATTGCGCACCGCAACGATGCGCTCGCCGGCGCCGACGAAGGCGAGCACGGTGGCGCTGATCGCGGCCATGCCGCTGGAGAAGCCGCGCGCGGCTTCGGCACCTTCCAAAGCCGCGACGCGCGCCTCGAACTCCATCACCGTCGGATTGTCGCCGCGCGAGTAGATCGGCTGGCGGCGACGGCCGGCAAAGGTGTCGGCCATGTCGGCATAGTTCTCGAAGGTGAACAGCGAGGTCTGGTAGATCGGCGGCACCACCGCACCGCCGGGAAACGGATCGTCATGCGCGAGAAGCGTCGCCGCCTCGCCGAGATAGTCGCCGGCCAAAGCGGCCGGGTCGAAAGCGGTCGGGTGCTCGTTCATCTGCGGTCCGAAAGTTTGAGGTTGGCGGCACCGCGCTTCAGGTCGTCCTCGACGGTGGCGATGAGCTTCAGCGCCTCGGCTCTAGCCCCCTCCGGATCATGCGCGGCGATGCAGTCGAAGATGGTGCGGTGGTACGGAAAGCTGGCGTGGCCGAAATCGCGCACGCCGAGCGGATGCTCCCAGAAGCGGTGGAACAGCTCGTGCATGGCGCTGATGATCTGCTCGAACAGCGGATTGCCGGAGGCGCGGTAGATCGACTGGTGGAACTCCCAGTCCTCTTCCGAGGACATGCCGGCGCGGGTGTGGAAGGCCTCTTCCATGAGGTCGAGCTTGCGCTCGATCTCGGCGATGTCCGCCTTGCCGGCGCGGACGGCGCAAAGCGCGGCGGCTTCCGCCTCCAGCGCGCGGCGGATCTCCAGCGTGCGCATCAGGCCGGCGAAATCATTGCCGCCGGCCAATGTCAGCGGCATGTGCAGCATGTCGGGGGAAACGGCCGCCTTGAGATAGGTGCCGCTGCCCTGCCGGCGCTCGACGAGCCCTAGACCCTCCCAGCGCGTCAGCGCCTCACGCACCGTGTTGCGGCTGACCTTGAGGCGCTCGGCGAGGATGCGCTCGGTCGGCAGCTTTTCACCCGGGCCAAGAGCCTCCTGTCTCACAAAAGCCGCCAAGGCCTTCAGCACCGCGTCGTCGCGGGCGGTGGCCTGGATGGGCGGGAGGGGATCGGTCACGCCGGTGAAATCCAAAGTGGTTCAATGGTCCAACCAATTTCTGCATGAACGAGGAGGCGAGTCAACAGCTGAAACGAGCGGAACCGAACGGCGCGGCCACGGCACCGTTCGGCCCGGTTGGTTTTAGTCGTGGATCAGCGCCGGCGTGGCCGCGCGAGCATCGCGCCAGCGGGCAAACATTTCCTCGCGCGCCCGTCTCGAGCCCGCAAGCCGCTCTTTTGCCTGCGCCAGCACGGCCGGCGGCGCTTCAGCCGGCGTGCCCGCGCGGAAGGGAGGGGCCGGCGCGTATTCGAGCGAGAGCTGCACCGTTTCGGCTTCGGCCTGGCCGAGGAGCCTTGCGACCAGCGCCAGACCGAAATCGATCCCCGACGTGACGCCGCCGGCGGTGATCAGATTGCCGTCTTCCACAATCCGCGCGTCGACGGATACCGCCCCGAATTCCTCCAGGAAGTCATGCGCGTACCAGTGCGTGGTCGCCCGCTTGCCCTTGAGCAGCCCGGCCGCACCGAGCACCAGGGCGCCGCTGCACACCGAGGTGACATAGCGTGCCTGCCCCGCGCGCTGCCGCACGAAATCGAGGACCGGCTGATCCTCCAGCAGCGCGTTGACGCCTCCACCGCCCGGAACGCACAGCACGTCGAGAGGCGGGCAATCGTCGAAGGTCGCCGTCGGACTGAGGACAGTCGCGTCGACGACACCACGGGATTGCGATCCTTCCAGATCAATTCCACCTCGGCGCCCTTGGCCGATGCGAGGACTTCGTAAGGACCGGTGAGGTCGAGCTGTTGGACATTGGGGAACACGAGGATGCCGAAACGAAGGGTCATGGGAATCTCCGCAGGTTGACTCCGGGCAATCTAAGCCATCATGATCTGGCGCGATCGCCAATCATCCCTCGTTTCAAGCCAAAAATCATGCGCCGCATCGAAGTCCTTGCCTATCCCGACGTCCAGCTCCTCGACGTCAGCGGGCCGCTTCAGGTCTTCGCCAGCGCCAACGACTTCAGGGGGCAGGCCGGCGAACCCGCGGCCTACGACGCGGTGGTCATCGCCGCTTCATCGCGGGTAAGGACGTCGGCAGGTCTCGTGCTCGAGACCGCGGTGCTCCCGCCGCTCGATGCCGGGATCGACACGCTGATCGTGCCGGGAGGATGGGGTGTCAACGCCGCCTGCGAGCAACCGGAACTGATCGATTGGGTGATCGGCCGCTCGCGCCGGGCCACTCGAACGGCCTCGGTCTGCAGCGGTGCCTTCCTGCTGGCGACGGCCGGTCTCCTCGATGGCCGGCGCGCGGTTACCCATTGGGGACGCTGCGCGGAGTTCGCCCGGCGATTTCCGGCGGTCCGCCTCGAGCCCGACCCGATCTTCATTCGTGACGGCAATGTCTGGACGTCCGCGGGCGTAACGGCGGGCATAGATCTCGCCCTTTCCTTCGTCGAGGCCGACCTCGGCCGACGCATGGCGCTCGCCGTGGCGCGGCAGCTGGTGGTCTTCCTGAAGCGTCCCGGCGGCCAGGCGCAATTCAGCCAGACCCTCAAGCTGCAGGACGGCGATGGGGCCTTCGACAAGCTGCACGGCTGGATTCTGGACAATCTGGGCAGCGACCTTTCGCTGTCGAAACTGGCCGAACGCGCCAATATGAGCCCGCGCAGCTTCTCGCGGCGCTATCGGGAGGCAACCGGTAGGACACCCGCCCGCGCGGTCGAAGAAATCCGCATCGAGGCCGCACGACGGATGCTGGAACAGGGACTGGCCGTGAATCAGACGGTCCGGCGTTGCGGCTTCGGCTCGGAAGAGACGATGCGGCGCGGCTTTCTACGCACCCTCGGCACCAACCCGCGTGATTACCGCGAGCGGTTCTGAAGCATCGTCTCGCCGATGACTGTCGCTACAACGGGGTCTCAACCACCCCATGTGATTGCACGGCGGCGAGGCCGGTTTCGGTGAGCGCGTAGATGCCGCGCTCGGCCCGGGCGAACCAGCCATAGTAATTGTGCAGCAGGATGCTGGCCGCGCGCGGCGAAAGGGTTTTCAGATCGCGCGGCCGCTTCGGGCCGTCGGCCATGGCGGCGGCGCAGGCGAGAGCCTCCTGCCGGTATGCGGTCATGATCGGCTTTCGCCGGGTGCTGCCGCCGATGGACGGATCGCCCTTGCGGCGGTGATGCTCCTCGACCAGGCGCGAGCGGCGCCTGGGGTCGCGCCGGGGCGGCACGGCGGCCGGGCTGAGCAGCAGCTCGACCCTGCCCTTTGCATCGACCGCCAACAAACCGAAGCCGAGGCGGCGGCAGAGCGCGCGAAAACGGCGGTCACGCTCGCGGCCCTTGCCGCGCGCCGACATTCGGGCGGCGAGCCAGACCTCGTCGCAGGCCGCCGCGCGATCGACGCCTTGCAAGACAAGCTCGAGATTGAACTGCAGCTTCAGCTCGCAGATGACGATCACGGGCGGCTCGCCGTCGCGCAGCCCGACGATGTCGCAGCCTCCGACCTCGCCTTTGACGGCGAAATCGAGGCTCTCGAGGAACCGCTTCACCGGGGCGTAGAGGGAGGTTTCCAGCATGGGTGAGCCATAGCCGATTCGGGCTCGGCCCAGGAGACGCCGCACAATCGCCGCCGCAGGATGCGCAGCCCTGTGAGCGCTGCCGGGAGGGCCTATGGATTATTGCCTGGCGAACGGTCCCCTATAGGTCTGGCCGGCAAGCGTGTAGGTGCCAGCCAGCGTACCGTCGGGCTGCATCGTAAAGGTGATGTCCGCGCCGTTCGGCAGGCGCCCCAGCTTCAACGTGTTCCCGACGATCCTGCCGGCGCCGTCGGCGACGCCCGGCTTGTTGTCGGCCACATCGCCCCACGCATAGCTGACCGTCACCTGTCCGCCTGGCGAGACCGTGAGCACGGCCAGCTTGCCTTCATACATGCCATCCAGCCGCCCGGCCCATATGCCTGAAAACGCGGCATACCTGGCCGGAACGCCCTTGCCGGGAGGCGTGATCGACACGGTTTGGTCCAACACCGCCAAATCCGGAGAAGCCGGAGCCGCAACAGCAGCCGGTGCAGGCTGGGGTGGAGGAGCAGGCGGCGCCTCGGATGCCGATTGGCAGGCAACGAGTGCGATTGCCGCAAATGCGAGGATCGGGAAAAGACTGTTTGGTGGAGCCAATCGGAATCGAACCGACGACCTCTTGAATGCCATTCAAGCGCTCTCCCAACTGAGCTATGGCCCCACTCCCGGCAGTCGGCCGGCGCCGTTTCCGGCGAAGAGATCCGGCGCGGCTGGGAACCGCGCCGTCGTTTAGTGCAGGCGGCTTCTAGCGCCGCCTTGGGTCAAGATCAAGCCTTGAAACACCGCTTTTTCGTCACAGGCCAAAATGGCCGGCAAACGATCGCGCCAAGGCTTGAAATCAGACCTCGTCCTCGTCGTCGCCGACGCCGATCATGTCGGAGACGTCGTCGTCCTCTTCCTCCTCGTCGGCAAGGAAGGTGTCGTCGTCATCGTCGCCGAGATCGACATCCTCGTCGTCGCCGATATCCGGCAAATCGTCGCCGCCGCCCTTGGCCTCGTCGTCCGCATCTTCCAGCGAGACGATCTCGGTGCCCTCTTCGTCCTCGGCGTCCAGTTCCTTGTCGGCGACGTCCTCATCTTCCTCGAGGGCGGAAATCTTGCCTTCCTCGAAATAGGAGCGCGGATAGCTCTTGCCGGTGTACGGCGAGACGATCGGGTCCTTGTTAAGGTCGTAGAATTTCCGACCCGTTTCGGGGTCGACACGCTTTGTGCCAAGTTCAGGTTTTGCCACGGCAAGCCTCGTCAAAAAAAGAATGGTCCCCTTAACCGCAGCTAACGGCATTGTCAAAGCCAAATGCCACGTCCTGAAAACCCGATTTTCAAAGGCCCGCGCGAGGGGATGACCATTGCGGCGCAGCGTGATACGAGACCGCCGCAACATGACGAATTGAGCCGGCCCGCCGGCATCTTGCTTGGAAAAGACGATATGTCTCACGCTGCCGCCCCGAAGCCGGCCACGGCCCGCAAATCTCCTGCTCTTGCCGGCACGGCGCGGGTGCCGGGCGACAAGTCGATCTCGCACCGCTCCTTCATGTTCGGCGGGCTGGCCTCCGGCGAGACGCGCATCACCGGCCTGCTCGAAGGCGAGGATGTGATGCGCACGGGCGCGGCGATGAAGGCAATGGGCGCGCATATCGAAAAGAGGGGCGCCGAATGGGTGATCCGCGGCACCGGCAACGGCGCGCTGCTCGAGCCCGAAGGCCCGCTCGATTTCGGCAATGCCGGCACCGGCTCGCGGCTCACCATGGGACTGGTCGGTACCTACGACATGGAAACGACCTTCATCGGCGATGCCTCGCTGTCCGGCCGGCCGATGGGCCGCGTGCTGGAGCCGCTGCGCCAGATGGGCGTGCAGGTGCTGAAGGCAGCGCCCGGCGACCGCATGCCGATCACGCTGCGCGGCCCTAAGCATGCCGCACCCATCACCTATCGCGTGCCGATGGCCTCCGCGCAGGTGAAATCGGCGGTGCTGCTGGCCGGCCTCAACACGCCGGGCATCACCACGGTGATCGAGCCGGTGATGACCCGCGACCACACCGAAAAGATGCTGAAAGGCTTTGGCGCGAATCTGACCGTCGAGACCGACGAGCGCGGCGTGCGCCACATCTTCATCGAGGGCCAGGGCAAGCTCACCGGCCAGACGATCGCCGTGCCGGGCGACCCCTCCTCGGCCGGCTTCCCGCTGGTGGCGGCGCTGATCGTGCCGGGCTCGGACATCACAATCGAAAACGTGCTGATGAATCCGACCCGCACCGGCCTGCTTTCGACGCTGCAGGAGATGGGCGGCCGCATCGATATCCTCAATCCGCGCAATGCCGGAGGCGAGGATGTGGCTGACCTGCGCGTGCGCTCCTCCGAACTGAAAGGCGTCGTGGTGCCGCCGGAGCGGGCGCCGTCGATGATCGACGAATATCCGGTGCTGGCCGTCGCCGCGAGCTTCGCCGAGGGCGAGACGCTGATGCAAGGCCTGGAGGAATTGCGGGTCAAGGAATCCGACCGGCTGTCGGCGGTCGCCAACGGGCTGAAGCTCAACGGCGTCGACTGCACCGAGGGCGAAGCCTCGCTCGCCGTGCGCGGCAAGCCGGGCGGCAAGGGTCTGGGTGCTCATCCCAACGGCCCGGACACCGCGGTGAAGACCCATCTCGATCACCGCATCGCCATGAGTTTTCTGGTGATGGGACTGGCGACGGAAAAGCCGGTGACCATCGACGACGCCAATATGATCGCGACGAGCTTTCCGGAGTTCATGGGATTGATGAAGGGGCTGGGCGCGGAGATCGAGTGACGACGATGGCTTGGAGCCAAACTGAGATGTTGGAGGGGCAGCACCCCCCTCTGTCCTGCCGGACTGTCCGGCAGGACAGAAGGGGGTGCGAAGGATCACGGCGCTCGTCGTTTTCATCGCACCGCTCGATAGCGCTGATACGCCCATGAGCACCACCTTCACCATCGCCATCGACGGCCCGGCCGGCGCAGGCAAGGGCACTCTCGCCCGCCGGCTCGCCGACCACTACCGGCTGAACCTGCTCGACACCGGCCTCTCCTATCGCGCGGTGGCGCATAGGCTGCTCGAGCTTGGCTTGCCACTCGACAATGTCTCGGCGGCCGAAACCGCGGCGCGGCAGGTCGACCTCTCGAACCTCGACCGTACGGTGCTGTCCGCACATGCGGTGGGCGAAGCGGCTTCCAAGGTCGCCGTCATCCCCACTGTCCGGCGCATCCTGGTCGAGAAGCAGCGCGCGTTCGCTAAGGCGCCGCCGGGCGCGGTGCTCGACGGGCGCGACATCGGCACCGTCGTGTGCCCGGACGCCGACATCAAGCTCTATGTGACGGCAAGTGCGGAGGTGCGGGCGAAGCGCCGGCTGGCCGAGATCGAGAGCATGGGCGGCAGCGCCGACTTCGCCACCATCCTCGCCGACATCGAGCGCCGCGACGAGCGCGACATGGGCCGAGCCGACTCGCCGCTGAAACCCGCCGCCGACGCGCACTTGCTTGATACCAGCGAAATGGCTATAGAGGCCGCGTTTCTGGCGGCCATGGCGATCGTTGACGACGTCCTGGCCAAGGGAAACAAGGCCTGAACAGGGTTTTCTTTTCACGCTCGCAATTGCCGAATGTGAGAAAAATACCCATATCGGGCACGAACCAGCCTGCCAGCATTCTTCATGCGCCGGACTTGCCGCGTTAAGCGGCCTAGGGCTCTTCAGCCCGGAACGCCGGCAGGCTCACGCAACGCTAACCCACGGCGCCCGCTCTGCTACCATTGCGGAGCATTCCAGGAGAAACAATGTCAGCTGCAAATCCCACTCGCGATGATTTCGCGAGCATGCTCGAAGAATCATTCACCGCCGGCCATTCCGGCGAGGGCCAGGTTGTCCGGGGCACGATCACCGCGATCGAAAAGGACATGGCCATCATCGATGTCGGCCTCAAGGTCGAAGGCCGCGTGCCGCTGAAGGAATTCGGCGCCAAGGGCAAGGACTCCTCCCTCAAGGTCGGCGACACCGTCGAAGTCTATGTCGAGCGCATCGAGAACGCGCTTGGCGAAGCCATGCTGTCGCGCGAGAAGGCTCGCCGCGAGGAGAGCTGGGTGCGCCTCGAAGAGAAGTTCACCAAGGGCGAGCGCGTCGAAGGCGTCATCTTCAACCAGGTCAAGGGCGGCTTCACCGTCGATCTCGACGGCGCCGTGGCGTTCCTGCCGCGCAGCCAGGTCGACATCCGTCCGATCCGCGATGTCTCGCCGCTGATGCACAACCCGCAGCCCTTCGAGATCCTCAAGATGGATCGCCGCCGCGGCAACATCGTGGTGTCGCGCCGCACCGTGCTCGAGGAGAGCCGCGCCGAACAGCGTTCGGAGATCGTGCAGAACCTCGAGGAAGGCCAGGTGGTCGAAGGCGTGGTCAAGAACATCACCGACTACGGTGCGTTCGTCGACCTCGGCGGCATCGACGGCCTGCTGCATGTCACTGACATGGCATGGCGCCGCGTCAACCATCCGACCGAGATCCTCAACATCGGCCAGACGGTCAAGGTGCAGATCATCCGCATCAACCAGGAAACCCATCGCATCTCGCTCGGCATGAAGCAGCTCGAGAGCGATCCGTGGTCGGATATCGGCACCAAGTTCCCGATCGGCAAGAAGATCAAGGGCACCGTCACCAACATCACCGACTACGGCGCGTTCGTCGAGCTGGAGCCTGGGATCGAGGGCCTCATCCACGTTTCGGAAATGTCGTGGACGAAGAAGAACGTGCATCCCGGCAAGATCCTGTCGACGACGCAGGAAGTCGACGTGGTCGTGCTCGAGGTCGATCCGACCAAGCGCCGCATCTCGCTCGGTCTCAAGCAGACGCTGGAGAACCCGTGGGAAGCCTTCGCGCGCAACCATCCGGTCGGCAGCCAGGTCGAAGGCGAGGTCAAGAACAAGACCGAGTTCGGCCTGTTCATCGGCCTGGAAGGCGACGTGGACGGCATGGTGCACCTCTCCGACCTGGACTGGACCCGTCCGGGCGAGCAGGTCATCGAGGAGTACAATCGCGGCGACATGGTCAAGGCGCAGGTGCTCGACGTCGACATCGAGAAGGAGCGGATCTCGCTCGGCATCAAGCAGCTGGCGCGTGACACCGTCGGCGAGGCGGCAAGCAGCGGTGAGCTGCGCAAGAATGCCGTCGTCACCTGCGAGGTCATCGCGGTGAAGGATGGCGGCCTGGAAGTGCGGCTGGTCGACAGCGGCCTCGAGACCTTCATCAAGCGTTCGGACCTTTCCCGTGACCGCGACGAGCAGCGCCCCGAGCGCTTCACCGTCGGCCAGAAGGTCGACGCCCGCGTCATCGCCTTCGACAAGAAGACCCGCAAGCTGCAGGTCTCGATCAAGGCGCTGGAAATCGCCGAGGAGAAGGAAGCGGTCGCCCAGTACGGCTCGACCGACTCCGGCGCCTCGCTGGGCGACATTCTGGGCGCGGCGCTGAAGAAGCAGGGCAACTAAGCGTTCCAGGAAAACCGCTCAGCGGTTTTCCGTCAGGAATTGCGCAAGCCCTTCGCCTGCTGAAAGAGAAAACCCCGCCGGATCGCTCCGGCGGGGTTTTTCTTTGTCCTATGAGCTGGTGTCTCAGGCCCGGCCGTAGAGCGGCACCAGCGTGCCGCTCATCGCCTGGTTGGCGGGCGAGGCAAGATAGGCGATCGCCTCGGCGGCGGCTTCGAGGCTCACCCACTTTGTGAAATCGGCGTCGGGCATGTCGTTGCGGTTGGCGGGCGTGTCGAGCGTCGAAGGCGCCACCGCGTTGACCAGGATGCCCTTGTGCTTCAGTTCCTCCGCCATCGCCTGCGTCATCGCGGCAACCGCCGCCTTGCTGGCCGCATAGGCGACCATGCCGGATCCGCGCCTGGGATCGATCCCGGCGCGCGCGCTGACGTTGACGATGCGCCCCGGTGTGCCCGACGCCAGCATCGAGCGCACCGCGGCGCGGCTGCAGAGGAAGGTCGTGCGGGCGTTGGTGTCCATCATTTCGGCAAAGGACGCCGATTCGATCTTCTCAACCGGCGCCATGGTGAAGCCGCCGGCGAGGTGGATCGAAGCCCAAAGCTCCGGCACCTGATGGTAGAAAGCTTCGACCTTGGCGGAGTCCGACAGGTCGACATTATGCGCCAGATGGACGCTGGCATGCGCCGCGTAGGGAAAGTGCGGCGGAGCCGCGGCATGGGCATTGGGCACATGGCAGATCGCGCCCTGCTCCAGCAACCTGCCGACAACCGCGCCGCCGAGCGCCCCGGTGCCGCCCGTCACCACGACATGCCTGCCGTTAAGCGTTTCCGTCATATTTCGACTGCTCCTGTCGTATTTTTATGGTTATGCCGCCCCAGCTTCGAACGTCGCGCCTTTCGCCCTGTCACTCAATTGAAATAT
The DNA here is from genome assembly GCA_000824825.2 of Mesorhizobium sp. ORS 3324. Taxonomy (GTDB): domain Bacteria; phylum Pseudomonadota; class Alphaproteobacteria; order Rhizobiales; family Rhizobiaceae; genus Mesorhizobium. Next base: position 214,128 of record LM655188.1, read on the forward strand.
CGACATGGCAGGCGTCCCGTCTTTGCATGCGTCGAGACGCGCGACGCCACACGGCTGCGTCTCGAGCGGATGGGACAAGCGGCGTTATTCGACCATATTCCGGGGAATCCGAGGCAGGGGCGACCTGTTGGCAATGGCCGTCAATACTTCGATGACGGATCATCAGAAAACTTTTTGTTCGGGTAATAACGCTTCTTCTCACGCCTTAATTCATAGAACAGCGTTCCGTGTATCCCATTAATCTCACTTTTCTTTTTCAGACCTTTATTCAGTAAACTTATAACTTCCCCTGCTTTCTTGCGGCCAATCCTCTTAACTAAGTCTTCAATAAACTCGATATCTTGGCCATTAGGAAATATCAGTTCGAACTCATCATCTGGAATCTCATAAACATTGTACGCAGCATTGTTGGCGCCATCGATCACCTGAACATTTTTCATTTCAGCGTTTGCCCCTCGCGCATCTCATTCCACTCAGAACACCTAAAGGCCCTATTCCAACTCCTATCGTAATAAGGATGGGCAATATCTGCCAGGGCTACGGTGGTGGTACTCGCACGGGTGCGCTGGCATTGCAGGCCGCGCCGGATAAGATCCTGGCCGAGCGACTGGTCCTCGATGCCTTAGCCGATGATGCGGCGATCCGTGTCGTGTTCGCGGCGTTCCTTCAGATCGTTGGCGAAGGCCGTGATACAGCGCGGCCCAACGGGTGTGTAGGCCGACCACAGCACCAGTCCCGCCAAGGTCTTCAGTCGATGGTGATTTCGATGACGCGCGGCTTGCCGGCTGTGCGGGCGCGCTTCAGCGCGTCGGCAAGCCCGCCGACGCCGGCTAGCCGCTCAGCCTCTATGCCATAGGCTTCGGCGAGCCTGCAGAAATCCGGCGGCGCCGGCGACACGCCGACCGGCTCAACGCCGACATCGAGCATCGAGGTTTCGATCTCGCGATAGCCGCGATTGTTCCAGACGACGAAGATCACCGGCGCACTGGCGTCGAGCGCGGCGCCCAGCTCCGACAAGGTGAACTGGAAGCCGCCGTCGCCGGTGAGGCACACGACCGGCGCTTCGGGCACCGCAAGGGCAGCACCGATCGCTGCCGGCGGACCGTAACCCAGCGCGCCGAAGCCGGTCGCGGCGTTGAACCAGCCGCCGGGACGGTCGTGGTCGTAATAGAGGTTGGCGGCGTAGATAGGCTGGGTCGAGTCGCCGACGACGATCGCGCCGGGCAGCGCGTCGCGGATCGCCTCCACCGCGCGCAACTGCGCCAGATGTTCCGGCCGCAGCTCCGCCAGTGCGGCCTCTCGCGCCGCGGCCGCGCGGGCTTCGCCGTCTTCCGCGGCGACATGAGCGGGGCCGAGGTCAGCCAGCAGGGCGCCAAGCGCCTCGGCGCAATCGGCCTGGATCGCAACCGTCACCGGCCGGCGGGCGAGCTGGTCGGCGCCGATGTCGATGCGGATCAGATTCGGCGGTAGCACGAAGCCGCCGTCGCCATAGCCGTCATAGTCGGTCGGGCCGAATTCGGTGCCGGCGGCGATCACCAGATCGGCGTCGGCCATCAGCGCGCGCACCGCCTTCAGGCTGGGGCTTGCCGGCACGCAGAGCGGGTGGGCATGCATCAGGCCACGCGCATTGGCGGTCTCGACGACCGGCGCGCCGATCGCCTCGGCGAAGCGCCTGAGCATTGAATCGGCCTTCTTGGCGCCGCCGCCGGCCAGGATCAGAGGCCGGCGAGTCGCCGTGATCAACCTCGCAGCCTCGCCGATCGCCGTTGCCGCCGGAGCGGGCGGCGCGGCATTGCTCAGCATCGGCGCGATCCCGTCGGCTGGCTTCACCATGACGTCGGTCGGGATCTCGATATGGACCGGACCCGGACGCGACGAGGAGAAAAGGGCGAAGGCGCGGGCAAGCGCGCCGGGCAGTTCGCCGGCCTCGGTGATGCGCTCAGAGAACAGCGCCACCTTCTCCATCATGCCGCGCTGATCCGGCAGTTCGTGCAGGAAGCCCAGCCCCTTGCCCAGTGTGTCGGCGGCATTGACGCCGGAGATCACAAGCATCGGCACCGAATCGGCGCGCGCCTGCCCCATGGCGGTGATGGTGTTGGTCAGCCCCGGCCCGGTGATGACGAAAGCGACGCCCGGCCGGCCGCCGGCGCGCGCATAGCCGTCGGCCATGAAGCCGGCGCCCTGCTCATGGCGCGGCGTGACGTGGCGGATTTTTGAGCGCGCCAGGCCGCGATAAAGCTCGACCGTGTGCACGCCCGGAATGCCGAAGACGGTGTCGACGCCATGTGCCTCGAGCAAGGTGATGAGCGCTTCGCCGACGGTTGTCATTGGTCTTCTCCCCTTCAGGGCGGATCACTGCTTAGCGGAAACAGTGATCCGCTCTATTTCTGTTTTCCTACGCAATTCCGGACGGAAAACCGCTCTCACTTTTCCTGGAATTGCGTAGATCGGGATTGCGTTTCGTTGAATCGCCATCCCGATCTAACTCTTTGTGGGAGCATGATCTTTCTCCGAAACCCGGTTCCTACTTTTCGGGATCATGCTCTAGAGGCGCGAGACCAAGTTCGGCCTCGACGGCCTTGATGCCGATCGCCGCCAATTCGCCGGGCGAGAACATCTCGCCCGCCAGGCAGCCTTCGATCCAGAGCCCGTCGATGATCGCATTGATCGCGATGGCGTGATGGCGCAGCTGGCTTGCGTCCGGCCTGCGCTGTTCGGCGGCGAGCACTTCGGCCACAACCGCTTCCACCTCGTTGCGAAAGCCAAGGTAGCCTTCGCGATGGGCATGGGCCAGGGTCAGATCCGCATTGGCGCGGCCGAGGAAAGTTGCCCAGAGCGAAAACACCCTCGCGTCTATGATCGGCGCGTTGAGGTTGGCGGTGACGAAGGCCGCAAGACGTTGGCGCGGCGAGGCATCGCCCATGACCAAGGCTGCCTTCGCCTGCTCGGTCATGCGGCCGACCAGCGCTGAATAGGCTTCCTGCAGCAATTCTTCCTTGCCGGGGAAATAGTGCCGGATCAGCCCGGCGGTGACGCCGGCACGCAATGCGATGGTGCGCAAGGTTGCGCCCTGCAGGCCATATTCCGCCACGCAGTCCAGGGTCGCTTCGATCAGATCCTGCCGCCGCCGCTCTTCGCCTTCGCGACGGAATTTGCGGCGGGATGGCGCATTCATTGGCGCAGGATCGGCCGCGTCAGGCATGTCGGCCCGCCTTCGCAGGCGATGCAAAGCGCATCGGCCTCGAAAATTTCAACCACGCAGCCGGCGGCTTCCATCGCGGCTTTGGTCTTGGGAAAGCCTGCAACGGCAATGACCTTGAGCGGACTGGTCGGCAGCACGTTCAGGCTAAGGCCGTTGGAAGCGGCGAATTCTTCGGTGTCGCCTTCGACCAGGCGGATGCCTCGCGCCTTCAGCATCTGATAGAACGGGGCCGGCAAAAGCGGCGAGTGGACCAGTGCCAGGTCGTCGGCCAACGGGCTGATCACCGACATCAAATGCAGGCAAGCTTCTTCGCCCTGCCACAGCGGCAGATCAAAGCCGTAGACGGAAATGCCCAGCGGTGTCAGCAGGTTGGAAACCTGCTGGATGCCTTGCTGGTTGGAGCGGACACCGCGCCCGATGGCCAGCGTGCTGGCATCCACCCATACACAGTCACCGCCTTCGACCTGGCCGGGGGCCTCGACGCGGCCGAGGATCGGAATGCCTAGTCTTCGGTAGGTTTCCTCATGCAGCGAGGGCTCCCTGGCGCGCAATGGCTTGCCCATCGACAGGATCAGAGCGCCACGGTCGGTCATCAGCGATGGGTCGTGCGTGAACACAGAATCCGAAAGTCCGTCGGTCTTGTCCTCGATCCATTCGATTTCGGCGCCGGAAGCCGCCACCAGTTCAGCAAGGACCGCGTGCTGAGACGCTGCTTTCGCCGGGCTGAACCCTGGACCATAGTGCCATTGAGCTCTGTCGGCGTCGCGCATGGCATTGGCCGCCGACCGCATCAGCACGCGCCGCAGCGGCGCCGCCATGGACTGTGATCCGAAAGCGCTCATCGATGCCCTTTTAAGCTGAAAAAAATCGAAAAAATTTCATGAGAGGCTATTTATACACTTGCACAACAAGGCCGCAAGTGCCGTAATGAGCGGGATTGACGGGCTCGCGCTATCGGGTCCATGCTGAAATCTGGAGTGGGCAATACAGCGTATGTTGACTAGCCGGATAGACGCTCGACGAACTGACGTCGACCATGCAGAGGTCACCCGGTGAGCGCGGTGGATGCCGCTGCAGTCCCATCCGGCGAGGCGCAGAGCGGCGCCGCCGAAGCCATCCATGTCGAGAACCTGCACAAGAAGTTCGGCCAGTTGCACGTGCTGAAGGGTGTTTCGCTGTCGGCGCGCGACGGCGAGGTGATCGCCGTCATCGGGGGCTCGGGCTCCGGAAAATCGACGCTGCTGCGCTGCATAAACTGCCTGGAAAACCCGACCAGCGGCATCATCCGCGTCAATGGCGAAGAGATCAAATTGAAGGCCGACAGCCACGGCCACACGGTTCCCGCCGACCGCAAGCAGATAGAGCGCATCCGCTCCCGGCTCGGCATGGTGTTCCAGAATTTCAACCTGTGGAGCCACATGACGCTGATCGAGAACGTCATCGAGGTTCCGGTGCATGTGCTCGGCGTCAAGCGCGACGAGGCGATCGCCCAGGCCGAGAAGCTGCTTGCCCGCGTCGGGCTGGCGGAGAAGCGCGACGTCTATCCGGCCTTCCTCTCGGGCGGCCAGCAGCAGCGCGCCGCCATCGCGCGCGCACTCGCGATCAATCCGCGCGTCATGCTGTTCGACGAGCCGACCTCGGCGCTCGATCCGGAGCTGGTCGGCGAGGTGCTGAAGGTGATCGGCGACCTGGCGCGCGAGGGGCGCACCATGGTGCTGGTAACGCATGAAATGAAGTTCGCCCGCGAGGTCGCGACGCATGTCGTCTACCTCTACAACGGGCTGGTCGAGGAAGAAGGCCCGCCGGAGCAGCTGTTCGGCGCGCCCAAATCCGAAAGGCTCAAGCAATTCCTCCGCAACGTCGGCTAGGGCCGGCGTCAAGCGGAGCGAAAAACCGGGAACAACAACAAACTGGGAGTCCTGACATGAAGACTGTTCTCAAGACCTTCGCTGCGGCGCTGCTGTTCGGCGTCGCCGCGATTGGCGTGGCCAAGGCCGATCAGGTCAAGATCGGCGTCGCCGCCGAGCCTTATCCGCCCTTCACCTCGCCGGATGCGAGCGGCAAATGGGTCGGCTGGGAGATCGACTTCATCGATGCCGTCTGCGCCGAGGAGAAGCTCGACTGCGTGATCACGCCGGTTGCCTGGGACGGCATCATTCCGGCGCTGACCACCAAGAAGATCGACCTCATCGTCTCCTCGATGTCGATCACCGACGAACGCAAGAAGACGATCGACTTCTCGGACAAGTACTACAACACGCCGACGGCGATCATCGGGCCGAAGGACCAGAAATTCGGCGCCACGCCGGACGACCTCAAGGGCAAGGTGATCGGCGTCCAAGTGTCGACGGTGCATGCCGTCTACGCCAAGAAGCACTTCACCGGGGCGCAGGAGATCAAGGAATACCAGACCCAGGACGAGGCTAATAACGATCTTGCGGCCGGCCGTCTCGACGCGGTGCAGGCCGATTCCATCGCGCTCGGCGAATTCCTCAAGACCGACCAGGGCAAGGCCTGCTGTGACCTCAAGGGCATGGTCGCGCCGGACGATGAGGTGCTGGGACCGGGCGTTGGCGCCGGCGTGCGTAAGGAAGACACCGCGCTCAAGGAAAAGATCAACGCCGGCATCAAGGCCATCCGCGCCAGCGGCAAGTATGACGAGATCTCGAAGAAGTACTTCGACTTCGACATCTACGGCGGCGCGCCGCAGTCGAACTGACGACTTCTCGCCCATGAGTTAGGGGCATGGCGTCACTGCCGTGCCCCTAAGCCCAATTTTCCACGCGCGCCTGCCGCCGGCCGCTACGGCCAGCGACGAAGCCAGCATTTCGGGGGCGAAGCTGATCGACGCCTTTCTTCCGGCCTCGGCGGCCGGCATTTTCGAACTCCTGTCGCCCGTGGCGCCCGGCTGGGGCGGCACGTTGCTGGTCGGACTGCTGCATTCGATCGAGATCGCCATCGGCGCCACCTGCCTTGGGCTGCTGATCGGCACCGGCGGCGCCTTTGGCAAGCTGTATGGCGGCCCAGTGACGCGCGATCTGCTCGCCGTCTACACCACGGTGGTGCGCGCCGTGCCGGAGCTGGTGCTGATCCTTTTGCTCTATTATGCCGGAACCGACCTCATCAACCAGTTGCTGACGGCGATGGGCTACCAGCGCATCGACATCAGCGGGCTCGCGGCGGGCATCTTCGTGCTCGGCGTCGTCCAGGGCGCCTATTCGACGGAAGTGATCCGCGGCGCCATCCTCTCCATCCCGCAAGGCCAGATCGAGGCGGCCCGCGCCTATGGCATGCCGCCGCTGCTGATGCTGAGGCGCATAACGGTGCCGGCGATGCTGCCTTTCGCCATTCCGGGACTTGCCAATCTCTGGCTGATCGCCACCAAGGATACTGCCCTACTCGCCGTCGTCGGTTTCTTCGAGCTGACGCTGGCGACGCGGCAGGCGGCAGGCGTCACCAAGGCCTATCTGCTCTTTTTCGTTGCTGCCGGCGCGCTCTATCTGGCGCTGACGCTCTTCTCCAACCTGATCATCGGTCGCGTCGAAGCCTGGTCGCGGCGCGGCATGCCTTCCGTCAAGGAGGCACGCTGATGTCGGCCGAAGCGACCGCAATCAACTTGGCGGCGCGCGCCTCGCTCTGGCTCAAGCCGCATCGCATCGTGTTGATCCTGATAGCCTTGGCGCTGGTGTTTTGCGCGGCCTTCTTCATGCGCTGGGACTGGCTGCCGCAGTATTGGGAAATGGGGCTGCTCGGCATCTGGCGGGCGCTGTGGATCCTCGTCGTCACCTGCGCGCTGGGCTTCCTGCTCGCCGTGCCGCTCGGCCTGGCGCAGGCCGGCGGACCGTTCTGGTTCGCGGTGCCGGCCAAGGTGTTCTGCACCATCATTCGCGGCACGCCGCTTCTCCTCCAGCTCTGGCTGCTCTATTACGGGCTCGGGTCGCTGTTTCCGCAGTATCCATGGATACGCGAGTCCTGGATGTGGACATATTTGCGACAGGCATGGCCCTATGGCGTGGTGGCGCTGACCTTGTCCTTCGCCGGCTATGAGGGCGAGGTGATGCGCGGCGCTTTTGCCGGGGTGCCCAACGGGCAGCTCGAGGCTGCACGCGCTTTCGGCATGAGCCGTTTCAAGATCTTCCGCCGCATTTGGCTGCCGCAGGCCTTCTACCGGGCGCTGCCGACACTGACGGGCGAAACCGTGCTGCAGCTGAAGTCGACGCCGCTGGTCGCGACGATCAGCGTCATCGATATCTTCGCCGTCTCCTCCAAGGTGCGGCAGGACACCTACCTGACCTATGAACCCTTGCTGCTGCTGGCGCTGATCTATATGACGATCACCGGCATTCTGGTGCTGATCTTCAGCAGGATCGAGGCGCGGATTCCAGTCAAGATCGGTTAGTAGGGGAGTAGGGGAGTAGGGGAGTAGGGGAGTAGGGGAGTAGGGGAGTAGGGAGCGTTCAGCCACGATCCGCATTCACATTTCCATCCCCATTCGCTATTCGCTCCATAATTTCCCCCTACTCCCCTACTCCCTTATTCCCCTACTCCCTTATTCCCCTACTCCCTTGGGACAGCCACAATGCAACTCACCCTCGACCAGGCAAGAGGACTATGCCGGATGGCGGCGCTCGGCGCCGGGGCCAACGAGGAGGCGGCGCAGTCGCTCACCGCCTCGATCATCGCGGCGGAAGCGGAGGGCCTGTCGGCGGTCGGCCTGGCGCATCTCATCGACTATCTGGAGGCGATCGAGGCGGGGCGGATCGACGGCAACGCCGATCCGGTGATCACCAGGCCGGCGCTTGCCGTCTACCTCTCGGACGCGCGCGGCGGGCTTGCCCATACCGGCTTCGACCGCACCATCGACGATCTCGCCAAGGCGGCACGGCTGTTCGGCGTCGCCATCTTCTCGCAGAAGAACGCCTACACCTGCGGTGCGCTCGGCTATTTCACCGGACGGCTGGCCGAGCAGGGGCTGGTCTCCTTCGCCGCCACCAACGGGCCGGCGGTGCTCGCCGGCTCCGGCTCGATCAAGCCGGTCTACTGCACCAATCCGATGTCCTTTGCCGCGCCCGCCGCCAACGGGCCGCCGCTGGTCATCGACCAATCGTCGAGCGCCACCGCCTTCGTCAACATCCGCAAGGCGGCCGAGGACGGCAAGAGAATCCCGGAAGGCTGGGCGCTGGATGCGAGCGGCAATCCGACCACCGATCCGGCGGCGGCGATGAAGGGCGCGATGCTTGCCTTTGGCGGCCAGCGCGGCGCCAACATCGCGCTTATGGTCGAGGTGCTGGCGGCCGGCATTTCGGGCGCCAACTGGTCGCTCGACGCGCCCTGGTTCAGCGGCGGGCCGGACAGCCCGGGCACCGGGCTCTTCGTGCTTGCCGTCGAGCCCAAGCTGCTCGACCCGGATTTCGAGCGGCGTATGCGCGACCAGCTCGAGCGGCTGCGGCGACGCTATGGCGTGCACATCCCCGGACGCGCCCGCGCCGAGGCGGCGGAAAAGGCGGCGGCGCGCGGCATCGATGTCCCGAAGGCGGTCGTGCAGCGCATTTCCGAATTCGCCGAGCGCTATTCGGCCTGATCGAGACGTGCAGCAACAAGACGCGCGTTTCTTCACGCGGCTGCTGAACCTTTTCCGGTCCTGAACCGACCCATCGGCGGCACCCCACATCGCAGGCCGCAAAGGGTGGCTTGGGTTGCGGCTTGCGGTTGGCGGCGCCGCGCCGGGCGTTCAGGGCCGGGGCGGGCGTGCTTGCTTCACGCCGCCTTGATACCGTCTCAGGTCAGGCCGCCTCGTTGGACCCTGTTTCGGCGCGGGCGCTGCCCGGAAAACCCCGCTTCGGCGGGGTTTTCTGTTTGACGCAAATTTCAGCAAAATGCCCTGCGGTTTTCGGTCCGGAATTGCGCGGTCGTGATTGGCTCCGACCACCCTTTGCCTTTGGCGCGAAACCGACTATGAACGCCTCTAGCCAAGCACCATCGGGAAGCGCCGGAGCCAGCCATGACCGAAATCCTGCAGACCCCCAAGCTCGTCGTCGTCTTCGGCGGGTCCGGCTTTGTCGGCCGCCATGTCGTGCGCGCGCTTGCCAAGCGCGGCTACCGCATCCGGGTCGCCTGTCGTCGGCCCGACCTTGCCGGCCATGTGCAGCCGCTCGGCAATGTCGGCCAGATCCAGCCCGTACAGGCCAATGTGCGCGTGCGCTGGTCGATCGACCGCGCCGTGCAGGGCGCCGACCATGTCGTCAACCTCGTCGCCATCCTGCATGAGACCGGCCGTCAGAAATTCGGCTCCGTGCACGAGTTCGGCGCGCGCGCTGTCGCCGAGGCCGCGCGCGCGGTGGGCGCCGGCCTCACCCACATCTCGGCGCTCGGCGCCGATCTGAACTCGCCTTCCAGCTACGCCCGCACCAAGGCGCTCGGCGAGAAGGCCGTGTTCGAGACGATCCCGGATGCCGTGATCTTCCGGCCGTCGATCAATTTCGGACCGGAAGACGCCTTCTTCAACCGCTTCGCCAGCATGGCGCGCCTGTCGCCCGTGCTGCCGCTGATCGGCGGCGGGCAGACGAAATTCCAGCCGGTCTATGTCGGCGATGTCGCCGAGGCGGTGGCGCGCTCGGTCGACGGCAACGTCAAGGGCGGCCAGATCTACGAGCTCGGCGGCCCACAGGTGCTGACTTTCAAGGAATGCATGCAGGAAATGCTTGCCGTGATCGACCGCCGGCGTCTGCTGGTGCCGGTGCCGTGGTGGCTGGCGAACCTGCAGGCCTCGATCCTTCAGCTGTTGCCCAATCCGCTGCTGACCAAGGACCAGGTGCTGCAGCTGCGCGCGAATAATGTCGTTTCCGAAGCCGCCGCCAAGGCGGACAGGACGCTCGGCGGCCTCGGCATCCAGCCGCAGGCGATCGCTACCATCCTGCCCAGCTATCTGTGGCGCTTCCGCTCCGCCGGCCAGTTCCAACAGCGCCGGCCGATAGCCGACCGATAGTGCGTTCGGAGGTTGTTCCTCCCCGAATTGCGCTAATCCAAGAGAAATTACCTCAGACGCGGCGGGAAACCTGCATCGGCAGGCCGCCCTGCGGCTGCGTGGTCAGCTTCTGCACCGGCCATGGCCTTGTCTCGGCAGTCACGTCGAAGCGGAAGCGTGACAACAGGATCGCCAGCGCGATGATCGCCTCCTGCATGGCGAAGCTGGCGCCGATGCAGACGCGCGGGCCGGCGCCGAAGGGCAAGTACTGGAAGCGGTCGATCCTGTCGCGGTTTTGCGGATGGAAGCGCTCCGGCATGAAGGCATCCGGTCTGTCCCACAGCTTGCGGTGGCGGTGCACGACCCAGGGCATCACCAGCACGGCGGCGTATTTCGGGATATAGAGACCGTTCCAGGTCTCCGGCTCGATCGGCTCGCGGTTGATCGAGGGCGCCGGCGGATAGAGCCGGAGCGCCTCCTCGAAGGCGGCGCGGGTGAGCGGCATGGCGTCCAGCCATTTCGTCGGATCGGGCTCCCTTGCCAGCACCGCGTCGATCTCTTTTTCGATCCTGTCACGCTCCCACGGCGCCTCGGCGAGGCAGTAGATCGTCCAGCCCAGCGCGCGCGCCGTTGTCTCGTGGCCGGCTCCGATGAAGGTGATGATGTTGTCCTCGACTTCCGCGCGCGTCAGTCCATCCGGCCCCTCGGCTCTCAAGAGGAGCGTCAGGAAATCCTGCGGCACGCCGTCCGGATCGCGCTTCAGCCGCTCCTCGCGCATCTTCACCGTGCCGGCAACGATGTTGCGGAAATAGGCCATGGTCTTGCGGCCGCGGATGCGGGTGAGGCGCGGCAGCCATTCCGGCGCGCGCAAGAGGTCGAGCGGATCGACGCGGCCCATGGTCTCGAACAGGCGGTCGACCTCCTTGGCGAAGCTGCCCTGCTCGCCGGCGATCTCGCCGGAAAACAGCGTCTCGGCGAGGATGTCGTAGGTAAGCATCGTCATGTCACGGGCGACGTCGGTCGTGCCGCCGGCCTCGTAGCGGGTGACGAATTCCAGCGTGCGGTTCAGCATCGGCCCGGCGAAGCCGAAGATGTGGCGCGGTGTGAACACCGGCGCCATCGCCTTGCGCGAGCGCCTCCACACCTCGCCCTCGGCGGTGAGCAGGCCGTCGCGCAGGATCGGTCGCAGGATCAGCTGGCGTACCGTCGCCATCTTGTAGTTCTTGGCGTTGTCGATCAGCACATGGCGGATGAGGCTGGGTTCGTTGGCGATGACCAGCGGCCCGCCGATGCCGGTCACCGAGATCCAGGGCTCGTTGTAGGTGTGCTCGCCCCAGAGCTCGAGCGGGTTGCGGTAGACGATGCGCATCATCTCCAGCGTCGAGGGCGGCCGGGTGCGCGGCTTCGGCGCCGGCGGCACGAAGGGGGCGGGCTTGGTGTCCATGAGCGTGCTCCGCTGGCAGGTCAAATGTAGCGCCCGCAATGGCGGGCGTCCATGTGAACGGACGGCACGTTTTTGCGCCGGCTTTTGCAGGCAGCGGCGCGCTTTTATGGCTTGCGCAGCCGATCGCCCGCGAAGCCGACGAAAGCGTTTCTCGATCCGGCTGCCGGCAAGCCGGCAAAACGCCCGCAAACCTTGGAAAAACGGCCATTTGAGCCTATATCTAGGACATCAAAACGGCGCGATTCGGGGCCATTTTCCCGCCCCGGACCAGCAGCATCAATCAGACAGGTTTTTATGAGCGACCAGACCGAAAGCGCCATTGGCGCGGAAGCCGAGTACGGCGCCGATTCCATCAAGGTTTTGAAGGGGTTGGATGCTGTCCGCAAGCGGCCGGGCATGTATATCGGCGACACCGATGACGGCTCGGGCCTGCACCACATGGTCTATGAGGTAGTAGACAACGCCATCGACGAAGCGCTGGCCGGACACGCCGACCTCGTCTCGGTGACGCTCAACCCCGACGGCTCGGTGACGGTGATCGACAATGGCCGCGGGATTCCGACCGATATCCACTCCAGCGAGGGTGTTTCGGCGGCCGAAGTCATCATGACGCAGCTGCATGCCGGCGGCAAATTCGACCAGAATTCCTACAAGGTGTCGGGCGGCCTGCACGGCGTCGGCGTCTCGGTGGTCAATGCGCTTTCGGCCTGGCTGAAGCTCAAGATCCGCCGCAATGGCGAGATCTTCGAGATGAGCTTCACGCACGGCAATGCCGACGCACCGCTGAAGGTGACCGGCAGCTACGAGCAGGACAAGCGCCCGGGCACCTATGAGGGCCGCAGTGGCAGCGAGATCACCTTCTTCCCTTCGGCCGAAACCTTCAGCATGATCGAGTTCGACTACAACACGCTGGAGCACCGGCTGCGCGAGCTCGCCTTCCTCAATTCCGGTGTGCGCATCGTCCTGACGGACGCGCGGCATGCCGATCTCGTGCGCCATGAGCTGCATTATGACGGCGGCCTCGAGGAGTTCGTCAAATATCTCGACCGGGTGAAGAAGCCGCTGATCGAAAAACCGATCGCCATCCGCGCCGAGCGCGACGGCATCACCGTCGAAGTGGCGATGTGGTGGAACGACAGCTACCACGAGAATGTGCTGGCCTTCACCAACAACATCCCGCAGCGCGACGGCGGCACGCATCTGGCCGGCTTCCGCGCGGCGCTGACGAGGCAGATCACCGGCTATGGCGAGTCCTCCGGCCAGACCAAGAAGGAAAAGGTGTCGCTCACCGGCGACGACTGCCGCGAAGGGCTGACCGCCGTTCTCTCGGTAAAGGTGCCGGACCCGAAATTCTCCTCGCAGACCAAGGATAAGCTGGTTTCCTCGGAAGTCCGCCCCGTGGTGGAAAGCCTGGTCAACGAGGCGCTGGGCACCTGGCTGGAAGAACATCCGGTCGAGGGCAAGGTGGTGGTGGAGAAGGTTATCCAGGCGGCGGCCGCGCGCGAGGCTGCGCGCAAGGCGCGCGACATCACCCGCAAGAGCACGCTCGGCGTCACCTCGCTGCCCGGCAAGCTCGCCGACTGCCAGGAGCGCGATCCGGCGAAGTCCGAGATCTTCATCGTCGAGGGTGACTCCGCCGGCGGCTCGGCCAAGGGCGGGCGCTCGCGCCAGAACCAGGCCATCCTGCCGCTGCGCGGCAAGATCCTGAATGTCGAACGCGCGCGCTTCGACCGGATGCTCAGCTCCGACATGATCGGCACGCTGATCACCGCGCTCGGCACCTCGATCGGCAAGGACGAGTTCAATGCCGACAAGCTGCGCTACCACAAGATCATCCTGATGACGGACGCCGACGTCGACGGCGCCCACATCCGCACGCTGCTGCTCACCTTCTTCTTCCGGCAGATGCCGGAGCTGATCGAGCGCGGCCATCTCTACATCGCCCAGCCGCCGCTCTACAAAGTGACGCGGGGCAAGAGCTCGCAATACCTCAAGGACGAAGGCGCCTATGAGGAATATCTGATCGACTCTGGACTGGAAGAGACGTCGCTGACGCTCGGCTCCGGCGAGGTGCGCACCGGGCAGGACCTGCGCAGCGCCGTCGACGACGCGTTGGCGGTGCGGCATCTGATCAACGGGCTGCACACGCGCTACAACCGCGACGTCGTCGAGCAGGCGGCGATCGCCGGCGCGCTCAATGCCGACGTGCTTGCCGATCTCGGCCGCGCCAATCCCATGGCCGAGCGCGTCGCCGGGCGGCTCGACATGATCGCCGAGGAGACCGAGCGCGGCTGGACCGGGCATCTCTCGACCTCCAATGACGGCTCGGGCGGCTATGTGTTCGAGCGCACGGTGCGCGGCGTCAAGGACGCGGTCCAGCTCGATGCCGGGCTGATCAATTCGGCCGACGCGCGCCAGCTCGACCGCTACGCGCCGCGGCTGGCGGAAGTCTATGGCGAGCAGCCGACGCTGCGCCGCAAGGACGCCTCGGAGATCCTCTCCGGACCGTTGGCGCTGCTCAACGCGGTGTTCGCGGCCGGCCGCAAGGGCCTCACCATGCAGCGCTACAAGGGCCTCGGCGAGATGAATGCCGAGCAGCTCTGGGAGACGACGCTCGATCCGAATGTGCGCTCGCTGCTGCAGGTCAAGGTGGCCGACGCCACCGACGCCGACAGTCTGTTCTCGCGGCTGATGGGTGACGAGGTGGAGCCGCGGCGCGAGTTCATCCAGGACAATGCGCTGTCGGTGGCCAATCTGGACATCTGAACAGGAGAGGCCGACAGGCTTCTGCAACAAAAAAGTCCGGCGCTGCCGGGCTTTCTTTGTTGCAGAAGCTGCTGCGGCTGATCAGTGATCCATGGCCTTGACGATTTCCTCGGTCATCTTCTTGGCGTCGCCGAGCAGCATCATGGTGCCGTCCTTGTAGAACAGCGTGTTGTCGATGCCGGCATAGCCGGAGCCGAGCGAGCGCTTGACGAAGAGGCAGGTGCGCGCCTTGTCGACGTCGAGGATCGGCATGCCGAAGATAGGCGAGGACTTGTCGTCGCGCGCGGACGGGTTGGTGACGTCGTTGGCGCCGATGACATAGGCGACGTCGGCCTGCGCGAATTCGGAGTTGATGTCCTCAAGCTCGAACACCTCGTCGTAGGGCACGTTCGCCTCGGCAAGCAGCACGTTCATGTGGCCGGGCATGCGGCCGGCGACCGGATGGATGGCGTATTTGACCTCGACGCCGTTGGCCTTGAGCTTGTCGGCCATCTCGCGCAGCGCATGCTGCGCCTGCGCGACCGCCATGCCGTAGCCGGGCACGATGATGACCTTCTGCGCGTTCATCATCAGGTAGGCGGCGTCGTCGGCCGAGCCCTGCTTGACGGTGCGCTCGATGCCGTCGCTGGCCGCCGCTGCGGTCTCGCCGCCGAAGCCGCCGAGGATGACGGAGATGAAGGAGCGGTTCATGCCCTTGCACATGATGTAGGACAGGATCGCACCGGAGGAGCCGACCAGCGCGCCGGTGATGATCAGCGCCAGGTTGCCGAGGGTGAAGCCGAGCGCTGCCGCCGCCCAGCCGGAATAGGAGTTCAGCATCGACACCACGACCGGCATGTCGGCGCCGCCGATCGGGATGATCAAGAGCACGCCGAGCACCAACGAGGCGGCGACGATCAGCCAGAAGACGAGCTTGGATTCGGTGGAGACGAGCAGCACGATCAGCACCACAAGGGCAACACCCAGCGCGATGTTGATCATGTGGCGGCCGCCGATCATGATCGGCTTGCCGGACATGCGGCCGTCGAGCTTCAGGAAGGCGATGACCGAGCCGGTGAAGGTGATGGCGCCGATGGCCACACCGAGGCTCATCTCGACGAGCGCCTGGGCATGGATGTCGCCCGCCGTGCCGATGCCGAAGCTTTCCGGCGCGTAGATCGCGGCAGCCGCCACCATGACGGCGGCAAAGCCGACGAGCGAGTGGAAGGCGGCGACCAGCTGCGGCATCGAGGTCATGGCGATGCGGCGCGCCACATAGGCGCCGACGCCGCCGCCGATGGCGAGACCCAGCACGATCAGGCCGAAGCGGCCGGCCGAAGGCAGCGCCAGCGCCAGCGTGGTGGCGATGGCGATGCCCATGCCGATCATGCCGTAGAGATTGCCCCGACGGCTGGTGGTCGGGTGCGACAGGCCGCGCAGCGCGAGGATGAACAGGATACCCGAGACGAGATAGAGGAAGGAAGCCAGATTGACGGTCACGTCACTTTTCCTTCTTCTTGTACATGGCGAGCATGCGCTGGGTGACGAGGAAGCCGCCGAAGATGTTGACCGAGACCAGCACCAGGGCGACGAAGCCGAAACCCGCGGCAAGGCCGGAGGCCGCGATGCCGACGGCGAGCAGCGCGCCGACGACGATGACCGAAGAGATGGCGTTGGTGACGGCCATCAGCGGCGTGTGCAGCGCCGGCGTCACCGACCAGACGACATAGTAGCCGACGAAGATCGCCAGAACGAAGATGGCGAAGCGGAAGACGAAGGGATCGATGGCGCCGCCCGAGAGCGCATGCGCCGCGTTGCCCGCAGCCTCGGCGCCGGCTGGCGCATTGGCCAGATCCTGCACGGCAAGGCGAACGGCGGCGGTCGCCTGATCGAGCTGGTCGAGGGCTTTCTGCAGCTGTTCCATCACGCAGTCCCTTTCGACTTGGACGAGGGCGACTTGGACGAGGGCGACTTGGCTGCGGCGGGTTTTTTCGCCGGCGTCTTCTTCGCAGCAGGATTGGCGGAGGCTTGAGCGACAATGACCGTGGCGGGAATAGCCGCCGGCTCCACATGCTGGCCCTTTGGCGGCGCCTCGGCCGCCTTGGCGAAATTGGGGTGCACCACCTTGCCGCCGTCCGTCAGCATCGTCGCCTTGACCAGCTCGTCGTCGCGCTTGATCGAAAGCTGCTTGGTCGCCTTGTCGACCATCGTCTCGAGGAAGGCGTAGAGGTTCTTGGCGTAGAGCAGCGAGGCGGATGCGGCGACACGACCAGGCACGTTGAGATGGCCGACGATCTTGACGCCGTTTTCCGTGGTCACGACCTTGCCGGGCACCGCGCCTTCGACATTGCCGCCGCGCTCCACCGCCAAGTCGACGATCACCGAGCCCGGCTTCATCGAGGCGACCATGGCGGCCGAGACCAGCTTCGGCGCCGGACGGCCGGGGATCAGCGCGGTGGTGATGACGATGTCCTGCTTGGCGATATGCTCGGCGGTCAGCGCCGCCTGCTTGGCCTGGTATTCCTTCGACATTTCCTTGGCGTAGCCGCCGGCGGTCTCGGCCGCCTTGAACTCCTCGTCCTCGACCGCCAGGAACTTGGCGCCGAGCGACTGCACCTGCTCCTTCACCGCCGGGCGCACGTCGGTGGCGGTGACGACGGCGCCGAGGCGGCGCGCGGTGGCGATCGCCTGCAGGCCGGCGACGCCGACGCCCATGATGAAGGCCTTGGCCGCCGGCACCGTGCCGGCCGCCGTCATCATCATCGGCAGCGCGCGGTCATACTCGGCCGCGGCGTCGATCACCGCCTGGTAGCCGGCGAGATTGGCCTGCGAGGAGAGCACGTCCATCACCTGCGCACGGGTGATGCGCGGCATGAATTCCATCGAGAAGGCGGTGACGCCGGCCTTGGCCATCGCCACAAGCGCCGCATCGTTGCCGTAGGGGTCCATGATGGCGATGACGGCAGCGCCGGACTTGTAGCCTTTCAGTTCGGCATCGGTCGGCCGGCGCACTTTCAGCACCACGTCGGCCTTCGACGCGTCGGCAGCCTTGCCGATCGCGGCACCCGCCGCGGCGAAATCCTGATCGGTGATGCGGGAGCCGAGGCCGGCGCCCTTCTCGACGATCACCTCGAAGCCCAGGCCTGCCAGCCGTTTCACCGTTTCCGGCGAGGCCGCGACACGCGGTTCGTTCGCATCAACCTCACGAGGGATGAATACAGTCTGTCCCACCGCATGATCCTTTCGGTTGGAAGCTGATGCGCCATGCGTCGGCCGGGACCTCCGGCGGCGTCGCGGGCAATGGGCTTTGGAAGGTCTACCGCAGAATGAGGGCGCCGATGGCCGTGATCACGATGAACAGGATGACCCCGGAAAAGAAGCCGCCGACAAAGAAACCGAATGCCATGGCCAGCAGGATCGCGGCGCAGACGAGCGAGCCGTATTTGGCAAGCGCGAGGAATGCCTTGTAGGTGCGATCATGCTCGGCATAGTCCATCTGCGCGCCCAGTTCGACAGGACCGGTCGGCGTGTGATCAGCCATAGGAATACCCCTTCGAAAATGCCTTCGAGGCACATAGCGAAAAGCCGGACCAGGCGCAATGGCGCTATTGCCGCACGGCCCGCGACAACAGCCTCAAACGAAAGTTGAAATTGGGATGGGCTCGCCGCGAACGAGGGCCGAGCCTCTATTTTAGCCGGCGAGGTGCGGAAACAGGCCGAGCAGGCCGACGACGATCAGGTAGAGTGCCACGATGTAGTTGAGCAGGCGCGGCACCACCAGGATCAGTATGCCGGCGATCAGCGAGATCAGGGGCGTGAGCGCAAGCGAGTGAATGGTCATGATCCGTATCCCTTTCCCGTGGACAACCCGACACTAACCCGGAGCGAAATGCCTGCGGGCAGGACTTCAACGGCACCGGTCGCGGCGCCGCACCTTCATAACGGCAAAGCCGCGGGAAAGGTCCATGATGCGCGGAAGGACGCCCGTTCAGGCGGCATCGCGATAGTATTTGGCCGTCGGTATGATGGAGAGCGGCGTCAGCCGGTTGATGGCCGGATTGGCAAACATCAGCCGCTGTTCCATCGGCGTCGACTTGAAGAACGGGAAGCGCTCGAGCGTCTGGCGCAGATTTTCGCCACAGGGGATTTCGAACAAGGCGATCGGCGCAAGAACGCCCGGGAACACCTTGCCCTCGGTCCTCTGAATCGCATGGAAGATGCGGGCGTAATAAGCGGAATGCTCGACCTTGACCGGTGTCAGCACCGCGGTCTGGCCAAAGTAGCAGGAAGCCACCATGCCAAGCCTGAGCGTCAGGAAGGGCAGAACGCCAGGGGCGGGCGCGCTGTCGGGATCGGTTGCGAAGCGCGTTCCGTCGACGAAGGTCTCACCGCTGGCGAGCCTCTCGGCCAATATTTCCGGATAGGCGTCGACCGAAGGCGAATAGGGATGCTCGCGGGATATGTAGTGGAGCCGTAGCGTGCTCACCAAGTGGCCGTCGAAATAGACGCCGAACCGGTAGGAATTCGGCAGGTTGTCCCAGCGATCCTCGAACATGCCGCTGGCGATCGGGCCGCACATGCCGGACCGCAGATAGGATTGATAGCGAAGGCGGTAGATCGCCTCCAGATCCTCGCCCCCCGTGATGAGACGATAATCGACATGCTCCAGCAATTGCATGATCGAACGGTTCAGCGCCGACCCAGCGTTTGCGCCGGCGCCAGCCTGCGCATCATTCCTTGCAGCATCCATTCTCAAGTCCTCGTATCCGCCTATGAATAGGCTATTCGAGTTGAAATGGGACACAAGGCGAAAATTCGATATTGCTGATTTACCCTTCGTTAACCTTAACGACAGGCGTTACTCCCGCCGGCAGAGTTGCGCTGAAAAAGCAGACTTGGCGTCTTGATCTAAGCTCGCGCTCGATATCAAGAGCACCGCCGTTCAAGGCTCGGGACGCACCGAACCTGTCCAGCTTCCAGTAGAAGCGTCGATCCGTAAGCGGGGCAGATTCCTGGGCGCCGGGGCTAGCCAGCGACTCAGCCTTGTGATTCACCCTACGGGTGACTCTGCCGCCCTCTGAATCGCCGGATGATTTGCCGCTTGCTGACCTGCGGCGCGTCGTGGCTGTGGCCTTGGCGGAACTTGAGCGGGTGACTGGCGAGGTAAGCCGGTTGCAGGCGGAGGTCGCCGATCTGAAGGTGGATCTGGCGGCCAAGGACGTGAAGATCCAGGAGCAGGCCGAGGAGATCGCGCGCCTCAAAGGCCTTCCGCCGCGGCCGAAGTTCAAAGGCAAGCCGTCGGGCATGGAGGCGGCGACCTCGCGGCCGCTGAGCGGCAGGAAGAAGGGCCGCAAGCCGGGACGAGGCGCCAAACGGGACAAGCTGACGATCACCGCGGAGGTCAAGCTGAAGGCGGCCGGCGTGCCGCCCGGCTCGCGGTTCAAGGGCTATGAGGACCTGACGGTGCAAGACCTGCAGATCGGGGTCGCCGTCGTCCGTTATCGGCGCGAACGCTGGGAGACGCCGGACGGCGAGCGGATTGTCGCGGACCTGCCGGCGGGGATTGCCGGGGGCTTCGGGCCTCAGCTGCGCCAGTTCATCGCCGCCGCCCATTTCCAGGGACAGGTCACCAGCGAGCGCCTGACGTCGCTGCTGAACGGCATGGGCCTGGAGATCTCCAAGCGGCAGGTCGTGCGCTTCCTGAGCCAGGGTCTGGAGGCCCTGGTCGCCGAAGACCAGGCGGTGTTGCGGGCGGGGCTGGAGACGGCGGCCTGGATCACCGTCGACGACACCTCGGTCCGGCACGCGCGAAAGGACGAGTTCACCACCCAGTTCGGCGACGCCCGCTTCACCGCCTTCCGCACCGGCCCGTCGAAGTCTCGGCGCCGCTTCCTCTATGATCTGCAGGGCGGGCGGGCGACGTTCGTGCTGGATGAAGAAGCCTTCGCCCATATGCGGCGCCTGCACATGGCTGATCCGCTGATCGCCAAGCTCAGGGCGCATCCGGACCAGCGCTTCGCAGGCGAGGCGGCGTTCAACGCCCACCTGGACGCCGTCGGGTTCGGCGCGCTGAAGATCTCGCCCGATCCGATCGCCGTCGCCACGGAGGCGGCGCTGTGGGCGGCGGTCAAGGCCGAAGGCCTGCTCGAGGGCACGGTCATCGTCTCCGACGGCGCCGGCCAGTTCCGCGTCGCCGACCACGCGCTGTGCTGGGTGCATGCAGAGCGTCTGATCCACAAACTGCAGCCGACCAACGTCGCGCATCGCCAGGCGGTTGAGCTGATCCGAACCCTGGTGTGGTGGTTCTACCGGGACCTGAAGCAATACAAAGACGATCCCGATCCCAAGCGCGCGCGCATGATGCGCGCCCGCTTCGACCGGATCTTCACCAGCCGAACCGGCTTCGTGCTCCTGGACCGACAGCTCCGACGGCTGCACAGGCAAAAGGCCGAGCTGTTACGGGTGCTCGACCGCCCCGACATCCCCTTGCACACCAACGGCTCGGAAAACGACATCCGCTCCGTCGTCACCAAGCGCAAAATCTCCGGCGGGACCGTCAGCGCCGCCGGCAAGACCGCCCGCGACACCATGCTCGGTCTCATGAAGACCTGCGCCAAGCTCAAGGTGTCGTTCTACCAGTTCCTGGGTGATCGCTTCGGCGTCCCAGACGCCCCTGCGGTCGAGCGCCTGCCCCACCTCGTCAGACTCGCCGCCGCCTAAGCGCCCGGGAATCTGCCCCGCTTACCGTCGATCCACTGTAAATATCTGATTCCTTACAGTTTCTTTCGGAAGGTCGCCGAGCGCTTATTCCATGACTACTTCAAATTTCGTCTACCCAGGCGGGCTTCGAAACTGCCGCTCTTATCCAAGCCTTTGCGCGGCCTAAGCAACGCCTTCGCAATTGCAGCTATCTGGCTGTTCGTTTGGCGGCGAGCCGCAGGTCCGCGGCGAACGGCCAGGTGACGTTCGACATCGTCTCGATGCCCGACGCGCTGAGCGCGGCACCGAAGAGGAACCCCTGCACGAGGTCCGGCTTGACCGAACGCACCAATATCTTCAACTGCTCGAAAGTCTCTACCCCTTCGACGGTGACGACCAGCCCCAACGTCCGGGTCAGGCCGACGATACCCTTCAGAAGGTCGAGCGACTGCGGGCTCTGGGTCACGTCGATCAGGAAGGAGCGGTCGATCTTGATCTTGTCGAGCGGCAGCTTGTGCAGGTAGCTGAGGCTGGAGTAGCCGGTGCCGAAGTCGTCGAGCGCGATGCGCACGCCAAGGGTCTTCAGCTCTTCGATCAATTCGCGCGTCAGCGATTTGTCGTCGAGCAGGGCAGTCTCGGTGACCTCGATCTCGAGCCGGTGCGGCGCAAGGCCTGACGCCGCCAGAGCGTCGCGCACCTTCTGCACGACGTCGCGGTTGCGGAAATCCTTGGCCGAGAGGTTGATCGAAACGCTGGTCTGCGCCGGCCATTTGGCGCATTCCGCGCAGGCCGCCTGGAGCACGAAGGTGCTGATCTCCGAGATGATGCCCATCTCCTCGGCCAGCGGAATGAAGACGCCCGGCGAAATCGGGCCGAGATCGGGATGATCCCAGCGGCACAACGCCTCGCAGCTGGCGATGCGCATGGTGCTCATCGACACGATCGGCTGGTAGACGACGCGCAACTCCTTGGCCTGCACGGCGCTGCGCAGATCGGCCTTCATCAGCTGGCGGTTACGGAAGGCGGCATCCATCGATGCCTCGAACAGGCGCCAGCTGTTCTTGCCGAGCTCCTTGGCCTTGTAGAGCGCAAGGTCGGCCTTGACGATCATGGCATCGACATCGGTGTCCTTGACTGCGGACAACACCGCGCCGCCGCTCGCCTGGATACGCAAGCCGTGACCGGCAACGTCGACTTCGCCCTGCAATTCCGCGAAGATCTCGTCGAGCAGGGTGGTGAGATGGCTCTCATCCTCGATGCGGTCGAAATAGATCATGAATTCGTCGCCGCCGAAGCGGCTGACATTGATGCCGGGCCCAGCAACCGACGCCAGCCGCTCGGCCACGGCGTAGATCAACCCGTCACCGACCGGATGGCCGAGCGTGTCGTTGACGCTCTTGAAGTCATCAAGGTCGAGCACCGCCAGGCCGCACAGCCGGTCGCGGTCGCCGGATGCCATGGCCTCGCCGGCCAGTTCGTGGAAATAGGCGCGGTTCGGCAGTCCGGTGAGGTTGTCGTAGCGCGCCATGAAGCGGATCTTTTCCTCCGCCTCGACGCGGGCCGTCACGTCCTCGAAGGTGATGACGCCGAGCTCCTGGCTGCCTTCGCGCGCGGAGAATTCGTAGTGCTGGCCGTTGGCGAGCGAAACCAGCACCTTGCGATCCCGGCCCTCGCGCAGGGCGCGCGTCAGCTGCGCCTCGATGTAGCGGCAGTCCTTCGGCGCCAGCATGCCGCCGGCGACGCCGCGCATCAAAAGCCCGTGGATTGTTCGCCCAAGCAGCGCGTCGGCCGATTTCAGCGACATCAGATGGGCGGCCTCGGCATTGGCGACCGCGACGCGTCCGTCAGGACCCAGCATGACCAGGCCATGCGACATGGTGTTGAGCGCACGGTCGAACTTGCGCGTGACGTTCTTCGCCTGTTTGTGGCCGATGACCGCCGAGAACAGCACGTTGCGGACATGGTCGGCGCCGGTGATGGTTATGAACGTCATCGGGATAATCATCAGGCCCAGCACGACGGAAGGCGCGTCCATGCGCAGCAGGAGCGCGAGCGCCGCCGGCCCGATGAAGGTCACCGAAAAAATGCGCACCATGCGCGGAGAGCCGTAATTGCGGGCCACAACCGTGACCAGGGTGGCCAAGGTCAGCGACATCGCCGCCAGCTCGGCAAAGGGATCGGGATAGACATAGATCGATACGAAGCACAGCGCACCCAGCCCGAGGCCCTGCAGGCAGCCCTTGAGGATGTAATTGCGCTCCAACCGCTGCGCGTGCTCGACATCGGCAATGACGCCGCCCGTCTTCAGGAAGCTGCGGATGCCGAAGTAGCGCAGAAGGCTGATCGGCAGCAGAATAAAGGAAAAAGCGAGAAACAACGGATTGTGCGTGCGCAGATAAATCATGAATCCGAGGATCCAGTAGCACGCGCCGCCGATAACCAACATGTGCGCGTTGTCGAACAACGACCGCACAAATTGGATATAGACATCCGCCGGGATGCTGCTCTCGGTCTTTGTTCTGCCCATATCGTCGGCCCAACGCTAGGCCTTGTCATGACACAACCGCCTTAAGAAAGGCTTAGAACAGGAACCGCTTAATAAGCCGTCGGGGCTTGCCCGCCGGGGTGCGCGGGACGCAGGCAGGCGGAAACTTCGAGCGAGCGGCTGGCGATCACTCCGCGGCGTTGAGAACAGGCACCGGCATGGCCTGGTTGAGCCGCTCGAGCAGCCTGGAGCGCTCCTCCCCCGCCTTTGCGGCGCTGGCCTGCCGGACATGGCCATAGCCGCGGACGAGCGCCGGCACGGAGGCAAGGGCCGCGGCGGCGTCGATCCGGCCCGGCGCAAGCGCCGTGGCGATCAGATCGAGGTCTGCCTCGTATTGCACGAGCAACTGCCGCTCGGCGTGCCGTTCGGCGGTATGGCCGAAGATATCGAAGGCGGTGCCGCGCAGGCCTTTCATTGCGGCAAGCAGGCGAAATGCCTTCATCATCCACGGGCCGAAGCTCGATTTCCGCGGCTTGCCGTCGTTGCCGCGCCGCCCGAGGATCGGCGGTGCAAGGTGGAATTCCAGCCTTTCGTAGCTCTGGAACTGCCTTGCGAGGTCGGCCGCAAAGCTGCCGTCGGTGTAAAGCCGAGCCACTTCATACTCGTCCTTGATGGCCATCAGCTTGAACAGATTCCTGGCGGCGGCCTCGGTGACCGCAGTCGAACCGGGGACCGCGCGTGCCTCGGCGGCACGCAGCGCGGCCACCCTGTCGGCATAGCGTTTGCCATAGGCCGCGTTCTGGTAGGCGGTGAGGAAGGCAGCGCGCCGGGCAATGATGTCGTCGAGCGTTTCGGCGGGAGCCGACGCCGGCGTGCCGGTCTGGCCGACCAGGCCGCGCACGAAATCCGGCCGGTGCGCGGCGCAGCGACCCCAGCGAAAGGCGGCGATGTTCATCGCCACTGCTTCGCCGTTCAATTCGATAGCCTTTTCAACGGCTTCTGCCGACAACGGCAGGCCGCCATGCTGAAAGGCGAAGCCGAGCATGAACATGTTGGCGCCGAGCGAATTGCCAAACAGCGCCGTCGCGGTGCGGGTGGCGTCGAAGAAATGCGCCTTGTCGTCGCCGGCGGCGGCACGGATCGCCTTCTTCAGGCGCTCGACCGGCAGGGAGAAATCGGCGGCGCGGGTGAATTCGCCGGGCATGATTTCAGCGGTGTTGGCGAGGAACATCGTGTGCCCCTCGCGCACCGCGGCAAGCACTTTCTTGGCGCCGGAGACGACGAGGTCGCAGCCAAGCACGAGATCGGCCTTGCCGGCGGAGACGCGGATGGCGTGGATGTCCTCGGGCGTCGAGGCGATGCGGACATGGGTGAAGACCGAGCCACCCTTCTGGGCGAGGCCGGCCATGTCGATCATGCCGCAGCCCTTGCCTTCGAGATGCGCGGCCATGCCGAGCACCGCGCCGATGGTGACGACGCCGGTGCCGCCGACGCCGTCGATGATGGCCGCCCAGCCCTGGTCGCCAAGCGGGAATCCGGCGGGTGACGGCACGCCGTCGAGCGGATCGGCCTCGCCGGCAAGGCCCTCGGCCTTCCTGATCCTGGCGCCATGCACGGTGACGAAGGACGGGCAAAAGCCGTTGAGGCAGGAAAAATCCTTGTTGCAGCTCGACTGGTCGATCCGGCGCTTGCGGCCGAACTCGGTCTCGATCGGCTGGATCGAGACGCAGTTCGACTGCACGCCGCAATCGCCGCAGCCTTCGCAGACCAATTCGTTGATGAAGACCCGCCTGTCGGGGTCTGGGAACGTGCCGCGCTTGCGACGGCGGCGCTTCTCGGCGGCACAGGTCTGGTCGTAGAGAAGCACCGAGACGCCCTTCACGTCGCGCAACTGGCGCTGGACGAGGTCGAGGTCGTCGCGGTGATGGATGGTGGCGCCGGCCGGGAAATCGGCCTTGCCGGCATATTTGCCCGGCTCGTCGGTGACGATGGCGATGCGGTCGACGCCTTCTGCGCGCACCTGCCTGGCGATCATGTCCACCGTCAGGCCGCCATCGTGCGGCTGGCCGCCGGTCATGGCGACGGCATCGTTGTAGAGGATCTTGTAGGTGATGTTGGCGCCGGAGGACAGCGCGAAGCGGATCGCCAGCAGGCCGGAATGGTTGTAGGTGCCGTCGCCGAGATTCTGGAAGATATGGCCGCGCTTGGAGAACGGCGCCTGGCCGACCCATTGCGCGCCCTCGCCGCCCATCGCCGTAAAACCGACCGTGTTCCTGTCCATCCATAGCGCCATGAAGTGGCAGCCGATGCCGGCGGCGGCGAGAGAGCCCTCCGGCACCTTGGTCGAGGAATTGTGCGGGCAGCCCGAGCAGAAGTAGGGCGTGCGCGAGCCGATGTCGACGGCATCGGCAAGCATGGCCTGGAACTGGCGCAGCTTCGCCACCCGTGCCGCGATCTCCTCCGACGGGCCGATGGTGCGCAGGATGCGCTCGCCGAGCGCGATCGCGATGTCGTTCGGATCGAGCGCGCCCTTGGCCGGGAACAGCCAGTCGCCGCGCTCGTCCTTCTTGCCGACGATGGCCGGCTGGATGGCGGTGCCGTAGAGGTTCTCGCGCAGCTGCACCTCGATCAGCGAGCGCTTCTCCTCGACGACGACGATGGTGTCGAGGCCGCGGGCGAAGTCGGCGATGTGCTGGAAATCGAGCGGCCAGGGGCAGCCGACCTTGAACAGACGGATGCCGATGCGGTTGGCGGCCTTCTCGTCGATGCCGATGTCCTCCAGCGCCTGACGGACGTCGAGATAGCTCTTGCCGATGGTGATGACGCCGAGCTTCGGGTTGCGGCCGCCGGAATAAACGATGCGGTTCAGCCCATTGGCCTGGATGAAGGCGGCGGCCGCCGTGCGCTTATGCTCATGCAGCCGCTCTTCCTGGCCGAGCATGTTGATCTCGTGGCGGATATTGAGGCCGCCGGGCGGCATGTCGAACTCCGGAAGGACGATGTTCAGCCGCTCGATCGATGCGTCGACCGAGGCCGTCGATTCGATGTTGTCCTTGACGCATTTGATCGCCGCCCAGGTGCCGGCGAAGCGCGACATGGCAAAGCCCAACAGGCCGTAGTCGATGATCTCCTGGACGCCGGCGGGGTTGAGGATCGGCACCATGGTATCGACGAAGAGGAACTCGGTGGCATGGGCGTTGGTCGAGGATTCGGCCATGTGGTCGTCGCCCATGAGGGCGAGAACGCCGCCATTTCTCGACGAGCCGGCAAGGTTGGCGTGGCGGAACACGTCGCCCGAGCGGTCGACACCCGGCCCCTTGCCGTACCAGACGGCGAAGACGCCGTCATGCGTGCCTTCGCCGAGCAGCTCGGTCTGCTGCGAGCCCCAGCAGGCGGTGGCGGCGAGCTCCTCGTTGAGGCCCGGCTGGAAGACGATGCCGGCCTGGGCAAGCTGCTTCTTTGCCTTCCAAAGCTGCATGTCGAGGCCGCCGAGCGGCGAGCCGCGATAGCCGGAGACGAAGCCCGCGGTGTTGAGGCCGGCGCGGCGGTCGCGCTCGCGCTGCATAAGAAGCATGCGCACCACGGCCTGCGCCCCGGACAGGAAGACGCGCTCCTTGCCAAGGTCGAACTTGTCGTCGAGCGCGACGTCGTGCAGCGTCATCAGGCGTTTCCTCAGCGGAGGCACGCCTCGGACCGGGCGGCCAACGTCGGAGTGGGACGCCGCAGTCTTTCTTCCCTTGCGGGAGAGGTCAAACGAAAAAGCAGGGGCCAGAGCGGACGCAACAAATGGTCCCGGTGAAGTCGTCAAGCGCATTTAAGATGACGCTAAACGCTTCATGGAGCACGAAAATTTTCAGTGTCCAGCGCCTGTCAGGCGGCCTTCGAGCAATCCGGCTTCGGCTGATCGGGCAGCTTGCCGTCGGGATGGCCGGCGAGGTCCGGGTTGAGCTCGTATTTCGGCCCGATCACCAGTGGCCGGTCCGGCAGCATGGTCTGATCCTCCGACGAGGTCATCGTCGTGTCGAGACTCTGAAGCAAGGCGCCGCTGGAATCCTCGATGCGGATCGAGACGGAATAGGGCTTGTCCTTGACGACACAAGTGAGCGGCGGACTGGTCAAGGTGATGTGGGGAAGCTTCGGCCAGATCTTCTGATTGACGATCAGCGGGTCGCCGCCGGCCGGATTCTGGAAATTCACCACGGCAACCTGTCCCTCGGCCACCGGCCGCAGCGGCTTCAGCGTGATGACGTAGGTGGCGATGCCAAGCCGGTAGTTGAACTCGAACAGCTTGCCGGAAATGGCGAAGAGCTGCTCCTTGCCGGTGTCGCGGCAGGCGCCGAGCGCCGTCGCGGCGATCAAGGCCGCGCCGAGCGCGATCAAACGGAACTTTCTACGCATTGGTGGCCTCCCTGGCCGCCGTGCGGCGGCGATAATAGCGGTTCGCTTTCTGGCGGTTGCCGCAGACGGCCATGTCGCACCAGAGGCGGCTGGAGTTGCGGCTGCGGTCGATGAACAGCCAGCTGCAGTTCGGACAGATCCTGAGCCTGGCAACGGTTTCGTCTCTTAGCAACGACAACGCCGAGACGGCCAAAGCCGCTTCGAAAGCGATCGGCGTCGCCGGATCGCCGAAAGGCCGGCCCGGCGCGCCGATCTCGGTCGCGTGGCGTGAGAGCCCTTCGGCGCAGGCCGTCAGGAAATCCGGCAGATGGCGGGTGGCGATCGCGCCTTCCGCCACGGCATGGCGAAACAGGCGGTCGGTCGCCTCACGGATCGAGAGCACGACCGGGGCGATGCCGCCCGGTTGCGGCGCCGCCAGCCGCCGGCCGCCGAGCTCGGCGGCGCGAAAGCCGCTCGCCGCCTCGGCGAAGCGGGCGATCTCGGCCGGATCGTCGAAGCGGTCGAAAGTCTTTTCCGGATCGTTGCGCAGCACGACCGTGTTCGCCGTGTCGAGCGCGAGGATGCCGCCGGTGAAGCGGTGCGGGGTCCAGGATACCGTCATAAGGAAAATCTAACCGATAAAACGTATTTGACAAGTTAGATTCCTGATGCAAGGCTCGCCGCCAAATCAAAGCGCCACAGTGTCCTTTGCGCGTCCCAAAGGATGCGCGGCGCTGTAGGATGCCCCATGCTCTATTTCTACCAGCAGGTGCTGAACGGGCTGCATTCGGGCGCACTCTATGCGCTGCTTGCCTTCGGCTATGTGCTGACCAACGGCATCCTGCACCGCACCAATCTCGCCTACGGCGCGCTGTTTGCCTTTTGCGGCCACACCATGATCCTGACCGCTGCCTTCGGCTACCAGGCGCTGTGGCTGACGCTGTTCGCGTCCGTCGCGCTCGGCGTCGTTGCCGCCCTGATCTACGCGGTGCTTGTCAGCCAGGTGCTGTCGCGCAGCGTGTTCGAGAGGCTGGCGGACCGGTCGCCCAACGCCATCGTGGTGACGACGCTCGGCATTTTGCTGTTCCTGTCGGAAGCGAGCCGCATCGCCGCCGACACCCACGATCTTTGGCTGCCGCCGATGCTTGCTGAGCCCGTCGTCTTCGCGCAGGATGCCGGCTTCAAGGTGACGCTCACCGTCATCCAGCTTTTGGACTGCGCGGCGGTGATCGCGGTGGTGGCGCTGGCCGCCTGGACGTTCTCGCATTCACGCTTCGGCCGCGCCTGGCGGGCCGTCTCCGACGATCCGAAGGCGGCCGCGATGTGCGGCATAGACGTGCGCGCCGTGTTCCGCCGCGCGGTGCTCTATGGCGGCTTCTGCGCGGCCTTTGCCGGTGTGCTCGCCGGCCTCTACTACGGCAACATCAGCTTCGGCACCGGCCTCGTCTATGGCCTCAAGATCCTGTTCGTGACGGCGGTCGGCGGCTACCTGTCGCCGCTCAAGGCGGCTCTCGGCGCCGCGGCCTTCGGCATGGCCGAATCGCTGTGGGCCGGCTATTTCCCGATCGAATGGCGAGAAGGCTGGATATACCTCTTCCTCGTCGCCATGCTGGTACTGATCGGCGCCAGCCGCGACCAGACCAAGATCGCCTGAAACCATCAGACTTTGGTGGCATGATGTTCCGTGAGGCGGCGGTACTCGCTGCCTGGCACGGCGCATCGGCGCACAGCCGATGCTTTTGTCATGTTGACCTGCCGGACCACGCACTGCATACCGTTGGGCCAAGCGGCGCGACACCGGATGGGAGAATCGGGCGCAGCCGGCACTTTGGAGTCTAGGCATCGTGCCTTCCGAAAATCGGCGACGATCTTCGGGCCGATGCACGAGGGAGGAAAATGCATGGCAGGGCTGCTCGCTCTATCCAGGACGATCGACCGCATCAACGAGTTCATCGGCCGCTGGGTGTCCTGGCTGATTCTGCTGGCGATCCTGGTGAGCGCCGCCAACGCCGTCATCCGCAAGGCGCTTGACATCTCCTCCAACGCCTGGCTGGAACTGCAGTGGTATCTCTTCGGCGCCGCCTTCATGCTGGCGGCCGCCTACACGCTGAAGCAGAACGACCATATCCGCATCGACATCGTCTACGGCATGTTCTCGCGCCGGGTGCAACACTGGATCGACCTCCTCGGCCACCTGTTCTTCCTGATGCCGTTCGTGGTGCTGATGGTGATCTACTTCGTGCCCTACGTGTCGCTGTCCTTCCACAGCGGCGAGATGTCGACCAACGCCGGCGGCCTGATCGTCTGGCCGGCGAAGGCCATCCTGCTCGTCGGCTTCTTCCTGCTGGCGCTGCAGGGCGTCTCCGAGATCATCAAGAAGATCGCCATCATGCGCGGCGACATGGACGATCCCAATCCCTTCGTATCGGCGCATGAGCAGGCAGAACTGGAGGCCAAAGCGCTGGTCGAGGAAGCCAAAGCGATCGCGGGCGAGGTTCGCCAATGATCGAGTTCATCGCGCAGAACATGGCGCCGATCATGTTCGCCTCGCTGATCATTTTCCTCCTGATCGGCTACCCCGTCGCCTTCTCGCTCGCTGCAAACGGTCTGCTGTTCTTCTTCATCGGCGTGCTCTTGTCGCCCTATTCCGGCGGGTCGATCAACCTCGCCTGGCCGCTGCTGCATGCGTTGCCCGACAATTTCTACGGCACCAGGGTGATGTCGAACGACACGCTGCTGGCCATTCCGTTCTTCACCTTCATGGGTATCGTGCTGGAACGGTCCGGCATGGCCGAGGACCTGCTCGACACGGTCGGGCAGCTGTTCGGCCCGATCCGCGGCGGACTTGCCTATGCGGTGATCTTCGTCGGCGCGCTGCTTGCCGCCACGACCGGCGTGGTGGCCGCCTCCGTCATCGCCATGGGGCTCATCTCGCTGCCGATCATGCTGCGCTATGGCTACGACCGCCGGCTCGCCTCAGGCGTGATCGCGGCGTCGGGCACGCTTGCCCAGATCATCCCGCCCTCGCTGGTGCTGATCGTGCTTGCCGACCAGCTCGGCCGCTCGGTCGGTGACATGTATGCCGGCGCGCTGATCCCCGGCCTGGTGCTGACTGCTATCTACATGGCCTACATCCTGATCATGTCGATCATCCGGCCGAACTCGATGCCGGCCCTGCCCATCGAGGCGCGCACGCTCGGCCACGGCGTGATCTCGCTGCTGGTGGCCCTGGTGGTCGCGGTTGCGGTATCCTATGCGGCCTATCGCTACCTTGTGCCGGCCCATGGCGACAATGCCGACATACTGGGCGCCACCGTCGGCGTGATCACGATCTACATCGTGGCGGTTGCCGACCAGCGGCTCGGGATCAACATGATGTCCAAGCTGGCGCAGCAGGTGGTGATCGTGCTGATCCCGCCGCTGGCGCTGATCTTCCTGGTGCTCGGCACCATTTTCCTCGGCATCGCCACGCCGACCGAAGGCGGCGCCATGGGTTCCGTCGGCGCGCTCATCATGGCGTCGATGAAGGGGCGGCTCTCGCTCGACGTGATCAAGCAGGCACTGGCCTCGACGACGCGGCTCTCCTCCTTCGTGCTGTTCATCCTGATCGGCGCGCGCGTCTTCTCGCTCACCTTCTACGGCGTCAACGGCCATATCTGGGTCGAGCATCTGCTGATTTCGCTGCCGGGCGGCGAGACAGGCTTCCTGATCGGCGTCAACCTTTTGGTTTTCGTGCTTGCCTTCTTCCTAGATTTCTTCGAGCTCGCCTTCATCATCGTGCCGCTGCTGGCGCCAGCGGCCGACAAGCTCGGCATCGACCTGATCTGGTTCGGCGTGCTGCTCGGCGTCAACATGCAGACCAGCTTCATGCATCCGCCCTTCGGCTTCGCGCTGTTCTACCTGCGTTCGGTCGCGGCGCGCGTGCCCTATCTCGATCGCATCACCGGCAAGCAGATCGCGCCGGTCACCACCGGCCAGATCTACTGGGGCGCGGTGCCCTTCGTCTGCATCCAGGTGATCATGATCGGGCTCACCATCGCCTTCCCGCAGATGGTGATGCGCTATAAGGGCGCCGCCATAGAGCCCAGCACCATCGACCTCAAGCTGCCGGAGATGCCGGGGCTGTCGCCGCTTGGCACGGCGCCGGCGAGTAACGGTGCTGCGCCCGCCAATGGCGGCGCGCCCGCCGCGCCCGGCACGCCCGATCTGTCGCAGCCGCCGAATTTCGGCGGCACGCCACCGGCCAAGCCGGCAGCGCCGGCGCCGGACCTTTCGAAGCCGCCGAGCTTCAATTGAGGTGACCGCCATGAGAGCCGTCCGGCTGGAAGCGATCGGCAGCATTGCGCTCCGCGAGGTCGACAAGCCTGCGCCCGGGCCGGAGGATGTCCTGGTGCGGATCGAAGCCTGCGGCGTCTGCGGCACCGACCGGCATCTGTTCCACGGCGAGTTTCCCTGCACGCCGCCGGTCACCCTCGGCCATGAATTCTGCGGCATCGTCGAGGCGGTCGGCGACGCGGTGTCGGGCATTGCAGTCGGCGATCGCGTCACCGGCGATCCCAACATCGCCTGCGGGCGCTGCAGCCATTGCCGCGCCGGCCGTGTCAATTTGTGCAGCAATCTCAGCGCTATCGGCATCCACCGTGACGGCGGCTTCGCCGACTATGTGCTGATGCCGCAAGGCCAGGCCTTCCGGCTGCCTTCCACCCTGAAGCCGACGCATGGCGCCTTCTGCGAACCGCTGGCTTGCTGCCTGCATGGCGTCGACCTCGCCGCGATCCGGCCGGGCGCGTCGGTCGTGGTGCTTGGCGGCGGCGTCATCGGCCTGCTTGTCGTGCAATTGGCGAAGCTCGCGGGTGCGGCAACCATCGTGCTCTCGACCAGGCAGGCCTCGCGCCGTGCGCTTGCCGAGGAGCTCGGCGCAACGGCGACGATCGATCCGCGTTCCGTCGATCCCGTCGAGGCCATTGCCGGACCGGCAGGCCTGGTGCCAGGCGGCGTCGACGTGGTGCTCGAATGCGCCGGCGTGCGCGACACGGTCGAGCAGTCGATGCGGATTGCCAAGGCCGGCGGCACGGTCGTCATCGTCGGCGTCATGCCGCAAGGCATGAAGGTGGACTTCGAGCCCTTCGATCTCCTGTTTCGCGAACTGAAGGTGCTGGGCTCCTTCCTCAATCCGTTCACGCATGGACGGGCGGCCCAGTTGATCGCCTCGGGCGCGATCGAGATCGACAGGCTGATTTCGAAGGAGGTCAGCCTCGAAGAGGCGCCGCAGGTGATCGCCAACCCGGCCGCGCCGGGCGAGGTCAAGGTGCTGGTCGTGCCGGGCCGCGACTGAAGTACAGCCCTTCACCTTGCAACGTTGGCGATTGGCGAAGCCGTCGATGACAGCACCCTCTCCCCGTCACTATA
>LM655188.1:247552-256647 GCA_000824825.2 Mesorhizobium sp. ORS 3324
GGGGCGGCGCCAGCGCCGCATAGGGAAGGCGAGGCCGAGGCTTCGGCTCCCCATTTGAGCCAGCGTGAACTGCTAATCGCCGAAGCAGGCGCTGCCCCTCATCCCCCTGCCGGGACCTTCTCCCCGTGTAGTGACGGGGAGAAGGGGCCAATCGCGTGCTAAAGCTTGCCGTTGCGCTGCTGCACCATCATGAAGGTGTCGTAGTTGTATTCGGCGACCTGGGCCCAGAGGTAGTGCTCCTTGCGGAAGCCCTTGATCGATTCCCAGATCTTCTTGAACGGCGCGTTGTTGGCTTCCATTTCGGCATAGACTTCGTTGGCCTTTTCGAAGCAGGCCGCCATGATCTCCTGGCTGAAAGGCGCCAGCTTGGCGCCGCCGGCGACCAGCCGCTTCACCGCGGCCGGATTGAGATAATCGTATTTCTGCAGCATGTTGGCGTCGGCGGCTTGCGCGGCCGTGTGCACCAGCGACTTGTAGGCCGGCGACAGTTCCTCATATTTGGCCTTGTTGAACATCAGATGCACGGTCGGGCCGCCTTCCCACCAGCCGGGATAGTAGTAGTAGGGCGCGACCTTGTAGAAGCCGAGCTTCTCGTCGTCATAGGGGCCGACCCATTCGGCGGCGTCGATGGTGCCTTTTTCCAGCGCCGGATAGATATCGCCGCCGGCGATCTGCTGCGGCACGACGCCGAGCTTCTGCACGACCTTGCCGGCGAAGCCGCCGATGCGCATCTTGAGGCCGGACAGGTCGGCGACCGTGTTGATCTGCTTGCGGAACCAGCCGCCCATCTGCACGCCGGTGTTGCCGCCCGGCAGACCGAACAGCCCCTGCGTGGCCAGGAACTCGTTGAACAGGTCGATACCGCCGCCATGGTAGTGCCAGGCGTTCATGCCGCGCGCGTTGAGCGAGAAAGGCACCGCCGCGCCCAACGCCCAGGTCGGGTCCTTGCCCCAGTAATAATATGCCACCGTGTGGCAGGCCTCGACCGTGCCGGCCGTGGTGGCGTCGGCGGCCTGCAGGCCGGGGACGAGTTCGCCGGCGGCGAAGACCTGGACCTGGAAATTGCCGTCGGTCGCTTCCGACAGCATCTTGGAGAAGACTTCGGCGCCGCCATAGATCGTGTCGAGCGATTTCGGGAAGGACGATGCCAGCCGCCAAGTCACTTTCGGGTTGGATTGGGCGATCGCCGGCGTGGCGAGCGCTGCGGCCGCTGCCGCGGCGCCGACACCGGACGCACCGGCCTTGCGGATGAATGAACGACGATCCATGCAGTTTCCTCCCTTGTGGATCAACAGACCGACGTTCGGACACTCTCGCTGCCCGGATCGGTTGGGGAAGAAACATACACGGGCAAGATGTCGAGTCCAGTATCGCCGGCAAGCTGCAACTATAGTCTAACGCGCATGGCGCTGGCCTATGCGAGGCAGAGAAACTTGCCATGGCAAAGTGCCTTCGGATCGCCTATTTAGTAGGCAGATTAATCCGTTAGCCAAATAGTCCGCTAGCTTCTGGGAAACCGTATCCAAAATGCAGCAGCCGCTCGTTGCCGTCTCGACCGATGTCCGCCAGTTCGACAACTACACCTGGCATGCCGCGCCGCAGCAATATCTCGAGGCGGCAGTCGCCGGCGCCGGCGTGTTCCCGGTGCTGGTCCCTTCCTTCGGCGAGCGGCTCGATCTCGACGAGCTGCTGTCCGCGGTTGACGGCGTCATGGTGACGGGTTCGAAGTCCAACGTGCATCCCTCGCTCTACGGCGGCGACGCAACCGAGGCCAACGGTCCCTACGATCCGGCGCGCGACGCCACGACGCTGCCGCTGATTCGCAAGGCGATCGAGCGCGGCGTGCCGCTGCTGGCCATCTGCCGCGGCATCCAGGAACTGAACGTGGCGCTGGGCGGCACTTTGGCCACCGAGATCCAGGAGCGCGAGGGATCGCTCGACCACCGCGCCCCGGTGAGCGACAATCAGGATGAGCGCTTCGTCATCCATCAGAAAATCTCGATCAAGCCCGGAAGCTGCCTTGCCGGAGTGTTCGGTGCCGGCGACATCAAGGTCAATTCGCTGCATCGCCAGGCGATCGACCGGCTCGGCACCAAGCTGCAAGTCGAAGCTTTGGCCGCCGACGGCACGATCGAGGCCGTCTCGGTCAAGGATGCCCGCGCCTTCGCGGTCGGCGTTCAGTGGCATCCTGAATATTGGGTGAAGTCGGACAGCGCCTCGGCGAAGATCTTCCGCGCCTTCGGCGATGCCGTGCGCCTGCATGCGGCGGCGAAGGCCGGCGCACGGGCGGCGGCGGAATAACCGGACCCAAGCGATTCAGTTCCCTGGCCTCGCGTTAGGCGGGGCCAGCAATGGCGTAAGCGGCTGGCGATCAAGCGCGAGGCTTGACGTGCGTCGTCTCCGGCACAGGTGTCAGCGGCCGGCGCTCTCCAAACCAGGAGATAAGATTGTCGACGCAGAGGTCGGCCATGGCGCGGCGAGTGTGATCCGACGCCGAGCCGACATGCGGCAGAAGCGAGGTGTTGGGGGCCTCGAGCAGCGCCTTGGGCACGTTCGGTTCGTCGGCAAAGACATCGAGCCCGGCGGCGGCGATGGTGCCATTGGAGAGTGCTGCGGCCAGGGCTGCCTCATCCACCGTGCTGCCGCGGCCGATATTGACGAAGACGCCGTTCGAGCCGAGCGCCGACAATATCTCGGCATTGACGGCCTTTTCCGTCGCGGCACCGCCCGGCGCTATGCAAATCAGCGTATCGACCGCCTCGGCAAGGCCCTTCAGCGTCGCGTGGTATTCGTAGGACAGGCCCTCGACCTTGCGGCGGTTGTGATAGGCGATGGGCAGGCCGAAAGCTTCCAATCGATGGGCGACGGCAAGGCCGATGCGACCCATGCCGAAGATGCCGATGCGGCGGCCGCGCAAGGTGAGCCGGCTCAGGCGATAGTTGCCCTTCATCACCCAGTCGCCGTCGCGCAGCCATTTCTCGGCGGCGTACATTTCGCGCACGGTGTTGATCAGCAGGCCGATGGTAGTGTCGGCGACCTCCTCGGTCAGCACGTCCGGCGTGTTGGTGACCATCACACCGCGCCTGGCCGCATGATTGGCGTCGACCGAATCATAGCCGACGCCGAAATTGGCGATGATTTCGAGATTGGGCAGCGCATCGATCATGGCCGCGTTGATGCCGCCGAAGGAGGCGATGCCGCGCACGGCCTCACGCATCTCGCCGGTGACGAGGGACGGATCGGCGCGCTCGATCCGCACGCGCCGGAACGCCTTGTCGATGCGGCCGATCGCATGGTCGTTGAAATGGCCCGGCACCAGGATGGCAACCGGGAAGTCCGCTTCTGTCTTTGTCATTGACGCTCCACCGGCTTGCCGGTGGACTGGCGCACGTGCAGCTCCGGCTTGATCAGTTCCTGCGACGGCCGAACGGCCTGGCCGTTCAGCTTGTCGAGCAGCGCGCTGGCGGCGCGGCGGCCGACTTCGCGCTGGCCATTCCAGACCGTTGTCAATGCCGGAGTTGCGATTGCGGCCTCCTCGAGATCGTCATAGCCGGTGACCGAGATGTCGACACCCGGCACGAGCCCGGCCCGCGCAATACCGTTCATCAGTCCGATGGCGACCAGATCATTCCAGCAGCAGGCGGCGGTCGGCTTGTCTTTCAGCGCCAAAAACTGTCCTGCGGCCTCGAATCCGGCCTGCTTGGTGCGCGGCCCCGGAATGCGCCAGGACGGCTTCACCTCCAGCCCGGCCGCCTCCATCGCATTGAGATAGCCCTGGTAGCGGTCGCGGCCGGTGGACGTCTGGTCGGTGCCGCCGATCATGGCGATGCGCTTGTGGCCGAGCGAGATCAGGTGATTGGTGGCAAGCGCCGTGCCATAGGCATCGTCGCCGCGGAAGACCGGCACGTCGGCGCCGGCGACCGTGCGCGCGATCAGCACCGCCGGCAGGCCGTTTTCCTCAGCCATGATGATGTCCTCGGCCGGCGTGCCGATGGCCGGCGACATGATGACGCCGTCGGCGCCCAACTGCAGCAGCGTGTCGATGAAGGTGCGCTGCTTCTCTAACTGATCGTAGTGGTTGGACAGGATGAAGGTCTGGCGGCTGCGGTCGAGCTCGCTTTCGATCGAGCGCAGGATCTCGGCGAAGAACGGGTTCATGATGTCGTGCACGACGACGCCGACAATGCCGGAGCGCGAGGTGCGCAGCGACGCGGCGCGGCGGTTATAGATATAGCCGATGGCGCGGGCGTGCTCCTTGATGCGCTCGCGCGTGGAGCCGGCGACCAGCGGGCTGTCGCGCAGCGCCAGCGACACCGTTGCCGTGGATACACCGAGCGCATCCGCGATCGTCGAAAGCTTGATCTTCTGTGCCAGTGCCCTTCGCTCCCCAGGGTCCTTGGATACCCGTCTTTAAATTGTTTAAATTCGGCCTTATGCCATCGATCGGGAGCAATTCAAAGTTTTTTTGCCAGGGTCTCTGCCTCGGTGTCCAGCGAGGCGGAATTGCGCAGACGCAGCCTGTGCTCGCGGTGGATGATGTAGAGGCCGCTGGCGACGATGATGGCGGCACCCAGCAGCGTCCACCGGTCCGGAAACTGGTGGAAGATCAGCCAGCCGGAGATGATCATCCACACCATCTGCGAATAGGGATAGGGCGCGAGCGCGGTCGTGGTGGCCAGCCGATAGGCCTGGACCAGCAGCCAATGGCCGCCGGCGCCGAAGACGCCCAGCATCAGCAGGATCACTCAGTGCCAGCCGTCCTGCGGCAGCGATAAAGAGAACGGCAGCATCGGCAGGAGCAGCACCGCCGGCGCCAGCGCCGAGAAGAGGATCAGGCTCTCGGACGTCTCCGTCGACGACATGCGCCGGGTCATGATGACGTAGAAGGAGTTCGACAGCATCGAGCCGAGCGCGAAGAGATGGCCGATGCCGAACACGCCGACACCGGGCCGGGTGATGATCAACACGCCGACGAAGCCGGTGAGGATCGCCAACCAGCGCCGCCAGCCCGCCCATTCGCCGAGCAGCGGGCCGGCGAGCGCGGTGATCACCATCGGGCCGAAGAAATAGATCGAGGTGGTTTCGGCAAGCTGCAACGTCCTGAGCGCCAGGATGTTGAACATGGTCGAGCCGAAAAGCAGGCAACCACGCAGGATATGCGCCGGCAGGTTGTTGGCGCGGAAGCGCGACGGCTCGCGCCAGCCGCGCAGGAACACGCCGACCAGCAGGACATGAACGGTGAAGCGGGCCCAGGCGACGATCAGCGCCGAGACGCCGGCGAGCACCAGATATTTGCTTGAGGTGTCGAGAAAGGTGAAGCAGACGTAGACGCAAAGCATCAAGAGCATCGCCGCAGGCGGCGTTGCGCTGTCGTCGGGGTTTTTGGGAACGCTCAAAATCGGGCCGGGGGAAAGGTAGACGCACCCTTTTGCGGCAATCGCCGCTGGCCGGCAAGCCAAAAGCGACTGGCCCAACAAGCGCCTGGGACAGGCTTAGTGCGCCCTGCTGTCGGCGATTAGCCTGAACTTCCTCGCAGTCGTCAATCCTGGAGGCGGAGCAAGGAGTAAAGCCATCCCCTACTCCCCTACTCCCCTACTCCCCTACTCCCCTACTCCCCTACTCCCCTACTCCCCTAAATCACGCATGCATACGCGCGCCCTTCGTGATCTTGTCGACCAGCTTCTTTTCGGCGCGCAGCGCGATGCCGACCATCTTGGCATCCTCCGGTGCGAATTCGGCGAAGACGGCGCGGTTGGCCACGTCATGGCCGGTCGAGAACATCTCCTCGACATAGGCCGATGTCGTGACGCCGCGCTCCAGGGCCCGGCGATGGATCGCGGCGAGCGTCGGCCCGTCCGCCGACAGGACGATGACGGGCTGGATCGAGAGCGGGTTGAAGAGATTGCCGGCGCGGTCGCGGTAGGGCTCGCCGATGATTTCAGGGAACTGCGAGACGATGCCGCTGGTGAGAAAAGCGGTGACGTTGAGCTTCTGCCAGACGGCGAGGTCTTCCTTGAGCACGATTGCAAATTTCGTGTCGAACACCAAAATTGTCTCCGAGATGACGGGCATGGAAAAGGCGATGGCGCAGGGTCTAGGCGGTGAGGCGCTGGAAGGTCTTGAACGTTCGTGCGCGGTGGACGACCGGATCGTCCCGGCGCCGGGCGCCGCCGGCCTGGAGCGCATCGAGGCCCATTTCCACGGCAACGCCTTCGACCTGCACCGCCACGACACCTATGCCATCGGCGTGACGCTCGACGGCGTGCAGCGCTTCCACTATCGAGGCGCCGTTCAGCACAGCCAGCCCGGTCAGGTGATCGTGCTGCATCCCGACGAACTGCATGACGGCGGCGCCGGTACCGAAGACGGCTTACGCTACCGGATCCTCTATCTGGAGCCGTCGTTGCTGCTCGATTGCCTGGGTGGCACGCCGCTGCCCTTCGTCCGCGATGCCGTGGTGAGTGATCTCCAACTGCGCGACACGCTGCTTTCGGCGCTGGCCCCGCTCGACGAGGAGCTCGACGACCTGTTCGTCGCCGATTTCATTGCGCAGCTGGCGCAGCATCTGAAACGTCATGCCGGACAGCCGGCAAAGTCGATGGGAAAGACGGCATGGCGCGCCGCCGCACTTGCCCGCGATTATCTGGAAGAAAATGCCGAGCGGCCGGTGCGCTCCGACGAGCTGGAGGCCGTCACCGGTCTCGACCGCTATGCGCTGTCACGGCATTTCCGCGCGACCTATTCGACCAGCCCGCATCGTTTCCTTTTGATGCGCCGGCTGCAGCGCGCACGGCGCATGATCGAAGCCGGAGAGCCGCTCGCCGAAACAGCTGTTGCGGCCGGCTTCAGCGACCAGAGCCATTTCAACCGGCATTTCAAGAAGGCGTTCGGTCTGACGCCCGGGCGCTGGGCGACGCTGGTGCGAGGGCGCGACGCGAAAGCGTCGCGCTTACAATGCTAAGCCTGTGTGTGGAGCGGCGATGCTGCGCATCGCGCTTGCGTCGATCGAGACGACGCTTACGCGTCGCTCGTTAACGGGAACGTCTCGCGGTTACGCGACGACGCTGCGCGTCGCGCGTTAATCATCCAGCTCGGCGTCGTCGTCGATCAGGACCAGCTCTTCGTTCGACAGATTGGCCTCGATGCGGGCGAGCAGCTTGAACAGCGCCT
The DNA here is from genome assembly GCA_000824825.2 of Mesorhizobium sp. ORS 3324. Classification (GTDB taxonomy): domain Bacteria; phylum Pseudomonadota; class Alphaproteobacteria; order Rhizobiales; family Rhizobiaceae; genus Mesorhizobium. The sequence goes on from LM655188.1 coordinate 254,723, forward strand.
TCTGGTCCTTCTTGTCGAGGCCTTTCAGCGCCTGCTTCTCGGTCTTCTTGACCGACTTCTCGATGGCGCGGATGGTCTCGCGGCCGGTATCGGTCAAGAAGATGTGGGCCTGGCGGGCATCGGCGTTCGAGGCGCGCTTCTCGAGAAATCCCTGCGCCTGCAGCCTGTTGATGGTCTTGGTGATGGTCGGCGGACGCACACCGAGCTTGCCGGCGAGATTGCCCGGCGTCTGGCCGTCCTCGCGGTCGAGCGCCAGCATGATCTGGTCCTGGCCGGCATAAAAGCCGTGCGCCAAAAGCCGCGCCGCGAGCGCTGTTCGCGCCAGCCGCGCCGCCGAATGCAGCCGGCTCATTGTCGCTGTCTTGTCCGCCTTGGCCATGGTCATTCCCTCTTCGGCCGAACCGGCGCGGGCAGCATAGGGGCTGTCCGGCGGCTGGCAAATGACGATTTAAAGAGGCCGGCTTGCAGAACGCTTTGCCGGCAAGCATTGCGGTGCCCGCGCAGGTGATGCCAGATGTTTATTTCAGTTAGATGACAAACGACTTTTTGACCTGACGGGATTCACAGCTGGAACCGCCTAGGGTGGGTGACGCCCGTACGGCTCCGCCGGCTGGCCGTCTCGATCACCACTATCTCATTCCACTGTGTCTGCTCCGATTGGGCGACCGGCTGGCCCATCGGTTTGGCGCGTGCAAAAGCGCGGCTCACATCCTATATGAGGCCGACCAATCCTTTGAGGCGCAGATATATTCGAGGCAAGTCATGAGCGATGCACAGACGCAGATCCCCGTAACCGTTCTCACCGGCTATCTCGGCGCGGGCAAGACGACGCTGCTCAACCGCATCCTGTCGGAGAACCACGGCAGGCGTTACGCCGTCATCGTCAACGAGTTCGGCGAGATCGGCATCGACAACGACCTGATCGTCGAATCCGACGAGGAAATTTATGAGATGAACAACGGCTGCGTGTGCTGCACGGTGCGCGGCGACCTGATCCGCGTCGTCGAGGGCCTGATGCGGCGGCCCGGTCGCTTCGACGCCATCGTCGTCGAGACCACGGGCCTTGCCGATCCGGTGCCGGTGGCGCAGACCTTCTTCATGGACGACGACGTGCGCTCCAAGACCAAGCTCGACGCGGTGGTGGCGCTGGTCGACGCCAAGCACCTGCCGCTGCGGCTGAAGGATTCCAAGGAGGCGGAAGACCAGATCGCCTTTGCCGATGTCGTGGTGCTGAACAAGACCGACCTCGTGACCCCGGAAGAACTGGAACGGGTCGAGGCGACGATCCGCGCCATCAATCCGGCGGCCCGGATCCATCGCACGGAGCGCGCCGGCGTGGCGCTCGGCGAAGTGCTCGACCGCGGCGCCTTCGACCTTTCCCGCGCGCTGGAGAACGACCCGCATTTCCTCGAGGCGCCCGATCATGATCACGGTCATGACCACGACCACCATCACCATGATCATGACGGGCACGACCACCACCATCATCACGACCATGCTTCGGATATCCACGACGTGACGGTGAAGTCGGTCTCGCTGCGCGGCGGCGAGATGGACCCGAGGAAGTTCTTCCCCTGGATCGAGAAGGTGACCCAGATGGAAGGGCCGAATATCCTGCGGCTGAAGGGCATCATCGCGCTCAAGGGCGACGACGACCGCTATGTGCTGCAAGGCGTGCACATGATCCTCGAAGGCGACCATCAGCGCGCCTGGAAGGACGGCGAGAAGCACGAGAGCCGGCTGGTCTTTATCGGCCGCGACCTCGACGCCGAGCGGCTCAGGAAGAGTTTCGAGGCCTGCCAGGCGCCTTGATTTCCTGGCTTTGCAACGTTAGCGCTGCCCTCATCCGCCTGCCGGCACCTTCTCCCCGTGAAGAACGGGGAGGAGGGATAAGCTGCAACGTCGGCGACCCCCTCTCCCCGTCC
>LM655188.1:256747-261587 GCA_000824825.2 Mesorhizobium sp. ORS 3324
GGGGCAGCGCCAAACTCGAATGGAATGATCTCGTGCCCACAGTCGCCCCGCTTGATCTCGAAGGCCATTGCGTCGCCGCCGTCTTCCTCGACGACGTGCCGCATTTCGCGCTTGCCGACGGCGCGGTCCACCGGCTCGACAACGGGCAAAAGACCGTGCAGGCCAATGACGGTCTGCTCGCCGCCTTTCACGATGCCGCCAACGACCGGCTGATCACCGGCGGCGAGGATGGCAAGGTGTTTGCCGTCAAGGCCGGCGGCGAGGTAAGCGAACTGGCCAGCGCCGGCAGGAAATGGATCACCAGCGTCGCAGCCGGGCCGCAGGGCGCGATCGCCTATGCGTCCGGCAAGACCGCCTTCGTGCGCTTCGCCGACGGCAAGACCAAGGAATTTGCTCATCCGCGCTCGGTGGAGGGCCTGGCCTTCTCGCCCAAGGGCATGCGCTTCGGCGTCGCCCGCTACAATGGCGCGACGCTGCATTTTCCGGCGGCCGAGGGCAAGCCGCTCGAGCTCGAATGGGCCGGCGCCCATACCGGCATCAGCTTTTCACCGGACGGCGCCTTCGTCATCACGACGATGCAGGAAAACGCGCTGCATGGCTGGAAGCTCGCCGACGGCAAGCACATGCGCATGAGCGGCTATCCCGGCAAGGTGAAAAGCCTATCCTGGAGCGTCAAGGGCAAATGGCTTGCGAGTTCCGGCGCGCCGGCGGCGATCGTGTGGCCGTTCGCCAGCAAGGACGGCCCGATGGGCAAGGCGCCGCTGGAGCTCGGCACGCGCGGCAACACCATGGTGACCTGCGTTGCCTGCCATCCCAGCCAGGAGGTGACGGCGATCGGCTATGAGGACGGCATGGTGATCGCGGCGCGCTTCGCCGATGCCAAGGAAGTGCTGCTGCGCCGCCCCGGCAAAGGCGCCATCACCTCGATGATGTGGGACAAGGAAGAACGCCGCATCGTCTTCGGCAGTGCGGCCGGCGATTGCGGCGTAATAGATATCACGGCGTAAGGAAGTAGGCAGTAGGGAATAGGGAATAGGCAATAGGGAAAGAGGCCCTACTGCCTACTGCCTACTGCCTACAAGAGGGGCCTTCATGCATTCAATCGACCGGACTGTCATCGGCGGCATCGCTGCCGCCCGCATCGCCGAGCTGCGCGAGACGGAGGCGGCCGCTTTCCGCAAGGCGCGGCCGAAATCCGAGGCGAAGATTGGCAACGGCATCGCCGGCTTCCTCGGCGGCGTGCCGATGCACTGGATGACCGACTGGCCGACGCCGTTCCCGATCCTGGTCGACGGCGCCAGGGGCGCCACGATCACCGATATCGACGGCAACAGGCTCGACGATTTCTGCCTCGGCGACACCGGCTCGATGCTCGGCCATTCGCCGCCGCCGGTTGCCCGCGCCATCCGCCGGCAGGCAGGACGCGGCCTGACCTACATGCTGCCCAGCGAGGATGCGCTGGCCATCGGCCCACTCCTGCAGCAGCGCTTCGGCCTGCCCTACTGGCAAATCGCCACCACCGCCACCGATGCCAACCGCTTCGCGCTGCGCGTCGCCCGCGCGGTCACGGGGCGTGAAAAAATCCTGGTCTTCAACGGCTGCTACCATGGCTCGGTCGACGAGACGATGGTGCGGCTGATCGACGGCAGGCCGGTGAACCGGCCGGGGCTGGCCGGCGAATTCCGCGATCTCACGCGGACAACCAAGATCATCGAGTTCAACGATGTCGCGGCATTGGAAGCCGCGCTCGCCGACCGCGACGTCGCCTGCGTCATCACCGAGCCGGTGCTGACCAATTCCTGCATGGTGCTGCCGGAACCCGGCTTCCACGTCGCGCTTCGGCGCCTCACCCGCGCGGCCGGCACGCTGCTCCTGATCGACGAGACGCACACCATCTCCACCGGCCCAGGCGGCTATACGAAGAAGCACGGGCTGGAGCCGGACCTGTTCGTGCTCGGCAAGCCGGTGGCCGGCGGTGTGCCGGCGAGCATCTGGGGCATGAGCGAGGAGGTCGCCACCCGCTACGGCGCCTACAACCGGACGAAAGAACCAGGCTATTCCGGCATGGGCACGACGCTCTCGGCCAACCCGCTGCAATTCGCGGCGATGCGCGCAACGCTGGAAGAGGTGATGACCGAGGAGGCCTATGCGCATATGGACCGGCTGGCGCGCCGCCTCGACGCCGGGCTGTCCGCCGTCATCGACCGTTACAAGCTGCCCTGGCATGTCGCGCGGGTCGGCGCCCGCGTCGAGTTCATCTGCGCGCCCGGGCCGCTCAAGAACGGCGGCGCAGCGGAGAAGGCGCATGCGCCGGAGCTCGAAGCCGCCATCCATGTCGCGCTGGTCAATCGCGGCGTGCTGATCGCGCCGTTCCACAATATGATGCTGATTTCGCCGGCGACGACGGCAGCGCAGGTAAGCCGGCTGATCGCCGCCTTCGCCGCGGTTGCGGGCAAGCTTGCGGCGTGAGACAAGTAGTTGGAAGATTGGCAGCCATGGACAATCCGAACGCCGTCACGACATCGCCTTCGGGCTCGACGCCCGCCGAGGCGAAGGCCTTTCTCGAGACCCATCCCGACATCGAGGCTTTCGACATCGTGCTCACCGACGCCAACGGCGTCGGCCGCGGCAAGATCGTGCGCGGGCATGAGCTGATGGGCATTTTCGAGAACGGACGCCATATGCCGATCTCGATCCTCGGCCTCGACATCACCGGCGAGGACGTCCACGAGACCGGGCTGATCTGGGACACCGGCGACGGCGATCTTCGCGCATGGCCGATTCCCGGCACGCTGGTGCCGCTCTATGGCACCAAGCCGCGGCGCGGCCAGGTGCTGATGGCGATGTACCACCTCGACGGCCAGCCGATGAACTCCGATCCGCGGCTGGCGCTGGCGAGGCAGGTGGAATTGCTGGCGGCACGCGGCCTGCATCCGGCAGGCGCCTTCGAGCTGGAATTTTTCCTGCTGTCCAATGATCGCGATGCGGATGGCAAGGTACAGCCTGCCCGCGCGGTTCTCGACGGCCGCCGCTCGGGCAAGACGGAAGTCTATTCGGTCGACCATCTGCATGGCATGGAGCCACTGTTTTCCGACATCTACGCCGCCGCCAAGGTGCAGGGCATTCCGGCCGAGACGATCATCTCCGAATACGCGCCCGGGCAATACGAACTGACGCTCAACTACCGCAAGGATGTGATGCGGGCGGCAGACGACCTCGTCATGCTGAAGCGGCTGGTGAGGGCGCAGGCGCGTCGGCACGGCGTCACCGCCTGCTTCATGGCGAAGCCGATCGAGACCTACGCCGGCTCGGGCATGCATTTCCACGTCTCGCTGCAGGACGATGCCGATAAGAACGTCTTCACCGAAGCCGCCGGCGAGAAATGGTCGCCAAAGCTGCTCAACGCGCTTGGCGGCCTGATCCACACCATGGCCGAATCGATGCTGGTGTTTGCGCCGCATGCCAATTCGTGGCGGCGCTTCGTGTCGCAATCCTATGCGCCGGTGGCGCCGACCTGGGGCGTCAACAACCGATCGGTGGCGCTGCGCGTGCCGGCGGGCGACGCCAGGAACCGCCGCATCGAGCACCGGCCGTCCGGCGTCGACGCCAACCCCTATCTTGTAGCGGCGACGGTGCTGGCCGGCATCGTCAAGGGGCTGGACGAGGAGCTCGACCCCGGCCCGGAGACAACCGGCAACGGCTACGAGCAGGCAACGGAAAAATCGACCATGCCGGCCGACTGGCGCGCCGCCATCGAGGCGGCCAGGCACTCCAATTTCCTGAAATCGGCGCTCGGCCCCGACCTGCACCGGACCTTCGTGGCGATCAAGCAGGCGGAATATCTGCGCGTCGCCCGCACCGTCAGCGAGTTGGACTACCACCTCTATCTGCACGAGGTGTGAGCGCCGGCAGGAACCATCGACAATCTCGCCCATTCAACATCGAAGCGGACGAGGAAGGACGATGGCAGGCACGACACCGCATGAGACGACGATTTCCGGCAGGCGCGTTCGAGCGACACGCGCTGAATCGCCGCCGGACGACGCCGCGCCGATCGCCGAGCTGCGCGACGAGGCGACGGGTTGCCGCCGCTGCCCGCTGTGGCGCAATGCGACGCAGACGGTTTTCGGCGAAGGGCCGGAAGACGCCGAGGTGATCTTTGTCGGCGAACAGCCGGGGGACCAGGAGGATCGGGCCGGCAAGCCATTTGTCGGGCCGGCGGGGAGGATGCTCAATGCCACGCTGGAAGATGCCGACGTCGACCGCCGCAAGGTCTATGTCACAAACGCGGTGAAGCATTTCAAATTCGAGCCGCGCGGCAAGCGGCGCATCCACTCCAAGCCGAATGCCGGTGAGGTGCAGGCCTGCCGCTGGTGGCTGGACAAGGAGATCGGCCGAATCAGGCCCCGTCTTGCGGTGGCGCTTGGCTCGACCGCGGCGCAGTCCCTGATTGGCAGGGCGGTGCCGGTTTTGAAGAGGCGCGGCGAGGTGATCGAGCGCAATGATGGGCTGCGCGTGTTCATCACCATCCATCCCTCGCTTATCCTGCGCATGCGTGAGGAGGAGGACAAGGAGGCCGAGCGCGAGCGGTTTCTCAAGGATATGAGGAAGGTGAAGCAGCTGATGGCGGGGTGAACAATTGGCCGGTGCGCGTCGCGTTGAAACAAGCTCTTACTGCATGTCGGTCAATGGCCTAGGTTCACGCTGCCCCTCATTGCCCTGCCGGGCATTTCTCCCCGTATAGTGACGGGGAGAAACACGCCGTCATTGATGGTTTCGCCAATCGCCAACATTGTAACACCGAGGGCCGGCGCACGATCAGCCCCCTTCTCCCCGTCAC
>LM655188.1:261687-263178 GCA_000824825.2 Mesorhizobium sp. ORS 3324
AGGCGGATGAGGGGCAGCGCTACGCTTGAAGGTTGTATCCTAAAGCGCATCGCCTGAATCTATTTCTGATGCGATGCACTTAGTGGACGAGAATCGCCCTTAAATCATTGACGTTCGTTCCCGTCGGCCCCGGCACGAACAGATCGCCGACCGCGTTGAACGCCGTCCAGGCATTGTTGCCGGCAAGCATCGCCTTAGCGTCGACGCCCGCTGCGCGCATGCGCGAGACCGTCGAGCCGTCGGCGAAGGCGCCGGCATTGTTCTCCGAGCCGTCGATGCCGTCGGTGTCGGCGGCTAAAGCATGGATGCCATCCACGCCATCGATGCCGATGGCGAAGGCGAGCAGGAATTCGGAATTGCGGCCGCCCTTACCCTTGGCACGCAAAGTTACCGTGGTCTCGCCGCCGGAGAGGATCAGCACCGGCCTGGCGAAGGGCCGGTCGCGGGTCGCAACCTCGCGTGCGATTGCGGCATGGACACCGCCGACCTCGCGCGCCTCGCCTTCGATGGAATCCGACAGGACGACGGCCTCGATGCCTTGCCGCTCGGCTTCGGCCGCGGCCGCTTCCAGCGAGACCGCGGCCGACGCGATCAAGCGCACTTCATTGCCGGCAAAGCGCGGATCGTCGGGACGCGGCGCGTCAGCGGCGGGAGACCGAATATGCGCCATCACCGCGGCCGGCAGTTTCATCCCGTAGGCGGTGATCGCCGCCAGCGCGTCCGCGCGGCTGCCGCTGTCGGGAACGGTCGGACCTGAGGCGACCAAAGCCGGATTGTCGCCGGGGATGTCGGAGACGACCAGCGACACAACCCTTGCCGGATGAGCAGCTGCCGCCAGGCGCCCGCCCTTGATAGTCGAGACGTGCTTGCGGATGGTGTTCATCGCTGCGATCGGTGCGCCGGAAGCCAGCAGCGCCTCGTTGACGGCGATCTCGTCGGCGAGCGTCAAGCCGGGGGCGGGCGACGGCAGCAGCGCCGAGCCGCCGCCGGAGATCAGCGCCACCACCAGATCGTCGGGCGACAGACCGCTCACCTTCTCCAGCAGCCGGCGCGAGGCTTCGAGGCCCGCCGCGTCCGGCACCGGATGCGCCGCCTCGATGATCTCGATGCGCTCGCATTTTGCGCCATAGCCGTAGCGGGTGACGACCAGCCCGTCGATCGGCCCGTCCCAGACCTTCTCGAAGGCCGCCGCCATCTGCGCCGAGCCTTTTCCCGCGCCGATGACGATGGTGCGGCCCTTTGGTTTCGCCGGCAAATGATTGCGGATCGTCTTTTCCGGATCGGCGGCGGCGACGGCGGCGTCGAAGATCGACGTGAGGAAGGTTTTTGGATCGATCACGGTCATATTTGGCAGCCACCGGCGGTTTTTGAACTGAGCGAACGTCGGTGAGCGAACGTCGGCGCTGCCCCTCACCCTTACCCTCTCCCCGCGAAAGACAGGGAGAGGGGGTCGCCGACGTTGCGGCTATCCTCCTTCTCCCCGTCACTATA
>LM655188.1:263278-269460 GCA_000824825.2 Mesorhizobium sp. ORS 3324
GGATGAGGGGCAGCGCCGGCGTCACGATTTTTCTTCCGGCGGCAGCTTGAGCTTGCTCGCATCAGCGCCCAAATGCGCGCAGAGCGCATCGACCACGACGCCGTGGTCATCCCTTTCGGGCAGCCCCGAGACGGCGATAACACCGATCACGCCGGCGCCCTTCACGGTGACCGGAAAGCCGCCACCGGCGAGCACATAATCGGCAATGTCCAGACCTTCGCCGACCTTGAAGGTGCGGTCGGGGCGCTGCTGCTCCAGCACCATGCGATAGGTGCTTCTGAGATACCGTTTCACGACATTGATCTTGCGCCGCGCCCAGTCGGGATTGGAGGCATTGGAGCCCGGCATCGCGGCATAGAACAGCGGCCGATCGAAGGTCCTGATGTCGACGATGATCGGCAGCTTTTCCTTGAGCGCCCGGTCCCTGATCGCGGACCCAATCGCAAATGCCACGGCCTCGTCGAAAGCCGTAAAGACCAGCGTGGCTTCCTGTTTCTTGATCAGAGCGATGTCGTCGGCGCTGGCCATATCTTTTTCTCCGAAAATCGACACCGTCGTTTGTACGACAACCCTTGCCTGGTCAAGCGCTCGTCGTGGCGGCCCCCTCATCCGGCCGCTTCGCGGCCACCTTCTCCCCGAGGGGAGAAGAGACTGGCGCCAACGCCACGACCTCCTCTCCCCTTGGGGAGAGGCCGGATTGCCCCGAATTGCCCTTCGCAATTCGGCTGGCAATCCGGGTGAGGGGGACTCACGCAACAATCGCGGTCTTCGCCGGCCGTCCCGCGACATAGACCTCGCGCACGGCGCGATCGTCGCCCAGCGTCTGGAGCAGGAAGAGTTCCTCGGCCAGCGTCTCCACCGTCTCCATCCTCAGCCGCATCGCCGGCGTGGCGTGGGCGTCGAGCACGACGATGTCGGCGTCCGTGCCTTCGTCCAGCGTGCCGACCTTGTCGGCGACAGAGAGTGCCTCGGCATTGCCGCGCGTCAACTGCCAGAAGGACTGGAAGGGGTTGAGCTTCTCGCCGTTCAGCGCGATGACCTTGTAGCCCTCGTCCATGGTGCGCAGCATCGAATAGTTGGTGCCGCCGCCGACGTCGGTCGCGGCGGCGATCCGGAGCGGCTTCTCGCGCCGGCGATAGCGCTGGTAGTCGAAGAGGCCGGAGCCGAGGAAGAGGTTGGAGGTCGGGCAGAAGACGGCCACCGAGCCCGACTGCGACAGCGCATCGGCCTCGCGCTCCGACAGATGGATGCAGTGGCCGAACAGGCTCTTCCGGCCCAGCAGGCCGTAATGCTCATAGATATCGGTGTAGTCGCGCGACCAGGGATAGAGCTCCTGGGTGAAGGCGATTTCGGCGTGGTTCTCCGACAGATGCGTCTGCATGTGGAGGTCGGGATGCTCGCGGCAGAGCACGCCAGCTATCTCCATCTGCTCGGGCGAGGAGGTGATGGCGAAGCGCGGCGTGATGGCATAGAGCTGGCGGCCCTTGCCGTGCCATTCGGCGATCAGCGCCTTGCTGTCGTCATAGCCCGTCTGCGGCGTATCGAGCACCCCCTCCGGCGCGTTGCGGTCCATCATCACCTTGCCGGCGATGTTGAGCATATTGCGGTCATGCGACTCGGCGAAGAAGGCTTCGGCGGAAGATTTGTGCACCGAGCAATAGGCGACGACTGTCGTCGTGCCGTGGCGCAGCATCTCGTCGAGGAACAGCCTCGCGATGCGGCGGCCGTGCTGCGCATTCCTAAACTTCGTCTCTTCCGGGAAAGTGTATTTGTTCAGCCAGTCGAGCAACTCGGCGCCGTAGGACGCGATGACCTGCATCTGCGGAAAATGCACATGGGCGTCGATGAAGCCCGGCAGGATGAGATGCGGGCGATGGTCGATCGTCTCGACGCCGGCGCCCGCACGCTTCGCGACTTCGGCATAGGGACCGGCGGCAACGATCTTGCCGCGGTCGACCAGCAGAGCGCCGTCTTCCTCGTAGCGCCAAGCGGCATGGTCGTCGATCGCTTCGGGCCAGCGCAGGAAGGAGAGCGTGCGGCCGCGCAGGAGTTTTGATGTCATGCTTACTTTCCGGCGCCTTCGAACCAGGCCACCAAGAGGGCCCGTTCCTGGTCGGTTATCTGGGTGACGTTGGCTGGCGGCATGGCATGGGCACGGCCGGCCTGCAGATAGATCTCGCGGGCGTGCTCTGCAATGCGCTGGTCGTTGTCGAGCATCACGCCCTTCGGTGCATGGTAGATGCCTTCATAGACCGGCTCCTCGGCATGGCACATCGAGCAGCGACCGAGCACCGTGTCGCGCACGGCGGGAAAATGGGCCGAAGCCATATAGACTTGCGCAGCAGCGGAGGCGGCCGACGTCTTCGGCTCGCCGGTCAGCACCTTCGGGACGGTCGACAGCCAGATGATGACGATGAACAGCACTGCGGCACCGAGCCAGGTCCAGGTCGGGTTGCCTTTGCGCGCATGGACGGTGTTGAAATAGTGCCGGATCAGCACGCCGATGATGAAGACCAGCGAGGCGATGACCCAGTTGAACTGCGTGCCGAAGGCCAGCGGGTAGTGGTTCGACAGCATCAGGAACAGGACCGGCAAGGTCAGGTAGTTGTTGTGCAGCGAGCGCTGCTTGGCGATCTTGCCGTATTTCGGATCGGGCTTGCGGCCGGCGATCAGGTCGGCCACGACAATCTTCTGGTTGGGGATGATGACCATGAAGACATTGGCCGACATGATCGTGGCCGTGATGGCGCCGAGATGCAGGAAAGCGGCGCGGCCGGTGAAGAGATGCGTCAGCCCCCAGGCGATAAAGACCAGCACGCAGTAGAGCACGAGCATCAGGCCCGTGTCGCTTTTACCGAGCGGCGACCGGCACAAGAGGTCATAGACGATCCAGCCGACACCGATGGTTGCCAGCGACATCAGGATGCCGACCGGCACCGAGACGTTGAGGACATTGGGGTCGATCAGGAAGAGGTCGGCGCCGGCATAATAGACCACGCAGAGCATGGCGAAGCCGGACAGCCAGGTGGCATAGGATTCCCATTTGAACCAGGTCAGGTGCTCCGGCATTTCGGCCGGCGCCACCAGATATTTCTGGATGTGGTAGAAGCCGCCGCCATGCACCTGCCATTCCTCGCCGAAGGCGCCGGCAGGCAAGCCGGGACGCTGGCGCAGCCCGAGATCGAGGGCGACGAAGTAGAAGGACGAGCCTATCCAGGCGATGCCCGTGATGACATGCAGCCAGCGGACGGCAAAACTCAGCCAGTCCCAGAAAATCGCGAAATCCGTCATTCTTGTCGCCCTTGGGAACCCGTCCCTGCCGATTGCATGACTTTACGGGTTGCCGCCGAAACGAAAAGAGGCGAGGCCCGCGATGACTTTCAAAAAAAAATGGAAAATACTAGGCTCACTGCACACAGCTGTTTGAGAGCCACCAACCCGCATGGCCTATCTCGACAACATCGCCGTCTTCGTCCGCGTCGTCGAGCTTGGCAATTTGTCGGCGGCCGGCCGCGACATGCGCATCTCGCCGGCCGTCGCCTCCAACCGCATCAAGGAGCTGGAGAAGCATCTTGGTGTCAGGCTGTTCAACCGCACCACCAGGCAGTTGATGCCGACCGAGCACGGCACGGTGTTCTATACCGGCGCCAAGCATGTGCTGGAGGCGATCACCGAGGCGGAAGCCGCCGTCGCCGCACTCTCCGGCCAGCCGCGCGGCACGATCAAGGTGACGGCGCCGCTCGGGCTCGGCCGGCGGCTGATCGCCTCGGGCATTCCGGACTTCCACGACAAATATCCCGACATCGAGGTGCGGCTCAGGCTCTCTGACCACAATGTCGATATCATGAAGGAAGGCATCGACGTCGCCTTCCGCCTCGGCATCATCGAGGATTCGAGTCTCAGGATGCGCGGCATCATGGACTGCGAGCGCGTGCTGGTAGCGGCGCCGAAATATCTGGAAGCGCGCGGCGAGCCGGCCGAGCCGCAGGAATTGATCGGCAAGAAGCACGACTGCCTGATGCTGCGCTATGCCGGCACGCGCGAATATGTCTGGACGCTGCAGACGCCGAACGGCGTGCAGAAATTCGAGGTGCACGGCCCGTACGACACGGACGATGGCGACGTGCTGACCGGTTGGGCGCTGTCGGGACGCGGCATCATCAACAAGCCGCGCTTCGAGGTCGAGCCCTTCATCCGCGACCAGCGGCTGAAAGTCATCCTGGCCAAGACGCCGCCGACGCCGGTGCAGCTCGCCGCCGTCTATCCGCACAAGAAGCTGCAGGACCCGAAGGTGCGCCTGCTGCTCGACTTCATGGCCGACCGCTGCCAGCGGCTGATCAAGGACATTCTGGCCGGCAAGTGACGGCGCCCTGTCGCGACTGAAACTTTCAGCGGGCTTCCATCAGCCGGGCCGTTCCCGAGACCCTGATCGAACTGCCGGGCGTCGGCGGAATGTCGGCATGGAGCCTCGAGCGCATGCCCATATCCTCGCCCTGGACGATGTCGATCGCGCCGCCATGCGGCCAGCCGAGGTCGCGCAGATAGCCGGCAAAGGCCGCGGTCGCAGCGCCCGTCGCCGGATCCTCATAGACGCCGCCGGAGGCGAAGGGATTGCGTGTGTGGAAGAGGCGCGGCGTCTCGGCATAGGCGAGCAGGATCGTGACCAGCCCTTCGCGCCGCATCAAGGCCTGGCCCTTTCTCAGCTCGTAGGCCATGGCGGCAAGCGAATCGCGCGACTTCAGCGCCAGCACGAGGTGATCGGCGCCGCCATGGATGAGAGCCGGCGGAATGGCCTGATCGAGATCGCCCGGCTGATAACCGAACATGGCCAGTGTCTCCCCGGCCAGTTCCGACGAGGCCGGCCGGCTGCGTGTCGGCGGCGATTGCAAGGCGGCGGCGAAGTTGGCACCGTCGCGGAAGCCTTCGACGGTTATGCTGGCCTGGTTGAGAGTCAGCTTGAAAATCCCCTCGCCAAACTTTCTGACGAACGCCGCACCCAGCGCGATCGTGGCGTGGCCGCAGAACGGCACTTCCGATTCCGGCGAAAAATAGCGAACGCGCCAGCCGTCGCCGGCGGGCGCGGCGAAGGCGGTCTCCGAAAAGCCGACTTCGGCGGCTACGCGCTGCATGTCGGTGCCATCGGGCAAGGTCTCGCCAATCACCACGCCAGCCGGGTTGCCGCCGGTGTTGCCATCCGAAAATGCCGCTATGCGCAATACGTCCATGTCGCTCGCCTCGTATTCATCAGGCGCGCAGAAAACACGTTTCGAACCCGTTTGGGAAACGAAGAAAGCGACGAGCAGCTGTGAGCGGCAATCATACCTTGGCGGATTTGCCGCCCGTTCCTGGACACAGGGATTTAAGGTTGCAGGCAGGTCAGCGGGCAAGATTTTCACCGTTCGTTTCCGTGAAATCAGCGCAAACGCCCGGATTGGCTGTAGCCTCCCCAACCTCGTCATTCCAGGGCAAAGCAGGAGCGAAGCTCCGTCGCGGAGACCTTGGGATAACGACGGCTGTCTCAGCCGGCTTTCACCCTTTCAGGCGCCATCGAAGCCGACGCGTCGGTGGAATGCGCCACCAGCGCCGTCATGATCTCGGCGGCGGCGAGGGCTGCGATCACGGGCGGTCGCTTGTCCTTCACCGCATTGCCGCCGATCGGCGAGACGAGACGGTTGAACTCGGCCTCGCTGCCCTCGGCCGACTTCAGGAACCAGCTCTTGAAGGTCGCCTTCTTGGTCTTCGAGCCGATCATGCCGACATAGGCAGTGTCGTCGCGCTTCAGCGCTTCGGCAACGATCAGGAAATCGAGCGCATGGTCGTGCGTGAGGACGGCGAAGGCCGAACCCGCCGGCGCCTCGCGAACGGCGCTTTCTGGCACCGGCGTCAATCTCGTCTCGACCGTCTCCGGCATTCCCTCAAGCGCATCCGCCCGCGTCTCGACGACGACGGCATGGACGGGCAGCAGCGCGAGCGCGGCGGCCAGCGCCTGTCCGACATGGCCGCCGCCGAAGACGTAGACATGCGGCAGAAGCGCCTGCTCGGCCTCGGCCTTGGAGATCAGTTCCTGTTCGAGGGCCGCGTCGACCGGCCGGATCCGAACCTCGACGCGACCACCGCAGCACTGGCCGATCTCCGGCCCGAGCGGAACATCGAGCGTGGCGACAACTTTGTCAGGGTTGCGC
>LM655188.1:269560-325206 GCA_000824825.2 Mesorhizobium sp. ORS 3324
GGGGCGGCACCGACATCGGCGATTTCCACGGAACCGCACGATGATGAAGCAGATCGAACCAGCATCTGCCGCGCCTTGTCGATCGCCATATATTCGAGCTGGCCGCCGCCGATGGTGCCGAAGGTCGCCGATGCCGAAACGAGCATGAAGGCGCCCGCCTCGCGCGGCGTCGAGCCTTTCGTCGCCGCAACCTCGACCAGCGCGACCCGGCCGGGCTGGCCGAGGAACGCCTTCAGGCTTTGCACTTTCGAGCTCATCGTCTGCATTTCCACCCAGGAAATATAGCGTTTTGTGCCCCGAATTGCACGTTTTGGCCGGCTCAGGCCGGTTTTGCGGCTTCCCGCTTCAGCCTTTCGATCGCCATCAGGACCCGCTCCGGCGTCGCCGGCGCGTCGAGGCGGGGACAGATCTTGTAGTCCGCGACGCTTGCCACCGCATCGGACAACGCATGCAGCACCGACATGCCGTGCGGCAGCGGCGGCTCGCCCACCGCCTTGGAGCGATGGATGGTCGGTTCATAGGCCGACGACCAGTCCGTCAGCTTGACGTTGAAGATCTTCGGCCGGTCTGAAGCGAGCGGGATCTTGTAGGTCGACGGCGCATGGGTGCGCAGTCGCCCGCTATTGTCCCACCAGAGTTCTTCCGTCGTCAGCCAGCCCATGCCCTGGATGAAGCCGCCCTCGACCTGGCCGAGGTCGATCGCCCGGTTCAGCGAGCGGCCGGCATCGTGCAGGATATCGGTGCGCTCGACGACATATTCGCCGGTCAGCGTATCGACGGAGACCTCCGAGCAGGCCGCGCCATAGGCGTAGTAGTAGAAGGCGTGGCCGCAGCCCTTGCTGCGGTCCCAGTGGATCTTCGGCGTCTTGTAGAAGCCGGCCGCGGAGAGCTGGACGCGGGCGATATAAGCTTGCCTGACCAGGTCGTTGAAGGCGACTTCCTGATTGCCGACGCGAACCCTGTTGGGCAGGAAGACGACCTGGTCGAGCGGCACCTGATACTTCTCCGCGGCGAAATCGGTCAGCCGTTTGCGAATCTGGCGGGCGGCATCCTGCGCCGCCATGCCATTGAGGTCGGCACCTGAGGAGGCCGCCGTCGGCGAGGTGTTCGGCACCTTGGCCGTGGTGGTCGCGGTGATCTTCACCCGGTCGAGATCGATCTGGAACTCCTCGGCGACTACCTGCGCCACCTTGAGGTGCAAGCCCTGCCCCATCTCGGTGCCGCCATGGTTCATATGCACCGAGCCGTCGGCATAGACATGCACCAGCGCACCGGCCTGGTTGGCCTCCGTCTTGGTGAAGGAGATGCCGAACTTGACCGGCGTCAGAGCCAGGCCGCGCTTGATGAAGCGGCTGTTGTTGTTGAACGCGCTGATCTCGCGCCGGCGCCGCGCGTAATTGGCGCTTTCCTCCAGTTCGGCGACGATGCGGTGGATGATGTTGTCCTCGACCCTCTGGTGATAGGGCGTGAGGCAGCGCTCGCCGACGGCGTCCATCGGGTCGTAGAAATTCAGCTTGCGGATCTCGAGCGGATCCTTGCCGACGGCGAAGGCCACCTCGTCGATGACGCGCTCGGCGCCGACCATGCCTTGCGGGCCGCCGAAGCCGCGGAAGGCGGTGTTGGAGACGGTGTTGGTGTAGAGAGGCACCGACTTCGCATGCACCGCCGGATAGAAATAGGCGTTGTCGCAGTGAAACAGCGCACGGTCGCCAACCGGGCCAGACAGGTCGGCCGAAAATCCGCAACGCAGCGCATAGGTGAAGTCGACGCCGAGGATATTGCCCTCGTCGTCGAAGCCGACCTCGTAGTCGATGGCGAAATCGTGCCGCTTGCCGGTTGCGGTCATGTCCTCGTCGCGGTCGAGCCTGATCTTGACCGCGCGCTTCAATTTCTTGGCGGCGATGGCGGCGATGGCCGCGCACTGGTTAGCCTGCGTTTCCTTGCCACCGAAGCCGCCGCCCATGCGGCGCACCTCCACCGTCACGGCATGGCTCGGCACGCCGAGCGCGTGGGCGACCAGATGCTGAGTCTCGCTCGGCCCCTGCGTCGAGCAATAGACAATCACCTCGTCGTCCTCGCCGGGGATCGCCAACGAGACCTGGCCCTCGAGATAGAAGTGGTCCTGGCCGCCGAGCCACATCCGATTCTTGATGCGGCGCGGCGCGGCAGCGATCGCTGCAGCCGCATCGCCGCGCTTCAGGATGAGCGGCGTCGTGACCTGCTTGTCCTTGACCGGGTCAAGGTCCCAGATGTCGATCACGGCCGGGAGCTCGTCATATTCGATCCTGGCCAGGCGCGCCGCGCGGCGCGCCTCCTCACGGGTGTTGGCGATCACGGCAAAGATCGGCTGGCCGTAAAACTCAATCTTGCCTTCGGCGAGCACCGGATCGTCATGCATGTTGCTCGGCGACACATCGTTCTCGCCGGGCACATCGGCATAGGTCAGCACATCGACGACGCCGGGCGCCGAACGCACCGCCGACAGGTCGACGCTCTTCAGGGTGCCATGCGCGATCTTGGCGAGGCCGAGGCCGACATGCAGTGTGCCGGCCGGTTCCGGCATGTCGTCGATATAGACGGCAGCGCCGCTGACATGCTTGTGCGCGGAATCGTGCCGCTGTTCGGTGGCGACGCCGCCGACGATTTTTTCTGCTTTGAGGTTGGGGGTGGCGTGCTTGTTCATCAGGCCGCCTCGTTGCGTGACACCTGGAACGGCGCCCTGGTGCCAGTGGTTTCGACGTAGAAGCGCAGCAACAAGTTCTTGGCCGCCAGCGCCCGGTATTCGGCGGTCGCCCGCATGTCGGTAATCGGCGTGAAGTCGCTGGCGTATTCGGCCATCGCAGCCTCCACCGTCGCTTCGCTCCACGGCTTGCCTATGAGGGCCCTTTCAACCGCAGCCGCGCGCTTCGGCGTCGGCGCCATGCCGCCATAGGCGATGCGGATATCGGCCACGGTGCCGTCCTTAGCAAGGGTCAGATAGAAGGCGCCGAGCGTCGCGGTGATATCCTCGTCGCGGCGCTTGGTAACCTTGTAGACGGCAAAGTTCGTTCCCTTTGCCGGCACGGGCACATGGACCGTCTCGACGAACTCGCCGGGCTGACGGTCCTGCTTGCCATAGGCGATGAAGAAGGCTTCGAGCGGGATCGTGCGGCGCGCTTCGCCTTTGCGAAGCGTCACCCGCGCGCCAAGCGCGATCAGCGGCGGCGGCGTATCGCCGATCGGCGAGCCGTTGGCGATGTTGCCGCCGATGGTGCCCATGTTGCGCACCTGGTCGCCGCCGATGCGGTCGACCAGCGGTCCCAATGCCGGGATGCCCTTGGACAGCGTCTCGAAGGCCTCTGTGTAGGTTACGCCGGCGCCGATGGTGATCATGCCATCTGTCTCTGACATCGTGCGCAGGCCGTCGAGACCACCGATGAAGATCGCCGGCGAGATGTCGCGCATATGCTTGGTGACCCACAGACCGACATCGGTCGAACCGGCAACGATGGTGGCGCCTGGCTCCTTCTCCAGCAAGGTGGCGAAATCGTCGACACCGGCCGGCACGATCAGCCGCCTCTTGCCGGAGCCGACCTCGACCCTGGCGCCGTCGCGCAGCGCTTCCAGCCGTGCGGTGATATTCTTGCGTTCCACCGCCAGCGGGTCGTTCACCGCTTGGCCGTAGGTCGAAATGGCGCGGGCGGCGCGCATGATCGCCTCATAACCTGTGCAGCGGCAGAGATTGCCCTGCAGCGCCTTTTCGATCGTCGCATCGGAGGGGTTGGGTGTCCGCATCCACAGCGCGTATAGCGACATGATGAAGCCCGGCGTGCAGAAGCCGCATTGCGAGCCGTGGAAATCCACCATCGCCTGCTGCACGGGGTGAAGCTGTTCGCCATTGCCGCGCAGATGCTCGATGGTGACGACATGCGTGCCGTCGAGCGAGCCCATGAAGCGGATGCAGGCGTTGACGCTTTCATAGACCAGGCCTTCGGCAGCAAGCTTGCCGACCAGCACCGTGCAGGCGCCGCAATCGCCCTCGGCGCAGCCTTCCTTGGTGCCGCGCAGCGAGCGGTTGAGCCGCAGCCAGTCGAGCAGCGTCGCGTCAGGCGCAATGTCGCTCAGCGCGACGTCGGCACCGTTGAGGATGAAGCGTATTTCGTTCCGGGTTTTGATCTCTGCCATCACTCAACTCCCGCGATAGGTCGAGTAGCCGTAGGGCGAAATCAAGAGGGGGACATGATAATGCCGCTCCTCCGCCATGCCGAACCGGATCGGCACGATGTCGAGGAAAGCGGGCTGCGGCAGACTGATGCCTTGGCCGCGCAAATAGTCGCCGGCAGCGAAGACCAGCTCATATTCGCCGGTGCGGAAATCGGCTCCCGCAAGCAGCGGCGCGTCGCAGCGGCCGTCGTCGTTGGTGGTGACGGTCTTGAGATGCGTGCGGCCCTGCCGCTCGATGCGGAAAAGCTCGATCGAGAGGCCCTTGGCCGGCCTGCCGGTCGCGGTGTCGAGCACATGGGTCGTCAGGCGCCCGCCATCGGCTTTCGACGTTTCTGCCACTGCCGCCTCCCACTCCGGTAGTCGAACGTTTCCAAGTCAATTGTGCGCCAATTAAAGGCGATGCATAAGTCCCGGTCGAGCGGAGTGCGGCAAAAAGCACTTTCAAAAATTTTCGGGGGAATGCTGGGGCACTCCTTTCGATATCTTCATCTCAACAATCGGGCAGGAGCGATCATGCGTTACGAACGGGACATGCGCGGTTACGGGGCCAATCCGCCGGATCCGAAATGGCCCGGCGGCGCCTATGTCGCAGTGCAGTTCGTCGTCAACTATGAAGAAGGCGGCGAAAACTGCGTGCTGCATGGCGACAAGGCCTCGGAAGCCTTCCTGTCCGAGATCGTCGGTGCCGCCCCCTGGGTTGGCCAGCGCCACTGGAACATGGAATCGATCTACGAATATGGCGCCCGGGCCGGCTTCTGGCGGCTACACCGTCTGTTCACCGAAGCCAAGGTGCCGGTGACCTGCTACGGCGTCGCCACCGCGCTCGCGCGCTCGCCCGACCAGGTCACGGCGATGCAGGAGGCGGGCTGGGAGATCGCCTCGCACGGACTGAAATGGATAGACTATCGCGACCACAGCGCGGAGGATGAGCGGCGCGACCTCGAAGAGACGATTAGGCTGCACTACGAGGTGACCGGCGCGCGGCCGACCGGCTGGTACACCGGCCGCACCTCGGTCAACACGGTGCGGCTCGTCGCCGAGGAAGGCGGCTTCGACTACGTCTCCGACACCTATGACGACGAACTGCCCTACTGGTTCGATCGCGACGGGCTGGAGAAGCCGCAGCTCATCATCCCCTACACGCTCGATGCCAACGACATGCGTTTTGCCACGCCGCAAGGCTTCAACTCGGGCGACCAGTTCTTCGCCTATCTGAAGGATAGTTTCGACACGCTCTATGCAGAGGGCAAGGCGGGGCGGCCGCGCATGATGAATATCGGCCTGCACTGCCGGCTGGTCGGCCGTCCGGGCCGCGTCGCGGCGCTGAAGCGCTTCGTCGACTATGTGAAGTCGCACGACAAGGTGTGGCTGACGCGGCGCATCGACATCGCCAAGCATTGGCGCGAGACGCATCCTTACCAGGCGCCCGCGCTGCGCCCGTCGCGAATGGAATTCGAGGAATTCGTGCATGCTTTCGGCGGCGTGTTCGAGCATTCGCCGTGGATCGCCGAGCGCGCCTACGAGCTGGAGCTCGGGCCCGCGCATGACAGCGCCGGCGGCCTGCACAACGCGCTCTGCCGCGTTTTCCGCACGGCGAGCGAGGCCGAGCGGCTTTCGGTGCTCAACGCCCATCCCGACCTTGCCGGCAAGCTGGCGGCCGCCAAGCGGCTAACGCCGGAATCGGCCAAGGAGCAGGCCTCCGCCGGGCTCGATGCGCTGACCGACAAGGAGCGCGAACTATTCTCCAAGCTCAACGCCGCCTACGTCACTACGTTCGGCTTCCCCTTCATCATCGCGGTCAAGGGCAAGACCAAGGACGAGATCCTGGCGGAGTTCGAGGCGCGCATCGGCAACAGCCGCAGCAATGAGTTCGAGACCGCCTGCAGACAGGTCGAGCGCATCGCGCTGCTTCGGCTGAGAGACATGCTCCCGCAATAGGCTTCAACACATGGATATGATGAAAATGGCCGAGCGAACCTATTACGCGCCGCATGGCGGCCATCCCGGCCAGACCGAGCTCCTGACAGGCCGCGCCGTGTTCACGGAAGCCTATGCCGTCATCCCCAAGGGCGTGATGCAGGACATCGTCACCAGCCCCCTGCCCTTCTGGGAAAAGACAAGGGCCTGGATCATCGCAAGGCCGCTGTCGGGCTTCGCCGAGACGTTTTCGCAGTACATCGTCGAGGTCCTGCCCGGCGGCGGCAGCGACCGGCCGGAACTCGACGCCAAAGCCGAGGGCGTGCTGTTCGTGGTAGAGGGCGAGCTCACCGTCTCGCTCGCCGGCAACAAGCATGTGCTTGCCCCGGGCGGCTTCGCCTTCCTGCCGCCGGCGAGCGGCTGGACGGTGCGAAACGAGAGCGGCGAGCCCGTCCGCTTCCATTGGATCCGCAAGGCCTACGAGGCGGTCGACGGCCTCGACATGCCGGAAGCCTTCTTCACCAACGAGCAGCAGATCGAGCCGAGCCCGATGCCCGGCACGGAAGGGTGCTGGGCAACGACCCGCTTCGTCGACCCGGCCGACATGCGCCATGACATGCATGTCACCATCGTGACGCTGAAACCCGGCGCGGTCATTCCCTTTGCCGAGACGCACGTGATGGAGCACGGGCTCTACGTGCTCGAAGGCAAGGCCGTCTACCGCCTCAACCAGGACTGGGTCGAGGTCGAGGCCGGCGATTTCATGTGGCTGCGCGCCTTCTGCCCGCAGGCCTGCTATGCCGGCGGTCCCGGCAACTTCCGCTATCTGCTCTATAAGGACGTCAACCGGCATGCCGGGCTCGGCGGCGCCGCCATCGGGGCTCGCGCGCGGTGACCCGCATCGTCGCCAAGCCGCTGACGCGCGAAAACTTTGCGCCCTTCGGCGACGTCATCGACATGGGCGGCGACAACCGCTACCCGATCAATGGCGGCAAGGCGATGCGCTATCACGACCTCGCCACGGCGGAAGCCGCAGGGCCGAACGCGCGCGTGCTGATCTCGATGGTGCGCGGCACCCCCTACGAGATGCCGCTCAAGCTCACCATGGTCGAGCGCCATCCGCTCGGTAGCCAGGCCTTCATTCCGTTGTCGCCGCGCCCATTCCTGGTCGTCGTCTGCCATGACACCAAGGACGGCCCGGGCGAGCCGCATGCCTTCATCACCGCCCCCGGACAGGGCATCAACTACCGGCGCAACCTTTGGCACGGCGTGCTGACGCCGATCGGCGAGGAGCAGGATTTTCTGATCGTCGACCGCGGCGGCGACGGCTCCAACCTCGAAGAGTGCCATTTCTCGCACCCTTACGAGATACACCTTCCCTGAACGCTCCGGCTTTTCCGATGACCGACACCTCGCTGATCGACCGCCTGCTCGACGTGATCGAGCACGACATCGTGCCGAAGACCGCTGAAGGGGTTGCCCACGGCAACAAGCTGTTCGGTGCCGCGATTCTCAGGAAGGAAGACCGCTCTCTGGTGATCGCCGAGACCAACAACGAGACGGAGAATCCGCTCTGGCACGGCGAGGTGCACTGCCTGAAGCGCTTCTACGAAATGCCGAAAGCCGAGCGCGTAGACACCAAGGACGCGCTGTTCCTCGCCACGCACGAGCCCTGCTCGCTCTGCCTGTCGGCGATCACCTGGACCGGCTTCGACAATTTCTACTACCTCTTCAGCCACGAGGACTCACGTGACTCTTTCGCCATCCCGCACGACCTCAAGATCCTGAAGGAGGTCTTCACCCTCGACCCCGGCGGCTACAATGCCGAGAACGCTTATTGGAAGAGCTTTTCGATTCGCCGGCTGGTGCGCGCTCTGCCGGAGGCGGACCGCAAGCGGCTGGAGGCAAGGATCGGGAAAATCTCCGCGCGCTACGATGAACTCTCCGGCACCTACCAGGCGAGCAAGGCCGAGAACGACATCCCGCTGAGCTGAAGGCGAAGCCGGTAACCGTTAAGGCTGGCTCTGCCCCTCATCCGCCTGCCGGCACCCTCTCCCCGTGAAGAACGGGGAGAAGGGGCAAGCTTCGGCGTCGGCGCCCCCCTCTCCCCGTTCTTCACGGGGAGAGGGTAAGGGTGAGGGGCAGCTCCGGGCCTCGGGGATTGTCGCTAGCGGGACAGGTCGCATAATCCGCTGCGCCAGGTCGCGAATAGCGATTGAAAGTCGTCGACGGGCAAGGCGTTATGCGGCCCATGAAAACCGTCATCGAATTTCCCCGCAAGGTCGTCGAATTTCCGGATATGGGCATCGTTATGCCCGACGGATGCCGGCTGTCGGCGCGCATATGGATGCCGGAAGATGCCGCAGACAATCCGGTGCCTGCGATCCTCGAGCACCTGCCCTACCGCAAGCGCGACGGCACCATCTTCCGCGATCAGCTGACGCATCCCTACTTCGCCGGCCACGGCTACGCCTCGATCCGCGTCGACATGCGCGGCAACGGCGATTCCGAAGGGCTGATGGACGACGAATATTCCGAGCAGGAATTGCAGGACGCCTGCGACGTCATCGCCTGGGCGGCCGCGCAACCCTGGTGCAACGGCAATGTCGGCATGATGGGCATCTCCTGGGGCGGGTTCAACTGCCTCCAGGTCGCGGCAAAACAGCCGCCGGCGCTGAAGGCGGTGATCAGCCTGTGCTCGACGGTCGACCGCTATGCCGACGACATCCACTACAAGGGCGGCTGCCTGCTCTTGGAAAACTTCGGCTGGGCCTCGACGATGCTTTCCTATTCGTCGCGGCCGCCGGATCCGCTGATCGCCGGCGGCAACCGCTGGCGCGATCTTTGGCTCAGCCGACTGGAGAACCAACCGTTCCTTGCGCCGCTGTGGCTCAGCCACCAGCATCGCGACGCCTACTGGAAGCGCGGCTCGATCTGCGAGGATTTTTCGGCTGTTCATGCGGCGGTGCTGTCGATCGGCGGCTGGCACGACGGCTATCGCAACACGATCTCCAATCTCGTCACCAACATCCAGTCGCCGGTGAAGGGAATCGTCGGTCCCTGGATCCACAAATATCCGCATTATGCCGCGCCCAATCCGGCCATCGGCTTCCTGCAAGAGGCGCTGCGCTGGTGGGACCGCTGGCTGAAGGGCGCGGCGACCGGCGTCGAGGCCGACCCGGACTACCGCGCCTATGTGATGGACAGCGTGCGCCCGGCCCGCTGGCACCCGGAGCGGCCGGGCCGCTGGGTGGCGGAACAGGAATGGCCGTCGTCCAACATCAAGGTCGAGGCGAACGAGCTCATTGCCGATGGCGCCAAGCCGGCGATCGTGGCCACGCCGCAGAATTGCGGGCTCGCCGGCGGCGAGTATTTTCCTTTCACCTTCGGGCCGGAATTACCGGGTGACCAGCGCCCCGACGACGCGCTTTCGGTGTGCTTCGACCAGCCGGAGCTGAAGGAGGCGATCGACATCGTCGGCGCGCCGGAAGTCGAGGTGCGGGTTTCCTCCGACCGCCGCCAAGCCAACATTGCGGTGCGGCTCTGCGACGTGCATCCCGACGGCGCCTCGGAACTGATCTCCTATGGCGTGCTCAACCTCACCCACCGCAACTCGCATGAATTCCCCGAAGCTCTGGTGTCGGGTGAAACCGTTTCGGCGCGCGTCGTGCTCGACCAGTGCGCCTATAGGGTGCCGGCCGGTCACAAATTGCGCGTTGCCGTCTCGAACGCCTACTGGCCGATGATCTGGCCTTCGCCCGAGCCGGTGGCGCTCGAACTGTCAGCGGCAACGCTCAAGCTGCCGCTGCGCCCGCTGGCGAAAGGCGACGAGGTTTCGTTTTCCGAACCGGAGGGCGCCAAGCCCTGGGCGACCGAGACGCTCAGGCCGACCAACTCCGAGCGGCATGTCGACCGCAACGAGAAGACCGGCGTCGTCACGCTCACCATCGCCGACGATTTCGGCGAGGTGCGGGATATTGCCCATGGGCTCGTCCATGGCAGCATCGTCCGGGAGACATGGGCTGTCCATCCCGATGTTCCGACATCGGCCGCAGGCAGCACGCACTGGACGCAGACCTTCTCGCGAAATGAGTGGTCGGTGCGGACCGAGACCTTCGCCGACATACGCTGCGACGCGCAGAACTTTCTTCTCAGCGCCAGAATCGAGGCCTATGAGGGCGAAAATCTGGTGTTCGAGCGCGATTTCAAACAGGCGATTCCACGCGCTCTCGTCTGAGAGCTGACAAGATTGGTCCAATTGCGACGCGCCATTTACGCCACGGCATGTCGCATTCGGTCTTGTTACAGCTTTCCGTTGCGGTCATTATCTCCTCCAACAAGCAGAAACGACCATAAGGTCGGACCATCAGAGTGAGGAACCCATAATGACAAGCGAACTCGACTATCTCAGCCGCCGTGTCGCGTCCGGCAAACTCAGCCGTCGCGACTTCCTTGGCCGCGCAGCAGCCCTCGGTGTGGCTGCGCCCTTCGCCAACTCGCTGCTTTCTAGCGCTGCCCGCGCGGCCGGCCCTGTCAAGGGCGGCACGTTGAAGGCCGGCCTGGTCGGCGGTGAATCCACCAACAGCCTCGACCCGGCCCTTTTCATGACCCAGGTGCCGTTCGCCTTCGGCAAGTGCTGGGGCGAAATGATCGTCGAGCTTTCCCCCGACGGCAAGCTCGAGAACCGCATCGCCGAGGAGATCGGCTCGTCCGACGACGCCAAGGTATGGACGTTGAAGATCCGCGACGGGATCGAATTTCATAACGGCAAGACCGTGACCGCCGAGGACGTCGCCGCCACGCTCGAACGCCATTCGGACGAGAAGTCGAAGTCTGGCGCGCTCGGCTATATGAAGGGCATCGATACCATCAAGGTCAACGGCAAGGAAGTGGTGCTGACGCTGAAGGAGGCCAACGCCGACCTGCCCTACCTGCTCAGCGACTACCACCTGATCGTCCAGCCGAACGGCGGCAAGGACAAGCCCGACGCCGGCATCAGCGCTGGCCCCTACAAGGTCAAGGTCAACGAGCCCGGCGTGCGCCATGTCGGCGAGCGCTTCGCCAATTACTGGCAGGGCGACAAGATGGGCCATGCCGACCAGATCGAAGTCGTCGTCATAAACGACGCGACGGCGCGCACGGCGGCGTTGCAGGGCGGCCAGGTCAACATGATCAACCGCGTCGAGCCGAAGATCGTCGACCTGATCAAGCGCGTGCCGGGCGTCACCATCCGCAACCACTCCGGTCCCGGCCACTACGTGTTCATCATGCATTGCGACACGGCGCCGTTCGACAACAACGACCTCCGTATGGCGCTGAAGCTGGCGATCAACCGCGAGGAGATGCTGAACAAAGTGCTGCGCGGCTACGGCTCGCTCGGCAACGACTTCCCGATCAACGCCTCCTACCCTCTGTTCACCGAGATCGAGCAGCGCAAATACGATCCCGACAAGGCCAAGTTCCACTACAAGAAGTCGGGGCACGACGGTTCGATCCTGCTCAGGACCTCGGATGTCGCCTTCCCCGGCGCCGTCGATGCGGCGCAGCTCTACCAGCAGAGCGCCGCAAAGGCCGGCATCAAGCTCGAGATCAAGCGCGAGCCGGGCGACGGCTACTGGAACGAGGTCTGGAACAAGCAGCCCTTCTGCGCCTCCTATTGGGGCGGCCGGTCGACCCAGGACCAGATGTACTCGACCGCCTATCTGTCGACCGCCGACTGGAACGACACGCGTTTCAAGCGGCCGGACTTCGACAAGATGGTGCTGGCGGCGCGCGCCGAGCTCGACGAGGCCAAGCGCAAACAGATGTACCACGACATGGCGGTCATGGTGCGTGACGAGGGCGGCCTGATCCTGCCGATGTTCAACCAGTTCATCGACGCCACGGGACCGAAGGTCGCCGGCTGGGTGGAGGATCCGCACCAGGAGCTGAGCAACGGCTACGCTTTGGCGAAGTGCTGGCTCGAAGCCTGAGCACGGCTTTGCGGAGATGTCCTCGCCCGTCGTGAAACTGGTGGCCCAGCGCATTGCGCTGGGCGTACTCCTTCTGCTGGCCGTTTCGGTCCTGATCTTCGCCGGCACCCAGATCCTGCCCGGCGACGTCGCGCAAGCCATTCTCGGACAGTCGGCCACGCAGGAGTCGCTGGCCAACCTGCGCGAGCAGCTCGGGCTCAACCAGCCCGCCTATATCCGCTACTTCCATTGGCTGGGCGGCGTGCTCACCGGCGACCTCGGCACCGCCATGTCGAGCGGGCAGGACATAGCGACATCCATCAAGGAACGGCTGTGGAACACGCTGTTCCTGGCCTTCTGGGCGGCGATCGTTGCCATTCCGCTGGCGATCACGCTTGGACTGATCGCGGTGCGCTACCGCAATGGTTGGGTCGACAAACTGATCTCCGGCGTGGCGCTCGCCTCGACCTCGTTCCCGGAATTCTTCATCGGCTACCTGCTGGTCTTTTACTTCGCGGTTCAGCACCAGTGGTTCCCGGCAATATCGACCGTCTATGAGGGAATGTCTTTCGGCGAGCGCTTGCAGGCGATCGTGCTGCCGGCGGCGGCACTGACACTGGTGGTGCTCGCCCACATGATGCGCATGACGCGCGCGGCGATCCTCAACGTCATGCAGTCGGCCTATGTCGAGACGGCCGAGCTCAAGGGCCTCTCGGCTTTCGCGGTCATCCGCAAGCATGCTTTCCCGAACGCGATCGCCCCGATCATCAATGTCGTCATGCTCAACCTCGCCTATCTCGTGGTCGGCGTCGTGGTGGTCGAGGTGATCTTCGTCTATCCGGGCATGGGGCAATATCTCGTCGACCATGTCACCAAGCGCGACGTGCCGGTGGTGCAAGCGGTCGGCCTGATCTTCGCGGCCGTCTATATCAGCCTCAACATCATCGCGGACATCGCGGCGATCGTCGCCAATCCGCGGCTCAGGCATCCGAAGTAGGGGGCGGCCGATATGCTCGATATCAAGCGCATCCCCATCGCGGCGCTGATCGGCATTGTGCTGACGACGCTCTTCGTGCTGGCGGCGGTCTTGGCGCCATGGATCGCCCCGCACGGCAATGCCGAGATCGTCAGCGACGTCCCCTGGGAGCCGATGTCGTCTGTGCACTGGCTGGGCACCGACAATCTCGGCCGCGATCTCTTGTCCCGCATGATCTACGGCGCCCGCATCACGCTGTTCATCGCCGTGCTCGCCACCGCGCTGTCCTTTTCGCTCGGCGCCATCCTGGGCTTCTCGGCGGCGGTGTTCGGCGGCTGGTTCGACACGATCCTGTCGCGCCTCGTCGACCTCTTGATGTCGATCCCGACCCTGATCATGGGCCTCGTCGTATTGTCGGTGCTCCCGTCCAACCTGGTGACTCTGATCCTCGTCATGGGTATCCTCGATTCGACCCGCGTCTACCGCCTGTCGCGCGCAGTCGCCGTCGATATCAACGTTATGGACTATGTCGAGGCCGCGAAGCTGCGCGGTGAAGGCAAGGCCTGGATCATCTTCCGCGAGATCCTGCCCAATGCGCTGTCGCCGCTGGTTTCCGAGCTCGGCCTGCGCTTCATCTATGCCGTGCTTTTCCTGTCGACGCTCTCCTTCCTCGGCCTCGGCGTGCAGCCGCCGGATTCAGACTGGGGCGGCATGGTGAAGGAGAACAAGGACGGCATCGTCTTCGGCATTCCGGCGGCGCTCATCCCGGCCGCGGCGATCGCTGCACTGGCGATCTCGGTCAATCTCGTCGCCGACTGGGTGCTCAACCGCACGACGAGCCTGAAGGGAGGGCGCGGCTGATGGCTGGCACCAAGGCGAATTCAGGCAAGCTGCTCGACATCCGCAACCTGCGCATCGAGGCGACGGTTTATCCGCCGGGTGAAGCGCCGAGGACGATCACACTTGTCCACGACGTCTCGCTGACCTTGGAAAAGGGCAAGGTGCTCGGCCTGATCGGCGAATCCGGCGCCGGCAAGTCGACGATCGGCCTGTCTTCGATGGGCTATGGCCGCGGCGGCGTTCGCATCACCGGCGGCGAGGTCATCCTCAATGGCCGCGATATCCTGAAAGGCGGCAAGGAGGGCTTGCGCAGGCTGCGCGGCCGCGAAGTGTGTTATGTCGCCCAGTCGGCGGCGGCCGCCTTCAATCCGGCGCACCGGCTGATGGACCAGGTGGTGGAGGCCTCGCTGCTCCACGGCACCGCAACCAGAGCCGAGGCAGAGAAACGCGCCATCGCTTTGTTCAAGAAGCTCAGCCTGCCCAATCCCGAAACGATCGGCCAGCGCTTCCCGCACCAGGTGTCGGGCGGCCAGTTGCAGCGGGTAATGACGGCGATGGCGCTGTGCTCGGAACCAGACCTGATCGTCTTCGACGAGCCGACCACGGCGCTCGACGTGACGACGCAGATCGACGTGCTGTCGGCAATCAAGGACGCCATCCGCGACACCCATGTGGCGGCTTTATACATCACCCACGACCTTGCCGTGGTGGCGCAGGTTTCGGACGAGATCATGGTGCTGCGTCACGGCCGGCTGGTCGAATGGGGCGGCACCCGCCAGATCATCAAGGAGCCGCGCCAGGAATACACCAGCGCGCTGGTCTCTGTGCATGAGATCGACCACCAGGAGCAGCAGCCCGGCACGGCGCCGATGCTGTCGGTGAAGAATGTGACGGCCGCCTATGGCGGCGGCCATATCAAGGTGCTGAAGAACGTCTCCGTCGACATCTTTCCGGGCCAGACGCTGGCCGTCGTCGGCGAGAGCGGCTCCGGCAAATCGACGCTGGCGCGCGCCATCACCGGCCTTTTGCCGCCCGAGCAGGGGAGCGTCGTCTTCGACGGCCGCACGCTTGCCAACAGGCTGGCCGACCGGCCGAAGGAGGACCTGCGCCAGCTGCAGATGATCTACCAGATGGCGGACGTTGCGATGAACCCGCGCCAGACTGTGGGCACGATCATCGGCCGGCCGCTGGAATTCTATTTCGGCATGAAGGGCCGCGAGCGCGACAAGCGCGTTGCCGAGCTGCTCGACGAGATCGAGATGGGCAAGGGTTTCATCGACCGCTATCCGGCCGAACTTTCCGGCGGCCAGAAGCAGCGCGTCTGCATTGCCCGTTCGCTCGCCGCCAAGCCGAAGCTGATCATTTGCGACGAGGTGACGTCGGCGCTCGACCCGCTGGTCGCCCATGGCATCCTCAAGCTTCTGCTCAACCTGCAGCAGATCGAGAAGGTTGCCTACCTCTTCATCACCCACGACCTCGCGACGGTGAAGTCTATCGCCGATTCGATCGCGGTCATGTATCGCGGCGAGGTGGTGCGCTACGGCGCCAAGAGCAAGGTGCTGACGCCACCCTTTGACGCCTACACCGACCTTCTATTGTCCTCGGTTCCCGAAATGGAGATCGGCTGGCTGGAGAAGGCCATCAAAGGCCGGCGCATGGAAAGCGCGGGGAATTAGGAGCACCTGTTTCGTCTCTCCTGCGTTCGGGCCTAACGCTCGGCCCGACGCCGTCTCCCCGGCAAGACAGCCTGGACCCACCGTGGCGCTCAAATCCAAACTGCTGCTCATCATCCTCGACGGCGTGCCCTACCGGAACTGGCGCCGGCTGATGGGCAATCTCGAAGGCTGGGCGCAGTCGGGCGAGGCGCAGGTGTGGAAGATGCGCTCCGTGCTGCCCTCGACGTCGGCCTGCTGCTATGCCTCGATCCACACCGGGGTCACGCCGCAAGTGCATGGCATCCTGTCCAACGAGAACCGGTTCCGGATCAAGCTGCCGGATATCTTCTCCGAGGTCAGCAAGGCCGGCGGCAAGACCGGCGCGGTGACGCATTCCTATTGGTCGGAATTCTTCCGCTCCTGTCCCTTCGACCCCGTCGAGGACATGGAGTTCGACGAGCCGGGCGGGCCGATCACGCATGGCCGTTTCCACACCATGACCGGATACAATCTCAAGAACCAGATGACGCCGAGCGACGTCGACCTGTTCGCGACGCTGACGATGCTGACGCGGCGCCACGGCATTGACTACGGCATCCTGCACACCTGCACGCTGGATTCGATGGGCCATCGCTTCGGCCATGACTGCCACGAGATGGATCATGCCTGCTACGCGATGGACGGTATGCTCGCTGCCTTCCTGCCCGGCTGGCGCCAGGCCGGTTATGAAGTGATCGTCACCGCGGACCACGGCCAGACGAGCCGCGGCCACCACGGCGGCCATGACGAGGAGATGCAGGATTTCGCGCTCTACTATTTCGGCCCGGCAAGGGGTCCAGACCCCGACACGCTGCTCGACCAGCTGCAGCTCGCGCCGACGGTGCTGAGCCGGCTCGGCGTGGAAATACCGGCGACGATGAAGGCGGAGGTGTTCCTCGACTGAGAACCGGACGAGACGTCGGCGCCTCCCTCTCCCCGTCCTTCACGGGGAGAGGGTAAGGGTGAGGGGCAGCGCCAACATCGACGATTTGCGAACGCTGGCGCTGCCCCTCATCCGCCTGCCGGCACCTTCTCCCCGTATAGAGACGGGGAGAAGGGCGAACCTCTGGCAACCTCCCCTTTCTTCGGTTAGCCTCCAAAAATCCTTGGCGGAGGGTGAACCTTTTTGGTCCGATCAGCGACAGAGCCACGAGGAGCCAGGCGGCTCGACCGGCCATGAACGCGGCGACCGAAACCGATCGCGCGCTTGTCGACCGGGTCGCGAAGGGCGACCGGGCTGCCGTGCGGCTCCTGTTCATGCGTCACCACGCGCGGATCTACCGCTTCGTGGCGCGCCAGACGGGATCGGAAATGATGGCCGACGATATCACCAACGAGGTCTTCCTCGAGTTATGGCGGCAGGCGCCGGGCTTCGAAGGCCGCTCCGAGGTCTCGACCTGGCTGCTCGGCATCGCCCGTTTCAAGGCGCTGTCCTTGCTGCGCAAGAAGAAGGAAGACTGGATCGACGACGATGACGCGGCGCAGGTTCCCGACAGCGCCGACACGCCGGAAGTCGTCACCATGAAGGAAGACAAGGCCGCCGCCTTGCGGCGCTTCGTCGACGCCTTGCCGGAGGAGCACCGCACGGTGATCGACCTTGCCTATTATCACGGACAGTCGGTGACCGAGATCGGCGAGGTGCTCAACATCCCGGTCGCCACCGTCAAGACGAGGATGTTCTACGCCCGCAAGAAACTCGGCGAGGCCCTCAAGGCCGCCGGTTACGACAGGGGGTGGCCATGAGCGCCGCTGAAAAGATGTCGCGTCGCGACGAGATGGAGACGCTGCTGCCGTTCTACCTGAACGGCTCGCTGGAAGGCGCCGAGCTTGAGGCTGTCGAGGAATGGCTTGCCACCGATCCGGCGGCGCTTGCCGCGCTTGGCGAAGCGGAGGCCGAATTCTCCGGCACCGCCGCCGCCAACGAGGCGATCCGGCCGCCCGCCGACGCGCTCTCCCGCTTCGCCAGGGCGTTGGACGCCGAGGCCGGACCGGTGCGCGCGCCGGCCAGCCAATCGTGGCTGGCGAAGGTCTTCGGTCGGGTTGCGGCGATGCCAGCCGGTGTCGCCTGGGCGGCGGCCGCGGCGCTGCTGGCTTTGGTCGTGGTGCAGTCGTTCGAGCGGCCCGGCGGCAAGGGCAACGACTTCGAGGTCGCTGGTACCCAGGACGATCTGGCGAAGCTGCCCTTCGCCTTGGTCAAGTTCAAGCCGGACGCGAAGATGTCCGACATTTCCGCCTTCCTTGGCCAGAACGGGCTGAAGATCGCGAGCGGGCCAACCGCCGACGGCGTCTTCCACGTGACGATCCCGGCCACAAGCGCGGCCGACTACGACAAGCTTGTCGGCCTTATTGCCGCCCAGCCTTTCGCGGAAGCTGTGGTGCAGGGAAGGAAGCCGGTCGATGGCGACTAAGGCGGTCGTTCTTCATGCGGCGATCCTTGCGGCGACGGCATTTGTCGCCGCGCCTGGCTTTGCGCAGACCAATGACCCGAACCTTTCGCAGAAGCAGATTGACTGCCGCAATGGCAAGACAGCGACCGGCGCCGATTGCGGCAAGGACGGCGACGCCAGGAAGGATGGCGGCAGGCCTGGTCCGAGCACAACAACCGGCGGCGGCGCCGTGTTCCTGCCGGCGCTGATCGTCGACCTGTTCCCCAACCCGCCGGCGAGCGCCGCGCCGCCAAGCCCGCCCAATGGAGGCATGCCGCCAGGCGGCCCGACGAAGACGCCGCCGCCCACGCCCACGCCGGGCGGGCCTGTGACACCGCCTACCAGGCTCAATCTCGCCGAGCCGCCGCGCGCGGTCAGCGGCGAGTTCGTGCCCGACGAGGTGCTGGTGACCGTGAACGGCGATGCCGGCGCGGTGCAGCAGATCGCCAATTCCTTCGGTCTCCAGGTGCGCTCGCAGCGGCAGTCGTTGCTGCTCGGCGGCACGCTGGTGCGGTTCGGCATTCCCGACGGCCGCCCGGTCGGCGTGGTGCTGGCGCAGCTTGCAGCCGACGGCCGCACAGAGCGTCGCGAGCCTAACCACATCTATTCGCTGCAGCAGGCGGCCGGCATTTTGAACTATGCCTTCGAACGCATCGCGCTCGATGCCAAGAACGCAAGCGGCGAGAATGTGCGGGTCGCCGTCATCGACACCGGCATCGACGATACCAATCCGGCGCTCGCCGGCGTCATCGCCGTGCAATACGACGCCATGCCGAATGTGCCGATCGAGAAGCGCGACCACGGCACCTCGGTCGACGGGCTGATCGCCGGCGTCGGCGCGCTGGAGGGCATGGCGCCGGGCGCCAGGATCTATCACGCGCGCGCCTTCGAAGGCGGCAAGTCGACCATGGACATCATCCTGTCGGCGCTCGACTGGGCGGCAAGCCAAGACGTGCGCATCATCAATATGAGCTTCGTCGGCCCGAAGAACGACCTGCTCGGCACGGCCTGCCGCAATGCACGCGCGCTCGGCATGGTGCTGGTCGCTGCCGCCGGCAACAACGGACCGAAAGCGCCCTATGGCTATCCGGCCGCCTTCGACGGCGTCATCGCGGTGACGGCCACCGACGCCAAGGACGGGCTGATGCCGCAGGCCAATCGCGGTCCTTACGTCTTCATCTCGGCACCGGGCGTCGAAATGGTGGCACCGAGCGGCGCCGGCTCCGACGTGGTGACCGGCACCTCCTTCGCCGCCGCGATCGTCAGCGGCGCCATCGCCAATCTCATCCATGCCGCGCCCGACCGCTCAGCCGACGACATCGAGAAGGCGCTGGCCGCCACCGCCAGGGATCTTGGCCCGAAGGGGCGGGATAATGATTTCGGCTATGGGTTGCTGGATATCAAGGCGGCGGGAGCGGCCAAGGGATAGAGACTGGCTAACCCCGCCGCGCGGTCGCGGGCGGCCGCCGGCGGCTTCTCCGTCAGATCATGCTATTGCCATGCAGATCGCTTTCAGCGATCGGCTGCCGGACCTCCCAATGCTCGACGAGCTTGTCGGCGGACAGGCGGAAGATATCCACGATGGCAAGGCCCGCCTCCTTCGGATCCCTCTTGGCCAGCATGTGGACGATAACATAGTCCCCCTCCGCGACGATCCGCTTCACCTCGCCGCGGACGTCAGGGAACGTCTGCCGAAGCTGCCGGACATAGCTGCGGAAACCCTCCACCCCGTCCGCAATATTCGGATTGTGCTGGATGTAGGCATCGCCGAAATGCGCGGAGGCGGCATCGATATTTCCTTGGTTGACCGCCTGCTCAATGAAGTCGAGCACGATAGCCTTGTTGCGCGCGAGGATGTTGTCCGTGGGTGTCTTTTCTTGGTCGCTCATGGTTCGAGGTCCTTTGGGTTTCCGCGCGCGGCCGGAGCTGAAATGGCCGCGCCGTCGCCGGAGCAACCTAGGGACGTCGCATGAGACATTCGATGGTTTATGCTTGCAATCTCTTATCCATACGTCTCACATTGTCTCTGGGCGGGAACCGAAGATAAGAGATATGGACGTTTTATCGGAGATTTTGTCCTCAGTCCGGCTCGGCAGCGCAGTGATCGGCTACGCGCGCCTTGCACCGCCTTGGGGGATCGCCGTAGATCCGGCTCGCGGCGCGGCCATCCATCTCGTGCAGAACGGCAATTGCTGGCTGCGCCTGCCCGACGCGGAAGCGCCGATCAATGTGTCCGAGGGCGACATCATCCTGGTCGCCAGCGATGTAGCGCACGCCCTTAGCAACCCGGCCGATGCGCCCGTGGCTCCGATCGCTACCATGCTGTCGAAGGTGGCCGCCGGCACCGGCTGCTCCCATAGTATCGAAGCGACGACGCTGCTCTGCGCGAAGTTCTCGCTGGACGAGGGGGCACCGCATCCGATGATCTCGCTGCTGCCACCCCTGATCCACCTGACCCGCGTGCAGATCGAGGCGAATCCATCCCTGCATCTGGTCATCGAGCTTTTGCGCCTGGAGGCCGCCAGTGACATGACGGGGCATGACATCGCGGCGCCGCGGCTCCTCGACAGCGCGCTCGTCTTCCTCCTGCGCGCTTGGCTCGACAGCCAACCCGTCGGGGGAGGTGGATGGTTTGATGCCTTGCGTGACAAGGGCATCGCGCGGGCGCTCCGCCTCATCCATGAAGCCCCGACGGAGCCCTGGACCGTCAATGAGCTAGCCAAGCGTGCATCGCAGTCCCGGGCGACCTTCGCCCGGCGGTTCACCCGGCTCATGAGAGTGCCGCCGCTGACCTATGTTGCGCGATGGCGGGTGAACCTCGCTGCCCGGGCGCTGCGGGAGACGAACCAAACGGTTGAGGAGATCGCACACACCGTCGGCTATGAATCGGCACCGTCATTCTCGCAGGCCTTCAACCGGATTGTCGGTCAGTCGCCAGGCGCATACAGAAACAGCTTCAGAATGTCGGAAAGGGATGCGACGCGACCGACGCCAAGGACGGATTGACGCCGCGAAAGATCTCGGCCCGAAGGGGCGGGACAATGATTTCGGCTGTGGATTGCTGGATATCAAGGCGGCTGGGGCAGCGAAGGACTGAGTTTGGGCACCCGCATCAGGACCAAACTCATTGGTTGGCGGCCCGCCGGACGGGTGTTAGGCGACGCAAATGAGACGTTTCGCTATATGAGCTCAAGAAGCTCGATACGGTTGCCAAAAGGGTCGCTGACATAGATGCGTCTGACGCCTGGCAGATCAGTGTCAAAGCGAAATCCGATGCCCCTCGACTGAAGCGCGGCGATTGCTCGATCTAATTTTTCTACCCGGAACGCAGGATGCGCTTTCTTGGCAGGAGCAAACGGCGTCTCCACGCCCAGATGAACCTTAACGCTCCCACTCTCGAACCATGCTCCACCGCGCGAACGCAGTTCCTCGGGTTTGTCGACCTCGCAAAGGCCGAGGACGTCACAATAGAAGGTCCGCGCGGCCTGCTCTTCGCCTTCAGGCATAGCTAACTGAATATGGTGCAATTCAAGAATCATGCAGTTGTCCCGGCGACTCCATCCGCCCGCGTTTTTACTTGAATGAAGAACGTCTGTTTAGAGAACTCTGCCGCTCGATTGGCGACGATGCGGCGATAGGTGGTCTCCTGGTCGTCGGCATCGGCGGGCGACAGCACGAGGTCGAGCAACGCCATGGTCGCTCACGCATCGCTGTCGCGCACGATGCTCGCCGGCATGATTGTTAGCCACTCGCGCAATTGCCGCGGCTATTCTAGCAGGTCCGGTTGTGCCCTTACGATGTGGTCCCACAGCGGCTGGCACTGGAACCAACCGGAGAAGGGAGTGCCGTTCACAGCGCGAGCGGCGCGAGCGTTCGAGTGGTCGATCAGGAGCGGCTTGCAGACAGACTCGGCAAGAAATTGCGCCTGACAGCAATGCTCCATCGCGACGAACCACCAGGCCGCCTCCTCGACCGTCCGGCCAACGGTCAACAGTCCGTGGTTGCGCAGAATCGCAGCTTTGTGCGGGCCGAGGCAGCGTGCGAGGTCGGCACCTTCGCTCGCCTCCGTAACGACTACTCGCGCATCGTCGAAGAAAACGTGGTCCTCGTAGAAAGCGCAGGCATCCTGTGTGATCGGATCGAGCAGGCGGCCGACCGCGGACCAGGCCTTGCCATAGATAGAATGGGCATGCGCTGCGGCGACAATCTCCGGCCGCGCCTCATGAATTGCCGCGTGGATGGCGAAGGCAGAGACGTTGAGCGGGCCTTCACCCTCGACCACGTTGCCCTCGCGGTCAACCCGTATCAAGTCGCTGGCCCTGATTTGCCCAAAATGCATACCGAAGGGATTGACCCAGAATGTGTCTGTAAACTCCGGATCGCGTGCAGTGATATGGCCTGCGACACCTTCGCTGAAATCGAACGCGGCGAAGATCCGGAAAGCGCCGGCGAGGCGCCCTTTGCGGTGCTGTCGCTCATCGAGAACGCTGGCAAAGCTCGGGGCGGCGATGCGCTTGAAGGCTGGGTCGTAGGCAGCCTTCTTGGCCTGTTCGAGATCAGAGCGGGCCGCCGATTCAAAAGGTACAGTCATTGTCTCCTCCTAATGCAGTTTGGACAACGTTGACGCAATCGGCGGGCGACGTCCTTAAGCTCTGCCTAATAGTTACAAAAAGTCTCGGGGCGGCTATAAAATTCGTCGTATGCAAGGATGTCGTTTCGTATTCGGCCCTTTCGTCCTGAATGCAGAGACAGGAACTCTGCTCCGGCAAAAGATTCCGATTCCCGTCGGCTACCGCGCGCTGCTCCTGCTTGAGGCGCTGGTGGAGCGACCTGGCGAAGTGCTCAGCAAATCCGAGCTGATCAATGCGGCGTGGCCGGGGACGGCGGTAGAGGAGGGTAACCTGTCTGTGCAGATCGCATCGCTCAGAAAACTTCTCGGCCCCGCCCCCGACGGCGAGGACTGGATAGCGACGGTTCCTCGGGTCGGCTATCGCTTCACCGGAGCGACCGAGCGGCTAGATGGCGCCAGCCATCACCGCGAGGCGGTCGAGCCCGGCCCTTCCATCGCCGTCCTGCCGTTCGCCAACCTCAGCGACGACGTCCATCAGCAATATTTCGGTGACGGTCTTGCGGAAGACCTCATCATGCGTCTTGCGCGCCTACGCTGGTTGTTTGTCTCCGCCCGCAACTCATCCTTCACATATGGCGGCAAGGCGGTGGACGTGAAGCATGTCGGGCGCGAGCTTGGCGTCCGCTATGTGCTTGACGGAAGCGTTCGCCGCTCCGGAATGCGTTTAAGGATAGCTGCCAGGGCGAGTGACGCCCTAAACGGGCGCCAGATATGGGCTGAACGCTACGATCTTGAGATAGTGGACTTCTTTGCACTCCAGGACCAGATAGTGCAGAGCGTGATCGGTGCGATCGAGCCAAAGCTCTATGCAGCCGAGCAGGAACGTTTCCAAAGCCGGGCGCCCGGCAGTCTTGACGCGTGGGGCTTCGCGATGAAAGCGATGCCCTATGTCTGGACGTGGGGTTCGGCACAGGAGCTCGAATTTGCCGAGCGGCTGCTGACCAAGGCCACAGACATCGACCCCGACTATCCCCGTGCCAACTGCCTGCTCGCATGGGCGCTTGCGGCGCGGGTAACGCTTGGACTGGCCGAACACGCAGATGCGCTTCCTCTCGCCCGGGATATTGCCCAACGGGCAATCCGCGGCGATCCGGAAGACCCTTGGACGCACTGCGCCTCAGGTTTTGTGCACATGGCCTCGCGTCACTTCGACCAGGCTGTGGCAGCATTGACGGAGGCGATTGTCCTCAACCCGAGCTTTGCCTTCGCCCACATAATCCTGGGATGCACCTATGGCTATGGCGGCATGCCCGAAGATGGCTTGCACCACCTTGCTATCGCAGATCGCCTTAGCCCTCGGGACTTCACGCAGGCCGCAAACCTATCAACGACGGGGCTGTGCCATTTCGTGGCCAAACGCTTCGCCGAGGCGGCGGAGTACGAATGCCGGGCGGTGGAGTTTCGCCCGCATTTCGGGACCGCATGGCGCACACTCGCAGCATCCGCAGGCATGGCGGGTGACAGCGCCCTTGCTGGCAAGGCTCTCTCGCAGGCTCGGCGGCTGCAGCCCTCGCTTTCCGTCGAGTGGGTCGAAAAATATCACACGATCGTGCATAAACGGGACCGGGCCTTGTACATCAAGGGATTAAGCGTGGCCGGGCTGAGATAGCGCCAATGGCCAGACGCGTTGCTGTCACTCGTCGTTCAGGTGATTCCAACAGACATCCGCGATCTCGCGGTTCCGAGACACTGTCCTTCACCAAACAGCGACTGGAAGCAGTCCAGCTCGGTCGCTCAAATTGATTGGAGTTTGACCTAGGCCGGCGCTCCAGCAACCGATCCCCTCACCACCAGATCCACCGGCCAGACCTCGCCGCGCGCCCCCTCCTCCAGCCCCGATATCCGCGCCGCCAGGCGCTCGGCGACGCGCGCGCCGGCGAGCCGGATCGAGGAACGCGTCGTGGACAACGGCACCGGGAAATTCTCGGGCCGCAGCCAGGGGAAGACGTCGTCATGGGCGACCAGCGACAGATCTCCCGGTATGGCGAGGCCGAGGTCACGCACGGCGCGCACGACGCCGAGCGCCATGATCAGGCTGGAGCAGACGATCGCGGTGGGGGGCTCGTCCTGTTCGAGCAGGCGGCGGGCGGAGCGGTAGCCGTTTTCCTCCGTCATGGTCACGGAACAAATGTGGCGCTCGCCGAGCGCGAGCCCACTTGCGGCCAGCGCCCGGCGAACGCCGCGCTCGCGATGGATGGCGAAGGTCTCGCGGTCGTCGCCGTTGATCAGCCCCAGCCGCTTGTGGCCGAGCTGGAGCATAAGCCTGGCCGCCTCGTGGAAGGCGCCCTCATTGTCGATGTCGAGATAGGGATAGTCGAAATCGAAACCCTCGCTGCGGCCATGGACGATGAAGGGAATACCCAGCGTGTTGACCAGCGCCAGCCGCCGGTCGGCCGGCCGCGGCGAGGAGATATAGACGGCATCCACCTGCCGATTGGCGACGATGCGGCGATAGGTGGTCTCCTGGTCGTCGGCATCGGCGGGCGACAGCACGAGGTCGAGCTCGTGCGAGCGGGCGTAGTCGCCGAGACCGGAGAGGAACTCGACGAAATGCGGATCGATGTCGACGGCCTTGCCGGTCGGCAGCACATAGCCGATCATTCCCGACTTGCCAGTGGCCAGCCGGCGCGCGCTGGGGTTCGGCCGATAGCCATGGCGCTTGGCGGCGTCCATCACGCGGCGGCGCGTTTCCTCGGCGACCTCGGGGTAGCCGTTCAGCGCCCGGCTTACCGTGGTCTGCGATAGCGACAGCATATGCGAGAGTTGCTTGAGGTTCATCGGAGGCCTCCGGCCTCAAAGCGCTTTAAATTTGAATCGATCCGATGACGGCCGACGATATCGCCAGACGGAGTGAACTTAGTGGCCGCTCAAGTCGGTTTGAAGCAAAAATTGCTGCTGCAGTGCCAAAAAAACGTGCTGCAGCGCACTTTATGATCACTTAAGGCAGGGTTTTAAATCGATTAATACCGCAACCCTCTTGACTTCCGGCCGATTCAATGGCGAGATCGAAAAAGCCAAAGCGCTTTGGAAGACTCTTCGAAAGGTTGCGGTTGCCTTCTCGCTGAGTCACAGTTCCGCGGGCGTCGACGGACGGGATGGAGGTCTCGTCCAGGCTGTTTGTGA
This sequence comes from Mesorhizobium sp. ORS 3324, assembly GCA_000824825.2. Taxonomy (GTDB): domain Bacteria; phylum Pseudomonadota; class Alphaproteobacteria; order Rhizobiales; family Rhizobiaceae; genus Mesorhizobium. The sequence goes on from LM655188.1 coordinate 295,321, forward strand.
CCACTGGGAGGAATTGCGATGAAGAAGATGCTTCTCTTGGGCGCCGCTTTCTGCGCGCTCGCCTTTAGCCTGCCGGCGCAAGCCGAACTGAAGTTCAAGCCGGGCGAGGACCCGCGCTTCCACTGGGCGAATTACGACGAGCTCAAGAAGGTCGACCTCAAGGGCGAGACGCTGACCATCTTCGGGCCGTGGCGCGGCGAGGACGAGGGCCTGGTGCGCACAGTCCTCGAATATTTCCAGGAAGCCACCGGCGCCGAGATCAAATACTCGTCGTCCGAGAATTACGAGCAGCAGATCGTCATCGACACCCAGGCCGGCAGCCCGCCCAACATCGCCGTGCTGCCGCAGCCCGGCCTGATCCAGGATCTGGCCTCCAAGGGCCTGCTCACCCCGCTCGGCGACGACACCGCCAAATGGGTGAAGGACAATTACGGCGCCGGCCAGTCCTGGGTCGACCTCGGCACCTTCAAGGACAAGGACGGTAAGCCCGGCTTCTTCGCCTTCCCCTACAAAGCCGACGTAAAGTCGCTGGTCTGGTATTCACCGGACAATTTCCAGGAAGCCGGCTACAAGGTTCCGAAGACGCAGGAAGAGCTCGCCGATCTCGAGAAGAAGATCGTCGCCGACGGCGGCAAGCCCTGGTGCATCGGGCTAGGCTCCGGCGGCGCCACCGGCTGGCCGGCGACCGACTGGGTCGAGGACATCATGCTGCGCACGCAGACGCCCGACGTCTACGACAAGTGGGTGAAGAACCAGATTCCGTTCAACGACCCGGCCGTGGTCAACGCCATCGACATCTTCGGCAAGATCGCCACCGACGACAAGATGGTCGACGGCGGCGCCAAGGCGGTCGCGGCGACCGATTTCCGCGACAGCCCGAAGGGCCTCTTCTCGGTGCCGCCGAAGTGCTACATGCACAAGCAGGCTTCGTTCATCCCGACCTTCTTCCCGCAGGGCACCAAGCTCGGCCAGGACGCCGACTTCTTCTACTTCCCGCCCTATGCCTCCAAGCCCGACCTCGGCACGCCCGTCCTCGGCGCCGGCACGCTGGTCATGATCACCAAGGACTCCAAGGCCGCGCGCGCCTTCGTCGAATTCCTGAAGATGCCGCTGGCGCATGAGATCTGGATGGCCCAGGGCGGCTTCGTGACACCGTTCAAGTCGGTGAACAAGGAAGCCTATGCCAGCGACGCGCTGAAGAAGCAGGGCGAGATCCTGGCCAACGCCTCGACCTTCCGCTTCGACGGCTCGGACCTGATGCCCGGCAAGATCGGCGCGGGTTCCTTCTGGACCGGCATGATCGACCTGGTCGGCGGCAAGTCCGCCCAGGACGTCGCCACCGACATCCAGAAGAGTTGGGATGCCATCAAGTAAGCCGCCGGTCGCGGCTCAAGTCAGACTTTCCTGATCCTCCTACTGGATCCGGGCCACGGCCCGGATCCGACCGGCGGTACGCGCCGGAAGCCTTCGCGTTCGATTGTTGCGAACAACGAAAACGGTGCATCCAATCGCCAGGCCCGCCTGGCCGGTCATGCGCAGGGAGAGGGACCCATGGCGGCTCAGATTTTTTCGGCTATATTCGTCATCATCATCGGCGTCGGCGGCTGCGTCGCCTATTTCTGGGGCGCCAACAAGCTGCTCGACGCCGTCTTCCCCTCGCGCGGGGTCTCGGGTGCGACCGCCGTCGACAATCTGCGCCGGCAGGGGCTGGTCAGGCCGTGGCTGTTCGTCGGCCCGGCGATGATCATCCTCACCATCTACCTGATCTATCCGGTCGTCGAGACGCTGCGGCTTTCCTTCCTCGACCGCGGCGGCGCGAATTTCGTCGGCCTTGCCAATTATGAGTGGGCCTTTGGCGATCACGATTTCCGAAACTCGATCCTGAACAACGTGCTCTGGCTGGCGGTGGTGCCGGCGGCCTGCACCTTCCTCGGGCTGATCATCGCCGTGCTCACCGACAAGATCTGGTGGGGCACGATCGCCAAGAGCCTGATCTTCCTGCCGCTGGCGATCTCCTTCGTCGGCGCCAGCGTGATCTGGAAATTCATCTATGAGTATCGCGGCGAAGGCCAGGTCCAGATCGGCCTGCTCAACGCCATCATCCAGCATTTCGGCGGCCAGCCGCAGGTGTGGATATCGCTGCCCTTCTGGAACAACTTCTTCCTGATGGTGATCCTGATCTGGATCCAGACCGGCTTTGCCATGGTGATCCTGTCGTCTGCGCTGCGCGGCATCCCGGAAGAGACGCTGGAGGCCGCAGTCATCGACGGCGCCAACCCGTTCCAGATCTTCTGGAAGATCATGGTGCCGCAGATCTGGGGCACCATCGCCGTGGTCTGGACCACCATCACCATCCTGGTGCTGAAGGTGTTCGACATCGTGCTGACGATGACCAACGGCCAATGGAACAGCCAGGTGCTCGCCAATCTGATGTTCGACTGGATGTTCCGCGGCGGCGGCGACTTCGGCCGCGGCGCCACGATCGCCATCATCATCATGATCGCCGTCATTCCGATCATGGTCTGGAATATCCGCCAGGCCAACAAAGAGACGGGAGGGCATTGAGATGACCGCCAAGTCCGGAAAGTCCTTTGCCGGCCGCTTCGGCGTCCATATCGCGGTGCTCGTCTTCGTGGTGATCTGGACCATTCCCACGCTCGGCATCCTCGTCTCGTCGCTGCGCGACAAGGACCAGATCATCGCCTCGGGCTGGTGGAACTCCTTCGCCAGCTCCAGCCAGACCGAGGCCGGGCGGCTGCCGGCCGCTTCGGCGCAGGCGCAGAAGGACGGCAAATACGTCATCGAGGGCAACATCTTCGGCGACGGCGCCAAGCGCAACGTCAACGCCTTCGGCGTCAAGTCATCGGCGCCGACGCAATATCCGGCCGGCACGGCGGCCGATCTCGGCGACGGCGTCACCCTGCAGATGAATGCCGACGGCAGCTTCGCGCTGTCCTCGTCGAAAGCCTTCGAGGGTGACCGCGGCCAGCGCGTCTATTATGCCTCGTCGGCGCCGCCGAAGTTCACCACCGAGAATTACAAGACCGTGCTGTTCTCGGAAGGCATCGGCCGCTCCTTCATGAACTCGCTGACGGTGACCATTCCCTCGACCGTCATCCCGATCCTGATCGCGGCGTTCGCGGCCTATGCGCTGGCCTGGATGCGCTTCCCCGGCCGGGCGCTCTTGATCGCCGTCATCATCGGCCTGCTGGTCGTGCCGCTGCAGATGTCGCTGATCCCGCTGCTCAAGCTCTATAACGGCGTCGGCTCGTTCTTCGGCGTGCCGTCGAAGACCTATCTCGGCATCTGGCTGGCGCATACCGGCTTCGGCCTGCCCTTCGCCATCTATCTGCTCAGGAGCTACATTGCCGGCCTGCCGCGCGAGATCATGGAATCGGCGCGCATCGACGGCGCCAGCGACTTCGAGATCTTCGTCAGGATCGTGCTGCCGCTGTCTTTCCCGGTGCTTGCCTCCTTCGCCATCTTCCAATTCCTGTGGGTATGGAACGATCTTCTGGTGGCGATGGTTTTCCTCGGCACCGAGGCCGATCAGATCGTGCTGACGGCAAAGCTCAACGCGCTGCTCGGCTCGCGCGGCGGCGACTGGGAGATCCTGACGACATCGGCGTTCGTGACCATCATCGTGCCGCTGATCGTCTTCTTCTCGCTGCAGCGCTATTTCGTCCGCGGGCTGCTTGCCGGCTCGGTGAAAGGAGGTTGAGACAATGCAATCGGCTTTGAAGGTGAGTCCGAGACCAGATCCTGCCGTCGACCGCGACTGGTGGCGGGGCGCGGTGATCTACCAGATCTATCCGCGCTCCTATCAAGACTCGAACGGCGACGGCATAGGCGATCTGAAAGGCATCGTGCGGCGCCTGCCCTACATCGCCTCGCTCGGCGTCGACGCGATCTGGATCTCGCCCTTCTTCAAGTCGCCGATGAAGGATTTCGGCTACGACGTGTCGGATTACTGCGACGTCGATCCGATGTTCGGCACGCTGGCCGATTTCGACGCGCTGGTGGCGGAAGCGCACCGGCTCGGCCTCAAGGTGATGATCGACGAGGTGCTGTCGCATACCGCCGACATCCACCCCTGGTTCAAGGAAAGCCGCTCCAGCCGGAACAATCCGAAGGCGGACTGGTATGTGTGGGCGGACGCCAAGCCCGACGGCACGCCGCCCAACAACTGGCTGTCGATCTTCGGCGGCTCGGCCTGGCAGTGGGACACCAGCCGCCAGCAATATTACATGCACAATTTCCTGGCCGAGCAGCCGGACCTCAACTTCCACAACGCGCAAGTCCAGGACGCGCTGCTCGACATCACCCGCTTCTGGCTGGAGCGCGGTGTCGACGGCTTCCGCCTCGACACCATCAACTTCTACTTCCACAGCCAGGGACTGGAGGACAATCCGCCGCTGCCGCCAGAAGAGCGCAACGACCAGACGGCGCCGGCGGTCAACCCGTACAACTACCAGGACCATATCTACGACAAGAGCAGGCCCGAGAATCTCGGCTTCCTGGAGCGGTTCCGCGCGCTGCTCGACGAATATCCGGCGCAGGCCGCCGTCGGCGAAGTCGGCGACTCGCAGCGCGGGCTGGAAGTGGTGGCAGCCTACACCGCCGACGGAAAGCGCGTGCATATGTGCTATTCCTTCGACTTCCTGGCGCCTGAGAAGATCAGTGCCGCCAAGGTGCGCGCGGTGCTGGAGGCTTTCGGCAAGGTCGCCAGCGACGGCTGGTCCTGCTGGGCCTTCTCCAATCATGACGTGATGCGCGTGGCCTCGCGCTGGGCCGCCAACGAAGCGGACCCGAGCGCCTATCTCAAGGTGATCTCGGCGCTCTTGATGTCGCTGCGCGGCTCGGTCTGCATCTATCAGGGCGAGGAGCTCGGGCTCGGCGAGGCGGAGCTCAAGTTTGAGGATCTGCAGGACCCCTATGGCATCCGCTTCTGGCCTGAGTTCAAGGGCCGCGACGGCTGCCGCACGCCGATGGTATGGGAGGCGGCAGCCAAGAATGGCGGCTTCTCCACCGCCAAGCCCTGGCTGCCGGTGCCGGACAGGCATCTCTCGCAGGCGGTGGACGTGCAGCAGGGCGATGCGGGCTCGCTGCTCGAACATTACCGGCGCTTCCTTGCCTTCCGGCGCCAGCATCCGGCACTGGGCAAGGGCGATATCGACTTCATCGGAAGTGATGGCGATACCGTCGCCTTCACACGGCGCGAAGGCAACGAGCGCATCGCCTGCGTCTTCAACCTCGGCAGCAAGCCTGCCGATGTCGATCTCGGCAAAGTCTCGCTGCAGCCCTTGCCGGGACACGGCTTTTCGGGACAAGCTGGCACCGGGCCCGTCCGCCTCGGCGGCTATGGCGCCTGGTTCGGGCGGATCGACTGAGCGTGCGACAGACAATCACTGGGAGGAAGAAAACATGGCCGATGTCACGCTGGACCAGGTGAAGAAATCATACGGCAACCTCAACATTCTCCACGCCATCGACCTCGACATCAAATCGGGCGAGTTCATCGTCTTTGTCGGGCCGTCGGGCTGCGGCAAGTCGACCTTGCTGCGGTCGATCGCCGGCCTCGAGGAGATCACGTCCGGCGTTCTCAAGATCGACGGCGAGGTGGTGAACGACGTGCCGCCGTCGAAGCGCGGCATCGCCATGGTGTTCCAGTCCTATGCGCTCTATCCGCACATGACGGTCTACGACAACATGGCCTTCTCGATGAAGATCGGCAAGGAAAGCAAGGCCGAGATCGACAAGCGCGTGCGCCAGGCGGCGGAAATCCTGCAGCTCACCAAATATCTCGATCGCCTGCCCAAGGCGATGTCGGGCGGCCAGCGCCAGCGCGTCGCCATCGGCCGCGCCATCGTGCGCAATCCGAAGGTGTTCCTGTTCGACGAGCCGCTATCTAATCTCGACGCGGCACTGCGCGTCGCCACCCGCATCGAGATCGCCAAGCTCAAGGAGCAGATGCCGAACACGACGATGATCTACGTCACCCACGACCAGGTCGAGGCGATGACGCTGGCGGACCGCATCGTGGTGTTGAAGGAAGGCGTTGTCGAGCAGGTCGGCACGCCGATGGAGCTCTACAAGCGGCCGGGTAATCTGTTCGTCGCCCAGTTCATAGGGTCGCCGGCCATGAACATATTGCCGGCGAAGATCGAGAAGGCCGGCAACCCGACCGTGGTCAGCCATGTCGGCGACCGCAAGGCGACGGTGCCGATCGCAACGCCCGCCTCGGCGAACGGCACGGCGGTGAGCTTCGGCGTGCGGCCGGAGGATCTCACGATCGCCACCGGCACGGATTATCTGTTCGAAGGCAAGGTGGACTATATCGAGCAGCTCGGCGAGGTTCAGCTCGTTTATGTCGATATCGGCCGCGCCGACCTGCCGCTGGTGGCCAAGCTGCCGGGCAATGTCGAGGTCAAGCGCGGCGAGACCTTGCGGCTCAACGCCAGCGCCGGCGACCTGCACATCTTCGACGCCGACGGCCACTCCTTCACGCTGCATCGCGAAGAGGCAAAAGCGGCCTGAGGCCGGCTAAAGGTAGTAATCATACCGGCTAAGAGAAAGAGCGGCGGGCCAAGCCCGCCGCTCTTCAACTGCCTGCGGCTGTTTAGAGCAATTCCAGGAAAAGTGTGAGACGGTTTTCCGTCCGGAATTGCGTCAAGAGATAGAGCGGTTCGCCGTTTCCGTGAAACGGTGAAACGCTCTAGCGGCCGAACAGGTTGCGATCGCTACCCTGCGGGGCCGACTTCTGCGTGTCATGCGACGAGTTCAGCAGCTTGTAGACCGGCGAGTCGGAGCCGATCGACGAGGTGCGCGAGGTATCGACAGCCGCGGCCGGGGCGGCAGTCGGCTGATTGGCGCCGTTCGAGCCGTAATTGTCGCTGGCCGCAAAGGCAGCGCTGGACAGGGCCAAAACGGCCGCGGTGGCAAGAAGGATGTTCTTCATTTCAGTACTCCTGAATTGGAGGCGGCGGGCGGACCCGCCGTCCATCTCCGTTCGACCATGCCCCTCATATCGAGATCATGGTCGGCAATCGGCTGTTAGTTGTTGCCGAAGAGGTTGCGGTCAGTGCCCTGGGTGATGGGCTTCTGATCGGCCGGCTGCGACTTGTGGACCGAGGCCGTGTAGGAAGTGTCGACCGCGGCGGCCGGCTGATTGGCGCCGTTGGAACCATAGTTGTCGCTCGCCGCGAAGGCGCTGCCGGAAACGGCGAGAAGGGCGGCGGCAGTGAGAACAATCTTTTTCATTTTTGGTACTCCAGTATCTTTTTTCCGTCCGTCTAGCGGCGTGTCTTGGGAATGAAATCGCGTCGTTCGGACAGCGCCGATGTGGGTGAGCCGGCTGCCGGATTCCAATCACGAAGTTGTGCCGGCTGGCCTATGACTCCACATCTTGAAATTGTAGAAGCCGTTCCTACACCGTCATTTTTCGTAAGTAAAATCATAGGCTTATGCTATCTCTCCGTTCGGCTCACCAACTGTATCCGACAGCCAATGTTCACCCCTTGCTGCACGCACCGTCAACAGAAACGAACCGTTCGGTTCGATTTTAGGATCTCCTAATAGTCACTTTTCGATACCGCTAACGCTTTCGAAGCCGGCTCGGACCCGATTCGAAAGCATTGCCGACATCGGCAAGGAGGGAGAAGTCGGCGCTCCAGGATCGCCGGTTGAAGCAAGCGGAGTCCGACGCGACCCGGCGCGGCAAACCCGAGCGATCAGCTGAGACCGCGGGCGTTCACACCCCGTAGCGTTCGGTGCGGATGATCCCCGCCGGAACGCCGGCATCGATCAGTGCTTGCGCGGCGGCGGACACGAACGCATTCGAGCCGCAGACATATGCAAGCGCGGGCGGCTTCGGCAGCCGCTCGATGGCCTCAATGACCATCGCGACATCGATGCGGCGCGAATGGTCCGCCGGCCGTTTCGCCGGTTCGCGCGTCAGCGTGAGAACCAGGTCGAAGCCGTCAAGCCGATCGTCGAGGGCGATCAATTCGTCGCGGAAGATCACCTCATCCCAGACCCTGGCCGAAAGCATCAGCACAACCGGCACTGCCGAATTGCGCAGCGTCCGATGGCGCACCATGGCCATCAGCGGCACCACGCCGGAACCGCCGCCGACGAGAAGGACCGGCCCGCCGTCGCTCACCTGCCAGACGAAGTGGCCGCCGAGCGGACCGCGCAATTCGATCTCGTCACCGACCTCCGCCACATCGTGGAAGAAGGGCGAAACCTCGCCGTCGTCGAGCCGCTCGATTGCCAGCTCGATGCCGGCGCCGGCCTCCGGCGCCGAAGCGATGGAATAGGAACGGCGCGCCTGGTAGCCGTCCGGCGCCGTCAGCCTGACATCGACATGCTGCCCCGCCAGGTGGGTGAACGGCCGCGATGGCCGGAACCAGAAGCTGGTGACGCGCGGCGTGCGCTTTTCGATTCGGATGATCGTGGCCGTCTGCCACGGCGACTGTGGCTCCAGTTCGGCGCTCATGGATCGCCCGAATAGCGCTGCTCACGCCACGGGTCGCCATAGATATGATAACCGCGCAGCTCCCAGAAGCCCGGCTCGTCGCGCTCGGTGAACTGCAGGCCGTTCACCCATTTGGCCGACTTCCAGAAATAGAGATGCGGCACCAGGAGCCGCGCCGGCCCGCCATGGTCGGGGGTGATCGGTGTGCCCTCGTAAAGCAGCGCCACCATCGCCTTGCCGGTGACAAGGTCCCTGGTCGGCACATTGGTGGAATAGCCGTCGAAGGAATGCGCCAGCGTGAAGGCGGTCGGCGGCTCGATGCCGGCATCGGCGAGGATGTCGTCGATCAGCACGCCCTGCCACGGCGTGTTGAACTTTGTCCATGCCGTCACGCAATGGATGTCGCGGGTCATCTTGCTCTGCGGCAGGGCGTTGAACTCGGCCCAGTTCCAGCTCTTGATCGGCCGCGGCCCATGCTTGAGCGTGAAGGACCAGTCCTCCGTGCGCACGCGCGGCGTCGGCCCTGCCGAGAGAACCGGAAAACCCTGTTCCAGATACTGTCCCGGCGGGATGCGCTCATCTGTATCCGAGGGAGGACGCCGTCCGGAAAAGAAGCCGCGGGTGACCATCGAGACGCCTCCTGTGACCAGGCCGCTTGCCGGTTCGTTGCAGTGTTCTCGAAGACGCCCCCGCGGGCAACCGAAATATTGCGAACAGAGCCTGCCGGGAGCGCGACAGGCTCTGTCGGAGCTTTCTCAGCCAGCAGCGAAAGGCACGGCGACGAAGATCTGCTGGTCGCCGCGTTCGATCAGCAGCAGCACCGACTTCTTGCCGGACTTGCCGGCCTCGGCGATCACCTGGTTGGCCTGCCTGGCGCTCTTCACCGGTGTCTGGTCGACACCGACGATGACGTCGCCCGGCTGCAGGCCGGCGGCCGAGGCCGCCTTGTCCGGGCTGACACTCTCGACCACGGCGCCGCGCTGATTGTCGGCGAGGTTGAGTTGCTGGCGGATGTCAGGGGTGATGTCGGTCAGGCCAAGGCCGAGCGAGGGCACGCCCAAGCCCTGCCCGGCAGACGGCTTGCCCTCTTCGCCGGTGGAAGCAGTCTGCGTATCCTCGCTGTTGCGGCCGACATCGGTCGAAATCTGGAGCGCCTTGCCCTTGCGCCAGATATCGACCGTCTCCTTGCTGCCCGGCGAGACATCGGCCACGGCGCGCGACAGGTCCTTCGGATCCTTGATCTCGTTGCCTCCGAAGCCGGTGATCACGTCGCCGATCTCGATGCCAGCCTTGGCTGCGGGCGACCCGTCGGTGACCGCCGCTACCAACGCGCCACCCGGATGATCGAGGCCCATGGCGCTGGCGACATCCTGCGTGACAGGCTGGATCTGCACGCCGAGATAGCCGTATTCGATATTGCCGCCTTTCATCAGCTTGGCGACGACTTTTTGAGCCTGATCCGACGGAATGGCGAAGCCGACGCCGACACTGCCGCCATTGGGCGAGAAGATCGCGGTGTCGATGCCGACGACATTGCCGTTCACGTCGACCAGCGGACCGCCGGAGTTGCCGCGGTTGATCGGCGCATCGATCTGGATGAAATCGTCGAACGGCCCGCTATGCAAGTCACGTCCGCGCGCCGAGACGATGCCGGCAGTGACCGTGGTGCCGATGCCGAACGGATTGCCGATCGCCAGCACCTGGTCGCCGGTCATCAGCTTGTTGGAATCGCCCCATTTGATGGTCGGCAGCGGCTTGCTCGCCTTGACCTTGAGCACCGCCAGATCGTTCTTGGCATCGTGGCCGACGAGCTTGGCGGGAAGTTCGGTGCCGTCGTCGAGCGTCACTTTTATCGAGGTGGCGCCGTCGATAACGTGGTTGTTGGTGACGATCGTTCCGTCGGCGTTGACGATGAAGCCGGAGCCGAGCGCTTCCTGGCGCGGCGCCTGCTGCTGCGGCGGTGCCTTCGGCATCGGGACGCCCTGATCGCCGAAGAATTGGCGGAAATATTCGTCGAAGGGCGAATTGCCGTCGAAGGGTGAGGCGTCGCCCATGGCATTGGGTTGCGCCTTCATGACGGTCGTTACGGTGACTACGGCCGGCTTCGTAGTGGCGACAATCGGCGCGAATGAGCCGTTAGGCGCCTTTATGCCGGCGGCGGGTGTCTGGGTCGTCGCGGCCACGTTGGTCAAGCCGGCGTTGCCCGCACTTTTTGCAAGGGGCACGACGAAGGGGGAAATGATCAGCGCAGCGCCCAGCAGGGCCGCGACGCGATGTCTGCGAAGTATGCTTGATGGTGACATGGTCGTTTCTGTCCGGGCGAGAGTTGATCGGTCGCCGCGGGCACTATCGAGGGAAGCGCCCGTCGACGCGTCGGCGACCGGGAATGCCTGCCTCGCCATGCATGGCAGCCGGCCGGATCGACGATTCAGCATTTAGGGCGTGGAATGGCCTGAATCAGGGCCTTGCGGCGACCTTACGAAGATTTAATTCAGAGAACGCTTACGAACCGCTCTCTGCGGCGCAGATAGGCGGAGGCGATGTCACGCATGCGCGCACCGTCGAAACTGGGGCCATGGCCGCCATGGCCGATGCGTATCGGCAGGTCGAGCAACCGCTGCATGGTGCGGCAATAGGCGGCAGGGTCCGAATCCGGCAGATCGTCGATCAGCATGCCATCGTAGATGGCGTCGCCGGCGAAAAACAGGCCGTCGGCCTCGTCGAACAGCGCGATCGAATCCGGCGAATGTCCGGGAAGATGCAGCACGCGGAATTTCCGGTCGCCGAGATCGACGACGTCGCCCTCGTCGAGCGCTCGGGTCAGCGGCGCCGACGGTATCCGATAATCGGCCGCCTCCCAATCGGGCGCCGGCAATTTGGACACGGCGCCGTCGAGATTGTGGAACATGTAGGCGTAGGTGACGGCATCGTCCATGCTCTCGAACTGCGCCGCGCTCGCCCTCGGCCCCAGCTTGAGCGGAAATTCGTGCAGCGAGCCGACATGGTCGAGATGGATGTGGGTGGCGACGACGATGAGCGGCTTGCCCGCCGGCGTGTCGATCTCGGGCGCCAGCGGACAGATGCCCATGCCGGTGTCGACCAACAGATCGGCATCCCGGCCCTTCAGGTGCCAAATGTTGGCGCGCACGAAATCATGCACGAAGGGCTCGGTGAGCATTGTCGTCGCGGCATCGGCAGTGGCCTTGCCGAACCAGTCGCCCACCACAAGCTCGCCCATCAGACGAACGGCTTGCCGACCTTGTATTTTTCCGGCACCAACCGCTTCAGATAGGCCATGCCGGCCTCCGACAGCTGGTTGACATCGGCTTTGAGGAAATCGTCCGGCATGTGGCGCGTCTTGCCTGCGACCGCCTTGAGCGGCACCTTCTTCAGCACGGTCTTCTTGCCGTCAAACTGCAAGGCCACCGAGCCGCCGCCTTCCTCGGCGACCGCAACCGCGAAGGCGCCGGCATCGAAGGCTTCCTTGGCGTCCACCGCGCTGATCGCGCCGACATAGCCGCGCGGCATGTAGCCCAGCGCATCGACGCGCGCCCGCTTGCCCGGCAGGCCTTCAGCGAGCGCGCGTTCGAGCGCCGCCGGCAGGTCGCTGCCCGACAATTTGACGTTGCCATGCTGGTCGCGCTCGAGCTTTTCCGGCGGCACCAGGCTTTCGACCAGCGCCCTGCCGTCGGCGGTGCTGACGCCTTCCGAAACGGCGACGATGCAGCGTTTATGGCGATCGAGCGTCCTGCGGACATCGTCGATGAAACGTTCGGCGGAGAAGGCGCGCTCCGGCACATAGACGAGATGCGGACCGCTGTCGGGGTCGATCTGCCAGGCAGCCGCGGCGGCGGTGAGGAAGCCGGCATGCCGGCCCATGACGATGCCGACATAGATGCCGGGCAGCGCGCGGAAATCGAGATCGACGGAGAGGAAGGCGCCGGCGACAAATTCGGCGGCCGAGATGAAGCCCGGCGTGTGGTCGTTCTCCTCGAGGTCGTTGTCGATGGTCTTCGGCGCATGCACGAAGGCGATGCTGCCGCCGGCGGCGTCGGTCAGGATCTGCTGGGTGCCGGAGGTGTCGTTGCCGCCGATATAGATGAAGGCATCGGCGCCGGCCTTCTTCAGGCCGTTGAGGATGACCTCGCAATAGGCGGCGTCGGGCTTGTCGCGGGTCGAGCCTAGGGCCGCGCTCGGCGTGCCGGCGATCAGCCGCAGCTGGTCCTCCGGAATGGCCGAGAGGTCGATGTAGTTGCCGTCGCGGATGCCGCGCACGCCATGAATCGAGCCCAGCACCTTGGCGCCTGGATGACGCTTGCGTATCTCCAGCGTGGCGCCGACAACCGTCTGGTTGATGACGGCGGTCGGGCCGCCGCCCTGCGCGATGACGAAGGTTCCGGCCATGATCTCTCTCCCGAAGCGAAGGTTTTCAGAGCACCTTCGCCTGTCTTGAGGCATCGCGCAACGGAAGAAACTTATGCATGCCGCCCAAAAGCGCGCAGCGGTTTTGGGATGACAGCACGCATCAGAAAAAGATGCGTGCTGCGCGGATCAGACGACGACGACCGGGTTCTTCTTCGAGACGCGGTTGTAGAGGTCGATGATGTCCTGGTTGATCAGCCGCACGCAGCCAGACGACATCGCCTGGCCGATGCTCCACCATTCGGGCGAGCCGTGGATGCGGTAGCCGGTGTCCTTGCCGTTCTGGTAGATATAGAGGGCGCGGGCGCCGAGCGGATTGGTGAGGCCGCCGGGCTGGCCGCCCTGCCATTTCACCAGCTCCGGCTTGCGCTGGATCATCTCCGGCGGCGGCGTCCAGACCGGCCATTCGCGGCCATACTGGATGTTGGCGCGGCCCGACCAGCGGAAGCCGTCCTTGCCAATGCCGACGCCGTAGCGGATGGCATCGCCGCCTGGCTGGACCAGATAGAGCATGCGTTCCTGCAGATGGACGACGATGGTGCCGGGCGCCTCGCCCGTCTTGTCGACGACGATCTGGCGGCGGAACTGCGGCTTGACCTTCTGCCAAGGCACGGCAGGCACCTGGAAGCCGCCATCGGTGAGCGAAGCATACATCACGTCCGGGCCGGTGATGTTCTTGTCGACGCTGATCGCCGGGCGCATGGGATGCACGGAGCCTGTGGTGGTGTCGTCGAGCTGCAATTGCGGCAGGTCGAGCGTGTCGGTGGTGCTGCAACCGGCAATGCCGAGCAGCGCCATGGCGCCGGCGCCGGCAAGCATGGCGCGGCGGGAAAGCTGAATTTCGGTTTCGATTGTATCGCCGTACGAAGGCGGCGTCAGATCCTGCGGCAACTCGCGCATACACCAAACCCTACGCTGTCGGCGGGAAGCACGGTCCGGCCGAATGCAGGCATTTTCATCATTCATGGTTGAAAAAGCGTGAAAGCCGTCGGGCGGAATTTAACCCTAACGGCCCGTTACTCCGCTGAAGGGGCAGGCAGGCCGGGTGTCGAAGATTTTCCGCATGCCCTCTTTACAATCGCGACGACCCCAGGATTTATCCTGTTCTTTGCGCTCAAGGAGTAGGGAATGTCCTTCGAAAACTGGGCTGCCTTTGCCGCCGCCTCCACCATTCTTCTCGTCATCCCGGGCCCGACGATCCTCCTGGTCGTCTCCTATGCGCTGGGCCAGGGCTGGCGCACCGCGCTGCCGATGGCGGTTGGCGTCGCGCTGGGCGACTTCACGGCGATGACGCTGTCGATGCTGGGCATCGGCGCGCTGCTTGCAGCTTCGGCCACGGTGTTCACGGTGCTCAAGGTTATCGGCGCCGGCTACCTGATCTATCTCGGCATAAAGCTGTTCCGCGCCGGCGGCGCGCTGAAGGCGGAGCCGCGCACCGACGCCGTCTCGGCGGCAAGGATGATGGCGCATGCCTGGCTGGTCACGGCACTCAACCCGAAGAGCATCACCTTCTTCGTCGCCTTCCTGCCACAGTTCCTCGACCGGCACGCCGATTTCTGGACGCAGATGCTGGTCTTCGAGGCGACCTTCCTCGCGCTCGCTTTCACCAACGCCTTGGGCTACGCGCTGATTGCCGCCAGGGCCCGCGCGATCGTGCGCAACCCGAAGGCGATCCGCGTCTTCAACCGCACCGGCGGGACGCTGCTGGTCGGCGCCGGCATCGCCACGGTGGCGATGCGCTCGGGGAATTGAGGCTCGGCTCGGCTCGGCCTAGCCGAAGCCCTGTCTTCGCCGGTTGGCGGGCCAACGATCGATGTTTTAGGATCGCATCGGTTCGACCAACGAGCAGCATCGAAGGACACGCAATGGCGCTGAAGGACGCATTCGGCCTGGCTTATTCAGGCGCGACCGAAGCCGGGTTCTCGTCCTACGCCAGGGCCGTCCACGAGTTGCAATGCTTCATCGGCGACCCGGTCGCTACAATCGACCGCGCGATCGCCGACGACCACGGCTTCGTGATGGCGCATGTGTTCAAAGGCTATCTGTTCGGCCTCGCCACGGAGCGGGACGCGACGGCAGTCGCGCGGTCCTGCCACGAAGCAGCGCTGCCGCTTGTAGGCGCAACGAGCGAGCAGGCGCATGTCGCGGCCCTCGGCCACCTCGCCGGTGGACGCTGGCATGAGGCCGCCCGCGTCCTGGAAGACATTGCGATCGACAATCCGCTCGACGCGCTGGCGCTGCAGATTGGGCATCAGATCGATTTCTTCACGGGCAATGCCCGCATGCTGCGCGACCGGATCGGCCGGGCGCTGCCGGCCTGGCAGAAGAGCATGCCGGGTTACCACGCCATTCTCGGCATGCAGGCCTTCGGGCTGGAGGAAATGGGCGACTATGCGCGCGCCGAAAGCTTCGGCCGGCAGGCGATCGAGATCGAGCCGCGCGATGGCTGGGCGCAGCATGCAGTCGCCCATGTCATGGAAATGCAGAGCCGGCAAAGGGACGGCATCGCCTGGATGCGCGCAAACCCAGACGCGTGGTCGACGGACAGCTTCTTGAAAATCCACAATTGGTGGCACCTGGCGCTGTTCCACTACGACCTGGGCGAAACCGACGAGGTTCTAGCGCTCTATGACGGGCCGATCTACGGCGACCGCTCGACGCTGGCGCTCAACATGGTCGACGCCTCGGCGATCCTGTGGCGTCTCCATCTCGGCGGCATTGATGTCGGCGACCGCTGGGCGGCACTTGCCGAAAACTGGGCGCCGAAGGCCGCCGCCGGCAATTATGCCTTCAACGACGCGCATGCGATGATGGCCTTTGTCGGCGCCGGACTGGTGGCACCGGCCCGAACCTTGCTGGAACAGCAGCGCGAGGCGATGCGGGGCGACGACGACAACGCCGTCTTCACGCGCGATGTCGGTCATCCGCTGACCTTAGCCATCCAAGCGTTCGGCGCAGGCAATTACGATGAGGTCGTGCGGCTGATCCGGCCGATCCGCTCGATCGCGCACCGCTTCGGCGGCAGCCATGCGCAGCGCGACGTGATCGACCTGACGCTGATCGAGGCGGCGCTGCGCGCCGGTGATCGCGCGTTGGCGCGAGCGCTTGCGGCCGAGCGCCGGCTGGCGCGGCCGGACAGCCCGCTGTCGGCGCTGTTCTTACGGCGCGCCGCCGATTTGTCAGAGAATTGACCCGAAGCGGATCTTGTCATAAGAACTGGCCAAGCCAGATTTTTTCGGGATCCGAAAAAATTACGGCAATGGGAGGACATCATGTATCTCGGCCTCGACCTGGGCACATCAGGCGTCAAGGCGCTGCTCATCGATGATCGCCAGAAGATCGTCGGCTCCGGCCATGGTTCGCTCGAGGTCTCGCGGCCGCATGCTGGCTGGTCCGAGCAGGACCCCGCGTATTGGATCGTGGCCTGCGAGAAGGCGATAGCCGAGCTCAAGGTCTCGCACCCCACGGAGCTCGCGGCCGTCAAAGGTATGGGCCTTTCCGGCCAGATGCATGGCGCCACCTTGCTCGATGCCGGCGACAAGGTACTGCGCCCCTGTATCCTGTGGAACGACACGCGCAGCCATGTCGAGGCGGCAGCGCTCGACGCCGACCCGCGCTTCCGCAGGCTCACCGGCAACATCGTCTTTCCGGGCTTCACGGCACCGAAGCTCGTCTGGGTGAAGAACAACGAGCCGGCAATCTTCGCCAAGGTGGCCAAGGTGCTGCTGCCAAAAGACTATCTGCGGCTTTGGCTGACGGGCGAGCATATTTCGGAAATGTCGGATTCGGCCGGCACCTCCTGGCTCGATGTCGGCAAGCGTCGCTGGTCGCCAGAGCTGCTTGCGGCGACATCGCTCGACGAAAGACACATGCCGTCGCTGGTCGAAGGCTCGGCGAAGGCCGGCGGCCTGCGCGGCGAGCTCGCATCGAAGTGGGGCATTGCGGCCGGCATCCCGGTTGCCGGCGGCGCCGGCGACAATGCGGCCTCGGCCTGCGGCATGGGCACGGTCCGCGCCGGCCACGCCTTCGTGTCGCTCGGCACGTCGGGTGTGCTCTTCGCCGCCAATGCGTCCTATCTGCCCAATCCGGAAAGCGCGGTGCACACCTTCTGCCACGCGCTGCCCGACACCTGGCACCAAAT
The DNA here is from genome assembly GCA_000824825.2 of Mesorhizobium sp. ORS 3324. Classification (GTDB taxonomy): domain Bacteria; phylum Pseudomonadota; class Alphaproteobacteria; order Rhizobiales; family Rhizobiaceae; genus Mesorhizobium. The sequence goes on from LM655188.1 coordinate 312,360, forward strand.
GGGCGTGATCCTGTCGGCTACCGATTCGCTCAACTGGCTGTCGGAGATCACCGGCAAAGGCGCCGGCGAACTGACCGGCGAGCTCGGCGAGACGCTCAAGACGCCGACGGGCGTAACGTTCCTGCCTTATCTGTCGGGCGAGCGCACGCCGCACAATGATTCCGCCATCCGCGGTTCCTTCACCGGCCTCGCGCATCAGTCGAGCCGCGCCGTGCTGACGCAGGCCGTGCTCGAAGGCGTGGCGTTTGCCTTCCGCGACAGCCTGGAAGCGCTGAAGACGGCCGGCACCACGCTGACCAGGGTGACCGCGATCGGCGGCGGCTCGCGTTCTCGCTACTGGCTGAAGGCGATCGCCACCGCGCTGCAGCTGCCGGTCGACATTCCGGCCGACGGCGATTTCGGCGCCGCCTTCGGCGCGGCGCGGCTCGGCCTGATCGCCGCGACCGGCGCCGATCCGCTTGCCGTCTGCACGGCACCGGCGACCGACGCGACGATCGAACCTGATGCATCGCTCGGCGGCGCCTTCGCGGACGCCTATCAGCGCTACCGCGCGCTCTATCCGGCGGTCAGGGCTGCAACCGCGTGAATATGCGCGAGGCGCCCCCCTCTGCCCTGCCGGACATCTCCCCCTCAAGGGGGGAGATTGGCAGTTTTGGCGCCGCGTTCAATGCTGCAACGCTGGAGATTGGCGAAAGCCGGCGCGTGAGTCGATCTCCCCCCTTGAGGGGGAGATGGCCGGCAGGCCAGAGGGGGGTGCCTCGCACCTCCCCTCCCCAATTCGCCTCACTGCGCCGGCACCTTGTCGAGGAAGCCGGTGACGCTCTTCAGGCGGCCGTTCTCGATAACGCCGATATCGGTGCCTTCGATGACGGACTCTGCGCCCTCAGGTCCCAGATTCCACGAGAAGCGCATGCGGTCGGCGAAGCCGTCCGGCTGGCCTTTCAGCGAGAAGCGGAAGCCGGCGAAGCGCTGCTGCACACCGTCGATCAGCGCGGCGACGCCGTCATGGCCGTCGCCCTGCATGACCGGGTCGCGATAGCTGACATCCTTGGTGAAGGCAGCCTCGAGCAGGGCCTTGCGGCGCGTCGCATCGCTCTCGTTCCAGGCGGAGATGTAGTTGCGGGCGATCGTGTTGAGGTCGGTCATTGTCTTCATCCTTCGTTGGACCGTTTCGACATGATCTTTTCGCCCCACAGAAGAGCGAAACCAATTACGCCTGAGGTAATCGGGCAGAAGCATTCGGAGAGGAAGGAAACCATGAGCAGCGGATTTTTCGGCGACATCAAGAAGATCAAGTATGAGGGGCCGGATTCGACCAATCCGCTGGCCTACCGGTACTACAACCCGGACGAGGTGGTGGCCGGCAAGCGGCTGGAAGACCACCTGCGCTTCGCCGTCGCCTACTGGCATTCCTTCGCCTGGCAGGGCGGCGATCCGTTCGGCGGCCAGACCTTCGACCGCCCCTGGTTCGCCAAGCCCGGCGGCATCGACACGATGGACCTGGCGAAGCTCAAGGCCGACGTCGCCTTCGAGATGTTCTCGCTGCTCGGCGTGCCCTATTTCTGCTTCCACGACGCCGATGTCCGCCCCGAGGGCAAGGATTTTTCCGACAGTGCGGCGCGCCTCGACGAGATCGCCGATTATTTTGCCGGCAAGATGAAAGAGACCGGCGTCAAGCTGCTGTGGGGCACGGCGAACCTCTTCTCGCACCGCCGCTTCATGGCGGGCGCCGCCACCAATCCCGATCCGGACGTGTTCGCCTATGCGGCGGCGACGGTGAAGAAATGCATCGACATCACCAAGAAGCTGAAGGGCGAGAACTACGTGCTGTGGGGCGGGCGCGAGGGCTATGAGACGCTGCTCAACACCGACCTCGCCCGCGAGCAGGAGCAGGCCGGCCGCTTCCTCAACCTCGTCGTCGACTACAAGCACAAGATCGGCTTCAAGGGCACGATCCTGATCGAGCCGAAGCCGCAGGAGCCGACCAAGCACCAGTACGACTACGATGTCGCCACCGTCTACGGCTTCCTGAAACGCTTCGGGCTGGAGAAGGAGGTCAAGCTCAACATCGAGCAGGGCCATGCGATCCTTGCCGGCCATTCCTTCGAGCACGAGCTGGCCTTGGCCAATGCTCTGGGCATCTTCGGCTCGATCGACATGAACCGCAACGACTACCAGTCCGGCTGGGACACCGACCAGTTCCCCAACAATGTGCCGGAAATGGCGCTGGCCTATTACCAGATCCTGCAGGGCGGCGGCTTCAAGACCGGCGGCACCAATTTCGACGCCAAGCTTCGCCGCCAGTCGCTCGACCCTGAGGACCTGCTGGTCGGCCACATCGGCGGCATGGACGCCTGCGCGCGCGGCCTCAAGGCGGCGGCCAGGATGATCGAGGACAGGGCGCTGTCCGGTCCGCTCGCCGAACGTTATGCCGGCTGGAACACGGCCGAGGGCAAGGCGATGCTTTCCGGCAAGCGCACGCTGGAGGAGATCGCCGAGCGCGTGGTGAAGAAGAAGATCGAGCCGCAGCCGCGCTCCGGCCGGCAGGAGCTGCTGGAGAACATCGTCAACAGGTATGTTTAAGGGGATGCGCTTCCGCTGATTTCAGCCTTCGCTTGCTTCTCAGGAGAAGTCCTGCAGCGTCGGCGCTGCCCCTCACCTGCCTGCCGGCATCCTCTCCCCGTATAGTGGACGGGGAGAGGGACGCTCTGATCGACGGTTTCGCGAATCGCCAACGTTGCAAGACGGGCGCCGACGTCGCGGCCAGCCTCCTTCTCCGCGTCACTATACGGGGAGAAGGTCCCGGCAGGGGATGAGGGGCGGCGCCGACTTCGACTGTTACCGGATGCGGCGTTCCGTCCGAAACGGTTCAAAAACAAATAGATAGAGCAGTTCCGCATCCGTGAAACGATGAACCTCCCTGGTTCCGGTCGAGGACAAGGTTTTGCCCCGCCCTGCCTCTCAATCGCCCCGCTCTTGCCTTCAAACAGCCGTCACGGATCTCCTATATTGTGGACATGCGGCGGGAAGGAAAGAAGGAGGCGAAACGTATGCAGCACGAACGCGAAATCGACGCCCTGCTCTCTCCGGGCGAGGCTGGCTCGATCATCGATCGGCTGATGGCGCTGCCGCATTCGAAAGACAGCGCCCGTAAGGCAAATGAATGGGACCGCGCGGTCGCCGCGCGGCTGGAAACGGCGCTGGCCAAGAGCATGCGCTCGCGCATTGTTCGCGACGGCCGCGACGCCGCCTGATTATTCCGGGGCCTGATTCGGTGGCCCTGTCTTCCTTGGTTTGACGAACGGAGACTGTTTCTCCATCCTGCACCGATGATACGCGCGGTGCTGCTCGACCTTGCGGGTGTCGTCTATGACGGCGACACCCCGATACCGGGCGCTGTGGCCGCGGTCGAGCGTTTGCGCAAGGCCGGACTGCCGCTCCGCTTCGTCAGCAACACGACACGTTCGCCGCGCCACAGGATCATCGCACAGCTTGGCGCGCTGGGCGTCGAGGTTGCGGATGAAGAATTGCTGACGCCGGCGCGCGCCGCGGTCGAATGGCTGCGCAGGCATGGCAGCCGGCCGCATCTGCTCGTCCATCCCGACCTCGAAGCCGAGTTTTCCGGCCTGGAGGGCGGCAAGGGTCGCGCCGTCGTCGTCGGCGATGCCGGCGAGGCCTTCGACTATGCGAGCCTCAACCGGGCGTTCCGCGAACTGGTCGTCGGCGCCGATTTTCTGGCGCTGGCCACCAATCGCACCTTCAAGGATGCCGACGGTGAGCTCAGCCTCGATGCCGGCGCCTTCGTGGCGGCCCTCGAGTTCGCCAGCCGACGGAGCCCGGTCGTGCTCGGCAAGCCGTCGCCGGATTTCTTCCACTCGTCGCTTGCCGATTCGAACTGCCCGGCGGCCGATGCGGTCATGGTCGGCGACGATGCCGAAAGCGATATCGCTGGCGCGCTCAGCGCCGGGCTTGGCGCGGCGCTGCTCGTGCGGACCGGCAAATACCGCCCCGACGACGAGACACGCTTCGATCCCGCTCCAACCGCGGTTGTCGACGACCTCGCCGCCGCGACCGATTGGATACTGAAAGCGCCGCGTTGAAAGGGATTCAGGCGACGCGCTTTAAGCTTTGTTTGATGAATGTCGTGGCCCCAAAACCGCTGCGCACATTTGAGTGACATGCATCAGGCGCCGTGCTCGTCACCCTTTGCATCGGCGCCGCATGGGAACCGCCACCACGATCGAAAGGATGTGAGACCATGCCGAAGATCGATGTCACCGCTCTGCCGTTCGTCGCACGCGGCGGCTATCCGCCGCCGCACGACAAGCTGGTCGCCGGTCGTTCGCGCAAGCGTCTCGGCGATGAAGCCGGCCTGACCCAGTTCGGCGTCAACCTGACGAAGCTCGCGCCCGGCGCTTTCTCATCGCTGCGCCATTGGCACGAGAACCAGGACGAGTTCGTCTTTCTCCTTGAAGGCGAGCTGACGCTGGTCGAGGACGAAGGCGAGACCGTGCTGCGGCCGGGCGACGCGGCCGGCTTCAAGGCGGGCGTCGCCAACGGCCACCATCTGGTCAACCGCTCCGGCAACGACGCCGTCTATCTCGAGGTGGGAACACGCACGCCGCGCGAACGCGCGCATTTTTCCGACGTCGATCTTGTCGCCGTTGCCGACGAGACCGGCGTCCACTACAGCCGCAAGGACGGAGGGCGGCTGTGAACGCTTTTCGTTGAATTGCTCTAAAGCGCGTCGCGATCTTTCAGATTCGCTTTTTTGATTTCACGCATGTCTTTATCCCGAAACCGGTCCCACTTTCGGGACACATGCTCTAGCCGCGCCGCAGCCGGACCGGCGCCTCGCCGAAAGCCCTCGAAAACGCCCTGGAAAAGGCCGCGGCGGAAGAGAAGCCGGTACGCCCGGCAATGTCGGCCATTGCGATGCGCGTGTCGACCACCAGGCGCCGCGCGGCGCTGAGGCGCAGCCTGAGATAATAGGCGCCGGGCGTCTCGCCGATCGACTTGCGGAAAATGCTCTCCAGCGTCCGCGCCGTCACGCCGGCGCGCTTGGCCACCGCGTCGATGGTGAGCGGCTCGTCGACATGCGCTTCCATCAACCGGATCGCCTGGGCGAGCCGCGGATCGTAGCCGTCGAGCCGGCCGAGCGAGACCAGCGGTTGCGCGTCGGTCGCGGCGCGGGCCTGGTCGTAGATGAAGACGCTCGCCACATCGAGCGCGGCCGCCATGCCGAGCCTGGTGCGGACCAGATGCAGCATCAGGTCGAAGGTCGGCGAGGCGCCGCCTGAGGTGAAGACCGGCCCGTCGATGACATAGCGGTCCGGCCGCACGTCGACGCCGGGAAAGGCGGCGGAGAAATCCTCCATGTCCTCCCAATGGGTTGTAGCGCTGCGGCCTTCGAGCAGGCCGGCCCGCGCCACCAGCCAGGTGCCGGCCTCGACGCCGCCACAGGCGCGGGCCGCACGCGCTGCCCTCCGCAAACCGGCAAGCAGCGCCGCGGTAGCGTAGTTCTGCGTGCCGAAGCCAGCGACGACGACCAACATGTCGGTCGGCTCGGCCGCATCGAAGCGGCCGCTGACCGCGATCGGCAGGCCGCAGGTGGTGACCGGCGCCTCGCCGGTGACCGAGACCAGCTTGAAGTCGAACAGCGTCTCGCCGGAAATTCGGTTGGCGGCGCGCAGCGGGTCCACGGCCGAGGCCACGCACATGATGGACGAGCCCGAGAACACCAGGAACGTCACCTTGAGCGGCTCGCGCTCGGGCCGAAAGATCGTCGGCTTTTCGCTTTTAATCATGAGAACTTCGTAAAACGCAAAACAGTTTCTGGCAAGTCGGTCATTCTTGGCCAGCTTCGGCACATGTCGTCACAGCAAAGCCGGTTTCCGGCTTTTTGGTCGACATCAATGGCTGATCGAAATTGGGAGGAAAGAGATGCCGCTCGCGATGAACCGTGAGGTCTTCATTACCTGTGCCGTGACCGGCTCCGGCAGCACGCAGGACCGCAGCCCGAACGTGCCGCGCTCGCCCAAGCAGATCGCCGATTCGGCGATCGAGGCCGCCAAGGCGGGTGCGGCGATTGTCCATTGCCATGTGCGCGACCCCGAAACCGGCAGGCCGCGCCGCGACGTGCATCTCTACCGCGAGGTGACCGAGCGCATCCGCGAGGCCGACGTGGACGTGGTGCTTAACCTGACCGCCGGCATGGGCGGCGACATGGTGTTCGGCTCGCCGGAAAGCCCGCTACCGCTCAACGAAAAAGGCACCGACATGGGCGGCGCCACCAACCGCATGGAGCATGTGCGCCAGTGCCTGCCGGAAATCTGCACGCTGGATTGCGGCACGATGAACTTCGCCGAAGCCGACTATGTGATGACCAACACGCCCGGCATGCTGCGCGCCATGGGCGGCATGATGACGGCGCTGGGCGTCAAGCCCGAGATCGAGGCCTTCGACACCGGCCATCTGTGGTTCGCCAAGCAGCTGGTCGAGGAAAAAGTACTGAAGCCCGACGCGCTGGTGCAGCTCTGCATGGGCGTGCCGTGGGGCGCGCCGGACGACCTCAACACCTTCATGGCGATGGTCAACAACGTGCCGTCGACCTGGAACTGGTCGGCCTTCTCCATCGGCCGCAACCAGATGGCCTATGTGGCGGCGGCGGTGCTTGCCGGCGGCAATGTCCGCGTCGGCCTTGAGGACAATCTGTGGCTGGACAAGGGCGTGCTCGCCACCAATGCGCAGCTCGTCGAGCGCGCGGCGAGCATCGTCACCAATCTTGGCGCTCGGGTGCTCGGGCCGGAAGAGGTGCGCAAGAAGCTCAATCTCACAAAGCGGGCGCCGATCGCAGCGTGATTTGAGGGGGTCAAAATGGCGACCGTCAAATTCACCGCGATGAAGGACGGCGACAGGCAAGACTACGAATTCCTGACCGCCCACGAGATCGACTATGCCGCCAAGACCGGCGATCGGCTGCTTGGCGCGTTGATGCAGCTTGACGAAGGGCTGTCCGGCTACAAGATCACCCGGCTCGGCCATTCGCTGCAGGCGGCCACCCGCGCCTGGCGCGACGGCGCTGATATCGACTGGATCGTCTCGGCGCTGCTCCATGATATCGGCGACATCTATGCGCCCTACAATCATGACGAATATGCCGCGACGATCCTGAAGCCCTTCGTGCGCGAGCAATGCACCTGGGTGGTGGAAAAGCACGGCGACTTTCAGCGCCTCTATTACGCGCATCATCTCGGCGGCAACCGCCATGCCCGCGACCGCTTCGCCGGCCACCTCTATTTCGACGACTGCGACCGGTTCTGCGAGCGCTGGGACCAATCGAGCTTCGATCCCGACTACGACACGCTGCCGATCGAGTTCTTCCGGCCCTTCGTGCTCGAAGTCTTCGCGCGAAAGGCCTACGACCCGGCGGTGATCCGCGCCGGCGAGCGCGTTCCACTTACCGATCCCGAAACAGCCAAGACAAGAACCGGAGCCTGAGCATGAGCATCATCAACAAGGCAGCCGCCATCGGCGGCGGCGTCATCGGCGCCGGCTGGGTGGCGCGGTTGCTCTTGAACGGCATCGACGTGTCGATCTTCGATCCCGATCCCGAAGCGTCGCGTAAAGTGGGCGAAGTGATGAAGGGCGCGCGCCGCGCCTACAAGCAGATGCTGCCCGACGGCCTGCCCAAGGAAGGCAAGCTCACCTTCGCCAAGACGATCGCCGAGGCGGTGGCGGATGCCGACTTCATCCAGGAAAGCGTGCCGGAGCGACTCGACCTCAAGCACAAGGTGTTGGCCGAGATCGACCAGCACGCGCCGGCCAATGCCATCATTGGGTCCTCGACCTCCGGCATCAAGCCGACCGACATGCAGGTGGCGATGAAGAAACACCCGGAGCGGCTGGTCGTCGGCCATCCGTTCAACCCGGTCTATCTCTTGCCGCTGGTCGAAATCGTCGGCGGAGCGCAGACCTTTCCGGAGGCGATCGAGGTCGCCAAGGAGCTCTACGCCTCGATCGGCATGAAGCCGGTGGTGGTGCGCAAGGAGATCGAAGCCTTCGTCGGCGACCGCCTGCTCGAAGCGGCCTGGCGCGAAGCGCTGTGGCTGGTCAAGGACGGTATCTGCACCGTCGAGGAACTCGACGACATCATGCGCTATTCCTTCGGCCTGCGCTGGGCGCAGATGGGCATGTTCCAGGTCTATAGGGTCGCCGGCGGCGAGGCCGGCATGCGCCACTTCATGGCGCAGTTCGGGCCTTGCCTGAAATGGCCATGGACCAAGCTGATGGATGTGCCGGAATTCAACGACGAGCTGGTCGACCTGATCGCCACCCAGTCGGACGAGCAGGCGCATGGCCTGTCGATCCGCGAGCTGGAAAAAATCCGCGACGAAAATCTGGTCGCGATCATGGAGGCGCTGTCGAAGCAGAACAAGGGCAAGGGCTGGGGCGCCGGCGCGCTGCACAAGGAGTACACCAAGCAGCTCGCCAAGCTGGCGGCAAAGAAGCCCGTCTCCAAGGCGGCGGAGAAGGCCAAGGCCGGCAAGCCGGTGAAGAAAATCGCGAAGCCGGCGAAGGTTGAGAAGTCGAAGAAGAGCAAGAAGAAGGGCTGAGGCGATGCATTTCGGTCTTTCGGAGGAACAAAAACTCATCGTCGAGACGACGCGTGCCTTCGTCGAGAACGAGCTTTATCCGCACGAGCGCGAGGTGGAGCGCACCGGCGTGCTGCGCCATGAGCTGATCGAGGAGCTGAAGGCCAAGGCAATCGCGGCCGGGCTTTATGCCGCCAACATGCCGGCCGATGTCGGCGGCGCCGGCCTCGATACGGTGAGCTGGCTGCTCTACGAGAAGGAGCTTGGCCGCGCCAATTACGCGCTGCACTGGACCTGCGTGGCGCGCCCGTCCAACATCCTGCTCGCCGGCACGCCGGAGCAGCGCGAGAAATATCTCTTCCCCTGCATCCGCGGCGAGAAATGGGACTGCTTGGCAATGACCGAGCCCGGCGCCGGCTCCGACCTGCGCGGCATGAAGGCGACCGCCGTGCAGGACGGCTCGGACTGGGTGCTCAACGGCACCAAGCACTTCATCAGCCATGCCGATATCGCCGACTTTGCCATCGTCTTCATGGCCTCAGGGGAAGAGGATTCGCCGCGTGGCAAACGCAAGAAGATAACCGCCTTCTTCGTCGACAAGGGCACCAAGGGTTTTTCGGTGCGCGAGGGCTACCGCAACGTCTCGCATCGCGGATACACCAACTCGATCCTCGAATTCGACGACTGTAGGCTGCCGGCAAGCCAGATCCTCGGCGAGGTGCACAAGGGCTTCGAGGTCGCGAACTCCTGGCTCGGCGCCACCCGCCTGCAGGTCGGTGCCACCTGCCTCGGCCGCGCCGAGCGCGCGCTTTCCCATGCCATCGAATATGCCGCGCAGCGCCAGCAGTTCGGCCAGCAGATCGGCAAGTTCCAGGGCGTGTCGTTCAAGCTCGCCGACATGGCGACGGAACTGAAGGCCGCCGACCTGATGGTGTTCGAAGCCGGCTGGAAGTACGATCAGGGCACCGTCACCGATCAGGACATGGCGATGGCCAAGCTGAAGGCCACCGAGATGCTCGCCTTCGTTGCCGACGAAGCCATCCAGATCCATGGCGGCATGGGGCTGATGGACGACCTGCCGCTCGAGCGCATCTGGCGCGACGCGCGCGTCGAGCGCATCTGGGAAGGCACGTCGGAGATTCAGCGACATATTATTTCGCGGGCGTTGCTGCGCCCGTTCGGGGCTTAGAGCATGATCGCCCGAAACCGGGATCCGGTTTCTGGAAGAAATCGCGCTCAAACGAAAAGATGACCATGCATAAACTCGAACGCCTCCTGCGCCCGAAATCGATCGCCGTGTTCGGCGGGGCGCAGGCCGCCGCCGTCGTGGCGCAGTCGATCAAGATGGGCTTTGCCGGCGAGATCTGGCCGGTGCATCCGACCAAGGACGAGGTTGCCGGCCGCAAGGCCTACCGCTCCGTCGCCGATCTGCCCGGAGCGCCGGACGCCGCCTTTGTCGGCGTCAACCGGCATCTCACCATCGAGGTCGTCAAGGCGCTGGCCAGGCGCGGTGCCGGCGGTGCCGTCTGCTTTGCCGCCGGCTTCCTCGAGACCGAGGCCTATGACGAGGACGGCGAGCGGCTGCAGTCCGAGCTCGTCAGCGCCGCCGGGGAGATGCCGATCATCGGCCCGAACTGCTACGGCCTCATCAACTATGCCGACGGCGCGCTTTTGTGGCCCGACCAGCACGGCGGCATCAGGCTGGCCGACGGCGGCAAGGGCGTCGCCATCATCACCCAGTCGTCCAACATCGCCATCAACATGACGATGCAGAAGCGCGGCCTGCCGATCGCCTTCCTGATGACGGCCGGCAACCAGGCGCAGACCGGCCTTTCGGAAATGGCGCTCGGCCTGATCGAGGACGAGCGCGTGACCGCGCTCGGCCTGCATATCGAGGCTTTCGACTCGGTCGCCGGCTTCGAGCGCCTGGCGGCGAGAGCCCGCGAGCTGAAGAAGCCGATCATCGCCATGAAGGTCGGCCGTTCCGAACAGGCACGGCAGGCGACGGTGTCGCACACCGCCTCGCTCGCCGGTTCCGATGCTGCCTCCGGCGCCTTCCTGAAGCGGCTCGGCATCGCCCGCGTCGATTCCATTCCGGCCTTCATCGAAGCGCTGAAGCTCTTGCACATCACCGGGCCGCTGCCGGGCTACAGGCTGTCGTCGATGAGTTGCTCGGGCGGCGAGGCTTCCGTGATGGCGGACAGCGCCGAAGGGCGCTGGGTGCATTTCCCGACGCTGACGGCCGAGCATCGCGCGCATGTCAAATCGACGCTCGGCCCACTGGTCGCGGTCGCCAATCCGCTCGATTACCACACCTTCATCTGGAACAACGAGCCGGCGATGACGGCCACCTTCACCGCCATGGTGTCGGGCGGCTTCGACCTCAACATGCTGGTGCTCGACTTCCCGCGCCCCGACCGCTGCTCCGATACCGACTGGTGGGCGACGCTGCGCGCCTTCGAGGCGGCGCTGAAGACCAACAGGGCGCAAGGCGCGATCGTCTCCTCGCTGCCGGAGAACCTGCCGGAGGAATACACCGCCGGGCTGATGGCGCGCGGGATGGTGCCCTTGTTCGGCATCTCGGAAGCCATGGACGCTGCGCAGGCGGCGGCCTTCATCGGCTGGGCCTGGCGCGAGCCGCAGGCGCAGCCGGTCGACACCACGGCCGCGGGTGCTGCCGATGGCAGCCATACCACGCCCGACGAGGCCGAGGCCAAGGCGCGCCTGATCGAGGCCGGCCTGCCGGTGCCGAAGGGAGAGCGGGCCTCGAGTGCGGTCGAGGCGGTGATCTCGTCGATGGCGCTCGGCTTCCCGGTGGCGCTGAAGGCGCTGGGCGTGACGCACAAGTCGGAAGTCGGCGCGGTACGGCTCAACCTCAAGGACGCTGAATCCGTCGGCAATGCCGCGCATGACCTCTTGCCGCTCGGGACCGGACTCTATGTCGAGCGCATGGTGCGCGACGGCGTCGCAGAGCTGATCGTCGGCTTCACCCGCGACCCGATGTTCGGCGCGGTAATGACGCTCGGCACCGGCGGCGTGCTGGTCGAGCTGTTGCGCGACAGCGTGACCCTGATGCTGCCGGCAACCCGCGACGACATCGAGGCGGCGTTGCGCGGATTGAAGCTCTATCCGCTGCTCGAAGGCTATCGCGGCCGGCCGAAGGCCGATGTTGCAGCCGCCATCGACGCCATCGCCGGCATTGCCGACTTCGTGCAGAAGAACGAAGTCGAGATCGAAGAACTCGACATCAACCCGCTGATCGTCTGCGCCGAAGGCAAGGGCGCCTGGATCGCGGATGCCCTGCTGGTGCTTGGAGAAAAGAAGAATGGCTGACGTCATCACCACTCGCCGCGAAGGCACGATTCTGGAAGTCACGCTCGACCGGCCGAAGGCCAATGCCATCGACCTCAAGACTTCGCGGCTGATGGGGGAGACCTTCAAGGCGTTCCGCGACGATCCCAGCCTGCGCGTCGCGATCGTCAAGACGGCCGGCGACAAGTTCTTCAGCGCCGGCTGGGACCTGAAGGCGGCGGCCGCGGGCGACGCGGTCGATGGCGACTATGGCGTCGGCGGCTTTGCCGGGCTGCAGGAATTGCGCGACTTGAACAAGCCGGTGATCGCCTGCGTCAATGGCATGGCGGTGGGCGGCGGCTTCGAGCTGGCGCTGTCCTGCGACCTAATCTACGCGGCCGACCATTCCTCCTTTGCGTTGCCCGAGATTCGCGCCGGCACGCTTGCCGACGCCGCAACCATCAAGCTGCCGAAGCGTATCCCCTACCACGTCGCCATGGACCTTTTGCTCACCGGCCGCTGGATGGATGTCGCGGAAGCGCATCGCTGGGGCCTGGTCAACGAGGTGCTGCCCAAGGAGAAGCTCGAGGACCGCGTCTGGGAAATCGCCCGGCTCTTGGCCAGCGGCCCGCCGCTGGTCTTCGCAGCGATCAAGGAGACCGCGCGGGTGGCCGAGGCCCTGACCTTCCAGGATGCGATGAACAAGGTGACGCGCCGGCAGTTGCCGACGGTCGATATCCTCTACGGCTCGGAGGACAATCTGGAAGGTTTCCGGGCATTTGCCGAAAAGCGCGACCCGGTGTGGAAGGGGAAGTGACCTTGCGGAGATGACGGCGCGAGGCACCCCCCTCTGCCCTGCCGGGCATCTCCCCCTCAAGGGGGGAGATCAGCAGCTTCGGCCGCATCGCCCTTTCTGCAATGTTGGAGATTGGCGAAAGCCTTCGCGACATCCGATCTCCCCC
>LM655188.1:325306-339232 GCA_000824825.2 Mesorhizobium sp. ORS 3324
AGGACAGAGGGGGGTGCCTGGGCTCGACTTTGCCAGTTGGTTCGGCCAACATGACCGACTACGCAAAACTGATCGACGCCGAGACCTGGGCCTTCATCGAGAAGACCAACTCCTACTATCCGCCCGAGACGATCGACTTCACGATCGCACAACAGCGGGCGATCTACGACCGGATGTGCCGCGAGTTCTTTGCCGGCTACCCGCAAGGTGTGACGGCGGAGACGACGGCAATAGCCGCGCCGGCCAACAGCATCCCGATCCGGGTCTACCGCAATGTGACGCCGGACAAGGCCGCGATGGTGCTCTATGCCCATGGCGGCGGCTTCATCCTTGGCGGGCTGGACAGCCATGACGACGTCTGCGCCGAGCTTTGCGGACGCACCGGCTACGAGGTGGTCTCGGTCGATTACCGGCTGGCGCCGGAGCATCTGCATCCTGCCGCCTTCGACGACGCGATGCGCGCCTTCGAATGGGCGGCAAGGACCTATGATTGCCCGGTCCTGCTTTGCGGCGACAGCGCCGGCGGCAATCTCTGTGCCGCCGTTGCCCATGCGACGCGCGGCCACGTCAAGAAACCGGCAGGCCAGGTGCTGATCTATCCCAGCCTCGGCGGCGACCGGTCGCGCGGCTCCTATGTGAAGCATGCCGAGGCGCCGATGCTGACGCTGCGCGATACCGAATTCTACCTGAAGATCCGCACCGGCGGCGTGGACCGGACTGGCGACATCACGCTGTCGCCGCTCGCCGATGCCAATTTCGCCTACCTGCCGCCGACCGTGCTGATCACCGCGCAATGCGACCCGCTATCCTCCGACGGCGCGGCCTATCGCGACCGTGTCGTCGCGGCCGGCGGGAATGCCTGGTGGTTCGAGGAGCCAGGGCTGGTGCACGGCTATTTGAGAGCCCGGCACACGGTCGGCAGGGCACGTGCCAGCTTCACCCGCATCGTCGAGGCGGTCTCCGTGCTCGGCAAGGGCGAATGGATCTGGTGATCTTCCCAAAAAAGCAAAAGGCATCTCCTCCACCGACGCGCCCTTTGCATTGAACCTTTCCGCGTCAGCCCGCGACTGACGGCCAGGCGCCGCAATGGTGCGGGCCCGGAAAGGAACGCCCAAATGACCAGAAACCCAGAGACCCTGTGGTCTCCGGGAACAACAGGAGCCCAGCGCGACCATCGCTTTCGGGAGCGGGTCGACGCGCTGGGCTTCCGGCTGATTCCGTTGACCCTGCCCAGGAGCCGGCGTATCGTCACCAAGCGGAAAACAGACAATTATATCAGGGACGAACGAGCCGGAACGCCGCGCCTTGCCCTGACTTGCGCGGCGAAAACGGATGGTTCTTCCGACGACTTCGGGGGGAGTTCAATGTTTTGCGACCGCGGCTCGTTCGTGGCTTCTCGCGCCGGCCGTCTGCGCCGCCCAATAACGACAATCAGCGGAATTCTTGCCCTGGCGCTGGCCGCCGACCTCTGGCTCGGCAGCGCGGCAAAGGCCCAGGAAACCCAGATCATCTATCCCGGCTCGATGGCGGTGACCGGCTTCCCCGGCACCGTCATTCCCGATTTCGAGCAGGGCCTGCCGCCAGGCGTCGACCCGGTGGACGAAACCTTCATCGACACCTCGCAGGCCTCGCTGCGCATTTTCGACGTCTCGCATCTCGGCGGCCCGGCCTCCGGCCAGCTCGTCTACACGCCGCCGCCTTTCGAGGTGACGGCCGGCCAGATCGGCGAGGTGTTCGGCCTCACCTATGACGACGGCATGCGCGACGGGGTGCCATCGGGCATCCCCAACCTCTATGCGGCCGCCACCTCGCTGCACGGCATCGAGATCGTCACGCCGGACGCCGACAATGATGGACGCCCCGAGCGGCAGCGCCGCGGCACTGCGGGCGCTGTCTTCATGGATGGCCAGTTCGGTGCCGAGAATGGCGGCGGACCTGGCACGATCTGGAAGATCGACGGCATCACCGGCGCGGTTTCCAAATTCGCCGACATCGAGACCAATAGCGGGCCCGGCATTGGCAACCTCGCCTTCGATCCCGCCCACCGCCAGTTCTTCGCCTCAGACCTCGACACCGGGCTGATCCACCGCATCGACGCCGACGGCCACCTGATCGACAGCTTCGACCACGGCGTTGCCGGGCGTCCGGCGCATGGGCTTGCCCCGGTCGCGGATAATGGCGCGGCGATGGACATCCAGGGCGCAGCCTTCGACAGCGAAAACCCGCAGACCTGGGGTTACACACAGGACGAGCGTCGCGTCTGGGCGGTCTCCTATCACGGCGGCCGGCTCTACTATTCGGTCGGCGAGAAGGCCGAGATCTGGTCGGTCGGCATTGCCAGCGACGGAAGCTTTGCCGGCGATCCGCGCTGGGAGCTGACGGTCAAGGCCGACCAGGACTACGCGGTCACAGACATCGCCTTCGACAATAGGGGCTTGATGTATCTCGCCCAGCGCGGCCCGGTCGAGAACCGCTACGACTACAGCCGCTTCGCCGATTCCGGCAAAGGCGAGGTCATCCGTTACCAGCGCGAGGACCCGGACGATCCGGCGACGGAATCGGTCTGGGTGATAGTGCCGCAGGAATACGCGATCGGCTTCCCGCAGGGCAATCGGCAGTCGGCCGGCGGCGTCGACCTGCAATATCGCTACGATGCCGAGGGCAATCTCGACACCTCGGTGTGCACCGAGACGGTCGTCAACACCGGCGACAAGCTGCGCGACAATCCAGAGCTTGCCGAGCGGCTCGCCGCCGGCGGGCCGCGTGCCGTGCATGGCGTGCAACTGACGCCGAGCGCGCAGGTCAAGCCGGCCAACGTGCCGCCCTTCGGCTCGTGGTTCGTCGACTTCGACGGCTATTTCGAGGATCCGGACGTGGAAGGCCATGTCAGCGACGTCAGGGTCTGGCGCCCGTGCGCGGGCCATGCCGGCTATTATGAGGAAATCCCGGGCGGCGGCTATCTGCCTCCGTTCTACCCGCCGGACTTCCCGCCGCCCGGCAATTTGCCTCCCTGCCTCGACGTCGAGGACGTGCAGTATTTCTGCACGCCGCGCGGGCTCGAGGCCGATCTCTATCTCCATGACCACGCCGGCTTCGGCGGCGATTCGATCAAGGCTTTGTCCAAGACGCCCGGCGTCGGGGTGACCTCACCCATGTCGCATGCGCCGGGCAAGCCCTACAGGATCGGCATCACCGGCCACAATCCGGGCGACACCGTCAATGTCGGGCTCTGCTTCTACCGCAAGTCCGACCAGGACAAGGGCGGCTACTACCTGTGCTGCAAGATGACGCTGCCGCTCAGAACGCCGGCCGTCGGTTGCGAACGCTGAGGGAGGGACAGATGAACAATCCCCTCCTCTCCCGCTTCGCCTCGCGCAACCCCGTCATGCAGACGATCATGAAGCCGCTGTCCTATGCCAGGCGCGGCGCGCGCTGGCTGATGGCGGCCGGTATCGCGGTCGCCATGATGCCGGCACTGCCGGCGCTTGCCCAGGACAAGGCGGCGGCCGCGGCCGGTCAGGCCGCCAATCCGGAATCCGCTCCTGAACTGCGCGGCATCAACCCGGAGCTCGGACGGATCGTGCCCTTCTTCACCAAGAAGGGCGGCCAGAAAAGCTGCGATAGTGTCGAATATGTCCTGAGCTTCGGCATCCACGGCGACCCGCAGGACTTCGACCGACCAAGCGTGGCAGCATTGCTAAAAGCGACAAGGCTCGACTTCAAGGACCAGCTGCCGCACGGCCTGCAGATCGTCAGCGTCGATGTCGTCGGCGACGGTACCAGCGCTTCCGGCGGGCCGCTTCCCGCTGCTTCGATCAGCACGTCGGCCGGCCCGAACGATACGGCCAGCGTTTCCAATTTCCGGATCAGCGCTTCCAACCTCGACGGCGTCGGCGCCGCGGACGAACGACTGGTCACCTTCCGGATCACGGCCAAGATAGACCTTGCCGCCTTTGCCGCGGCGACGGCGGTCGACAATCAGGGTGAGATGAAGGTGGCCTTCAGGGGTGGCCCCGCCACCACGATCCCGTCGCAGGATCCTGACAAGCCCGAGGACGGCGATTTCCTCACCGGCGTCAAGACCTCGATCGAGATCGATCCGAGCAAGTGCAATCCGCCGCCTCCGCCTCCCGCCAAGGAATGCTTCAAGGTCGAGCGCGGCACCGTCGACTGCGTGCCCGGCGGCGGCGCCTTCATCTACCACATGCCGGTCGGCCAGGAGATGGGCGGCAAATGGGTGCAGGTGTCGACGACGACAGCCGGCGTCACCATCTTTCCCGACACGCAGCAGGTGCCTGCCGGCGGCGGGGTGCTGAACTGGAAGATCATCGGCGCCTCGCCTGGCGAGACGATCCACCTCGTCGTCACCGGTATCGACGCCTATGCCGGACCTAAGGAAGGCTGGGGACTCTGCTGCACGCAGACGATCGACATCGTCATCCCGCGCGACCTCAGATGCCCGCCTGAAAAGCAGCCCGACCTCAAGGTCGAGAAGCATGCCGACGTGCCGCGCTGCACGATGGCCGGCGGCTGCGACTTCACCATCACGGTCACCAATGTTGGCGACGCGCCCTACAACGGCAAGATCGTGCTCGACGAGGTGACGCTGCCGGCCGGCTCGGTGCTGTCCTCAGGGGCGAATCCGCCCTGGGTCTGCGCACCCGGGACGACACCGATGACCTGCACCTATCCGGCGACCACGCTCAACCCCGGCGCTTCCGTCGACCTCAAGCTCGGCTTCAAGCCGGCCGGCGGCTGGCAGGGCGACGTGCTGCGCAACTGCGCCGCCTATGACTACCAGGCGAGCGGCAAGCCGCTGTTCGGCAGCCAGCAGAACGACCGCGGCTGCGCCTCGATCCCGATCTGCCGTCGCGGCGATCGCGACCCCCAGTGCAAGCCTCCGGTCGAGAAGAAGGTCGACCTGATCCTGAAGAAGCGCGCCCGCATGCCGGCCTGCACGCCGGACGGGATCTGCACCTTCGTGATCGACATCATCAACAACGGCACGGACACCTATCACGGGCCGCTAACGGTGATCGACAGCTATCCCGGCGGCGCGCCGACCTCGTCGACTTTCGGGCCGAGCCCGCCCTGGACATGCGGACCGAACGGCCCCGGCCAGTTCCACTGCGACAATGCCGGCATCTCGCTGCCTGCGGGCGCCTCGACGCCGATCTTGGTGAATGCCGCCATGCCGGCAAACTACCGGCCGGACACAGTGGAAAACTGCGCCGAGGTGAAGGCCATTCCCGGCGAGGCCGACCTCGCCAACAACAAGGCCTGCGCGAACGAACGCATTCGCCATCCGAATGGCGGCCAGCCCGGCCTGCGCATCACCAAGGCGTGCGAAAGCTCGCTCGCCGGCGCGGCTTTCGTCTCCTGCCGCATCACCGTCACCAATGCCGGCACTGCCGCTCCCACCGGTCCGGTGCGGGTCAATGACGCCGCCACGCTGGTGTCGGGCGGCACGCCGGTGGCGATCCGGACGGTGACGCCCGACGGTGCCGACTGGAACTGCGGGCCGGTGCCCGCCGATACGCTGTCGTGCCAGACTCCCGGCGCCGCGATGACGCCCGGGACGAGCCGGCACTTCGACGTGACGGTAAGCGCCAATGGCGCGTTCGAGAACTGCGCGCGCGGCTCCTACGGACCGGCGCCTGGAGACGATATCGTCTATCCGATCGGCCAGGCCTGCGCGAAGGGCGGCGGGGCCTCCACCATCCGCGTCGAGAAGACCGGCGATGCCGAGTGCCAGCCGAGCCAACCCTGCTCGTTCGAGATCACCATCGCGAATGATGGGCCGAACGCCTTCTCCGGTCCGGTCCGCATCGGCGATGCAATCGGCATCGATGGTATCGGCCGGCTGGAAGGCGTCCAGATCACCGCGATCGACCCGCCGTTCGGCTGCTCACCGGAACCGGCGACGCTACCGGCATCCTGCATCGCCGACCTGACGCTTGGCGCCGGCGAAAGCCACAGGCACCATGTCACGGTGGTCCTCCCCGACGATGGGCGGCTTGCCAATCTGCAGGGCACGGTCAGCGGGCAGAACTGCGTCGGCGTGCTCTCGCCGAACACGCCGGTGCAAGGCGGCGATGTGCCGTCGCGCACTCCGACCAACGCGCAGGGCGACCGAGGCAAGGCCTATGCATGCCATCCCTTCGCCGTCAGGCGCGAGGTGAAGAACCAGTGCCTGTACGGAATGGTGCTGAACTCGGCCGGCCGCTGTGTCTGCCCGCAAGGCACGACCTTCCGTGACGGCCAATGCTCGTCCAGCGGCGGCGCCAAGCTTCTGCCGCTTCCGGTGCCGCAGCGCTGCGTGCTGCTCAAGGGTCAGATCCGGACCGAGGACGGACGCTGCGTCTGTCCGCGCGGCACCGAGCTGGAGAACGGCCGGTGCGTGGCAAGCGAGCAGCCGCAGGAGCCGCAATGCACGCTGCGTCCCGGTCAGTATCGCGACCAGAACGGCAATTGCGTGTGCAGGCGCGGCGAGCTGGTGAACGGTGTCTGCCAGGTTATCCCGCCGAAATGCACGATCCGCGGCGCGGTGCCGACATCAAACGGCTGCACCTGCCCGGACGGCACGCATCTCGACCGGATTGCCAAGGCCTGCGTGCCCGACAGGCAGCCGCCGAGCCAGTGCCGCATCCGCGGCCAAGTGCGCAATGCCGATGGCGATTGCGTCTGCCCGAAGGGGACGGAGGTGAAGGGCAAGGCCTGCGTGCCGGTCAAGAAGCCCCAGACGTGCTCCGTACGCGGCCAGGTCCTCAACAAGCGCGGCGCCTGTGTGTGTCCGCGCGGCACGGAAGTGATCGACGGCGCATGCCGCAGAGTCGAGTCCGAATGCGCGCCGGGCTCGCAGATGATCGATGGCATTTGCCAGCCGATCATCAGGCGGCGCTGCCCGGTCGGGACGACCGGACAGTATCCGGATTGCTTCCCGATCCGCCGGCAGCCGGGCATCGAGATCAACCCCGGCCTGCTGCTCAACCCGAACATCCTGCAGCAGTTGGTGCCGCAGCGCCAGCCGCGGCGGGTGCTGCAGGATCCGTCAGGCGCCAACATCCAGAACTTCAAGCCGTAGCCCATTCGGCCGAGGACGAAGACCCGCCGGAGCGATCCGGCGGGTCTTCAACTGTCGCCCGCTTCCGACATCTTGCCTGCCGTCCGTTTTGCTGCATTTGCCCCGGTGCCGACGATTCCATTCGGCGGCGAAATGCTTTAGGCAATCGTCCGGACATTCACGTCTGGAACAAAGGGGCAAGGCCGGATCATGAGCAAGAAGACCCTGATCGCGCCATCGGTGCTGGCGTCGGATTTCTCGAAGCTCGGCGACGAGGTCGAGGCGGTCGCGGCGGCCGGAGCCGACTGGATCCATCTCGACGTGATGGACGGTCACTTCGTGCCCAACATCACTTTCGGCCCGCCGGTTATCAAGGCGATCCGCAACCGCACGAAAACCTTCTTCGACTGCCATCTGATGATCGCGCCCGCCGATCCCTACCTGGCGGCCTTCGCCGAGGCCGGCTGCGACGGCATGACGGTACATGCCGAGGCCGGCCCGCATCTCGACCGTTCGCTGCAGACCATCAAGAGCCTCGGCAAGAAGGCCGGCGTCTCGCTCAATCCGGCAACCCCGGAAACCTCGATCGAATATGTGCTCGACCGGCTCGACCTCATCCTGATCATGACCGTCAATCCCGGCTTCGGCGGCCAGGCGTTCATTCCGGCAATCGTCGACAAGGTGCGAAGGGTCAAGTCGCTGATCGGCAACCGCCCGATCCGCATCGAGATCGACGGGGGCGTCTCGCCGGAAACGGCGCCACTGGTGACGGCCGCCGGCGCCGACGTGCTGGTGGCGGGTGCCGCCATCTTCAAGGGCGGCAGCGTAGAAGCCTACCGGGCAAATATCGAGGCAATCCGCTCAGCAGCCGACAAGGCCGCCAATTAAAGATATCGACAGCTTATTTCCAGCAAAAGCTACCGCGCTGCTGAACGCCTGTTCAATATACCGATTTATATCAAGTTGCCCAATTTTTTCGGATGAATTTTACTTTATTCGACAATAGACCCCGCCTTGTCTTAAAGTCGAATATCGCTACCTTCCGCTTTTGGCGGCAGTGCCCGGCTGTAGGATAGGCGTGCGAAGATTGCTTGGTCGAGGGACCCTGGCAAAACAGGGGCAAGCAACAGGAGTCAAATTGACGTACCGAAAGGCCGATCCGGGCGAAGGCAAGGGTGCCAAGAGCACGCTCGCCAGCGCGGTCTATCACCAGCTCCGCGAGGACCTGCTGCGTGGCGCTTTGGAAGCCGAAGGCAAGCTGCGCGTCGAATGGGTCGTTTCCCGCTATGGCGCCGGCGCCTCGCCGGTGCGCGAGGCGCTCAACCGCCTTGCCGCCGAGGGCCTGCTCGGCCGCCACGACCAGCGCGGCTTCTTCCTGATGCCGGTGAGCGCGGCGGAGCTCGAAGAGCTGACCCGCACGCGATGCTGGCTGGAAGAACGCGCATTGCGCGAATCCATCGCGCATCGCACGGCCGAATGGGAAGAGCAACTTGTGCTCGCCCTGCACCGCCTGGCGCGTGCCGAACGGCGCCAGCCCAACGACCCCGCAACCAACAATCCGGAATGGGAGACGCTGCACCGGGCCTTCCATCGCGCACTGATTTCGGCCTGCCGCTCGCACTGGCTGATCGGCTTTTGCGACCAGCTTTCCGACCAGGCCTCCCGCTACCGGCTGATCTCGCAGCGCGGCGCCGGCTCCAGACGCGACGACCTCGGCGAGCACCGGATGATTGCCGAGCGGACGCTGGATGGCGATGCCGACGGCGCGGTCGAAGCCTTGGTCAGCCATTATCGGCTGACGGCGCAGATGTGCATGGCGCGCTTCAACCAAGGCGACGAGCCGAGGGCTGGTTCGGGCAGGGCGTAGCGCGGCCGCAGATAATCAGCACAAATTCTGGGGATTAGCTGAGGCCTTCCGAACCTCATCATCCCAGGGTCTCCGCGACGGACCTTACGCTCCTTGCTTCGCCCGAGGATGACGATCGCGATTAGCGTTTCAGCCAATTTCCAAGGCATGCGACCTGCCAACGCAGACTATCCGACCGGCCACAATTTCTGCCCTAGAGGAGGAGCCGGCAAATCTGATATTCGCTTCCGGCGTGCTTTCGACGCCAGAGGACGACATGACCAATCACCTGTTCGACGCCTTTCGCGCCAGCATGCCGGCGCCCGGCCGCGTGCTGATGGAGACGGATGACGGGCGTTCGATCTCCTATGGCGAGATGCTGGCGCGGTCCGCGCAATTTGCGCACGCGCTTGTCGCGGCAGGCGTGCGGCCCGGCGACCGCGTCGCCGTGCAGGTGGAGAAGACGCCGGAAGCGCTGCTCCTCTATCTCGCTTCGTTGCGTGCTGGCGCCGTCTTCCTGCCGCTCAACACCGCCTATACGCTGCCGGAACTCGACTATTTCTTCCGTGACGCCGAACCGCGGCTGGTCGTCTGCGACCCGGAGAAGGCAGGCGGAATCGAACCGCTCGCCGCTTCGGCGGGGGCCGCGACGCTGACGCTTGGCCGCGACGGGCAGGGCACGCTTACCGACCGCGCCCAGGCTCAGCCGACGGATTTCGCGGATGTGGCGCGCGGACCGGACGACCTCGCCGCCATTCTTTACACCTCCGGCACGACCGGCCGCTCCAAGGGCGCGATGCTCAGCCACGAGAACCTCGCCTCCAATGCGCGCGTGCTGGTCGAGCACTGGCGCTTCGGCGCCGACGACGTGCTGATCCACGCGCTGCCGATCTTCCACACGCATGGCCTGTTCGTCGCCACCAACGTCATCCTGATGGCCGGCGCCAAGATGTTCTTCGAACAGAAGTTCGATCCGGGCCGTGTCATCTCGCTTCTGCCGCGCGCCACCACGCTGATGGGCGTGCCGACCTTCTATGTGCGGCTCCTGCAGCAGCAGGGCCTGACCAAAGAGGCGGCTAAGCAAATGCGGCTGTTCATCTCCGGCTCGGCGCCGCTGCTTGCCGAGACGCACAATGCCTGGCGCGAGCGGACCGGCCACGCCATCCTCGAACGCTACGGCATGACCGAAACCAACATGAACACCTCCAATCCCTATGACGGCGAACGGCACGCCGGCACGGTCGGCTTTCCCTTGCCCGGCGTATCTCTGCGCATCACCGATCCCGAGACGGCCGAGCCGATGACCCAGGGCGAGATCGGCATGATCGAGGTGAAGGGACCGAACGTTTTTGCCGGTTACTGGCGGATGCCGGAGAAGACTAAGGCCGAGTTCCGTGACGACGGCTTCTTCATCACGGGCGATCTCGGCCGGATCGATTCCGACGGCTATGTCCATATCGTCGGACGCGGCAAGGACCTGATCATCTCGGGCGGCTACAACGTCTATCCGAAGGAGATCGAGAGCGAGATCGACGCGCTTGCCGGCGTCAGCGAAAGCGCGGTGATCGGCGTCGTCCATCCGGATTTCGGCGAGGGTGTCACGGCAGTGGTGGTGCGCAAGCCAGGGTGGGCGATCAGCGCCGCCGATATTAACGGCGCGATCGCCGGGCGGCTGGCGAAATACAAGCATCCGAAGCAGGTGATCTTCGTCGACGAGTTGCCACGCAACACTATGGGCAAGGTGCAGAAGAACGTTTTGCGCGAACGCTACAAGGATATCTACGCCGGCAAGGCCGGCTAACGCTCAACACGAACGTGGTGTTGCAAGGGTGAAATCGGCCGTGATCCTTCGCACCCCCCTCTGGCCTGCCGGCCATCTCCCCCCGCAAGGGGGGAGATCGGACGTCACGCCGGCTTTCGCCAATCATCGACGTTGCAGGATTGAGCGGGGGGCGCCGAAGCTGGCAATCTCCCCCCTTGCGGGGGAGATGTCCGGCAGGACAGAGGGGGGTGCTGTCCCGCCAGCGGTTCAAGGCTTCCTGTCGCCTTTAACGCGAGGGAGAGCTCAGCCGGCAAACACCTTCTCGCCGCCGATCCAGACATTCTTCACATCCAGCTCTTCCGACAATCCAACGATGTCGGCGGCGGTGCCGTTGGCGAAGCGGCCGAGGCGATGCGCCTGGCCGATCGCTTGGGCCGGATAGAGCGAGGCCATGCGCAGGGCCTCGTCGAGATCGAGCCCGACGACGCGATGGACGAAGCGCACGGCCGAGATCATGTCGAGATCGGCTCCGGCCAGCGTGCCGTCAGCCAGCCTGAGACTGCCGTCCTTGCGGTAGATGGTGCGCCCGTTCAGCGTGAATGAGGTCATGTCGGTGCCGATCGTCGCCATGGCGTCGGTGACCAGCAGGATCTTGCCCGGCCCTTTCTTGGCACGAAGAGCAAGCGTCATCGTGCCGGGATGGACGTGAATGCCGTCGGCGATGATGCCGGCGTAGAGACTGCCGGTATCGATCGCGGCCCCGGCCAGCCCAGGCTCGCGATTGCCGATCTGGCTCATGGCGTTGAAGAGATGGGT
The DNA here is from genome assembly GCA_000824825.2 of Mesorhizobium sp. ORS 3324. Classification (GTDB taxonomy): domain Bacteria; phylum Pseudomonadota; class Alphaproteobacteria; order Rhizobiales; family Rhizobiaceae; genus Mesorhizobium. Next base: position 336,794 of record LM655188.1, read on the forward strand.
GACGACCGTCGCGCCGGCTTCGGCGAAAGCGCTCGCCGTGGCGTAGTCGGTATCCGAGTGACCGAGGCTGACGATGACGCCGGCCTTGGCCAGCGCAGCGACCCGGGCCGGCTCGACCGATTCCGGCGCGACCGTGGTGAGCAGCACCGGCAGCTCCCGGCGCGCCGCGATCAGCGCCGCTTGGTCGGCATCCGTCATCGGCCGGATGAGGGCCGGATCATGCGCGCCCTTGCGCGCGATCGACAGATGCGGGCCTTCGAGATGCAGGCCGAGAAAGCCCGGCACTTTCTTGCGTGCGGCCTCGGCGCCGGCGGTGACGGCCGCGGCGGTGATAGCCGGGGTGTCGGTGATCAGCGTCGGCAGCAGCGCAGTGGTGCCGAAGGGCGCGTGCGCCCGGCAGATGGTTTCGATCGAGGCGACATCGGGGTGGTCGTTGAGCATGACGCCGCCGCCGCCATTGACCTGGATGTCGACGAAGCCGGGGACCAGCAGGCCGCCGGTCTCGACACGCGACACACCGGACGGAATAGCGCTTGCAGGCAGAATGGCTTCGACGAGGCGGTCACTGACGACGAGGGCCGCGTCTTGGTGCCAGTCGGCGCCGTCGAAGATGCGGGCGCCGATGAGGGCTAAACGGTCGCTCATACGGTTTCCGTGACCTTGCGCAGGTTGCGTGGCGCGTCCGGATCGAGGCCGCGATGGCGGGCGAAGGCCTCGACGAAGCCGTAGAAGGACACAATCAGCGGCAGCGGGTCGGTCAGCGGATGGCCGGTCGCCACATGCGGCAGCACCTTTGCATTCTTCGCCTTGTCGGAGGTGATGAAGGCGGCCGCGCCCTTGGCCGCCACGCCGTTGGCCGCTTCGGCCACCGAAGGTTCCGACGCGTCCCGGGCGGCTAGCGCCAGGACCGGGAAGCCCGGCCCTACCAGCGCCAGCGGCCCATGCATGACCTCGGCGGCGCTATAAGCCTCGGCATGCATGGCGCAGGTCTCCTTGAACTTCAGCGCCGCCTCGCTGGCGATGGCGAAGGACGGGCCGCGGCCGAGGATGAACAGCGACTGCGGCGTCTCGAGCGCCGCTGCCAGCCCCATCCAATCGCAGCCGATCGCCTTCTCGAAATGCTCGGGCAGGCGGGCAAGTGCCGCAAGCAACCCTTGGTCGCCGGTGCTGTGCGCCATCAGCGCCAAAGCGGCGACGGCCGAATTGACGAAGGTCTTGGTGGCAGCGACGCTGCGCTCCGGGCCGGCGAGAATGTCGATGGCATAGTCGGAGGCACGCGCCAGCGGCGAGTCGGCAGTGTTGGTGATGGCGACGGTGAGCGCGCCGCCAGCCCGCGCCGTTTCGGCCATGGCGACGATATCGGGGCTCTTGCCCGACTGCGATATCGCCAGACAGGCCGAGCCGCGCAGCCTCAGCTTGGCGCCGTAGATCGAAGCGATCGACGGACCGACGGAAGCAACCGCGAGGCCGGCCGTCAGCTCGACGGCATATTTCATGAAGGTCGCGGCGTGGTCCGACGAGCCGCGCGCCACGGTGACGACGAAATTCGGATCGCGCTCGCGAAGGCCGCGGCCGGCCTCGGCAAGCACCGCGCCTGAGCCATCCAGCAGGCGGGCGGTGGCCTGCGGGATCTCGTCGATCTCGCGCCGCATATGGGTGGTGGTTGCGCTCATGGCCGGCTCTCCTCTCCCGACCCGGTCAGCCGGAGTTCGGCGACGAAATCATAGGCGTCGCCCCTGTAGATCGAGCGGGTGAACTCGATCACCTTGCCGCTCGCCAGATAGGAAATACGTTCGATGTGCAGGCCGGCAACCCCCGGCGGCACTTCCAGCAGGCGCGCGTCGCCGTCGCCGAGATTGGCGGCCGAGATGCGCTGCACCGCCCGCACCGGACGATTACCTGTCAGCTCAAGCGCCGCATAGAGCGAGGAGCCGATCGCTTCGGGGTCGGGAAGGACGCTCGCCGAGAGCGCGGCGCGCTCGATCGCCAGCGGCGTGTCGTTGGCGATGCGCAGCCGCGCCACCCGTGCCACCAGCTCATTCGCCGACAGGCCGAGCACCATCATCTCGTCCGGCGAGGGCGCGTAGAGGCCGCGGTCGAGCCAGGCCGAGCGCACGACCATGCCGCGGCGCGCCATGTCCTCGGTGAAGGAGGTGAGCCGCGACAGCGACTGCTCGACGCGCTCCATGCGCGGCGCGACGAAGGTGCCGGAGCCATGGCGCTGGATGAGGATGCCGCCCTTGACCAGATCCTGCACGGCCTTGCGCACGGTGACGCGCGAGATGTCGGCCTTGCTGGCGATATCGCGCTCGGACGGCAGCGCGTCGCCCGGGCCGATCAGGCCGCGATTGACCGCCTCCTCGATGCTTTTTCTGAGCTGCAGGTAAAGCGGCGCGCCGCTTTGCGAGGATTCTTTCAGCATGGCGAAGATCTGGTCGG
>LM655188.1:339332-342841 GCA_000824825.2 Mesorhizobium sp. ORS 3324
CCTCCGGCAGCATGGCGAAGATCCGGTCGGCGGCGCTCATCGGCCACCCCGTGATTTGCCGGCGAAGATGCGCACCGCCATCTGCACCGCGCCGCCGAGCGCGTCGTCAAGCGGGGCCCTCAGCAGCGCCTGATAGCGTGCGGACAGGCGCGGCGCGTAGAGCGGCGCCAGGCCGCCGAGCAGGCAGAGCGGAGCATCGTCGGCGAGATCGAGCGCGCCGAGCGAGGCCTCGACATCGGCAACCGCCTTCTCCAGGATAAAGTTGGCGACGAGGTCGCCTTTGGCGGCATGCTCGAATACCTTGGGCGCGAAACCGCCGAAGTCGCCCGGCTTGGCGTTGGTGGTGAACTCGACCACGTCCTCGGGATTGTTGCGGAAGACGGCGAGCATCGCCTCCGTCAGCGGCGAGCCGGGGCGGATGCCGTCATAGGCGAGCAGCGTCTGCTCGAGCAGGTCGCGGCCGATGCGGGCGCCGCTGCCCTGGTCGCCGACCTGGAAGCCCCAGCCGCCGATGGCGCGCGACCTGCCCTTTTTGCGCGCCATATAGGCGGTGCCGGTGCCTAGGATGGCCATGGCACCATCGCCCGAGCCGACCGCGCCTTCGAGCGCGATCTCGGCGTCGGTCTCGACACGGCTCTTGCTGAAGGGCAGGATCGCTTCCAGCTGCTGCCTGTAGGTGCCGACATTGGCGCCGGCAAGGCCGAGGATGGCAGGGGTCTCGGGGATCAGCTCCGGATCCTGGCCGGCGGCGATGAAAGCCTGCCTGGCCGCCTCGACGATGTTGGCGCGGGCGCCGGTAAGGTCGGTACGGATATTGGCCGCGCCGCTTTTGGCACGGCCGACGACAGTGCCGTCGACGGTCGCAAGGGCCGCCCTGCAGCTGGTGCCGCCGCCATCGATGCCAAGCACGAATTTCACGCGATTTCTCCTCGGCCATGATAATACCAATAAAATACCAATAGCCAAGCGTTAATTTCGGTTCAAAAAAGATTAAGGCGTATTTGCTTGAAAAACCACGGAAATTTGCCGGCAAGCTGATTCCGGAGCAGGAAATCCGCTAATGGATGTGGACAAGTGGTATTTTTTTGGTATTGTTCGCTGAATTGGAGGAAAGCGGATGGCCGAGACGCGCACGGAAGCGCATCATAAGGACGCCGAGGGGCTGGATGTCCAGAGCCCGGACGCCATCCTGACGTTCCTCGCCAACGCCCAGATCGAGGCCGCCAAGGCCGTGCACGGCGCCATTCCGGCAATCGCCGAAGCGGCCGAAATCATCGCAAGGCAATTGAAAGCCGGCGGCAAGCTCGCCTACACGGCAGCCGGCAGCTCCGGCCTGATGGCGGTTGCCGACGCGCTGGAGCTTCCCGGCACGTTCGGCATCGCGCGTGACCGCATCGCCATCCTGATCGCCGGCGGCGACGAGGCTTTCCATACGCTTGCCGGCGGACCGGAGGACGATACCGAGGAAGCCACGACGGCCGTGGCAAACGCCAGGATCGGCAAGGGCGACTGCCTGATCGCCATCTCGGCCAGCGGCTCGACGCCCTATGCGGTCCAGGCCATTGGTGACGCGCGGCGCCGGGGCGCGGCGACGATCGCGATCGCCAACAACAAGGGCGCGCCGTTGTTTGGGGAGGCCGACGTCGCCATCCTGCTCGAAACGCCGCCGGAACTGATCGCCGGCTCGACGCGCATGGGCGCCGGCACGGCGCAGAAGATCGCGCTCAACATGCTGTCGACGCTGACCGCCATCCATCTCGGCCATGTGCATGACGGCTATATGGTCAATCTGACCGCCGACAACATCAAGCTGCGCGACCGCGCGGTGCGCATGGTTGCCGCCATCAGCGGGCGCAGCCGCGAGGACGCCGCGCGCCTGCTCGAAGAGAGCGGCGGCGTGGTCAAGACTGCCATTCTGCTCGCCGCGGGTGCTGCCAACGCCGATGCGGCCGAGAAGATACTGGAAGGAGCCGGCCAGAAGCTGAGGCCGGCGCTTTCAGCGATCGAGGGGAGCAAGGGGCGCTAGCCTCTGTTCTCGGAACCGAACCTGAAAAAGGTCAACAGGGAGACTGGAAATGACGACCAAACTACTGACGGCCCTTCTCATCGGCACGAGCATCCTCGGCACCACCGGGATGGCTCTCGCCGATGATGTTACGCTCAACATCGAGAGCTGGCGCGGCGACGACCTGACCATCTGGAAGGACAAGCTGATCCCGGCCTTCGAGGCCAAGAACCCCGGCATCAAGGTGGTGTTCGCGCCCTCGGCGCCGACCGAGTATGACGCAGCGCTCGGCGCCAAGCTCACCGCCGGCTCGGCGGGCGACCTGATCACCTGTCGCCCGTTCGACAAGTCGCTGGAGCTGTTCAAGAAGGGCAATCTTGCCGACCTCAGCTCGCTGCCCGGCATGGACAATTTCTCGCCTGTCGCCAAGGCCGCCTGGCAGACCGACGACGGCAAGTCGAGCTTCTGCGTGCCGATGGCTTCGGTCATCCACGGCTTCATCTACAACAAGGACGCCTTCGACAAGCTCGGCCTCAAGGTGCCGACCACGATGGACGAGTTCTACGCCGTGCTCGACAAGATCAAGGCCGACGGCACCTATATTCCGATGGCGATGGGCACCAAGGATCTCTGGGAAGCCGCGACCATGGGCTACCAGAACATCGGCCCGAACTACTGGAAGGGCGAGGAAGGCCGCCTGGCGCTGATCAAGGGCGAGCAGAAGCTGACCGATCCGCAGTGGGTTGCGCCCTACAAGGAACTGGCCAAGTGGAAGCCCTATCTCGGCGACGGCTTCGAGGCGCAGACCTATCCCGACAGCCAGAACCTGTTCACGCTCGGCCGCGCCGCCATCTATCCGGCCGGCTCGTGGGAGATCGGCCTGTTCAACACGCAGGCGCAGTTCAAGATGGGCGCCTTCCCGCCGCCGGTGCAGAAGGCCGGCGACACCTGCTACATCTCCGACCATACCGACATCGGCATGGGCCTGAATGCGGCGTCGAAGCATCCGGAAGAGGCCAAGAAGTTCCTGGCCTGGGTCGCTTCGCCCGACTTCGCCACCATCTACGCCAACGCGCTGCCGGGCTTCTTCAGCCTGAACAGCACGCCGGTGAAGATGGAGGACCCGCTGGCGCAGGAATTCGTCTCCTGGCGCGGCAAGTGCAAGTCGACGATCCGCTCGACCTACCAGATCCTGTCGCGCGGCACACCGAACCTCGAGAACGAGACCTGGGTTGAATCGGCCAACGTGATCAACGGCACCGACACGCCGGAAGCCGCGGCCAAGAAGCTGCAGGACGGCCTCGACAGCTGGTACAAGCCGGCGAAGTAACACCACAGGCAAGGGCGGGGTCGTCGAAGTGGACGGCTCCGCTTTTTTTTCGGTAGCATTGACCGCGAACGACGGCGCCGCCCCTCATCCGGCTGCCGGCACCTTCTCCCCGTGAAGAACGAGGAGAAGGGAGATGCTCCAGCGCCGGCGTCCCCCTCTCCCCGTCCTTCACGG
>LM655188.1:342941-346876 GCA_000824825.2 Mesorhizobium sp. ORS 3324
GCGCTGCCGTCGAAGGCATATTCCTGAACCTGACCGGCGGGGACCGAACTCATGGCCGCACAGACACGACCCAAGAAACCGATCCGCTGGCATATCGGCGTCTTCCTGGCGCCGGCGGTGCTCGTCTACACGGCGATCATGATCCTGCCGCTGTTCGGCACCCTCCAACTCTCATTGTTCCGCAACGTCGAGCAGTCCCAGGTGTTCGTCGGGCTGGGCAATTTCCGCACGCTGTTCGGCGACCCCAACTGGTCGGTGAATTTCTGGAACGCGCTGAGGGACAATGTCTGGTTCTTCATCATCCACATGCTGGTGCAGAACCCGATCGGCATCCTTTTGGCAGCGCTTCTCTCCAGCCCGAGGCTGCGCTTCGCCGCCTTCTACCGTACCGCGATCTTCGTGCCGACGATCCTGTCCTTCGTCATCGTCGGCTTCGCCTGGAAGCTGATCCTGTCGCCGATCTGGGGCGTAGCGCCGCATCTGCTCGACTTCGTCGGACTGAAGAGCCTGTTCACACCGTGGCTCGGCAAGGAGCAATATGCGCTCACCGCGCTCAGCCTGGTCTCGGTCTGGCAGTTCGTCGGCATCCCGATGATGCTGATCTACGCGGCGCTGCTGTCGATACCCGACGAGGTGATCGAGGCCGCCGAATGCGACGGCATCACCGGCATGGCGCAATTCTGGAAGATCAAGCTGCCGCTGATCCTGCCTTCGATCGGCATCATCTCGATCCTGACCTTCGTCGGCAATTTCAACGCTTTCGACCTGATCTACACGGCGCAAGGCGCACTCGCCGGCCCGAACTATTCGACCGACATCCTCGGCACCTTCCTCTACCGCGCCTTCTTCGGCTTCCAGCTGCAGGTCGGCGACCCCAACATGGGCGCCGCGATCGCCACGATGATGTTCCTGATCATCCTTGCCGGCGTCTGCGTCTACCTGTTCCTCGTCCAGACGCGCCTGCGTCGGTATCAGTTCTGAGGGCGCGCCATGAGCACCGCTACCCATTCCCTTCCCCGCACCATCGGCGCCCATGCCGTGCTTTTGACCTACACGGTGATCGCCCTGTTCCCGGTGATCCTGGTCATCATGAATTCGTTCAAATCCCGCGCGGGCATCTTCGGCGCGCCGCTGACGCCGCCGACGCCGAAGACCTTCGACCTGATCGGCTACGCAACCGTGTTCGGCCAGGGTGACTTCCTGCATTACTTCCAGAACAGCCTCGTCGTCACCGTCGCCTCGCTGTTCTTCGTGCTTTTGTTCGGCGCCATGGCCGGCTTCGCGCTGTCGGAATACCGCTTCCGCGGCAACACGATGATGGGGCTCTATCTGGCGCTCGGCATCATGATCCCGATCCGGCTCGGCACCGTCGCCATCCTGCAGCTGATGGTGGCGACCGGGCTGGTCAACACGCTGACGGCGCTGATCCTGGTCTACACCGCGCAAGGCCTGCCGCTCGCCATCTTCATCCTGTCAGAATTCATGAAGCAGGTGTCCGACGACCTGAAGAATGCGGGGCGCATCGACGGACTGTCGGAATACACGATCTTCTTCCGGCTGGTGCTGCCGCTGGTGCGCCCGTCGATGGCCACCGTCGCCGTCTTCACCATGATCCCGATCTGGAACGATCTGTGGTTCCCGCTGATCCTGGCGCCATCGGAGGAGACCAAGACGGTGACGCTCGGCGCGCAGCTCTTCCTCGGCCAGTTCGTCACCAACTGGAACGCGATCCTGGCGGCGCTGTCGCTGGCGATCCTGCCGGTGCTGATCCTCTACGTCATCTTCTCGCGGCAACTGATCCGCGGCATTACCTCCGGAGCCGTCAAGTGAGTTCAGGAATATCCCTTCGCGTCGTCGTCGCCGGCCTCGGCAATATGGGCCGCAGCCATGCGCTCGCCTATCACACCAATCCGGGCTTCGAGATCGCGGCTTTGGTCAACCGCTCCGACGTGCCGCTGCCGGCCGGGCTCGAGGGCTACGGCATCCGACGCTCCTTCGAGGACGCGCTGCGCGAGGAAAAGCCGGATGTCGCGGCGATCGCCACCTATTCTGACAGCCATGCGGACTATGCGGTGCGCGCGTTCGAGGCGGGCTGCCACGTCTTTGTCGAGAAGCCGCTGGCGACGACCGTGGCGGACGCCAGGCGCGTCGTCGATGCCGCCAAGGCCAACGGCAAGAAGCTGGTGATCGGCTATATCCTGCGCCACCACCCGTCCTGGATGCGGCTGATCGCCGAAGCGCGCAAGCTCGGCGGACCATATGTCTTCCGGATGAACCTCAACCAGCAGTCTTCCGGCCACAGCTGGGAGACGCACAAGCAGCTGATGCAGACGACATCGCCGATCGTCGACTGCGGCGTGCACTATCTCGACGTGATGCTGCAGATCACCGACGCCAGGCCGGTCGAGGTACGCGGCATGGGGGTGCGGCTCTCCGACGAGGTGGCGCCGTCGATGTACAATTACGGCCATCTGCAGGTGCTGTTCGAGGACGGCTCGGTCGGCTGGTACGAGGCCGGCTGGGGCCCGATGATCTCGGAGACCGCCTTCTTCGTGAAGGACGTGATGTCGCCCAAGGGCTGCGTGTCAATCGTGATGAAGGAGGGGGTGAGGTCCGACGACATCGACACCCACACCAAGACCTCGACCATCCGCCTGCACAGCGCCGCGATCGGGCCGGACGGCAAGTTCGCCAAAGCGGATGAGCTGCTGTCGATGGAAGGCGAGCCGGGCCACCAGGAGCTGTGCGACCGCGAACAGGCCTTCCTGCTCAAGGCCATCCGCGAGGACATCGACCTCACCCGCCACATGGACGACGCGGTGAAGTCGCTTGCTGTGTGCCTGGCGGCGGACGAGAGCGTGCGTACCGGCACCCCGATCAAACTCTAGAACAAGGACGAAGCCGTGGGCTCGCTGAACATCGAGAATGTGAAGAAGGCTTTCGGGCCGGTCGAGGTGCTGAAGGGCATCGACCTCGCGGTCAATGACGGCGAGTTCGTCGTCTTCGTCGGCCCCTCCGGCTGCGGGAAGTCGACGCTGCTGCGCGTCATCGCCGGGCTGGAGGATTCGACCTCCGGCCGGGTGCTGATCGACGGCGATGATGTCTCCGTCACGCCGCCGGCAAAACGCGGCATCGCCATGGTGTTCCAGACCTACGCGCTCTACCCGCATCTGACGGTGAAGAACAACATGGCGCTCGGCCTCAAGCAGGCCGGCACGCCTTCGGCCGAGATCGAGCGCCGCATCAAGATCGCTTCCGCCATGCTGTCGCTCGAGCCCTATCTGGAGCGGCGGCCGGCGGAGCTGTCGGGCGGGCAGCGCCAGCGCGTCGCCATAGGCCGCGCCGTGGTGCGCGAGCCGAAGCTCTTCCTCTTCGACGAGCCGCTGTCGAATCTTGACGCGGCGCTGCGCGTCAACACCCGTCTGGAGATCGCGCAGCTGCACCGGCGGCTGAAGGCGACGATGATCTACGTCACCCACGACCAGGTCGAGGCGATGACGCTGGCCGACAAGATCGTCGTGCTCAATGCGGGGCGGATCGAGCAGATCGGCAGCCCGATGGAGCTCTACAATTCGCCGGCCAACGAATTCGTCGCCGGCTTCATCGGCTCACCGAAGATGAATTTTATCGACGGCGCGAAGCTAGGCGAGATGGCCAAGACCGTCGGCGTGCGCCCCGAGCATCTGACCGTCGACGCCAGATCCGGTGCCTGGAAAGGCACCGTGGTGCATGCCGAGCATCTCGGCGCCGACACCAACCTCTATCTCGACTGCGAGAAGGCGGGGCTGCTCACGGTCCGCATCTTCGGCGTCTACAACGCCGAGCCGGGGGCCACGCTCTACGCGACACCGGATCCGGCGAAGACGTATCGGTTTGGAGCGGATGGGAGAATTTTGAAGTAGGAATGCTGCAGAGGTTGGCGCTGCCCCTCATCC
>LM655188.1:346976-348836 GCA_000824825.2 Mesorhizobium sp. ORS 3324
GGGTGAGGGGCAGCGCAAACTTATCAGAATAGGCGCCTTACTCGTCCGCCTTGAACGTCTGCTTCTGCTGGCCCATGCCTTCAATGCCGAGTTCGACGACGTCGCCGGCTCTGAGGAACACCGGCGGCTTCATGCCCAGCCCAACGCCGGGCGGGGTGCCGGTGGAGATGATGTCGCCGGGATGTAGCGACATGAACTGGCTGAGATAGGAAACCAGATATTTGACGCCGTAGATCATCGTCCTGGTCGAGCCGTTCTGCATGGTCTTGCCGTTGACGGTCAGCCACATCTTGAGATTCTGCGGGTCGGCGATCTCGTCCTTGGTCACCAGCCACGGGCCGATCGGACCGAAAGTGTCGCAGGACTTGCCCTTGGTCCACTGGCCCTGGCGCTCGGCCTGGAAGGCGCGTTCGGAAACGTCGTGAGAAACGCAGTAGCCGGCAACATAATCCAGCGCGTCAGCTTCGCTGACATACTTCGCTGTCTTGCCGATGACGACGCCGAGCTCGACTTCCCAGTCGGTCTTGACCGAGCCGCGCGGAATCAGCACGTCGTCATCCGGCCCGACGATGGCCGAGCTTGCCTTCATGAAGATGATCGGCTCCGGCGGCACGGTGGCGCCGGTCTCGGCGGCGTGGTCGGAATAGTTGAGGCCGATGCAGATGAATTTTCCGGTGCCGGCAACGCAGGCGCCCAGGCGCGGCTTGCCGGAAACCGCCGGCAGCGATTTCGGGTCGAGCTTCGAAAGCATCTCCAGCGAAGCCGGATTGAGCGCGGTGCCGCCGATGTCGGCGACATAGGCCGAAAGGTCGCGGATCGTGCCATCCTGATCGAGCAGGCCGGGACGTTCGCTCCCCACCTCGCCATAGCGCAGCAGTTTCATACTATTCCACTCCTCAGTGAGATTGATTCAAATCGACCAGCCGCCGTCGATATTATAAGCCTGCCCCGACGTGTAGGTCGCTCCTGCCAGATAGACGGCAAGATCGGCGATTTCTTCCGGCGTGCCTAGCCTACCCATGGGCTGGCGGGCGATGAAGGCGGCGCGCGCCGCTTCATAGTCGCCCTGCGCATGCATGCGGTCCTGCAGCGATGGGCTCTCGACCGTGCCCGGACAGATGGCGTTGCAGCGGATGCCCCTCGCGACATAGTCGGCGGCGACCGCCTTGGTGAGGCCGACGACGGCCGCCTTGGTCAGGCCGTAGACGAAGCGGTTCGGCACGCCCTTCTGCGAGCTCGCCAGCGAAGCCATGTTGATGATCGAGCCGTCGCCGCGCTCCAGCATGCCAGGCAGCACGGCGCGGATGGTGCGGATCATCGAGCGGACGTTCAGGTTCAACGCGAAGTCGAGGTCCTCATCCTTCATTTCGAGGATGGAGCCCGAATGGACGAAGCCGGCACAGTTGAACAGCACATCGACCCGGCCGATCTCGGCGAAGGCAGCGGCGACGGCTGCGTCATCGAGCACGTCGAGCTTGCGGGTCTTGATGCCGGATGTCTTGGCGAGCTCGGCCAGCAGCGGCTCGTTGATATCGGTGGCATGAACCGTGGCGCCTGCCTTGGCGTAAGCCAGCGCGCTCGCCCGCCCTATGCCTTGCGCCGCCGCCGTCACGACGACCACCTTGCCTGCCAGATCAGCCATTCTTTCCTCCAGACACGCGCTGTTCTTATCGGCGGCCAGACGGGACGCAATGCGCCAGCCGAACTTGCCGCCTGACCGGTTGCTTGCCGCAGGCCAATTGTTTTTTCTGGTTAAAGAACATGTGACGGCGCGTCAAGCATGGAAGAGGCAATCAATTCGGGTTTCGAATCTGCCATATTGCCCTCTTTTTGAGCGCATGCGCCGCCCCTCACCTGCCT
>LM655188.1:348936-349037 GCA_000824825.2 Mesorhizobium sp. ORS 3324
ATAGTGACGGGGAGAGGGGCGCCGTCATCGGCGGTTTCGCCAATCGCCAGAGTTGCGGGAAAGGGCCAGCGGCTGCAGCCAGCCTCCTTCTCCCCGTCACT
>LM655188.1:349137-374096 GCA_000824825.2 Mesorhizobium sp. ORS 3324
GGATGAGGGGCGGCGCCGACTTGGAGAATTAGTCGCCGTAAGGCACCCAGACGTTCTTCACCTCGATGGCCCGGCGCAGGAACGCGTCGCCGGCGGCGTCGCCCGAAGCCCAGTCGAGGCTGCGGCCGTTGCCGGTCCAGACGCGCTTGAGGTTGCCGATGGAATCGGCCTCCGCCTTGGCGCAGGTATCGGCATCGGCGAACACCCAGAGCCCGTCGACATCATCGTGCTTGGCCAGCACGCCGGCAAGCTCGGCGCTGCGGCCGGTGACGATGTTGATGGCGCCGGCCGGAATGTCGGAATACTCGATCACCTGGTAAAGATCGGTGGCTAAAAGCGGATGCCGCTCCGACGGCACGGCGACCACGGTGTTGCCCATGGCAAGCGCCGGCGCGACCAGCGAGATGAAGTTGAGCAGCGGCTGGTTGTCCGGCGCGACGATGCCGACGACGCCAACAGGCTCATGCAGCGCAAGCGTCACGACGCGGGCCGGCGGCTGGTGGACACGCCCCTCGAATTTGTCGGTGAGCCCGGCATAGAGGAACAGCCGCTCGATCGACAGGTCGACCTCTTCGCGCGCAGCCTTTGCCGCAACTCCGGTAAGCTGGACAAGACGCGCGGCGAACTCGTCGGCGCGGCCGGACAGGTTTTCGGCGAAGTAGTAGAGCACCTGGCTGCGGTTGAAGGCGGTGGCATCCGGCCAGGCCTTGCAGGCGCGCGCGGCGGCGACCGCGTCGCGGATGTCCTTGCGGTTGCCGAGGCCAACCTCGCCGGCAAGCTTGCCCTTGGCGGTGGCGACGGCCAGCGAATAATTTCCGTCCGGACGCACCTGCTTGCCGCCGATGAACAGCTTTGCCGTGCGGTCGATTGCCGCGCCGTCGGCCTGCTCGATGGGCTGGGCCGAGCCGGCCGCGGCGGGCTTGATGGCAGGGCCGGCAGGCAGCTTGGCGGCAAGATATTCGAACATGCCTTCGCGCCCACCCTCGCGGCCGAAGCCGCTTTCGCGATAGCCGCCGAAGCCGCAGGCGGCGTCGAACATGTTGGTGCCGTTGACCCACACCACGCCGGCCTTCAATTGCGGCGCCACATGCAGGGCAAGGTTGACGTTCTCGCTCCATACCGAGGCGGCAAGCCCGTAGCGCGTGTTGTTGGCCAGGTCGATGGCTTCCTCGGTGTTGCGGAAGCTCATGGTCGCCAGCACCGGACCGAAGACTTCCTCCTGCGCCAGGATGTTAGCCGGCGAAACAGACGTCGCAAGCGTCGGCAGATGATAATAGCCTGTCGTCGGCAGAGCGGCGTCCGGCTGCCAGCAAATGGCGCCTTGTTTGGCGCCTTCGGCGACCAGGCCCTTGACGCGGTCGAGCTGGGTGCGGTCGACCAGAGGGCCGATATCGGTGTTCTTGTCGAGCGGGCTGCCGACGCGCAGCCGGCTCATCCTGACCTTGACCTTGGCGATGAAGGCCTCGGCGATGCCTTCCTGCACCAAGAGGCGCGAGCCGGCGCAGCAGACCTGGCCCTGGTTGAACCAGATGCCGTCGACCAGACCTTCGACGGCGCTGTCGAGATCGGCATCCTCAAAGACGATGAAGGCCGACTTGCCGCCGAGCTCCAGCGACAGCTTCTTGCCCGAGCCGGCCGTCGCCTTGCGGATGATCTTGCCGACCTCGGACGAGCCGGTGAAGGCGATCTTCTGGACTCCCGGATGGTTGACGATGGCAGCCCCCGCCTCAGGCCCGCCCTGGACGATGTTGACGACGCCTTTCGGCACCCCTGCCCGCTCGCAGATCTCGGCGAACAGGATGGCGGTGAGCGGCGTGAATTCGGCCGGCTTCAGCACCACCGTGCAGCCGGCGGCAAGCGCCGGCGCGATCTTCCAGGCCAGCATCAGAAGCGGGAAATTCCACGGGATGACCTGGCCGACGACGCCGACCGGTTTGTGGCCGGGAAAATCCTTCTCGAGCGTCTGTGCCCAGCCGGCATGATGGATGAAATGGCGGATCGCCAGCGGCACGTCGATGTCGCGGCTCTCGCGGATCGGCTTGCCGTTGTCGATCGATTCCAGCACCGCGAACAGGCGCTGGTGGCGCTGCATGGCGCGGCCGATAGCGTAAAGCACCTTGGCCCTGGCGTAGCCTGAGCTAGCGCTCCACTTCGGCAGCGCCTTGGCGGCCGCCGCGACCGCTGCGTCGATGTCGGCGGCGCCCGCATCCGAGACCTTGGCGAGCAGCTTGCCGGAGGACGGCTCGCTGGTGTCGAAGGTCTGGCCGCCTGCGGCCGCCTTCCAGGCGCCGTCGATGAACAGCGCCTTGGAGAAGTCGCGGCCAGCGAGCCAGGCATCGGCCTCATTGCGGGCTTCCGGGGCCGGGCCGTACTCCATGGCGTGATAGCGTTCAAGAATGTTCATGGGGCGCCTCCTTTACCCTCCCCCTTGTGGGGAGGGTCGATCGGCAATGCCGATCGGGGTGGGGTAAATGGCTGATGGTTTGGTGCATGGACAAGCAGATTTGTTTTTCGACCCCCACCCCGCCGCTGCGCGGCGACCCTCCCCGCAAGGGGAGGGTGGGTGCTTACGCCATCGCGTGACGATGGTTGGCCGAATAGTGACCGGTCAGGTGATGTTCGAGCTGGCGTTCGATGTCGGTGAGCAGGCTGGAGGCGCCGAAGCGGAACAGGTCCGGCTCGAGCCAGGGCCGGCCGAGCTCTTCCTTCATCAGCACCAGCCAGTCGAGCGAGGCCTTGGCGGTCGAGATGCCGCCGGCCGGCTTGAAGCCGATGAGGTAGCCGGTCTCCTCGAAATAGGCGCGGATGGCGCGCACCATGGCAAGGCCGACGGGCAGCGTGGCGTTGACGCTTTCCTTGCCGGTCGAGGTCTTGATGAAATCGGCACCCGCCATCATCGCCACCATGGAGGCGAGCATGACGTTGCGCAGCGTGGAAAGGTCGCCGGTGCCGAGGATGACCTTCAAGTGCGCATCGCCGCAGGCGGCGCGCATGGCGACGATCTCGTTGAACAGCTCGCGCCATTTGGCGCCGTAGACCAGGCCGCGCGGAATGACGACGTCGATCTCGTCGGCGCCGTCGCGCACCGAGGCCTCGATCTCCTGCAGCCGGGTCGATAGCGGCGCAAGACCGTGCGGGAAGGCGGTGGAGACGGCGGCAACATGGATGCCGGTGCCGCGCAGCGCCTCGACCGCGGTGGCGACGAAGGGATGGTAGACGCAGACCGCCGCCGGACGGATGGTCTCGCCGGCGATACCGAGGCCCTCGACGATATCCCGGCGCAGCGGGTTGATCGCCTTGGCGCAGAGCCGGCGCACGCGCTCGTCGGTGTCGTTGGAATTCAGCGTCGTGAGGTCCATGCAGGCAATCGCCCGCAGCAGCCAGGCAGCCTGGTTGTCGGCCTTGATCGAGCGCCGCTTGGTGAGCGTGGCGACACGGCGCTCCAGCGCCGAACGGTTGACGTTGCGCACCGATTCCAGGAAGCCGAGATCGAGCTTCATGCCGGGGTTGCGAGCAATGCCGTGCTCCAGCGGCACGGGCGTGTTGGCGGCGGCGCGCGCCGGCAGCGGCATGACCTTGGACGCGCCTGCGCCGGCCTCGCGGATGGTGCTGCTCATCTCCTGCCCTTTCATTCAGCTACTTACGCTGTTTTCGTGTCGTGTTCCCAAAACCACACTCTTGGGCGACACGCGCGAAGATAGCCCGTGATGCGATGCTTCACGAGTCCTTCAAAGGCTCATAGCGGAAAAAGGCCGCGAAAGCAGCTCAATTTTGACCGCATGGTCAAAAGGCAAAATCGAAGAGAGGCGAAGCGCCTCAGCCGACGAAGGCGCGCTCGACGACGAAGCTGGCCGGGTGGCTGAGCGAGCCTTCCTGGAAGCCGAGGCGTTCGGCGAGTTCCTTGACGTCCTTGAGCATATGCATCGAGCCGCAGATCATGATGCGGTCGGTCTCGGGGTTGAGCTTCTCGATGCCGAGGTCGGAATAGAACTTGCCGGAGCCGATCAGCGCGGTGATGCGGCCCATGCGGGGAGACTCCTCGCGGGTCGTCGAATTGTAGAGCGTGACGCGGCCGCCGGTCAGCTCGCCGATCAGCGGATCGTTCTCCAGCGCGGCCACCAGTTGCTGGCCGTAGGTGAGTTCGGCATTGTCGCGGCAGGTGTGGGTGAGGATGACCTGGTCGAACTTCTCATAGGTATCGGGATCGCGCAGCAGGCTGGCGAAGGGCGCGATGCCGGTGCCGGTCGAGATCATGAACAGACGCTTTGCCGGGGTCAGCGCGTCGAGCACCAGGGTGCCGGTCGCCTTCTGGCGCATGATGACGGTGTCGCCGACCTCGATCTTCTGCAGCTCAGACGTCAGCGGACCGTCCGGCACCTTGATCGAGAAGAACTCAAGCTCGTCGTCCCAGGAGGGGCTGGCGACCGAATAAGCGCGGAAGATCGGCTTCTCGGCATTGGGCAGGCCGATCATGACGAACTCGCCGGAGCGGAAGCGCAGCGACTGCGGGCGGGTGATGCGGAACGAGAACAGCCGATCGGTATAATGCTTCACCGAAACCACCGTTTCGGCGTAGACATTGGCCGGGATCGGAAACTGAAGCGGCCTGGCGCCGGCGATGTTGACCGCGGATGTCGTGTTCATCAAACCCAACTTTCCGGCGCGGACGCGAGGCGCAGGCGCCAAACTTTATCCCTGCGCGCCCGAACGGTCGGGTTCCGACACGCTTCTCACACACTGCCAACAGCAGGCCCTTGTGTTGGAAACTTATTAGTATACAAACGATCTTGAGGTCAAGATCGAGGTGTAAAACACCTTTCCAAACTGGGACATATCCATAGTCTTAGCATTTCGGGTTTCGATAATGGATGAGAAATTTTCGGCATCGGCGGGAAATGTTGTCGCAGGCATCGATGTCGGCGGAACCTTCACCGACCTGTTGCTGATCGACGGCAAGGCGGGCGGCAAGGTGCATATCGCCAAGACGCCGACCACGGTGGAAAACCAGGCCTTCGGCGTGGTCGCCGCACTTGCCGCGACCGGCTTTCCAGTCGACGGCATCGACCTCATCGTGCACGGCACGACCACCACCACCAACGCCGTGCTGGAGCGCCACCTGGCACGGACCGGCATGATCACGACGCGCGGCTTTCGTGACGTGATCGAGCTTGGCCGACGCACAAGGCCGCAGGCCTACGGCATGACGGGCACCTTCGTGCCGGTCATCCCGCGCGATCTGCGGCTCGAAGTGTCGGAGCGGGTCGAGGCGTCCGGCGCCGTTCGCGTCGCGCTCGACGAGGCGGAGATGCGCGATGCGGTGAAAAGTCTGCTGGCCGCCGGCTGCGAGTCGCTGGTCATCCATTTCCTGCATTCCTACGCCAATCCGGCGCATGAGCGGCGCGCGGCGGAGATCGCGGCGGAGCTCTGGCCGAACGGCCACATCACCACCGGCCATGCGCTGCTGTCTGAAGCGCGCGAATTCGAGCGCGGCGTGACAGCGGCGGTCAACGCCTCGGTGCAGCCGATCCTCGAGCGTTATGTCGAGCGGCTGCGCAAGGAGCTCGCGGCGAAAGGTTATGCCCGCGACTTCCTGATCATGAACGGCAATGGCGGCATGATCTCGGCCCGCTTCGTCACGCAGGAGTCGGCCAAGACCGTGATGTCCGGCCCCGCCTCCGGCGTCATTGCCGCCGCCTATACCGGAAAACGCGCTGGCTTCGGCAATCTCGTCACCTATGACATGGGCGGCACCTCGACCGACGTGGCGCTGATCCGCAATGCCGAGCCCGCCGTCTCGAACGAGATCGAGATCGAATATGCGATGCCGATCCATGTGCCGATGGTGGCGGTGCATACCGTCGGCGCCGGCGGCGGCTCGATCGCGCGCGTCGACGCGGCAGGGCTGATCCAGATCGGCCCGGAAAGCGCCGGCGCCAATCCAGGCCCGATCTGCTACGGCCGCGGCGGCACGGAACCCACCGTCACCGACGCCAATCTGGTGCTTGGGCGGCTGGCGCCGAAGAAGCTGCTGGCGGTCGACAATCCGGTCACCGTCGAGCGTGTCACGGCAGTCTTCGAAGACAGGATCGGCAAGCGCACCGGCCTCTCCGGCGTCGAGGCGGCTGGCGCCGTGCTGCGACTCGGCAATATGAAGATGGCGGGCGCCATCCGCATGGTGTCGGTGTCGCGCGGCCACGACCCGCGCGATTTCGCGCTGTTCGCCTTCGGCGGCGCCGGGCCGCTGCATGCCACCGCGCTGGCCCGCGAGCTCGGCCTGCCCAAGGTGCTGGTGCCGGCGCGGCCCGGCATCACCAATGCGCTCGGCTGCGTCGTCGCAGATCTGAGGCACGATTTCGTCAACACGATCAACCAACCGGTCGGTGGGCTCGACGAAGCTGGGCTTCGCGAGATATTGGAACGGCACCGGAACGAAGGCGAGGCGCTGATCGCCAAGGAAGCGGTGAAGCCGGACGCGATCCGCGTCACCCATTCCGCCGACATGCAGTTCGTCGGCCAGACGCACATCATCAACGTGCCGCTGCCGTCATCATCGGTGACGCGCGCGACGCTGCAGCAGCTGTTCGAAAAGGCCTATTTCGCCCGCTTCAAGGTCGAGCTGCCGGAGATCCGCGCCAACCTCGTCAACCTCAACACGTCGGTCACCGGCGTGCGGCCGCAAATCGATCTGTCGCGGCTGATCGATCCGGCGGGCCGCGCGGCAACACTCGAGCAGGCGCGGCGCGAGATCCGGCCGGTCTGGTATCACGGGACCTGGCACGACACGCCGGTCTATGCCCGCGAAAAACTGCCGCTCGAAGCGACAATCGAAGGTCCTGCGATCCTGGAACAGATGGACGCCACCACCGTGCTCGAACCCGGCGACCATGCGCGCTCGGACGCCGACGGCAACATCATCATCGACATCGGCGAGGCTTGAAATGGCGAAGCTCGACACGATCACGCTTTCGGTGCTGCAGGCGGCCCTGCAGCAGGTCTGCGACGAGATGGACCTGACGTTCTCCCGCGCGGCCTTCTCGCCGGTCATCGCCGAAGCCAACGACCGCTCGGACGGCATCTATTCGGCGGTCGACGGCTCGCTGATCGCGCAAGGCAGCCAGGGCCTGCCGGTGTTCGTGGGCGTCATGCAATATTCGACCAAGACTGTGATCGAGATGATCGCAGACGGACGCTGCCTGGCGCCGGAACCCGGAGACATCTACATCGTCAACGATCCCTATCTCGGCGGCACGCATCTGATGGATGTGCGCTTCGTCATGCCGGTCTACCGCGGCGGCAAGATCTTCTGCTGGCTGTCAAACACCGGTCACTGGCCGGATATCGGCGGCTCCGTGCCGGGCGGCTTCTCGGCCTCGGCCACCGCCGTCGAGCAAGAAGGGTTGCGGCTGCCGCCGGTGAAGCTGTTCAAGAAGGGTGTGCTCGATCCGGAGATCTACGCCATCATCTGCTCGAACATCCGCGTTGCCGACCAGCGCATCGGCGACATCCGCGCGCAGGCCGCGGCGCTGCTGATCGGCCAGGACAGGCTCAATGAAATCCTGGATCGTTACGGGGACGAAACTGTCGTCGAGGCGATCGCGGAACTGCGCCGCCGCGCCGCCGAGCAGATGCGCGCCTCGATCGCGGTGATACCGGACGGCGTCTACCGCTCGCAGGCCTTCGTCGATTCCGACGGGGTGGTGAACGAGCCGCTGACCATCAATCTGGCCATCGAGAAGAGGGGCGACACACTGACCTTCGACTTCGGCGGCTCCTCCAAGCCTTGCGCAGGACCGATGAACAGCGTGCTGGCGACGACTTTGTCGTCGGTCTACCTCGCCATGCGCCATATTTTTCCGGAGGTGCCGATCAGCGCCGGCGCCTTCGAGCCGCTGATCGTCAAGCGGCCGGAGGGCACTTTCCTCGATGCGAAATATCCGCGCCCGGTGTCGGGCTGCGCGGCGGAGGTCTCGCAGCGCATCGCGGAAGCCGTGTTCGCGGCCATGGTTCAGGCGCTGCCGGAGAAGGTGACGGCAGCGCCCGCCGGCTCCAGCGGCAATTTCGCGCTCGGCGGCAACGATCCGGCGCGCGGGCGCGACTATGTCATGTACCAGATTTCGGGAGGCGGCTATGGCGGCAATGCCGGCCATGACGGCTTGAGCAATGGCTGCTCGACCATCGGCATTTCGAAGTCGCCGCCGGTCGAGATCATGGAGCAGGCGTTCCCGGTGCTCTACCGGCATTATGCGCTGCGCGAAGGCTCCGGCGGCGCGGGAAGACATCGCGGCGGCTTCGGCCTTGCCTATGAGGTCGAGATATTGCGAGGTGAAGCCCGCGCGTCCTTCGTCATGGATCACGGCCGCTTCGGGCCGCAGGGCGCGCTCGGCGGCAGGGACGGCGCGCCGAACAGCGTGACCGTGTTCCGGGGCGGCCAAGAGCATGTGCCGCCGCATCTTTCCAAGGAACAGGACATCGCCCTCAAGGCCGGCGACCGCGTGCGCGTCGGCACGCCCGGCGGCGGCGGCTACGGCGATCCGCGCCAGCGCGACCCGAAGCTGGTCGCCGAGGATGTCAGGCTTGGCTACTATACGGCGGAGCAGGCGCAGGAGATGTTCGGGGTGGGGCTGTAGGCGGATGGCGCGATCCAATCCCACATCGAGTTCCCGCCAACCCCCCTCTGCCCTGCCGGGCATCTCCCCCGCAAGGGGGGAGATCAGCCGTCACCAACGCTTTCGCCAATCGCCGACGCTGCAGGAAGAGCACCGGCGAACGAACTGCCAATCTCCCCCTTGCGGGGGAGATGGCCGGCAGGCAAGAGGGGGTGCTGTCCCGCCAGCGTCTGAGGGTATCCCCCCTATCGAAAGCAGCTACGCCAGCTTCGCCAGCAGTCGCAGAAAGGTCGCGGCTTCCTTGGCTGTGAGCGGCGCCAGCGTCTCCTCGGTGATGGTGCGGGCGAGCGGGATGAGGCGCTCGATCGCCTCACGGCCTTCCGGCGTCAGGTTGACCAGCAGCCGCCGCTTGTCGACCTCGTGCTTGGAAAGCTCTACCAGCCCCCGCGCCTTCAGGCGGTCGATGACGCCCTTCACCGTGGCGGCGTCCATGGCGATCAGCGTGCCGAGCTGGTTCTGCGAGGTCTCGCCTATGTCGTGGAGCTTGGCCAAAGCGGCGAATTGCGGCGGCGTCAGATCGGCGATATGCGAGGCGAAGATCGCGACATGGCGCTGATGCGCCTTGCGAAGGATGAAGCCGACCTGGTCCTGCAAATGGTAGCCGTTCTCGTCGGGCTCTTCGCCCTCGACCAGTCTCAGCAGATTGTCCTCGCCGCTCATCGCAAGCCGTCCCATGCCTTGATGTCCCCGGACGCGAGGCCGCCCATGCGGTTGTGGACACGCGGGCCGCAGGTCATGGCGAGGCAGAACAGGATCTCGTCGGGCCGCGGGCCGTCGCTGACGCCGACCTCCATGGCGTCGAAATGGCTGCGCACATAGGCGGCGTTGATGTGGCCGAGCGGCACGTCGAGCCTCGCGCCGAAGGCGCCGACCTTCTTCGCGGACGGCACAATGGCCTTGGCGTCGCCGAGCCGCTCGCGCATGGCATAGCCGCCCGGCACGTGCCAGAGCGCGCCATGCTCCAGCTCACCGGCCGTGCCGACGATGGCGCCCTTGCCGTAGCCGTCGATCTTTTTCACGTCGCCGCCGAGCGCCGCAATCAGCTTATCTGAGAGCAAAAGCCCGAGCGGCTTCAGGTCTTCCATCGCGCCTTGCAGGTCCTCGACATAGCGGCCGGCGAATGGATTCTTGACCACGGCGAGAGCGGCGGCGCGGCGGCGCGGCTCTTTCGCCACGGGACCGCCATCGTGGAAGATTTCCTCGGTCAGAACCGCGACCTTGCGGATCGGAAAGTCAGGCATGGGCAGTTTCCTTCGCTTTATGCTTGTTGGGCGCGGCAAGCGCCACGGAACCACTGACGCGGGACTGGCCCGCGAGGAACAGCGCCGATGCGGCAATCAGGCCACGCCGGCGAAACTCTTCGGCGACGGCGAGGCCATTGTCCAGCGCGCGGGCCGCCTCTTCCGGGACGAGCGGGCCGACGCCCTGGGTCACCAGCCGCTCGCCGAGATCGCTGTCGGGCGCGAGATCATGCGCGGGTACGCGACGGATGGTAGGATGGCCGGGCAGATCGACGGCGTTGGCAATCAGCGTTGCCGCCGCATCCGCCTCGGCGCCTGTCCGTGCCAGCACGGTTACGGCGTCGGCGATGCCAAGCGAAAAGGAGCGGCCGCGCCAGCCGCTGGTGGCAACGCCGCGCACGCCGTCTTCGGCGCGGATGGCGATGCGGTCCGCCATACCGTGCCCGGTACCGGCTATCGCCAGCGTCATCGACTGGCCCTTGTCCAGGTGAATAGCACTGTCGCCGCCATTGTTGACGTAAGCGCGATCGAGCCGGCGCCCGGCAAGCAGCGCGGCCAATATTTCGTCGGCTACGGAACCTGCAACCGCGGCCATCGGCGTGATGAAGCTTTCCGCCAGAGGCGCGACGGCAGCCTCCATGCGCCGCGCCGTCGGGCCGGCGAACGCGCGCGGCTTCAAGGATGCCGGCCGTCGCAATTCGGGAAGCTCCTCGACCAATTGGGTCAGGATCGTCTGGAAGCGCGCGACGGCCTGAGCGTAGGCGGCGCGGCATTCATCCGGGTCGCCAAAGGCCTCGACTATGAGGTCGATCGGCCCATGGTTGAGATGAAGCCGCCGGCCGTCGGCGAGCCAATGCGCCTGCGGGCCGTTCATCATCCGGCTCCGTTGGCCCAGCCACGACGCAATTGCGCCAGCGGCGGCCAAGGGTTGCCGGCCGGCGCGCCGGCGCCACGCCGCGGATTGAGATACTCGCCGCCCTTGGCAAGAATATCCTCAACGCTGCGGATCTCGCTTTCATAGCCACCCAGCCGGACATAGTCGTCGCGGCGCATGGTGAACTCGATCGGAGCGACCAAAGCCGGCGTTGGCACGTAGCCGAAGGCGCCTTCCGGCACGCGGGTGACATCGACCATCAGCGTGATGCCGCCGCCCGGCCAGACATAGACCGGCGCGCCGCCGACCGTCACGTAGGTCTTCAACCCTTGCACCGATCGCGTGAGGTTGACGGGGTTTTCGGTGACGCCGGCGCGCAGCGAGCCGCCGGCGCCGCCGATGAACAGCACGGTGCACAGCGCCGGCTCGCAATTGTCCTCGATCAGGCCGACGGATTTCTGCAGCCGCTGCGGGAATGGCTTTTCGACCGGCTTCAGCTGGTCGTCGAGCTCGTAATAGGCGAACTGCTCGCCGGTGGTCGAAACCATCAGCAGCGAAAGGCCGGGACGCGCGCCCTTCTTGGCGTTCCATTCGCCGAGGATCGACAGCGGATCGGAGATCGTGGTGCCGCCCCAGCCAAGGCCGGGTTCCGACACCTTGAAGTAGCGGCCCGGCGTCGAGCGGCGGCCGATGACCTTTATCCCGGTATCCTGCCAGCCCAGCACCTTGCCGGCCTGGTGCTCGGAGACGACGCCGGTGATGTGGTCGTCGACCACCACCACCTCGTCGACCAGCCCGCGCCACTGCGTGGCGAACATGCCGATGGTGGCCGAGCCGCAGCCGACGCGCATGCGATGCTCGACCTTGCCGTCGATGACCGGCGCCTTGCCCGCCTCGACGATCACCGTCGCGCCGCCGTCGATGGTGAGTTCGACCGGCTTGCGGTTGCACAGATTGAGCAGCGCATCGCAGGTAGCGCGTCCCTCCGCCTTCGAGCCGCCGGTCAGGTGGTGGACGCCGCCGAGCGATAGCATCTGCGAGCCGTATTCGCCGGTCGTGACGTGGCCGATCGCCTCGCCTTCGGAGCGTACTGTCGCCGTCTCGTCGCCGATATGGCGATCGGTGTCGATCTTCACCTTGACGCCGCAGTAGGAGAAGATGCCTTCGGTGACGACGGTGACGAGATCGACGCCCTCGACCTCCTGGCTGACGATGAAGGGCGCCGGCTTATAATCCGGATAGGTGGTGCCGGCGCCGATCGCGGTGACGAAGCGGCGCCCGGTGTTGACCAGCTCCCCGTTCCAAGCCTCTCCCTCGGCGACGAACGGCACGACAGCGCCGCCGGTCTCGGCCGTGTGGTCGAGGATGGTCAGCGGGTCCATGCGCACGATGCGGCCGCCGACATTGCCGTAGCGATCGCAAGCGCCGGTGCGGCCGTCGGCGATGTAGCACATCACCGGACAGGCATCGCAGCGGATCTTCTCCGCCACCTGCTTCTCGCCCGGATCGTGGGTCTCGAAACGTTCGGCAAGCTCGCTCATCGGCGCGCCTCCTTCTCGCGGATTGCCGCCAGGATGCGGCTCGGCGTTGCCGGCACCTTGGTGACCAGCACGCCTGCGGCATGACGGATGGCATTGAGGATTGCTGGCGCGGTTGGGATCAGCACATGCTCGCCCAGGCCCTTGGCGCCGAACGGTCCTTCCGGATCCGGAACCTCGACGAGGATATGCTCGATCGGCGGCACGTCGCCGATGGTCGGGATGAGATAGTCGTGCAGGTTCTCGGTTCGGCCGGGTATGTATTCCTCCATCAGCGCCATGCCGATGCCTTGCGCGATGCCGCCCTCGATCTGGCCCTCGACCAGCACCGGGTTGATCGCCTTGCCGACATCGTGCGCGGCGGTGATCTTGATCAGCTTGACCGTGCCGAGCTTGAGATCGACCTCGAGTTCGGCGATCTGCGCGCCATAGCCATAGACGGCGTAGGGCTTGCCCTGGCCCTTGGCGTCGAGCGGCAACGTCGGCGGGTCGTAGGTTTCTTCCGCGACGAACACCAACCCGCCGGCATCGGCCTTCAACGTCGACAATTCAATCCGCCGGGTCGCCTCGCCTTCGCGGATGGAGATGCTCGCGCCATTGAGCGCGATGATAGCCTGCTCGGAAACGTTGGCGAAGCGCAGGATCTTTTCGCGCAGCGCGCGGCCGGCCTTCTCCGCGGCCTTGCCGGTCACAAAAGTCTGGCGCGAGGCCGACGTTTTGCCGGCGTCCGGCGTGATGGCGGTGTCGGCGCTCCTCAACTGGAATTTCTCCAGCGGCAGGCCGAGCGCGTCGGCGCAGATCTGGGCAATGACGGTGTTCGACCCCTGGCCGATGTCGACGGCGCCCTGATGCAGGACGACCTCGCCCGAAGCCGAGATGCCGACCTTGATGGTCGAAGGATTGGGCAGCGAGGTGTTGCCGCAGCCATACCAGCAGGAGGCGACGCCGACTCCGCGCTTCGTTGCCACGCTGGTGGCGTTGAACGCTTCCGCCTCGGCCAGTGCGCGCGCCCAAGGCTGGCGAAGCGCCTCCAGGCATTCGCCGATGCCGACGCCCGAGTCCAGATGCTGGCCGGTGACCGTTTCGCACCCGTTCCGAAGACAGTTCTTCAAGCGGAAATCGAGCCGATCCATGCCCAGCTTGCCGGCGAGCTCGTCATAGAGCGTTTCCTGCATGATGGTGGCCTGCGGCACGCCGAAGCCGCGGAAGGCGCCGGCGATCGGGCCGTTGGTGTGGATGGCGTTGCCCGTCGCCCGGTAGTTCGGCGTGACATAGGGACCGGAGGCGTGGACCGGCACGCGGTTGGCGACGGTCGGGCCCCAGCTTGCGTAGGCGCCTGTGTTGAAATCGCCCTCAAACACCATGCCGGTGACGTGGCCTTCGGCATCCGCGCCGATGGTCGCCTTCATCTCGGCGGGATGGCGCTTGGTGGTCGACATCATCGATTCGTTGCGTGTGTAGACAAGCGCGGCCGGCCGGCCGGTCTTCATCGCCACTAGGCCGATGAGAGGCTGCAGCGAGACATCGAGCTTGGAGCCGAAACCACCGCCGGTGGCGGTCGGCACGATGCGCACCTTCTCGACCGGAAGGCCGAGCACCTTGGCGGTATCGTCGCGGTCCATATACGGCGCCTGCGTGCAGGCGACGACGACCAGCGTGTCGCCATCCATGTAAGCGAAGCCCGCTTCCGGCTCGATATAGGCGTGCTCGACGAAGGAGGTTTGGATGGCGCCGGACACGGTGACGGCGGCCGCGGCAAGCGCCGCATCGGGATCGCCGCGCTCGACGAAGCCTGACGTGAGGACGTTCGCCGGCCGGCGCTGATGGATGAGCGAGGCGCCGTCAGCCTTCGCCTCGCAGGGCTGCAGCACATGCGGCAGCTCCGTCCAGGCGACTGGAAAATCCGACAAATCCAGATCGAGGATCGCTTCGCGCTCGCCCGCCACCAGCGCCACCGCCTCGCCGCGGAAACGGACGAAGCCTTCGGCGAGCGCCGGCTGGTCGGCAAAGGGGCCGATGACGCCGAAGCAATTGTGGCCCGGAATGTCGGCGGCGGTGAAGACGCCGGCAATCCCGGAGCGAGAGTCTGCCCAAGCCTTGAGATCGCCGAAGCTGAAACGGGCATGATAATGCGGCGAGCGGACCACAAGCACGGCCAGCGCGTCGGCCGGGAAGGAATCGCCGCCGAATTTTTCGCCGCCGGTGACCTTCGGCAGCCCGTCGAGGCGGACCGGCGAAGCGCCGACGGCTTGGCCGGAGATCGGCATTCTACGGTCAAGGTCGAGATCCAGCCCGTGAGGGTGGCGCTGCCCCTCACCCTTACCCTCTCCCCGTGAAAAACGGGGAGAGGGGCTCGCCAGCGCCGGAGCTTCTCCATTCTCCCCGTCGCTATACGGGGAGAAGGTGCCGGCAGGCGGATGAGGGGCGGCGCCGACCTTCGGTGGTTTGCCCTCGAAGTTTGCAGCGCCCATCACCGCGGCGATGATCTTCCTGTACCCCGTGCAGCGGCAGAGCACGCCGCCCAGTGCATCCTGCGTCTCGGCCTCGCTCGGCTTGGGATTGCGCTGCAGAAGCGCGGTGGCCGCCACCAGCAGGCCCGGCGTGCAGATGCCGCATTGCGCGGCGCCATGATCGAGGAACGAGGCCTGCAAGGCTGACAGCCTGCCATTGGCGAGGCCCTCGACCGTGGTGACGGAAGCGCCGGCGACGGAGGCCGCCGGCACCAGGCAGGCGCAGACCGGATTGCCGTCGACCAGCACCGTGCAGGCGCCGCAATCGCCGGCATCGCAGCCGACCTTGGTGCCGGTCAGCTGCAGCTCATCGCGCAGAACCTGTGACAGGCGCCGCACCGGCGGCACCAAGACGCTGACGGCAGCGCCATTGACCTCGAAGGCAATGTCGGCGCGTTCCATGCGGGGCCGGACCATGCTCATGCCGCCACCTTGGTTTCGCCCGCGCCGACGGCCGCGCATACCGCACGGGCGACAATCTCGCGCGCGGCTGCCTCCCGGTACTCGGCGCTGCCGCGCACATCGGCGATAGGCGAGAGTTCACTGATCGGCGCGGACAGCACCAGCTCCGCGAGCGCGGCCGTGACAGGTCCTCCGCGCAACGCCGCCTCGACCCCAGCCAGACGACGTGCAACAGCGGAGCAGGCGCCGACGGCGATTGCCGCTTCGGCGACCACGCCATTCTGGACCACCAGCCGGGCCGCCGCCATGGCGATGGAAATGACGAGATAGCGCCGCGCGCCGAGCTTTACGAAGGCCGACGTGCCGGCGGCAGAACGCTTCGGCACACGGATGGCGGTGACCATCTCGCCCGGCTGCAGCGCCGTGCGGCGGTTGCCGAGGATGAAATCGGCAAGCGGCACGTGGCGTGTCGTGTTCGCCGAGCGCGCTTCGACATCGGCGTCGAGCACCAGCAGCGCCGGCACGCCGTCGGCGGCGGGCGAGGCGTTGCAGAGATTGCCGGCGACGGTACCAACGTTCTGGATCTGGATGGAGCCGACTTCGCGCGCGGCCGCCTTCAGCGCATCGAAGGCCGACGGCAGCGGGTGGCGCACGACGTCGGTCCAGGTGGCGCGAGCGCCGATCCGCCAATGTTCGTCCGCCTCGGCGATACCGCGCAGCTCGGCCAGTCCGTTGATATCGAGGATATTGTCGCGGAAAGGCTTCGCGCCCTGCGCCGGATAGAAATCCGTGCCGCCGGCGAGGATCCGCCAACGCTCCTCGCCAAGCAGAGCGAGCGCCTCGTCGACCGTGGTGGGTTTTGCGTAACGGGTCACGCCTTGCCTTCCCAGAAAGGGCCCTTTCCGAGGGAACCTGCCGGCGCCGGGCGTAGGCAAATTCATTCGTATGCAAATGATATCAACTTCGCCGCAATTGTCAAAGCGGAGCGGCGGGAGAGCCCGTCACAAATGGCCGGAACGGCTTTGTCATATTCTCAGAGGTTGACGCCGCCGGCCATCTGGTCAAGGGTCTGCCTCCGGTCGCATCAGCGGCATCCGATTGGAGCCCGTGCCCAACCGAAAGGGAGCCCATGGCCGAGGAAGCGCTCATCGTCATCGATCTGCAGAACGACTTCTGCCCCGGCGGCGCGCTGGCGGTTGCCGGCGGCGACGAGATCGTGCCGCTGGTCAACGACCTGATCCGGCGGACCGATAATGTGATCCTGACGCAGGACTGGCATCCGGCCGGGCATTCGAGCTTCGCTTCCAGCCATCCCGGCAAGCAGCCCTTCGAGACGATCGAGATGCCTTACGGGCCGCAGACGCTTTGGCCGGATCACTGCATCCAGGGGAGTCTCGGTTCCGATTTCCATTCGGGGCTCGCCTGGACCAAGGCGGAGCTGGTGATCCGCAAGGGTTTTCGCGCGGCGATCGACAGCTATTCGGCCTTCTTCGAGAACGACCATAAGACGCCGACCGGGCTCGCCGGCTATCTCAAGGAACGCGGCATCGACACCATCACGCTGGTCGGGCTCGCCACCGATTACTGCGTCGCCTATTCGGCGCTCGATGCGGTGAAGCAGGGCTTCAAGACGACTGTGCGGCTCGACGCCTGCCGCGGCATCGATCTCGGCGGCTCGCTCGACGCGATGATCGCACGCATGCGCGAGGCCGGCGTGACGCTTGAAGACCATTCGGCGGACTGACCAGGCCTTGAGGCATCGAGAGGGCTTCACAAGAATGGCGAGTGTTTTGGCGGCGGGTGTCGTCGCCACGGCCCTCTTCGCTTTTCCGCAATCGGCTTTCGCTGCCGACGCTCATGAGCTGCCGGGCGCGGTGATGTCGCTGTGGTGGACATTGCCCTTTGCCGGGCTGCTGCTCTCGATCGCGACCGGGCCGCTGCTTTTTTCGCATGCATGGGAGCATCATTACGGCAAGATCGCCGCCGCCTGGGCTGCACTTGTCGTGGTTCCGCTGGCGGTCGCCTTCGGCATTCCGGCGGCCGGCGAAGCGGTGCTGCACACGCTGCTCACCGAATATCTTTCTTTCATCATCTTGCTGTTCGCGCTGTTCACCATTTCCGGCGGCATCCTCGTTGCCGGCAACATCCACGGCACACCGCTGGTCAATACCGGGCTGCTGCTGATCGGCGCGATCCTGGCCTCGGTCATCGGCACCACCGGCGCCTCGATGATCCTGATCCGACCGGTCCTGCGCGCCAACGACAACCGGCCGTTCAACGCCCATGTGGTGATCTTCTTCATCTTCCTGGTGTCCAACATCGGCGGCTCGCTGACGCCGCTCGGCGACCCGCCGCTGTTCGTCGGCTTCCTGCGCGGCGTCGACTTCTTCTGGACGACGGTGCACATCTTGCCCGACACGCTTTTCGTCGGCGGTCTGGTGCTGCTCGTCTTCCTCGGACTCGACATCGTCCTGCACCGCCGCGAGGCCGGCATGCCGAAGATCAAGGACCCGACACCGGACACGAAAGTACGCTTGCGCGGCTTGGCCAACCTGCCGCTGCTTGCCGGCGTTATCGGCGCGATCCTGCTTTCGGCAAGCTGGAAGCCGGGTGTGAGCTTTTCCGTCCTCGGCGTCAGCCTGGAGCTGCAGAACCTGGTACGCGACGCGATCATCCTGGCGATGGCCTTCCTGTCGCTTAAAGTCTCCTACAAGAGCCACCGCGAAGCGAACGGCTTCAGCTGGGGTCCCATCGCCGAAGTGGCTAAACTCTTCGCCGGCATCTTCATCTGCATCGTGCCGGTCGTCGCGATCCTGAGGGCCGGGCACGATGGCGCGCTGGCGCCGCTGGTCGCGCTGGTCACCTCGGCCGACGGCCAGCCCAACGACCTCGCCTATTTCTGGCTGACCGGAGCGCTGTCGTCCTTCCTCGACAACGCGCCGACCTATCTGGTGTTCTTCGAGCTTGCCGGCGGCGACGCGAAGCACCTGATGACGGAGGCCGCCTCGACGCTCGCCGCGATCTCAACGGGCGCGGTGTTCATGGGCGCCAACACCTATATCGGCAATGCGCCGAACTTCATGGTCTTTGCCATCGCCAGGCATCGCGGCTTCAAGATGCCTGGCTTCTTCGGCTACATGGCGTGGTCCGGAGCGGTGCTGATCCCGACGTTTCTGATGGCGGGGTTTTTGTTCTTCGGGTGAAGCGAAGCACCATCAGCGTCTGCGCTGCCCCTCATCCGCCTGCCGGCACCTTCTCCCCGTGAAGGACGGGGAGAAGGGACAAGCTCCAGCGCCGGCGCCCCCTCTCCCCGTTCTTCACGGGGAGAGGGCAAGGGTGAGGGGCGGCGCCAACGTCCGGCGTGAGCCCCTGCTCTAGTCAACCCACACCCACATAGCGCCGCACCGCCGACGGATCGGCGCGCAGTTCCTCGACATCGACCGTCTCGCGGTTGCGGCCGTTCTCGATGAATGAGACGCGGTCGGCGACCGAAAGCACGGCGTCGACGCGCTGCTCGACCAGGATCGTCGAGATGCCGCGCTCGCGCAGCTTCGCCACCGTCTCGCGGATCCTGGCTATCATCGACGGCATCAGGCCTTCGGTTGGCTCGTCCAGCAAAAGCACTTGCGGCTCGAGGCAGAGCGCGCGCGCCATTGCGAGCATCTGCTGCTCGCCGCCGGAGAGCGTGCCGGAACGCTGCTTGAGGCGCTCCCTGAGCAACGGGAAGAGGTCGAGGACGTTCTCGCGCGCCGGCATGCCCTTGCCGCGCGCCATCAGGCCGATCTCGATGTTTTCCGCCACCGTCATGTCGGCGAACAGGCGCCTGCCCTGCGGCACATAGGCGACGCCGGCCTTTGGCACATCATGCGCGGCGAGCCCGGTCAGTTCCTTGCCATCGAGCCTAATCGAGCCGGCAGCCGCCGGAACCAGGCCCATGATTGCTTTCAGCGTCGTCGTCTTGCCGGCGCCGTTACGGCCGAACAGGCAAAGCACCTCGCCCTTGTTGAGCACTAGGTCGAGACCGTAAAGCACCTGGACCTCGCCGTAGAAGCAGTTGAGCCCGGAGATGGTGAGCGCGGTCTCAGCCATGGGTCGCTCCGAGATAGGCATCCTGCACCTCCGTGTTGGCGCGGATCTGCTCCGGCGTGCCTTCGGCGAGGATCTTTCCCGAATTGAAGACGGTGATGCGGTCGGCAAGCTGCATGACGACCGGCATGTTGTGCTCGATCAAAAGCACAGTGGCGTTCTTGGCGATCTCGCGCACCAGCACGACAAAATTGTCGATCTCGCTGTCGGCCAGGCCTTGCGTCGGCTCGTCGAGGATGAGCAAGCGCGGCTTCAGCGCCAGGCCCATCGCCACTTCGAGCAGGCGCTGATGGCCGTAGGAAAGGTGCGCAGCCAGCGTGCCTGCCCGGTCGGCGAGGCCGGTGCGCTCCAATGCCGCCATGACGCCGCTCCTCACCTGCCCCTTCGAGCGGCCGTCGGTCAGTGTCCGCTGCACCGGCAACGCGACATTGTCGAAGGCCGTGAGATTGGCGAAGACGCTGGTGATCTGGAACGTGTAGGCGACGCCGAGGCGAACCCGTCGGTAAGCCGGCATGTCGGTGATATCGGCGCCGTCGAAGAGGATCGCGCCCGACGACGGCCGGATGCGGCCGCTGAGCAGGCTGACAAAGGTGGTCTTGCCGGCGCCGTTGGGGCCGATGATGGCGCGGATCTCGCCCGGCATCAGCGCGAAGTCGACGCCGTCGACGGCGCGCAGGCCGCCGAAATGGCGCGACAGGCCTTTGGTGGTAAGCAGCGGCATCATGGCAGCCATCCCAGCCAGCGCTGGCGAATGCTGCCCAGGATGCCTTTGGGGGCAAACAGCACCAACAGGATGAGTGCGACGCCGACGATCAAAAGATAGGCGGAGGTGAAGCCGCTGGTGATGTCGGTGACGTAGTACATGAACAGCGTGCCGATGAGCGGTCCGAGCGTCGTCGCGGCGCCGCCGAGCAGCACCCACAGCAAGGGCAGGATCGAATATTGCACCGAAGCGAAGCTCGAGCCGATATAGCCGAACAAAAGGGCATAGGCAGCGCCGGATGCGGCACAGATCGTGCCGGAGAGGACCACGGCGGCGAGCTTGTTGGCGACCGTGTCGTAGCCCAGCATCTTCGTGCGCTCCTCGTTCTCGCGGACGGCGACGAGAACGCGGCCGAAGCGGGAGCGGACGACGGCGAGCGTGGCGATCAGCACCACAGCGAACAGCGCCAGCG
Source organism: Mesorhizobium sp. ORS 3324 (assembly GCA_000824825.2). GTDB lineage: Bacteria > Pseudomonadota > Alphaproteobacteria > Rhizobiales > Rhizobiaceae > Mesorhizobium. The sequence continues at coordinate 369,630 of LM655188.1, forward strand.
CGCTCATGTAGCGCACGGTCGGGTTGGTCAGGTCGAGTGGGGCTCCGTCGAGATTGAGGGTGCGCGCCGCCTGCTGGACGACCAGGCCCTGATCGCCGCCGGTCCAGGCGGCGAAGTAGAGGATGAGCAGATAGAAGACCTGAGCGAACATCATGGTGACGATCATGAACGCCACACCCGAGGTGCGTAGCGCCAGCAGGCCGATGACCAGGGCAAGAAGCGCGCCGCAGGCGATCCCAGCAATGAAGGCTTCCGCCACGCCCCAGCCGAGATGATAGACGGTGAGCCCGGCGCCGTAGAGCCCGGCCGAGAAGAACATCGCATGGCCGAGGCTGAGCAGGCCGACATAGCCGAAGAGCAGATTGTAGCCCATGGCGAAGACGGCCAGCGCCATGATGCGGGCGAAGAGGCCCTGGTGGTAGTCGGGCAGGACGAAGTTCAGCGCGAACAGAAGTGCGATGACCCCGACATGGAGCGCATAGATTTTTGCCGGCGAAGCATCTCTCATCGCGGGGCGGTCCCGAACAGGCCTTGCGGCCGGAACACCAGCACCATGGCCACCACCAGCGTGGCGATGATCTTGGCCAAAGTCGGCGAGAAGAACACCGAGATGATGCCGTCGGAAAGGCCGATCAGGATGGCGGCGACCACCGTGCCGCGCAGCGAGCCCAGCCCGCCGATGATGACGACGATAAAGGAGAGCAGCAGCGGGTCCTGCCCCATCAGGTAATGCGCCTGGCTGATCGGCACGATCAGAACCGCGGCGATCGCGGCCAGCATGGCGCCGATGGCGAAGACACCGGCATAGACGCGCTCGACCGGGATGCCGAAGGCCTGCGCCGTCTCGCGATCATACTGGGTGGCGCGCATGATCAGCCCGACCTTGGTGCGGGTCAGCACCAGCCAGGTCAGCACGAGCAGGATGGCCGACGCAGCGACCACCGACAGCTTGTAGCCGGAGTAACCGAACCACGGCAGCAGGATGCGGTAGCTGAAGGGCGGCTCCACGGGGCGCGCCTCCGGACCATAGAATGTCAGCGCCAATTGCTGGATGATGTAGAGCATGCCGATGGTGGCGACGATGGTGCTTTCGGGATTGTAGTTCAACCGGCGCAGCACCAGCCATTCGGCAAGAAACGCGGCCAGCCCGACCAGCAAGGGCGCGATCACCAGCGCTGCCACAAAGCCGACTGCCGGATGGCCCGAGATCGCGGTCGAGACCGCCCAGGCAAGCACCGCGCCCAGCATGAAGAACTCGCCATGGGCGACATTGACGATGCGCATGACGCCGAACACCAGCGACAGGCCGAGCGCCGTCAGCGCCAGCACGGCGGACGTGACCAGGCCTTCGAGGGCGGCGAGGAGGAGATGGGGTCCGAAGTGCATTACACGCGAACGGATGCGCGAGGCACCCCCCTCTGGCCTACCGGCCATCTCCCCCTCAAGGGGGGAGATTGGCAGTTTCTGCGATGGCGACCACCTTCCGACCTTGGCGATTGGCGAAATCCAACGCGAAGTCCGATCTCCCCCCTTGAGGGGGAGATGCCCGGCAGGGCAGAGGGGGGTGGCTTGGCGCCCACGCTTTGCTGGTAAGGCAAGCCTAAAGCGCCTGCTTCGTGTAATCCCCTTCCGGCTCGTAGAGGCCGTCCTCGATCTTGGTCTTGTGGACGACCTTTAGCTTGCCGCCCTCGACCTTGGAGATGTTCTGGATGCCAAAGCACTGGTGGATCTTGCCGTTGAATGTCTTCGGGCCTTGCGGATGCTCCGGGCCCTCGGCGAATTCTTTCAGCGCTTCGGTCGCCTCGACCAGCTTGGCGCGGTCTTCCGAGCCCTTGTAGCCGGCATCCTCCATCGCCTTCTTGACGACATAGAGCGTCTCCCAGCAGCCGAACATGTGCGAGGCGGTGGAGACGTCCTTGGGATCGCCGGCGGCGGCGCCGTTGTCGTCGATGCCTACGGCGGCGCGATAGGCCTTCTGCGCGGCGGAATCATCGGGCTGTGCGTAGCGCGGCGAGCCTTCCCAGAAATGGCTGCCGTCGAGGAATTCGAGGCCGGGGCTGTTGATGTCGACGGCCTCGAGCGAATCCATGAAGCCGAAGAGCTGCGGCCTTTGCGAGCCGTAGAATTCGCCGAGCTCCTTGACGAAGGTAAGCACGGCGGGTCCGACCATGACGTGATAGATCACCTCAGTCTCGGCCGGGATCTGCGGGAAGTATTTGGTGAAGGAGCTCTCGGTCGGCGGAATGGCGATCTGCGCGATGACATCCGCGCCCTGCGCCTTCAGCGCCGGCGGCAGGTAGTCGCGATGGTCGTAGCCGAAGGCGAAATCGGGGAATATCTGCGTCACCTTCTTGCCGGCGTTGGCGGCGATCCACGGCGCCATCGACTGGATCTGGCTCTTCACGTCGGTGATGCCTGGCTGGAAGACATAGCGGTTGAGCTTGGTCGAGGCGACGTGATGGCCTTCGCTGACGACGAAATAGGGGATCTTGTTCTCGCCGGCGGCGGGCGCCGAGCCGATCACCACATGCGAGAACAGCGTGCCGAAGACGATGTCGGTCTTGTGCTGGGTGGCGAACTTGTTGACCACCTCGGCGCCGCGCGCCGGATCGGTGCCGTCATCCTCGATCACCAGCTCGACCTTGCGGCCGTTGATGCCGCCGGCATCGTTGATCGCCTTGACCGCGGCCGCACTTGTCCTGTCGTACCAGCGGCCGTAGGCGGCGCCGATGCCGGTGCGGTGCAGCTGGAAGCCGATCTTGATCGGCGCCGAGCTCTGCGCCTGGCTGTAACGGACGAAGCCGGGGGCCAGCGCAAGGCCGGCGCCTGCGGCCATGCCCTTCAGCGCGGTGCGGCGAGAAAGCGTCGTCTTGGAGAGGTCGAAAAATCCGTTCTTGTCAGCCATGTCCGTTCCCCTGTTTTTTTCAGTTCTGACCAGCGATAAGGCGGCTCGATCCTCCTCGATCGGAGGATGCGAAAATTGCATGTGTACAAACTAAATCACCAAAGCCGTGACCTGGCAAGCGAGCTTCCCCGAGGACACTCTCACCCAGCCGTTGGCGTGGCAAGCAGCCACAGGCCGAAGATCGTGTAGGCGATCATCAGAAGCGTCAGCGGAAGCTGGCTGAGCGTGGCGCGTGACGGCCGCGGATGCAGCCGCCAGGCGAGGCCATGCGCGACGAGCACGGCCAGCACGTGGCCGGCGATGATGACGCCGGCCTGCAGGTTCCACAGCCACCAGGCCGACTCGGCGCCGGCGACGACGCCGGCCTCGACCATGCTGTCAGCGGTGCCGAACAGGTTCCAGCCAAGTCCGAAGGGGTCGGAAAGGGCTACCAGCGCGTACTGGCCGCCGACGAGCAGCACCGTCAGATAATGGGCGACGTGGTAGGCGAGCGCGATCGGCACGATCGACCAGACCAGCAGGCCGGCGGCCTGCCTGAATGGACACTCGCTGCCCGCAAGGCGCTGGCCGAGCAAGACGGCAAGCAGGAACACCGCCGCAAGCAGGACGAAGGTCAGCACGAGGCCGAAGCTGCCGATGCCGATCAGCGCGCTGCGGCCGGGAAATTCGAGCGGATTGACGCCGAAAAGGCCGAGCCAGACGAACGTCTTCGACAGGCCGTCGAAGGATACCGAAGACAGCGTTAGCAAGAGGAAAGCCATTCCGCTTACCGGCAAGGGCTCCGCCGCCAGCAGCTTCGCCCCCGGCCAGCAGAGGCTGAGCCGGCCTTCGCGACGTTCGAAAGGCGCGAAACGGGCGACCATCGAGAAGAAGACCGTCAGGAATTCGCCGCGCCGGCTCCAGTCGCCATAGCCGAAGAAGAGCATGGCGACGAAGCTCGCCAGCCAGTAGGCGCCGGCGGCGAGAGCCAGGCGCGACGGATCGTCGGGCGCCGGATCAATCAGCTCGAACCAGGCGAAGGCGGAGAACAGGATGACGGCCGGCCAGACGCCGAGCCATTTGGGCAGGCGCGACGGCTGGGTCCCGTCGCCTCGAAGGCCGAAGACATGAACCGCAACGCGCCACGGTCCGTACCACGGGTTGAGCAACGACCAGAGATCGCCGAGCACGCCCTGCAGCAGCGTGAAGCCGGCCCAGAGCAACGTCCATATGGCCAGCGGCAGCGGGTTGGAGAGCGGGTCGCGGCTGCCGAAAAGTCCGGCGGCGATGAGCAGTGCAAAGCCGGCAAAGGAAGTCAGGCTGATGATCGTGCGCATGCCGTCGCCGAAGGCGAGCAAGGAGAGACGCCGGCGCCAGAAGCGGTCGAGGGCAGCGGGCGGCAACAACGCCAGGACAAGGAAGCTGATGGCGACAGCCAGCGCGCCGCCGGCGATGTAGTAGCCGGTCGGCAGAAGCAGCACATGGCCGCGATCGGAGGCATGCGCGAAGGCGGGGGTGGGGAGGAGAGCGAGGGCCGCTACGGCAGCCAACCACAGGGGCTTGCGCTCTACGGCGCCCCCCTC
>LM655188.1:374196-413200 GCA_000824825.2 Mesorhizobium sp. ORS 3324
GCGCCCCCCTCACACCTTCACCAGCTGCTCCACCCGCCCCTTCTCGCCGAAGATGCGCAAATACCTTTTGATCTCCTTCTCATCGCCCGTCGCCTTGGCCGGGTTGTCGGAGAGCTTCACCGCCGGGCGGCCATTGGCTTCGCTGACCTTGCAGACCAGCGAGATGGCGTCGAGGCTTTTGGTCTCGGTCGGCGCGCAGCCTTCGAAATCGTTGGTGAGGTTGGTGCCCCAGCCGAAGGACATGCGCACCTTGCCGCGGAAATGCCTGTAGGTCTCCTCGATGGTCTCGACCTCGAGCCCGTCGGAGAAGATGAGCAGCTTCTGCTTGGGGTCCTTGCCCTTCTCGCGCCACCAGGAGAGTATCTTCTCGCCGCCTTCGATCGGCGGCGCGCTGTCGGGGCGGAAGCCGGTCCAGTCGGCGATCCAGTCCGGCGCGTCGCGCAGGAACGCAGCCGTGCCGAAGGTGTCGGGCAGCACGATCAGGAGATTGCCGCCATAGTAGCGCTGCCAGTCCTGCAGCACCTTGTAGGGCGCCTGGCGCAGCTCCTTCTCCGAATTGGCAAGTGCCGCGAACACCATCGGCAATTCATGCGCGTTGGTGCCGAGCGCCTCGAGGTCGTTGTCCATGGCCAAAAGCACGTTGGAGGTGCCGGTGAAGGCTTCGCCGATGCCTTCCTTCAGCGCCTCGACGCACCAGCGCTGCCAGAGGAAGGAATGGCGGCGGCGCGTGCCGAAGTCGGAAATGCGGATGCCGGGCAGCGCCTTCAGCCGTTCGGTCTTGTCCCACATCTTGGCCTTGGCGCGCGCATAGAGCACGTCGAGCGCGAACGGACCGAAGGAGCGCAAGGCGGCGCGCGAGCGCAATTCGTTGATGATGGCGAGCGCCGGGATTTCCCAGAGCGTCGTGTACATCCAGGGACCGGCGAAGGAGAGCTCGAACTGGCCGTTGCGCCTGGAAAGCTCGTATTCGGGGAGCTGGAAATCCTCCAGCCAGGCCAGGAACTCCGGCTCGAAGATCTGCTTGCGGCCGTAGAAGGTGTTGCCGCCCAGCCAGATCATCTCCTTCTTGGAGAAGCGGATGGTGCGGGCGTGATCGAGCTGCTCGCGCAACTCGCCCTCATCGATCTCGTCGGCAAGGCGCACCGAGGTGGTGCGGTTGATCAGCGTGAAGGTGGCGTCGACCTTGGGATACATGCCCCAGATCATCTGCAGCATCAGAAGCTTGTAGAAATCGGTGTCCAGCAGGCTGCGGACGATCGGGTCAAGCTTCCAGGTGTGGTTGTAGACGCGCCGCGCTATATCGGTCTTTGCCATGCTTGCCGCCTTCGCTGCTTGTTCCAAAAGTCGCGCCGAAACCGATTCAGGCGACATTCTTCCGGCCGTTGTTTTAAGCCGACTGCCTCATAGCATTGAATTTTTGCAAGCGCTGCCCGGTTTGCAAGCTGGCCCGACAAAAAGAGGCCGGCTGCGGCAAGTGTTGAGGCCCGAACGCGATTGATTTTTCGCATGGGCTACCGGACACTTCCGGCTGACAAGAGACAGGAGAATCCGGACATGGGCTACGATCGCGGCAAGCTGGAAGCGTTGCGCCGCAAATATGGCGAGAGCCATGGCGGCGAGATGTTCGATCCCAAGTTCCGCAAGGTCGCCGACAAGATCTTTTCGAAGAGCGGCACCCGGCTGGCGCCCTATTCCGGCGTTCCAACCTTCCTTGCCGCGCCCTACCGGCAAGTCGCCGCCGACAATCCGGATTTCGGCGATCTGCAGGTGGCGATGATCGGCGTGCCGATGGACCTCGGCGTCACCAACCGGCCGGGCGCGCGCTTCGGACCACGGGCGCTGCGCGCCATCGAGCGCATCGGCCCCTACAACCACGTGCTGGAATGCGCGCCGACGCATGAGCTTCGCGTCGCCGACATCGGCGACACGCCGTTCCGCAGCCGCTACCGGCTGGAGATCAGCCACGAGGACATCGAGCGCCGCACCAACCAGATCGTCGATGCCGGCGTGCTGCCGCTCTCGGTCGGCGGCGACCATTCGATCAGCCATCCGATCCTGAAGGCAGTCGGCAAAAAGGCGCCGGTCGGCATGATCCATATCGACGCCCACTGCGACACCAGCGGCCTGTTCGACATGACCAAGTTCCACCACGGCGGACCGTTCCGCAACGCGGTGCTGGACGGCGTGCTCGATCCCACCCGCACGATCCAGATCGGCATTCGCGGCTCGGCGGAGTATCTGTGGGAGTTCACCTACGAGTCCGGCATGACCGTGGTGCATGCCGAGGAGGTGACCGGCCTCGGCATCCCCGCCATCATCGAGAAGGCGCGCAAAATTGTCGGCGACGGCCCGACCTACATCTCCTTCGACGTCGACAGCATCGACCCGGCCTTCGCGCCCGGCACCGGCACGCCTGAAGTCGGCGGGCTGACGACGCGCGAGGTGCTGGAATTGCTGCGCGGCCTGAAGGGCCTCAACATCGTCGGCGGCGATGTCGTGGAAGTCGCGCCGCAATATGATGCGACCACCAATACCGCCCATGTCGGGGCCCAGGTGCTGTTCGAGATCCTCAGCCTGATGGTATTCAGCCCGGCGCTCAAGAAGGGCTGACGCGGCCAATACGGCCGCAGGGACCCCACAGCGGCCGTATTCTCAGTAGCTGAACGACAGTGCCGGCGCGATGCGGTCGCGCCTGAGCCAGCGCGCGAGCAGGAGCGCCGCCACCACGGCCAATCCCGACGCCAGGCCGATCCAGATGCCGACGCCGTTGAAGCCGAAATAGAAGGCGAGCAGCACGCCGAGCGGCAGGCCGACGCCCCAATAGCCGATCGCGGCATAGATCATCGGCACCTTGGTGTCGTGCAGGCCGCGCAGCATGCCGGAGGCCACCGCCTGCGCGCCATCGAAGATCTGAAACAGCGCCGCAAAGGCCAGGAACGACACGGCCAGCCCGATCACCCTGGCATTGGCTGGATCGGCGAGATCGATGAAGGCGCTGATCAGAAGATGCGGCCACAGGATCATCACCAGCCCCATCAGCGCCATGAACGAGACGCCGATGACATAGGCCGTCCAGCCCGCGCGCGAGACGCCTTCGGGATTGCCGGCGCCATGCGCGAGGCCGACGCGCACGGTCACCGCCTGGTTGAGGCCGAGCGGCACCATGAAGGAGATCGAGGCGATCTGGATGGCGATTGCATGCGCGGCCAGCGAATCCGCATCGATCAGGCCCATCAGCAGCGCCGCCGCATTGAAGATCGTCACCTCGAAGGCGAGGATGCCGGCAATCGGCAGGCCGAGCCTCAGCAACCCGCGAAAGCGCGGCCAGTCGGAGCGCCAGAAGCGGCCGAAGAGGCGATAGCGGCGGAACTTCTTCTCCAGCATCACCACCGCAACCAGGCCGGCGAACATCAGCGTGCTGGAAAGCGACGTGGCAAGGCCCGAGCCGGCAATGCCCATGGCTCGCACGCCGAGATTGCCGAACATGAACACCCAGTTGAAGAAGGCGTTGCAGGCCACCGCCACGAAGACGATGATCAACGCCCAGCCCGGCCGCTCCAGCGCCGAGATGAAGGAACGCAGCACGATATAGCCGTAGAAGGGCAGCACCGCCCATTGCAGCCAGTGCAGGTAGATACCGGCCTGATGCGCGAGCTCCTGCTTCTGCCCCATTACGAGCAGCACCTCCTCACCATGCCAGAGGAAGAGCCAGATCGGGATCGAGACGAGGACCGCCAGCCACAGGCCCTGGCGCACGGTGCGGCGCAGGTCGCGCACCGAATGGCGGTGACGGCCGAGCTCGGTCGCCATCATCGGCGATGTCGCCAGCATCAGGCCGAGGCCGAAAATCAGCGGCATGAAATAGAGGTTGGAGCCGAGCGCACCGGCGGCCAGCGTGTCCGGCCCCAGCCGGCCCATCATCATGACGTCGGTCGCGGTCATGGCGGTCTGGCCGAGATTGGTGAGCACCATCGGCCAGGCGAGCGCCAGCGTCGCCCTGATTTCCTGACGCCAAAGATTTTCCGGCGCGCGAGCGCCGGCTTCGATCGCAGACATTTTCCGCTCTTTCAGATCGCGGCGCGTCGGGACCAATCCCGGAAGCCGCACGGCAAACGACGCAACCTTCGGTTTCGCGCCGTTTGCGTCGTCTTGTGAACGAAATGCGACATATTGGCAAGGGAGGAGGAGCGGCCATTCGTTGATCCAGCGGAAAGCCGGCGGCCGCGTTCACTTGCCGGCGCGTGGCTGCTACGGATTGTGCGACGACGCACGCACAGCGGCGAGAGATGCCGGGAGGAATGGATGCCGTTCAGGCGCAGAAAGAACACGGCCGCGATCCCGCGAACGGTGCCGGCCTTCGAGCACATCGTCACCGAGGCGAGTGAAAGCTTCCTGTGGCGGCTGGACGACTATCCGTGGGAGCGCAACGTCTGGAATTTTCACCCCGAATACGAGATCCATCTCATCAGGAAATCGTCAGGCGTCGTGCTGGTCGGCGATCATATCGGCGAGTTCGGGCCCGGCTACCTGACGATCGTCGGCGGCGGCCTGCCGCACGACTGGGTGACGGCGGTGCAGCCGGGCGAGCTGATCGAGGGCCGGGATATCGTGCTGCAGTTCGACCCGGAGCGGCTGCGGGGCTCGGCCGGATTGCTGCCGGAGCTGCGCGAGCTGGAGCCGTTCCTGGAGCGCTCGCTGCGCGGCATGGTCTTCCATGGCCGCACCGCGATCGACGGAGCCGGGCTGATGGAGCGGATGGGCACGGTGCAGGGGCTGACCCGCTTCCGGCTGTTCCTCGAGCTGGTCGATATGCTTGCCAGGACCGATGAGTATGAGCTCCTTTCGTCGCCGGATTTCTCGCCGCTGCTCGACGCCGCCTCGCTGGACATCATCCAGCGCACGCTGACCTATCTCTTCCAGCACTTCGCGGAGGACCTGAAGCTGCCGGAGGTGGCCGCATTGGCCGGCATGAGCGAAAGCACCTTCTCCCGCTTCTTCCAGAAGAACACCGGCAACAGCTTCAGCGACCACGTCGCCAAGCTCAGACTCTGGCAGGCTTGCAAGCTGCTCGCCGACACCGAGATCCCCATCACCGACATCTGCTTCCAGGTCGGCTATATGAACATCTCGAACTTCAATCGCGCCTTCCTGCGCAAGCACAAGATGACGCCGTCATCCTACCGCAAGCTGTCGCGGCAGCGGCTGGCGCTGCGGACTTGATTGGGTCGAAATCGGCGGCTCCCGATGGTACTGATACTCGTGTGACAGACGGACTCCGTGTGCGCCATTTTTTGCGTCGCACAATGCATAAAAGTACAGATTTGCCGCAACAGGGCTTCTAGTCTCGCCCTTTGCAACTCCTCATTTTGGCGACGGGTGGCAGGTCGCCCGGGCGACGGTGAGGGTCGCTTAGCCCGAGGACCTCCGCTTCTTGCGAGTGTTCCTGGAGGAGAAAAACCAATGAAATCAAATCGGCTCGCTGCCGGCCTCGGCGCAGCGTTCGTGCTTACCGCATCCGTATCAACCGCAGCCCTTGCACAGGCGCCGGTCTGCTCGGCGCCGGTCAAGGTGCTGGCGCAGCCGCGCGACGGGCTGACGCTTCTGGAAGACTCCAAGGACGAGTTCAAGAAGCTCTCCGGCGCCGGCTTCCAGATCGACTACCTTAACGAGAACGACCGCCGCGCGAAGTCGCGCGCCGATGCCTCCACCGTCGGCAACTACAACGTCTACTATGTCGACGAAGCCAATGTCGCGCTGTTCGCCTCGTCCGGCTGGATCGCGCCGCTGGCCGATTATTACCCGGCTGAATACGACTTCGCCGACTTCGATCCGGGCCGCCAGAAGGTCGCCACCTATGACGGCAAGGTCTGGTTCGCGCCGCTGACCGGCGGCGGCGACCTGATGGTCTACCGCAAGGACGTGCTGGAGGCCGCCGGCATCCAGCCGCCGAAGACGCTCGACGAGCTGATCGCCGATGTGGCGAAGCTGAACGATCCCGACAAGGGCATGTACGGCATTGCGCTGCGCGGCGCGCGCGGCTCGGGCGCCAATGTCTGGCGCTGGATGCCCTTCTTCAAAGCCTATGGCGGCAAGTGGTTCGACGGCGACAAGCCGGCTTTCAATTCGGACGCCGCCGTGAAGGCGACCGAAACCTATCTCAAGCTGTTCAAGGACTCGGCCCCCGGCACGCAGACCGGCAGCTGGGACGAATCGACCGGCGCCTTCCTCTCCGGCCAGGTCGCCATCCTCGTCGAGTCGACGCCACTATCGGGCATGGCGGTCGATCCCAAGACCTCGCAGGTGGTCGGCAAGGTCGGCTTCCTGCCGCCGCCCGCGCCGCTGCCCGGCGGCGGCTACGGCCATGGGCTCGCCATCGGCACCAAGGCCAATGCCGACGATGCCTCGAAGAAATGCGCCGGCCTGTTCATCGCCTGGGCGACGTCGAAGGAGAACGAGAAGCGCAGGCTCGACGCGCACCAGTTCGGCGAGCTCAACCGCACCAGCATCCTCTCCAGCAAGGAATTCGCCGACATCTACGGCGCCGATCTCGGACAGGCGCTGGCCGACACCGGCAAGGTCACGGCGGTGAACTTCTGGCAGGATCCGCGTTGGCCCGATCTCGGCGACCGCTGGGGCATCATCCTCGAGGAGCTGGTCACCGGTACCCGCACCGACATCAAGGGCGGCCTCAGCGAGCTCGAGTCCTATGCCAACGAGCTGGTGAAGAAGAAGTAATCCTCCCGCCCGCGGCACGCGGTGGCCGGCATTCGTCGGAATGCCGGGACCGTGCGCCGCGGGTCCCGCCAGCGATCCGATCATTTTGTTTGAACGCAATTCCTGACGGAAAGCCGCGTCACATTTTTCCTGGAATTGCTCCGATATTCCCGAGGATAGGCAATGCGCCGACGCTCTTCCCTGCCCGTCACCTTTCTCGTTCCGACTCTCGCCATCCTGCTCGTGCTGTCGATGGTGCCGACGCTCTACGCCATCGTCATTGCCCTGCAGAACCGCGAATTGAGCGCTCCCGGCTATACCTGGGTCTGGTTCTCGAACTTCGCCGATCTCTTTGTCGACCGCCGCTTCCTCAACGCCGTCTGGGTATCGGTGAAGTGGGAGATCGTCACCGTCGTGGCGACGATGGTGGTGGCAATCGGGCTCGGCGTGCTGATGTTCGAGGTCGCCGCGCCGCGCCTGCGCAACATCTACTGCCTGCTGTTCATCATCCCGGTGCTGCTGCCGCGCGTCTCGGCCGCCTTCGTCTGGAAGTTCGCCTACCACCCGCTTTACGGCATCGCCACCTATCCCTACCGGCTCATCACCGGCGGGCTGATCTTCGACCCGCTGTCCAAGGCCTCGACGGCGCTGTTCGCCGTCGCCTCGGTCGATGTCTGGCAGTGGGGGCTGTTCTTCGCCGTCATCGTGCTGAAGCTGCTCGAGACCTTGCCGCCGCAGCCGATCGAGGCGGCGCGCCTCGACCATGCGAAACGCTGGCAGATCCATGCCTACGTGACCCTGCCAATGCTCAAGGCGCCGCTGATCAGCCTGATGTTCGTCAAGATGATCGAGTCGCTGCGCTCCTTCGACCTCATCTATGTGATGACGCGCGGCGGGCCGGGCGTCGCGACCGAGACGCTCGACATGTATGCCTTTTCCCAGGGCTTCATCGAGTCCGGCAAGGTCTCCTACGCCTCGGCCATGGCGGTGCTGATGATGATCGCGACCGTCATCACCTTCACCTTCCTGTGGAAGCGGGTGCAGGCATGAGGCCATATCCGATAAGACCGGGCCGCCTGATCGCCAAGGCCATACTGGCGCTGGCCGGATTCCTGGCGGTGTTCCCGCTTGTCTGGACGGCGCTCAATGCGCTGAAGAACAATGTCGACATCATCACGCGCGTTCCGCGCCTGGTGTTCACGCCGACGCTTGCCAACATCTCCTACATTCTCGGCCGCGACAGCGTGCTGACCGGGCTCTACAACTCGGTCGTCGCCTGCGGCTCCGCCGTGCTGATCGGCGTCGCGCTCGGCCTGCCGGCGGCCTATGCGGTAGCGCGCTATCCCAACCGCTTCGCCGGCGACATCCAGTTCTTCGTGCTGTCGCTGCGCTTCCTGCCGCCGGTGGCGGTGGCCATCCCGCTGATGGTGATCTGGCTTCAGGTCGGTCTCTACGACACTTTGCCGGCGCTCATCGTCACCTATTCGCTGCTCACCATCTCGGTGATCATGTGGCTGGCGATCCCCGCCTTCCAGGGCGTGCCGAAGGAGGTCGAGGAGGCGGCCTTCGTCGACGGCTACGGCGCCTACCCGGTGTTCTGGCGGATTGCGCTTCCCGTTGCGGCGCGCTCGCTCGCCGGCGCCATCGCCTTCAGCTTCGTGCTGGTCTGGAACGAGTTCCTGATCGCGCTGATGCTGTCTAGCTCCAACGCCAAGACCCTGCCGATCGTCGCCTCGGAGCTGTCGCAGCAAGGCATGAATGTGCCGTGGGGCATCCTCAACGCCTCGGTCGTGCTTCTGTCGCTGCCGCCGCTGCTGTTCCTCGGCGTGCTGAGCGGCTTCCTGAATTCCGTTTTCCGGCAAAAAAAGACTTGATGCGAGGATTGACCGATGCAGGCACTGGTACTTGAGAAAAAAGGCGAGCTGTCGCTGCGCGAGATCGCGCTGCCGCTCGATGTGGGGCCGGACGACGTCAGGATCGCCATCCATACGGTCGGCGTCTGCGGCAGCGACGTGCACTATTACACGCATGGCGCGATCGGCAGCTATATCGTGCGCCAGCCGATGGTGCTCGGCCATGAGGCGTCGGGCACGATCGTCGAAATCGGCGCCAATGTCACCAGCCTGAAGGTCGGCGACCGCGTCTGCATGGAGCCCGGCGTGCCGAACCTGTCGTCGCGCGCGACGAAGCTCGGCATCTACAATGTCGATCCGGATGTCCGCTTCTGGGCGACGCCGCCCGTGCATGGCGTGCTTGCGCCCTTTGCCGTGCATCCGGCCGCCTTCACCTACAAGCTGCCGGACAACGTCTCCTTCGCCGAGGGCGCGATGGTCGAGCCCTTTGCCATCGGCATGCAGGCGGCCGCGCGGGCGCGCATCGTTCCCGGCGATGTTGCGGTCGTCGTCGGCTGCGGCCCCATCGGCATCATGATCGCGCTGGCCGCCCTGGCGGGCGGCTGTTCCAAGGTGCTGATTTCCGACTTTTCCGCGCCCAAGCTCAAGATCGCCTCGCAGTATCCGGGCATCGTGCCGATCAATATCGGCGAGCAGTCGCTGGTCGATGCGGTGCGGACGGCGACCGACGGCTGGGGGGCCGACATCGTGTTCGAGGCGAGCGGCAGTCCGAAGGCTTTCGCCAATCTGTTCGACGTCGTGCGGCCCGGAGGCGCGCTGGTGCTGGTCGGGCTGCCGGTCGAGCCGGTCAGCCTCGACGTGCCGGCGGCGATCTCCAAGGAAGTGCGCATCGAGACGGTGTTTCGCTACGCCAACATCTTCGACCGCGCCCTGCAGCTCATTGCATCCGGCAAGGTCGACCTCAAGCCGCTGATCACCGGCACCTATGATTTCGGCGACAGCATCAAGGCGTTCGAGCGGGCGGCGCAGGGCAACCCGCGAGACGTCAAGCTGCAAATCCTGCTCACCGGCGAGAAGGGCTGACCCATGTCCGCGATCGTTTGCTCCCATGTCGACAAGGCCTATGGCGCGACGAGCGTCATCCGCGACCTCAACCTCGCGATCGAGGAGCACGAGTTCGTCGTGTTCCTGGGCCCGTCCGGCTGCGGCAAGTCGACTCTGCTGCGGATGCTCGCCGGGCTGGAGGACATCAGCGGCGGCGAGGTTTCCATCGGCGGCAAGGTGGTGAACGATCTCGAGCCCGGCGACCGCGGCATCGCCATGGTGTTCCAGAACTATGCGCTCTATCCGCATATGACGATCTTCGACAACATCGCCTTCGGGCTGAAGCGGCAGAGGGTGCCGGCGGCCGAGATCAAGAAGCGGGTCGAGGCGGTTTCGAAGACGCTCGGGCTCGAGCCCTATCTCGGCCGCAAGCCGACCGAGCTTTCCGGCGGCCAGCAGCAGCGCGTGGCGATCGCGCGCGCCATGATCAAGACGCCGAAAGTCTTCCTGTTCGACGAGCCGCTGTCCAACCTCGACGCCAAGCTGCGCAATCATATGCGCGTCGAGATCGCCAGGCTGCACCAGTCGCTGAAGACGACAACCGTCTACGTCACGCATGACCAGCTCGAAGCGATGACGCTTGCCGACCGCATCGTGCTGCTGAAAGACGGCGTGATCGAGCAGATCGGCTCGCCGGCGGAAATCTATCGCCGGCCGGGCAACATGTTCGTGGCGGGTTTCATCGGCACGCCGAACATGAATTTCGTCGAGGTGACGGTCGGCCGCTCAGGCAACGGCTGGACGCTGACCGGCGCGGGAACGGTTCTTTCGATCGCGGGGCAAGGCTACCATCTGCAGCATGGCGATCGCGCCGTGCTCGGCATCAGGCCTCCGGACCTGAAGACGGCGAGCGCCGATCGCGGCTGCAACCTGCTGCAAGGCACTGCCGATCTCATCGAATTCCACGGCAATGACGCGCTGGTGACGTTCGGCTCCGGCGGCAAGGAGATCAGCGCGCTGGTTCCGGCCCGCGAATGCCCGGAGCTGCGGGCGCCGGTCCGCTACACGTTCGACGAGCAAAGCATCCATCTGTTCGATGCGACGACGGGCCTGTCGCTGCGCAAGCAATAGGTCGAGGCCAGCCTACCCCATCGCATCGAGCGCCTGGCGCTGGCGGTGCATTTCGAGGAAGATGCGGTAGTCGCGGTCGAAGCGGGCGCCGGCAGCCGGGTTGGAGGGGCGCGTCCTGCCGCCCTGCTGCATGGCGACGCAGGCGGCGTTGAGATCAGGGTAGAGCCCGGCGGCGGTCGCGGCCACCATGCCCGTGCCGAGCAGCACCGCCTCGTCGGCCAGCGGCTCGATGACGGTGCAGCCGGTGGCATCGGCATAGAGCTCCATCAAAAGCGGGTTCTTGGTGTGGCCGCCGGTGACGTGCAGCGTGTCGATCAGGTAGCCGTTCTCGTTCAGCGCCTCCAGCACATGGCGCACGCCGAGCGCGATGCCGACGGCGGTGCGCCAATAGAGCTTGCACAGGCTGTCGAATGAGGAATCGAGTGTCAGCCCGCTGACGACGCCGACCGCGTGCGGGTCGGCGAGCGGCGAGCGGTTGCCGTGGAAATCCGGCAGGACATGCAGCCGCGCCGCCAGCGCGTCTCCTTCTGCGGCGCGCAGTTCGGCCACGCGCTTCGCGATCCTGGCATGCATCGCCGCATCCGGCTCGCCGCCGGCGCCGTGCCAGCGGATGATGTGATCGAGCAATGCGCCGGTGGCCGACTGGCCGCCCTCCGACAGCCAGAGTCTTGGCAGCGCCGCGCCATAATACGGGCCCCAGACGCCGGCGAAGGGTTGCGGGTCCTGCGACATCGCCATGACGCAGGAGGAGGTGCCGGCAATCAGCGCCAAGTGCCGGCTGATGTCCTTCTCGTCGCCGGCAAAGCCGCCCAGAACACCGAGGGCGCCGGCGTAGGCGTCGATGACGCCAGCGCCGACGCGGCATTTTTCCGTGAGGCCGAGGTCAGCAGCCGCATTGGCCGTCAACGGGCCGATATCGGTGCCGACGGGGCTGGCTTTTTCCGGAAGACTGCCGTGCTCGAAGAGACCGCCGAGGCCGACGAGCTTGAAGAAATCGCGCCGCCAGCTCGTCTCCTCGTGCGCGAGATAGGTCCATTTGGCCGTCAGCGTGCATTGCGAGCGGGCGAGCGAGCCGGTCGCCTTCCAGGTCAGAAAATCAGCGAGGTCGAACAGATAGCCGGCTTCGTTCCATGTGCCGGGCAGGTTGCGCTTCAGCCACATCAGCTTCGGTGTTTGCATCTCTGGCGACATCACCCCGCCGATATAGTCGAGCACGGCATGGCCGCTTCGCGTGCATTCGTCGGCCTCGGCGATGGCGCGGTGATCGAGCCAGACGATGGTGTCCCAGCGCTTCTCGCCGGTGACCGAGACGCTCAGCTGATCGCTTTGCCTGTCGCGCACCACGAGCGAGCAGGTGGCGTCGAAGGAGATGCCGACGATATCGGTGGCAGCGACACCGGCCTTCTCGCGCGCGGCGCGCACGGCGGCACAAACGGCCGACCAGATATTTTCCGAATCATGCTCGGCGTGATCGGGCTTGGGCTGGTGCATGGCGATCGGCCGCTCGGCACGGCCGAGCAGAGTGCCTCGAGAGTCGAGAATGCCCGCGCGAGCGCTCCCGGTGCCGACATCGACCGCGCAAACGAAACTTGTCGTCAAGATGCTTTTACTCTCGCTCCCAGGCCTGCAATCAGATCGGGCAATTGCAGCATGTCAGCGAATATAAAGTCCGGTTCACTCGACGCAAGCCGCGCCTGCAGGGCGGGGTTACCGGAATGCGAGCCGCCGGTGAAGGCGAAGACGCGCATGCCCGCGGCGCGTGCCGCCGCGATGCCGGCCGGGCTGTCCTCAACGACCAGGCAATTGCGCGGATCAGCGCGCATGCTAGCGGCGGCATGGAGGAACAGGTCTGGCGCCGGCTTGCCGCGCGTCACCATGGCGGCGCTGAACAGATGCGGCTCCAGCAAGCCCAGCAGGCCGGTGACGTCGAGCGCGTAGCGGATGCGCTCCAGCGTGCCGGAGGAGGCGACGCAACAGGGCAAGCCGAGCCTCGGCAGAACGGCCTTGACACCGGGGATCGGCTGCAATTCCTCGCGGAATTTGCGCATCAGCTCGACGCGCATGGCTGTGATATGCTGGTCGCTGATCTCGAGCCCGAAATCGCGGCCGAGGATCTCGCGCACGCTCTTCATGCTCTTGCCAAGGAAATGCTCGTAGGCGGCATCCTCGCTGACCGTGCCGCCGGCAAGCTCGATCATGCCGAGCAACGCCGAAACCGACAGCGCCTCGCTGTCGACCAGGACGCCGTCACAGTCGAAGATGACCAATTCGGGCGTCATTCCGGCCGGTTCCGGTGGTTTCAGAGCTGGCCGGCGAGATAGCGCGTCAGGGTTTCGCGCGCGCCGTTCGCCCAGAGCAGGTTGAGCGCATAGGCAAAGGCTTGCGCGAAGACCGGCGAGCGGCCGACATCGCCGTAGATGTCGTCCATGGCGAGCCAGGCGCCGGGGTCGCCTTTTGCCGCCCTGGCAGTCGCCTGCATCCGGTCCCAGTTCGGGTCGTTCGGCTCGATGACGGCACCGCTGTCGGTGGTGCCGAAGCAGTAGCGGCACCAGAGCGCCGATTCCAGCGCCAGACCGGCGACGCCGTTGCCCGCCTTCAGCCGGTCGGCGATGGTCGGGATGATGAATTTCGGCTGCCGGTTGGAGCCGTCGAGGCAAAGCCTGCGGATGGTATCGCCGATCTTGGGATTGGAGAAGCGGCGCTCGATGAGCTGGTAGTAGTCCTCCAGCACCGTGTCCGGCACCGGTGGCACGGTCGGGATGATCTCGTCGCGCTCCAGCTTGGCAAGGAAGCCGCGCACCAGCGGCTCCTGCATCGCCTCATGGACGAAATGGATGTCCATCAGCCCTGCGGGATAAGCGATTGCGGCATGGCCGCCGTTGAGGATGCGGATCTTCATCAGCTCGTAAGGCGAGACATCCTTGACGAACTGCACGCCGGCCTTTTCCAGCGGCGGCCGGCCGGCGGTGAAATGATCCTCCAGCACCCATTGCCTGAACGGCTCGCAGAAGACCGGCCAGTTGTCCTCCAGGCCGAAATCGCTCGCCAGTATGCCGCGCTCGCGGTCGGTGGTGGCCGGCGTGATGCGGTCGACCATGCCGTTCGGAAAGGCGACATTGTCCCGCACCCAGTTGGCCAGATCCTCGTCGATCAGACGGGCAAGGCCGATGACGCCGTCGGAGGTGACGTGGCCGTTGTGGGGGATGTTGTCGCAGGACATGACGGTGAACGGCACGATGCCGTCGGCGCGGCGGCGCACCAGCCCGGCCAGGATGATGCCGAAGACGGTCTTGGGGACGGCGCCCGGCTGGGCGTCGGCGACGATATCCGGATGCGCCGGATTGAACTTGCCCGAGGCCGGATCGATGAAATAGCCGCCTTCGGTGATGGTCAGCGAGACGATCCTGATCGAAGGGTCGGCGAGCTGCTCGATGATCGCGGCCGCATCGCCGGGTGTCAGGAAATCGACCATGGCGCCGGTCACGCGGGCGCTCATATGGCCCTCGTCCTGCTCGACCACGGTGGTCAGCCAGTCCTGCGCCTCGAGCCTGGCGCGGCCGGCCTTCTCGCCCTCGAACACGCCGGCGCCGATCAGCGCCCAGTCATGGCCGAGCCCGGTATTGAACAAGTCGTCGAGATAGACGGCCTGGTGCGAGCGGTGGAAATTGCCGACGCCGAAATGCACGATGCCGGCTTTCAGCGCAGCGCGATCGTATTTCGGTCCGGAGACCCTGGCCGGAAGCTTTGCGAGGTTCGAGGAAGAGAGTTTCACGGTCATCTGCTTTTACCCTTTGGCCGACAGGCGGCCCGAACTATTCCGCCTCCTTCGGGCGAGCGGTGAGGGACAGCCCTATCGTTGCGTGCTGCCCCTCACCTGCCCCGCGGCGCATCTCCCCGGAGGAAGGGAGACGCGTCTTCCCCCTCAACTCATCCATTGGCCGCCATCGACGTTGTAGGTCTGGGCGACAATGTATTCAGCCTCGTCGCTGGCGAGGAAAACCGCCATGCCGGTCAGGTCTTCCGCCCGGCCCATGCGGCCGTAGGGCACGCCTTCGCCGACCAGGCGCTTCTTCTCGCCTTTCGGTCGGTTCTCGTACTTTGCGAACAGCGAATCGACATGATCCCAATGCTCGCCGTCGACGACGCCCGGCGAAATCGCATTGACGTTGATGCGGTGCTTGATCAGGTCGAGCCCGGCCGATTGGGTGAGCGAGATGACGGCGGCCTTGGTGGCGCAATAGACCGCGACCAGCGGTTCGCCGCGGCGCCCGGCCTGGCTCGCCATGTTGATGATCCTGCCGCCCCGGCCAGCCGCGATCATCGAGCGCGCCGCCGCCTGCAGCGTGAACAGCGTGCCGGCGACATTGACGGAGAAGAGCTTGTCGTAGCTCGCCCGGCTGATCTCGACGATCGGCGCAAGGTCGAACAAAGCGGCATTGTTGATCAGGATGTCGAGCCCGCCGGCCCTTGCCTCAACTTCCTTCACCGCGGCCTCGATCGAGGACTGGTCGGTGACGTCGAGCCGGACAGCGTAGGCGGCCGAACCGATATCCTTCGCTGCCGCTTCGGCCGCTTCGAGGTTTATGTCGGCGATCGCCACCCTCGCGCCTTCACGCGCATAGGCTTCGGCAAAGGCCCTGCCGATGCCGCGCGCCGATCCGGTGATCAGCGCCGATTTGCCTTTCAGCCTCACTGGGCCAGCGCCTTGCCGTCGGCGCCGAAGCGATGCAGCTTGGTCTTGTCGGGCGTCAGGTAGACGGTGTCGCCATGCTTGACCGCGACCTCGCCGTCGGCGCGCACATTGATCGTGCCGATGCCGTCGGTCTGGACATGCAGGAAAGTATCGGAGCCGAGATGCTCGGCAACGCCGACCGTCGCCTTCCAGTCGCCGGCCGTGGTCGAGATGTTGATATGCTCGGGCCGGATGCCGATGGTCTTGGCGCCGTACTTGTCCGCCGGCGCGCCCTCGATGAGGTTCATCTTGGGCGAGCCGATGAAGCCGGCGACGAAGAGGTTGCGCGGCGTGCGGTAGAGTTCCATCGGCGAGCCAACCTGCTCGATGTTGCCGGCATTGAACACCACGATCTTGTCGGCCATTGTCATGGCCTCGACCTGGTCGTGGGTGACGTAGATCATCGTCGTCTGCAACTGATGATGCAGCTCGCTGATCTCCAGCCGCATGGTGCCGCGAAGCGCGGCGTCGAGGTTGGACAGCGGCTCGTCGAACAGGAAGGCCGAAGGCTGGCGCACGATGGCGCGGCCGATGGCGACGCGCTGACGCTGGCCGCCGGAAAGCTGGCCGGGACGGCGCTCGAGATAGTTGGTGAGGTTCAAGACGCGCGCGGCGTCCTTCACCTTCTTGTCGATGGTTGCCTGGTCCTCGCCCGCCATCTTCAGCGGGAAGGCGATGTTCTTGGCGACCGTCATATGCGGATAGAGCGCATAGGACTGGAAGACCATCGCGAGCTTGCGCTTGGCCGGCGCCTCGCGGGTGACGTCGCGGCCATCGATGGTGATGGTGCCGCCGCTGACATCCTCCAGCCCGGCGATAAGGCGCAGCAGCGTGGACTTGCCGCAACCCGACGGACCGACGAACACGACGAACTCGCCGTCCTCGATATTGAGGTCGATGTTCGGAATGATCGTCGTCGACCCGAAGGACTTGGAGACGTTCTTGAGCGTGATGTTTCCCATGGTTTCCTCCCGGGGATTTCGTCGTCTGCCGCCTGCCGCGCGCGGCTACTTCACGGCGCCAAAGGTCAGGCCGCGCACCAGCTGCTTCTGGCTGAACCAGCCCATGATCAGGATCGGCGCGATCGCCAGTGTCGAGGCTGCCGAGAGCTTGGCCCAGAACAGGCCTTGCGGGCTGGAGAAGGAGCTGATGAAGGCCGTGAGCGGCGCTGCGTCGGTGGTGGTCAGCCGGATCGTCCAGAACGCCTCGTTCCAGGCCAGGATGATGTTCAAGAGCATGGTCGAGGCGATGCCGGGCACCGCCATCGGCGTCAGCACGTAGATGATCTCGTTCCACAGCGAGGCGCCGTCCATGCGCGCCGCTTCGAGGATCTCACCCGGGATCTCGCGGAAATAGGTGTAGAGCATCCAGATCACGATCGGCAGGTTGATCAGCATCAGCATGACGGTGAGGCCGATGCGGCTGTCGAGCAGGCCAGTGTCGCGGAAGATCAGGTATATCGGGAACAGCACGGCGACGGCCGGCATCATCTTGGTGGAGAGCATCCACATCAGGATGTCCTTGGTCCGCTTGGTCGGCGAGAAGGCCATCGACCATGCCGCCGGGATGGCGATGATCAGGGCGACGATGGTCGAGCCGACCGAAAGCACCACGGAATTGAGGAAGAATTTGAAGTAGCCTCGCTGCGCCTCGACCTCGGTATAGCTCTCGATCGTGCCCGACGGCAGCAGGCTGAAGCCCTGGATCGCCTCCTGCTCCGACTTGAACGAGGTGATGATCGTGTAGAGGATCGGGAAGAAAATCAGCAGGGCGACGATCCAGGCCGCCGTGCTGGCGATCGTCTTGTGCCGGGTGGTGACTGCGCGTGCCATCTTGTCCTCCCTTACTTGTCCAGGTTCTTGCCTACGGCGCGCATGACGAAGAAGGCGACGATGTTGGCGAGAATGACAGCGATGATGCCGCCGGCGGAGGCCTGACCGATTTTGAACTCCAAAAGCGCCTTCTGGTAGACGAGGAAGGGCAGGTTGGTGGAGGCATAGCCGGGGCCGCCATTGGTGGTGACCAGGATCTCGGCATAGACCGAGAGCAGGAAGATCGTCTGGATCAGGATGACGACGGTGATGGCGCGCGACATGTGCGGCAGCGTCAGGTACCAGAAGCGGCTTAGGAAGCCGGCGCCGTCCATTTCGGCGGCCTCCTTCTGCTCGGTGTCAAGTGATTGCAGTGACGTCAGCAGGATCAGCGTGGCGAAGGGCAGCCACTGCCAGGCGACGATGAGGATGACCGCCGTCAGCGGGTGCTGCCCGAACCAGTCGATGGGGTCGGCACCGAAGAAGCGGGCAATATCGGCGAAGACGCCGTATTGCGGATGCATGATCATGTTCTTCCAGACAAGTGCCGCGACCGGCGGCATGACGAAGAACGGCGAGATGACGAGGATGCGCACCACTCCCTGGCCCCAGATCGGCTGATCGAGCAGCAGCGCCAAGAGGATGCCGCCGATCACGGTGATGATGAGCACGCTGACGACTATGGCGAGCGTGTTGAGGATCGACTGCAGAAAGGCAGGGTTGGAGTAGAAGAGCTTGTAGTTGGCGAACCAGACGAACCCGTCGCGGATCGGATTGAGCGGGTTGTACTGGAGGAACGAGAACCACAGCGTGAAGACCAGCGGCACGATCATCCAGACGAACAGCAGGATCACCGACGGCGCCATCATGAAACGGGCTATTGAACGGGTTTGCTGAGTAGCCATGACGGTCACCCTCCAAAGGTCAGCCGGGTTTTAGAGTCGTGCCACAATTTCCTGATTGTGAAGATGGCCGCCCGAACTGGGTTTCGGGCGGCCAAAGCCGGTCATGATGCGCTACCGGCGTTCGGCACCGGGAGGAGCCTTACTTGATGTAGCCGCCTTCGGTCATCGCGGCGGTCGCCGCATCCTGGGCCTGCTTCAGCGCGTCGTCGACGCTCGACTGGCCGGCAAGGGCGGCCGAGAAGAGCTGGCCGACGGTGGTGCCGAGGCCCTGGAATTCAGGGATGGCGACGAACTGCACGCCGACATAGGGCACCGGCTTGACGGTCGGATGCGTCGGGTCGGCGGCGTTGATGGAGTCCAGCGTCATCTTGGCGAAGGGCGCGGCCTTCTGGTACTCCGGGTTGTTGTAGAGCGAGGTGCGCGTTCCGGGCGGAACGTTTGCCCAGCCCTCCTTCGAAGCCACCAGATCAAGATAGTGCTTCGAGGTTGCCCAGGAGACGAACTTCTCGGCAGCGTCCGCCTTCTTGGTGCCGGCCGGAATGGCCAGCGACCAGGCCCACAGCCAGTTGCCGCGCTTGCCGAGGCCGGTGTCGGGCGCCAGCGCATAACCGACCTTGTCGGCAACCTTCGAGGCCTTCGGATCGGAGACGAAGGAGGCGGCGACGGTGGCGTCGATCCACATGCCGCACTTGCCCTGCTGGAAGAGCGCCAGGTTCTCGTTGAAGCCGTTGGAGGAAGCGCCCTCGGGACCATCGGCCTTCATCAGGTCGACATAGAACTGCAGGGTCTTCTTCCATTCCGGCTGGTCGAACTGCGGCTTCCAGTTCTCGTCGAACCAGCGGGCGCCGAAGGAGTTCGACATGGCGGTCAGGAAAGCCATGTTCTCGCCCCAGCCGGCCTTGCCGCGCAGGCACACGCCGTTCACGCCGTTGGCGCGGTCGGTCATCTTGTCGGCGGCCTGTTTGATGAAGTCCCAGGTCGGCGCATCGGGCATCTTGAGGCCGGCCTTCTCCATCAGGTCCTTGCGGTACATGACGAAGGAGCTCTCGCCGTAGAAGGGCGCAGCATAGAGCTTGCCGTCGACCGAAAGGCCACCGGCGATGGCCGGGATGATGTCCTTAACGTCGTAGTCGTCGCCGAGCTTGTCGAGCGGCAAGAGCCAGCTCTGCTTCGCCCAGATCGGAACCTCGTAGGTGCCGATAGTCATGACGTCGTACTGGCCACCCTTGGTGGCGATGTCGGTGGTGACGCGCTCGCGCAGCACGTTCTCTTCAAGCGTGACCCAGTTGAGCTGGATGTCGGGATTGGCCTTCGTGAAGTCGTCGGTCAGCTTCTGCATGCGGACCATGTCGCCATTGTTGACCGTGGCGATGGTGATGGATTCGGCATGCGCGGCAAAAGCAAGGGCGCTGGCCGACAACAGGCCCAGGGTGAGCGTGCGAAGTTTCATCAATTCCTCCCATAAACCAAGATGAGCATTTGCCTTGGCTGTGAGCAATTACTCACTTGGCGTGAATTATGTCAAGCCGGAATCGATGCTGCAGCGCAGCAGAAATGACGTCGCGCGACCCTGTTGGGGAAGCGATCAGGTCGTTCGGAACGAAGATCGAGGAACGCAGACCTACTGGCAGGCGATCTCGGCGAGGATCCAGTCGCGGAATGCGCGGATCTTCGGCACGTTGCGCCGGGCCGTGGGATAGACCAGCCAATAGGCATGGCCATCGTCGCCGACGAGGTCGAAGGGCTGGATTAGCCGGCCGTCGGCGAGCTCGTTCTTGAACAGGGCCCTGGTGACGATCGCGACGCCCTGCCCTGCGATCGCGGCATTGGCCTCATAGGCCTGCGCGCCCATGCTGGTGCCGGGGCGGCTGGCGAGCTCATCCGCCTGGATACCCGCGAGCGCGAACCATTCCTGCCACCAGATGTCGCCGGGATCGAGGATGGGGAGCTTGAGCAGGTCGGCCGGCTCCTTAACGCCGCCGATGCTGGCGGCAAGCCTGGGACTGAGCACCGGGGTGAAGTCGGCCTTGAACAGCATATGCGTCTCCACGCCAGGCCATTTGCCGCCGCCGGAACGGATGGCGATGTCGATGTCCTCGCGGGCGAAGTCGACGACCCGGTTCGAGGTGTCGACGCGCACGGCAAGCGAGGGATGCGCGACCTGGAAGGAGCCCAGATGCAGCGCCAGCCAATTGGAGGCGAAGGTGAGAAGCGTGGAGACGCAGAGCACGCCGTCGGCCCCGGCGCGGGCGGCCGAGTAGGCGCCGCTCAGCAGCGCAAAGGCCTCGCTGACGGCGGGCGCCAGGCGCTGACCCGGCTCGGTCAGCTCGATCTGCCTGGGACGGCGCAGGAACAAGGGCGCGCCGATACGCTCCTCGAGAAGCTTGATCTGATAGCTCGCGGCGGCCTGCGTCATGCCGAGCTCCTCGGCGGCCTTGGTGAAGGAGAGGTGCCTGGCCACGGCCTCGAACACGCGGATGGCCTGCAGCGGCGGAAGCTGGACATTCTGCCGGGAGCTCAGATCGGGCATAAGGCCTCCTTATGGGTCATGATCGACGTTTGATTGGAAGCACGAGCCGACCAACCCGATATTTGGGGTCGACGATCAATCCAGTTCAAGCATTGCGAAGGCTGACGATCATGACTCCGATGCAGGAAAAACTCGATTCGACCCCGGCACGCAGTTGGATTTCGTTGCTGGCGCGGGAATTTTCGTGGTTCGCCAGCCGTAGGCGCGGCTATGTCGATGTCCGGGAACTGTCGGAGCATCTGCAGCGGGACATGGGATTCCTCGACGGCAACGACCCGCACGGACGCTACAAATA
The DNA here is from genome assembly GCA_000824825.2 of Mesorhizobium sp. ORS 3324. GTDB lineage: Bacteria > Pseudomonadota > Alphaproteobacteria > Rhizobiales > Rhizobiaceae > Mesorhizobium. The sequence continues at coordinate 395,212 of LM655188.1, forward strand.
GCCGGGTTTCCTTTTATCGGCTAAGGGCTTTTGCCGCCGCTCCAGATCCAATGCGCGCCCGTCGCCATGGTCATGCGCTGCCCAACAAGGCGGCGGCCGTCCGTTCATCGGTGATGAGGCCGTTGACCAGCCGCCGGTTCACGGCGGCGAAGATGCCCGGCAGCTTGCGCTCGCCCATGGCGAGCGCAATCACCAGCGATTTTTCGCGCGACGGCAAGGCGGCGGACGACACGCGATCGTTGGTGATGCCTTCGATCATGCGGCCCTCGCGATCGAACACCCAGCCGACGATCTCGGCGACGCCGCCTGCCTTCTGTAGCGCCTTCAATTCGCCTTCCGAAATGAAGCCGTCCTCATAGAGCGGCGCCTTCGGGCCAAGATCGCCGATGCCGACGAAGGTGACGTCGGCCTCCGCGGCGAGCGCCAGCGTCGGCTGGATCATCGGCTGGCTGAGCAGCATGTCGCGCTCCTCCGGCGACGAGGCGATGACCGGCAGCGGCATCGGGAAGGAGCGCGCCTTGACCCGGTCGGCCATGGTGAAGATGACGTTGTAGAAGGCGGCCGAGCCGTCGGGCGAGATGTTGCCGGTCAAGGACACCACCTTGTGCTGCGGGCACTCCATCGGTGGCAGCTGCTCGATCGCCGCCTTCAGCGTGCGCCCGGTGCCGATCGCCATGACGATGGGCGCGGTGGAGCGCAGCCGCCGCTCGATCTCGGCCGCCGCCGCCTCGGCGATGCCGATCGTCGTCGACGTCGAAGTCGGATCGCTCGGCACCACCTCGACCAGGTCGAGCGCGAAGCGCGACTTCAGCCGCGCCGCGAGGTCGAGGCAGTTGGCGATCGGATGATCGACGCGCACCTTGATCAGCCCTTCCGACATCGCCAGCGACACGAGCCGCTGCGCCGTCTGCCTGGAAATGCCGAGCTTGGCGGCGATCTGGTCCTGCGTGTTGCCGGCAACATAATAGAGCCAGCCGGCGCGCGCGGCGTCGTCCAACCTGGTGTTGCCGGTCTCCTGTCGCGCGTTCACATCCTGCCTCCCCAAGCCCAGACAATAGGGGCGCTATAGATTACAGCGAAAGCGGCTGTGCGCAATTGTCAAATGAAAGAGCAATTGCTTGCGCCTTTGGCGGGCAAGGATCGACCAATTCGACCTTGCCTCAACCATTTGCCGGGAGAGCGGTTTATCTCGGAGGGGAAACCCATTAAGGGGGATCGGCAAAAGGAGCCTTGCATGACGCCGAAAGCGGTTTTCTGGGACATGGACGGCACGCTGGTGGACAGCGAGCCGCTGCATGAGGCGGCACTTGTGGCGGCGCTGCGCAGCGTCGGCATCGCGCCGCCGACCAACCTGCACGAGCGCGTGCTCGGCATCGCGGCATGGCCGGTCTACGAGATGCTGCGCGACGAGTTCGGCCTATCGCTGCCCTTCGACGACTGGATCGTGCGCAAATACGACCACTACCTGCCGATGGCCGAGACGCTGAAGCCGCGCCCCGGCGCGATCGAGCTGTTCAACCGGTTGCGGGCGCTGGGCGTCGAGCAGGCGGTGGTGTCCAATTCCGACCGGCTGATCGTCGATGCCAATCTGAGCGCTGTCGGCCTCGTCTATCCCGGCATGCACACGGTGAGCCGCAACGACGTGCGTCAAGGCAAGCCGCATGCGGAACCCTTCCTGCGCGCCGCCTATCTCGCCGGCGTCGATCCGGCCGACGCCGTCGCGGTCGACGACAGCCGCACCGGCGCCATGGCCGGGCTGGCTGCGGGCATGAAGACGATCTTCTGGCCGGAAGCGCCGATGGAAGGACCGCCCGGCGCAATCGTGATCAACAGCGCGGATGAGCTGCGGGCGCAGTTGGGGCTCTGAATAAACTTTCCGGGCGTCGGCGCTGCCCCTCATCCGCCTGCCGGCACCTTCTCCCCATACAGTGACGGGGAGAAGGAAGAAGCTCGACCGTCAGTTCCTGTAGACCGGCTCTTCCTCGTCGAGGATCGCCTTCAGCTCGGCAAGATGGCGTTCGGCCTGGCCGGGATAGTCGTCCATCTCGCGCGCCGTCTTTTCCGCGATCTCGTCGGAGAGCGTGCGCAGCGGACGGCCGGTCCACAGCGCCTTGATGTAGGTCTCGGCGGCGCGCTCGAAATAGAACATGCGGTTGAAGGTGTCGGCGACCGTGTCGCCGATGACCATCACGCCGTGATTGCCCATGACCATGACCTTCACTTTGGGGTCGGTCAGAAGCTTGGAGCAGCGCTCGCCCTCCTCCTCGAAGGCGAGCCCGCCATAATTGGCGTCGACGACATGGCGGTTGAAGAACATCGCCGAGTTCTGGTCGATCGGCGGCAAGGTCGAGTCGGCCAGCGAAGCGAGCACGGTGGCGTGGATCGAATGCACATGCATGGCGCAGCGCGCATGCGGCACGTTGCGGTGGATGGCGCCGTGCAGGCCCCAGGCCGTCGGGTCGGGCGCGTTGGGGCCGGACAGCGTGTCGGGATCGTTGGCGTCGATCAGAAGCAGGTCGCTCGCCTTGATGCGCGAGAAATGCACCTGGTTGGGGTTCATCAGGAATTTCGTGCCGTCCTCGTTGACCGACAGCGAAAAGTGGTTGGCCACCGCCTCATGCATGTTGAGCCTTGCCGTCCAGCGGAAGGCGGCAGCGAGATCGACGCGCTCCTCGTAATGGGGCAGGTTGCTCAGCGGTTCCTTGTGCAGACGGGCAAGGCTCATCGAAAATCCTCCAGTTTGGTCGAGAATGCCGCGCCCAGCTCCGGCCAGCAACCGTAAACTGGTAGGTCAGGCGGCAGGCCGCGCCGAATGCAGCCCGCCCTGCTCAACGATGAAGTCGATCACCTCCTGTAGGCCCTTGCCGCGGGACAGGTCGGTGAAGCCGAAGGGTCGCTTGCCGCGCATGCGGGCGGCATCCGCCTCCATCACATCGAGGTTGACGTTCACATAGGGCGCCAGATCGCTCTTGTTGATGATGAGGAAATCGGAGCGGGTGATGGCGGGGCCGCCCTTGCGCGGAATCTCCTCGCCCTGGCAGACCGAGATGACATAGAGGGTCAAATCGGCAAGGTCCGGCGAGAAGGTGGCGGCGAGATTGTCGCCGCCGGACTCGATGAAGACGATGTCGAGGTCGGGAAATTTGCGGGTGAGCTCGGCAATCGCCCGCAAATTGATCGAGGCGTCCTCGCGGATGGCCGTGTGCGGGCAGCCGCCGGTCTCGACGCCGACGATGCGCTCCTCCGGCAGCGCCTGCAGGCGCGCCAACATCATTGCGTCCTCCTTGGTGTAGATGTCGTTGGTGACGACCGCGATCGAGAATCGGTCGCGCAACGCCTTGCAGAGCTTTTCGGTGAGCGTCGTTTTGCCGGAACCGACGGGGCCGCCGATGCCGATGCGAAGAGGTCCGTTGGGTTGGGTCATGCCGGGAACTCCGAGATGGCGAGGACTGCGAAGCCCAGCCCGATCAACAGGCAGAGCGGCGAATAGAGGCGCTGGTCGAGCCGCGCGAAAGGCTGCTCCGGCGCCAGCCGGCGCCACCAGGGCGTGAAGCCGGCGATGCCGCGCCCTAGGAAAACGATGCCGAAGAGCAGCGCGGTAGCGGCAAGGCCCTCCCTGGGGAAGGGCGAGGCGAAGACGCCTGCAAGGGCCAGCGGCCATAATGTAGCCAGCGCCAGGCATGCGGCAACGGCAAAGCTCGCGACGGGCGAGGGCATCTCGTCGACACCGCGAAAGCCGACGACGGCGCGCGCGCAGGATTTTGCGTCCTTTCCCGGCCAGATGCCGCCTATGCCCCAATAGACATGCAGCGTGGTGATCAGGAGCAGGACGACAGAAAGCGCAAAGGCAAGAACGATCATGAGCGGAACAGACGCGAATACTGGGTTTCGTGCCTCATCGCGACGATGTCGGACATGAAGGCGGAGCCGCCGAGGTCGTCGAGCGAGGCGTTGGCGGCGCGACCAGCCATCGCCAGCGCCGAAGGTTCAAAGCCGGCTAACAATGCAGTGGCGTCGCTCTGGCCAATGGTCCCTAGCCTGATCGCAGCCTGGACGAGATTGGAGAAGAAAGCCTGCAGGAAAGCGGCCAGCGCCTCGGCAAGGCCGATGCCATGGCTGCCGGCTATCGCGCCGACGGCGACGCAATAGGGGCAGTCGGCAGGCAGGCGCTCCAGCGCGGAACATGGCCAGGCGGCAGCCGCCTTGAGGAAGGCCGCACCCTGCAGCATGGTTTCCATGTGGCGCTCCTGCGAGCCGGCAAGCGCCTCGGCCAGCGCGGTCACCTCCGCGAGATCGCCGCCGTTGCGCGCGCGCCGCCAGCTTTCGGCAAACAGCACCGCATCGTTCCAGCCCGAGCCCATCTCGACCAGCGTCTCCAGCCAGCCGGCAAGATCATCGCGGTTGCCGACCAGCCCATCATGCACCGCGCGTTCGAGACCATGGCTGTAGGAGAAGCCGCCGACCGGAAAGGATGGCGACAGCCAGGCCATCAGGCGCAACAGCGCCGTGCCGGACGGTTGCTCAGTCATGGTCATGGTGGTGGTGGCCATGGTCATGATGCTCGTGCGAGTGATCATGATCGTGGTGGTCGTGGCCATGATGATCATGCGCATGGTCGTGGCCATGTCCGGAATAGGCGCCGCGCACCGGACTGAACGGTTCGAGCACCTCGCTGACCGTGGCGCCGAGCCCTTCCAGCATCGCCTTGATGACATGGTCGCGCAGGATGAGGATGCGGTCCGCCTCGATGCTTGCCGCAAGATGACGGTTGCCGATATGCCAGGCAAGCTCGGTGAGATGCACGGCGTCGCGGGCGCGGATGTCGTAGACCTCTTCCGGCGCGGCGACGATCTCGAGCTGGCGGCCGTCCTCCATCACCAGCCGATCGCCGTTGTTCAGCGCCACCGGCTCGGGCAGGTCGACCAGGACCTTGCCACCGCCCGCCGTCTCGATGGCGCGGCGACGCAGGTGCCGCTCGTCATGAGCAAGCACCGCCTTGTCGTAGGCTGCGGCCGTGCCCGCCTCGCCGGCCGGGAGCACCGAGACGGCGCGCGGAAACTTGGTGAAGTCGGTGCGGATATCGAGCTTCATTTGAAGGCTCCTCCATTGGCTTGAGCGCGGGCACGGGCCGTGCGCTGCAAAAGACGATCGAAATAGGCATTGACCCGATCGGACTCGATCGGGAACCGCCCGGCCCGCGCCCAGCCGCCGATGTCGCCGAGCAGAACGTCGACGGCGGAAAAGCGGTCGCCGAGCGCGAAGGGCTTGTCGCCGAGCCGGCGGTCCAGCGCCTTCACTTCCGAAGCGAAGTCATGCGCGGCGGCAGGGCCGACATCGACGCGCACCTCCTTGGGCAACAAGAAGCGGTGGCGCAGCTTGTTCCACAACGGCGCTTCGAGCTCGCTCTGGGCGAAATGCATCCAGGAATCCATCTCGGCGCGGCCGGCGAGGCCGGGATTGGCGCCCATGCCCATCTCGGCATGCTTGTCCGCCAGATAGACGCAGATCGCCGCCGAATCCGTGATCCTCAGCTCGCCGTCGATCAGGATCGGCACCTTGCCGGAGGGGTTCAGCGCATAGGCCTCGGGCGAGCGGAGCTTCACCTCGACGAACTCGTAGGGCTGCCCGAGCTCCTCGAGCATCCAGAGCACGCGGCTGACCCGGGAGCCTCGCGATCCGACGGCCTTGTACATGTGACCCTGCCTTTCCGGGGAATCCTAGACCATCGCGCGCATCAGCCCAATGCCGCTCAGACGATGGTGTCGAAGAGCCGCAGGATGAAGGATATCTGGTAGACGAGCGCGGCCGCGACGAAAGCGATGTGGTAGCGGCGGTCGCGCACCAGGATCGCGACCAGGCACAGCGCGACGAAGACCGGCGTGCGGATCAGATATTCGTTGCCGAAGCGGGCGAAGTGCTCCGGGCCCTTCAGCAGCGTGTCGACGATGTCGAGCAGGTAGGTGGCGCCAAGCAGGCCGAAGAACCAGGCGCGCCGCGAATAGAAGTAGTCCTCGTAGCTGGTGTAATCGAGCATCGAATCCGGAAACAACAGCGCACAGAGCAGGAAGAGCGTGATGGCGTAGAAGATGATGAAAAGATATTTGCCGAAGGTCCAGGACTGGATGGCGTAGAGCCCGAACTCCCACCACCAGAAATGCACCAGCATCAGCAGCACCGAGCCGACCCAGGCAAGATGCACGGCGTAGAGCCGGTATTGGCCGGGATGCTGGACGATGCGGGCGACGCCGGACAGCAGCCGGGTGACGCCGAGGCCGATCACCATGCCCATGACGATGCGGATATGCGGGAAGATGTCGTGGGGAGAGGCGATTTCGGTGGCCATGCCTGTTCACAATGCCGCTTGTCGTGAGCCGCATACTGCGGTGTCCCATTAAGAGCCGCAACGGACTTTGTTACTAGCAGTAGCCCGAGTCAGAAAAGGTCAGGTCAGCGATCTTGCCCTTTTCATCCACGCAATAGTTGGCAGCCATGATGTAAATGCAACCCTCGGCGCGTCGAAGCCACATGGTGCGCGCCTCGCATTGACCTCCAGCTTTGGATGGACGCAGAACTGGTGGATTGCTCGCCAACCTAAAAGCCGATTTGCCGGCAAACCATGCTTCAAAAGCTGCCGCGCTTGAACCTGTCGGAAACTTGCGCTCTGCTTCCAATTTCAAAGTTGCATATTCGGCACGGAAGACCACCGGCTCCTTCAGATATCCGCAACCGCCCAGACAGCCAAGGACAACCAAGGCTACCATAAAGGATTTGCGGGTTTGGCGATTGCCAAGAAACGCTGATCTTTTCAAAATAGAAAATACCGCTGCGCCATCGGCAGCACGGTCGCCGGTTCGCAGGTCAGCAGCTCGCCGTCGGCGCGCACCTCGTAGGTCTCGGGATCGACCTCGACATGCGGCGTGGCGTCGTTGAGCACCATGGAATGCTTGCCGATGCCGCCGCGCGTGTTCTCGACCGCGACCATGGCCTTGTCCACACCCAGCCTGTCCTGCAGGCCGGCATCGAAGGCGGCCTTGGACACGAAGGTCACCGAGGAATTGGTCAGCGCCTTGCCATAGGCGCCGAACATCGGCCGGTAATGCATCGGCTGCGGCGTCGGGATCGAGGCGTTGGGATCGCCCATCGGAGCCGCCGCGATCGAGCCGCCGACCAGCACCATCTCCGGCTTGACGCCGAAGAAGGCCGGGTTCCAGAGCACGAGATCGGCGCGTTTGCCGACGGTCACCGAGCCGATCTCCTTCGACAGGCCGTGCGCGATGGCCGGGTTGATGGTGTACTTCGCGATGTAGCGGCGGACGCGGAAATTGTCATTGTCGCCGGTTTCCTCAGGCAGCGCGCCGCGCTGGCGCTTCATCTTGTCTGCCGTCTGCCAGCAGCGGATCGCCACCTCGCCGACGCGGCCCATGGCCTGGCTGTCGGAGGAAATGATCGAGAAGGCGCCGATGTCGTGCAGGATGTCCTCGGCCGCGATCGTCTCCTTGCGGATGCGGCTTTCGGCGAAGGCGATGTCCTCGGGGATCGACGGCGACAGATGGTGGCAGACCATCAGCATGTCGAGATGCTCTGCGAGCGTGTTCACCGTGTAGGGCCGGGTCGGGTTGGTCGATGACGGCAGCACGTTGGGCAGGCCGCAGACCTTGATGATGTCGGGCGCATGGCCGCCGCCGGCGCCCTCGGTGTGGAAGGCGTGGATGGTGCGCCCCTTGATCGCCGCAATGGTGTTCTCGACAAAGCCCGATTCGTTCAGCGTGTCGGTGTGGATCATCACCTGCACGTCGTAATCGTCGGCAACCGACAGGCAGCAGTCGATCGCGGCGGGCGTCGTGCCCCAGTCCTCATGCAGCTTCAGCGAGCATGCGCCGGCGAGCACCATTTCCTCCAGCGCCGCCGGCCGGGACGCGTTGCCCTTGCCGGACAGGCCGATATTCATCGGGAAAGCGTCGAAGGACTGGATCATGCGCGCCATGTGCCAGGGGCCGGGCGTGCAGGTGGTGGCCAAGGTGCCATGCGCCGGACCGGTGCCGCCGCCGAGCATCGTGGTGATGCCGCTCATCAGCGCTTCCTCGATCTGCTGCGGGCAGATGAAATGGATATGCGCGTCGAAGCCACCGGCGGTGAGGATCTTGCCTTCGCCGGCGATGATCTCGGTTCCCGGCCCGATGACGATGGTGACGCCGCCTTGAGTGTCCGGATTGCCGGCCTTGCCGATAGCCGAGATGCGGCCGTCCTTCAGGCCGATATCGGCCTTGACGATGCCGGTGAGCGCATCGACGACCAGCGCGTTGGTGATCACCGTGTCGACCGCACCCTCGGCCCGCGCGACCTGGCTCTGGCCCATGCCGTCGCGGATGACCTTGCCGCCGCCGAACTTCACCTCCTCGCCATGGACGGTGAAGTCCTTCTCGACCTCGATGAAGAGCTCGGTGTCGGCGAGCCGCACCTTGTCTCCGACCGTCGGGCCGTACATCTGCGCATAGGCGGCGCGGGTGATTCTGGCCATCAGCGATTGCTCCCGAAACTAAGATTGATTGAGCGCGGAGCGCACATTGTCGCCATCCAATGGTCACGTAATGACCCGCTCAGCGACACTTTGCGCTCCCATTTGGCGGGTGAGGTGACCGAGTCAGCCCAAAACGGCCGTTTGCCAAACCGATGGAAGGAATGTCCATGCGCAAGACGATAGTTTTCGCCGCCGCCGCCACCTTGCTGCTGGCGGGTGCGGCCAGCGCCCAGCAGCAGACCGCGCCCCAGCCCAGCCCAGCACCGGCTACGCCTGCTCCGGCCGCGCCCAAATCCCAGACGCCGACGATCGAAAGCGTCAGCATCGTCGACATCACGGAATTGCCGAAGGACACGCAGACGCAGGTCAACCAGATCGTGGCACAGCGTGGCGATGCCGGGCTGCAGACATTGCGCAAATCGATCGACGCGACGCCCAAGGTGAAATCCGCGCTCGAAGCCAAGGGAATGAGCTCGGCGCAGGTGATCGCCGCCAGCCTGCAGCCCAATGGCGCGCTGACCCTGATCACCAAGAAGGCGAGCTGAGGCAACAAAAACACCTGACGAGCGCCGGCGGGCCGGGCCCGCCGGCGGCAAGCTGGAGGGAACCTCGGCACGACAAGGGACGTTTCGCTTTTTTCGCCCCGTCACAAATTCAGTCAGGAGCGAGTAATGGCGGACGCCCTGCGCGTCAAAATAGCATTCCCCGCTACGGCGATGGCCATGCTTCTCGCGGCCGCCGTCCCGTACGCCGCATTCCCGGCGCAGCCGCTGGAGGGCAACAAGCCGGGCGCGACGATCGTCGAATCCGACATCCGACAGGAAGAAGTGCTGTCGAAGACCGAGGCCGGTAGAGTCATCACGGCGATCGACCGCACGCGCGACAATATCGGCACGGTGCGCAAGACAACCAAGCTCGATAGCGTCGACATCGTCTTCCTGACGGACGCCGCCCGCAGCGAGGGCGGACCGCCGCCGGCGATCGAGAACAAGGTGAAGCAGCATCAGGATGACGTGAGGGAACTGCGCCAGGAGATCGAGGCGAACGCGCTGCTCTTCAATGCCATCGATTCCAGGCGCGTGCTCGCCGAGGACGTGCTCGCGGTCGAATTCGACAATCCGAGCAAGATCGTCATCTACGCGGCCGCCAAGCCTCCCCCGAAGTGATCTGAGCGCGCTGTCGGACCTCACAGCTTGCCCATCACCTTCTGCTGGAATCCGTAGACCTCGCGCTTGCCGCCGAGCGGCACCAGCGTGACGTCGCGTTCCTGCCCAGGCTCGAAGCGCATGGCCGTGCCGGCGGCGATGTCGAGCCGCATGCCGCGCGCGCGTTCACGGTCGAATTTCAACCCCTCGTTTGTCTCGAAGAAATGATAGTGGCTGCCGACCTGGATCGGCCGGTCGCCGCTGTTGGCGACCTTGAGCGTCACCGTCGGCAGGCCCTTGTTCAGCTCGATCTCGCCCTGTGCCGTGATCACTTCACCTGGGATCATGACGCCCTCACAGCACGCCGAAGGCGAGGCCGACACCGACCGCCGCGCAGGCGGCACCGGCTGCGCGCGCCAGGCCGCGGAAACGCAGCCCGAGCCCGACGGTGGCGGCGATGCCTGCAACATGAAGAAGCGCCGTCGCAGCGGCGAAGCCGGCCATATAGTCGAGGCCTTCGGCATTCTCCGGCACTTCGGTGCCATGCGCATGGCCGTGGAGAAGCGCGAACAGGCCGATGACGGCAACCCCCGCCGAGACCGGCAGGTCGACCGCCAGCGCCACCAGCAGGCCGAGCGCCACGACGGAGGCGAGGATGCCCGGCTCGACGAAGGGCATCGGCACATGCAGCATGCCGAGCGCCGCGCCCGCCAGCATCACGCCGACGAAGGCGAGCGGCCAGGCCCACACCGCCCTGCCGCCCTTCATCGCCGCCCACAGGCCGACGGCGATCATCACCGTCACATGGTCGAAGCCGGACAGCGGGTGCGTGAAGCCGGCCGTGAAGGACGAGGCCGTGCCGACGCCGACATGGGCTTCAGCCGGCATCGCGGCGGCCAGGAACAGGAGGGCGGCGAGTGTGGTGCGTTTCGTCGAAGCGGAGATCATGGGTCTGCCTTCCAATTTGCGAAATCAATCATGCGGCCTTGCGCGGGCCGCAGCCCTCGGCCTTGAGCACGCGCCTGGTCGAGGCCGGATATTTCTTCAGCATCGCCGCCGGCCGGATCGGCCGCGGCGCGAAATTGCCGCCGCAGTTCGGGCAGACGCCGCCAAGCACATTTTCCGCGCAATCGGCGCAGAAGGTGCATTCGAAGGTGCAGATCAGCGCATCCGTCGCCTCCGGCGGCAGGTCCTTGTCGCAGCATTCGCAATTGGGTCTTAGCTCCAGCATCGGTCCTCCTCACCGGATCGGTTCATGCACGGTGACCAGCTTGGTGCCGTCGGGAAACGTCGCCTCGACCTGGACGTCGTGGATCATCTCGGCAATGCCGTCCATGACCTGGGCGCGGGTAACGACATGGGCGCCGGCTTCCATCAGCTCGGCCACCGAGCGGCCGTCGCGGGCGCCTTCGACGACGAAGTCGGTGATCAGCGCGATCGCCTCGGGGTGATTGAGCTTGACGCCGCGTTCCAGGCGCTTGCGCGCCACCATCGCCGCCATGGCGATGAGCAGCTTGTCCTTTTCACGCGGCGTCAGGTTCATGCGTTCTTCCCGGTATTCAAGACCAAACCATTCGAGATCAGAGTGACCATAATTTGGGCAGGCCCGCCCGCCCGTTGAGCAGCTCGACAAGCGGAACCAGCCGCTTGCGGAGCTGGTAGCCGTCGCCGGCGTTGAGTCTCGCAAGAAGCTTGCCAGATTGCCCGACGCTCCAGAAGCTGGCGCCGCCCTGATCACCAACGATCGCACGAACCGCTTCCAACAGACTTTCCGCGCGCGGCGAGACGAGAAGCGTCGTTGCAATGGCGAGCGCGCCGCCGGCCACCGCCGGACGCTGAAGCCTGGCCGCGATGTCCGGGCCGATGCGAAAGTCCTCGGCGTGGATGAGCCGGCCACCCTGACGGACCCGCCAGCGATCATGAAAATTGCCGTCGACCGTCCGCTCGCCCATCGCCAAACGGCCGAACAGCGTCGCCTCCAGAAGCAGTGCCTCGGCGCCCTCCGCAAGCTCGACATCCAGCGTGCGGGCGAAGGCCGCGTGGTCGAAAACGATGGTTTCCTGCGGCAGCCAGGCAATGCGGCCGCCGGCGCCGACGGTGAGGCTGACCTTCGTCTCGGCCCGGTCGGAAGCGGCGCGATAGATCTTCTCGCAGGCCTGGGTGGTGATCGATGCAGAGGCGCCCTCGCCGATCTCGATCTCCCAGCCAAGCCGGTCGCCGCCGGTCAATCCACCGGCCGTGTTGATCAGCACGGCCTCGAGCGGATCGCCCTGCACCGCCGGCATGCGAATCTTGGCCGATCCGTCCTGATAAAGGCGCTGAAGCCGCGTCCGGCCGCCGCTCTTGCCGCAGAAAAGCCTGGCTCGCCCGGCAACACGTTGGGCGGCAGGCGGGGAAACCAGGGTATCGTCGATCATGTCCACGGCGCCAACGTTAAGCACTCCGGCGGCTTTGTCGATATATAGCTTGTTGCTTGACATCGTTTCGGTTTCTATAGAGGGAGCCACCCTGGAGCGGTCACGCGATGCCTGGCGAGGTAGGGGCGACGACGTTTGTGAATCCGGGGACAAAGGGGCGCTGATCAGTTGGCGTCGGAAAACGACAGGGGAAGAAACCGAATGGCTGACCAGCTGACCACCGAAATCATCGAGAAGATCAAGGCGCATGCCGAACCCGGCGGCGAGGAGATCACGCCGAGCACCGATCTCAACACGCTGGGCATCCATTCGCTGGAATTGACCGAGATCATCTTCGATCTCGAGGAAAAATACGGCATCGAGATCGAGATGAACACGGTCGACGCCTGGAGCAACCTCAAGAACGTCGGCGACATGGTCGAGGCGGTTCGCGAGTTGATCGCGAAAAAAGCCTGACTGCATGTTGAAACGCGTCGTCATCACCGGCATTGGCGGGATATGCGGGCTCGGCAACGATGTGCCGGCGATCTGGGACGCAATGCGTGCCGGCCGCTCGGCAATCGGCCCAATCGACAACCCTTCCCTGCATGACCTGAAGGTCAAGGTCGGTTGCGAAATCAAGGAGTTGCCCGATCACGGCATCGACCGCAAGCAAGTGGTGTCGATGGACCGCTTCAGCCTGCTGGCGGTGATCGCGGCGCGGGAGGCGATGCGGCAGTCCGGGCTCACCGCGCATGCCGACAACACCTACCGCATGGGTGCCGTCGTCGGCATCGGCGTCGCTGGTTTCGAAACGATCGAGGAAAACTACCGCGCCATCCTGCTCGAAGGGCGCAATCGCGCGGCGATCTTCACGGTGCCGAAGGTGATGCCGGGCGCGGCCGCCGGCCAGGTCAGCATGGCTCTCGGCCTGCGCGGCCCGGTGTTCGGCGTCACCTCCGCCTGCTCCTCGGCCAACCATGCCATCGCCAGCGCCGTCGACCAGATCCGACTTGGCCGCGCCGACGTCATGGTCGCCGGCGGCACCGAGGCGCCGCTGGTCTGGGGCGTGCTCAAGGGCTGGGAGGCGCTGAGGGTGCTTTCGCCCGACACCTGCCGGCCGTTCTCGGCCGACCGCCAGGGCCTGTCGCTCGGCGAAGGCGCCGGCATGGCGGTGCTGGAGAGCTACGATCACGCCGTGGCGCGCGGTGCCACCATCCTTGCCGAGATCGCAGGCGCGGGCGTCTCGGCCGACGCCTCCGACATCGTCGCGCCGACGATCGAGGGACCGGAAGCAGCGATGCGCTTCTGCCTCGTGGATGCCGGGCTCAATCCTGAGGACGTCGACTATCTCAACGCGCACGGCACCGGCACCAAGGCCAACGACCAGATCGAAACCGCGGCGATCAAACGCGTCTTCGGCGAACATGCGCGCGCGCTTTCAGTCTCCTCGACCAAGTCGATGCATGCGCATTGCCTGGGCGCGTCGGGCGGGCTGGAGATGATCGCCTGCGTCATGGCAATCCGCGACGGCATCATCCCGCCGACGGCCAATTTCCGCGAGCCCGACCCCGAATGCGATCTCGACGTGACGCCGAACGTGGCGCGCGAGCGCAAAGTACGGGTGGCGCTCAGCAACAGCTTCGCCTTCGGCGGCACCAATGCGGTGCTGGCCCTCAAGGCGATCTGACACGCCGCCTGGCGATCCGGGCGGAACGCGCTCTCGCCGCACAGGGTTACCTGGTTGGCTGTCCGTGCACGGCAAGCGGCTTGCCGGCATATTGATTGCAACGGATCACGATCCTAATTCTTGCCCACCTGCCTCGAGCGCCATTCGGCGCCAATCCGCATCCGGAGCCCCCGATGACCGACCTGTCCGCCTTTCCGATCGCCAAGCGCTGGCCGGCCAAGCACCCCGACCGCCTGCAGCTCTATTCGTGGCCGACGCCCAACGGCGTGAAGATTTCGATCGCGCTGGAGGAGATCGGGCTGCCCTACGAGCCACATCCGGTCGACATCGGCAAGAACGAGAGCTGGACGCCGGAATTCCTGTCGCTCAACCCGAACGGCAAGATACCTGCGATCATCGACCCGAACGGACCCGATGGAAAGCCGATCGGGCTGTTCGAATCCGGCGCCATCCTGCTCTATCTCAGCGACAAGACCGGCAAGCTCATCCCAGCAGATCCGATCCGGCGTTACGAGACGATCCAGTGGGTGTTCTTCCAGATGGCCGCGATCGGCCCGATCTTCGGGCAGGTCGGCTTCTTCAACAAATTCGCCGGGCGCGAGATCGCCGACAAGCGGCCGCTGGAGCGCTATCGCGACGAGTCGCGACGGCTGATCGGCGTTTTGGAAACGCGGCTGAAAGGCCGGCAGTGGATCATGGATCACGACTTCACCATCGCCGATGTCTCGATGCTCGGCTGGGTGCGCAACCTGATCGGCTTCTACGAAGCGCGCGACCTCGTCGGCTTCGACGATTTCCCGACCGTCGCGGCATGGCTGGAGCGCGGCCTCGCCCGCCCCGCCGTGCAGAGGGGCCTCAGCATCCCGGCAAGAGGCTGAGGGGGTCAATTCGCGCAATTCCGAACGGAAAACCGCCGGGCACTTTTCCTGGAATTGCTTTAAAGTCTACTTCGTCTTGGCTTTGGCGCCGCCTCGGCCGAGCACAGACGCGGCAAGCCGCGCGGTGGCCACGACCGCCCCGGTCGCCACGCTTGCCATGGTGCGAATCGGACCCGACTTCGCCGCCGGCTTATGAGGCTTCGCGGGCTTTGCGGCGATCTTGTGCGAAGTCCCGGGCACCACTTTCTTCGGTGCCGCCTTGCCGAAGCTCGGCTTGGCTTCCTTGGAACGCTCGGCCGTTGCCGCAGTTGCGCCGGCTCTCGATTGATTGGCCCTGCTTCTGGCGGGCGCGGGTTTTCTGGTCCTGGTTGCCATGGCACGATTCCCTTACGCCTGACGATTGGGGAGTACGGCCATAACGACTTGTAAGTCTTAAGGTTCCCGCCCAAAAATACTGAAAATTGAGCAGGTTAACCAATAACCAGATCGGCCTCCCGCCGACGCGCCAGCACCCGCTCGATGTTCGGCATATCGTTGGAAGCGATCCAGGCGCGGGCATCCTCGTCGGACTTGCCATGACCGCGCCAGCGCTCCATCAGGCGGCGCTCGAGCTCATTGCGCGGGACGTCGACGAAGATGGTGAAATCGAAAAGCGGCGCCAGCCGCGACCACGGCTCTTCATCGAGCAGCAGATAGTTGCCCTCGACCAGGATGAACTTGGTGTCGGCGGAAATGATCGCGGCCGCGGCGCGCGACAGTTCCATGCTGCGGTCGAAGACCGGAATGGCGATGTCCGGCTCGCCGGAGCGGATGCGCTTCAAAAGCGTCTCGAAGCCGGCAAAGTCGAAGGTTTCCGGCGCGCCCTTGCGCGAGCGCAGGCCGCGCCGGTTGAGCACGATGTCGTCATAGTGGAAGCCGTCCATCGGCACGACTTCCGACGTACCTTCCGGCAGCAATTCATGCAGCCTGCCGGACAATAACGATTTGCCGGAGCCAGGCGGGCCGGCGATGGCGACGACAAAGCGCTTGGCCTTGCCGGCGCGCTTGAAGATGGCGGCTGTGATATGGGCGATCTCGGACATAGGCGCCTTTCCAGCTAGCGATTTCGGTCCGCATCTTGGCGGCGAAAAACGGAAATTTCAAACCTCGATCGCGCAAGAGGCGGCCAGTTGTCGATGCCGGCAGGGCGCAGACCTCCGATAGAATTCGGATCAACGCTGGAGCGACCGATCGCCTAGGCTGCGACCCTGAAGAAATCGACGAAAGCCCTGAGCGCCGGCCGCATCTGGCGGCGGCTCGGATAGTAGACGAAGAAGCCATCGAAGGACGGGCACCAGTCCTCCAGCACGCGGATCAGCCGGCCGTCGGCGAGCGGCGCCCGGACGTAGTCCTCGAAGACGAATGCGAGACCGGCGCCGTCGACCGCCGCCTGGGCGATCAGATGGTCCTCGTCGAGGATCAGCGGTCCCTCGACCGCTATCTCGATGTCCTCGCCCTCCTTCTCGAATTCCCAGCGGTAGAGGATGCCGCTGGAGAAGCGGAAGCGGATGCAGCGATGGTTGGCCAACTCGCGCGGGTGGCGGGGTCTCGGCATGTCCTTGAAATAGGATGGCGCGCCGACCACCGCGCCGCGGATGTTCGGCCCGATGCGCACCGCGATCATGTCGCGCTGCAGGCTTTCGCCGAGCCTGACGCCGGCGTCGAACCCACCTTCGACCACATCGGTGAAGCGGTCCTCGATGACGATCTCCAGCACGATGTCGGGGAAAGCCGCGGCAAAGGCGCCGAGGCGCGGCGTCAGCACCAGATGCGCGGCGGTGCGCGGCACGCTGAGCCTGAGATTCCCGGCCGGCCGGTCGCGCGCCTCGATCGCGCTCTCCAATGCCAGGTCGATCTCGGACAGCGCCGGCCGCAGCCGCTCCAGCAGCTGCGCGCCTTCCTCGGTCGGCGCCACGCTGCGCGTGCTGCGCGCGAGCAGCCGCACGCCAAGCCGTGCTTCCAGGCTGGACACCGCATGGCTGACCGCCGACGGCGCGATGCCGAGCTCGCGCGCGGCGCCGCGAAAGCTGGCGCATTGGGCAACGGTGGCGAGCACGGCGAGCTGCGAAAGGTTGGCGCGATTCATTGATCTATCTTATAGAACAAGCCGTGCAAGAGAGAGCGGATTATCGAACGGAATGCAAGGCGTTATCTCCTTCCCATCGCAACAAGGAGACGCGTTATGCAAACCCGCAAGCTCGGAACTGAACTCGACGTTTTCCCCGTCGGCCTCGGCTGCATGGGCATGAGCTTCGGCTATGGCGGCCAGCCGGAAGCCGAGGCCATCGCCACGTTGCGCCGCGCCGTCGAGATCGGCGTCAACTTCTTCGACACGGCCGAAGTCTACGGCCCTTACGAGAACGAGATCCTGCTCGGCAAGGCGCTGAAGTCGGTACGCGACCAGGTGACGATCGCCACCAAGTTCGGCTTCAAGATCGCCGAGCAAGGTAGCGGCACCGAGCGCATGATCGGTGTCGACAGCCGCCCCGAGCACGTTAAGGCGGTGGCGGAAGCCTCGCTCAAGCGGCTGGGCACCGATGTCATCGACCTCTATTACCAGCACCGCGTCGACCCGAACGTGCCGATCGAGGACACGGTCAGCGCCATGGCCGAGCTGGTGCGTGAGGGCAAGGTGCGGGCGCTCGGCCTGTCGGAAGTGAGCGGCGCGACGCTGCGCCGGGCGCATGCCGTGCATCCGATCGCCGCCGTGCAGAGCGAATATTCGCTGTGGAGCCGCGATCCGGAAGATGAGGTCTTTGCCGTCTGCCGCGAGCTCGGCATCGGCTTTGTGCCCTACAGCCCGCTCGGGCGCGGCCTGCTCACCGGCACGATCGCCAAGCCGGATGTGCTCGGCGCCGGCGACTGGCGCCTTGGCCTGCCGCGCTTCCAGGCCGAAGCCATGGAAGCCAACAACGCGGTCATCGCGGTGCTGGAGAAGATGGCTGCGGAAAAGGGCGTGACGCCGGCGCAGCTGGCGCTCGCCTGGGTCCTGCACCAGGGCGATTTCATCGTGCCGATCCCCGGTGCACGCAAGATCCGCCATCTTGAGCAGAACACCGCGGCGGCCGGGATCGAGCTGAGCGCCGCCGAAGTCGCGGCGATCGGCGATGCGCTGTCGCCCGACAAGGTGGTCGGCAAGCGCTACACCGAGGAGCTGCTGGCGCTGGTGAATGGGTGAAACCGGATCACTGGGCAATCGAGAGGGGCGCTTCGGCGCCCCTCTTTGCACTTGCGACGCAAATGTTTGAAACGTTGGCGCGAGGCACCCCCCTCTGGCCTGCCGGCCATCTCCCCCGCAAGGGGCATAAGCGCTAAGATAGGTA
>LM655189.1:0-22978 GCA_000824825.2 Mesorhizobium sp. ORS 3324
GGGGTGTTGGACGGACCGCTGCGCTGAAAACTAAGGCTCTGAAATCGCTTGATATTTCCGCGCCTCATTCCTTCCAGAACCCCTCATCCGTTTCGGCGCTGCGCGCCGATCCACCTCTCCCACTAGGGCCAACAAGGGGAGAAGGGCAGGCGCCGCCTTGACCCATCCTCCACCCACGCTATCCTCGCCGCCATGCCAGCTACCGCTCCCTCCGCCAACGCGCCGCTCATCGTCATCGATCTCCAGACCGGCATGTTCGACGGCCGCTTCGATCCGCCGATTCACGACGCGGATACGATCGCCGAGCGGGCTCGAAAACTGATCGACTGGGCGCGCCGCTCCGGCCGCAAGGTGGCCTTCATCCGCCATGACGGGCCGGCGGGCGATCCGCTGGCGCCGGGCGCTTCCGGCTGGCCGGTCTGGCCGCAGCTTGGCCAGGCGGCCGACGAGCCGACCTTCGGCAAGACGGTCCGCAATGCCTTTTCCAACGCGGCGCTTGGCGAATGGGTGACGGGGCAGGGCGCGCGCGATGTCGTGCTCATCGGCGCCCAGACCGATTTCTGCGTCGCAGCCACGGTCGAGGGCGCGCTGGCCGAGGGGCTCGGCGTCACCGTGGTTTCCGATGCGCATTCGACGCTGGATACCGACAAGGAGAAGGCGCCGGAGATCATAGCGCGGCACAATGAAGTGTTCGCCGAGCAGGGCGCGCGGCTGACGACGACGGCGTCGCTGGTTAGTGGCTGAGCGGCTCGCTCCCCCTTCTCCCCTTGCGGGAGAAGGTGTCGCCGAAGGCGACGGATGAGGGGTGCTGGACGGAGTGGGACGATGGAAATCAGGCGCTGAAATCACCGAAGTCTCATTTCTTCCAGCACCCCTCATCCGTCTCGGCGTTGCGCGCCGATCCACCTTCTCCCACAGCCGATCCACCTTCTCCCACAAGGGGGAGAAGGGAAGACCCAACCAGGAGCCCCGCCATGCCCAACCTCACCCTGCCCGCCGAAGGAGGCTGCCGCTGCGGCCGCGTGCGCCTCAAGATCTCCGCCAGACCGCTGCTCACCATGGCCTGCCATTGCACCGGCTGCCAAAAAATGTCGTCCAGCGCCTATTCGCTGAGCGCCGCGATTCCCGCGCAGGGCTTCGAGATCACCAGGGGCGAGCCGGTGATCGGCGGCCTGCATGGCGCGTCAAAACACTATTTCTGCGACTACTGCATGAGCTGGATGTTCACCCGGCCGGAAGGGCTCGACTGGTTCGTCAACCTGCGCCCGACGATGCTCGATGATCCCGCCTGGTACACGCCCTTCATCGAGACCTGGACAAGCGAGAAGCTGCCATGGGCCGAGACGCCGGCCGTGCACAGCTATGCGGCGCTGCCGGCCTTCGAGGAGTATGAGGGGCTGGCCGCGGAATATGCGAGGTCGCAGGGCTGATCGCCAAAACAAAACGGCGACCCGGGTGAGATCGCCGTTCAGTTCATGGTCGACGCGGCCGTTGGGGGCGACATTGTTGGGGATGTGCTTGGGCGTCCGCGTCGACCACGGCGGCCTCGTACCGCAGACTGTACTATTGCATATTTTTGGCGCGTGGAAACTTCCGCGAAAGCGGAATAGGCAGCGCCTCCTTCTCCCGCGCGGGAGAAGGTGTCGCCGAAGGCGACGGGTGCTGGACGGAGCGAGACGCTGGAGGTCAGGTGCTCAAAATCATCCACTCCTCATTTCTTCCAACACCCCTCATCCGTCCCGGCGCGGCGCGCCGATCCACCTTCTCCCGCAAGGGGAGAAGGGAAAGGGTGAAAGACTTTCTACCTTCCGCCGCATTGACCTCGGACTGCCAAGCGGCGACGACTGACGTTTTCACGTCCAATGGATTGCCTCTTGCCCCAGTTCCTCAACGCCAGGCTTGCCGACGGCTCGCTGGTCGATTTCGCCGTAGCCGCCGGCCGTTTCAGCGCCATTGTGCCCGCCGTCGCCTCATCCGCTCCGCCACCGGGCGCCATCGACCTCGCCGGCCGGCTCGTGCTGCCGGCCTTCGTCGAGGGCCACATCCATCTCGACACCTCCTTCTACGGCGATGCCTGGCGTCCGCACATTCCATGCACCAACGGTTTCGACGTGCGCGAGCGCGTCGCCTTCCAGATGCGGAACCTCGAGCAGGCCGCGCCGATGGAGGAGCGCGCGCGGAACCAGCTCGAGCTTTGCATCGGCAATGGCAGCCTTGCGATGCGCAGCCACCTCATGGTCGATGCCGCGGTCGGGCTGACGCATGTCGAGACGATCCTCGGCGTGCGCGAGAAATACCGCGAGATAATCGACATCCAGCTCGTCGCCTTCCCGCAGAGCGGCATCCTGTCCTCGCCCGGCACGGCAGAGCTTCTCGATGAGGCGCTGAAGCTTGGCTGCGAGCTGATCGGCGGGCTCGATCCGGCGAGCTTCGACGGCGATGTGAAGGGCCATCTCGACGTCGTCTTCGGCCTCGCCGAAAAGCGCGGCGTCGGCGTCGACATCCATCTGCATGACGGCGGCACGCTCGGCCTGTTCGAGATCGAGGAGATCGCCGCGCGGACCAAGGCACTGGGCATGGGCGGCAAGGTGGCGATCAGCCACGCCTATGCGCTGGGCGACATTTCTGCCGATGCGCTGGCCAGGGCCGGCGACAGGCTCGCCGCCGCCGGCGTCGCCATCATGACCAATGCGCCCGGCAACCATCCTTTCCCGCCGGTGGCGGCGCTGCGCGAGGCCGGCGTCACGGTGTTTGCCGGCTCCGACAACATCCGCGATTCCTGGTGGCCCTATGGCGATGGCGACATGCTGAACCGTGCCAACATGATCGGCTACCGCTCCGGCTTCTACGAGGACTCGGAGCTGGAAGCCGCCTGCGACGTGGTGAGCCACGCCGGCGCGAAGGCGCTCGGCCTGGAGGGCTACGGCATTGCGGTTGGCGCCAAGGCGGATTTCGTCACCCTCAGGGCCGAGCATGTGCCGGAAGCGGTAGTGGCGGTGCCGAAGCCGCGCACGGTTTATCGGGCGGGCAAGGCGATCGCAAAGGATGGCGCGATGGTCGGGTGAGACGCGGGCGTGGCGCGGTGCAGAAGAATCGGCCGCGGCCGGGTCCGTGCCCGGATCGTTTTGCCGTCGCCGACGTTCCTTCTGATGAAATCGAGATGAGGAGGAACCGATGGCAGACCAGAGCAGAGAAGAGCGCATCCGCACACGTGCCTATGAACTTTGGGAAAAGGAAGGAAAGCCGGAGGGCGCCGACCTGCGCTTTTGGGAGCAGGCGATGAGCGAGATCGACGAAGAGGATCAGCGGAAGGAGTCGCCGGACAAGCGGCGAAGCGCCGGCTCGGGCGCCTGACAGCCGGCGGAGCACCATGAGTGCGAGGGCCAGAGACTTGGCTTTGGAAGGGCGGGCCCTAGTTTGTTAGCCCGTCCATGATGGGCGTGTGGCAATGAATGTTCGCGACGCCATCGGTCGAGCGCTGGCCTGGTCCAGCGGATGGCTCGACTATGCCGCCACGCCGTGGCTTCTCTACCAGGCCGTCATCATCCTCGCGCTGTTCCTCGCGGCCAGGTTCGCGGGCCGGCGCGTCGAGCTGCTCGTTGAGGATCGGGCCCGCCAGATCAAGGGCCATCCTGGACTGCTGAGAGTGGTGATCGCCCTGTTGCGGCGCACCGACTGGATCCTTTTCACGCTCTTCCTGTTCGCTGCGCTGACCCTCATGCGCGCTTTCGTGTGGCCAAGCCACCTCTACCTCCTTCATATCGTGCTTTCGCTGTCGCTGGCCTGGCTTCTCGCCTCGGTGCTGTCGCGCGTCATCCACAACCGCCTGGCCGCCCGTTTGCTCGGCTGGCTGATCTGGATCTACGCGGCGCTTGTGATCCTGGGCATCAGCGACGAGACCGCGGCCTTCCTGGACAGCCTGGCAATTCCCATGGGCGCGATCCGCCTTTCGGCCCTGCTGCTGCTGAAGGCGGTGCTGCTGCTGGTCGCCACCGTCTGGCTTGCGGTGGTCATCGGCAACTATGTCGATGAGCGCGTCCGCATCTCCGAGGAGCTGACGCCCTCGATCCGCGTCCTCATCGGCAAGGTGGCCAAGATCGGCCTTGTGCTGGTGGCCGGCACCTTCGCCCTTTCCGCCGTCGGCGTCGACCTGACGGCGCTGACCGTCTTCTCCGGCGCGATCGGCGTCGGTCTCGCCTTCGGGCTGCAGAAAGTCGTTTCGAATTTCGTCTCCGGCATCATCATCCTGCTCGACAAGTCGATCAAGCCGGGCGACACCATCTCGCTCGAAGGCACATTTGGCTGGATACGCGAGTTGCGCGCGCGCTTCGTCTCGGTGGTGACGCGCGACGGCCGCGAATATCTGATCCCGAACGAAGACTTCATCACGCGAAGGGTCATCAACTGGTCGTTCAGCGACAACCTCGTGCGGCTCGACGTGGATTTCGGCGTCTCCTACGACGCTGATCCGCACAAGGTCAGCGAACTGGCGATAGAGGCCGCGATCAGCGTCGGCCGGGTCGAAGCCGACCGGCGCCCGGTCTGCTGGCTGACCGGTTTCGGCGACTCCTCGCTCAATTTCGTCCTGCGCTTCTGGATCCACGATCCGCAGCAGGGCCTGACCAACGTGCGCGGCAAGGTGCTCTTGGCGCTGTGGGATACGTTCAAGGAGAACGGCATAAGCATCCCCTATCCGCATCGCGAAATCATCATGAGAGACGGCGAGTCGGCCGGACTGAGGGGCAACTGGGCGGCCCGTTGAGCGGGGGGCGGAATCACGGCCGCGCGCCCGCGTGGGCGGAAAGGCAGGCCTGAGACTGGGCTTATATATCGCTCGCCTAATCTTGCCTGAGCCGGTACAGTGCATCCGAATGGCTCTGGAGGGACGGCCATGTCGGAATTCAACATCGGCTTCGTGATCTTCCCCGGCATCACGCAGCTCGACTTCACAGGCCCATTCGAGGTCCTGAGCAGGCTTGCAACACCTGCCTCGACGTCCTCTCCCAGTAAATTTCCGCAGGCGAACACCTACGTCGCGGCAAGGACCATGCTGCCGGTCACGAGTGATCGCGGCCTCGCGCTTATGCCGAACTGCATCTTCGAGGAGTGCCCGCCGCTCGACCTGATCTGCGTGCCCGGCGGCGCCGGCGTGGCCGATGCGCTCGCCGACGGCGGCACGGTCGATTTCATTCGCCGACAGGCTGAAAATGCCCGCTATGTCACGTCCGTCTGCATCGGAGCCTTCCTGCTTGGCGCGGCGGGACTGCTGCAAGGGCGTCGCGCCACCACGCATTGGGCCTATACGGGCCTGTTGCCCCTAGTCGGCGCGACCCACGAAAAGGGACGCATTGTGTGCGACGGCAACGTCTTTACCTCGGCCGGCGTCTCCGCTGGGATCGACTTTGCCCTCGCTATTATCGCCGAGATTGCCGGACCGGACGTTGCGAAAGCTATCCAGCTCTCGATCGAGTACGATCCCGCGCCCCCTTTCGATGCCGGCCATCCCGACAAAGCGTCCGAAGCAGCAATAGAGCTGATGGTCCAACGCAACGCTGCTGCGCGCGCGGGAATCGAGCAGGCGTTGGGCAGGCTGGCAGCGCAATGGCGATAACGGCCGCATATATTATTGGCGGTTCTGTTCGGTGCTCGGGACCGCAAGGCCTGCGCCGCCGCGTGACCAAATAAACTAGTTTGCATGCATATGTTTCAAGCCGCTCCGGCTTCGTGAAGCACTTCATCGTTCGCGCGCAATCGCCTCGTTACAGACGCACCTCAAAAGCACCCGGTGAGCGGGCAGCACCGATTCCGCTTTGTGGAGGTTGCGATGTTCAAAAGCCTTAGCCGAATCCGGGCCGCCTTTACGCAGGCCGTCGAGCGCCGCAGGACGACGCGCGCGCTGAACGAACTGCCGCCCGAGATCCGCAAGGACATCGGCTGGCCTGAGTCCGTCCAGGACAATGAGATTCGTCTGCCCTTCTAATGCATGCCGCCGCGGTCTTGGGATACGACATGCATCAAAACAAAGCCTTTTTCGCTTTGCAGTGATTTGACCACCAGGCGGCGCGGGCGCGTTCGTCGTCCGTGCCGCCTGGTCGGACGCTCAGCCGGCAGGCTTGTAGACGGCGGCAGCCTTGTTGGCGGCCTCGATCACCGCCTTCATGTCGAGCTCTTCGAGGACAACGAGATCGCTCACCGAGCCGCTCGCCCGCACCGCAAGGGCCATGCCCATTCCGGAA
This sequence comes from Mesorhizobium sp. ORS 3324, assembly GCA_000824825.2. Taxonomy (GTDB): domain Bacteria; phylum Pseudomonadota; class Alphaproteobacteria; order Rhizobiales; family Rhizobiaceae; genus Mesorhizobium. The sequence goes on from LM655189.1 coordinate 6,237, forward strand.
ACCTGATCCGGCACCTCACCATTGACGACGACGTCGTACGTGCCGCGTGTAAACATCAGGCTGCTCATCCTGCCGCCGACGCTTTCAAAAAGCGCCTGGATCGCAACTTCCCGGTTCGATCCCTGCATCAGCCCTTTGGCAGCGTGGGGTTCGTAGTTCGCCAATATGGTAACCTTCATGGGAATCTCCTCCAAATATCACTGTCTCGGGCTGCCCGATTGTTCGAGCAGCACACCGACGTGCTTGTTCTTTCCCTGACATTTGACGTGGTGTTGGACCGCCTGGGAAACCATGGCCAACAGGCGGTTCAGCCGGAGCATGGCTTCGGCCTGAATAAATATGCGCCTATTCTAATATGACGACAATCCCGACTTGCGCCGAAACCCGGGCCGCTTCGCCGGTCCTATGGGATGGCTATAGCTACCCCAGCCACCACCACAGCCCGCCGACCGCCACCGCGATCGCCAGCACCACGCCGGCCAGCATCACATAGGAACCGATGATCATCTCGCGGATGATCTTCTTGATGCTGGCGCGGTCGTTGAGGTTGGGGAAGGGCTCGTTTGGAATCGGGACGCCGAGGAAATCGCAGAGCGGCCCCCAGCCGTCGGTCACCTTGAAGACCAGGAGCCTTTCCGGCGACACCGCCGCCTTCACTTCGTCGATATAGGCGTTGTAGCGCGCCACCGCCTTGTCGCGGTCGTTCATCACGCCCTTGAGGGTGCGGCCCCAGACCAGCTTCCTCGACATGTCGCCGAACTTGCGGCCGAACGGCGTCAGCCATTCGAGCACCCTGAACTGCCAGACATTCTCGGTGAAGTAGATCGTGTCGATGGTGCTGTCATACCAGGCTTCGGCGCCGCGCGGATGCAGCGTCAAGAGCACCTTGGCACGGGGGTAGGCGGCCATCAGCTCGCGCCAGACACAGCAGCCCGGATTGTCGACGGTCGCCCGATACTTGGCGAAGACGCGGTTCCAGTCGTGCTGCGTGCCGGGCGGGCTGTTCGCCACCTTGCGCCAGAAGTCGAGATGGCCCTTGTTGGCCTTGTTTATGATGACTTCCTGCATGTGGTAGCTCGGAAAGCCGAGCCTGTTCAGCGCGGCGAAAGTGGACCACGTGCCGGTGCGGCCGAATCCGGCCCCGATAAGTTCGAGCGTCATTTCCCCCTCCCATTTGGACCTTTGTTCTTGTTCTTGCCGGTCCGATGGAATGAGGTTGCATCCGCTCGCGCTCACGCGCAACGAATTTCTATTCGCCTTCGCTAAAATGTCTTGAATCGATCGCCTGAACCGGACCAATCGCTTTGGCCGCTTCGACAGCTTGCGGCAGTCGATGAAACGCTATCGCGTTTCGGCTGCCGCACTCGTTGCGCCGGCCTGCACGCCTATCCCCTTCCGGCCGGCGCCTGGGTTCCGGCGTTGTCAGGCGTGGCCGGCCAGCGCGTTCAGCTTCGCGCAGAACTCGGCATGCGGCTTGCTCATCGCCGGGTCGTTGCATTCCTTCATCATGGCTGCCTGGTTCTTCTTCGACATCTTGGCCCAGACCTTCTTCATCTGGGCGTCCGACTTCATCGTCTTCATCGTCTTGTCGGTGTAGAAGGGCGCCATCATCTTCGGTTCGTCGAGGATACCGGCGAACGCCGTGCCGGCAATGACCGACGCGGCCAATAGGCTCAGAAATGCAGTCTTGGTTTTCATGGCCTGTCTCTCCCATCATTCTAGCCCCGTGGCGGAGCCACCTTCATCAGTACCGCACCAACGTCGTTGAATTAGAGGATACTGATATTCGGGATCAGTCACGCTTCAGTGAACGCAATGGCCGGCGGCAGGTTCCGCCAGCAAACAGGTACGGCCGAAGAAATTGGCCTGTGCGCGTTTCGCGCCTGGGCTATTCAATTCGGCCAAAAAGCCTGATAATAGGTCAGCACAGTTGACCTAAATATCAGTTTGCCGCTCGGGAGGCGCGTCTTGACCCTGTTGAACCTTCTGGCCTCGCGTTCCTCGCGCATGAAGGCCTCGGAAATCCGCGAGCTGTTGAAGCTGCTCGACCAGCCCGACATCATCTCCTTCGCCGGCGGCATTCCGGACCCGTCGCTGTTTCCGGCCGCGGCGATCGGCGATGCCTACCAGGCCGTGCTCGGCGGGGCGGAGGCGGGAGCCGCGCTGCAATACCAGGTCAGCGAGGGCTTCCTGCCGCTGCGCAAATGGCTGGCCGCCTATATGGGCAGTCTCGGCGTTGCCTGTGACGAGGCAAACATCTTCATCACCTCCGGCTCGCAGCAGGCGCTCGACTATCTCGGCAAGCTCTTTTTGTCCCCGGGCGACACCGCTCTGGTGACATGGCCGACCTATCTCGGCGCGCTGCAGGCCTTCAACGCCTATGAGCCGCGTTATGACCGGCTGAACACTGCCGGCGGCAACATGACGCCCGAGGCCTATCGCGCTGCGGCCGCCGCCAATGGCGGCAAAGTGAAATTCGCCTATCTGGTGCCGGATTTCGCCAACCCGACCGGCAACACACTGGATGCCAGGCAGCGTGAGGCGGTGCTCGACCTTGCCGGCGAGCTCGACATCGCCGTCATCGAGGACGCCGCCTACCGGGCGCTGCGCTATGACGGCGAGGCGGTGCCGCCGATCCTGGCGTTCGACTGCGCGCGCTCAGGAGGCATCGACAACGCCCGCACGCTCTATTGCGGTTCGTTCTCGAAGATCCTGTCGCCCGGCATGCGCGTCGGCTGGGTCTGCGCGGCGCGCCACGTCGTGGAAAAGCTGGTGCTGATGAAGCAGGCTTCCGACCTGCACAGCCCCTCGATCAACCAGATGGTCATGCACCGCGTCGCCGAGACCATCTTCGACCGCCAGGTGGAGAAGCTGATCGGCGCCTACCGCCGGCGCCGTGACGCGCTGCTTTCCGCGCTCGAAGCCAGTATGCCGCAAGGCATCACGTGGAGCCGGCCCGATGGCGGCATGTTCGTCTGGCTGACGCTGCCCCAAGGGGCCGACGCCACCGAGCTCCTGGCGCGTTCGGTCAAGGAGGCGCGCGTCGCCTTCGTGCCCGGCAACGCCTTCTTCGCCGACGGCACCGGCCGCAACACGCTGCGCATGTCCTTCACGCTGGCGGACGACCGCACGGTGGGCGAGGGCGTGCCGCGGCTGGCGAGGTTGTTGAGAGGTTGAAGATGCCAATCTCCCCCACTTGGGGGGAGATCGGACGTCGCCAATCTCCTACTGGCTCAGATGCTTCTTCGCCGCCTATCACCTCGCGCTCGCGCAGGCGTGATTACGGTGTGGCCTGCTATTCGGTTAGAGTGATCACCGATCCAACACCCCCTGGATCATCCGGCCGCGGGGTCCCACCTTCACGGCCCGAACGAAAAGAGCCCCGACGGTCTCCACCGGCGGGGCTTTTTCTTGGGCTCCTCCGCGTCGGAAGCCGACGCGATGGGCGCCTGATGGCGCTACTTGTTGCAATTGCCCAGATCGGAGGTCATGGCGCCGCTGGGGGTGTTGTTGTCGGTGTCGTAGCCGCCGCTGTCCTTGCAGCGGTCCTCCATGCCGTTCGACTTGTTCGTGGAACTGGTCGTGGTGGTATCCGTCTGGCTCGGCGTTGTGCTTGTCACCGTTCCGCCGCCTGACACGCTGGCACCGGCCGAAACGCTGCCCGACGCATTGGCGCCGCCGCTTGTGCCGACCGATTGCGCCATCGCGGCCGAGGTTGCCAGCACAACGGTGAGCACGGAAGCTGTGAGGATTTTCTTCATCATGAGGAAGTCTCCAAAGCCTTGCATCGTTAGTTGCATCAACTTTCCAACGGAGCATTCGCAGGGATGTTCCGATTTTGAAAGAAATCGTGAAGGGCCGCATTGCCCTGCCTTTTCGAGGTTGGGACGGCTATTCGCGCGGCGGTCGGCACTTGTAGGGGATGGCCGGCAAGGCCAAATGTGTCGGCGCCGGTTCGTGAGAGAGGATGGTATGGACGCATCGCCCCGCGTGACGCTGCTGCTCGGCAGCGCCCCCGACGTCATGCGCTGTGCTTCATGGCCGAAGCACGCCTTCGCCGGCATCGTTGTCATCAACAATGCCTGGCGCGTGCGCCCGGACTGGGACGTTCTGGTGCATGCCGGCGATTTCCCGCCTGATCGCATGCCGCGGCCTGAGCCGACGCAACGGATCTTCAGCGCCGCCCATTACGTGCCGGCGCAAAACAGTTTCGGCGGCTTCGTCTATGCCGGCGGCACCATGTCGATGACGGCCGCCTACTGGACCGTCCACAGCCGGAGACCGGACGTGCTCGCCTTTCTCGGCTGCGACATGATCTACGACCACTCCGGCGACACGCATTTCTACGGCACCGGCCGGGCCGACCCGCTGCGCGACGACGTCACGCTGCAAAGCCTCGAGGCCAAGTCCGCGCGCCTGCTCATCCATGCGCTGCGTCGCGGCACGCTCTGCGTCAACCTGTCGAACCTGCCGCGCAGCCGGCTGGTCTTCCCGAAACTCTCCTTCGCGGAGGTGCGGGATCTGTCCGCGGCGGACCTAGCCGCCATGAAAGCCGAACTCGCCGCCGGCATTGACGTCAAGGCGGTGGATGCGGCCGAGACGATGGAGCGCGAGTTCGACTATTTCTACGAGCACGGCATGTACTGGAACCACCTCGACGAGATCGACGGGGCCGATCTCGCCCGTATCGACCGGCTGTGGCTGGAGGCAGTGGAAGGTCTGACGGCGCCGCCGCTGGAGCAATGCAGCGCGGCGGAGTAGGGATTTTGGGGCGTTGGAGACTAGCGAAAGCCGACGAGGCATCTGATCTCCCCTACAAGGGGGGAGATTGGCAGTTGCGGCGCTCCGCCAACACGTCACGCAAAGTTGCTCGGTTCCGGCCTGCCTTTCGGCTAAACTCCGCTGCTCTCAGCCAGGGAGGATGGTCATGATCCCGCGCATCAGCCTCATCGTGCTTGCCTTCGCCGCCTTCGCCGCCCAGGCATCCGCCTTTGAAATCTCCAGCCCGTCGGTCTCCAACGACAAATGGGACGCAAAATATCTCGGCGACAAGGCTGGCTGCGGCGGCAAGAGCGTCTCGATCGCGCTTGCCTGGAAGGACCCGCCGGCCGGCACCAAGAGCTACACGCTCACCATGTTCGATCCCGATGCCAATGGCGGCAAGGGGTTCTGGCATTGGCTGGCCTGGGACATTCCGGCAAGCGCCAAGGGCCTGGCCGAAGGCGTCGGTTCGAAAGGCGGCAAACGCCTGCCCAGGGGAACGGTGTCGGGCACCGGCGGCATCGGCCACGCCGGCTATTTCGGGCCGTGCCCACCGCCCGGCAGCGGCAAGCACCATTATGTGTTCACGCTCTATGCGCTGGGTGAAGCGAAGCTGCGCACGCCGGAAAATCCGTCACCGGAGATGGTCTCGGTCGCGGCGAAGAGCCAGGCGCTGGGCGAGGCCAGTGTGACGTATACCTACGGAAGGTAGCGGGGGCGTCGGCGACAGCCAATCTCCCCCACAAGGGGGGAGATCACCAGTTCGCACGCCTTCCACCTAGCTTACTCCGCCGCCTGCAGCTTGTCCTGCGTCTTCGTCTCGAAATCGCTGGCGTCATGGCGTTCGTGGAGCTGGTAGGCCGGGTCGCCGGAGAGGCGGTTGACCATGCGGCCGCGCTTCACCGCCGGCCTCGCGTCGATCGCGTCGGCCCAGCGCTGCACGTGCTTGTATTCATGCACCGAAAGAAACCGGTCGGCATCGCCGTAGCTGCGGCCTTTTGCGAGGCCGCCATACCAGGGCCACACCGCCATGTCGGCGATGGTGTAGTCGGGGCCGGCTAGATACTCGCTTTCCGCCAGCCGCCTGTCGAGCACGTCCATCTGCCTTTTGGTTTCCATGGCGAAGCGGTCGATGGCGTATTCGATCTTTTCCGGCGCATAGGCGTAGAAATGGCCGAAGCCGCCGCCGAGATAGGGCGCCGAACCCATCTGCCAGAACAGCCAGGAGAAGGTTTCCGCCCGTGCTGCGCGCTCCGTAGGCAGGAATTCGCCGAACTTTTCGGCGAGATAAGTGAGGATCGAGCCGGACTCGAACACGCGCACCGGCTTCGGCCCGCTGCGGTCCATCAGCGCCGGGATCTTGGAGTTGGGATTGACCTCGACGAAGCCTGAGCCGAACTGGTCGCCGTCATTGATGCGGATCAGCCAGGCGTCGTATTCGGCGCCTTTGTGGCCGCGCGCCAGAAGCTCCTCCAGCATGATCGTGACCTTCTGGCCGTTGGGGGTGGCCAGCGAATAGAGCTGCAGCGGATGCTTGCCGACGGGCAGTTCCTTCTCATGCGTCGGGCCGGCGACCGGCCGGTTGATCGAGGCGAAGGCGCCGCCATTCGGCTTGTTCCAGGTCCAGACTTTCGGCGGGGTATACTGGTTCATCGTGGGAGGCCTCGTGGTTCCTTGGGGCGGATTCCGATTGTTGGCAATAGACTTAGGTACGGTTGCGCGCGGGTCAAAGGAAAAAGTTCAAATTTCGTTGAACTAATGTTTGGGCCAGCCTCTTCCCCTTCTCCCCTTGCGGGAGAAGGTGGATCGGCGCGCTAGCGCCGAGACGGATGAGGGGTGTTGGAAGAAATGAGACGTTCGTGATCTGAGGGCCTTCATCGCCTCACTCCGTCCAGCACCCCTCATCCGTCGCCTTCGGCGACACCTTCCCCCACAAGGGGGAAGGAGAGGTCGCGCAGCCCTTGCACCGCGCCCCTTTGGCCATACTTATAGAAAGACACCCGCAATCCAGGATCGCCCGATGACCCTCGAAAAAGTCTCCCGCTCCGTCGTCGCCGTGCGCGCCACGGTTCCGGACGACGCCTTCACCGCCAACGCGCTGGGCACCCGCCGCGAAGGCAGCGGCGTGGTGATCCGCGACAATGGGCTGGTGCTCACCATCGGCTATCTCATCACCGAGGCCGAGGAGGTCTGGCTTACCGACCAGAACGGCCGCGTGTTGCCGGCGCATCCGCTGGCCTACGATCAGGAAACCGGCTTCGGTCTGGTGCAGTCGCTGTCGCCGCTCAACCTGCCGGCGGTCGCCTTCGGCGATTCCAGGAAGGCCAATATAGGCGACGCCGTGGTGCTGGCCGACGGCATCGGCCAGCAGGTCGATGCCCATATTGTCACCAAGCAGGAATTCGCCGGCTACTGGGAATATCTGCTCGACGAGGCGATCTTCACCGCGCCGGCGCACCCGTCCTGGGGCGGCGCGGCGCTGTTCGACAGCGCCGGCAAGCTGCTCGGCGTAGGGTCGCTGCGCCTGCAGATGAGCCGCGCCGGCGAGATCGCCGACATCAACATGGTGGTGCCGATCAACCTTCTGACGCCGATCCTCGACGATCTGGTGAAGCGCGGCCAGGTGGGCAAGCCGCCGCGCCCCTGGCTCGGCGCCTTCTCGGCCGAGTCGAACGGCATGGTGGTTGTGATGAGCGTCGCCGAAGGCGGCCCCGCCGCGAAGGCCGGTCTGCGCCAGGGCGACATCATCTCCGACGTGCGCGACGGCGAGGTCGACGGGCTCGCCGACTTCTACCGCAAGCTCTGGCAGAACCCGGCCGGCTCCGAGATTCCGCTGCGCGTGGTGCGCGACGGCCGCGAGACCTGGCTGCGCGTAAAATCTGCCGACCGCAATTCCTTCCTCAAGAAGCCGCAGCTGCAGTAACCGTCGCCGAACTCCATGCACCCAAGATTGCTGAAGACATTCCTGGCGGTCGCGCGCACGCGCAACGTCACGCGGGCGGCGGGCGAGGTCAATCTCGCGCAGTCGAGCGCCAGCGACCAGATCCAGGCGCTGGAGGCCGAGCTTGGCACCAGCCTGTTCACGCGCTCGCGGCAGGGGCTGGAACTGACGCCGGCGGGCGAAGCGCTGAAGCCCTATGCCGACGAGTTGCTGGCGCTTGCCGATGAGGCGCGGGCCGCCATCGATGCCGCCGCCGGACGGACGGCCGGCACCCTGTCGATCGGCGCTTTGGAGACGATCGCGTCCGCAAGGCTTCCCGAGTGGCTTGCCGATTTCCAGGCCGCTCATCCCGACATCGACATCAAGTTGAAGATCGCCGGCAGCGGCGAGCTCCGGCGCCAACTGGGGGAAGGCGAGGTCGATGTCGCCTTCTGCTTCGACAGGCCCGGCGCCGGCGAGCCGGACGAGCGCTTCGCCAGGCGCATCGTTGCGGCCGAGCCGCTGGTCCTGATCGCGCCGCCCGGCGAGAACCACACGGATGTCGATCTGGCCGCGCTGGCCGAAAAACGCTTCGTCGCTACCGGAACCGGATGCGTCTATCGCGCCATGATCGACCGGGCCTTCGCCGAGGCGGGCCTCGACGGTCCGAGGCTCGCGGCCGAGGTCGGCAGCATCGATGCCATCGCCGGCCTGGTGGCGGCCGGCGCAGGCCTCGGTATCGTGCCGCGTCTGGCTGTCGCCGCGGCCCTCGATCGCAGCGAGGTGGCCGAGCTCGCATGGCCGGGCCCCGTCCGGTCGGCGGAACTGGTGATGATCTGGCGCCGGCGGCGCGTCCAGCCGCCGGTGCTGAAGCTGTTGCTTGCCGCGATGGAAGAGAACTTCGCAGCCATCAGATCAGCCGATGCCCGCCCTCGACATGCAGTGTCGTTCCCGTCGTGAAACCGTTGCCCATCAGGAAGTGAATCGCATCGGCAATGTCTTCCGGCCGTCCGACCCGGCCCGCCGGCAGGCGCTTGGCCATCGCGGCAAGCGTGTCGTCTTTCGCATCGCCGGCAACAAGCTGCCAGATCGGCGTGTCGACCCAGCCGGGCGAGACGGCGTTGACCCTGATCGGCGCCAGCTCGATGGCCAAGGCACGCACCAGCCCTTCGAGCGCGGCGTTGACGGCGGCGACCGCCGCTCCGCGCGCCGCCGGCCGGTAGGCGGCGATGCCGGAGACGAAGGTGAGCGAGCCGTTGGCTGACAGCTTCGGCGCGCCGTGCTTGGCAAGCAGCAGCGGTCCGTAGAACTTGCTCTCCACCACCTTTTGCGCGGCCGAAAGCTCGATCTCGGGCAACAGCCGGTAGGCGCCGTCGATATCGGCCGCGGTGCTGACGATGTGGTCGAACCGGCCGATGCGCTCGAAAAGCGCGGCGACCTCACCCTCGCGGCTGATGTCGACCACCGCGGTCTCGAGCGTGGCCAGCCGGCCGAGCTCATCGCGGGCCTGGTCCAGCTTCGCCTCGCCGCGCCCGGCGATGACGACGGTCGCACCCGCATCGAGGCAACGCCTGGCGAGCGCCAGCCCCATGCCCGAGCTGCCGCCGACGATCAGGATTTTTCGATTGTCCATGTCCATGCCTTTCCTTTGCATGGACGACGATGTGGCAGGTGGGAGCGCGGAGCGGAAACGGAAGAAACCGATAATGTCATCGGAGATTCCGATGGCGAAGTCGATCTCCCCCCTTGTGGGGGAGATGCCCCGGCAGGGCAGAGGGGTGCGCGAAGGAACGCGGCCTTTCAGTCGAACCTCTACCAGCTTTCAGTCGAACCTCTACCAATTGTAGAAGAGGCAGGGACGACGCTTGACAGGCTGGCGGGACAGCGCCCCCCTCTGGCCTGCCGGCCATCTCCCCCACAAGGGGGGAGATTGGCAGCTTCAGCGTAGAGGAGAGCCGATGGCCCCGATCAAAGTCGATCCGGACAAGGTCCACGAATTCCCCGATGCCAAAAGCTTCTACACCTGGCTGGCCGACAACCATGCCAGCGAAGACGAGGTTTGGATCAAGATCCACAAGGTCGGCTCCGGCCTGGCCTCGATCACGCCGAAGGAGGCGATCGACGTCGTGCTCTGCTTCGGCTGGATCGACGCGGTGCGCAAGTCGCTCGACGGGCAGAGCTTCCTGCAGCGCTACACGCCGCGCGGCCAGAAGAGCATCTGGAGCAGGATCAACATCGACAATGTCGCGCGCCTGATCGAGGAGGGCCGCATGACAAAGCATGGCCTCAAGCAGGTCGAGATGGCGAAGGCCGACGGGCGCTGGGACCGGGCCTATGCCGGATCGAAGGAGATGACCATCCCGCCCGACCTGCAGGCGGCGATCGACGCCGAGCCGAAGGCGAGGGAGATGCTGGCGAAGCTCTCCGCGCAGAACCGCTTCGCGCTTGCCTTCCGTGTCCACAACATGAAGACCGAGGCGGGGCGCAGGAAGAAAATCGAGAGCTTCGTGGAGATGTTGAAGCGCGGCGAGACCATCTACCCGCAGAAGAAGAAATAGACGGGGCTACAGGCTGGCGCCCGCCAGCAAAACCCCGAAGCCCGCGAGGCAGATGGCGCTGAGCCGTCGCAGCGCGCGCTTGCTGAAGAGCCCTGAGCCGCTGCGGCGAACCGTAAACCCAATGATGATCCAGGCGGCCCCGGAAAGCCAAACGAGGGCAGCGATCGCAATCAGGAGACCGCTGCTCATGCCGTGGCTCTGCGCCAGGAGGGCAACGATCGTCGCCTTGGGATTGACCAGCGTCGTGACAAAGACCTGTCTCGTCGTCACCAACTGCTGGTCGACGCCGTCGCCGCTGGCTGTCCACACGCTGTATGCGAGCCACAGCAGCCACAGAATGGCGCAGATCTTCATGGCGGCACGGACAGCCGACTGGCTGTCGGCCGGTACGAGGGCGACAAGCGCGGCGACCCCGGCCATGACCAGCAGATAGGCAAGGACGACTGACGCGAGCATGGAGGCCGCGCCCCGCAGGGCGGATGAAACGGCGCAGACCGCCAGCAGAAGGTTTGTTGGCCCTGGCGTCAGCAGCAGCCCGCCCAGAAGGGTCAGAAGGTCGAGCTCGGGCATGTCGAGATCCATGCAAAACAAACTGCCGGGCGACCGATAATGATTGCGGGGCATAGAGTCGAGCCTGCGGGCGGCTGCGCTGTCGCATCCTTTTGTGCGAGGGCGTTTGCGAGCCGAAGCAATGGGCGCTCATGGCGCGCCATGGAAAAACGCCGCCCGAACGGGACGGCGTTTCCGGGAAGCGAGTGGAGCGCGGCTTTCGACCGCCCCCCAGACGACCGACCCCCAGACGACCGGCCTCAGGCGGACCATCGGACTCGACCATGGCATCCAGGCCATTGCTGGGCTAATGTCGTTCGAACGAGGCTAAAACGGTGTCCGGCTGATAGACCGTTATTAACCGCCAGCGCCTGGCGCCACTCGCACTGGAAGATCAGTTCCGATGCCTACGTTGCTATCGCTGCCCGACGACATATCGATCAAATCGGCGCTCGGGGAGTCTGTCCTTGAAGCCGCTCGTCGGGCTGACGTCCCGATCGCCTGCGCTTGCGGCGGCAAGGCCAAGTGCTCGACCTGCCGGATCTGGATTCTCGACGGTGCGGACGGCTGCCCGGAGCGCACCGCGCTGGAGCGCACGCTCGTGGAGCGGTTGGGGCTTGGCGCCAACGTACGCCTGGCATGCCAGCTCAGACCTGCCTCCGACATCACCTTCCGCAGGCTCGTCCTCGACGAGACCGACCTGCGAATGACCAGTCAGTTGCTGCCGCACAGATCCACCAGTGCGGGCGAGCTGAAGTCGGTCGTCATTTTCTTCAGCGACGTAGCCGGATTCACCCACTTCTCCGAAACGTTGACGCCTTACGATGTCATGTATCTGCTCAATCGCTATTTCACTCAGGTCGCCGAAGTCATCGAGCTCAACGACGGCTACATCGACAAGTTCGTCGGCGACGGGCTTATGGCGATATTTGGCATGAACGGCCAAGACGATGCGCCGGTGCGCGCGGTCAATGCGGCCCTGCAGACCCTTGCCACGGTCGATCGGCTGAAGCCCTTTTTTGCCTCGATGTACGGCATCGACTTCGATATTCGCGTCGGTTTGCATCTGGGCGAAGCGGTGATCGGCTCGGTCGGATCACCCGGCAACGAGCGCCTGACGGCCATCGGCGATGCGGTCAATGTGGCGAGCCGCGTCGAAACAGCCAACAAGGAGGCCGGAACCCGCCTCCTGATTTCCGAGACGCTCTATGAACGGGTCAAGGATGAGGTTGAAATATCCGATTTCATTCGGGTGCGTTTGCGCGGTACCTCCGACCGAATTTCGCTGTACGAGATAAGGAAGCTGAAGGTTGAAGCCGAGCGCCGGCTGAACGAAAAAGCCGCGCGCGAGACCATGCAACTGGGCGGCAAGATGTGGCACCGGACGGTCGCGACGAGCGAACTAAAGGAGGGCGAGCACAAAGTCATCGAGTTCCAAGCGCTTTACGTCGTGATCTTGCGCAGGGGCGGGCGCGTCCATGCCTTTAACAATGCCTGCCCGCATCTGAAATTGCCGTTCTTCGAAAGCGCCTCGCGGACCAACGGCCACGCACGACAGGCGAGCACTGTGGACGAGGATGGCACGCTGGTGTGTCGCTGGCATCACTCCGGATTCGATCTGGATACAGGCGAAATCGTAAAGTGGTGCGAGGCGCTCAACGAGGATGGAACTTCGGCCGGCATGGAGGTCCTCGGCGATATTTCGAAGAACCGGGCTCCGTTGCGTCTCATTCCGTGCCGCGAGGAGGATGGCTACATCTGGGTCGGTCTCGATTGAACGTGCCGACCGGATCGGCCAAAAACTCGCGCCAATCTGCTGTCGGACCGACCAGCAGAAGTCTTCCAACCCGTTCGGGCCATTCGGCTCTAAGGTTTCCTCGCCACGCTGAGCGGGCTTATGACTCCCGTGCCAGGCGTCAGATTTTGACCTAGCGCCGGAGAGGAGGGGCAGCGCTGCCGGATCCACTTTACGTTCCCTTGCGGCTGCGATGGCGAATCCGGCTGTTCCAGATCGCGCCATTCATGAGCCGCATCGCGCAATGAGTGCCAATCCTGCGCTCTAACCGGTGGACGCGATCGATGCCATCTTGCTGTCGACACAAGGAACAGGAGCAGCACCGATGACCAACACCAAAAATCACTCCGGCAAGATGGCGCTGGTCACCGGCGGCAATCGCGGCATCGGGCTGGAGACGGCGCGCCAGCTCGCCGAGCTCGGCTTCACCGTGCTCATCGGCGTGCGCGATCTCGCCAAGGGCGAGGCGGCGGCAAGCAAGCTCGGCGGCAAGGTGGAGCCCATCGCGCTCGATGTCGCCACGCCGGATGCCGCCGCCCGCGCCGCGGCAGAGGTCGAGCGCCGCTTCGGTCGGCTCGACATCTTGGTCAACAACGCCGCCATCCACTACGATCCGTCGGCGCGGGCGCTGCGGCCCGACTGGAGTGTGATCCGCGAAGCTTTCGAGACCAATGTCTTCGGCGCCTGGCGGGTGGCGGCCGCCTTCGCGCCGCTGCTCGGCGTTTCCGGCCACGGGCGGCTGGTCAATGTCTCGTCGGAAGGCGGCTCGCTCGCTTCGATGGGCGCCGGCGCGCCGGCCTATTCGACCAGCAAGGCGACGCTCAACGCGCTGACCCGCATCCTGGCCGCCGAACTGCGCGGCGCCGGCGTCCTGGTCAACGCGATCTGCCCCGGCTGGGTCGCGACCGACATGGGCGGTCCGGGCGGACGCCCCGTCGCGCAGGGTGCCGCCGGCATCGTCTGGGCCGCGACCCTGCCGGACGACGGCCCGACCGGCGGCTTTTTCCGCGACGGCAAGCGGCTGCCGTGGTGAACAGGTGTCGATGATCTCGAGCCTTTTCCCAATTTGGTAAATTCGTCTTGTTCCCAGTTTGGGAAATGGCTTGCCGCCCCGTCCATCCGCCATGCTACGAAAATAGCATTCTCGGCCCGCGAAGGGTGATGCTAGGCTCGCCGTACCCACGAGTGCGGCGGCAGAGGAGGGGCAGCGAGCGGGGGCGTGATCCCGCAATTTCCTACGGTTATCGGACGGAACTGTTGAACCATTGCGAGGCCTGCCGCGTTTCCGGTGGTTGGCCACAAGGGAGGAACCACCAGTGAAAGCATCCTATCTCGTCTCGGCCGCGCTTCTGGCGGCAACCGCAATGCCGGCGGCGGCTGGCCAAATTTCCGACGGCAAGGTCAAGATCGGCATCCTCAACGACCAGTCGGGCGTCTATGCCGATTTCGGCGGCAAGTGGTCGGTCGAGGCCGCCAAGATGGCGGTCGAGGATTTCGGCGGCAAGGTGCAGGGGGCGCCGATCGAGATCGTCAGCGCCGACCATCAGAACAAGCCGGACATCGCCTCCAACATCGCGCGCCAGTGGTACGACACCGAGCAGGTCGACGCGATCATGGAGCTTACCACCTCTTCCGTCGCGCTCGCCGTCCAGGGGCTTTCCAAGGAAAAGAAGAAGATCGACATCGTCACGGGTGCGGCCTCCACCGACCTCACCGGCAAGCAATGCTCGCCCTATGGTTTCCACTGGGCCTATGACACGCACTCCCAGGCCGTTGGCACCGGCGGCGCGCTGGTGCAGCAGGGCGGCGATACCTGGTATTTCATCACCGTCGACTACGCTTTCGGCTATTCGCTGAAGGACCAGACCGCCAAGCTCGTGGAAGCCAGCGGCGGCAAGGTGCTGGGCGAGGTGCGCTATCCGCTGGGCTCCACCGACTATTCCTCGTTCCTGCTCCAGGCGCAGTCCTCCGGCGCCAAGATCATCGGCCTTGCCAATGCCGGTCTCGACACCTCCAACTCGATCAAGCAGGCGGCCGAGTTCGGCATCGTCGCCGGCGGCCAGCGGCTGGCAGCGCTCCTCTTCACGCTGGCCGAAGTGCACGGGCTTGGGCTGCAGGCGGCGCAGGGCGTGGTGCTCACCGAAGGCTATTACTGGGACCGCGACGACAAGAGTCGCGATTTCGCCAACCGTTACTTCAAGCGCACCAACCGCATGCCGAACATGATTCAGGCCGGCACCTATTCGGCGGTGACGCAGTATCTGAAGGCGATCGACAAGGCCGGCACCGACGAGACCGAGGCGGTGGCCAAGCAGCTGCATGAGATGCCCGTCAACGACGTCTTCACCGCCAACGGCAAGGTGCAGCCCGACGGCTCGATGGTGCACGACATGTATCTCTACCAGGTCAAGAAGCCGGAAGAGTCGAAGAAGGACTGGGACTACTACACCTATCTGGCGACCATTCCCGGCGACAAGGCCTTCATGAAAGCCGAGGACAGCGGCTGTCCGCTCGTCAGCAAGTGACGCTCGACACCGCAACGGCCGTCCGGCCGGACGGCACAGATGAGATGCCGCGGGTGGTGCTTTCCGCCCGCGGCTTGAGGCGCGACTTTGCCGGCTTCGTCGCGGTGAAGGATGTCGACCTCGACGTCCATCACAGCAAGATTCATGCGCTCATCGGCCCGAACGGCGCCGGCAAGACCACCATCTTCAACCTGTTGACCAAATTCCTGCAGCCGACCAGCGGCACGATCGAGCTGCTCGGCACCGACATCACCCGCACGCCGCCGGCCAAGGTGGCGCGCATGGGCCTTGTCCGCTCCTTCCAGATATCGGCGATCTTTCCGCATCTCAGCGTCCTCGACAACGTGCGCGTGGCGCTGCAGCGGCCGGGCGGGCTGGGCTACCAGTTCTGGCGCTCGCTCTCCGCGCTCGACGAGCTGACGCCGAGGGCGCGCGAGCTGCTTGCAATCGTCGGCCTCGACGATGCCGCGCATCGTCTCGCCGGCGATCTCTCCTATGGCAGGAAGCGCGTGCTGGAGATCGCCACCACGCTGGCCCTCGACCCGAAGGTGCTGCTCCTCGACGAGCCGATGGCCGGCATGGGGCATGAGGATGTCGGCATGATCTCCGGCATCATCCGCTCGCTCGCCAAGGACCGCGCCGTGCTGATGGTCGAGCACAACCTCACCGTCGTCGCCGACCTCTGCGACTGGATCACCGTCATGCAGCGCGGCCAGGTGCTTGCCGCCGGCGACTACACGACGGTGAGCCAGGACGAGCGCGTGCGGGTCGCCTATATGGGGACTGAGCATGAAGAGGGTCGGGCATGAGTGAGCCGCTGCTTTCCGTGCGCGATCTCCACGCCTGGTATGGCGAAGGCCATGCTCTGCACGGCGTAAACCTCGAAGTCCTGCGCGGCGAGACGGTGACGCTGCTTGGCCGCAATGGCGTCGGCAAGACGACGACGCTGCGCGCCATCATGGGGCTGATCCGCAAGCGCACGGGAAGCGTCACCTTCAACGGCAGGGACCTGATCAGCCTGCCGCTGCACCGGGTTGCGCATCAGGGCATCGGCTTCGTGCCGGAGGAGCGCGGCATCTTCGCCACGCTGACCGTCGACGAGAACCTCATCCTGCCGCCGGTGGTGGCCAAGGGCGGCATGAGCGTGGAGGAGATCTTCGAGCTGTTCCCCAATCTCAAGGAGCGCCGCAACAGCCAGGGCACGAAACTCTCGGGCGGCGAGCAGCAGATGCTGGCGATCGCTCGCATCCTGAGGACCGGCGTCGAGATGCTGCTGCTCGACGAGCCGACCGAAGGGCTGGCGCCGGTCATCGTGCAGCGCATCGGCGAATTGCTGGCGACGCTGAAGAAGCGCGGCATGACGATCCTGCTTGTCGAGCAGAATTTCCGCTTCGCCGCCAGCATCGCCGACCGTTTTTACCTGATGGACCATGGCAAGGTGGTGGAAGGCTTTGCCGTCGGCGCGCTGTCCGAGCACACCGACAAGCTGCACGAGGTGCTGGGAGTATGATCGGGACGATGGCCGATGGGAGCGCCCGACAGCGCGGAGGCGAGACCTCCGAGCAGCGTAGCGCTGGTGCGGATTGCATCTTGCCCTCTACCTGTCGGACATTGGCGCCGCCCCTCATCCGCCT
>LM655189.1:23078-23158 GCA_000824825.2 Mesorhizobium sp. ORS 3324
GGGAGAAGGGGCTGGCCGCAATGTTGGCTTCCCTTCTACAACGTTGGCGATTGGCGAAATCGGCGACGAGAGCGCCCCTC
>LM655189.1:23258-43517 GCA_000824825.2 Mesorhizobium sp. ORS 3324
GAGGGGCGGCGCCGACGCCGGCTATTGGCTTTGCCGCTTTCATCAGGCCTTGCGGTGTCAGCGCCATGACCATGATCTTCGGCATCCCCATCCAGGCTTTTCTCGGGCAGCTGCTTGTCGGGCTGATCAACGGCTCTTTCTACGCGATGCTGAGCCTCGGGCTGGCCGTCATCTTCGGCCTGCTTCGCATCATCAATTTCGCCCATGGCGCGCTCTATATGCTGGGCGCCTTCATCGGCTATCTGCTGCTCGTTCATCTCGGCATCGGCTACTGGCCGGCGCTGATCATCGTGCCTCTGGCCGTCGGCCTGTTGGGTATCGTGGTCGAGCGCCTGGCGCTGTCGCGGCTCTATCGTCTCGATCCGCTCTACGGCCTGCTCTTCACCTTCGGCATGGCGCTGGTGATCGAAGGCATCTTCCGCTTTTACTACGGTGTCTCCGGCAATCCATACGCCGTGCCGACGCTGCTCGCCGGCGGCACCAATCTAGGCTTCATGTTCCTGCCCAATTATCGCGGCTGGGTTGTGGTGGCCTCGCTCATCGTCTGCATCGGCACCTGGCTTTTGATCGAGAAGACCAGGCTCGGCTCCTACCTGCGCGCCGCCACCGAGAACCCGGAACTGGTGCAGGCCTTCGGCGTCAACGTGCCGCTGCTGTTGACGCTCACCTACGGCCTGGGCGCGGGGCTTGCCGGGCTGGCCGGCATTCTCGCCGCACCCGTCTACCAGGTCAGCCCGCTGATGGGCTCGGATCTGATCATCGTCGTCTTCGCCGTCGTCGTGATCGGCGGCATGGGCTCGATCCTGGGGGCCATCGTCACCGGCTATGTGCTCGGCCTCGCCGAGGGCTTGACGAAGGTGTTCTATCCCGAGGCCTCGAACCTCGTCGTCTTCGTCATCATGGCGATCGTGCTGCTGCTTCGGCCCGCCGGCCTGTTCGGAAGGGATGCCTGAGATGAGCGAGGCAACCCTTCACGAAGCGCGTGCAGCCGCCTCCATGCGGATGGAAAGAGGCCTCGTTGCGCTGGGGATCGTGGGCCTCGTCGCGGCGCCATTCCTCATCTACCCGATCTTCGTGATGAAGATGCTGTGCTTCGCGCTCTTCGCCTGCGCCTTCAATTTGCTCCTCGGCTACACCGGCCTGCTCTCCTTCGGCCATGCCGCCTTCTTCGGCGGCGCGGCTTATTTCTGCGCCTATGCGGTGAAAGCCTGGGGCTGGCCGCCGGAAGCCGGCATTCTGCTCGGCACCGCCGGCGCCGCGCTGATGGGCCTCGTCATGGGCTTCCTCGCCATCCGCCGGCAGGGCATCTATTTCGCCATGATCACGTTGGCGCTGGCGCAGATGTTCTACTTCTTCTGCGTGCAGGCGCCCTTCACCGAAGGCGAGGACGGCATCCAGGGCGTGCCGCGAGGCCATCTCTTCGGCGTCGTCGACCTCAACGTGCCGATGAACATGTATTTCTTCGTGCTGGCGATCTTCCTGATCGGCATCTTCGCCATCTGGCGCATCGTCAACTCGCCCTTCGGCATGATCCTGCGTTCAATAAGAGAGAACGAGAACCGCGCCATTTCGCTGGGCTATTCCGTCGGTCGCTACAAGCTCGCCGCCTTCGTCATGTCGGCGGCCCTTGCCGGCCTTGCCGGCGCGGTGAAGGCGATCGTCTTCCAGTTCGCCACGCTGACGGACGTGACCTGGCAGATGTCGGGCGAGGTGATCCTGATGACGCTGCTCGGCGGCATCGGCACCATGGTCGGCCCGGTCGTCGGCGCCGGCCTCGTCGTCGGGCTCGAAAACACGCTTGCCACCTCCGGCTTCCCGGTGACCATCGCCACCGGCGTGATCTTCATGATCTGCGTGCTGATCTTCCGGCGGGGAATTGTCGGGGAGGCGTATGCAAGGTGGCTGGGACGAGCGGGCGGCAAGGGCTGAGCTCGGAGTTTGGCGAAAGCCGCGATGATAGCCAATCTCCCCCAAAAGGGAGGAGATTAGCAGCTCGACCCGGTAACCCTTTCTTCTCAGCTTTCATGCAATATGGCTGAACGGGGAGAGGCAAAAACCAGGGCATGGCGGACGACAAGGCACGTAAGGGCGAATTCTGGGCGCTGGCGCTCGACCGCGCTCAGCTTGGCCTTTGGGACTGGAACCTCGCGACCGGCGATTGCTACTATTCGCCCACTTGGTCGAGGATGCTGGGCTACGCGGAAGGCGAGCTCGCCAACACCTCCGATCTCTGGCTGAAGCTTACCCATCCCGACGACCGCGAGCGGGCGCTGGCGAGCGGCGACCGCCACATCGCCGGTCTCGTCGATTCCATCGAGACGGAACTGCGCCTGAAGCATAAGGACGGCCACTGGGTCTGGGTGCTCGACCGCGGCGGCATCGTCGAGCGCGACGCCGAAGGCAAGCCGCTGCGCCTGATGGGCGTGCAGACCGACATCACAAAACAGAAGGAGGCGGAGGCCGCGCTTGAGCAGGTCAATGTCCGCTTTCGCCTGGCGCTCGCCGCCAGCGGCACCGGCATCTGGCATTACGATATCGCCACCAACAAGAGCTACTGGGACGCCCGCACCCGCGAGATCTTCGGCCTGGTCAGCGACACCGACGAGGTGACCGCCGATCTCTGGCACACCTATCTCCACCCGGAGGACAAGGAGGCCACCGAGCGGGCGCATCTGCCGTCGCCGGGCTCGGAGGGCGTTACCGCAACCCAATATCGCATCGTCAGGCGCGACGGCGCGGTCCGCTATGTCGAGTCGCTGGTCCGCTTCATCGCCGCCGCCGGCTCGGCCGGCCAGATCCTCGGCACGGTCCGCGACATCACCGAGGAGAAAAAGCGGGCGCAGGAGCTTGCCTTTGCCGCGCACCATGACGCCTTGACCGGCCTTCTCAATCGCGCCGCCTTCGACCGGCTGCTGGCCGAAAACATCGGCGCGGCGGACCGGCTGCCGCTGGCCGTGTTCTATGTCGACCTCGACTACTTCAAGGCGCTCAACGACTATGCCGGTCACGCCGCCGGCGACCTCGCGCTGAAGAGCGTGGCGGCAGGCATCGTCGCCAGCCTGCCGCCCTCGGCGCACGCCGCGCGCCTCGGTGGCGACGAGTTCGCGCTGCTCGTGCCCAACTGCAGCGATGCCTGTGCCGAGCGGCTCGCGCGCGCGGTGCTCGCCGCCGTGCGCGGCGCCGATCTCGGCTCGGCCATCTCCTCGCGCCGGCTCGCCGCCAGCATCGGCATCGCCTTCGTGCACGACCGCAACATCACTGTCGCCGATGCGCTCGCCTGCGCCGACGACGCCTGCTATGCCGCCAAGGCCGGCGGCCGCGACCGCTTCGCCGTGTTCTCGGCCGAGACCGCTTCCGGAGCCGGAGGGCTCAATGCCGCGCGGCTCGCCGCCAAGCTGGTCGACGCCATGGCGGACGGCCGCCTCAAGCTGTTCGGACAGGAGATCCATCGTCTCGGCAGTCCTTGGCAAGATAGCCGTCACGTCGAGGTGCTGGCGCGGCTCGAAGGCCGCAACGGCAAGCTGATCCCGCCGGGCGATTTCATTCCCGTGGCCGAGCGTTTCGGCCTTGCCGCCCGGCTCGACCGCTGGATCATCCGCACGGCGCTGATGCGCCATGGCAAGGCGATGCGCTCCGGTGCCATCTCGCTCGACTTCAACCTCTCGGCGCAGACGCTCTCCGATCCGCAGCTCTGGGATTTTGTCGACGCCACGATCGCCGAAAGCGGCGCTCCGGCCTCGGCAGTCGGCTTCGAGATCACCGAGACCGCCGCCGTCACCAATTTCGACGCCGCCGAGCAATTCGTGCGCCGGGCGCGTGAGCGACATTGCCGCGTCAGCCTCGACGATTTCGGCGCCGGCATGAGCTCCTTCGAATATCTCAGGCGTTTTCCCATCGACGCTATCAAGATCGACGGCTCCTTCGTCGAGCACATCGCCGACAGCCGCTTCGACCGCGAGATCGTCTCGGCGATCGCTCGCATCGCCCGCAGCGTGGGGGCGGCCGTGGTGGCCGAGAAGATCGAGGAAAAGAGCGCGCTGGAGATCCTGATGGGTATGGGCGTCGCCTATGGCCAGGGCTATTTCCTGCACCGGCCCGAGCCGCTGGAGGCGATCGTGGCGAGGGCCGTGGACGGCACGGCCGGATCCGCCAGGCGAAAGCGGGCCTGAGCACCTGTCGCTCCGAACGCATCCACTTCCCGGTAGCCAAGCTTGCCGGAATCATAAAAGTTAGCTACCGCTAAAATTAGGGATTTGGCATTAAGGCGCCGTAAGTGCTCGGCACGCATGATCCCAGGCCTGGATTGGCGGTTGCCAAGCGAAGAGGAGACCAGGATGAAGAAAATTCCGTTGTTCTTGGCAACGTCTATCGGGCTATTCGGCCTTCTTGCCATGAGCCAATCCCAGGCCGCCGAGTTCTCCGATCACGGCAGCCAGGCAACCGCGACCGTACCTGACGACGACAGCCAGGAAGCCTCGGTGGGGCAGGAAGGCGATGACTCCGTCGTTGAGAGCCACGACAGCTCCGACGAGGCGGACGACGAGGCTGCCGATGCCGGTTCCCACCAGGGCGACCAGGGCGACGAGGCCGATGACGACACCGATCATCAGGGCGATCACGATGGCGAAAGCGGCGGCCACGATGGCGGCGGCGGCAGCGGCGGTCACGATGGGGGCGGCGACAGCGGGAGCCATGATGGCGGCGGCGACGACTGACCGAGGACGCTGAAACCGCGCCGTTGCGCCGGAGAAGGCGATCTCCCCGCTTGTAGGGGAGATGGCAGCTCAGGTGTCGTGCACTCCGTCAGTGATGGGCGTGGCGCTCCGCATTGCGCTTGCGGGTTGCCGCGGCCTTCTTGGCCGAAGCCGAGCGCGCCGCCGCCGGGCGCTCGCCGGAAGCCTTGCCGCCTAGGCGGCCGCCCTTATGCGCCGCCGGATTGCCGGTGTGGCTGCCGCGGCCTGAGCCGCCTTCCTTCTTGCCGCCGGCATCGTCCTTGTTGACGGTGGCCCAAGCGCGTCGCTCTGCTTCCTTTTCGGAAATGCCGCGTTTCTCGTAGCCTTCGGCGATGTGGTCGGCCTTGCGTTCCTGCTTGTCGGTGTATTTCGATTTGTCTCCGCGTGGCATTCTTGTCTCCTTTTTCTCCTTGGCGGTTGGCGGTGAATGCCGCCCTTCCTTCAGTTGCGGCCAAGCTGGATCAGCTCTCGGCCTTCATACTTCGTGCGATCCTCAGAAGCTTGTCGCGATCGTGCCCGTGCTCGCGGATGAGCTCGCGTGCCTGCTTCGGCGAGAGGTCGCTGTTTTCGGCCAGGTACAACACTTCCGGATCCTCGCTGCTCTTGTTCGGCACCCTGCTGGACGATGGCGAATGACCGGCGCCCGGTCGGTTCGGGAGTTCTCTCCTGTCCATCACTTTCTCCTTCCGCTATCGGACCAACCCTGGGGATGGGGACTTGTTCCCTCGCCATGGGTTTGTCGTCCGCGCGGATGCGGCGCGGGCCCTGCTCTCTGCGCAGCCATGGCTTCTGCTTGATCCTGGCCGTCATGCAAAGATTTCGAGGGAAGGCGCAGCGCCGCCGGTGGACATGATGCGGCTTCGCTATTTCGTCTGCTGTTCCTTCTCGCGCCGGGCAGCCTCCTTCTTGCGGCCCAGCACCTCATCGGTTCCGACGATGTCCTTCGATCCGCCGGTTATGGCGGTCGAGACGACCGCGGGCGGATCGCTTGCCGGGAAACTGCCTTCGAGGCCGGACTGCAGTTGCTCTTCCAGCGTCTCCTGAATCTCCGAGCGCCCTTTCGCGCGGCGGTCGTCGATCTCTTCCAGATCCAGCTTGGCATCGGGATGTTCGCGCACATTGCGCAGCGTCGACACGATGAGCTCGACCGCGAACTCCTTCATCGCCTCGCCATGCGGCGCGGCGACGGCCGTTTCCTCGATAAGGCGCACGAGCGATGCCTCGAGCTTGTCCAGTTCCTTCATGCCCTGAACGCGCGCCAGCCTCTGGGTCAGCGAGTGGATCAGCAGCGGAGCGAAGGTCGAATAGGCGTGCATGCGTGCCTCGTCGACGCGCTCGGGGTGAAGAGTGTGCACGGACATTGGCGCCTCCGTTGAAATGGCGAACCACGGGATGTTTCTGAGGAACCCCGGGGAAAGGGAAGAAGTTCCAATTACGGGGAGTTGGGCATGAGCGGATCTGCGACCCGTTCCAAGTCATGCTCGGGGGCCGACCGTCGGACCAGCGCCTGCGACTGAAGTCCGAGCAGCCCGCGCATTGGGCCTGCGGCGGCAACCAAAGCACGCAGTTCGAGTTGGTGAGCGGTCGTCGATGGAACCCCCCTCCGTCGCCGGCTTTTTGGGTGCTCGCCGGTTCCGCGTAATAGCGGGCACCCAAAACCGTCGGAAATCATTGCATGTCGCCCAAAAGCGCGCAGCGGTTTTGGGTGAACGACATGCATAAAACAAAAAGACTTAGGCGCGTCGCCTGAATCCGTTTCGTCCCGACGCGCATTAAGTCCATCGAGGAAGGAAGCCGTAGCCGGTTTCGAAAGCGAGACGACGTTTTGCCCCGTATCTCTGCCAAGCCTGACCTGCGGAAGGCTGAAAGCCACCCCGCCAACGACAATCATCTCTCCGCTCCCGCCTACACCTCGATCCTCGACCTGATCGAGGACGATGAAGACGTCACCGACATCGCCAGGCGCGCCGAGCGCCTTGGTAATGCCGTGTTGATCGTGATGGCGCTCTGCCTGATCGTCGCGCCGGCGGTCTATCTCACCCTGGCCTACGGGATTTAAATCCCAACCCCGTCATCCCAGGGCGAAGCAGAAGCGAAGCCGCGGAGACCTTAGGATCCTCCCGCAACCTTGATCGAGGGGTGCAGCGGAGCCGAATTCTGCACCGTCGCAACGGCGATTATGTATTTGACAAACCCATTCCGTAAATTTTTAGGAACCGAAGGCTAGTCCCACCATTCTCCGGATAGGCGGTCGCAACCCCCTCAGGGCCGCCAGCACTCAAGTGCCCAAGCAAAAGCCCGTCGCCAATCCTCCCACCCTGCGGCGGGCTTTTCATATGGGGATTCAAACACTCTGCCACAATTCGCCCTCAAAATGACTCCTGACGGCCTCATTTCGGGAGTACAATCCCCGCATGTTGAGGCGCGGGATAGCTGACCCTATCGAGGTCACCATTCTGGCAAGGGCGGTGAGCGATTATTGCTCAAAGCATCACATCGATCGCGTGTATGATCGCGAGCGGATTGCGATCAAATCGATGTGCCTCTTCGGGCGGGGCATAGTCGATCCAGAAGCGCTCTCACTGGCGCTTGAGAGGGTAGGCCAAGGGGAACCTGGCCCTGCCGGATAGCCCGGTTCAGGCAACTCCTGTGTCAACATGGATAACAAGGCGGGCTATTCGGCGTTATGCATTCGGCCCTAACTCCAGACCGGCCACGGAACGCGCTTTGTCAAATATATAATCGCCGTCGCAACACTTCGACGTCACGGCATGATGCTTGGGTCTACGCGCTACGCTTCGCTTCCCGCTCCGCCCAAGAGTGACGACGGGGTGGGCGTCCCGGCCGATCTCCAGGGCATGCGACCCTGCCAACGAAGCATTAGGGACAACTGGGGTTCAGCGTTCGGCTGAAGGCTGCTGGCCATGGGTCCCGGCGCCGCGCCGGCGCGTGGCGGCAGCCAACCTTTTGCATTGGCATGCGTTGTCCTCCCGAAGGGACCTATGAGGAGGATGCCATGCGCAAAATTCTTCTCACGGCGGCCGCTATTCTGATATCGGCGCTGCCGGCGGTTGCCCAGACGGCCGATCAGCCGAAGGACCGGCAGCTCAAGGACTGCCAGGCCAGGCCCGACACCAACGGCCAGCAGCAGAGACAGAAGCCGCAGGCCGGCACGACCGAATTGTCGGAAATGCTCGATACCTGCGGCGGCGTGCTGAAGCCGCCGCCCACCGGCGACAAGAACGCCACCGTTCCGCCGGCCGACAACAGCCCGATGCCGATCATCAGGCCCGGCGACCTCCCGCCGCAACCGAAGTAGAAGGCGAGATCGGCTTGGCTTGAAACTTTCTCGCGATCGGCGAGTTAGAGCTGCGTAGTCCCGGAACTTCCGAACTACCTCCCACAATTGCCGCCTCGGGTTTCCCATCCGAGGCGGTTTTTTTGCCAGACCGAGACGTTCTCCGCATTGCCGAGATTGGCGGCACAATTCGGAACCACCAGGCAGCGGAACCATCGGGCAATTGCCGAATTGACCTCAGCGGGCCGCGTCAGCCGGACCTGGTGGCAAAGAGAACAGGGTGGTTTTTCCGGCTTCATACCCTGGCCAACGAAGCGGCAGTCGAGCTCTTGTCCCATCCGGCCCGCTCGTCGGGCGTGGGGAAGCGCGTGGCAAAACCAATATCCCAGCCTGCACCTCCCGTCCGAAGCAGACGGTGAGCGATATGCGGCGCTGGTTGCCAGAAGCCCGGGTTTTGCTGAAGGAAAGCGTTATCGGTTATGTCGCCGACAACGCACTGAGCCACGGCGCGGCCATGGCCTTCTACGCCACGACCTCGCTGGCGCCGATCCTGCTGATCGTCGTGGCGATCGCCGGTCTCGTCGTCGGCAACGATGCCGCCCAGCTCGCGCTTTCTGCCGAAATATCCGGCGTGATGGGGTCGCAGAGCGCCGACCTCCTCAAGGCAACGATCGAGACCGCCTCGCACCGATGGTCTGGCACAATTGCCACGCTTGTCGGGCTGGTCACGCTGTTCGTCACCGCCTCAGGCGTCTTTGGCGAGATGCAGCAGTCGCTGAACGAGATCTGGAAGGTCGAGCCGGGCGACATGTCGCTGTCGCGCCTGGTGCGGGCGAGAGCGGCAAGTCTCGGTCTGGTTGGTGCGCTCGGCTTCATGCTTCTGGTCTCGCTCGCCGCAAGCACCGCGATCTCGGCCCTGGGCCAGTTCATCAACCAGCGCCTGCCCTTCGGTGAGCTGGTCGTGAGCTCGGTCAACACCATCGTCTCCTTCGCGCTGGTCGCGCTGCTCTTCGCCGCGATCTACAAGGTCCTGCCGGACCGCACGCTCAAGTGGCGCGACGTTGCCGTCGGCTCGCTTGTCACCGCGCTTTTGTTCACCGTCGGCAAGTCCCTGATCGGCTGGTACATCGGCACCAGCGCCATCGCGACCTCCTATGGCGCCGCCGGCGCGCTGATGGTGATCCTGCTCTGGGTCTACTACTCGGCCCAGATATTCCTCTTCGGCGCCGAGATCACACGCGCCTATTCGGTGAGGCGCGGCAGCCGAAAGGATCTGGCGCCGGTGGTGGTCGCCGGCAAGAAGGCACCGCGTGGCCGCCTTCAAGCGATCGCCAACCCGCGACCGCAACGAGCCGCAGCGCCGGCCAGCGAAGTCGGCAGCTGGATTGTTGTCAGCAGCCTGATCACCCTGTTGGTCGCGCAGCTCTGGCGGCGCGGGCATTGAGGCGACGCTTGCCGGTCCAGCCTTTGTCGCGAATTGCAGGGCGTCGGACTTCGCTCCAGTCGGAACAATTGCGGCATTGCCCTGTTCACTCCTCAGTGACGGGAGGAACCGGTCATGATCAGTCAGCGGGAACGCATCGAGCACATCAGCAGGCGGGCGCGCGAGCTTTGGGAAAGAGAGGGCCTTGTGCCCGATCGCGAGCAGGCTTGCTGGGACAAGGCGGTCGAGGAATTCGAGTCCGGAAAACTGACAGCCGGCCGCGAGCAGCCTGGGGCCGACGCCGCCGGCGACGGAGGCGCCGACCGCTAGCCCTGCGAAATGCGAGCCGGGCAGGGATGTTGAAAGTGGAGGCGCGCAGCCCCCTTTTCCCCGCGAAAAGGCGCGCTGGTCCGGGTTTCCAGAGCCCGACCAAGCCCACTTCGGCCGTCACTCGCCGGGGCGGCTTTTTAAATGGATGAGATCGAGATGGCCATGCTTCAGCAAGCGGCCGAGATCGCCGGACAGGCCCATCGCGGGCAAAGAGATAAGACCGGCCGCCCCTATATCGAGCATGTGAGGCGCGTCGCCGATGCGGTCGAAACGCCGGATGAAAAGACCGTCGCCTATCTCCACGACGTGGTCGAGAAAGGCGAGGGCTGGACGCTGGACCGGCTCGAAGCGGCAGGGTTCGGATCGCGAGTGGTCATGGCGGTAGATGCCCTGACCAGAAGGGCGGGCGAGAGTGAACGGGCTTTCGTCCTTCGCGCAGCCTCGAATCCGCTGTCGCTTCCCGTCAAGAAGGCAGACCTCGAGGATAATCTCCGGCAGGCGCACCAGGCGGGCATCGCTCCGGCGAAGTACAAGGAAGGCCTGCAACTGCTGAGCCAGTTGACGGGCGGCTAGCGAGGCGCCGCTGGAAACCGGCTAGCCCTCACGCTTCTCGCCGGGCGACTGCTCGCCCGACGGGATACGCGCCTCGCGCATCAGCCGCAGCGCCTCTTCCTGGGTCAGGCCGCACTTGCGGGCAAAGTAGGCCGCCTCGTAGGCCTCGGCGGGAGAGGTCGCCGTGACGACGGTCTGGACGGATGTGTTCTTCTTCTTGGCCATCGGGTTTCCGGTGCCGCGAGTCGATTAGTCAGCTAATATGTGCGCTTTGTTTCACAATGCAAAAACCAATTAGTATGCCAATGGTTCCGTGCGCCGCGCGACGGCTGGGTCGTTGACCGGACAAGCCGGCGTGCGCGGGCTGTTGCCTTGATCCGCAATTGCGCTAACTAAGGTCCTTGGCGCAATCCAGGGGCAGGGAAACCGTGAAATCCGGGGGCAGGTCATCACAGATCAGCGACGCCGATGCGCGGCTGGCGGCCATTGTCGATTCCTCTTTCGACGCCATCATCGGCAAGGATCTGAACAGCGTCATCACCGACTGGAACCACGCGGCCGAACGCATGTTCGGCTATAGCGCCGAGGAGGCCATCGGCCAGTCGATCATGATCCTGGTCCCCGAGCACCTGCACGACGAGGAAAGCGACATCATCGGCCGCATCCGCAGGGGCGAGGGCGTGGCGAGCGTCGACACGACGCGAAAGCGCAAGGACGGCTCGCTGGTCGCTGTTTCGGTCACGGTCTCGCCGATCAGGAACGCCACGGGCGGCATTGTCGGCGCGTCGACGATCGCCCGCGACATCACCGCCGCCAAGGAAAGCGAGCGCCGCATCCGCTTCCTCATGCGCGAGGTCAACCATCGCGTGAAGAACCAGTTCGCGGTGATCCTGTCGATGGTCAGGGAAACCAACAAGCGTTCGGCCGATCCCGGCGAGTTCGAGGAGATGATCCGCGCGCGCATCATGGCGCTGTCGCGCTCGCACGATCTTCTGGTCACGTCGGAATGGGCGGGAGCGAGCCTCTTCGACCTCATCCAGGAGCACCTGAAGCCGTTCGGCCATGAGGAGCGCATCTCGCTCTCCGGCCCGCTTTTGACGCTGCAGTCGAACGCCGTGCAGAATCTCGGCATGGCTTTCCACGAGCTCGGCACCAATTCGTCGAAATATGGCGCGCTGGCGGGCGAGGCAGGCCATGTGAATATCACCTGGACGGTCGAGACCGGCGAGGAGGCGCAGCGCCAGTTTCACCTTGTCTGGCAGGAGACGTCGACCGCGCGCGGCGGTGAGGGGGAGACGAACGGGTCTGCGCGAAAAGGTTTCGGCACGGTCGTGCTGCAGCGCGTGGCGCCGCAGTCGCTTCGCGGCGCCTCCAGCCTCGATCGCTCGCCCGGTGAGCTGAAATGGTCGCTGACGGCGCCGCTCGAGGCCATCGTCGTGCCGCAGCTCGGGGCCGAGAACGGTAGTGATTTCAACGGTTGAGGCGCTTGCCCGGCCGCACCCTCCCCTTGCAGGTCCGTAAAAGTGTATTACATCAATTAACAGAGCGTGCGGTATCGCACGCGAATGCAGTTGCTCTGGCCAAGCTTCATCGATGGAGGTTGTCATGGCAAGCAAACTGATGGAAGAAAGGAAGAGCAAGGACTGGGTTACTCTGGTTCTCGCGATCTGCCTGTTCATCTCACCCTGGGTCATCGGATTCACCGCGGCAATGATGCCCGCGTGGAACGCCTGGATTGTCGGCGTTCTGCTCGGCGCTTTGGCCCTGGCAACGCTTTCGGTGTTCGCTGAATGGGAAGAATGGGTAAATCTCGTCCTCGGGCTCTGGCTGATCGTGTCGCCCTGGGTGCTGCACTTCGCGGCTGACAGGAATGTGATGATCACGCATGTCGTCCTCGGCGTGCTCGTGGTCGCGGCGTCGGCCTGGGCCGTCTGGGACGTTCGCCACCCGCACGCGCATGCGTAAGCGGTGACTGACTGAGATGGGAGCCCGCCGCGCTAGCGGCGAGCTCCTTTTGACTTTGATATTGGGGCATCGGGCGGAGACACTATTGCGGCGGCTTCATGCAATTGCTGCAGCGGCAAGCTTTTTCGTGCATTCTTGGGAATGGCCTCGATGCTCCACCCGGATACGCCTGCCAAATGCTGCTCCTATTGCGGCGGCCGCGACCATGATTTCGAGGAGTGCCCGAAGCGCAAGGCCGACGCCGAGCAGGAAGAGGCGGCGCGGGAGCGTGAGGCTGCTGCCGATGCGGACCCCGTGCCTGACGCGACCTCTCAATACCTGCCGTAGCGCTCGCCCGCCGACGCTCGATCATTCCCGCACCGTGGTTATTTCAGCGCATGCGCCGCCGCGTCGGCGAACGAGATGTCGCCCTTGATCTCGCGCATCGCCATGGAGGTCACCGTGCGGCGCACGCCGGGCAGCCGGCTGAGCTCAACGCGCAGCATCCGATCCAGCGCCCGCATGTCGACGGTGACGATCTGCAACAGATAGTCGGCCTCGCCGGTGGTGGCATGGCAGCGGCGGATCAGCGGGTGCTTCTTCACCGCCGCCTCGAAGGCGTCCGAGACCTCGAAGTCGATCGATACCTGGATGAAGGCCTCGATGCCGAAGCCGATCGCGGCCGGATCGATGCGGGTGGAATAGCCGCGGATGACGCCGGCATCCTCCAGCGCCTTCACCCGTTTCCAGCAGGGCGTCTTGCTCAAGCCGACCTCTTCGGCAAGATCGCCGAACGAGATGCGCGCGTCGCGCTCCAAGGCGGCGACGATCTTGCGGTCGAGGGCATCAAGCACGGTTCGTTCTCCAAATTTGCGGTGGAGGACGAGGATCGTCCTCCATTTTCCGCCATTTGGATAACAGAAAGGAACAATGTTCAAGCCGGAAGCGCTATCCTGGGCCAGCTGACGTAGCATGCCCGCGCGAGGTGGATGAGCCATGGACAAATCGGATTATCACGCCCGCATCGAGGCGCCCGAAATGCGCGACTACGGCGTTTATCTCAAATGCGACCAGCTGCTGGCCTGCCAGAAGCCGCTCTCCGAGATGGTCAATGCCGACGAGCTGCAGTTCCAGATCGTGCACCAGGTCGAGGAGCTGTGGATGAAGCTCATCGCCTACACGCTGGTCGACGTGCTCGACTACCTGGAGAGACAGCACACCCACCGCGTCGTTACGCTGATGGGCCGCGTGCACCGGCTGGTGCGGATGATGACGGCGCAGCTCGACCTGCTGGAGACCATGTCGCCCAAGGAGTACCAGCAGATCCGCCTCGAGCTCGGCAATGGCAGCGGCCAGGAGTCGCCGGGCTTCAAGCTCATCCTGCGCCTGCCGCCGGATCTGTGGCGGGCCTTCAAGCATGCCTACCTCGACGGCCGCGGACTCTCGGTCGAAGACATCTATGACGCCCATTACGACCATGGCGACGCCTATGTCGTGGCCGAGGCGCTGATCGAGTTCGACGAGCTGTTCCAGAAGTTCCGCGCCAACCACCTCTATCTCATCCACCGCTCGATCGGCCTCGGCGCGAAGTCGCTCAAGGGCCGTCCGGTGGAGATTCTCGAAGGCGGCGCCCGCCATCGCTTCTTCCCCGAGCTCTGGGACATTCGCTGCGACATGACCGATCGCTGGGGCGCCGCCTACGGCACCGTGCGCGATTCGATCAGCCATCCGCCGCAGGCGAAGGCGGGGTAGGGCTGCGCCTCTCCTTCTCCCTTGTGGGAGAAGGTGTCGCCGAAGGCGACGGATGAGGGGTGCTGGACGGAGCACTACCTTGAAGATCTAAGCGCTTAAATTGCTAGATCTTTTTAGGCCTCATTCCTTCCAATACCCCTCATCCGTCTCGGCGCTGCGCGCCGATCCACCTTCTCCCGCAAGGGGAGAAGGGGAGAAAAATTTCCCACCCCTGTCGGAACCATCGGCCTTCGCCCGTCCTTGAAGCACATCAACTGTTTCAACCCGGAGGGAACAACGTGGAACCGCAATCGGCCTGGCAGACCGCCGCCATTCTCATCGCCCGCCTGATCTTCGCCGCCATGTTCGCGATGGGGGTGGCCTTCAAGTTCATGGATATGGGCGCCACCGCCGGCTATATCGCCGCGGCCGGCTTCCCGTTCCCGCTGTTTCTGGCCTGGTGCGCCGCGATCCTCGAAACGCTGCTGGTGATCGCCTTCCTGACTGGCGCCTTCTTGACCCCGGCGGCGCTGATCGGCGCGGCCTATGTGGTCTTCCTCGGCTTTGCCTTCCACGGCCCTTCGCATTGGGCCTCGAACCAAGCCGAGTTCGGCGCCTTCATGTCGCATTTCCCGTTCGCCGCCGGCTTGCTCTTCGCCGCCGTCCACGGACCGGGCGGCGTGCTGGCGGTTCGCCAAGGCTGGCCGGGCAAGGCGTGAGGCTTACGAAATGGGCCGCGCGTCAAAGGGCTCTTATTACCGGAATACATCGGCCACATTGGAAAGGCGGTATCGTCGCAATACCAGGAAGCCCGTCACCCCGGTGACGAGGGGAACAATGGCGCCGCCGTAGATCCAAGGCTTTGCCGCTCCGACGTCACCATCCCAATAAGCGTTGGCCATAAAAAGGGTCACATTGGAGACGATGAAGGAGAGCAGATACTCTCCTGCAAAAATACCGCTCAGGACGATAAACCGAGGCATGAATCGTGTTGCTGGGGCGGCGATGGCGACAACCAAGGAGACAATAAAGCCTAAAACTAGCGGGCTAGCCGGGTTGTGTCCTACATTAACCTTGAGGACATAGACTTGAGAGAGGACGAGCAGTCCGATCACGGTTGCCAACACCAGGGCGGCAACGTTGATAAGAAGCCACCTCAACCAGTGAACCATCAGTCCGCCCGCCGGATCTCCCAACCCAAACATAAACCGGATTCTCGGGCTGACGCTAGCTTCTGAAAAACCACCTCACATCTGATCGTTGTAAGGCTCCTTCATCTGGCCGACCATGCGCGCCAGCTTCGAGAAGGACGGCATGTCCGCTTCCGGCTGGCACTGGTTGGCGAGTTCGAGCAGCCGGATGGGGAAATTGACGGCGTCGCGGCTCGACGCCGACATGCCTTCGGACCGGTCTTCCCCGGTCTCGACGGCCTCGGCCTTGCGCAGCGCGATGTCGATCTCCTCGACCGTCAGCACCCCCTTGCGCACCAGCACATGGTTGATTGCGGCGACGGCCATCAGCAGGCCCTCGAGTTGCAGATTGGCGACGTTCATGGAGCTTCCTCCCATTGACCTCGCCTCAAAAACGCGCGAGCGGCGTTTCCGATCCGGGGTGCCGCTACTGCAGCCTTTCCAGCCTGAGGGCTGCTTGGGTGGCAAGGGCTTGGTCAGCGTCGCAAGGATCGCCACGGGATCCCGGAAAGGCGAAGCATGGTGGCTGCGCGACGGCGGGTAGGGCGCAAACGCATCGTAGCAATCGTCGATCAGGCGCTGGAGTTCGAGCTGCATGGCGGCCAACGGGCAGTTAGTCCCTGCCTTGCAGGATACGCACGAAGCGGCTGTTGTCGGCCGTCTGAGAATGGATGCCATGAATGTCGCGATAGGTAAGGCGGCCGCTCGCCCACGCATTGAAGAACCGATTGCAGAAGGCGGCTGGAACGCGCGCGACGCTGACGTTCATGAGCCTCGCCACAGCCTGCCTGTCCTTCAGCTGTTCTGACCCCACCTGCTTGTTGCAGTCGGCGATGATTCCTCGCTTGAAGGCAGGGCTGCCCTGCATCGCCGCTTGCGCGCTGTTCCATTGGCCCTCTTTGGCGCTGGTGCAGCCGGCCAGAACTGAGGCGCCGAGCAGCACCGCGCCAAAACGCATTTCGAAACGCATCTGTCCTCCCGAAATCAAATCGCGCCCGAACCGAGCAAAACTCCGTGACACGAACAAGGCGGGCCCAGATGAGTTCCAAGTAAATAGCCAGGCCCACTGCTCTGCGACTTCTCAGCGGGCAAAGGCGCCACGAGCCGCCGGCGAGGTCCAAAGCATGTCTCCCGAAAGTGGGAACCGGTTTCGCGACAAAGACATGCGCAAAGTCAACAGCCTAAAGCGCATGGAGCGAATCCGAAGGATCGCGACGCGCTTTAAGCCTCCATCAGGCGCTCGCCATATTCGCTCCAGAGCTGCTTGGCCTCGCGGCAGCCGAGCGGCGGCGTCGAGCGGTCGCCATAGGAGATGGCGACGGCGCTGAGATCGTACTGGCCGTCGGCCTCGGCGATGAAGCGGATGGCCTCGCCGAGCGGCCTCGAATGGAAGATCGGATTCGCCTGGCCCCGGCCTAGGCTGCGAACGCCCGAAATGCTTGCTGGCACATGCCGCATCCGAAAAACGGATGCCATGGCAGGTTTGTCCATGCCCGCTCTCCGCGATTCCACTGGGCAAATAATTCCATAAGGATCGGCTAATGACCAGACTGTGCAAAAAGGCCTCGCGCCGGGCCTTTCAGGTTTTCTGGGCAGCCCGGGTCTGTGGGGCAGGCGCGAGACGGCAAGGCCGTCTCGCGCCTGCCGGGCTTTTCTTGCCAGGCTTGCGAAACAGCGACGAGACGGTAGGCCGTCTGGCGCTTAGCTCCAGTGGCTCCAGCGGCGGAACCAGTCGGGGTCCGGCTCTGCGCGTCTGGCCATAGCAAGGCCGATCACCACGCCGCACAGTCCGCCGATCGCAACCGCGGTTGAGATCGTGCCGGGGTTGTGCTGCACCGTTTCGGACACGCTATGCGCCTGGGTACGCAACTGCCTGGCCGCGCGCGAGGCGCGGTTGGAAGCCCCGTGATATAAATCCGAAGCGCGGTCGGCGGCACTTTGATACCAGCCATGGGCCGTCTCCTCGGCCCGGTCGGCAAGCATCCGGTTGAGCCGGCTCACCTCGCGCTTCAGTTCCGCGATCTGCTTCTTCATCGCCTCCTCGGAGGGGGCCGAAGACCGAGCGCTGCGGCGCGCTGCGTTTCTGCTGCGCGCGGCGCTCGTTGTACCCTTGCCATCGCCCCTTGCCGGACCGGCGGTGCTTATGTCGTTGTCTACCATCGGTTTTCTCCCTTTCTTGACGGAACGGCCAAGGCCTCTCCTGGTTCCCGCAAGCGTGCTTCCGCCGCGAAAGAAAAAGGGCCGTGGAGCGAACTCCACGGCCCTTTGATGCAATGAAACTCAGATGCTACTTGCCGCAATTTTTGTCGTTGACGGTCGGCGCGGTGGTTCCGGGCGACAGGTTGCTGGCATCGGGCTGGGCACCCTGCGGGCCCGCCGCGCAGTTGCGGTCGGCGTTCGAGTTCATGTTGTCATAGGTCGGGCCGCCGGTGATGCTGCCGGTCGTGCCGGGATCGACGGTATTGGGGACGACCGTCTGGCTGTTGCCGCCGGTCGTGTCGCTCGTGCTGCCTGAACTGCTGCCCGAACTCATGCCTGAGCCCATGTGGCCGGAACTCTGGGCCATCGCCGCCGTGGCAAGACCGATCGTGAGCGCTGAGGCCGCAAGGATGGTTTTTAACATCTTTTTCTCCTTATTCTTGACGAAGGGTCGTCGCGTTGCGACCAGGGCCAACTGCTCGGGCCAGGCATGGTTCCGACAAAAATGCCCCTGCGGCGACCTGTCCCGGGCAGGCCGTTTTTCGGTGGCCTGGCGTTGGTATGGCCGGGCATCGTGGGTGAGAGAGATAGGAAAATTTGCCTAGAGACCATTGCCCGCTGAGGGCAGCTCTGCTATGATTTTACTTATGGTGCTGATTTGCGCCGATGACCCGCCGCCCGGCGGGTTTTTGTTTTTAGTCCCTGACGCTGCCGAAGGATACGCGACGCTTCCGATTACGGCACACCCGGAATCCCATGCCACGCTATGCCACCATCATCACCGGCGACGACGGCGCCGAGATCGTCAGCGCCATCGGCGAGTTCGAATCTTCCGGCCTGCCGCGCCGTGCCGGTCGCGTCGAGCAAGTCGCGCCGGGCGTTCGCATCGGCATGGTGCGCGGCGGCCCGATCGATGCCGTCGCCGGCTTCGGCTTTCCGCGCCAGGGCCTGGACCATTCGGCGATCGCTGCCGCATCAGCGAAGCTGAGGGCAGGAAGAGCGCCGGCGTTGACGCTGCCAATCTCCCCCCAAGTGGGGGAGATGGCCGGCAGGCCAGAGGGGGGCGCTGTCCCGCCAGCGTCGGCAATTGGCACGGCTGAGTTCGGCCAGTTTGACCAGGCCTCGCCGCCAAAGCCGGCTCGTTCGAAGTCGCGCAGGAAGCCGGCACGCAAAGCCGGCAAGGCGCGGAAGATCAACTCCGCCAGGGTATCATCAGCCAATGCCGACCATGGCTGACGGGGCAGGCAAGGCGCGGCGCAAGAGCGCCGGGACCGCAAGGGCGAAGCCTGGCGCTGCCGCCTCTGCCGCGGCCCGCCCCAAGCGCTCCAAAAAAACGCTGGGCGACGATTTCGCTGCCGCGCTGCGCGCCGACTTCCGCGCCCACGGCGCCGGCGTCATCGCCATGGTGCGGGCGGAAAAGCCCGACCAGTATCTGAAGGTCGTGCTGACGATGCTGCCCAAGGATTTTTCGAAAAGCCTCGATGTCAATCAAAACAGCCTCGGTCAATTGAGCGATGAGGAGATCCGCAGCCGCATCCGCGGCCTTGAAGCCACCCTCCGGCCGTTCCTCGATGGCGATGCAGACCTATCTGGCGCTGCTCGAGGAATTGGAACGACGCCGACGCCGTAACCTTCTCGCTTGCTACGCGCCTTACGAACGCCAGGCCGAATTCCATGCGGCAGGGGCGACGAACCGCGAGCGCCTGTTCATGGCCGGCAACCAGCTCGGCAAGACCAGGGCAGGGGGTGCGGAATGGGCCATGCACCTGACCGGCCGCTACCCCGACTGGTGGGTGGGCAAGGTCTTCGACGGGCCGGTCCGGCTCTGGGCCGCCGGCGTCACCGGCGAAGGTACGCGCGACAACCCGCAGCGCGTGCTGGTCGGCCCGCCGCAGCAGCAGGCGGAATGGGGCACTGGCATGATCCCGGCCGACGCCATTGCCGAAACCGTCATGGGTCGCGGCGCCCCCGGCGCGCTCGACAGCGTCGTCGTGCGCTGGGGCGGTGGCGGCGATGTGCAGGCGGGCGAAAGCGTGCTCTCTTTCAAGTCCTACGAAAAAGGCCGTGAGAAATGGCAGGGCGAGACGCTGCACGGCGTCTGGTTCGACGAGGAACCGCCGCTCGACATCTATTCCGAAGGGCTGACCCGCACCAATGCCACCGGCGGGATAACGATCGTCACCTTCACGCCGCTGCTCGGCATGAGTGACGTGGTGTTGCGGTTCTTGTCGGCCGAGGCGGTTCGGAACTTGGGTTCCTCGTCCCCGCCGACAGGCGGGGGAGAGGTGGCCGCGTAGCGGCCGGAGAGGGGCTTCGTAAGACGCCAGCCGACGAAAGGAGCTATCGCTGCTCACCTCTCCCCCGCCTGTCGGCGGGGACGAGGAATCCTAGGACTTCGAGAAACCGTGCCGAAACCATGATTTGCGATCCCGCTTTGACCGCAACCGTCGGTCGCCTAGTTTTCCGGGCGCCATCCGGAGACCGACATGCGCCAAACACTAAACCTGCTCATTCTCTGCGCGCTGCTCTCGGCCTGCAGCGGCAGCGGCGACTGGCGCGCCGATGCGGTCGCAGCGGCTGAAGCCAAGATGCGCGGCCTGATCAATGATTCTTCGGCAACCTTCTCGCATGTCCAGCTCACCGGCGATGCCTCGACCGGCCAGACTTGCGGTGTCGTCATCGCCAAGCGCGGCGCCTTCACAAAGGAGGCGCGCTTTATCGTCTATATCGACAACACCGCCGGCCCGTTTGTCGAACCGGGCATGGGCCAGTCGATGTCGCAGGCCGATTTCGACTGGGCCTGGAAGAACGACTGCGTGAATGAAGGGTATAGAGCCTAGCAAAAGTCATCGGCAGCGC
>LM655189.1:43617-90583 GCA_000824825.2 Mesorhizobium sp. ORS 3324
GGGGCGGCGCCAGCGTGGCCGAAAATATCCGTGGGAACAACCGTTTACGTCTGCATCTTGGTTCAAATCGGTAGTCCGCCGTGTCCCGACACGTCACCTTCATGACCATCGACGATGCCGGGCACTACACGCCCGAGCAGCGCGCCGCGATCGTCGCCGCCTATCCCGAGCATGAGCGCGAGGCGCGCGCGAAGGGCATTCCGGTGCTGGGCTCCGGCCGCATCTTTCCGGTGCCGGAGGAGACGATCGCCTGCGAACCGTTCAAGCTGCCGCGCTGGTGGCCGCGCTTAGGTGCGCTCGATTTCGGCTGGGACCATCCGTCGGCCGCGGTCGAGCTCGCCTGGGATACCGAGGCCGATGTCGTCTACGTCACCAAGGCTTACCGCGCCTCGCAGCAGACGCCGGCCATGCAGGCGCTGGCGCTGAAGGCCTGGGGCGACTGGCTGCCCTTCGCTTGGCCGCGCGACGGCCGCCGCGAGACGCTGGAAGGCGCCGGCGTGGCTTTGGCCAAGCAATATGAAGCGCACGGGCTGAACATGCTCGCCGGTCACGCCCGGTTCGCGGACGGCTCCGTCTCGGTCGAGGCCGGGCTGATGGAGATGCTCGACCGCATGCAGTCCGGCCGCTTCAAGGTGTTTTCGACATTAACCGCCTGGTTCGAGGAATTCCGGTTGTTCCGCCGCTACTACTGGGACGCCGTTGTCGGCGCAGAGCTGCCCGACGGCATCGACTACGCCGTCTTCGACTTCGCCGTGAACAGCGGGCCGGGCCGGGCGGCGAAATACCTGCAGGCCGCGCTCGGTGTTGCAGAGGACGGCAGGATCGGGCCGGCCACGCTCGCCGCGGCCAGGGTGAAGCCCGCCGGCGTCGTCATCGACACGCTCTGCGATGCGCGGCTCGCCTTCCTGCGGCAGCTGCCGACCTGGCCGACCTTCGGCAAGGGCTGGAGCGCGCGCATCGCCTCCGTGCGCGCCGAGGCGCTGCTCCTCTCGGCGCAGCCGGAGGCGCCCACCCAGCCTTCGCAGCGGGCGGCGGCATCCGACACGAGGCAGCCGGCCGACACCTCCGGCGGCGAAGGCGCCCCGCCGGCCGCTCCGCCGAAGCCGGCATCGCCAGCCAAGACGGCCGGCACCCTCGCTTTGATCGCGCTGGCGCTCGGCTGGGCCGCCGCCTGGGTCGCGCATCTTCACTGCAATCTCTTCGGAGTGTTCTGCCAATGATCGCCGTCGCCATCCGCATCGCCTTGCGCTACGGCGCCGGCATTCTCGTCGCGCGCGGCCTGCTCGGCGCCGGGGATGCCGCGGCGCTCTCGGCCGATCCCGACATCCAGATCGTGCTCGAAACCGGCACAGGCCTGGCACTCAGCCTCGCCACCGAGGCCTGGTATGCGCTCGCCCGCAAATTTCACTGGTCGAAATGAAAGGGACAGAAATGGTCGAGGTCTTCACCGAACTGCTTCGCCAGGCCATGCCCTGGGTCATCGGCGCGCTGCTCCTCATCGGCGCGCTCGCCGTGTGGTGGCTGGCATGACGGCGCTGCTGTCCTTCCTCGCCGGCAACCCGGCGATCCTGAGCGGGCTGGCGTCCTTCATCGCCGCGCTCGGCTGGGGCTTTCACCAGCGGTTGGCCGGCGCCAAGGCAGAGCGCGCCAGGCAGGCCCAGGCAGAAACGGCAGCCCGCGCGCTCGCCGACAAGGTCGACAACGATATCGGCGCTCTGCCCGCCGATGCGGTCAAGAAGGAGCTGAAATCATGGGCAAAAGACTGATCATCGCCGCCCTCTTTGCCGCGCTCGGCGGCTGCACCACCGCCAAGGGCGGCTTCTGCGCGGTCTCCTCGCCGCTGCGTCTCTCCGCCAAGACTGTCGACACGCTGTCGGACGAGGAGGCGAGGGCGCTTCTCGCCCACAACCGCAAGGGCGAAAAGCTCTGCGGCTGGAGGCCCTGATGCACGACATCTTCGATCTGCTCGGCATCAAGGGCCAGGTGGTGGCCGCCGGCCTTGCCGGCGGGGTGCTGAGGGCACTGTCGCGCCATCGCTACAAATTGCGCGAGATGGTGGCCTCGCCGATCTGCGGCGCGCTCGCCGCCGCCTATCTGACGCTGCCCGTGGTCGCCTGGGTCCAGGCAAGCGGCCTGCCGATGCCCGACACCGCCGACGACACCACCACGCTCGCCGCCGCCTTCCTCATCGGTGTCTCGGCGATGTGGATCTCGGACATTGTTTTCGAGGTAGTAGTGCGGCGATTCAGACCCGCGCCGGAAGAGTAGAAGCCAGCGCGGC
Organism: Mesorhizobium sp. ORS 3324; assembly: GCA_000824825.2. Lineage (GTDB taxonomy): Bacteria > Pseudomonadota > Alphaproteobacteria > Rhizobiales > Rhizobiaceae > Mesorhizobium. The sequence goes on from LM655189.1 coordinate 45,899, forward strand.
ATGGCGGTCCGCAGGTCGGCTACCTCGAACCGCCGACGAATTTCCGAAAACTCCATGAACCAATTCGCGCCGCCACGCGACGCATCGGTGTGAATGAACACCATCTACCCATGGAGATTTTCCTATGACTGCAATCCTGCGCAATGCACTTCTCGCTGCCGTGGCCGTGTCGACCCTGGGCGGCTCCGCAATGGCCCAGCGGATCTATGAATGCGACAACACGCCGATCAACAAGCTCTGGGCCGGCCGCTGTTGCGGCGTCGGCGATGCCAACTGCCTGGGTGGCGAAAGCCACGGCCAAGGCAACCACGGCAGGGGCAACAACGGCAGAGGCGATAAAGGCCCCAAGTGAGGCTGGGACACCGATGCTCGCCGGTGCCGGCGAGCATCGCTCGGCTGTCTTACCCCAACCGCTTACCCCAACCGCTTGGCCGGCCGCTGCTGAGGCGTCGGCGACGGCACCTGCCTCGGAGGCGAGGGCCATGACCACGATCGTGGCGGCCGCGGCCGGGAGCGCTGAACCGTTGAACACGGGAAGGCTCGCCGATGAGTCGGCGGGCCTTCGACTTTGAGGTACCGCCAGCGGCTGGCCGCCGTTTTGGGTCAGAACTTGAGCCGCTGGAAGAAGCGCGTGAGAATGCCCACCTATGGGGAAATCCAAAGGAGGTTTGACATGGCTTCTTCCGAACGTGCGGTCCTTGCCGGCGGCTGCTTCTGGGGCATGCAGGATCTGATCCGCCGCTTCCCCGGCGTGATCTCCACCCGAGTCGGCTACAGCGGCGGCGACGTGCCGAACGCAACCTACCGCAATCACGGCACCCACGCCGAGGCGATCGAGATCGTCTTCGATCCGGCCAGGACCAGTTTCCGCACGCTGCTCGAATTCTTCTTCCAGATCCACGACCCGACGACCAGGAACCGTCAGGGCAACGATGTCGGCACGAGCTACCGCTCGGCGATCTTCTACACCAGCGACGAGCAGAAGCGGGTGGCCGAGGACACCATCGCCGATGTCGACGCCTCGGGCCTGTGGCCCGGCAAGGTCGTCACCGAGCTCGCTCCGGCCGGTCCCTTCTGGGAGGCCGAGCCCGAGCATCAGGATTATCTCGAGCGCTACCCCAACGGCTACACCTGCCATTTCGTCCGGCCGGGCTGGAAGCTTCCGGTCCGCGAAAAGGCGGCTGCGTCGTAAAGATCAGCGGCTGCTCGCTGCAGCCCTTGGCCAAGATTTCGCCCGCCATGCCTTCCGGCATGGCGGGCTTTTTTCATTTTCGGCGCTAGGGGATTGCCGGCAAGCGGCCTTAGCCCTTGGCTCGGCGATTCTCGTTCTCGTGGCTGCCGATCCAATGGGCGCGGATGCGGTCGCTGGCCTCGAGATAGGCCATGTCGATGAGATAGGTCAGAAGCTTTTCGCCGTCGGCCTCGGCCTTCTGGCGAAGCTCCCGCAAGATCCCCTGCGCAAACTGCAGGTTTTCCATTTTGCTTGGCTGATCCATCGGTGCCCCCGATATCTGCATGGGAAGTTTGGCTCACTATACTTGTACGAAGCTTGTGGTCTGATTAACAGCGAGGCTTTATCCCTGCTTATGCCTGCGCCCGATCGACGAAGCCGTTGGACATCATGCGGGAATGTCGATATTTTTGCGGCCCCAATCGGACCGCGACCATGCACGAAGACGAGGGCAGCACTCCCGACAAGTTGCAAGCCATGCTTGACGTCATTGCCAGGAGCGAGCCGGCGGGCGGGGGCGGACAGGCCGATGTCGGCAGGCTGAAGGCCGACGCCGCCAAGGCGGCCAGTGTGCTGATCGAATTCTACGGCGACGCCGCGCTCGAGAGAGCCAGGCTCATCGAGCGCCGATCCCCCCAGTCGCATTTTGCGCGGATGGTGACGGCCGAAATCGGCAGGCGCGGCAAGCTCCCGCCCAGAAGCTAGCCCAGAAACTGGCAAGGAAACCGAGGAAGGCCGCCTCAGGACGATTTGCGCCTCCTCGATTTCTCGCCAAGCCTCTGCTGGACCTCTTCCTGTATGTTGTCCAGGAGGTAGGAGAGCATGTCGTGCCCGATCGACTGCGCGATCTCCTTGGCCTGTTCGACATGGTCGTGGATTTCGCGCAGCGAGCTTTCCTCGCTCCCGGCATCCTGCGTCAGGTCGACGAACCAGCCGGGATAGAGCGCCGCCTCGCCTGTGCCATCGACATAGCATCGGCCGACGGCCAGGATCTTGCGCAGCCCCATCTTCTGCGAGCGGACCTTGTAGACCTCGCGGAAGCCAGACCGGCGCTCGATCGCCTTGCGGATCGCCAGTCGGACCCTCGACTGGTCTTCCACCTCTATGCTTTGCATCCACCGTTCCAGCGGCGCGCCGTGCGAGAATTCCTCGAGCGTCAGGTCGAAATAGGCTGACAGGTTGGCGTCGCCATAGACGCGGTCGCGCTTGATATCCCAAGTCCAGAACCCGTCGATCGGTGGGTACCGCATATGCAGGTTGCGGCCGCGTTCAGGCGCCCACGTCATGAAAACCGCCCCGTTCGGTTTCAAGATTCGACGATACTATGTCGCAAAACAGCAAAGAAGCAAAGGTGGTCTTTTGTACAATTCCGGAAATCTTAAGGTTGCTGCTTTGGCAGAACTCAGGAAGTAGTTTCCACAACCAGAAAAATACGAAAGAAGAAAAAACTTCTCTGGCTAAACGATTTTCTCGTCGCGGCCGCAACCGAGGCTTGTATTCCGCTACGATAAGCAAAAGCTCATGGCTTCGAACCAACCGCGAAAGTTGTATTCGCCTGGAGAACTCAGCCAGTTGTGGACATTTTGCCGGTCTTGCAAGGCCGGCGCGGCAATGCGTTTGTTGCCTGAGCCGCGCCGGCCAGAGCGGCCTCCAAAGGTATGCCGCGCCGGGGATGCTAACGGCCGTTGCCGCGGCGGCAAACCGACCTGTGGTTGAAAATGCGCGAATTCCAAAGGAAGAAGGCGCTCGGCGCTCTGCGGCCGGCGTCTTCCTGGCGTGTTGCCGGCCCGTTGGGGACCGAAGCTTCGTTCGGCTGGGACTTAGGCCTTGCCGGGCGTCAGGACCTAGGCCGATTTCCGGTGCGGCTCCCGTCCATTTTCCGGTTCGGCGGCATCGGCCGCCGATTCGCCGGCGGTCCTGTCATGCTCGAACTGGCGTGCCTCGGGCAGAGGATGCAACCAGTGCTCGCGTCGGCTGATCCACAGTTCGTAGCTTGGCTCCAGCCCTTCTGTCGGCGCGATATCCAGGCAGCCGATCATCACCTCGACCTCGTCCTCGCCGACCGACGGCAGGCGGCTGCCGCAGGTCGGGCAGAAGCTGCGCCCGCCATAGGTGCTGGTAATTCCCGTGCATTCGAACGCCTGGCGCGGCCAGATGGCAAAGGTCTGGTAGGCCGACCCGCTGGTTTTGCGGCAGTCCTTGCAATGGCAAAGGCCGACCCTGAGCGGCTCGCCCGTCACCCGGAACTGGACGCCGCCGCACAGGCAGCTGCCGCTGCGCACGATATCGTTGGACATGGCCTTCCTCCTTGTCCCACGTCACAGCCCTGCGCGATACGACCCTGTTTCCGGAAGTGCCGGCATCACCCGGGCCGCTTGTCGGGCTACAATTCGTGCCAAGCCGTGATGGTTCCCACCTAGCCCGGAAAAGGCGAAGCGATTCTCAATCCGGGAAGTCGAGAACCGGCTCCTCGCAGCGGTAGACGTGGCAATGGCCGTCCCGGGTCGGGACGGAAATCGACATCGGCACTTCCGGCCAGTCGCACTCATTGCCGTACTGGCGCACGAAACGATCATAGGTGTTGGGCCCGGTCGTCAGCACCGCGGCATGCCGGCTCTGGATCAGCGCCTGCGTCTCGGCGCAGGTCATGGCGCGCGTGTCGGGCCGGGCAGCGGTGGCGTTCGCGCTCCACAATATCGCACCGGCAACAAGGGCGATCGACACAATTTTCATGGGGGCACCGGTTTCTAGCCATCGACTTTCCGGCGACGAATATGGATCGCGGTTAGAAAACCGCAAGATATCTGAGCAGCGAGACAATGCCGATAACGATGACGACGATCTGGGCGATCTGCCTTGTGCGGCCGTCGAGCGGCAGGCGCTGGATGAGATAAAGCACCAGGATCACCACCAGGAAGGTGATCAGGATGCCGATAAGGATCGATGCACCCATTTGCCTGTCTCCTCATCTCCCAAGTGGGCTCGCCCCAACGTTGCGGACGCAGGAATGGTTCCGGATCAAGGGGCGCGCGCGTAAGCGCGGCAAGAACAAGGCACAGGACCATAAGCGGCTATGTCCGCAACACGCCTGTATCTGGCTATGTCAAACGTAATGACGAAAGCCTTGCCAGCCATGCGAGGAAGCAGGTTCGCGTTGCGGTAGCTCGCGGGGCGCCGTGGGAGGCCGCCGAGACCGGCGGGCGCGATGCTCCCCATCAACAACCGTGTCCATCCGTTTAGCCCCCAACGACTGGACAGTCGGCCCGGTTTTTCGGGAAATGTTAATTAGCTATCCGTATATCAAAGCCCCGGACAGATGACGAAAGTTTCATCGGTCGACGCTTCCCCTTTGCGCCGCCCTCGCTAAAGGTGGTCCGGCAAGGACCGCCCGAGCAGATTCCGCCGGGCAAGGGCAGGCAACGGGATCTTCCGGCAATGACATGGACCGGCGCGGGCGCGCTTCTCATCCTGGTAGCCACCTATGCCGGTGTCGCCGTCGGCCGCATTCCGGGCTTCAGGCTCGACCGGGCCGGCATCGCGCTGCTTGGGGGCGCGGCCATGATCGCCATCGGCGCGATCGGAATGGAGGACGCCTACCGCGCCATCAATTTCGACACCATCACGCTGCTGCTCGGCATGATGATCGTGGTGGCGCACCTGAAAGTGTCCGGTGCCTTCCGGGCGCTCGGCGGCTTCGCCATCGAGCATGCGCACGCACCCTTCATGCTGCTCGTCATGGTGACGCTTCTGACCGGCGTGCTCTCGGCCTTCCTGGTCAACGACGCGATCTGCCTGGTGATGGCGCCGATCGTCGTCCACGTCACCCGTGTCATCCGGCGCAACCCGGTGCCCTATCTCATCGCCACCTGCACGGCCTCCAACTGCGGCAGCGTCGCCACCATCACCGGCAACCCGCAGAACATGGTGATCGGCGCGCTGTCCGGCATTTCCTATCCCGCCTTCACGGCAGCGCTCGCGCCGGTGGCGCTCTTCGGCCTTGTCGCCGTCATCGCCATCATCCGCATCGTCTACCGTGCCGAATTCGCGCGCCCCGCGGAACTCAGCCCGGAGGTTTATCGCGGCCGCATGCTGCCGGGGCAGGTGCTGAAGGCGACCATCGTCTGCGTTGTGCTGGCCATCGCCTTCTTCGCCGGCGTGCCCGTCGCCAAGGCGGCGCTGATCGCGGGCGCCTTCCTGCTGGTGACCCGGGCGATCAAGCCGCACCGTATTTATCGCGAGATCGACGGCCCGCTGCTCTTCATGTTCGCCGGCCTGTTCGTGGTTGTCGCCGGCGCCGAGCGCACGTTGCTCACCCCCGACATGATCGCCTGGGCAAAGGCTATCGGCCTCGACGACGTCTGGCGGCTCTCCGGCTTCACCGCCGTGCTTTCCAACATCATGAGCAACGTGCCGGCTGTGCTTGCGCTGAGACCCTTCATCCCGGGCCTGGAAAACCCCGAGCGCGCATGGCTGGTCGTGGCGATGAGCTCGACGCTCGCCGGCAATTTCACGCTGCTTGGCTCGGTCGCCAACCTCATCGTCGCCGAACAGGCGAGGGCGGCGGGCAAGGAGCTGTCGTTCTCGGCCTTCTTCAAGGTCGGCCTGCCGCTGACCTTGCTGACGCTTCTTGCCGGCACGGCCTGGCTGGCTTTCACGGCGTAGCCGACACTTCGGACATCAATTCCTAGGCAGGCGATCGATCGCAGTTAGACCGCCTCATCTTCATCTTTGGCGTTCGCGCTACCCCGACCCGCCTGCTGGCCGGCGATGTCTGCGCTCTTTTCCGCGATGCGGCGCCGGCATCGACAATTGAAGCAACATCACCCGAAGCGGCTTCCCTTTGCTGCTCCAAAAGATTTTCCACGAGTCGTTATCGAATCGATTGCGCAAACGTTTCGACAGCTCTATGGTCTCGCCAGATCCGCCGCAGAGCGGACGGGAAACGCAATCTGAGGGAGGGGCGCTTGCGGGCACTCCGTTCGGGCCGCCATGCCGACAATGGCTGAAGTCGCGCGCCGCGCCGGCGTATCGGTTTCGACCGTCTCGCATGTGGTCAACCGTACGCGCTTCGTCTCGCCGGAGAAGGCGCAGCTCATCAACGACGCCATCGCGGCCATGGGCTACCAGCCCAACGAATTGGCGCGGTCGCTGAAAGTGGCCTCGACCAACAGCGTCGGCCTCGCCATCTCGGCGATCTCCAACCCCTACTTCACCGACATCATTTGTGCCGTCGAAGCCGAATGCGCGCGCCTCGGCCTGATGGTGTTCCTGTCGGATACGCAGGAAGACCCGGACCGCGAGCTCCAGGTGGTCCGCGCCTTCCACCAGCGCCGCGTCGATGGCGTCATCCTGGCGCCTTCCGGCTCGCCTGAGCGCGCGATCGCCTATCTCGCCGAGAAGAAGCTGCCCTGCGTCTTGATCGACCGCTTCGCCGACGACCGCTTCGACCAGATCGGCGTCGAGAACGAGACGGCGATGCGGGCGCTGATCGACCACGTGGCTTCCTTCGGCCACAGGCGCATCGGCTACATCGCCGGCCAGCCGGGCCTTGCCACCACCCGCGAGCGCGTCGACGCCTTCCACGCCTCTCTTGCCGCCAATGGACTTGAGTGCCTGCCGCACTATGTCTCGCCGGAGAATGTCGACACTGCGAGCGCCGCGGCATCGACACATGCGATCCTGTCGCTAGCGGCGCCGCCCACCGCATTGGTCACCGGCAACAACATGACGACGATCGGGGCAGTCCGTGCCATACGCGAGAAGGGTCTTTCGATCCCGCGCGACCTCTCGCTGGTCGGATTCGACGATTTCGAATGGGCCGACTGTTTCGAGCCCAAGCTGACGCTCGTCGAGCAGCCTTGCACCGAGATCGGCCGCCAGGCGGCGGCGCTGCTCAGCGAGCGCATCGCCTCCAGCGACGCGGCGCCGCGGGCCGTACGGCTGCAGGCGAGGCTCCAGGCGCGCCAATCCTGCGCGAGGCCGGCGGAGGCGAGGCCGGCATGAGCGCGCCGCTGCTTTCCGTGACCGGCGCTGTAAAGCGCTTCGGCGGCGTTCAGGCGCTGCGCGGCGTCGATTTCGACCTGAAGGCCGGCGAGATCCACGCCCTGCTCGGCGAAAACGGCGCCGGCAAGTCGACGCTGATGAACCTCCTGTCGGGTGTCTACACGCCGGACGAGGGCGAGATCCGCATCGACGGCAAGCAGGTGCATTTCAACAATCCGCGCGAGGCGCAAGCGGCCGGCATCGCCACCATCTTCCAGGAGCTCGACCTCGTGCCCTCGCTCGACGTCGCGGCGAACCTCTTCCTCGGCCGCGAGCTGATGCGGCCGGGCGGCATGCTCGACGTGCCGGCGATGCGACGCGAGGCCAGGCAGCGGCTGGAGGCGATCGAGCTTGCCATCGATCCAGCACGCCTCGTCGCCGACCTCTCGATCGGCCAGCGCCAGGTGGTGGCGATCGTCAAGGCGCTGTCCTATGCCTCGCGCGTGCTGATCATGGACGAGCCGACAGCGGCGCTCACCGTCAGCGAGGTCGAGCGGCTCTTCGCCATCATGAGGAAGCTTGCCGCGACCGGCGTCGGCATCGTCTACATCTCGCACCGGCTGGAGGAAGTGCCCGATATCGCCGACCGCGTGACGGTGATGCGCGACGGCCGCGTCGCCGGCATCACCGAGCCGCACGCGCCGCAGGCCGAGCTTGTCCGCCTCCTGGTCGGGCGGCCGCTGGACGAGCTTTATCCCGAACGCGCCAAGAGCGCCGGCAAGACGCTGCTCAGCTTGAAGAACGCCAGCTTCAGGCTCGCCCGCGAAAGCGCCGGCTGGCAGCCGCCGGACGACATCTCGCTCGAGGTCAGGGAAGGCGAGATCGTCGGCTTGGCCGGCATCATGGGCGCTGGCCGCACGGAGCTGCTTTCCGCGCTCTACGGCACCGGCCTTGCCGGCCGCTGGCAGGGCGAGGTCGCGGTCGACGGCCGGCCGGTGAAGCTCGAATCCATCCACGCGGCGCGCAAGGCGGGCATCGCCTTCGTCACCGACGACCGCCGCGGCAGCGGCCTGATGCTGAGGATGGCGGTCGGCCTCAATCTGGTGATGTCGGTGATCCGCCGCATCTCGCCGGCCGGCCTGATGTCGCCGCGCCGCCAGGCCGAGGCCGTGCGGCAGTCCTTCGGCCAGTTCGACATCCGCCCGAAGAATCCGGACATCGCCGTCGGCGCGCTGTCGGGCGGCAACCAGCAAAAGGTGGTGCTGGCCAAGGAAATCCTCGGCAATCCGCGGCTGCTGCTGCTCGACGAGCCGACGCGCGGCGTCGATGTCGGCGCCAAGGGCGAGATTTACGCGCGCCTCAGGGCGCTTGCGGCGCAGGGGCTGGGCATTCTGGTCGCCTCCAGCGAGATGCCTGAGCTGATCGGGCTTTGCGACCGGATCGTGGTGCTGCGCCAGGGGCGCAATGTGGCGGAATTCATCGGCGGCGTAGACGAGCACACCGTGCTTGCCGCGGCAAATGGCAGGGAGGCCTGATGTCGGACCAGAAGATATCGGTGGCGGTGAGCGCAGCGCCCACGACGGCCAAGCACCGGGTCGATCCGCTGGCCATCATCGTGCGCTTCCAGAGCCTGATCGGCCTGGTGCTGGTGGCGATCGGCGGCGTCATCTTCTCGCCCCGGCGCCACGGCGAGATCCTGTTCCTCGACCCGGATAACATCGCCAACATCGTGCGCGCCGTCTCGGAGACCGGCATCATCGCCATCGGCATGACCTTCGTCATCATCACCGCCGGCATCGACCTGTCGGTGGGCGCGGTGCTTGGCCTCTCCGCCGTCGTCACCGCCACGATGATGATCTCCGGCGGTTTCGGGCTCATCGCCACCATCCTGGCGGTGCTCGTCATGGGCACCGTCTTCGGCATTGTCCAGGGCACGATTTCCACGCGCTTCCGGCTCGAGCCCTTCATCGTGACGCTCGCCGGCCTGCAGGCGGCGCGCGGGCTCGCGCTGGTCGTTTCCGGCAACCAGTACATCAACATCTCCTACGGCGACGGGCCGGGCCTGGCGCCGCCGGTGTTCGCGGTGCTTGGCGAGCGCCTGTTCGACAATACCGTGCCGGTGGCGACCATCGTCTTCATCATCTTTGCGGCGATCGCCACGGTGGTGCTCAACACCACCCGCTTCGGCCGCTACGTCTATGCAGTCGGCGGCAACGAGCGCGCCGCGCGCATTTCCGGCGTGCCGGTGTCGATGGTGAAGATTTCGGTCTACGCCATCACCGGCTTTGCCTCCGCACTTGCCGGCATCGTGCATGCCGGCCAGTTCAACTTCGGCAGCGCCAATGACGGCATGGGCTATGAGCTGACCGCTATCGCCGCCGTCGTCATCGGTGGCACCAGCCTGTTCGGCGGCGCGGGCTCGATGGTCGGCACCGTTGCCGGCACCATCATGCTGGGTGCGCTGGCCAACATCCTTCAGCTCAACAACATCACCCCCGCCATGCAGCTGCTCGCGACCGCCGCGATCATCGTCCTGGCGGCAGTGCTTCAATCCCTCGTTCGCCGCCGCGAGGGTTTGGGACGATAGGAGGTCGGCGGCGGCATCCCGAAAGAGCAACCAAAGGTCTGGCACCCCGAGCCGGACGAGGAGGAGACTGAGTATGAGAACCACGCAGAGAGGATTAAGCAGCGCGCTCAAAGCCGTGCTTCTGGCGGGCGCCGGCCTGTGCATTGCAGGCGCCGCGCAGGCGGCGGACCCGATGGTGAAGGCCTGTGCCAAGGACGGCCAGTTCGTCATCGGCTTTTCGCAGGCCAACAACGCCGAGCCCTATCGCCAGCACGTCAATGACGAGTTGACGGCGGCGGCCAAGGAAGTGCCGGGCTTCACGCTGCAGATCGCCGACGGCGCCGGCAACGTCAACACGCAGACCTCGCAGGTCGACAACTTCATCACCCAGAAGGTCGACCTTCTGCTGATCTCGCCCTTCGAGGCGGCGCCGCTGACGCCCGCCGTGAAGCGCGCCATGGATGCCGGCATCCCGGTGATCGAGCTCGACCGCAAGACGGTGGGCGACCCCGGCAAGGACTACACGGCCTTCATCGGCGGCGACAATTTCAAGATCGCCCAGGAAGCCGGCAAGTTCACGGCATCGAAGCTTCTGCCCGATGGCGGCGAGGCTGCGGTGCTGGAAGGCCTGCCGAGCTCGACCCCGGCGGTGGAGCGCCTGAACGGATTCAAGGACGGCGTGAAGGCGAACCCGAAGATCCAGATCGTCGCCGAGCAGGCCGCCGACTGGGTTCCGGATAAAGCCCAGACCGCCTTTTCCGCCATGCTGCAGGCGCATCCCGACATCAAGGTGCTCTATGCCTCGAACGACATGATGGCGGCGGGTGCGCTGCTGGCTGCCAAGGGTGCCGGCAAGGAGGTCAAGATCATCGGCACCGACGGCCTGCCAGGTCCGGCCGGCGGCATCGAGGCGGTTGCCAAGGGCGACTGGGCGGCGACCTTCACCTATCCGACGGGCGCCAAGGAAGCGATCGATATGGCGAAGAAGATCCTGCTCGACTGCGCGAGCTCGGTGGAGCCGACGGTGACGGTGGACACCACCGCGATCACGGCGGAGAACGCCAAGCAGCTGATGGGGAAATAGGGCAGGTTGCGAAAGCACCGAGGTGATGTAGCGAGGCCCCGAAAGGGGCCTTGCTTTTGCGGATCCAGGCGCTGTGCGCTGATGGCCTCATCCATATCGGCGGAGCCGCGAATCTGTGTTAAGCCGCCGCTCCACCAATCAAAGGACGACACCCGTGAGCGAACCCACCGTGGCCCAAGCGACCGAAAATATCTATGCCTCGCTCCGTGCCGACAATGCCGACATCGACGCACATATCGCGGCGCTTAAGGCGGCGCTGGCACGAGAAGGGATAAAAGAGGCGGTGTTCGATCCGACCAGGTTGGCGCACAACAACCGTTCGGGCCGCAAGTTGATGCAGGCCTATTTTCGGCAGCGCGGCGTGACCGTCAAGTTTTCGAGTCCGTAGGGCAAAGCCGCCGACTGGGCGCCGGACAAGAGCTATTTGCGTCCGTAAGGGGCGTTTGTTTTTCGGGCCTTGGCGCGGCCTCTGTGGCGGCCCAAGGGCAATCGCATATGGCGGCGCTGCCCCCGCTCCGGCTCGGCGCTGCGCGCCGAGCCACCTCTCCCCCACCTTCGGCGGGGCGAGGAAGCGCTAATCGCCGAAGTCCGCGATCTTCGCAAGCCTTGGTTCCTCGCCCCACAAAATGGGGGAGAAGTGGCTCGGCGAAGCCGAGACGGAGAGGGGGAGCGCCCTATGCGATTGCGCTCGCGTGGCGGCCCAAGCCTGCATCGGCCGAGCTTGCGTCGATCGGCTGCCTTGCTTGTCAAAGTGAATCGCACGCCGCCGCGGTCTTCAGCGCCTGGGCGCGGGAAGATGCAGGCAAGGCCGCGATGCGCCGAACGGATGCATAGAACCTCGGATAGTCGCCGGAGCAGAAGTCGAACAGGCGAAGAAACGCCGGAACCTGTTCGCCGTAGACGGCAGTCGCGGCGAGCTTTGCGTTGTTGATCGGGCTATCGAACCAGGCGTCGTATCCCCGGTATCCGGCCCATCGCTTGTCGCGCATCTGCCGGTAGCGCATCCGCAGCCTGTCGATTGCCGCTGCTTTGGCGGCCGCCATCTGCTCCGGGCTACGGGGGCTTCCATAGACCTGCCTCAACTCGTCCCGCGTTCTCGATATCAGCCCGAGAAAATCGGCCCTGCGCCTCCGATCGGCTTCATAGCGGCGCAATCCGGCGCGATTGCCGGTGGCGTGGAGCCATTTCCTGACGCCGGTGGTTTCGACGGCAACCGCGAAAGCCTCGTTGAACGCGGAGTCGTTATTCACATAGATTTTCTGATGCGCCAGCTCGTGGAAAACAAGGCTTGCGAGATAGGTGTCGTCCTGACGAAGCATGGTGCTGAGCAATGGGTCGCTGAACCAGCCCAGTGTGGAATATGCGGTGACGCCTGAGACATAAACGTCCAGCCCCTGTCGCTGCAGTCCGACAGCACTTTCGGCCGCGGATTTGCGGGAAAAGTAGCCCCGGTACGGAACGCAGCCGAAGACCGGAAAGCACCATGTAATCGGCGTAAGCGAGAATTGCGGCGCGGCAAAAACGGCAAAGGTCACGTTATCCCGGCCGACGTCGACATAGCTGCGGTAGCTGCTGTTATCGGGCAGCGCCAACTCCTCCGTGGCAAAGCGCCGTATGGCGCTCGCCGACGTCAGCTTGGCGCGCAATGCCTCGGGCGTGGAAGGATCGCGGATCAGCTTCCCGACATTTCTGCGCGCCGCCATGATCTCAACATGGCCCTCAAGCGACTGCGCATAATAGGAAACGCTGGTGCACCCGGCCACGCCCAACGCCATGATCGCAGCGGCCAGCAATCGAAAAAAGCGCTTCACAGCTTGCCCACCGCCGGCTCATCTCCCCATGGAGCAGTTGCCCCATTTGCCCTGGAGTCTCAAACAGGCGCGCCGATTTTCGTCAAGGCCTGGAGCAGGAGTTTGGATTGGCGATGCGGCCATCCGCCTATGAACCCATGGATGGCGACCTTGGAGGCCGACCTTGGACCAGTCAGCATGGCCCGGATGCGACGCGCTTCCGCTAAGGCATCATCTCGGCCTGGTGGGCGCTCATCGGAGCCATGTTGAGGTTGAGATGGGCCATGATCCAGACCGAGCCGATCACGACGAGCGCGACGATCAGCACGCCGAACGCGAGCGCCAGCACGTTGTTGGTGTTGTCGGGCCCCGTGGTGATGTGCAGGAAGAAGACGAGATGCACGCCCATCTGCGCGATGGCCAGCACCACCAGCGCGGAGATCACCGCCGGCTGGTAGATCAGGTTGGTTTGCGCGGCGAGGAATGAGGCGATGGTCAACAGGATCGCCAGGCTGAAGCCGAGCAGATAGCCCGACAGCCCTCCCGCCAGCTCGTGCTCGGTAGTGCTCTCTTCGCCCGGCGCCGTATCGCGGCGGTCGAGGTCCTCTTCGATCCGGCTTTCGATGTCGCTCATGGCGATGCTCCCAGGAGATAGACCAGGGTGAAGATGGCGATCCAGATGATGTCGAGCGCGTGCCAGAACAGGGCGAAGCAGTGCAGCCGCCGCAACAAATCCGGCCGAAAACCCTTCACCCAGAGCTGCGCCATCATGGTGCCGAGCCAGAGCAGGCCGAGCCCGACATGGGTGCCGTGACAGCCGACGAGGGCGAAGAAAGCGGAGAGGAAGGCGCTGCGCGAGGGCCCCGCATTCTCGTGCGCCATGGTCGCGAACTCCTGCACCTCGAGGAACAGGAAAGCGGCGCCCAGCAGGCCGGTGACGAGCAGCCAGAACTGAGTGGCGGCGATCGACCGGCGGTGGGTCGCGAGCGTCGCCAGGCCGCCGGTGAAGCTCGAGGTGAGCAGAAGCCCGGTCTGCGCCGCGATGCGATTGAGCTCGAACAGCTCCTTGCCGGTCGGCCCGCCGGCCGTCGCCTGGGACAGCACGGCGAAGGACGCGAAGAAGGCCGAGAACATGATGATGTCGGACAGCAGGAAGATCCAGAAGCCGTAGGCGACCGTGACGAATTTCGAGGCCGGGCCGCCCTTGCCGTGGCCTGTCGCCGGGAACAGGCCGTGGCCGTGCGCGCCGGACTGTCCGTGCCGGTATGGTTCGCGTATTGCGCTGCCCGCGGTGATGTCGCTCATGCCACGCGCTCCCGTCTGCTGATCCAGGCAAGCTGCGCGGCCTTGCCGTCGCGGTCGATGCGCTCGACCTCGTCGGCCGGGATCTCGTAGTCGCCATGCTCGCGCCAGGCGAAGACGACGAAGGTGGCGTAGGCGCCGAGGAAACCGACGATCGCGAGCCACCAGATATGCCAGATCAGTGCGAAGCCGATCAGCGTGGCGAAGAAGGCGGCGACGAAACCGGTCGGGCTGTTGCGCGGCATCTCGACCGGCTCGTAGGCTTCGTCTTCGGCCGGGGCTTGCCCGTCCAGCGCACGCTGCTTGAGGGTCCAGTAGGGCTCCTCGTTCTCGACATAAGGCAGCCGCGCATAGTTGAAGAACGGCGGCGGCGAGGATGTCGACCATTCCAGCGTGCGGCCGTCCCAGGGGTCGCCTGTCTCGTCGCGCAATTCGTCGCGATGCCTGATCGAGACGATGAGCTGCGCGACCTGGCACGCGGCGCCGACGATCATCACCGCGATGCCGATCGCGGCCACGATCAGCCATGGCGTCCACAAGTCCATGTCGATATGCTGGAGGCGGCGCGTCATGCCGAGCAGGCCGACGATGTAGAGCGGCACGAAGACCAGCACGTAGCCGGCAAGCGTGAACCAGAACGCGGCCTTGCCCCAGCCTTCATGCAGGCGGAAGCCGAAGGCTTTGGGGAACCAGTAGGTGAAGCCGGCAAAGCCGGCGAATAGAACGCCCGAGATGATGACGTTGTGGAAGTGCGCCACGAGGAAGAGCGAATTGTGCAGCATGAAGTCGGCCGGCGGAACGGCAAGCAGCACGCCGGTCATGCCGCCGATGATGAAGGTGGTGACGAAGGCCAGTGACCACAGCATCGGCGTGTCGAAGCGCACGCGCCCGCCATACATGGTGAAGAGCCAGTTGTAGATCTTGACCCCGGTGCCGACGGCGATGACCGAGGTGGCGATGCCGAAGGCGGCATTGACGTCGGCGCCGGCGCCCATGGTGAAGAAGTGGTGCAGCCAGACCATGAACGAAACGATGCAGATGAACAGCGTCGCCGCGACCATCGAGCGGTAGCCGAACAGCGGCTTCGACGAGAAGGTCGAGAAGATCTCGGAATAGATGCCGAAGGCGGGCAGCACCAGGATGTAGACCTCCGGATGGCCCCAGGCCCAGATGAGGTTCATGAACATCATCTGGTTGCCGCCGGCTTCGTTGGTGAAGAAGTGGAACCCGAGATAACGGTCGAGCGTCAGCATCGCGAGCGTCGCGGTGAGGATCGGGAAGGCCGCGACGATCAGCAGGTTGGAGGCGAGCGAGGTCCAGCAGAACATCGGCATGTGCAGATAGCCCATGCCGGGCGCGCGCATCTTGAGGATGGTCGTCGCCAGGTTGACGCCGGTGAGCAGCGTGCCGACGCCGGAGATCTGGATCGACCAGAGATAATAGTCGACGCCGACGCCCGGCGAGTAGGTCGTCTCCGACAGCGGCGCGTAGGGCAGCCAGCCGGTGCGCGCGAACTCGCCGACGACGAGCGAGATGTTGACGAGCAGCGCCCCGGTCGCCGTCAGCCAGAAACTCACCGAATTCAGCGTCGGGAAGGCGACGTCGCGGATGCCGAGCTGCAGCGGCACGGCGAAATTCATCAGCCCGATGACGAAGGGCATCGCGGCGAAGAAGATCATGATCGTGCCGTGGGCCGAAAAGACCTGGTCGTAGTGCTCAGGCGGCAGGTAGCCCGGCCCGTGGATGGCGAGCACCTGCTGGGTGCGCATCATGACGGCGTCGACGAAGCCGCGAAAAAGCATCAGCGCCGCCAGCACGATATACATGACGCCGATGCGCTTGTGGTCGACCGAGGTTATCCACTCGTGCCAGAGATAGGGCCAGTATCCTTTCACCGTGACCCAGATCAGCACCGCGACGGCCGCCAGGAAGACGATGAGGGCAGCGCCCAGCGGGATGGGCTGATCGAAGGGAATGGCCGACCAGTCGAGCTTGCCCAGCATCGTCATCCTCCCACTTTCGGCGGCGGCTGTTGAGCCGGGGACGGCGTCTTCGCCTTGAACTCGGATTTCGGGCTCACCTGCGGCTCGCCGCCGGCGGTTTCGGCAGGTCCCGGTCCCGGTGGCAAAGTCTGGCGCACGATCGCGTCGAACAGGCCGGGCTGCACATGGCCGAAGGAGCCTGGCGGCGCGTTGGTGCTCTGCCGCGAAAGATCGCGATAGGCGTTGGCGTTGAGCACACCGCCGCCGCCATGCAAGGAAGAGATCCAGCGGGTGAACGCGTCGGCCGAGACCGCCCGCAGGCGGAAATTCATGTCGGAAAAGCCGTCTCCGCTGAAATGCGCCGACAGGCCGAGATACTCGCCCTCGCGGTCGGCCTGCAGGTTGAGCTCGGTCTGCATGCCGTTCATCACATAGACCATGCTGCCGAGCTGCGGCACGAAGAAGGTGTTCATCACGCTGGCCGAGGTCAGCTTGAAGCGCACCGGCACGCCGGCCGGGATGACCAGCTGGTTGACCGTTCCGACGCCCTGGTCCGGGTAGAGGAACAGCCACTTCCAGTCGAGCGCCACCACCTGGATGTCGAGCGGCGGCTGGCTGGAGGCGATCGGTCGGCGCGGGTCGAGATGGTAGGACCCGTAATAGATCAGCCCGCCGAGGAAGAGGATGGTGAGCGTCGGGATCGACCAGACGATCAGCTCGATGCGGCCCGAATAGGTGAATTCGGGATCGTAGCGGGCGCTGCGGTTGGAGGCGCGGAACATCCAGGCGAACAGAAGCAGCGCCACCAGCGTCGGAATGACGATGACCAGCATGACTGCCAGCGAGTTGAGCAGGATCGTGCGGTTGCCGGCGCCGATCGGACCCTGCGGGTCGAGCACCCCTCCCGCGCAGCCGCAGAGCGTTGCGATGAAGGCTATCCAGAGTGGCGAGCGGCCCCGCCTGTGTCTAGGCAGCGGAAGCACTGGCGTGGATCATGCGCGGCGGGACGGCGGGAGATGGCTGTGAAGGGTGCGTCGTCGGCGCGGGACGGCCAGTCCCCGATCTTTGAGCAACTCGGGTCGGTGAGGGTCACGTTCCACGGCATCTTCCATCTGAGGTCTCCCCGGATGCTGAGGCATTTCCGCCAGGCGCCGCCAATCGCCGAACAGGGCGTCTCCCTCGAGTAGTTCCGCGGCGGCGGTCATTCGCCCGGTGGCAGGGCGGGCTTGGGGAGAGATAGGGCGCGGCTTCGGCCCGACCAGACGCCATCTAGGCACGCCTGCGATCGCCGATCGCCCGCCAGGGTAGCGACGAGGGTGGTGACAAATCGCGCGGCGCGTGCATTTCTATCGCGTTGGAACCTGCACCGACCTGGGGGGGAGAACCTTGTCCGAGATCGCAACCATCCTGTCCATCCTTGGCGTCTTCCTGCTCGGCGCGATGAGCCCCGGGCCGAGCTTCGTCGTCGTCTCGCGCATCGCGGTGGCCGGCGAGCGCACGGACGGTCTGGCGGCGGCGATCGGCATGGGCATTGGCGGCTTCATCTTCGCCACCATCGCGGTGGCGGGCCTGACCGCGCTGCTCGTCCAGGTCGCCTGGCTGGACATTGTCCTGCGCGTTGCCGGCGGCGCCTACCTGTTGTGGATCGGCATCAAGATCTGGCGCGGCGCCCATGAGCCGATCGAGATCGCCAGCGATGCCACGGCGCGCGCCGGTTCGTTCTGGCGGGCGCTTCGCCGCGCGCTTCTGGTGCAGCTCGCCAACCCCAAGACCGCGATCTTCTACGCCTCGATGTTCGCGGCCATGCTGCCGTCCTCGCCGCCGCTCTGGATGCTCTTCGTCCTGCCGCCGCTGCTCTTCCTGAACGAATTCGTCTGGTACGCCGTCGTCGCCTTCGCCTTCTCCTCCAGCCGGCCGCGCTCGGCCTATCTCAGCACCAAGCACTGGATCGACCGCGCCGCCGGCGCCGTCGTCGGCGCGCTCGGGATCAAGCTGATGTGGGAGGGCATGGCCGCCGCGCGGCGGGGTTTTGCCGGCTGAGGCGCGCCGAAACCAGAGCGGGGAGGGGCGAAGCGGCGGATATCGTGAAACTTTCTGATTTTTAGGCCGTTGTCGGCCTGATGACAGAGGGTAAATCCAAACCGAAGCCGGCCGACGCCAAATCAAACGGTGCCGCGAAGCCGCGCCTAAGGAAGCCGCGCCCAGAAAAAACGCACGAAGAAAAAACCCACGAAGAAAAAACGCGCCCAGAGAGATCGCACGAACAGAAATCGCACGAAGAGCAGCCGCGCCGCAAGAAGGCGTCGGCTGCCGAAGCCAAGCCGGAGGCCGTCGGCGAACCCGCGCCGCCGCCGGAGGCCGTCAAGCCTGATCCTGAACTGACGCCCGAAGAGGCCGAGCGCGCACGCAAGAAATATCTGCTGCGTCGCTTCTGGATCAGCGGGCGCGGCTATTGGGGCCGGCGCGGCGACAAGCTCGCCTTGCCGTTCACATTCGGGCTGCTCCTCCTGATATGCGCCAATGTCGGCTTCCAGTACGGGATCAATGTCTGGAACCGCGCGTTTTTCGACGCCATCGAGCTGCGCGATGTCCACACCGTCTATGTGCTCAGCGCCGTCTTCCTGCCGCTGGTGGCCGGCAGCATCAGCCTTGTCGTCACGCAGGTTTATCTGCGCATGACGCTGCAGCGCCGCTGGCGCTCCTGGCTGACCACCGCGGTCATCGCGCGCTGGCTCGCCCACGGCCGCTACTACCAGCTGAACCTCGTCAAAGGCGACCACACGAACCCCGAGGCCCGCATCTCGGAGGATCTGCGCATCGCCACCGAGTCTCCCGTCGATTTCATCGCCGGCGTCCTTTCCGCGTTTCTCTCGGCCTCGACCTTCATCGTGGTGCTGTGGACGATCGGCGGGGCGCTCAGCCTGCCGATCGCAGGTGCGAGCGTCACCATTCCCGGCTTCCTCGTCATCACCGCAGTGCTTTATGCCGCCATCACCTCCACTTCGATGGTGGTGATCGGGCGCCATTTCGTGCAGCTCTCCGAGCAGAAGAACCAGACGGAAGCCGAATTCCGCTACGTGCTGACACGTGTGCGCGAGAATGGCGAGAGCATCGCCTTGCTCGGCGGCGAGAAGGAGGAGCGCAGCGGCATCGACACCACCTTCGGCCGCGTGCTGAGGCAATGGGCGCTGCTGGCCGGTCAGCATATGCGCACGACGCTGGTGTCGCAGGTCTCGAGCCTGTTCGCGCCGGTCGTGCCGGTGCTGCTGTGCGCGCCGAAATTCCTCGAAGGTTCAATGACACTTGGCGAGGTGATGCAGGCCGCCTCCGCCTTCGCCATCGTGCAGGCCGCGTTCGGCTGGCTGGTCGACAACTATCCGCGTCTTGCCGACTGGAACGCCTCCGCGCGCCGCATCGCCTCGCTGATGATGTCGCTCGACGGGCTGGAGCGCGCCGAACGCAGCGACGCCTTCGGCCGCATCAGGCACGGCAAGACCGCGAACGGCGCGATGCTCAGCCTCGACGACCTCTCCGTGACGCTCAACGACGGCACCGGCGTGGTCAAGGAAACCGAGGTCGAGATCGAGCCGGGCGAGCGGGTGCTGGTGGCCGGCGAATCCGGCACCGGCAAGTCGACGCTGGTGCGCGCCGTCGCGGGCCTGTGGCCGTGGGGCGGCGGCAGCGTCAATTTCCACGCCGACAGGCGGCTGTTCATGCTGCCGCAGCGCCCCTACATCCCCACCGGCACGCTGCGCCGCGCCGTCGCCTATCCTGCCCCCGCCGACAACTGGACGGTGAGGAAGATCAACGCCGCCCTCGACAAGGTGGGCCTCGATTATCTGAAGGACAGGCTGGAGGAAGAGGCGCCCTGGGACCAGACGCTCTCCGGCGGCGAAAAGCAGCGCCTCGCCTTCGCGCGTCTCCTCCTGCACTGCCCCGATATCGTCGTGCTGGACGAGGCGACCTCGGCGCTGGATGAGAAGAGCCAGGACAAGATGATGGAGATGGTGATCCACGCATTGCCCAAGGTCACCATCATCAGCGTGGCGCACCGCGCCGAGCTGGAAGCCTTCCACAGCCGCAAGATCACGCTCGAACGGCGCGAGGGCGGGGCGAAGCTGGTCAGCGATATCGAGCTTGTGCCGAGGAAGCGCAGGCGGAACCTCATCACGCGCGCTTTGTGGGGCTCCGGCATCCAAAGGCGGCGCGCGCGGGAACAAGGCGGCAAGCGCGGCTCATGAGCCCACGCTTTCTGCCCGAAATATCCGACTTTTCGGGAATACGGCGACGAGGCGCGGCGTTGAAGACTTTGAAGGGACAGCCGCCCCCGCCGCTGTTGGCCTTCCGAGCACCTTAAGGTCGCGCATCGGACGGGACATTGAACTCCTTGCAATCATTGGAGAACCCATGATGCGAACCCTTATCCTCGTTGCAGCGTTTTCGCTGCTCGCCGGCCCCGCGTCGGCAGCCGATCACCTCTTCACCGCGACAGCGGCGGGCGGTTTGACGACTGACAGCCAGCCGTTCCAGAACGGCATAAACAACACTGCTCCGACAGCCGACGCCGTCCCGGGCCAGGGTAGTCCGCTGTCCGGCGCCGAGCATACCGTGCCGGCCACCGACACGCAGACGGGTGCCTCGCTCAGGACCATGCCGTCGGCCATCGACGGCAAGACGGCGCCGTCGGCCAACGCCCACTGACAGTCGCTTCACCCTCCCAAGCGCTCTCCGGCGACATCCACGGATCATCACGGGTGCCGCCCAAGGCTGCTAAGTGGTGTTGAGTAAGACCGCCGCACCGCCCGGACGTCACTTGCCACGCGCACTCATCGGCCGGAACGGCCGGGCGCGGGGCGCGTTTTCTGGCCGATGGACCGGCTGCAACTGGGACTGCTCTTCGGTTCGGGCTTTCTGGCCTGGACCCTCAACACGCTGTCGGCCGGCGGCGCCGGTCTGCTGCTGATTCCGGCGGTCACCTTCCTGACCGGCAGCGCCGCCGTCGCTCCGGTGATCACGCTCACCGAGCTGATGGCAAATCCGGCGCGGATCCTGGCGTTTCGCCGCGACGTCGATTGGAGTATCGTGCGCTGGTATTTGCCCGGAGCCGTCGCCGGCGCGGCAGCCGGCGCGTGGCTGTTCGCCAGCGTGCGCGCCGAGTGGCTGCAGATATTCATCGGGCTCTATCTGATAGGCGCGGTCTGGGAGTTCCGCGGCGGCGCGCGCGAGCGCAGCTACCGGGCGCGGCGCTGGTGGTTCCTGCCCGCCGGGCTCATAGTGTCCCTGCTTTCTGCGCTGATGGGCACGGTGGGCCCTGTGCTGAACTCGCTCTACCTGAACTACGGCTCCGACAAGGAGACGCTGGTGGCGACGAAGTCGGTGGGCTCCTTCGCGACCGACGTGGTCAAGATCGCGGTGTTCACCGGCCTTGGAGTGTTCAGCGGGAAAGCTCTTGCCTTCGGCCTGGCGACCGGGTTTGGCGCCGCGCTCTCGACGCTTGCGGCAAAGCCGTGGCTCGAGCGGATGAGCGGACGCCAGTTCCGCACCGCCGTCGTGGCGCTGATGGCCGTGAGCGGCGTCCTGATGATCTGGAAGCAGCACGAGGTGATCATCGCGCTCTATAACCAGTTCCCAAGCGGCCTGCCGAGTCTGGGCGGGATCGCGTGGGATTAGCGCATGGCTGGTGCCGTTGCGGGCCTCTGGCCCGGGTCGCGGCGAAAATAGGTTCGTGAAGCCTGTTCCGTGGGCTATAATGCGGCCAATTGCCGTTGCATCGAGGTACCGGCATGCCGGCGTCGATCGTCCCTATCAATGCCTTTTCGTTGCCGGAGGGGACATCGTGAACCTCTTGATTGTCTTTGGAACGACCGAAGGGCAGACGCGGAAAATTGCCGAACGGGTGGCAACGGACGTTCGCGGGCGCGGGCATCAGGTCGAACTGCTGGATAGCGCGGAGTTCACGTCCGATTTGAAGCTCGGACATTTCGACGCGTTCGTCATTGCCGGGTCGGTGCACCAGGAGCATCACCAGGAAGCCGTCACGAACTTCGTATTCGCGCATCACGAACTGCTGAGCACCAAGCCTTCGGCCCTGATATCTGTCAGCCTGTCGGCGGCGCTGAAAGGCCAGGAAGCGGACGCTCAGAAATACGTGGATCGCTTCGTCTCCGTGACAGGGTGGCAACCGCGCATGACCCTCCTTCTCGGAGGTGCCTTGCGCTTCACCAAATACGATTACTTTCAGGAGCAGTTTGTCAGATTCGTCGTCATGAAGAGCGGCGATCCGAACCCCCTGCGCGATTACGAATTCACCGACTGGAGCGCACTCGCTGACTTCACCGATCGATTTCTCGAGACGATCGGCTAGTCGAAGAGATGCCCGAGCCCGGCTGGGCCTGCATCGCGATTATGCCAAGGCGTTCCCGGCCTTGTCACCGCGAGGCGGAAGCCGAAAGAAACATTAAAGCAGCGGCCGCCGCCTGTTGCCTGTTGAGCCTGCGCATTTTAGCCGCTTTATTGAAAGCACTCGAAGGGGGTCATGTTGAAGGGTGTCGCGGTCCTAACCGAAGGAAGAAGCGGCTCGAGCTGGTTGGGAAGCCTTACGAATGCGACAGGCATCATGGGCTGTTCGGGAGAATGGCTCAAGTCGGCCTATTTGGGCTTGGAGCCTCGCAGATACGATGTCCTTGAAGACGTGGTCATCCGGAAATCCGCGACCGAAAACGGCCGCTTCGCCATCAAGGTGTTTCCGCGCCATCTGATCTGGTCAAAGGGCAAATGCGGCAAGGATTTCCTGCTCGAAATTCGCAGGAATAACGATCTGGGCTTCATCCTGCTCGAACGCCGTGATCGTCTTCGCCAGGCCATTTCCTTCTACCGCGCCAGCGCTTCGCGCTTGTGGTCGAGCCGGCAGGAGGGGGTCGACACGCCTGTTGAGTACAGCTTTGCCGGGATCAGCCGGGCCTTCTTCCAGATCGAGCAAAGCTACGCATTCTGGCGGGCTTACCTGAACCTTTCGCAATTGCCCTACCGGCAGTTCGTCTACGAGGATCTCCAGCCGGACCCGCGGCCCTACGTCGAAGCCGTCGCCGAATTGCTGGATGTTCCGGTTCCGACAACGGTGCCGGTCTCCCCATTTGCGATCCAGCGGGACGACCTCACCGAGGATTGGGTGAAGCGCTTTCGGCAGCAAGCCGCGGAGAAGGGCGCCATCGAGGCCATCGAGGATGAGCCGGTGCCGCGCACGCTCGACAATCTGGCTCGTTTCGCAACGAAGCGGTCTCTCAACAGAAGGCGGTTCTGACGGCCGCAGCCGCGAGATCGCCCCGGCGCGGCGCGCGGCGATACTGCTGAGTGATATCGGGCCGAGGAAGCTGAAGCGGAGCCTGATCCGGCGGGCGCCGTGGGGGACGCGGCTAGAGCAATTCCAGGAAAAGTGTGAAACGGTTTTCCGTCCGGAATTGCGTCAAAACAAAGAGATAGAGCGGTTCGGCGTTTCCGTGAAACGGTGAACCGCTCTAGGCAGGATGGCGGAACAGTCCTCTCTCTGAGGCAATCGCGGATGCCGCTCCCCCGCTCCGTCTCGGCTTCGCCGAGCCACCTCTCCCCCATTTCATGGGGGCGAGGAAACGCCAATCGCCAAGGGCGCGGAAACGCAAATCGCCGACGACGGGGAAACGCAAATCGCCGAGGGCAGGAAATGCCAGTCGCCGCGGCGCGGCCTCGCAAAGCTTGGTTTCCTCGCCCCCACGAAGTGGGGGAGAGGTGGCTCGGCGCGCTGCGCCGAGACGGAGCGGGGGCCGGCGCTGCCGTCCGCGATTGTCCAGCCCTTCCGATGACTCCATCGGGAAGCGGATTGTCCCTGCGAAGACGTCCGTGCAATTACCGGGGCCGCCGCACACTGCAGACAAAGCGCCCGTGCTTCGGCTACAGTTCTGCCGGCGCCAATCATCGAGGGGGAGCATCGAGGTGAACCAAGCCAATCCAAGGTCGATCGCGGAGATCGCCAGCTATCACGCGCATATCTACTACGACGGGCCGGCCGAACGGCGGCAGGCCGAATGGCTGCGCCAGCGCATCGGCGAGCGTTTTCGCGTGCGCCTGGGCAACTGGCGCGACGAGCCGGTCGGCCCCCACCAGCAGGCCATGTACCAGGTCTCCTTCGCGACCGGGATTTTTGCGACGCTCGTTCCCTGGCTGATGCTGAACCACGGCGGCCTGAGCATCCTCATCCACCCAAACACCACCAACCCCAAGCGCGACCACCTGATCGACCCGATCTGGATCGGCCGGCCGCTGCCGGTGAAGGGCGATGAGCTCGGCGAGGAGGACGAGGCCGAAGAGGCGCTGGAGGTGAATACCGAGCCGACGCTGGAGGTTTAGGGGGGGCGGACGCAAAGCAGCGCTTCGCTTCGCGCGCTTGCTTCTGCACTGCACCAGATCGTCTTGCTGGACGAAGCGATCTCCCCGCAAGAAGAGCTAATGATGAAGCCCACGAAACTACCGAACGTCACTATGATCGGCGTCGCCCATCGCTCTGCGCAGGAAGCTTCCCGCGGCACGCTGGAGCGGCGCGATGGTGGGGCCGCGTTGGTAAGCGGTGTAGAGCTAGCGCCGCGAAGAGGAGGAGCGGATTGCTCCAACGAGCGATGTGGGGAGTGGGGTTACTGTTGCCCAGGAGGAGTTGACGTTTGTCTGCCTCAGGGACTGGAACAAATCTTCCCGAGCCACGCGACTTTTCCTGAAGCCATTGTCAAGCTCAATCTTTACCTCTGAGCAACCAGTGATTGCCATTGTGTCACGATCTGCGAAAGATAGATGTTGATGAACATTCCTTTTCGAGACCTTCTTCCACCCTTGCCACCATCTCTTGCGTCAAGGAAAAATAACGGTCAGTGCAGGCAAAGAAGCCTGAGCTCGACGGGGGAGGATAACACGTGAGCGCCGGCAAATTTCGGAAGATACCGGTACTTACTGTCCACCAGTGGTTGCCGGGATGGGACAGAATCGACTTCGATCCCGACGAACATCGAGCAAAGCCGGCCAAACACTTTTATCTTTTTTCTCTACCAGCCCGTGAGCTTCGCAGTCTTTCGGGTATAGCTCGGCGCGTGGCCAAGGATGGAGCGCCTCGTACGGAAGATCTTGGAATTCAGCGCCAACATGATCCCGAGCGTTCAGAGGAGATCGGACGGTTTGTAGAATACGGCTATCCTTGGTCGACGCTAAGCAAGGCCAAACGCGGGTCAGCTGAATTTCATGGTTTGCGCAAGCCAGGCTGGCTTCCGACCGCAGTAGTGCTGAACATTCTAACCAAGCAGGACGTCCGCAATGAGAGCCAGGTAGCCGAGAGCGATCTGGCAGTGATTGTGGATGGAGAGAACGGACCTTGCCTCCAGTTACCGTATACCGCCTGGAAGAACGGCTGGGCGCCATCGAAGCTTCCTCCGTTCGAGATCATAGACGGGCAGCACCGGCTTTGGGCGTTCGACAACGCCGGATCACTCGAAACATTCGAACTGCCAGTAGTCGCTTTTCTCGGACTCGATATCAGCTGGCAGGCCTATCTGTTCTGGACGATCAACATAAAGCCTAAGCGGATCAACCCGAGTCTCGCTTTCGACCTCTATCCGTTGCTGAGGAACGAGGATTGGTTGGAACAAGCGGAGAGCCACGTCGTCTATCGTGAGACTCGTGCACAAGAACTCACCGAGATCCTCTGGTCGTTTCCTGAAAGTCCTTGGTATGACCGTATCAACATGCTCGGGGAACGGCAGAACCGTTGGGTAACTCAGAGTGCGTGGATCAAGTCATTGGCGGCAACTTTTGTACGCTCCTGGGACCGGCGGTCAGGAACAAGCGGCGGACTTTTCGGTGGCCGTTCGAAGACAGAAGGGGAAGTCCTAGGTTGGAGTCGCGCACAGCAGGCGGCCTTTCTGATTTTCGCTTGGGATTCCTTTCGGAAGGCAGTCAACGCGTCGAGAGATGCATGGTCGCAGGCGTTGCGTCGGCCACCCCAGGACGATGAAAACAGGGCTTGGCGACCAGATGATGTGAAAGCAGGTGATGATTTGGCCTTCTACTCACCTCATTCGCTAATCGTCACAGATCAAGGCGTTCGAGGTTTTCTCCACGTGATGAATGACCTCTTTTATCAGCGTGCGGCGGTGATGAAGCTCAACAATTGGCGCCCCGACGAGCGCTCGACGGCCAACCCGGTCGGCGCCGTTGAGCGCGAACTGGCTTCGCTCAAGGCACAGCCGTTTACTAACTTCATAACCGAGATTGCGAAAGGCCTCGCTTCGTTCGATTGGCGTACAAGTTCTGCGCCTGATCTCCCTGAAACGCTTCGGCGTAACAAGTTGGTCTTTCGCGGCAGTAGCGGATACAAGGAATTACGCGCGCAACTGTTGGAACACCTTGCAAAGCACAAAGGTGACGTGGGGAGCGCGGCCCATCGGCTGCTTGAGCGCGCATGAGCCGCAAACCGGTGCTCGTGGCGAGCGATAAGGTCTTAATTCGAGGTCTTAGTCGCAACGATGTAGAGCTGACGATGGCGGGCCTAAAACCCTTCCTCGAGCGGTCGCTGTGGATTGGGTCTTCCAACCACTATGTGCGCGATGTGGTTAGCAAGCTTAAACGCGCACAGCCGGGGACCCCCCGGCGTCAGCGGCATCTTGCCCAATACATAGCGGCGAGCGTGGCGCTCCATTCCAATGACGGTTGGAGCTATTTAGGGCGAAGTGTCGCCTGCCTGCTGGCAGGCGACATCCATCGTGCCTTACATCTCGCTTACTATGCCGAGCTTCGTGCGGCGATGTCGCTCCTAGCGAGCATCGCTGTCGGTATCTTCAACTCGCAGCACTACGCGATTACCGGCGTCAATACCACGCACAAGCTTCGAACCCAGCGGGGCACCCACGAAATGACATGGCTTGCGCTTGAGGCTTGGGCACGCCGTCCAGCGTCAGGCAGGCTCTTTTCTTCGCTGATCCGTCCCGAAGGGTTGACGCTTGACGATTGGTTTCAACCTCAGGGTGGCGCGACCGTCCTTGCGCCGCAGGCGAAAGCTTGGTTCATGCAATGGGGCATGGATCTGGGCCTTGCAACTAAGGATCGCGAGGCGCGCAATGCGTCAAGCTATCGACCCGACGGTGTGCCTGGCACTTGGGAGGTTAGTGCAGCAGATACGCTCGAATTCGTGCGTGACATGTGGTCCTCACTCGAGCCGAGCGCAGCTTCTGGTTTCGAGCAAATCGATCGTCACATCCTACGATTGGCAATCGAGCGGTACCATCTTGGCCGGACGAACCGTCAGCCGACCCGCACGGATCAAGACTATATTGCGCTGGTCAATTCAGTCATCACCGCCCAGAGCCTTTCCGTCACGACGGAGAACAGGTTACGCAGTTTTCTGCTCCGTCAATCCGCGCCGGACGACTTGAAAATATTTGTTAATTCGAAGATAAAGCCGAATCATTCGCAGGCCGATGCATTTGCGGTGGTCTCGCGTGCGGTTCTGTTGCTTCGAGTTGCCACTGGATCTGCACACAATCTGTTAGATCGTGTAGGTTTCGATGCTTCAATGCTTGGATTTTGGTGGGAGAAACTTGGTGAAGCACGCGGGCTCTGGGCGCCAGGAGCAACGCCGTCGTCGCTCAGCGATCTCTGGGCGGATGTCGACGTGTCGCTGAGAGAAGTGGATAATGTGGCTGCCGCTGGGCCTGGATCCCTGTCCACATTCCATCAGATCGCAGCTAGAATTCCTGGGCCGGCCGCAATTTTTGCGAGCCACGAGCGCGTCGGGCTGTGGGGGCTTTGCCCGGCATGACGCACGTCGCTCGAATATCTCAGCGCGTTTCGCTTGAGCCGTTCCTCAAGTGGGCTGGCGGTAAGCGCTGGTTCGCGGAGCGTTGTGTTCACCTCGTGCCTGAACGGTTCGAACGCTTTGTTGAGCCCTTCCTTGGAAGTGGGGCGATGTTTTTTGCGCTTCAGCCGGCCCGCGCGATCCTTTCAGATCTCAACGCCGACCTCATAGGCTGTTACCGTACGATGCGCGATGCACCGGAGGCAATTGCTCTTCGTCTGGCTGATTATCAGGCGCTCCACAATAAAGAGCACTACTATCGGGTGCGAGGTGCCAAGCCCCACGATCCTGTCGAGCGCGCCGTCTGGTTTCTGTACCTCAACCGGACATGCTGGAATGGTCTTTATCGGGTTAATCGCAAGAACGAGTTCAATGTACCTATCGGGACTAAATCAACAGTTGTCCTTGCAAGCGACGATTTTCTAGCAACTGCAACTGCCCTTAAACCGGCTGAAATTGCACATTGCGATTTTGAGGAAACACTTGATCGCGCGAGCCGAGACGATTTTGTGTTTGTTGACCCTCCCTATACGGTGAAGCACAATCTAAACGGCTTTCTTAAATATAACGATAAAATCTTTTCATGGGCGGATCAGGTCAGATTGCGCGACGCCGTGGCGCGTGCGGCGAAACGCGGAGCAAAGGTGCTAATTACGAACGCTAACCACGTTTCAATTCGCGAACTTTACGAGGGCCTGGGGCGAAGGGAAGTGGTAAGTCGTGCGAGTATACTGGCGGCCAGCTCCGTGCATCGGGTACCGACGGAGGAACTTGTGATCCGTACCTGGCTGAGATCAGCCTAAACCTCAATCAGAGCCTACGACCATCTGACCCCGATGCCGCGATCGATCGGGCGGCTTAAAAGCGGGATACTGTTTCCGCGAGTTTCCTGAACAGCTCCCTTATGTCCTTTGGCCTCGATGTCGAGCTTGTCCTTGCCTCCGGCGGCAAGCGCTGAACGAGCGCCAGAGCGTGACATCGCCCCTCAGCCTGCCCATTCGGGCTACAACCCAAACCGTTGGAAATACGTCGCAATTTCACCTTCGGATAAGCCACAGCTTAAGGCCGGGGATAAGCCCCATATTCCATAAGCCAGAATCCAGAGTCCAATATCCAGAGTCCAGAAGAGAAAAGCTGGCGCTTTTCTCTTTGAAAAAAATGCCCGGAAGGGGAAAGCAAAAATGGCAGCGCGCGGACCCGCCATGCAGCGATGGGGACAAAGTCAGCCGGCTTCGTGCTTGCCGGCGAACAGGCGAGGGCGGCCCCGCCTATCCCCCCGCCAACCGCGGCAGCAAAAAAATCTCCGCCCCCGGCGGCAGCTCCTTACTCCACGTATCCCGATAGATCGTCCCATCGATCGCCACCGCGATGCCGCGATCGATCAGGGGCTCGAAGGCGGGATACTGTTCCGCCAGCTTGCGGAACAGCTCCCTGATGTCCTTGGCCTCGATGTCGAGCTTGTCCCTGCCTCCGGCGGCGGCGCTGAGCGAGCCCCAGAGCGTGACTTGAGCCATCGGACCGAGAACCCTTTCTAGCCTTCCCGCTCGGCCTCGAGCGCCGCGAGAATCCGCGGCGGCGACATCGGGATGTGCGTCATGCGCACGCCCACCGCGTTCGACACCGCATTGGCGATCGCCGCCAGCGGCGGCACGATCGAGGTCTCGCCGACGCCGCGCACCCCATAGGGGTGGTTGGGGTTGGGGATCTCGAGGATCTGCGTGTCGATCATCGGCAGGTCCGAGCAGACCGGAATGCGGTAGTCGAGGAAGCCCGGGTTCTGCAGCCGCCCGTCCTTGCCGTAGATATACTCCTCGTTGAGCGCCCAGCCGATGCCTTGCGCGGCACCGCCCTGGTACTGGCCCTCGACATAGGTCGGGTGCACCGCCTTGCCGGCATCCTGCACCACCGTGTAGCGGATCACCCTGGTCGCGCCGGTCTCGGGGTCGACCTCGATGTCGCAGATATGGGTGGCGAAGGAGACGCCCGCGCCGTCGGCGACGAGCTCGCTGTGGCCGGCGATCGGGCCGCCGGTCTTGCCGGACTGCGCGGCGATCTCCTTCAGCGACAGCGGCGCAAGGTTGCCGTGCGTGGCGCCCTTGGCCACCGCATGGCCCTTTTCCCAGGCGACGTCGTCGACCGGGATGTCCCACATCTGCGCCGCGCGCTCGCGCAGCACCTTGATGGCGTTGCGCGCGGCCGAGATGGTCGCCATCGAGGAGGAGAAGGTGCCGCGGCTGCCGTCGGTCATGTCGTTGTAGCCGAGCGATGAGGTGTCGGCGACCACCGCCTTCACATGCTCATAGGCAATGCCGAGCTCCTCCGCCGCCACCAGCGACAGCGACGCGCGCGAGCCGCCCACGTCCACCGTGCCGACGGCGAGCGAGACCGAGCCGTCCATGCCGATGTTCAAGTCGGTGCAGGTCTGGCCGCCGAAGTTGAACCAGAAGCCGCAGGCCATGCCGCGGCCCTGGTTTGCCTTGAGCGGCGCCTTCATGTGCGGATGGTTCTTCACTGCCTCAAGAGTAGGGCCGATGCCGATCGGGCCGTAGACCGGGCCGTAGGAGGCGCGCGTGCCTTCCTGCGCCGCGTTCTTGATGCGGAACTCGACCGGATCCATGCCGATCTCCTTGGCGAGCTCGTCGACCGCGCTCTCCACCGCGAAGGCCGCCATCGGCGCCGAGGGCGCGCGATAGGCCGCGGTCTTCGGCCGGTTGACCAGCACCTCGTAGCCGACGGTCTTGACGTTCTCCAGCCTGTAGCAGGCGAACGCCGTCATGGCGCCGATCTCGGCCCACATGCCGGCATAGGGGCCGCAGGTGTAGCGAAGTGTGGCTTCCGCCGCGGTGATCGTGCCGTCCTTCTTGGCGCCGATCTTGACGTCGATCGAGGTGGCGCTGGTCGGGCCCGACGCCCGGAACACTTCCTCGCGCGTCATCACCAGCTTCACCGGCCGGCCCGCCTTGCGCGACAGCGCCAGCGCCACCGGCTCGGCCCAGACATGCGTCTTGCCGCCGAAGCCGCCGCCGATCTCGGAGGAGGTGACGCGCAGCTTCGAGACTTCGAGCCCAAGCAGCTGGGCGCAGTGCTGGCGGTAGACGAAATGCCCTTGCGTGCAGACCCACAGGTCCGCCGTGCCGTCGGCATTGACGCTCGCCACGCAGGCATGCGGCTCGATATAGCCCTGATGCGTCTGCTCGGTCTTGAACGAGCGTTCGACGATCATGTCGGCTTCAGCGAAGCCCTGGTGGACGTCGCCATGGCCGTATTGCGTGCGCTTGCAGACGTTGGACGGCTTGACCGGCTTTTCCTCCAGCCCCTCGGTGAAGATGGCGTCGTTGATCAGCGGCGCGGAATGCTTCATCGCCTCGTCGACGTCGGTCACATGCGGCAGCACCTCGTACTCGACCTCGATCAGCTTCAGCGCTTGTCTCGCGGTGCGGGCGTCGATCGCGGCGACCGCGGCCACGGCATGGCCGTCATAGAGCGCCTTCTTGCGCGCCATCGAGTTGTCGAGGATGTCGTACATCGCTGTATCACCATCCGTGAGGTCGGGCAGGTCGGCCGCCGTGATCACCGCCTTCACGCCGGCGAGCTTTTCCGCCTTCGAGGTGTCGATCTTCCTGATCACGGCATGGGCGTGCGGGCTGCGCAGGATGCGCCCGACGAGCTGCCCGGCCATGTTGAAGTCGGCGCCGTAGCGGGCGCGGCCCGTCACCTTGTCGACGCCGTCGGGGCGGATGGGACGCGTGCCGACGGAGGTGAAATTACGGCCTGAGAAACGCGGATCGAAATTCATCGTTACGCTCCCTTCATCACGTTGGCCGCGTCCTGGACGGCGCGCACGATCTTGTCATAGCCGGTGCAGCGGCAGAGATTGCCGGCGAGCCCGAAGCGGATTTCCTCCTCGGTCGGGGAGGGGTTTTTCGCCAAAAGGTCCTTCGCCGCGATCAGGAAGCCCGGCGTGCAGACGCCACATTGCAGGGCGGCGTGCTCCAAAAACTTCTGCTGCAGCGGATGCAGCTGATCGCCATGCGCCATGCCCTCGATGGTCTCGATCTGGCGGCCTTCGGCTTCCGCGCCGAGCACCAGGCAGGAGCAGACCAGCCGGTTGTCGACGATGACGCTGCAGGCGCCGCAGTCGCCGGTGCCGCAGCCTTCCTTGGCGCCGGTGAGCCCCAGCCGGTCGCGCAGCACTTCGAGCAGCGTCTCGTCCGGCTGGCAGAGATATTCGACGAGATCGCCGTTGATTGTCGTTGAAACCGCTACACCGGCCATCACTTGCCTCCTGCACGCTGATAGGCGGTCGTGGCCACGCGCTTGGCCAGCACACCCGCAACTTTCCGTCTGAATTCGATGGTGCCGCGCTTGTCGTCGATGGGACGGCAGGCGCCGGAGCAGACTTTTGCCAGCCGCTCCAGCGTCGCCTCGTCCGGCTTCCGGCCGGTGAGCACCTCCGCGGCCTCCTCGACCAGCAGCACCGTGGGTGCCGCGGCGCCCAGCGCCACGCGGGCCGCCTTGATCACGCCCGCCTCGTCGATGGTCAGGTTCACGCCGGCGCTCACCACCGCGATATCCATCTCGGTGCGCGGAATGAAGCGCTGATAGGCGTCGCCCGCATGCGGCGCGCGCTTGTCGAGCAGGATCGCCTCGATGATCTCGCCCTTGGCGAGCGAGGTCCGGCCCGGACCGGTCGGCACCGCCTCAACGGCGATCGTGCGCTTGCCCGAAGGCCCCGCGACCACCGCCTTGGCGGCGGCAGCCACAAGCGCCGGCACGCTGTCGGCGGCGGGCGAGGCGTTGCAGAGATTGCCGACGATGGTGCAGCGCCCCTGCACCTGCTTGGAGCCGATCAGCTTCGCCGCCTCGACGACGCCCGGCCATGCCTTCTTCAGCGCCGCGTTCTCGCCCAGCACCGCGCAGGGCACAGCCGCGCCGATCCTGAAACCGTCGGCCGTTTCGGTGATGTCGCTCAAGCCGGCGATCGCCTTGATGTCGACGATGAGCTCCGGCTCGATGAAGCCGCCCTTCATTCTGACCAGAAGGTCGCTGCCCCCGGCAAGGATGGCGGCCGGGCCGACCGCGCCGGCCAGCTGGCCGACGGCATCTTCTATTGAAAGCGGACGTATGTAGCGCATCGTCTCCCCTTGGCTGATCGCGGATCTCGGCGACCGAGTTGAATCTTTGAACCCTTATCAAATCTCGGCGACCGTTATAAAGGCTCTGCCCATAATGGCCATGCCGTTTCCAGCATTGCACCATGCAAGTCAGGTGAGTTGCCCTAATTCCGACCCAAATTATCTGAGCGTGGGCGCGAGGACCACTCGCTTGCATTGAACCGACTGTGCCGCGCCACCATGGAGGGAGCTTCAGTGACCAGCACCGGTCAAGGCGATAGCCAGGATCTGATCCGCCGTGCGGTGGCCGCCTTCAATTCCGGCGATCACGGCGAGGCGATGGATCTGTGCGAACTCGGCCTGAAGCGGCGCCCGCGTGATCCGGCGCTTTGCCATCTGCTGGCGGCGGTGTTGTTCGCCAAGGGGGAACTGCCGGCGGCTCGCGCGCGCATCGAGGCCAGCCTCGCCGCGCGTCCGGACAATGTGCCGGCCTTGATGCTGGCATGCAGGATTGCCCGCGCCGAAGGCCGCTTCGAAGCGGCGTTGCAATTCCTGGAGCGCGCTGCCGGGCAGTCTGCAAAGCCGGAAATCCTCATCGAGCGGGCACGCACCCTCGATCAGGCGGGCGATGCCGCGGCGGCGGAGGCGTCCTGGACGCGTGTCCTGCAGAGAGACCCGAAATCCGTCGAGGCGATGGCGCGCCTCGGGCGCCTGGCCTGGCAGCGCGGCGCGCCCGTCGAGGCGGAAGGTTTTCTCGAACGCGCCGTCGCCGCCAGCGGGCATCCGGCGCAATGGTTCGACCTCGGGCTGGTGCGTCAGGACTTACGCAAGTTCGCCGGCGCCGCCGAGGCCTATCGACACGTGCTGGAAATGAGCCCGGATGCTGCCGAAGCCGCGGTCAATCTGGGCGTCGTCCTGCAGGAAACCGGCGACCTCGACGGCGCTATGGCGGCCTATTCGCAAGCCTATCGTCTCAGCCCCTCCACCTTCGGCGTCATCGCCATGGCGCTCACCTCGGCGCCAAGCGGCAGGCTGTGGCTCGACGAGCAAGCGCTGCGTCGCTCACTCGCCGGTGAAGCGCCCGCGCCTGGCGCGGAACCGCTTGCGGTAGACGCCCGGCGTTGACAGGACATCGGCGACCGTCTGCGCATAGGCGGCCTGGCGTTTTTCGTCGAACGCTTCAAATTCCAGCTGCGGCGCGGCCCGCGGAACCGCGAAGCATTGCGCGACCGGAGTGCCTTTGGCGAGCACGCCGCAGAATTCTGGCTCCTTCCAAAGCGCCGGGAAATTGATGCCGCCGTCGCTGAACCGGTCGCAATCCACCAGGCCCGTCACCAGCCTGAAAGGAAGATCCTCCCGGTTGACCGGGTGCGTCGCGAACAGCGACCAGCCGTCCTCGACCTCGATGGTCCAGAAGCTGTTGAATTTGATCGCGGCCTGACCGGGGGTGGCAAACGGGCTGCCGGCGAGCTGCCCGGGCGTATGGAAGCTCAGCGGCGCCCGGGGGTGGTTGCCGGTGACGGGGTCCGGGATCTTCCAGTCCCAGGAAAACGTCCCGTTGTCGACGGTGACGTCGCACGGCAGCAGGATCATGAAGCCATAGGTCATCGCGTCGACCACCGGCGGACACTGCTTGAGCGTGCGAATGTCGCGGCCGTGGATCGCCGAATAGGCGGTGGCGGGCATGGCGCGCAGCCAGTCCGGCAGGGCGCCGCGCGCCAGGACCGGGCGCGGCAAATGCTCGACCAGCATTGGATCACATCGGAAAATGACACGCATCGACGCCTCCCGGCATTGCGATACCATGCCAGCCGCTCGCGCTCCAAGGGCGACCAGTCAATCCTTGTTCTGGGATCTCGCCCGCACCAGCGTCGCGGCGGCGTGACCGGCAGCGGTGATGTAATCGGGATCGTGGTGGATCAGCATGCTGGAAAAGGCGCCGTCCATCAGAAGCACGATCTCGCGCGCCAGCATCTTCGGCTCGCGCACGCCGTGGCTTGAAAGCGCGCCCGCCAGCCATTTCTCAAAATTGCTCTTGTGGCGGGAGCCGGCCTTCACTGCCGGATGGCCGGGCGTCGCGGCGAGTTCGGCGGCCGTGCGCAGGAAGCCGCAGCCCTTCCATTTGACGTGCCGTGCCACACGCGCCAGGTGGGTGAAGATCGCCTGGACCTTCTTGTCCGCGCCGCCTTCGGCAGCCTCGAACCAGCCGGCCATCTGCTTGAGATTCGGCTGGTCGCGGCTGTCGAGATAGGCCGTGATCAGCTCGTCCTTGCTCTTGAAGTGGTAGTAGAGCGTGCGCTTGGTCAGCCCCGCCTTTTCCGCCACGGCATCGACGCTGACGCGGCCGATGCCTTCGGCATAGAAGAGCTTCGCCGCCGCGTCGACGAGCCGTTTTCTCGTGGGACTGGCTTTTTCGCTCATCCCGAAAGTATACCGACTGGTGAATATACAAACAAGCCGAAAGCTGCACCGGCCGAGCGAGGCACGGCATGCCCCGCTCGGCCGGGCGGCAGGTCACGGCGAAACCTCCAAGTGACCCTTCATGTTGGGGTGGAAGCGGCAGAAATAGTCGACCGCTCCCGCCGCCTTCAGCGTGACCTTGCCCTTAGACTTCGGCTGGATCGTCACGTCCCAGCCGCCTTTCACCGTGGCGGTGTGGGCGAAGACGTCCTTGTTCGTCCACTCGATCGTGTCGCCGACCTTGGCCTGAACGCTCGCCGGCGAGAAGACCAGCTTGTCGATCGTCACCTCGATGGTGGTCGCGAGCGCCGGCGACGCTACGAGCGCCAGCGCGGTCGCGAGCGGCAGGGCCGTTCTCATTTCAGCATGCCGGCGACATGTTCGGCATGCTGCTCGTGCCCCTGGAAGATCTTCAGGCCGGTTTCCAGCAGGCTCTTCAGCTCGGCATTGCTGGCCGAGGGGATGAGCAGGGTTTCGAGCGCGCTGTCGACCTGCTTGTGATAGGCCACCTCGTTCTCGATATAGGCCTTGTCGAAGGCAGCCCCTTTCAGCTTCGCGAGCTTGGCGCGCTCCTCCTTCGCAGCCTTTACCAGCGCCTGGCTGGTGGCGTTGTCCTCGGGCTTCACCTTCAGCTTCTTCACCAGGTCGAGAGCCTGCTTGTTCACCGCCTCGTGGTCGCGCTCCATGTCCTTGGCGAAGTCGACGACCTCCTTGGTCTTGGACTTCTTGATCGCCTGTTTTGCGGCCTCGATGTCGATCGTGCCGGCCGTGTAGGCGATGTGGGCAATCTGCGGGTCGGTCGGCTTCTCGGCGGCCTGCGCGTAGGGCGCGGCGCCTGCAAGGAGCAGGGCGGCAAGGGCTGCGGTCGGTCGGATAAACATGGCATCTCCTTCGCCCGGCAGCGCAAGGCCTCGGGCTTGTTTTGGTGTTGACGGCCATTGGATGCGGGAGAGGGCGAAACGTTCCCAGGTTTTCACATCGGCGTTCAAGAAGTTGGGACTGTTACGCCGAGTTCCGTCCCACCTCCCTCTGGTCTGCCGGCCATCTCCCCCGCAAGGGGGGAGATTGGATGTCGCTATCGATTTCGCCAATCGTCGACGTTGCAGGAAGAGCGCCGTCGGCAAAGCTGACAATCTCCCCCCTTGCGGGGGAGATGTCCGGCAGGACAGAGGGGGGTGCTGTCCCGCCAGCGGTCGAGTGTCAGGACGAAGCGTCCTCGAACCCCAGCCTCCTCATCACCGCCGCCGTCAGCCTGTCGCAGCGCCGGCCGGCGAAGGGGAAGGCGTCGAGCAGCACCGGGCCGATCTCGTCGTCCAGCGCCTTGCGCACCAGCGCACGCGCCCGATGCAGCCTGGTCTTGACCGTCTCCGGCCTGATGCCGAGCACCTCGGCGGTCTCCTCGATGCTCAGCCCCTCGATGACGCGGGCGACGAAGACGGCGCGATAGACATCGGGAAGGCTGTCGGTCGCCCGCTCGACAAGCCCAAGGATCTGCCGCTGCGCCATCGTCCGCTCCGGATCGTCGCCAGGGTTCAAGTCATTTGGATTCAGGGGAAACCGGATGATCTGCGCCTCCGCGGGCATCGCCACGACGCGCCTTCGCTTGCGCAGCCGGCCGAGCGCCTCGTTGATGACGATGCGCGACAGCCAGGTGGCCAAGGAGGCATCGCCGCGGAAGCTGTCGAGGCAGGCGAAGGCGCGCATATAGGCCTCCTGCACGATGTCCTCGGCCTCGGCGTCGTTGCGCACCACGCCGCGCGCGATGCGGTAGAGCCGCTGGTTGTGTGTCTTGATGATTGCGCGGAAGGCATCCGCTTCGCGTGCAAGGGCGCGGCGCACCAGCGCCATGTCGCCGGTTTCAGCCGCCGAAACCGCCGCGGCCTGCGTTGCTGACTTCCTCATCGCGCCCCGATCTCCCGGACAAGCGTTTCATCCGTCAATTGGATGCGCCTGCCGGCAAAAGGTTCCCGGATTTTCAGGTCCGGTCGGGCGCTATGCTACAGCCTTCAGCTGCGGCCTGTCTGCAGTCTGCACGCGTGCGGCCGCCGCGAGCAGATCGGTCTGAGTGATCAGACCGAGGATGTGCCGTTCGGCATCGACGATCACCACGGCATGGCTGTGCCCGTCCGTCAGCACCGGCAGCAGGCTCATCGCCGGCGTGTCGGGCGAGGCGGTGCCGGCTGTCGACATCACACCTTTGACCGTATCCGTTGGTCTCGTCAGCTCGCGCAGGCCGACGGCACCGACCAGCCTTGCCTCGGCATCGACCACCGGCAAGGTGCGGATATTGTGGTCGAGAAGCTGTTTTCGCGCCTCGTCGGCGATGGCATGTTCGGGCACGGAGATGACGTCGCGGGACATGATGTCCTGGCAGAGCAGGGTGCGGTGCGCCCGCACGGTCGCCTGCAGTTCGACCTGGCGCAGCAGGCGTTCGATGTCGTCGCGGTCGATGTCGAAGGTCTCGTCGAGCGCGGCAAGCGCGGCATCGACATCCTCGGGTCGGAAGCCGACGCGCTCTGCCGGCGGCCGGTCGGCGGTGCCGTGGCTGTTGGGCACGGGCACATGCACATGCGGATAGTTGCGCCGCGACAGCTTGTGGAACAGGAAGCCGAGCGTCACCAGGATGATCGAGTTCAGCGCCACCGGCAGGAAGGGAAACAGGAAGCCGGCCGCGGCCACGGCCGGTCCGCCGAGCACGCCGGTGAGCGCGGCCGCCCCGCCCGGCGGATGCAGCGAGCGCGTGAACGACATGGCGGCAATCGCGAGCGCCACGGCGAGGCCCGAGGCGATCACCGGATTATGCACGAAATGCGCCACCGTCACGCCGACCAGCGCCGAGATCGTGTTGCCGCCGATGATCGACCAGGGCTGCGCCAGCGGGCTCGAAGGCACGGCGAACAGCAGCACGGCCGAGGCGCCCATCGGCGCCACCAGCATCGCCACATGCGGGCCGCCGCCCATGGCAAGCCCGCTGATCACGCCTGTCAGCGCGATGCCGATGGTGGCGCCGACGCAGGCGGCGAGCCGTTCGCGCAGCGTCGCGCCGGCAAGGATCGGAACGAAGAGGCGAAACGCCATGGCGGGCCCTGGGAAGCGTGGTGATTTTGCGGTTGCTCGCAATGCCGCCGAAGCCACGGATTTGGAAGCCAAACCAATCCGTATATTCACGGCCGGGAAGAATATTATTGCGTGAGACGGCTGGCGGCATGCCGCCAGCGGCCTCCGCTTTCCCAATCGCGCCAAGGCATTACCGGCGTTTGCGGAATCGATCTGCTAAGCGATCAGCCCGTCACGAGACTTCGGCCGCCGCTTTGAGCCCGCGCTCTATATCGGCCTTGAGATCCTCGACGTCCTCGAGCCCGATCTGCAGGCGAATCAGCGGTCCGGCATAAGGGCCCTTGGCGACGGTGCGGTCGCCGAGGAAGACCGGCACGGCAAGGCTCTCATAGCCGCCCCAGGAATAACCGAGGCCGAAGATCGCCAGCGCGTCGAGGAAGGCGTGCTGCTGTTTCTGCCCGCCGCCGTTGAGCACGATGGAGAAGACGCCGCTCGAGCCGCAGAAGTCGCGCTTCCACAGCGCATGGTCGGGATGGCTCGGCAGCGCCGGATGCAGCACCTGCGCCACGCCCGGCTGCTCCTCCAGCCAGCGCGCGATCTCGAGCGCGCTCTTCTGGTGACGCTCCAGCCTCACCCCCATGGTGCGCAGGCCGCGCAGCACCTGGTAGACGTCGTCCGCTCCGGAACAGCAGCCCAGCGTGCAGAAGCCTTCATAGAGCTTCTTCCAGCAGCCCTCGTTGGCCGACACCGTGCCGAGCAGCACGTCCGAATGGCCGGCCGGGTATTTGGTCGCCGCATGGATCGAGATGTCGACGCCGTAGTCGAGCGGCTTGAAATAGAGCGGCGTCGCCCAGGTATTGTCCATCATGACGATGGCGCCAGCGGCATGCGCCGCCTGGACGATCGCCGGAATGTCCTGCACCTCATAGGTGTTCGATCCCGGCGATTCCGTGAACACCACCGTCGTGTTGGACTTGATCAGCTGGGCGATGCCGGCGCCGATGCGCGGATCGTAATATTCGATCTCGACGCCGAGGCGCTTCAGCATGGTGTCGGCGAAGTTGCGCGTCGGGTGGTAGACCGAATCGACGATCAGCAGATGGTCGCCGGCCGAGACGAAGGTGAGCAGGGGAATCGTGACCGCCGCGAGGCCCG
The DNA here is from genome assembly GCA_000824825.2 of Mesorhizobium sp. ORS 3324. Classification (GTDB taxonomy): domain Bacteria; phylum Pseudomonadota; class Alphaproteobacteria; order Rhizobiales; family Rhizobiaceae; genus Mesorhizobium. The sequence continues at coordinate 85,485 of LM655189.1, forward strand.
ACGGCACCGCGATCGTGCCGGCCGATCCTTCGAGCGCATCGACGGCAAGCGTGAGCGCATCCATCGTCGGCGTGCCGCGCGTGCCATAAGTGTATTTCTGGCCGCGGTTGGCCATCGTCGCGGCATCGGGGTAGAGCACCGTCGAGGCATGCACGACCGGCGGATTGACGAATCCGAAATAGTCGCGCGGCTTGTTGCCGGAATGGGCAAGCCGCGTGTTGATGCCGATATCGCTGCCGTCTGTCGCCATGGTTCGTCGCCTGTCGTAATGTGTCAGTGGGCCAGCCATAAAGCGGCGGAACTGGCCGTGCAACTGCTGCCAACCCGCCAAGCGGCGGTGTTCGGATGAGCCAAATGGAAGATCGCCGTCCAGTCGTTTGCGCCCTTGCACGCCTCTGGCGAAGATGCGCCGAAGGCAGTTTGGCGCACCGTCCCGCGCCCATGAATCATGCCAGTCCTCCCATCGGCGGCGACAGTAGTAACCGGCAGAGTTCACGTAACGTTCAACCTTTCCGCGGCGCCTGACTTGCCGGTTCCGCTTGCAGCTCTTGACCGATTTGCAGGCGCTTTTGTCTGCAATTCGGGCATTTGCGGCGATCGGTTCTCAAAGGCGTCGCAATTCGGTCATTTTCCTTGACCTCACAGGAATAATCGCCTTCGATGCGTTTCGTGAATGGGAGGCAGTGCACCGGCAACGGTGCGGGGTCCTGGAGTGGGGCCGAAGTGGGAGCTGCATTCACGCACGAAAAAGATCAGGGCTGCCTGGGAAGCAGGGGCGCCTGTAAAGCAGAAAAGGGTCTGTGGGTCATGAAACACATTGCAATCGGCATTCTCGGCGCCGCCGCGCTCGGATTTATGGCGTCGGCAGCCTCGGCCGGCACGCTGGATACCGTGAAGCAGAAGGGCTTTATCCAGTGCGGCGTCTCGACCGGCCTCGCCGGCTTCTCGGCGCCGGACGACAAGGGGGAATGGCAGGGCATCGACGCCGACTTCTGCCGCGCCGTCGCGGCCGCCGTCTTCGGCGACGGCACCAAGGTCAAGTTCACCCCGCTCAGTGCCAAGGAACGCTTCACCGCGCTGCAGTCGGGCGAGGTCGACATCCTGTCGCGCAACACCACCTGGACGATCAACCGCGACACCGCGCTCGGCCTGAACTTCGTCGGCGTGACCTACTATGACGGCCAGGGCTTCATGATCAACGCCAAGAAGCTGCCGGGCGTGAACTCGGCGCTGCAGCTTTCGGGCGCCGCCGTCTGCGTGCAGAGCGGCACCACGACCGAACTCAACCTCGCCGACTACTTCAAGTCGAACAAGATGGAATACAACCCCGTCGTGTTCGAGAAGCTGGAAGAGGTCAACGCCGCCTACGACGCCGGCCGCTGCGACGTCTACACCACCGACCAGTCGGGCCTCTACGGCATCCGCCTGACGCTGGGCTCGCCGGCCGACCACGTCGTGCTGCCCGAGATCATCTCCAAGGAGCCGCTCGGACCGGCCGTTCGCCAGGGCGACGACCAGTGGTACCATATCGTCAAATGGACGCTGTTTGCGCTGATCAACGCCGAGGAGTACGGCATTACCAAGGCCAATGTCGACGAGATGAAGAACTCGGACAACCCCGAGATCAAGCGCATCCTCGGCCAGGAGGCCGACACCAAGATCGGCACCGATCTCGGCGTCTCCAACGACTGGGTCGTCAATATCGTCAAGGCCGTCGGCAATTACGGCGAAATGTTCGACCGCAATGTCGGCTCCGGCAGCCCGCTCAAGATCGCGCGCGGCATCAACGCGCTGTGGACCAAGGGTGGCCTGCAATACGCTCCGCCGATCCGCTGATCGAAATGTGATCCGGGAGGCAGATCGTCTGCCTCCCGGTTTCTCTTTTCAGGGGATGGTCGCATGGCTTCGCAGGAAATCCTTCGCGAGGAGCCGAGTCGCGGCTCCTTTATCAATGACCCGAAGATACGCAGTCTCTTCTTTCAGACGCTTGTCGTCGTCTTGCTGTTCGGCTCGATCTGGTGGATCGTCCACAACGTCATCGACAATCTGCAACGTCTCCATATCGCCTCCGGCTTCCAGTTCCTGAGGGGCAGGGCCGGTTTCGACATCTCGGACACGCCGATCGCCTACACTTCCGATTCGACCTACGGCCGTGCCCTGGTGGTCGGTCTGCTCAACACGGCGATCGTCGCCGTCGCCGGCATCATCACCGCCACCATCATCGGCTTCATCGTCGGCATCGGCCGCCTGTCGCAGAACTGGCTGATCCGCAAGATCTGCACGGTCTATGTCGAGATCTTCCGCAACATCCCGCCGCTGCTGGTCATCTTCTTCTGGTATTCCGGCGTGCTGGCCGTGCTGCCGCCGCCGCGCGAGAGCTTCCATCTGCCCTTTGGCTCCTTCCTCAACCAGCGCGGCTTCTATTTCCCGCGCGCCGTCTGGGGCGACGGGGCTTGGCTGATATTCGTCGCCTTTGTCGTAGCGCTCGGCATGGCCTGGTTCGTCGCCCACAGAGCGCGCCAGCGCCAGATGGCGACCGGCCAGCAGTTCCCGGTGTTCTGGACCTCGGTCGCGCTGATCGTCGGCCTGCCGGTGCTCGCCTTCCTGCTCGCCGGCATGCCGCTCACCTTCGATTTTCCGAAGCAGTCGACCTTCAATCTCACTGGCGGCTTCCTGCTCAAGCCGGAATTCCTGTCGCTCTACATGGCGCTGTCCTGCTACACCGCCGCCTTCATCGCCGAGATCGTGCGTGCCGGCATCCGGGGCGTCAGCAGAGGCCAGACCGAGGCGGCAGGCGCCCTTGGCCTGCGCTCCGGTCCGATTCTCAGGCTGGTCGTGGTGCCGCAGGCGCTGCGCATCGTCATCCCGCCGCTGACCAGCCAGTATCTGAACCTGACCAAGAACTCGTCGCTTGCGATCGCCATCGGCTATCCGGATCTCACCGCGACGGCCGGCACGGTGCTCAACCAGACGGGACAGGCGGTCGAGGGCGTGCTGATCATGATGATCGCCTATCTGGTGCTGAGCCTCGTGACCTCCGCGGTCATGAACGTCGTCAACGCCAGGATGGCGCTGGTGGAGAGGTAGGACCATGCAGGAACACGACACCTCCTGGGTGCGCACCGAGATGGCCCTGGCCGAGCCGGCGCCGCTCGGCGAGCGCGGCGCCTATGCCTGGGTGCGCAAGAACCTGATCGCTTCGACCGGCGACACGATCCTCACTATCCTCGGCATTGCCATCGTCGCCTGGATATTGCCGCAGGTTATCAACTGGGCCTTCATCAACGCACAGTGGACCGGACCCAACCGCACAGTCTGCGCCACCGTCTCGCAGGGCGGCATCCAGCCCGACGGCTGGACAGGCGCCTGCTGGGCCTTCGTCAACGCCAAGTTCGGCCAGTTCATCTTCGGCACTTATCCGATCGAGGAGCGCTGGCGGCCGACCCTGGTCGCCATCCTGTTCGTGGCGCTTTTGGTGCCGATGCTGATCCCGCGTGTGCCGCGCAAGGGGTTGAACGCGATTCTGCTTTTCCTCGTCCTGCCGGTCGTCTCCTTCTTTCTCCTGTCCGGCGGCGCGTTCGGGCTGCCTTATGTCGAGACCTCGCGCTGGGGCGGGTTGCTGGTCACGCTCAGCCTGTCCTTCGTCGGCATTGTCGTGTCGCTGCCGTTGGGCACGGTGCTGGCGCTGGGCCGCCGATCGAAAATGCCGATCGTCAGGCTCTTGTGCGTCATCTTCATCGAGTTCGTGCGCGGCATTCCGCTGATCACGGTGCTGTTCTTCGCCAGCGTCATGCTGCCGCTGTTCCTGCCTGCCGGCGTCACCTTCGACAAGTTCCTGCGGGCGCTGATCGGTGTGTCGCTGTTTGCCGCCGCCTATATGGCGGAAGTGGTGCGCGGCGGCCTGCAGGCGATCCCGAAGGGGCAGTATGAGGGCGCCGATTCGCTCGGCCTCGGCTATTGGCAGAAGATGGGGTTGATCGTGCTGCCGCAGGCCCTGAAGCTGGTCATCCCCGCCATCGTCAACACCTTCATCGGCATGTTCAAGGACACCAGCCTGGTGCTCATCATCTCGATCTTCGACCTGTTGGGCGTGGTCAAGCAGAACCTGTCCGACGCCAATTGGGCGACGCCGCAGACCGCCAGATCCGGTCTTGTCTTCGCCGCTTTCGTGTTCTGGCTGTTCTGCTTCGGCATGTCGCGCTATTCAATGTATACCGAACGCCGGCTCGACACCGGCTACAAACGATAAGGGGAATTGGCCATGACCACCGAGAACGCCGTCAGCGCGGAAGAAATCAAGGTCGATGCCAAGAAGATGCATGTCTCGACCACCGATGTCGCCATCGACATCATCGGCATGCACAAATGGTATGGCGAGTTCCATGTGCTGAAGGACATCAACCTCAAGGTGATGCGCGGCGAGCGCATCGTCATCTGCGGCCCGTCCGGCTCCGGCAAGTCGACCATGATCCGCTGCATCAACCGGCTGGAAGAGCACCAGAAGGGCAAGATCATCGTCGACGGCAAGGAGCTCACCAACGACCTGAAAAAGATCGACGAGGTGCGCCGCGAGGTCGGCATGGTGTTCCAGCACTTCAACCTGTTCCCGCACCTCACCATCCTGGAGAACTGCACGCTGGCGCCGATCTGGGTGCGCAAGACGCCGAAGAAGCAGGCCGAGGAAATCGCCATGCATTTCCTGAAGCGCGTCAAGATCCCGGAACAGGCCAACAAGTACCCCGGCCAGCTCTCCGGCGGCCAGCAGCAGCGCGTGGCGATCGCCCGCTCGCTCTGCATGAACCCGCGCATCATGCTGTTCGACGAGCCGACGTCGGCGCTCGATCCGGAGATGATCAAGGAAGTGCTGGAGACCATGGTGGGGCTGGCCGAAGAAGGCATGACCATGCTGTGCGTCACCCACGAGATGGGCTTTGCCCGCAAGGTCGCCAACCGGGTGATCTTCATGGATCAGGGCCAGATCGTCGAGCAGAACACACCGGCCGAGTTCTTCGACCATCCGCGCCACGAGCGCACGAAGCTGTTTCTGTCGCAGATCTTGCACTGAAGCGCCCACTCGGTCGTCATCCTAGGGCGGAGCA
>LM655189.1:90683-116921 GCA_000824825.2 Mesorhizobium sp. ORS 3324
CCCTAGGATCCATGCCGTGACGCTAAAGCGTTGCAACGTTTACAGAATTCTGCACCGCGGCACTCCACGTCGAAGGTCTCGGCATGGATCCTCGGGTCAAGCCCGAGGATGACGAAGTCGCGGACGCCTTCGGCCAATCTCGAAAACTGCGATGGTATCGGTTGGAACGCCACGATGCCGCGTATCCAGTTGCCGGCTGCCGTTTTGAGCCCCTATCGCCTCACACTCCGCTCTTCCCATCCATAGAGCCAGTCCAGATCCGCTGCGAGCTTCTCCGCCGACCGCGTCGCCAGCACCAGGTTGCGGGCGATCGCCACCGGGCCCCAGGCATGCCAGGCGAGGCGGTTGAGCGCGCCGCGCCTGAGCACATTCTCGATGCGCGGCCGCCTGAGATTTTCCCATGCGGCGAGGCTTTGCCGCGGATCGGTGGAGAACTCGGCGACCAGGTCGGCAAGCATCGCTGCGTCCTCGATTCCCATCGCAGCACCCTGCGCCGCGAAGGGCGTCATGGCATGCGCGGCATCGCCGATCAGCGCGATACCTTGCGGCATCGTCCAACGCTTTTGTTCGACGGTGTGGATCGGGAACGCCGTCCATGGCCCGGCGAGCGCGACGAGTCTCCCCAGCGCCGGCGAGGTGCCGCGCATGGCGCCTGAGAGAATGGCGGGATCGGTATGGCCCGACCAGCCCTCCGCGATGCGCTCGCCCTTGGTGAAGGCAGCAAAGTTGAAGGCGCTGCCCTTGCTCACCGGGTAGGCCACCATATGGAAGCCGGGATGGAGGAACGCTGTGACGCAGTCGGTGGCGCCGATCGCCGCAAAGGCCTGGCCGGCGGCACTCTCGGCCGCGACCGTGGCCCGCCAGGCGAGCTCGCCCGAGAAGCGGTTTTTTCCGAAGGCCGGATCTATGCCCGCAAGCAGCCTGCGAACCGACGACCAGACGCCATCCGCGCCGACCAGCAGGCCGCCGGCGGCCTCGATCGTGCCGCCATCCGTTCCGGCTGAAACAGCGATATCCTGCGGCGCAACAGCGATCTCCGTCACCCGCGCGCCCGTGACGAGCCGGATTTCAGGATGCTCCGCTACCCGCGTCGTCAGCGCCGCCTGCAGGTCGGCCCGATGCGCTGCCAGATAGGGCGCGCCCCAGCGGTTCTCCCCGGCCTGGCCCAGCGGCACGCGTGCCAGCTCGCGCAAGGTGGCGGCGTCCTTGAGCACCACTGCTTCCGGCCTGATGGCGCTTGCCGCCAGGCGGTCGAGCACGCCAAGCCGGCGCAGGATGCGCGTCGCGTTGGGCGAAAGCTGGAGCCCGGCGCCCACCACTTCGAGCTGCCTGGCCTGCTCCAGCACAGTGACGGCATGGCCGCGTTCGGCAAAGGCGAGCGCCGCGGTCAGCCCGGCTATGCCGGCCCCGGCGATGACGACCTGCCGGGACCGCGTCTCATCCATGACTGCGCAGAATCAGGCGGCCTGGTCGATATAGAGGCAGCCGGCAGGCTGCGTTTCCGTCGCTTTCAGCTTCGGCGAATAGCGGTAGAGCGTCGAGCAATAGGGGCAGACCTTCTCATTGTCGTCGCCCATGTCGAGGAATACATGCGGATGATCGAAAGGCGGGTTGGCGCCGGTGCACATGAATTCCTTGACGCCGATATCGATCGCCGGATGGCCCGCGTCGTTCTGGAAATGGGGAATGGTACCGCCTGCCATCGTCGTCTCCTTCAGTTCGGCACGTTTGCATCTGGATCATAACCGGGCAGTTTGCAAGATCGATGAAATGAAACTGTCGCAAAAGGCTGGCAGAGGATAAGTTGAGCCGGTTAAGCGCATGAGGCCGGGAAGGAAGCGATTCCGTGGCATCATGCGTCATGAAAGCATGTTAGAGCATCCATAACGCGTCCGGCGGTGTATGGCTCTCAAACAGAACGGTTGCGGGCAAGGAACCATGAGCGAACTGAGGCCGGTGCAGAGCGAGTTCATCACTGTCGAGGCGGCGAGCCCGGACGGCGGCAATCCCGACCGCTTCGTCAACCGCGAATTCTCCTGGCTGCAGTTCAACCGGCGTGTGCTCGAGGAATCGCTGAACGAGCGCCACCCGCTGCTCGAGCGCGTCCGCTTCCTGTCGATCTCGGCCGCCAATCTCGACGAGTTCTTCATGGTCCGCGTCGCTGGCCTCGCCGGCCAGGTGCGCGAGGGCATCGCGCTGAAGAGCCCGGACGGCCGCACGCCCGAGCAGCAGCTCGAACAGCTGCTGCGCGAGGTCGAGCGCCTGCAGGAAGACCAGCAGAAGAGCCTGTCGGCCTTGATGGAGCAGCTCAATAAGGAAGGCATCGAGAGCATCACCCGCGACGCGCTCAGCAAGGAAGAAAAGGCCTGGCTGGAAGAGCACTTCCAGGAACAGGTCTTCCCGGTGCTGACCCCGCTGTCCATCGACCCGGCGCACCCGTTCCCGTTCATCCCCAATCTCGGCTTCTCCATCGCGCTGCAACTGCGCCATCGCAAGAACGGCGAAGAGATGAGCGCGCTTCTGCGCCTGCCGGTGGCGCTTAGGCGCTTCATCCGCCTGCCGGACCGCAGGCACCATATCCGCTTCATCCCGTTGGAAGAGGCGGTGGGCCTCTACATCGGCAAGCTGTTCCCCGGCTATGAGGTCAAGGGTTCCGGTACGTTCCGCATCATCCGCGACAGCGATATCGAGGTGGAAGAGGAGTCGGAAGACCTCGTGCGCCTGTTCGAGACGGCGCTGAAGCGCCGCCGCCGCGGGTCGGTCATCCGCATCGAATTCGACACGCTGATGCCGGCCGAGTTGCGCGACTTCGTCGCCAGCGAGCTCGGCGTTACGGCAAGCCGCATCAGCGTGCTCACCGGTCCGCTGGCGCTCAACCAGATCTCCGAAATCGTCGCCATCCCGCGCGACGACCTCAAATTCACGCCTTACAATCCGCGCTTTCCCGAGCGCATCCGAGAGCATGGCGGCGACTGCCTGGCGGCCATTCGCGAGAAGGACATCATCGTCCACCACCCCTACGAATCCTTCGACGTGGTGGTGCAGTTCCTGCGCCAGGCCGCGGCGGATCCGGAAGTGGTGGCGATCAAGCAGACGCTCTACCGCACCTCGAACGACAGCCCGATCGTACGCGCGCTGATCGACGCCGCCGAGGCCGGCAAGTCGGTGACGGCATTGGTCGAGCTCAAGGCGCGCTTCGACGAGGAGGCCAATATCCGCTGGGCGCGCGACCTCGAGCGTGCCGGCGTCCAGGTGGTGTTCGGCTTCCTGGAGCTGAAGACCCACGCCAAGATGTCGCTGGTGGTGCGGCGCGAGGACGGGCGGTTGCGCAACTATGTGCATCTCGGCACCGGCAATTACCATCCGGTCACCGCCCGCATCTACACCGACCTGTCCTTCTTCACCACCGACCCGGTGATCGCGCGCGATGTCGCGCAGATATTCAACTTCATCACCGGCTATGCCGAACCCACGGAGGAGATGCGCCTCGCGGTGTCGCCCTTCACGCTGCGCAAGCGCATCCTGAAGCACATCGCGGACGAGATCGGCCATGCGCGCGAGGGCAGGCCGGCCCGCATCTGGATGAAGATGAACTCGCTTGTCGACCCGACCGTCATCGACGCGCTTTATGACGCCGGTCGCGCCGGCGTCGAGGTCGACCTTGTCGTGCGCGGCATCTGCTGCCTCAGGCCCCAGGTGCCCGGCCTTTCCGAGAACATCCGGGTGAAATCGATCGTCGGCCGCTTCCTCGAGCACAGCCGCATCTACTGCTTCGGCAATGGCCACGGCCTGCCGTCCGACGAGGCGATTGTCTACATCTCCTCTGCCGACATGATGCCGCGCAATCTCGACCGCCGCGTCGAGACCTTGGTGCCGATCACCAATCCAACTGTGCATGAGCAGGTGCTTGGCCAGATCATGCTGGGCAATGTCATGGACAATCAGCAAAGTTTCGACGTATTGGCTGACGGCACCTCCCGGCGTGTCGTGCTGGAGGAGGGTGAGGAACCGTTCAACGCGCAGGAATATTTCATGACCAATCCGAGCCTTTCCGGACGGGGTGACGCGCTGAAATCGCATGCGCCCAGGCGCATTGCCCAGTTCAAGCGCCGCAAGAAGAACGCCGCCGCGTGATTTCAGTCTCCCAAGGCCGGCTGCAGGACCGGCGGCCGCTGTCGATCATCGACATCGGATCGAACTCGATCCGCCTTGTCGTCTATGAAGGGCTGGCGCGCTCGCCGACGCTGCTGTTCAACGAAAAGATGCTGGCCGGTCTCGGCCGCGGCATCGTTTCGACGGGCAAGCTCGATCCCGAGGCGGTGACGCGCTCGATGGAGGAGTTCCGCCGCTTCCGCGCGCTTTCCGACCAGGCCGGCGCTGAGCATATGTATGTGCTGGCGACAGCGGCCGCGCGCGAGGCGGTCAACGGCCCGGACTTCATCCATCGCGCCGAGGACGTGCTGAAGACCGAGATCCGCGTGCTCTCCGGCCGCCAGGAAGCGCATTATTCGGCGCTCGGCATCATCTCCGGCTTCTATCCTGCCAACGGCATTGCTGGTGACCTTGGCGGCGGCAGCCTGGAACTCATCGACGTCAATGGCGAGGCGATCGGCGACGGCATCACGCTGCCGCTCGGCGGCCTGCGCCTGCAGGACATGGCGAAGAACTCGCTCGTCCAGGCGCAGAAGATCGCGCGCCAGGAACTGGCGCGGGCAAAGCTGCTCAAGGGCGGGCAGGGCAGGGCCTTCTACGCCGTCGGCGGCACTTGGCGAAACCTCGCCCGGCTGCATATGGAGATGACCAACTACCCGCTCGGCGTCATGCATCATTACGAGATCGCCGCCGACAGCGCCCAGGCCTTCCTCAGGCAGGTGGCGAAGGGCGAGGTCGAGAAGGTCAAAGGCATCGAGGGCGTCTCCAAGAATCGCCGCTCGCTGCTGCCATACGGCGCCGTCGTGCTGCAGGAGATCATGGCGGCGATGCAGCCTTCGAAGATCGTCGTCTCGGCGCAGGGCGTGCGCGAAGGCTTCCTCTATTCGCTGCTCGACGCGGCCGAGCAGAAAGCCGATCCGCTGATCTCGGCGGCCGAAGAGCTGGCGCTGCTGCGCTCGCGCTCGGTCCATCACGCGCATGATCTGGTCGAATGGACCGGCAAGGCCTTCAAGGCCTTCGGCATCGATGAGACGGTGGACGAGGCGCGCTACCGCCATGCCGCCTGTCTGCTTGCCGATATCGGCTGGCGCGCGCATCCCGAATATCGCGGTCGGCAGTCGCTCAACATCATCGCGCATGCCTCATTCATCGGTGTCGACCATCCCGGCCGCGCCTATCTGGCTTTGGCCAGCGCCTATCGCCATGACGGCGTCTTCAATGACGGGATCGCGCCGGAGATCAAGGCGCTGGCGCCGCCACGCGTGCTCGAGCGCGCCCGCGTGCTGGCGGCCATGATGCGCGTCGTCTATCTGCTGACGGCGGCGATGCCCGGCGTGATGCCGCGGCTGAAATGGGAAAGCCGCGGCAATGGCGCGCTGGCGCTGGTGCTGCCGGCCTCGCTCGCCGACCTCTATGGCGAGCGTCCGGCCGGCCGGCTGGCGCAACTCGCCCGCCTCACCAACCGCCGCCTGGTGCTGGCGGTCGAAGGCGGGCCAAGCGTGTCGGTGAAATAGCCGACTCTAGGTCACCTCGGCGCCGATGCCGAAGCCGCGCCCATCGGCCGACCACGCGCCGGCGCCGGCCATGGCGAGCGCGAGGAACCCGCCGGCAATCGCAATGTCCTTCATCAGCATCTGCTGGTGCATGAAAGCGAGCGTGGCATCGTCGGCGCCCCGGCCGTAATGGCCGATGAAGCCTGCGACGATAGCGAAGGCGGCAAGCAGCAGGGCCACGATCCGCGTCTGGAAGCCGACGAGGATCAACAGTCCGGCGATCAATTCGAACAGGCCGGTGCCCCAGGCGGCTAAAGTCGGCAGCGGCAGGCCGAGGCCGGCGAAATAGCTGGTCGTGCCGGCGATATTGGTGAGCGCCTGGAAGCCGGATGGCACGAAAAGCCCTGCAAGCAGGAGCCGCGAGATGAGAAGCAGTGCATTGCGGGGCATTTGCCACCTCCCTTGCCGGCGTCATGCCGGCTGCGGGCGCAGTCTACGCCTGCACCGGAAAACGAAAAAGCGGCGCGGAAAATTCCGCGCCGCCCTCATTTCAGGTCTGGCAGAGCCAAGCAATTCCAGGAAAAGTGTGAAGCGGTTTTCCGTTCGGAATTGCGTCAAAAAGGACCCTCAGCCGCGCTTGGCGTCGATCGAGTAAGCGCCGGCGCCCGAGGAGGCGAGCAGGATGAAGCCGCCCGTGATGGCGAGGTTCTTGAGGAACTGGATCATCTGCATCTGGTCGGCCCAGCCGGTATGCGCGACCAGCCCGGTGGCGATCGTGAAGATGGCGAGCACCCAGGCAGCGACGCGCGTCTGGAAGCCGACGAGAATGGCAAGGCCGCCGAGCAGCTCGATCAGGCCGACGACAACGGCGGTCACGGTCGGCACCGGCAGGCCGAGGGCGCCGAAATAGCCGGCGGTAGCGGAAATGGCGGTGAGCTTGCCGAAGCCGGAAAGCAGGAAGATGACGGCAAGCAGGATGCGGCCGAGCAGGATCGTGGTGGAACTGTTGGACGCGGTGCCGGCGGTAGCGGCGGAAGTGTTGATGGACATGGCGAGTCTCCAAGCGGGGGTTGAATACCCAATCAGATAGATCAGGAAGACTGTTCACCAAAGCCGCTGATGCGGTGACACATTGTTCACAGATTCTATGTTCCATCATCGCGCGGACGACGCGAAATTCATGTCGCGAGAACTGGCTGCGGGAGCAAATTCTCCCGCTGAAAAAGTCCCCTGCATTGACATTCGACAGGTCGGATAGGGTCGATCGCCTTGGAGATTGGCCGAAACGCCCATCGCTTCGTCATACTCGGGCGGAGCAAGGAGCGAAGCGACGCAGCGTAGACGACGTTGAAGAGGCTTCAGCCAATTGCGAACGTCTGCGATTTGCCGCGTCGAGCAACTACCCCGGGTGCGTCATGTCCTCCGGCCGCACCAGCCGGTCGTAGTCGGCTTCGCTGACCAGTCCGGTGGCCAAGGCCTCCTCGCGCAGCGTGGTGCCGTTCTTGTGCGCCGTCTTGGCGATCTTGGCGGCATTGTCGTAGCCGATGGTGGGGGCAAGCGCCGTCACCAGCATCAGCGAGCGCTCGAGCGCGGCCTTGATGTTGTCTTCCCGCGCCTCGATGCCGACCACGCAATTGTCGGTGAAGGACACGCAGGCGTCCGCAAGCAGCTGCACGGACTGCAGGAAGTTGTAGGCCATCAGCGGGTTGTAGACGTTGAGCTCGAAATGGCCCTGGCTGCCGGCGAAGGTAAGCGCGGCGTGGTTGCCGAACACCTGCACGCAGACCTGCGTCATCGCCTCGCACTGCGTCGGATTGACCTTGCCAGGCATGATCGAGGAGCCAGGCTCGTTTTCCGGCAGCGACAGCTCGCCGAGGCCCGAGCGCGGGCCGGAGCCGAGGAAGCGGATGTCGTTGGCGATCTTGAACAGCGCGGCCGCCGCCGCGTTGATCGCGCCATGCGAGAACACCATGGAATCGTGCGCGGCGAGCGCCTCGAACTTGTTCGGCGCGGTGACGAAGGAAATGCCGGTGATCGAAGCGATGCGGTCCGCCACCTTTTCCGCGAAGCCGACCGGCGCGTTGAGGCCGGTGCCGACGGCGGTGCCGCCCTGCGCCAGCTCCTGCAGGCCGGGCAGCGTCATCTCGATGCGCTTGATCGACGAGACGACCTGCGCGGCGTAGCCCGAGAATTCCTGGCCGAGGGTGAGGGGGGTGGCGTCCTGCGTGTGCGTGCGGCCGATCTTGATGATGTGGTTGAAGGCCCGGGCTTTGGCGGCAAGCGCCTTGTGCAGGTGGTGCAGCGCAGGCAAGAGGTCATGCACGATCCGCTCGGCGCAGGCGATATGCATGGCCGTCGGGTAGGTGTCGTTCGACGACTGGCTCATGTTGACATGATCGTTGGGGTGCACCGGCTTCTTTGAGCCCATCACGCCGCCGAGCAGCTCGATCGCCCGGTTGGAGATCACCTCGTTGGCGTTCATGTTGGACTGGGTGCCGGAGCCCGTCTGCCAGACAACCAGCGGGAAATGGTCGTTGAGCTTGCCGTCGATGACTTCCTGCGCGGCCTCGACGATCGCCTTGCCGATGGCCGGATCCAGCCGCTTCATCTCCATGTTGACCTCGGCCGCCGCGCGCTTGACGACGCCGAGCGCGCGCACGATCGAAGCCGGCTGCTTTTCCCAACCGATCCTGAAATTGCCAAGCGACCGCTGCGCCTGCGCGCCCCAGTAGCGGTCGCTCGCGACCTCGATGGGACCGAATGTATCGGTTTCGGTTCTGGTCTTTTCAGCGCTCACGAGAAATCTCCGGTCTGTCGATTTGCGCAAGGGCGTATCGCGTTGCACAAAAGGCATCAAGCGGAGATTGCGGGCGAGGGGAATGCAAATCGGTTGAAGGGCGACACCTTCTCCCACAAGGTGAGAAGGGAGGCCGAGGGTGCTGATCTATAGCACCAGTTTCATCCGGCCGAGGCGAGGCCGACGGACGTGGGCTGGCGCAGGGCGAGCCGCCCCGCAACATAGTCCTTGACCTGGCGGACCGCCTGCTCGCGTGTCACGCTGCCCGGCTGCAGCCCGAGCCTGAGCCACAGCCCGTCGATCAGCGCGGTGACGCCGAGCACGATCTCATCCGCCATGTCCGGCGATGCGAGGCCGCGCAAGCCGGACAAAAGGTTCGAGCGCATGCGCGCATGGATGACCTTCTGGATGCGTGCCAGCTTCTCGTCGCGCGGCACCTCGGCGCAGAGCGACAGCCAGGCGTGGCATAGAGGCGGCAGGAACAGATGCTCCTCGAAATTGCCCTCGATCACGGCGTGCAGCCGCTCCATCGGCGTTCGAGCCCGTTTGAGCCGCGCCACCACCGCGTTGCAGAGCACGGCATTCGCCTCGCGCATCGCATGCTCGAACAGTTCCTGCTTGTTGCGGAAATAGTGCAGCACGATGCCTTTCGAAGCACCGGCCTGGGCCGCGACCTTTTCCAGCGTCGCGCCGGCAATGCCCTCGCGCTCCAGCACCGCGAAGGCCGCCTGCCGCAATTCCTTGCGGCGTATGTCGCTGAGACGTGTGAGCTTCACCGGACCGATCCACGCATGACGAATCCACGTTGACATTTTCGCCCGCTCAGATCAATGATTGACCAGCGGGACAATAATATGACCAAATGGTCAACAGGATCGACATGAGGAGAACCGGAATGTTGCGCATGCTTGCGAATGGCGTCTGTGTCGCGGCCCTGATGCTGGCTTCCCAGGCCGCCAGGGCCGGCGAAGCCGAGGACTGCAAGGTGGTCCGCATGGCCGAACCCGGCTGGAACGATCTCGCCTTCACCACGGGCGTGGCCAAGGTGCTGCTCCAGGCGCTGGGCTACGAGCCGCAGAGCGAGGTGCTCGGCATCAACGTCATCTACGAGGGCATGAAGAACAAGGACCTCGACCTGTTCCTCGGCTACTGGGATCCGGCGATGGTCACCTATTACGAACCCTACAGGAAGGACGGCTCGATCGAGAATGTGCGCGTCAATCTGGTCGGAGCCAAATACACTTTTGCTGTGCCGACCTATGTCTGGGAAGCCGGCGTCAAGGATCTCTCCGACCTGCACAAATTCGCCGACAAATTCGGGAAGAAGATGTACGGCATCGAGCCCGGCTCCAACCAGCTGATGATGGATGCCATCGCCGATCCTCAGTTCCAGCTCGACGGCTGGCAGGTGGTCGAATCCAGCGAAGCCGGCATGCTCTCGGAGGTCGGCTATGAGATCAAGGAGAAGCAGTTCATCGTGTTCCAGGGCTGGGCGCCGCATCCGATGAACACGATGTACGATTTCAAGTACCTGACCGGCGGCGACAAATTCTTCGGCCCGAATTTCGGCGCCGCCACCGTGACGACGCAGGTGCGCAAGGGTTTTCTGCAGCAATGCCCGAACGTCGCGCAGTTCCTGAAGAACCTTGCCTTCGACATCGACATGGAAAATGTCGGCATGGGCTACCTCATCAATGACGGCATGAAGCCGGAGGAGGGGGCGCTGAAGTCGATCACGCTGAACAAAGGCCGGCTCGACGCCTGGCTCACTGGCGTCACCACTTTCGACGGCAAACCCGGCCTTGCCGCGGTCAAGGAAAAGCTCGGACTGTGAGGCCGGGGGCATTGGACCTGCCCGGGCACGAGGCCGAGCAGGACGCCTGGGCCGGCCGCAAGCGGATCGTCGATGTCGGGGGTCTCGACCTTGCCTTTGTCGAGATCGCCGGTTCCGAGCCGCCGCTGTTGCTGGTGCACGGCTTCACGGACACCAGCCGCAGCTTTTCGCTGCTGGCGCCGTATCTCGCCGGCCGCCGCCTGATCATTCCGGACCTGCGCGGGCACGGCGCTTCGCAGGCGGGCGAGGGCTGCGCCGTCGCCGATTTCGCAGCGGACATCGCCAGCCTGATCCGGCGGCTGCGGCTCGACCGGCCGGTCGTGGTCGGCCACTCGCTGGGTGCCATGGTGTCGATCGCCCTGGCCGCGCGGCATCCGGAACTGCTCGGCGGGCTCGTTGTCTTGGCCGGGACGCTGAAGCACGATTTCGCGCCGGACCATCCGCTCGTCGCCGGCGTCGCGGCGCTGCGCGATCCGATCTCGCCGGCTGACCCATTCTATGACTGGTGGCATGCTTGCCGGCCCGGCGTGCCGCAGGCTTTTCTTGCAGCCATGGCTCAGGATGCCTCGGCGATGCCAGCGGCGCGATGGCGTGCCATTCTCGAAGAAATCCGCGGTACGGATCTGACCGCCGCGGCGCGGGCCGTGCGGGTCCGGACGTTGATCATTGCGGGTGCCTGCGATCCGCTTTTTGGCGAGGCGCACCAGCAGGCACTGGCCGAAGCGCTGGCCGGCTCACGTCTCGTGTGGGCGAAGCATTGCGGCCACAACCCGCATTGGGAGGATCCGGCGTTTGTCGCCGAGGTCTTGAGCCAGCCCTTCGGGGCTAGTGACATCCCGTCGGATTCGATCTCCGACCTTCGCGGAATTTCCTCCGGTTGGGTGGTCCACTGAGGCCCCGGAAGGTTTGATCCAGCGCAAGGCCGAGGGTGGCCGGAGGTGCAACCATGCAGCCATCGTCGGACCGTTCTTGGTTTCGCGGTCTTGAGGCGGTCGATTGCCGGTGTCGATTCCACCGGTATCTGCCGGGAGGAACTTCACTGTGAAAACGATGGTAAGCAGTGCGGCACTGGCGTTTGCCGCGGTTGTTGCGATGGCTGGTGCCGCTCAGGCTGCCAGCACTGTTCAGGTTTCGCTGTGGGACAAAGGGGCGAACACGCCCATGACCACGGGCTTCGCCTATGGAACGCCAAATCTCGACATGTCGAAGGCGACCATGGGGATGACGGCCAAGCCCGCGACGGTGAAGGCTGGCAAGATCACCTTCAAGGTGAAGAACAGTTCCAAGGATACTATCCACGAAATGATCGTGATGTATCGAGCGGACCCCAAGGACCCGCTTCCCTATATTGACGCCGAGAACCGGGTCGATGAGGACAAGGCCGGCGACAAGGGAGAGGTTTCGGAACTCGATCCGGGCGCTTCGGGCACGCTTACCGTAGACCTGAAACCGGGCAAATACGTGCTCATCTGCAATGTCCCGGGTCACTTCGCGACGGGCATGTGGACAGAGTTCACCGTCAAGCCGTAGCAGCCGAACCGGGCGAAGCGGCTGACATTCCGCGCCTGTCAGCAAGCTGCCTCCCGGGATCACCGGCCAATCAGCGATCGGGAGGTCGGCGAGAGCAGAAGCACCTGGGACGGCTTCGTCAGGCTAGGCTCCAAAGCTTTCCTGAACGCCCGCGGTCCCGGCAAAGCGGCGAGGGCGGCCTTGCATCGGTCGTGTGCCTCTTTGCCGTCGAAACCGGTGACCGCGATGAAGACGTTGTCGTCCGCCCGCACCGGCAGGCGCGGGAATGTGTTCTCGGCATGCTCGCTGACGAAGGCGCCGAGCAACCGTGCGCCGTTTGCCTCGAACGGCGGAACCGCCTCAACCCGGAAACGCTCTGCGAAGCCGGCCTCCGCGCCCCGGCGCAAATAATGAATCGAAATCTCAACAATTCCGGCTAAACGACTATCTGAACTGGGTTTTCCGGTGTCGATCGCATGCGGGCGTTGCAATCCCGACAGGTCGAAGCCTGCGTTTGACCATGCCGGCTTCAGCAAAAGCACGTCGTCGGAATCGATCATCGTCGCATTGGCGGCGTCGCGATGCTCGGCCCAGACCGGGCCGTCGTAGAAGGCGGTCAAAGCACTCTTGCGGGCTTCCATGCCCGCGAAGCCGCGCAGCCAGACGAACATGTCGGGGCGGTCGAGGTCGCGGAACTGGCCGATGATCGTCATGCCCGTCGCTTCCTGGCTCTCGATGAACTCCCGGTCGAACAGCGCGATCAGTGTTTCGCGCTGGTCTGGCTTCAGCGTGTATTGCCTGAGCTCCACCACCGGCGAGGCAAGGCGAGCGGAGGTTTCGTTTCGTGCACGATCCATCGTCATTTCCAAAACAGGATGATCATCCTGTTTATAAACAGACCGGTTGCCCTGTTTTGTCAATCTGATATCGTCGCGGAATGTCAGGAGAGATTGCAACGCGCTCGGGATCGCGCAGCAGCAAAAGGCGCACCAACGACCCCGAAGGCATGCGCCGCCGCGTGCTGGACGTGGCCGAAGATTCCTTCCAGACGCGCGGCTATCACGCCTCGAGCCTCGGCGATCTGATGGCGGCCGCCGGCGTCACCGGCGGCGCGCTGCACCACCATTTCCCGACCAAGAAGGCGCTGGCGCTGGCGGTGATCGAGGAGCGCGTGGCGGCAGCGGTTCAAGACACCTGGATCGCCCCGCTGCAGGCGGCGCCCTCGGCGCGCGAGGGCGTGCGCGCCGTGTTCGAAGCGGTGGCGGCGGAGCTTGAGCAGCAGGGTTTTGTGCGCGGCTGCCCGCTCAACAATCTCGCGCATGAATTGTCGCTCGCAGATGCCGATTTCCGCTCGGCACTCGCCCGGATTTTCTCGGGCTGGCGACAGGCGATCGCCGACAAGGTACGGGAGGATCAGGAGATGGGCGGGGAGGGCGGGACCGATCCCGACCGCTTCGCCGCGCTCACTGTCGCCGCCTATTCCGGCGCCATGTCGATGGCCAAGACCGCGCAGGATGCTGGAGTGCTGCGGGAGTGTCTGAAGGGGTTGGAGGAGGGGTCGCCGTCGCAGAGCGGATTGCCGGCGAAGCGACGCCGCAGGGTGTTGCGTCGACAGACAATCCGCTGAAGAGGTGGCGGGCCAGCGCCCCCTCTGTCCCGTCGGCATTTCCAGGTTTGTCCAGCGGAAATCGCATCGCTGCGACTTAATCGCCGAAGCCGACCGAACTGGACGAACCGGCGCTGAGACTGTTCAATCGCGCGATTATGAAGCGCCTTTCTTCAATCCCCTTTTCCCGCCGTTCTTTCCTCATCGAGGCAGCCGGCCTCGCCGCGGTTGCCGCCTCGCCGCGCAGCGCTTTTGCCCAGACCGGCCGGCGCATCCAGCCGATCGACGCGACTTTCCTGTTCATCGCCGACATCCATGCCTGCCGCATGGTGCATGGGCTCAGCCTCCATTGCGAGCAGGAGGGGAAGACCGATGCCGCGCTGCTGCGCAACGTGGCGGCGCTTAACGCCGTCGACGACAAAGAGTGGCCGGTCGAGATCAACGGCGTCCCCACCGGCCTGCGGTCGGCCGGCAAGCGCATCGGCACGCCGCTCGGCCTCGTCACCGGCGGCGACATCACCGACGATGGCGGGGGCCAGATCACGCAGCCGAGCGAGGGCACGCAACTCCTGCAGTTCAGTCAGCGCTACCAGCAGGGCGTCGGGCCGGACCGTGTGCATATTCCCGTCTACGTCGGCCTCGGCAACCACGATCTCGACCAGAACGGACCGAAGCGCCATGTCGACTGGTACCGCCGCGAGATGCGCGACTATGTCGAGGTCAACCATCGCCCCGGCGTCTTCTTCAAGCCGCCGGTGCCGGCGACCAACTACGATGTCGACACCGACTGCTATTCCTGGGACTGGGGCGGCTTGCACCTTGTCCAGATGCATCGCTTCGCCGGCGATACCGGACATGGTGCGCTGAGCAGCATTCCCTGGCTGAAGCAGGATCTGGCGACCTATGCCGGCGACGGCCGTCCGGTGATCCTGTTCCAGCATTATGGCTGGGACAGCTTCTCGATCGAGCGCTGGGATCCGTCAAGGCGCGCCTATGACGATGAGGGGACCGGCAAGCCGCACTGGTGGAGCGAGGCCGACCGCCAGGCGCTGCTTGCCGCGCTGAAGGGTTACAACGTCATCGCCCTCTTTCACGGCCATCAGCACGAGGTGCCGATGATCTACCAGCGCGACGGGGTGGATATCGTCAAGCCGAAGGCGGCCTTTATGGGCGGCTTCGCGCTGGCGCGGGTGACCGACGACCACATGGATGTGGTCCTGGGCGAAGCGGCCGGCGACCAGGGTGAGGTCGTCTTCACCAACGCCTTCGCCAAAAGCTGGGCCACCTGAAGAAGGAAGCCGAAAAGTTGCGGGTGAATTGCCCGCTCATCCTGCCGGCGCCTTCGGCTCTGAAACAATGAAAAGGCCGGCGCGCGGGTCGCGCGCCGGCCTCTTCAAGAGTGGTGGAACGGATCAGAGCACCTTGCGGACCTTGTCCTTCACATCGCCATAGGCCTTGCGCACCTTGCCGGCGATTCTTTCGGACACACCTTCTACCTGCAGGCGCCGGCTGCCCGTGGCCTTGCCGGCCGCCTGCTTGAGTGTGCCCTTTACCTGCTTGGCGATGCCGGCGACCTGATCCCTGTTCACCATATCCGCATCTCCTGGGTCTGGAATAGGAGCAGGATGCGAGCGCTGCATCCGGCACGACAACGAGCGGACAGGCTTCGGGTTCCGTGCGGCCGGCCATGTCGCGGCGGACTTTCAGCGGGAAGGTCTTTTCCGCCGGAATTTGTGAGTGATGTTTCCGGCGGCGGACTCCAAGAACGGCCAAAAAGGCCTAACTGAAGGGACGGCCTATGTGAAGAAGCGGGCGGGCACCTGGAGAAACTCCCATGACATCCGCAAATTCCCCTCTCTCGGGTAAGGTCGCGCTCGTCACCGGCGCCTCGTCCGGCATCGGCGAAGCGACCGCCGCCGCGCTTGCGGCCGCCGGCGCTAAGGTGGCGGTCGCTGCCCGCCGCATCGATCGCCTCGCGACACTGGCCGGCCGTATCGAGAAAGCCGGCGGCACCGCGCTCGCCGTCGCAGCCGACATCGCCAGGGGCGACGAAGTCACCGCCATGGTCGACAAGGTCGTTTCCGAATGGGGCCGGCTCGACATCCTCGTCAACAATGCCGGCGTCATGCTGCTTGCGCCCGCGGCCGAAGCCGATCTCGAGGACTGGCGCCGCATGATCGAGCTCAACCTGTTCGGCCTGATGGAACCACGAAGGCGGCGCTGCCGCATCTCAAGGCTGCCAAGGGTCATATCGTCAACGTCTCCTCGGTCGCGGGCCGCGTCGCCAATCCCGGCGCCAGCGGCTATGCGGCGACCAAGTTTGGTGTCGTCGCCTTCTCGGAGTCGCTGCGCCGCGAGGTCTATGCCGACAAGGTCCGCGTCACCGTCATCGAGCCCGGACTGGTGCGCACCGAGCTCGGCGACCACATCACCAACGAGGAATTCAAGGCCGGTCTCGAACACCGCCTCGCCACCATGGAAGCGCTGACCGCCGAGGATATCGCCAACGCCATCCTCTATGCCGTCAGCCAGCCGCCGCACGTCAACGTCAACGAGATCCTGATCCGCCCGACCGATCAGGAGCGCTGAAAGCCCTGTTGCCGGTCGAGAAGAATTGACCGCCACCGCGTTTCGGCATAATACGTAACCAAATGGATACGCATCATGCCGCAGGCCGAGCAGGACCGTTCCGTCTTCCGCGCCATCGCCGATCCGACGCGGCGCGCCATCCTCGACCGGCTGCGGCAAGGCCCGGCGCCGGTCAACGAGCTGGCGTCCGCCTTCTCGCAAAGCCGGCCGGCGATTTCCAAGCATCTGAGGATCCTGCGCGAGCTCAACGTCGTCTCCGAGCAGCGCCATGGCCGCGAGCGCGTCTACCGGCTCGAACCGGCGGAATTGAAGGACATCGCGGACTGGATCCTGCCCTATCGAGACTTCTGGCAGCAAAGCCTCGGCAATCTCAAATCCTATCTGGAGGACGAATGATGGCCAGCAACGACAGACCACGTGCGATCGCAGATGTTTCCGCCGGCACCATCCTTGCCACGGTGACGATCGCCGTGCCGCCCGAGCGCGTCTTCCGCGCCATCACTGCCGAGGACCAGATTCCGCTCTGGTGGGGTGCGGATAATATGTATCGGACGACGAAGCACATGGCCGATGTCCGGCCGGGCGGCGCCTGGCGCTCGGAAGGCAAGGGCGCCGACGGCCGCGATTTCCATGTCCAGGGCGAATATCTCGAGGTCGAGCCGCCGCATCGCCTGGTGATGACCTGGATAGCGCCATGGGATGGCGACAACGTCACGACTGTTACCTACACGCTGGAGCGGGTGGACAGCGGCACCCGGCTGACGCTGCGCCACGACGGCTTCGGCCCGCGCCACGAGTCCTGCCGCGACCATGGCTCAGGCTGGGAGCGCGTGCTGGGCTGGCTCGGCGATTTCCTTTCGAAGGAGACCGGCGCCACGCCGCTTTCGGTCTTCCATTGCCGGCTGATCCCGCCACGTCCGGACTTCGCCTTCACCCTGACAGAAGAGGAGAGGGCGCTGATGAGCGCGCATGCCGACTATCTGCGCGGCAAGCTCGATGAAGGCGCGGTGATCCTGTTTGGTCCGGTCGCCGATCCGGCCGGACCGTGGGGGCTCGGCATTGTGCGCGCAAGGGACGAGGCCGAGGCCAGGGCCTTGACCGACGGCGACCCGACGGTGCGCTCGGGCCGAGGCTTCCGCTACGAAATCCTGCCGATGATGAGCACGATCATGCAGGTCGAAAACGAAAACGCCTCTCGCGCTTTTTGAAGGCGCGGGAGGCGCTTTTGCCATCAGCCTTTCTCGATTGCTCGTGAACTGCCGACGGCAACCACATAACAGGCCGCTGGCGAAAAGGTTCCCGGCAAAACAAAAAAATTTGCTCTGCCGACACGGGTGCATTTCCCGGCGCTGTGCTAGAGGCATTGCCAGCACGAGGACCGCCTTGCCGTACGACCAAACTTTGCTGACCCTGAGCGACGCATCTGCCGTTTTCGACTGCCAGAGCTGCGGCGCCTGCTGCGCCTATTCGGCGGACTGGCCGCGTTTTTCCACGGAAGAGGATGCCGAACTGGATCGCATTCCCGAGGAACTCGTCGCCGCCGACCAGTCCGGCATGCGCTGCGAGGGCGGCCGTTGCGCCGCGCTTCACGGCGAGGTGGGCAAGCAGACGGCCTGCGCGATCTACGAAATCCGCCCGCATGTCTGTCGCGCCTGCATGCCCGGCGGCGACGACTGCCTGATGGCAAGGGAGCTGTACGGGCTGGCGGTGGAGCTGCCAATCTCCCCCCAAGTGGGGGAGATGCCCGGCAGGGCAGAGGGGGGCGCTGTCCCGCCGGCGTCTCAGACGAGCTTCGCTAGCACACAGGAATGGGATTCGACCGTGAAGAACTGAGGCGTTGGCGTTCCGTCGCGCCCCCCTATGGCCTGCCGGCTCTCGTAAGGCCGTGGATCGTCGCATCATTGGCCGCTCAGGCCGACGCTACGACTCACTACCCCATTTTGGGTTCTGTAAATCGCCATGCAGGCAATAATCCAACGCGCGTAGCGTGTTGGCGGCGGGGCGGTTTTCCCAGAATGAAGGGGGAAGATTGGCGATCCGAACGACACGTTCCCGCGCCTGCTCAACGCCCATGTTGAGAACTAGGGCGCCATCCTTGCGCTCGCGCAGCCATTTTTCGATGTGGTTCCCGAGGTCTCGGATATTGCGCACGCTCAGGCTCATCGTGAGATTGGTTTCCAGCGCAGCACTGGTAGGGTCGGGCCATAGAGGCGCCAGCGCAAGTTCCGCCTGCGTCATCTCATGCTTCTGCAAAAGAGCACAATCCGCGCAGATCGCGGCGCGTTGCGCCGCCCGCCATCTGGCCATGTCGGCGAGGCCGGTTAGACCGTATATGCTTAGTGTGTCGAGAAAATCCCTATAGGAATGGCCCTGATCGAACGGCAGATCCCGAAATGCGAGCGTATCAATTGCTTCGACCAACTGAAACTCCCCTGCGGGCAGCTTCAGTTGAATCTTGCCAACAGGCGACCGCATAATCGCTCGAAATGATGTTGCGATTGTAGAAGTCCGGAAGGCCTTCATCGAGTATGGCCAGTGGCAGGGCAAGGGCATCGAAAGCTTCACGCCGGGCATCGCTGCGTACACCGTCGAACACGAATTCGCTCCATGTCACGAAGATGGCCCGGATTGCGTGCAGGCGAATGGGAAGCTCCGTTTCGCGGCCTAATCCCCATGGCCCACTGCCGATGTTTGCAACGCCGGGGAAGGCTCGCATGGCAGATCGCAATGCAACAAGGCGCTTGTTCGCGTCGCCCAGGACATTAGCGAGCATAATGCGGGGCGAAACGTCGTCCGGGCGTCGCTTGCTCCAAAATTTCAGCCATTCAGATGAATGCATTGAGGTTTCGATATCGGCTTGCTGGTTGTTTTGTTCCGCTTATAGCACTCAAGTAATTTCCGGCGGAGTTGACGCTTCCGAAAACACACTGATTATGTCGAATTGCCGCATGGTTGGTTAGCGGAAATCTGCCAGTCTGCACGGCCCTGCGGTATAGTTCGGGCGCGGCATGATGGAGGAAACCTTGAGCATCGAATTCCTGTTGACGTCGCTGATTGTCGTGGCTTCGCCCGGCACCGGCGTTCTCTACACGCTGAGCGCCGGCCTCTCGCGCGGCGCGCGGGCCTCGATCATCGCCGCTTTCGGCTGCACGCTGGGCATAATTCCGCATATGGCGGCCGCCATCACCGGCCTTGCGGCGGTGCTGCACACAAGTGCGGTCGCCTTCGAGACGCTGAAATATCTCGGCGTCGCCTATCTGCTCTACATGGCCTGGAACACGCTGAAGGAGAAGGGCGGCCTGAGCGTCGACGAGAATGTCGCTCCGCGCCCGGCCGCCAAAGTCATCACGTCCGGCATCCTGATCAACATCCTCAACCCGAAGC
The DNA here is from genome assembly GCA_000824825.2 of Mesorhizobium sp. ORS 3324. Lineage (GTDB taxonomy): Bacteria > Pseudomonadota > Alphaproteobacteria > Rhizobiales > Rhizobiaceae > Mesorhizobium. Next base: position 110,048 of record LM655189.1, read on the forward strand.
TGTCGATCTTCTTCTTTGCCTTCCTGCCGCAATTCGTCAGCACCACCGAGCCGCACGCGCTGCCCAAGATGCTGGAGCTCTCGGGCGTCTTCATGCTGATGACCTTCCTCGTCTTCGTCGTCTACGGCGTGTTCGCGGCCTCGATCCGCAGCCATGTCGTGTCGCGGCCGATGGTGCTGACCTGGATGCGCCGTACCTTCGCCGGCGCCTTCGTGATGCTCGGCGCCAAGCTGGCGCTGGCGGATCGCTAGTTCGCCGCCTCAGTCAATCGGTTCGTTGCGCGGTTCGCCTTCGGTTTCGGAAGCCTCATCGCTTCCGGAGCCGGGCACGGCTCTGACGCCAAGACGCCAGGCCGAGGGCGGGACGCCGATCATCTTCTTGAAGGCACGGCTGAACGCCGCCTCGGACTCGTAGCCGATGTCCGCCGCGATAGTCGCGATGTTGCTGTTGCCGGCGCTGAGCAGTTCCGAGGCGATCTGCAAGCGCCATTTGGCGAGGTAGTGCATCGGCGGAATGCCGATGAGCCTTGTGAAGCGCTCCGCAAGGACCGTGCGGGACAAGGCGCATTCTCGCGCCAGCGACTCAATCGTCCAGTTGTGCGCCGGCCGGTCGTGGATCAGCGCCAGCGCCTTGCTCAGATGCGGATCGCGCAGGCCCGCCAGCCAGCCGGTCTGCTGCGGCGGCAGTGATTCCACATAGCGTCGGAGTACGTCCACGAACATCAGCTCGCTGAGCTTGGTGAGCACCGTCTCGCTGCCCGCCCGCTTCTGCGCGACCTCCGATACCGCCAGTTTGATGAACTGACCGAGCCAGCCGGCATCGCCTTTTGAGTCTCCGGCCTTGATGACCGGCGGCAGTGCTTCGAGCAGCGGGTTGAACGGCAAGGCATCGCAGGCAAGGTAGCCGCAGACGAGCCCGGCCGAGATCGATCCGTCGCCGCTAACGTAGTTGAGGTGGAACGGCTTTTGACTGGCGGAGGCGATCTCCAGCACATCCGCCGTTGGCGGATCGGCCCTGAGGTCGGGATTGCTCGACATGATATGCGGGTCGCTTCTGGTGAAGACGACGACCTCGCCGGCCTCCACGGGAACCGCCTCCTTGCCGATGATGCGCGCGAAGCAACGGCCGGCCGTCAGCACGTGATAGGAAATCAGGTGATCGGCGCCTGGTAGGATCTTCGGCAATATCGAGGCGGGGGCGGGCGAGCACACGGCCCACGGGTCCTGGGCCTTGATGTCGAAAAACGTCGCTCCGGTGAGACGCACCGTTTTCAACAGGTCAGACAGAGCGTCCCCGGCCATTCCACCCTTGTCCCGTGAGTTGCGCGGCAACCCGGCGCGACATCCCATTCGAGTTACGGACGCGCTGTCAAGTGAGGCGGACGCCGCGTCATTCCGTTCGTGGCTGGAAGCCTTAAACCCAGCCGGCGCTTGTACGGTGCCTCAGGTAGGTGCCCGGCGCAGTCGAACCAAACGAAGAGGATGTATGTCATGACGGTACATAAGGGCGGCTGTTTTTGTGGCGCCGTGGAGATCGAAGTGCACGGAACAGCCGAGGCGATGGGCTATTGCCATTGCAGTTCCTGTCGTTCGTGGTCGGCGTCTCCGGTGAACGCCTTCACGCTGTGGAAGCCGGAAAACGTCAAGGTCACAAAGGGCGCGGAGTTCCTGTCCGGCTTCAGGAAGTCGAAGATGAGCGACCGCCAGTACTGCACCAAATGCGGCGGGCATCTGATGACGGATCATCCGCCGCTCGGCCTGGTCGACGTCTACGCGGCGACGATACCGACGGTGGATTTCACGCCCGGCGTCCACGTCAACTACGCCGAGACGGTTCTGCCGATGAAGGACGGCTTGCCGAAGCTGAAGGATTTTCCGGCCGAGCTCGGCGGCTCGGGCGTGGCCGTGCCGGAGTAGCACGGCGATGACACGCGATTCCCAGGAACCACATCTTTCGACAGGAGAACATGCATGGACATCACGACATTTCGCGCCACGCAGGAGCCGATCAAGGATCTATATCGCAAGGATGCGCGGGCGGCACTTCTCACGCTGAAGGCCAAGGGCAGCGCCGACGACGCCAGGGTGACCTGCAAGGTCGAGACCGGACGCGGCCTTGCGCTGGCGGGCATCCATCCGAAGGCCGGCGGCAGCGGGCAGGAGCTCTGTTCCGGCGACATGCTGCTCGAGGCGCTGATCGCTTGCGCCGGCGTCTCGATGCGGGCGGCCGCGGCGGTGCTGGAGATTCCGATCAAGTCGGCGGAAATCTCCGCCGAGGGCGACGTCGATCTTCGCGGCACGCTCGGCGTCACCGAAGGTGTGCCGGTCGGCTTCAAGGAGATCCGTTTGAGCTTCGACATCGAGACGGACGCTCCGCAAAGCCGGCTGACCCAACTGATGGAACTCACCGATCGCTACTGCGTGATCTTCCAGACCATCCAGCGCAGCCCCAAGACCTCCGTGAAGCTCAACAGGGTCGCTAGAGCAATTCCAGGAAAAGTGCGTAGCGGTTTTCCGTCCGGAATTGCGTAAAACAATATCTAACTTCGATCAGCCCGGAATCCAAACCTTGGCGGGCGGGATTCCGGGCTTGGACCTGAGCGCGGCCCGGCTGAACGCAGCTTGTCGCGCCAGGCCCTACCCCTTCACATAGCCCATCGCCTCGACAATCTGCCCATCCGCCACGCGCATCAGGTTGACGCCGCGCAGCGAATTGCCGTCGGCCATCCAGAAGCGCCAGCGGATCGTCGCGCGGTCGCCGGCGACGAAAGTCTCTTCGATGTCGAAGCGCGTGCCGGGACCGGTGGCGATCGCCGACCACAGCTCGACGCAGGCGGCCTTGCCGCTGCGACGGGCGCCGTCCGGCGCGGGCGTCGTATTTTCGATCACGCAATCTTCCGCCACCAGCTCGTCGAGCGCCGACGGGTCGTGACGCTGGAAGACGTCGTTGTAGCGCCGCATGATCTCAGCCGTTTCGGCGGAGCGCTTGGCCGCGGCGATGTCGATGATCGATTCCTGTGTCACTGGATCTTCTCCTTCCGTTTCAATGGTCAATGAGGCTCGCTTTCAGCGTGATCGCGGCGACGCTGGCAAGCGCGCGCGAGACGAGGCAGCTCGACTTGGCGGCCTGCGCCAGCCGCTCGAATTCTTCCGCCGCCAGCCCGGCGACGCTCGCCTGCGCCTCCAGCTCGATGCAGGTGATGGTCGGCCCGGCCGTGGTCGCGCCGAGATGCACTTTCGCGGTCGTTCGGATGCTTCCCGGAATGTGACCGTCGCGGCCGAGGATGGCGCTCAGCGCCATCGAGAAGCAGCCGGCATGGGCGGCCGCGATCAGCTCTTCCGGATTGGTGCCCGGACCGTTCTCGAAGCGGGACGGGAACGAATAGGCGCCCTCGAAGACGCCGCTGCCCAGCCGCAGCCGGCCTGATCCTTCCTTGAGCGTGCCCCGCCATTCGGCCGAAGATTCGCGAATTGTCATTGCTGTTTCTCCTTGGAAATGGTCACGCGCCGTCGATGACGACCTTGCCGAAGACGTCGCCCAGCTGGAAATGGCGGTAGGCTTCGCGCGCCTCGGCGAAGGGAAAGACCCTGTCGATGACGGGCTTCAGCCGATGCGTGGCGACGGCGGCAAGCATCGCCTCCAGCGCGCTCCGGCTGCCGACGAAGAGCCGGCCGATGGTGACGAGGCTGCGCTGGTAGACCGCGCCGGGGATCTCGACCGACTTGCCATGCTGGTCCTGGACGGTGAGCAGCACGATGCGCCCGTAAAGCGTGCTGGCGATCAGCGATTGCGCGAAGGTCGCCGGCCCGCCGGTCTCGACGACGAGATCGATGCCGCCGGTCGCCTCGCGCAGCTTCGTGCCCCATTCCGGCGTCTCGGCGGTCGTGAAGACGAGGTCTGCACCGAGCGCCCGCAGCCTTTCGGCTTTCTCCGCCCGCGAGGTGACGGCCGCCACGCGGCAGCCGGCGAGCCTGGCGAACTGCAGCGCGAACAATGCTACGCCACCTGAACCGATGGTGAGAACCCATTGGCCGGGCTTTGGAATCTCGGCGCCCGTCAGCGCGCTCCAGGCGGTCAGGCCGGCGCATGTGAAGGTCGCGGCCTCCTGCCAGGACAGATGATCGGGCAGACGCACCGCCGATTGCTCGTCGAGCAGGGCATATTCCGAGAGCATGCCGTCCAGCGTGCAGCCGAGTTGGTCGACGACGCCCGGATGCATGCGGCCGTCGACCCAGCGCGCGAAATAGCTGCCGGTGACGCGGTCGCCGACGGCAACGCGCGTGACGGCGTCGCCGATCGCCACCACTTCGCCGGCGCCGTCGCTCAGCGGAATGATGCCGGAGCGCGGCGTCAGCGGATAGGTGCCGTTGAGGATCATCGTGTCGCGGCGGTTGAGCGAGGTGGCGCGCACGCGCACGACGATCTGATGCGGTCCGGGTTGTGGCACCGCTTCCACGCGCATCGCCAGCTTCTTGATGCCGCCGAATTCCTCAAGCCGATAGCTCTGCATTTCGCCTCCCAAATATGTAGACCGATTTACATATTATGTAGACCGATTGTCATATTCTCGGCAAGGCCTATAGTGCGTGCTCCTGACAGAGGTTGACATTGAAGAGAGGTTGACGTGGCGACGGACACACGCACCCGCATGATAGAGGCGACGGCGCTGCTCATCAGGCAGCGCGGCTATCACGGCACCTCGCTCAACGACATTTTGAGCGCGAGCGGCGCCCCGCGCGGCTCGCTCTATTTCCATTTTCCCGGCGGCAAGGACCAGCTGGTCGTCGAGGTGACGCGCGACAGCGTGGCCAAGGTCACCGAGAGGCTCGGCGCCGATCTTGCCGCGGAAAGCGACCCGGCCGTCGCCGTTCGCCGCATCTTCCAGTCGGTTGCGTGCATGCTGGAGGAGAACGAATTCTCGCTCGGCTGCCCGATCGCGCCGGTGGTGCTCGACGCGCCCAACGACGTGCCGGACCTCGTGGAAATCTGCCGCTCGGCTTTCGAGCAATGGATCGGCCTGCTGCGCCAGGCATTCGTCAGGGCAGGGGTGGCCGAGCGCCGCGCGCAGGCGTTGGCGCTGCTGGTCGAATCCTCGCTCGAGGGCCTGATGGTGATCGCCCGCGCCACCCGCGACCGCACGCCGCTCGCTGCCGTGGCCGACGAGGTGGTGGCGCTTGTCGAGGCGGCGATGCGCTCGGACAAGATGGCTGAGCGCGCGGACGCTGCTGATCTCCCCCCTTGAGGGGGAGATGTCGCCGAAGGCGACAGGGGGGTCGCCGCGCGTGAGGCGCCGGCGCCTTCTGCGACGACAGACGGCGTCGGCAATCTACGTGAGACGACCCCCTCTGCCCTGCCGGGTATCTCCCCGTCAAGGGGGGAGATCAGCCAAACAAAAAGGGCGGCATCGCTGCCGCCCTTTCCGTATCAGCTGGATAGCTTGGATTAGAAGTCCATGCCGCCCATGCCGCCCATGCCGCCGCCGGGCATGCCGCCCGGCATGCCGCCGGCGGCTTCCTTCTTCGGAGCCTCGGCGATCATGGCTTCGGTGGTGACCAGCAGGCCGGCGACCGAGGCCGCGTCCTGGAGAGCGGTGCGCACGACCTTGACCGGGTCGACGATGCCCATGCCGATCATGTCGCCATACTCGCCGGTCTGGGCGTTGTAGCCGTAGGTCGCAGCCTTGTTCTCGAGGATCTTGCCCGCGACGATCGAGGCTTCGGCACCGGCGTTGGCCGCGATCTGGCGGGCCGGAGCCTGCAGCGCGCGACGAACGATGTTGATGCCGGCGTCCTGGTCGGCGTTGGCGCCGGTGGCCTTGACGGCGTTCGAGGCGCGCAGCAGCGCGACGCCGCCGCCGGCGACGATGCCTTCTTCCACGGCCGCGCGGGTCGCGTTCAGGGCGTCGTCAACGCGGTCCTTCTTTTCCTTCACCTCGACCTCGGTCGCGCCGCCGACGCGGATCACCGCGACGCCGCCAGCGAGCTTGGCCAGACGCTCCTGCAGCTTCTCCTTGTCGTAGTCCGAGGTGGTCTCCTCGATCTGCTGCTTGATCTGGGCAACACGGCCCTGGATCTCGGCCTTCTTGCCGGCGCCGTCGACGATGGTGGTGTTCTCCTTGGAGATCGACACCTTCTTGGCGCGGCCGAGCATGTTGAGGCCGACATTCTCGAGCTTGATGCCGAGGTCTTCCGAGATGACCTGGCCACCGGTGAGGATGGCGATGTCTTCCAGCATGGCCTTGCGGCGGTCGCCGAAGCCCGGAGCCTTGACGGCGGCGATCTTCAGGCCACCGCGCAGCTTGTTGACGACCAGCGTGGCCAGCGCCTCGCCTTCGACGTCTTCCGAGATGATGAGCAGCGGCTTCGAGGTCTGAACGACGGCTTCGAGGACCGGCAGCATGGCCTGCAGGTTGGAGAGCTTCTTCTCGTGCAGCAGGATGTAGGCGTCTTCCAGATCGGCGACCATCTTGTCGGCGTTGGTGACGAAGTAGGGCGAGAGATAGCCGCGGTCGAACTGCATGCCTTCGACGACTTCCAGCTCGGTCTCGGCGGTCTTGGCTTCCTCGACGGTGATGACGCCTTCGTTGCCGACCTTCTGCATCGCTTCCGCGATCATCTTGCCGACCGACTCGTCGCCATTGGCCGAGATCGTGCCGACCTGGGCGACTTCCTCGGAGGTCTTGATCTTCTTGGAGGCCTTGACCAGAGCCGAGACAACCTCACCGACGGCGAGGTCGATGCCGCGCTTGAGGTCCATCGGGTTCATGCCGGCGGCAACCGCCTTGTTGCCTTCCTGGACGATGGCCTGGGCGAGAACGGTCGCGGTCGTCGTGCCGTCGCCGGCGATGTCGTTGGTCTTCGAGGCGACCTCGCGC
>LM655189.1:117021-119874 GCA_000824825.2 Mesorhizobium sp. ORS 3324
GATCTCCTTGGCGACGGTGACGCCGTCCTTGGTGATGCGCGGGGCGCCGAACGACTTGTCGATGACGACGTTGCGGCCCTTCGGACCGAGGGTCACCTTCACCGCGTCGGCGAGGATGTTGACGCCGCGCAGCATGCGCTCACGGGCATCGCGGGAGAATTTTACGTCTTTTGCAGCCATAGTTAGCTCCTGACAGGGGCTCGGGGAGAGCCCGAAAACTCAATTGATGGAGAGACTGATATTCAGCCGATGATGCCCATGATGTCGGATTCCTTCATGATCAGAAGGTCTTCGCCATTGAGCTTGACTTCAGTGCCCGACCACTTGCCGAACAGGACGCGGTCGCCGGCCTTGACGTCGAGCGGGACGAGCTTGCCGCTTTCGTCGCGGGCGCCCGAGCCGACGGCGATGATCTCGCCTTCCTGTGGCTTCTCCTTCGCCGTGTCCGGGATGATGATCCCGCCGGCGGTCTTGGATTCGGATTCGACCCGGCGAACGACCACGCGGTCATGAAGCGGGCGGAACTTGGACTTTGCCATGTTGTCTTCCTCGAATGAGAACGGTGAGAACTGTTCCTCCATCCGGCGAGGCCGCCGGATATGAGTTAGCACTCACCTAAGGCGAGTGCTAACGTGGCGCTGAAATAGGCTGGCGGATTGCGAGAGTCAAGGCGCGCGGGAGGGGGCAACCGCGCGAAATTTTTCCGGTGCGATAGGTCGGCGAGGAATGCGCCGGTTGCCGTTACGGATCCACGAGGAATCTTGCCTGTCACCTTCAGCGCCGGGGCGATCGGAGCACCAGCAGCTGGCATCGCTCCGCGAGCCCATAGGTGCCCGTTGAGACTGTGCGGACATCGGCGAAACAGGTCTCGGCTTCACGCACCAGCACCGCCGCCGGCGCGAAGCTGTAGATGGTCTGTGAATTCTTGTAGACGTCGATGGTGCCGATGACCGGCAGTGCCCAGCCGGTCCGCGCGGAAAGCTCCGGGCGATCCGGGAACAGCGCGTCGAACCTTTCCGCGATCGTCTTCACCGCGATGGCGTGGTCGGGCGCGTCACCCGTCGCGGTCATGGCAACGCGCCATTTGAGCTCGTGGAAGGTCGAGACGCCGCCGGAGAGCGCCAGCGCCCGCACGTCTTGAGGATCGTCCCGTGTTTCCGGGCTGGCATAGAGCCTCAGCCCGGCGCGGCCGTCAGGCTTCAGCACGCGGGCGATGGCCGCAAACAGCGCCCGCCGCGCCGCAGAAGAGCCGAGGGCGGAGAGGCAACCGTCGCCGATCACAGCGTCGACGATTCCTCCGGCGGCCGGCAGGTCGAGCCAGTCGCCGATCACCGCCTTGCGCGAAGTCGTGTCGCCCGGCCAGATGCCTGCAATCATGTCCGGGGACTCGTCCACCGCCATCATCGTTGCGCCGAGCCCGGCAAGCTCCGGCGTCACGCCGAGCAGAACGACGTGCGATCGCGCCAGGCCGAGCTCGCGCTCATAGGTCTCGACCGCTTCCGGAGGTGGCCGCAGCGGCGGCCCGAGCAACTGCCAGTGTTTGCGAATTGCATTCCAGTGGCCGGTCATGCGAAGCCCCGCGCCGCTTACCGCATTGTATCCGAGCGAATAATAGAGGACGCTTGAGAAGCCAAGGGGGGCGCATGGCACGCATCGCCGTCATCACGCATGAATTCGATCGCTTCCAGAGCCGGCGCGGACTGCTGCTGCGCCGCGACAGCCCCTACATGCTGTTCGACATATTGGAAGAACTGAAGCGGCGCGGTCATTCGGTCCGCATCGTCGCCGGGACTTCAGCGAAGCCAGACGCCGATATCGCCGTGCTGCATGTCGACGCGACCGTGACACCGGCCGAGTATGTCGACTATGCACGCGCCTTTCCCTTCTGTCTCAACCTCGGCGCCACCGACATTTCGAAACGCCGCGTCAGCGGCGCCGCAATTGGCAGGGACGATGGCTGGTCGGGGCAGGTCATCGTCAAGAGCAGCCTCAACCATCGGGGAACGCCGGAACAGCAACTGAACCAGCGCGCGCGGCGCGCCGGCGGGTCGGAGCCGTTTCCAGGTGTGGAACCCTTCGGCAGCTACCAGGTCCACACCTCACTCGCCGAGGTTCCGGCGGCGGTGTTCGTGCGCAAGGATATGGTCGTCGAAAAATTCATTCCGGAGCCGGAGCCGGACGGCTTCGCCGCCCGCTTCTGGCTGTTTTGCGGTGAGCGGGAACGCTGCACCCGCCATGTTTCGCCGCAGAGCCTCGTCAAGGGCGACGACACGATTCGCCGCGCGGCGGTTCCGGTCCCGGATGAACTTCGCGCGCTTAGAAAAAAGCTCGGCTTCGATTACGGCAAGTTCGACTTTGTCATGCATGAGGGCAGGGCGGTGCTGCTCGACGCCAACAAGACGCCGGGCCGCGCCCGGAACCTGTCGAGCTTCGTCGCCGCCGGCAATGCCAATCTTGCCGACGGCTTCGAAGGGCTGATCCGGCAGGTGACCTAGCCGGCGCGTTCAGATGTTCATGCCGCCCGAGACCTCGATGCGCTGGGCGTTGACCCAGCGATTGTCCTCCGACAGCAGCGAGGCGATCATCGGCCCGATGTCGTCGGCGACGCCGGCACGGCCGAGCGTCGTCATCCCGGCCACGATGCGATTGATCTCGGCGCGTCGCGCACATGGCCGCCGTTGAAGTCGGTGGCGATCGGGCCTGGCGCCATCCGCGCAGCCGGCAGCTGTCGCCGCGGGTGAGGGTGTTTGTCGATTGGCTGGTGGAGATTCTCGGGCCGAAGTTGGATGGCGGGGTAGGTCATCCTGACGGATAAACTTCAGACGCTGGCGGGACAGCGCCCCCCTCTGGCCT
>LM655189.1:119974-125781 GCA_000824825.2 Mesorhizobium sp. ORS 3324
GGGAGATTGGCAGCTTCGGCGCCTCGCTCACTCCTGTTGCGTGGGAGATTGGCGAAAGCGACCGAGCGAATGATCTCCCCCCTTGCGGGGAGATGGCCGGCAGGGCAGAGGGGGGTGGGAAGGATCGCTGCGCTTCTCGCTTGCTGCACAGCGACTTCGATCCAACGGCTGAGCCGATTACAAAAACAACCTTAGCTGCGCATGGATGATCGAGCGGTAATCCTCGATCGTGCGCCGGCCTTCTTCCTCGTCCTGGGTCAGCGCCAGCCGCACGACGCCGCCGGCGAGCTGGAAGACGAGGAACACGATGCGACCGAAAGCTTCGCGCCGCTCCGGCTCGATCAGCGGCGCGACTGTCTCGCAGAACATCTCCGCCTGCCGCCTCGTCTCGGCGATGTCGAGATTCTTGAGCGCCTTGTCGGCCTGGATCGCGTTCTGCAGGTCCTGGATCGCCGGATCGCCGGCGACGCGGCCGCGATAGTCGTCGAGCAGCCGGTCCGCCGCCGCCACCACGTCCTCGCGCTGCCGCACATTGGCGACGATCTCGGCGAGCCGCGCGCGGCTCTCCTCCGAGAAGCGCTCATAAAGCATCGCCAGGATCGCCGACTTGCTGGGGAAGTAATGGTAGACGGTGGCGATCGGTCCGCCGGCCAGCGCGCCGACTTCCTTCATCGTCACCGCATCGATGCCTTTCTCGCCGATCAGCCGCATGGTCGTGGCGAGGATCGCGTCGATGCGCTCGCGGCTGCGCTCCTGCTTCGGCTTGCGCCTGGGTTCCGTCGCCGTTCGCCTTGCTTGCCTCATCAACCAAATCTCGCGCGGGAGCTGTGAATTCTCGGTTGACAGGAAACTGATCAAGTATCAGTTTCGTGAAATGCTGATAACTTGTCAGCTTTTAGCGCGGGCCGCAAGGGAGGTGCCTTGGTGACCGTCACCGATGCCGTGCAAGCGGAAAATGGCGACTGGCTGGTCGGCAATCCGACCGGCCTGCAACTTGCCTCGGCGCTGTGGATCGGCTCGGTCGGGCTGCTCATCCTCGGCCTGCAGCCGGTGCTGCTCGGCGCGCTCTACAGCGAAGGCCATGTCTCCGGCGACGAGCTGGCGCTGGTCGCCACCGCCGAGATGATCGCGATCGCCATCGGGTCGGCGATCGTCGCGATGCTCCTGCCGGCACGCAATATGCGCTGGAAGAGCACCGTGCTTTTGATCCTGCTGGCGCTGGCGAATTTCTGGACGGCTCATGCCGCAAGCCCCAATGCGCTGATCGGCGCGCGCACCCTCGCCGGCCTCGCGGAGGGCGGCCTTGTCGCGGTCGCCACCGAGCTGATCGCCCGCTCGCGCCGGGCCGAGCGCATCGGCGGCTATTTCGTCACGCTGCAGACGCTGGCGCAATGCGCGCTGGCGCTGCTGCTGGCGCTCTACGCAGTGCCGGCCGCCGGCTCGGCCGGCGGCTTCATCGCGCTCGGCGTCGTGTGTCTTTTGTCGCTGGTCGCCGCCTGGTCGGTGCCAGACGACTACGCCGACCTGCCCAAGGACGAGCATTTCGCCAATGTGCTCACCGCGCCGGCGATCACCGCGCTGCTGTCGATCTTCTGCTACTTCATGTTCTTCGGCGCCGTCTGGGCTTTTCTGGAACCGCTCGGCGCGCAATTCGGCATTGATGGGCGCACCGTCGGCCTGATGGTTTCGGCAAGCCTCGCCGCGCAAGTGGTGGGAGCGATGACCGCGACCGTCTTCGAGGCGCGCATCGACTATCGCTTCGCCATCGCGGTCATCGGTGCGGTTGCGGTTGTCGGCTCGGCGCTGCTCGCCTCGGGACCGGGACTCGGCCTCTTCTGGGCGGTGGCGCTGGTGATGGGCTTCATCCTGCTCTTCATCGTGCCGTACCAGATCCGGCTGGCGATCACCGCCGATGAGACCCGCAACGCTGTCTTGCTGGTGCCGGCGGCGCAGCTCTTCGGCCTCGCCATCGGCCCGGTCGCCGCGTCGCTCTTGATCGATGGCGAGAATTTTCGGCCCGTGCCGGAATTCGCCGCGGCAAGCGCGCTGGCCAGTGTCGCGCTGCTCGGCGTCTTCGTGCTGGTGGCGCGGCACCGCATTCCAGCCTGAGCGGAGGTGACGATGGCAAGCGCCTGGAGCAACTGGTCGGGCTTCGTGCAGGCTGCGCCGAAGCTGATCGCCACGCCTGCCGACACTGGCGAGCTGGCCGATCTGGTACGCTCGGCGCCTGGCCCGCTGCGCGTCGCCGGCGCCGGCCATTCCTTCACGCCGCTGGTGCAGTCCGACGGCACCATCGTGTCGCTGGAGAAGATCGAGGGGCTGGTCTCGCACGAGCCCGCGGCCAATCGGGCGCGGGTGAGGGCGGGCACGCGGCTCGGCGCCCTGATGCAGATTCTGCAAGGCATCGGCCAGGGCCTGCCCAACATGGGCGACATCGACCGCCAGGCGATCGGCGGCGCGCTGGGCACCGCAACGCATGGCTCCGGCCCGACGCTCGGCGCCTATCACACGCAGCTCGAGACGGTGCAGTTCGTCGACGGTGAGGGCAGGCTGCGCGAGTACAGCCGGGCGGGCGACCGGGACATGATCCACGCCACCGGCGTCGCGCTCGGCGCTTTCGGCGTGCTCACCGAAGTGACGATGAACAACATCGCGACCTACAGGCTGCGCCGCCGCAAATGGGTGCTGCCGATCGGCGACATGCTGCGCGACTTCGAGACGATGATGGCCGCGCACCGTTCGGCCGAATTCTACTACATCCCGTTTTCAGGCTACGCGCAGTTCATCGCCAGCGATCTCAGCGACGCGCAGCCGACGCCGCGTCCGACCGAGGACGACGAGGAGGGCCTGGCGACGCTGCGCAAGCTGCGCACGGCGCTGCGCTGGCTGCCGTCGCTGCGCCGTGCGCTGATCAAGGGCGCGGTCAAGAAGGTGCCTTCGGAAGACTATGTGCAGGACTGGCTCAACGTCTATGTCAGCGACCGCCGCACCAGGTTCAACGAGATGGAATACCACCTGCCTTACGAGGAAGGCCCGAAGGCGCTGGCCGAGATCATCGCGCTGACCGAAAAGCACTTTCCGGAAGTCTATTTCCCGATGGAGGTGCGCTCGGTGGCGCCTGACGAATTCTGGCTTTCGCCCTTCCACAAGAGGCTGACCTGCTCGATCGCCATCCACCACGATGCGGCGAACGATCCGCTGCCCTTCATGCGCGCGGCCGAGCCGATCTTCTTGAGATATGGCGGCAGGCCGCATTGGGGGAAGATGCACAGCCTGAAGGCGGCGGACTTCAGAAAACTCTATCCGCGCTGGGACGAGGCGATGGCCGTGCGGCGCGACATCGACCCCCAGAACCGCTTCGTGTCGCCCTACATGGCCGGCCTGTTCGGCATTGAACGATGAGCGCATATTTCGCCGAGCTGTCGAAAGCGCTGAGGGCAGCGGATGTCTTTCGGCCCTGCCTGGTGCTCGACCGCGACCGGTTGGACGGCAACATCGCGCTGGTGAAGCAAAGGCTGGCACCCGGTCTTGCCGTGCGGCTGGTCGACAAGTCGCTGCCTTGCCTGCCGCTGCTTTCGCATATCGCCAGAGCGCTCGAAACCAGCCGCTTCATGACCTTCCATCCGCCGGTGACGCAGGCCGTGCTCGACGCGTTTCCCGAGGGCGATCTGCTCTACGGCAAGCCGATGCCGGTGGAAGCTGCCAGGGCGGCGCTCGCCAGAGGCGGCGCCGGCTGGTGGTCGCGCGTCTGCTGGCTGATCGACACACCGGAGCGCTTGGCAGAATACGGCGCGCTCGCCGCCGAACTCGACACCGAACTGCGCTTTGCTTTCGAGGTCGATGTCGGCCTGCATCGCGGGGGCTTTTCCAGTCCCGCCGAGATCAAGGCACTAACCATTCCGAAGGGCCTGCGCTGCGAAGGCATCATGGCCTATGAGGCGCATGCGCCGGAAATCCCCGGACTGTTCGGCGGTGCGGAAGAAGCGCTGAAACAGGCGTCGGCCAAGGCCGCGGAATTCGTCGCCGTGCTCGATCCGGGCCAGCGCCGCATCCTCAACATCGGCGGCTCGAAGACCGCGCTGCTGCATGGCGGCAGCGTAGCGAACGAAGTCTCAATCGGCTCTGCCTTCGCGTTGCCCGGAGATTTCGACACGCCCGGCCTCGACGGCTTCCGGCCCGCGGCCTTCATTGCAACGCCGATCCTGAAGGCGCTCGATCCGGTACTGCCCGGCCCGGTTGCGGTTTCCCGCACGCTGCAGGTGCTCGGCCTCTTCCCGAAGAAGGGCTGCTACCTCTATGGCGGCAAGTGGATGGCCGAGCCGGTGTTCCCGCAAGGCATGAAGCCGAACGGGCTGATCGGGCTGTCATCCAACCAGCAGTTCATGGGCCTGCCTGCAGATGCTGCCGTGAAGCCCGGTGACTATGCGTTCCTCAGGCCGACGCAAAGCGAGGCGGTGCTGCAGCATTTCGGGGCGATCGCGGTGTTCTCGGGCGGGCGCATCGTGGATTTCTGGCCGGCTCTGCCGATGCGATAGGCGGGTCGAAGAACTTGATACGCTGGCGGGACAGCACCCCCCTCTGGCCTGCCGGCCATCTCCCCCGCAAGGGCCCGCAAGGGGGAGATCGGCAGCCTTGGCGGCAGCGATCCTCCTGCAATGTTGGCGATTGGCGAAGGCCGGCGAACATCTGATCTCCCCCCTTGCGGGGGAGATGGCCGGCAGGCCAGAGGGGGGTGGGAAGGAACGCGGCGTGCGCGGTTGCCACGCCTAACACCATCACCAGCTCATCGCAATTTAATTGACTCCGTCAACTAAATGGTTGATCCTGTCCAAGGCAGGAGGAACTCCCATGACCATCCACGATCACCCCGGCAAGGAGCGTATCGATGAGGTGCGCGCTTTCAACCGTTTCTACACCCGCCAGATCGGCGTGCTCGACGAAGTCTGGCTGAAAAGCGCCTTCTCGCTGACCGAGGCGCGGGTGCTTTACGAGCTTGCCCATCGCGACGGGCTCGTCGCCTCCGATCTCGTGCGCGACCTCGGGCTCGACCCCGGCTATGTCAGCCGTCTTCTAAAGAAATTCGAGGAACGCGGCCTGGTCGAACGCGCCGCCAGCGAGGCCGATGCGCGGCGCTCCTCGATCGCGCTGACGCCCGCGGGCAGGGAAGCTTTCGCGCCGCTCAACCAGGATTCGCACAACCAGGTGCGCGCACTGCTCGATCGCCTGGCGCCGGCCGACCAGGAGCGGCTGGTCAAGGCCATGCGCACCGTGCAGGACCTGATCGGCGACAAACCCGAGCCCAAGGTGCCGTATATCCTGCGGCCGCTGCAGGTCGGCGACATCGGCTGGATCACGCACCGCCAGGGCCTGCTCTACGCGCAGGAATATGGCTGGGACGAAACCTATGAGGCGCTTGTCGCCGAGATCCTCGGCGAGTTCGTCAAGAATTTCGTCCCGCAATGGGAGCGGAGCTGGATCGCAGAGCGCGAGGGCGAGGTGGTCGGCTCGGTCTTCGTCATGCGCAAGTCGCCCAAGGTGGCGAAGCTCAGGCTGCTCTATGTCGAGCCGTCTGCGCGTGGCCTCGGTATCGGCCGGCGGCTGGTCGACGAATGCATCACCTTCGCCCGCGCCAAGGGCTACAAGACGCTGACGCTCTGGACCAACGACATACTGGGCTCGGCCCGCCGCATTTACCAGGCGGCCGGCTTCAAGCTGGTCGAGGAAGAGCGCCACCATTCCTTCGGCAAGGATCTGGTCGGCCAGACCTGGAATCTGGAGCTGTAGGCTCCACCTTCTCCCCTTGTGGG
>LM655189.1:125881-155872 GCA_000824825.2 Mesorhizobium sp. ORS 3324
GGATGAGGGGTGCTGGACGGAGTGAGAGGCGGAAAGACCAAAGGAATTTCAGCCACATAGTGTTGAAGGTAGCGTTCCCGCCAACACCCCTCATCCGTCTTGGCGCTGCGCGCCAATCCACCTTCTCCCACAAGGGGAGAAGGGGAGGCTTGTGCGTCTCATCCTTTCACCGGCACCCAGATCTCCAGCCCGCCATTGCCGCTGCGCGGATCGAACTCCGGCCCGTAGCGCTCGAATTCGGGCGCATCGGCGATCTCATGGCCGGAGGCCGGCAGCCATTTGTTCCAGATCGTGTTGACGGTGCGGCGGATGGTCGAAATGTGCTCGCGATGCGAGAACACGGCATATTTCTGCGCCGGCACTCGCACCCGGTAGAAGTCCTTGGGCAGGTCGGAGAAATCCGTCACCTCGACGCCGGCAATATAGTCGAAATTGCCGGCGTCGTCGCCGTTGACGCAGACGCCGTAGGCGACGCCGGCAATCTCGCCCGGGATGTTGCCGATATACGGCCCGAAGCGCTGCCATTGCATCGGGATGCCGGCGCTGGTCTCGCAGCTGTAGCGCTCGCCGAGGCCGGCGATGAGGAAGGGCCGGCTGGTCTCGAAGCGCGGCGGCTCAAGGTTGCTGAGAAAGGACTGGTCCATCAGGATCGGCTCCACGAGGTCGAGATTGCTGGTCGAGCCTTCGGCGCGCACCAGTTCAGGCGTGGTGCCGAACTGGTCGCGGAAGGCGCGCGTGAAAGCCTCATGCGAGCCGTAGCCGGCATCGAGCGCGACGGCCAGGATGTCGCGCGCGCCGCCGGCAAGCTTGCGCGCCGCTTCGCTGAGCCGGCGCGCCCGCATGTAGCCCATGACCGACCGTCCGGTGGCGGCGCCGAAGGCGCGCGTCACATGGAAGCGCGACACGCCGCTGCTTTGCGCGACATCGTCCAGCGAAATCGCATCCGGCAGATGGCTTTCGACAAACCACAGCGCTTTCTCGGTCGGGTTCATGGCTCCTCGCATTTGGCGGGGCGACACTAGCCACCGCTGCGACAGCCAGTTTGATCGAAATTGCGCAGTGGGCAATAATGGCGATGCGCATGCCCGGTTGCCGGGTATTGCGCGGACCGGGAAGGGGTTTCCCGATGACGACGGCGACGGCCGATCAGGTCTTCCGGTTTGGCGGGTTCACGCTCGACCTTGCCAAGGGGACGCTGTGCGGCGTCAACGAGCCGCTCTACCTCCGGCCGAAAGCCTACGCGCTGCTTTCGCATCTCGCCCGCAACATGGGCCGCGTCGTTCCGAAATCGGAGCTGATGGATGTCGTCTGGCCTGGCGTCTATGTCACCGAGGATTCGCTCACCCAATCGATCCGCGAGATCCGCAAGGTGCTTGGCGACGATATGGTCCGCACCGTCTCCAAGCGAGGCTATATGCTTGCCGCCGAGGCCGAGGCCGCGCCTGAGATCAGCAGCCAGCCGATCGTGGCGGTGGTGCGCTTTCGCAACGACAGCGGCGATCCGGCCGACGAGGCAATGGTCGACGGCTTTGCCGAGGATATCATCAATGGCGTGGCCCGCTTCGGCACCGTCACGGTGCTCGCGCGGAACTCCAGCTTTTCCTTCGCTTCCTTCGGCCGCGCCGAGTGGCCGCAAATCCGTGCCCGCATCGGCGCCGACTATCTTGTCGAGGGATCGCTTCGCCGCCAGGGCGAGCATATCGTGGTGGCCGTCAGCCTCGTTGATATCGCCACCGGGAGCCAGCTCTGGGGCGACCGCTACCAGTCGCAAGGCGCCGGCCTGTTCGCCATCGAGCGGGAGATCGTCGAACAGATCGTCAGCCGGCTGGTCACGCGGGTCACCAATGCCGGGCTGGAGCAGGCCTCGCGCAAGCCGGTGACCAGCCTTGCCGCCTACGAGCTTCTGCTGCGCGGCTTCGCGCTGCTGCGCGACCCGGCCCAGACCGACCAGCGCGGTGCCGAGGCCTTGTTCGAAGCGGCGATCGCCAAGGATCCGAATTACGGGCTGGCCTACACCTATCTCGCCTTGGCGCGGGCACTGGATGGGGAATTCGGACGCGCCAGCGACGCGGTGCTGGAAAATGCCCGCGACCTCGCCGACAAGGGACTGGCCCTATCGCCCGACCAGCCGACGGGGCATCGCGTGCAGTCGCTGATCCGCCTTTACATGCGCGACCATGTGGCGGCCGAGCATCACATGCGCATCGCGCTGCAGCTCAATCCTTACGATGCCGACAGCATCGAGCAGATGGGCATGCTGCTCACCATGCGCGGCCGGCCGCTGGAGGCGCTGACCTGGCTGGCGCGCGGTATCCGCATCGATCCCCTGCACCCGCACTGGTACCAGTTCGACCGAGCGCTGGCGCTCTACATGATGGGCGAATACCGGCAGGCCGCGGAAGCGCTGGAACTCGCGACGCGCCCCGCGCCCTGGATCAGGACGCGGCTGGCAGCCTGCTATGCCCAGATGGGGGAGATGGAGAAGGCGCGGCGGCAGATCGCCCTCATTGGGGAGGGCGAACCTTTCTCTCCGCTCGATTACGCCCTCCGCGGCGTGCCGTTTGAAAATCCGGCCGATGCCGAGCATCTCGCCGAGGGCGTCAGACTTGCCCTCGGCGTCGGGGCGTCCGCCGGTCAATCGACGACGACCACGATGTAGCGGCCCTGATAGAGCCGGTAATAGGTGCCGCCGCAGCGCCAGACGTCGAAGCCGTTGACCTTGGTGCGGACGCAGCCGGCCGGCAGCGTGGCGACCCAGGCGGTGGTGTGCCTGAGCACGCGCCATGTCGTGGTGCGGCGGGCGACGCCCGCAGCGCTGCGTGGCGTCCAGGGCGCGCCGATGCGAGCCTCGGCGGTGCCGACCAGCGACAGGGCTGGGACGGCGGTGCCGACGATCTCAATCGCGGTGAGAGCGAGTGCGAGCAAGGCCGTGGCTGAGCGGAACTTCTTCATGGATTTCAAACGCATTTCCGTTTCTCCTGATGTTGGTTGAAGTCTAGTGGGAGGATGCGGCAAGCCGGGGCTGTGTCCCGCCAGCGCCGCCAGGGAGCGACCGCGAACGGTGTTGCTCGCGGTTGTGACGCCGCCGCCGATCACGTCGGCGACGACGAAGAACTGCCACGGCGGCGCCTCCGCCATGGCTTCAGCTCAGGCGGCCAGCGGCTGAGGTTCGGCGCTGGCGGCGGTCGTTTCGGTCGCAGCGGTGGTCTCAGCCGGCGCCTTGATGCCGAACCAGGCGACGTAGAGCGTCGGCAGGAAGACCAGCGTCAGCACGGTTGCCACCATCAGCCCGCCCATCACCGCATAGGCCATCGGCCCCCAGAACACCGTCGGCGCGATCGGCATCATGCCGAGGATGGCGGCCGCCGCCGTGAGCAGGATCGGCCGCAGCCGATGCGTGGTGGCGCTGATCACCGCGGCCCACGGCTCCTCGCCGGCAGCGATGTGCTGGTCGATCTGCGCGATCAGGATGACCGAGTTGCGGATCACCATGCCGATCAGCGACATCACGCCGAGGATCGCCACGAAGCCCATCGGTGCGCCCGACAGGAGCAGCGCGCCGGCGACGCCGATCAGCGCCAGCGGAGCCGTGAGCAGCACCAGCACCAGGCGCTGGAAGCTCATCAGCTGGATCATCAGCACCGTAGCCATGATGAACAGCATCAGCGGGAACACCACGAAGATGCTGGCCTGCGCCTTGGCGCTGTCCTCGATCACGCCGCCCTGTTCGACGCTGTAGCGCGCCGGCAGCTCCGCCTTGAAGGCGGCGATCGCGTTCTCCAGCCGCCGCGTGACGGAGGTGGCGTTGTTGCCCGGCGCGACGTCGGCCTGGACGGTCACGGTCGGCAGACGGCCGCGGCGCCAGATCAGCGGCGGCTCGGTCTGATAGCTGAGCTTGGCCACCTGTTCCAACGGCACGCGCCGTCCGCCGGACGCGCTGATCGTCAGGCCGCGCAGCGTGTCGATGCTGGCGCGTTCGCTATCCACCGCCCGGGCGACGATGTCGACGAGGTAGGTGTCGTCGCGCATCTGCGTGATCCTGGAGCCCGACAGCACCGCGTTGATCGTCTCCGACAGCTGCTGCGAGGAGATGCCCAGCGCGCGTGCCCGGTCCTGGTCGACGTCGACCTTGATCACCTTGGCCGGTTCGTTCCAGTCGTAGTTGATGTTGCGCACGGCGGCGTCGCTGCCCAGCACCTGCGCGAACTGCTGCGCGAGGCTGCGCGTCTTGTCCGGGTCCGGACCGCTGACGCGGAACTTCAGCGGCCAGCCGACCGGCGGGCCGAGCTCCAGCGGCGTGACGCGGGCCATGACGTCGTCGAAGCCGGTCGACAGCTCCTTCTCCAGCCGGTCGATGACGGCCTGTCGCACGGCGTGGCCCTTGGTCACCACCACGGCCTGGGCGAAGAAGTCGTTGGCGAGCTGCGCGTCGAGCGGCAGGTAGAAGCGCACCGCGCCCTGGCCGACATAGAAGCTCCAATGGTCGATGTCGGGATCGGCGGCGAGCAGCTTCTCGACACGCTCGACCACGGCGTCCGTCGACTTGATCGAGGCGGTGCGCGGCAAGGTGAGATCGAGCATGACTTCCGGCCGGTCGGACTTCGGGAAGAATTCCTGGCCGACGAAGCCCATCGCCACGACCGAGAGCGCGAACAGCCCCGTGGTGGCCGACAGCACGATCCACTTCGCCCGCATCGCCATTTCGAGCATCGCCTGGAAGCCGCGAGCGATGCGCGACGGCTGGCTGCCGTGACCCTTGATGCGATCGGGCAGAAGGAAGACGCCGGTGAGCGGCGTGAACAGCACGGCCACCACCCAGGAGACGACGAGCGCGATCGCCACGACGGCAAACAGCGAGAAGCAGTATTCGCCGGCGCCGCTCTTGGCGAAACCGACCGGCACGAAGCCGGCGATCGTCACCACCGTGCCGGTGAGCATCGGGAAGGCGGTGGAGGTGTAGGCATATGTGGCGGCAGAGATCTTGTCGTGGCCTTCCTCCATGCGCGCGATCATCATCTCCACCGCGATCATCGCATCGTCGACCAACAGGCCGAGCGCGATGATCAGCGCGCCGAGCGAGATGCGCTGCAGCGAGATGCCGAAATACTCCATGGTGACGAAGGTGATCGCCAGCACCAGTGGGATGGCGACCGCCACCACGACGCCGGGACGCCAGCCGAGCGCCAGCAGCGACACCGCAAGCACGATGGCGATCGCCTCGCCGAGGCTCTTGGTAAACTCGCCGACGGATTCTTCCACGACATGCGACTGGTCGGCGACCAGGCCGAGCTCGGCGCCGAGCGGCAGCTCGGCCTCCATTTCGTGCATCTTGTCCTTGACGTTCTCGCCCAGCGCCAACGCGTCGCCGCCCGAAGTCATCGAGATGGCGATGCCGACGGCAGGCTTGCCGTTGAAGCGGAACATCGGTTGCGGCGGGTCGGAATAGGCACGCTTGACCTCGGCGACGTCGCCCAGCCGGAAGTAGTGGCCGTTGGCGTAGAAGTTGATCGCCTTCAGGCTTTCCTCCGAGGTGAAGCTGCCGGAGACGCGGATGGCGATGCGCTCGGGGCCGGCGTCGACCGTGCCGCTCGGCGTCAGCGCGTTCTGCGCCTGCAGCGCCTGCGACAGCGTGCCGACGTCGAGGCCGAGTGCGGCCACCTTCTGGGTCGAGAATTCCAGATAGATCTTCTCGTCCTGCTGGCCGATCAGGTCGACCTTGGCGACATCCTTCACCGTGAGCAGCCCGGCGCGCAGGCTGGTGGCGAGGTCCTTCAACTCGCGATGGCTGAGGCTGTCGGAGGTCAGCGCGTAGATCAGCGAATAGGTGTCACCGAACTCGTCATTGAAGAACGGGCCCTGCACGCCGGACGGCAGCGTCGGCTTGATGTCGTCGAGCTTCTTGCGCACCTGGTACCAGAGCGGCTGCACCTGGTCGCCGGCCACTGTGTCCTTGAGGTTGACGAAGACGACGGACTCGCCGGGCTTGGTGTAGCTCTTGACGTAGTCGAGGTCCGGCAGCTCCTCGAGCTTCTTTTCGATGCGGTCGGTGATCTGCTCCACCGTGTCGCCGGTGCTGGCGCCCGGCCACATCGTCTTCACCACCATGGTCTTGATGGTGAAGGGCGGGTCCTCCTCGCGGCCGAGGCCGCGATAGGCGTAGAGGCCGGCAAGTGCCGCCGCGATCATCAGGTAGACGATGAAGCTCCGGTGGCGCAGCGCCCATTCGGAAAGATTGAAGCTGGTCATGATGCGGTTCCCTTTCAGGACGCGCGCAAGCGCGTTCCGCCGGCGGCTGCCGGCAGGCGAAACAAATGACGGTTGGGGGTTCGGTCAGCGCCCGCAGCTTGGCGGGCGCCGTGGCAATTCAGGCCAGGCTGTGCATGGTGCCCGGCACTCGGTAGGGTGCGCGCTCGGCGGTTCTCGGCCGGATGGCGAGCCCGGCGAGATAGCGCTGGAAGGCGACCGCTTCCTGCACCGGCGAGGCGAGCGCGACATGGCCGTCGGGCCTCACCAGATAGGCTGCGTCACGCTGCAGGCCGGCTTTCTCAGTCGCGTCCGACCAGGCGAAGGCATGGACCGGGATGCCGGTCGGTGCCAGCATAGCCCGGAAATCGCAGGTGACCTCGCCATAGACATGGACCTGCCAGTCGAGCGAGCGCAGCGGCTCGAAATTGTCGCCTCCGGCGCCGGTGACATTGCCGGCGACATAGGGCAGGCGGTCGCCGCCGCTGACCCTGCCCGCCGTACCCGCGCTGATCGGTCCGGCGCGATACTGGATCGCCGCCTGCGAGATCACGCCGAAGAAGAAGCGCGAGCCGAAAGAGGTGTGGAGCAGTGCGTTCAAAATCTTCGGCATCAGATAGCGACGGAACAGCCCTATGAAGCGCGAGCGGCTGGTGATGAAGCGGAAAGCGGTGTCGGTGCTCTCGATCAGCTTCTGCGCAAATGCGATGCGCTCCGGCTCGTAGCTGTCGAGCAGGCGTGGATCGGCCCGGCCCTCAACGATCGCCGCGAGCTTCCAGGCGAGGTTCACCGCATCGCCCATGCCGGTGTTCATGCCCTGGCCGCCGGCCGGGCTGTGGATGTGGCCGGCATCGCCGCAAAGAAACACGCGCCCGACGCGGAAGCGCTCGGCGACGCGGTGGTGGACGCGGTAGGTCGAGAACCAGTTAACCTCGTCGACAGTGACGCCGGTGTCGCGCTCGACATCGGCGCGGATCGCCTCGAAGCTGATCTTCTCGTCCGCCTCATGCGCCTTCGGCACGATGCCGATCAGCCTGACCGAACCGGACTGCCGGACCGGCATGACGATCGCGAAGCCATAGGCGCTGACCGTCGTGTCCATGCCGTTGCGGGTGATCTCGCCGCGCCCCTTCACGTCGGCGACGTAGAAGGACTGCTCGTAAGCGCCGCCGGGAAAGCCGACCTTCAGCCCATGGCGCACGGCGCTGTGGGCGCCGTCGCAACCGGCAAGATAGGCGGCGCCGACGGTTTCGGTCCGGCCTTCCTTGCTCAAGGTCGCGACGACCGCATCGCCTCTGTCCTGGAAGGCGATGAGCTCGGTGCTTCGCTCGACCTTGACGCCGGCGCGCTCCAGATGCGCGATCAGCACTCGTTCGTGGATGTCCTGCGGCAGAGCGAAGGCGAAGGAATAGGGGCTGATGCCGCGGCCGAAATCGGAGAGCGGCAGGCGCGCCGCTATTCCGGCCGGCGTGTGCACGGTGAGCCGCTCGATGCGCACGCCCTCCGCAAGCACGTCGTCGACGATGCCGATCTGGCGGTGGAACTCCAGCGTCCGCGCCTGGACGGCAAGCGCCCGCGAGGTTTCGCCGGGAGCTGCGGCCTTGTCGAAGATGCGCACCGGCACGCCGAGCTTGGTCAGCCAGAGCGCGAGCGTCAGCCCGGTCGGGCCGGCGCCGGCAATCAGGACCTTTGTCTTGGACATGGTCATTTTCCTTCTCCCTCAACGATACGGACTTTTTCGTGTTCCCGCAGCCGGTTCACGCCGGCGGTAACGACGAGGTCGCCTTTGGCGAGGCCTTCGCTGACGACGACGCGGTCGGTCTCGTAGCGGGCGACGGAAATGGGCCTCAGCTCCACCGCCGACGACGGTGTGACGACCCACACAGCCGGCTTGCCGTCCTTGTCGAACAGCGCGCTGCCCGGCAGCACCGTTATGGGTGCGCTGGCCATCTCGGCGCGGCCGGCGACGCTCGCGCCGAAGCGCATTTCGCCGGGTGCGTTCTCGAGCGAGACCTTCACCTGGAAGGTGCGGGTCGCGGCATCGGCCATGGGTGCGATCTCGCGGACGGTGCCGACCGCCGTGATCGCCGGATTGCTGAGCAGCGAGACGGTTACCTGCGGCGGCCGCTTTGTATCGGGCGCGTTGGCGAAGGCAGCTTCCGCGATCGAGAACACCGCGTCGCGGCTCTTCGGATCGGCGACGCGCACCACCATCTGCCCGACATTGACGGACTGGCCGGCTTCGGCGCCGGTCGCGGTGACGATGCCGTCGAATTCCGCTCGCAGCTCGCTATAGCCGAGCTGGTCCTTGGCCATGTCGAAGGCGATGGTCGCCGATTTTAGCTTGGCCTGCGCCGAGCGCAGGTTCTTCAGCGTCGCGTCGTAATTGGCCCGCGTCGTAAAACCCTTGGCGAGCAGCGCGCCGATGCGGGCCTCGGCGGCGCTTGCCTCGACGAGCACGGCCTGTGCGGCCGCGACGTCGGCCTCGGCGCTGGCGAGCCGGTTGCGATAGTCCTGATCGTCGATGCGGGCAAGCACCTCGCCCTTCTTCACCGTCGCGCCGATCTCGGCGACACGTTCGATGAGCTTGCCGGATACGCGGAAGCCGAGATCGCTTTCGAGTCTCGGGCGGATCTCGCCGACGGCGGTGCGGGTGTCCGCGCCGAGCATCGGGGCGACCGCGGCGGCCTTGACGAGCTTCGTCTCCGGTGTGGCCGGCGTCGCGTTCGAGGCTTCGCTTCTGGCGCCGTGCCAGACCACGGCGGCACCGCAGGCAAGAACGGCGATCGATGCGGCGACAAGCCGGCGCCTCAGCGGCCTGTTGTGGAAGAGTGCGGCAATCATGTTGTCTCCATGCCCAAGGTTGCGGCCGCACTGGGAGGATGCGACCGGAAAAACGTGTCGGCTGGAGAGGGGATCGGGCGTTCGCGGCCTGTCTTTCGCCAGCCCGATCTTGTTGGCATTTCGGGTCCGGGAAATCCCGAACGCTTTCTGAAAATTTTCCGATGTTTGGGTGAGAGCGCCTTGGAACGGCGCCAGGAGACGCCGATGACGACGGTCAAACCGTCCAGAAATAGCGCACGATGTGGAAGAAGATCGGCGCGGCGAAGACCAGGCTGTCGGTGCGGTCGAGCATGCCGCCATGGCCCTCGATCAGATGGCCCCAGTCCTTGACGCCCTGGTCGCGCTTGATCGCTGAGGCGACCAGCCCGCCGAGGAAGCCCATCGTGCAGGCGACGAAGGCGACGGCCGAAGCCTGCAGCGGCGAGAACGGCGTGATGAAGGACAAGAGCGCGCCGAGCAGGCTCGCCGCGACGAGCCCGCCGATCAGGCCTTCCCAGGTCTTCGACGGCGAGACGTTTGGTGAGAAGCGGTGCTTTCCGAACAGCTTGCCGAAGATGTACTGCAGCACGTCGCTGCCCTGCACGACGATGATCAGGAAGGCGATGAGCAAAAGGTTGCGGCCCTCGAAGCCCGGCACGTTGAGGGTCAGCAGGGCGGGGACGTGGCTGACGCAGTAGACCGAGATCATGATCGCCCATTGCTGCGCCGAGACGCGCTCCAGGAAGCGCTCGGTGTCGCCGTGCAGCGCCGTGATCGCCGGCATCAAAAGGAAGCAGTAGACGGGGATGAAGATGACGAACAATCCGTACCAGGCCGTCCACACCAGCCAGTACTGGAACGGAATGACGATGCCGAACATGCCGAGCAGCACCCAATGGTCGCTGCGGCGGCTGTGGGTGAGCGTCACGAACTCGCGCAGCGCCGCGAACGAGATCAGCGCGAACAGGATCGTCATGCCGTAGCGGCCGAAGAAGAAGGCGACCGTCATCAGCGCCACCATCACCCACCAGGCGTTGATGCGCTGGGTGAGGTTGACGAGCGTCGGACTGAGCGGCTTCGGCGCCCGCGCCGACAGGACGGCGGCGGTGGCGCTGGCGGTGGTCAGCACCACGAAAAGACCGATGATCAGGACGCTGATTTCGTGGCGCATCAATCTTCTCGCGCCGGACGGGGATTGAGCATCAGAAGCGCGGCGCGGGCGCGCTCGAGAAAGGCGCGGCGTTCCTCGCCCGGCGCCACCGATACAGGCGGGCCGAAGACGACGCGGCAGAGCAGCGGCACCGGCAGGAACTGGCCCTTGGGCAGCACGCGCGACATGTTCTCGATCCAGCATGGGATGAGCTCCACATCCGGCCGCGCCATCGACAGATTGTAGAGCCCGGAGCGGAAGGGCAGCAGCTCGTCGCTCATGTTGCGCGTGCCTTCCGGGAAGATGATCAGCGAATGGCCCTGGTCGAGAACCGAGAGCATGATCGAGATCGGGTTCTCCTCGGGGCTCGTCCATTGCCTTTTGATCAGCACGGAGGAGAGCATGTCCTCGGCGATGAAGCGGCGCAGGCGCGACTTCCCCCAATATTCGGCAGCCGCCACCGCATGCGTGATGGCGCGCTCCTTCTCGCTGAGACAAGCCGACAGCAGGATGAAATCGCCATGGCTGGTGTGGTTGGCGAAATAGATGCGCTGCCTGTCCGACGGCTGGCTGCCGCTCCAGATCGGGCGCACGCCGGTCACGGCCCAGGCCAGCGCCGAAAGGCCGACGGAGGTCACTGTCTGCAGCAGCGTGAAGGTCCGGAGCGCAAGCTTGCTCATCTGGGCATCCAGAAGCCGGCCATGAGGAACGCGACGGCAAAGAGGGCGAGGGCCATGCGCTGCCGGGCGAGAAGGCGGCGCGTTCCGGCAATGCGGTCATCGAGTGGGCGCGGCGCGGACGGGGCGGGCTTCAGCCGCATGCGCGAAAGGATATCGTCGACCGCGCCGCCCCCCGAAACCTCATCGTCATGCGTCGCCATCAGCCGGAACAGCAGCGCGTCGAAGATGAGAAGCGCGGAAAGCCCGAGCACCACGACGGCGCTCGCCGCCGCAAGCAGCAGCGCCAGCACCGCGACCGGCGCCTGCAGCGCGCCGCGCGCCGAGGCGACCAAAGGCGCGAAGCCGTCGCAGGCGAGCACGACGGCCGCCGGCCATGCCGCCTGCTTGATCAGCATGGCGGCAAAGCGGGCTGTCCGCTCCTTATAGGCATCGTCCGTCATGCCAGCTTATCCAGTCTGGCCCGCAGATACACCGGCCTACCGGAGGCGGCGAGTTGTCTGCGCGCCTGCGCCGGTGTGTGCGAGCGGCCGGTCGCGACCAGCCATTCGGCGATGACGGTGGCGCTGCGTTGGAAGCCGAGCGCGCAGCACACCAGCACTGTGCCGTGCCTGCGCGCCGGTTCGATCGCCGCTGCCGCTTGGTCGAGCGCATCCGCCTGCGGCGGCAGGAGATCGAGCATGCCGAAGCTTTCCCAGCGGCCCGCCGCATCGCGGGGTCGTTCCAGTTCCGCGGCAAGGTCGATCACCGTGCCGAAGCCGTTGGCCTCGCCAGCCGAGGGGAAGCGTCCCAGGAAGACGCCGTCCGTGATCGCCACGAACGGAGGCAGCCTGTGCGTCCAGGCCAGGACATTGATCCTGGCGCCCAGCCGAAAGGGCCAGAGCAGGATGCGGCTTGCCAGTGACACATGACCGTCCGCCGCCTTCTGGAACGCCTTCGCGCCGGCCCCGGCATAGGCGAAAGCGACGATGGCCAACGCCAGAGCCGGCCACAGAAGGACAAGCGCGATGGCGGAAAAGGAGGCGCCGATGACCGCACCGGCAAGAGCGACAGCCGCGCCGAGCAGGTAGCACAGCGAAAGCCGTCGTGCTTTGCCATCGCCGGTCAGGCGAAAGCCGGCACACGGCAGCTCGCCCTTGGCCGGAAAGAGCCACAGCGCAAACACGCCGAGCAGCGCGCCGGTGGGGATGTCGATGAAATGGTGCTGCCAGGTCGTCAGCACCGAGGCGCCGATCAGCAAGCACCAGCCATGCCAGAGCGGCAAGAGGGGTCCGGCGAGGCGCTGGCGCCAGTGGTCCCAGATGATCACCAGGAGCGCGATGTGCAGCGACGGCGCCTGGTTGAACGGCTTGTCGAAGCCGCCGAGCACCGCAAACAGAAATCCCGGCAGGCCGCTCGTTGCCGGCCGCACGAAGGTCGCGGTCAGCGGAAACAGGATGAAGCAGGCGACGGCGACGACCTGCGCGGTGAGGTAGCGGCCGGCCAGCCGGTCGACGCCCGTCCGGCTGTCGTTGAGCAGAAGCGACAGGCCATAGAACAGGTTGATCGACCAATAGGGCACGATCGTCCAGGCGACGAACGGAACGCGGTGTTCCCATGGGAACACGATGCTGCCGACATGGTCGCGCGTCGACGCCAGCCAGTTGGCGAAGCCGTAGGTCGCATAGAAGAACGGCGCCAGGAACGCGAGCCAAAGTGCTGCCCTGACCACGACCCGTCCATAGGGTTCAGCCGCTGCGCTAGCTGAAAGTGGCGGGGGCTCGGCACTGCTGGGCATGCGTGGACGGTTCCTAGAGCATGATGCCGAAAAGTGTGAAGCGGTTTTCGGAGGACATCATGCTCTATCTCTTGATTTAAACCCGCCTTGCGAGCGAGACGGTGAAGATGCCCCACTGGTCGATGCGCTGGTCGAGCTTCTCGAAGCCGGCCGCCTCGACCAGCTGGTCCATCTCGCCTTGCGTGCGCCGCCGCATCACCCAAGCCTGGCCGCCGCGATGCGAGGTCAGGCTGCGCGCGATCATCTCGAGCTGCGGGTGCCAGGGCTGGTTGGTGTAGATCAGCAGGCTGCCCGGCTGCATGGCGCGGGCAAGGCCGCCGAGCGAGCGCGAAATCAGCGCATTGTCGGAGAAGAGTTCGTAGAGTCCGGAGACGATGGCGAGGTCCGGCGCCGGATCGAGCACCGCGAGCCCGTCGCCGTCGAAGGCGTCGGCTCGGTGGAACGAGACGCTCGCCGGCAATTGCCGAGCGGCGATCAACTTGCGGCCAAGCTCGACATTGAGGTCGGAATAGTCCTGCAGGCGCACGCTGGCCGGCTGCTCGGGACTTTTGCCGATCGCATCGAGCACGTAGCGGCCGTGGCCGGCGGCGATGTCGAGGATGTGCGCCGGACGCCCGGCGGCCTTGAGCGTCGCCAGCGCTGAGCCGATCAGCTCTTCGAGGTGAAGCTTGCGCTGGCGGATGCCGCGCCAGCCGATGGCGTCGAGGAAGGTCCGGTCGACCATGCGGCCGATTGGTCCCAGGCCGCGCGGCTCGTTCTCATAGACATAGTCCAGCGTCGAGCCGGAATCGAAGCCGGTGTCGACGCCAACCTTCATGCCGCGCGAGAACCAGCTGCCGATGCGGATGAAGGCGCGGCTCATCGCCCAATAGAGACCCTTGGGTGACAGGAGATCGAGCGGCGAGGCGAGGCGATCGGCCTCATCGCGCGTGTAGCCGGCGATGTCCGCCTGCTTCAGGTCTACGGGCGCAGCCGGCGCTTGGAACTGCCCTTCGACGAAAGGCCGGATCAAATCGAGCGCCTTCTCGCGGTCGCGTTCGCCCAGCGTGTCGTGGAAGAAACCCGGCAGCACGTGCCGCTCCTTGATACGGCTGCCGAGATTGACGAAGAACTCGTGCTGCGGCGCGTGCCGCACCACCCAGTCGCTGCCGGACAGAAGCAGTTGCGTCGGCACGGTGATGGCACGGGCGTCGGCAACGATGCGCGCCGCGTGCTGGTAGAGCTCGACCAGGATGTTCGAGGCGATCGGCCTTGTGATCAGCGGATCGTTCTCGAAGGACGCGATACGCGCCGGGTCGTGGGTCAGCAGCTTCGCCTTGACGTAGGAATTGACGAAGAAGCGCCCCTTGATCTTCTGCCACAGCGCGATGCCTTCCTTGGCGAAGGGCACGTAGAGCTTGACCGAAAAGGCCGGCGAGGCGAGCACCATGGCACGCAGTTTCGGCGCATAGTCGTGCACCCATGCTACCGCAAGCACCGCGCCGAAGGACTGCGCGATCAGCGCGATATCCTGCAAGGCGACGCCGTCTCTGGCGGCGATCTCGCGCATGAAGCAGTCGATGTCGCGCACAAGCGCCGAGAAGGACGGCGCATAGCCGCGCTCGCCCTCGGAGCGGCCGTTGCCGCGCGCGTCCCAGGCATAGAAGGCGTAGTCGGGCATGCGCAGTTCGTCGGCGAGATGCGCCATGCGGCCGCCATGCTCGTGCCCGCGATGGAACAGCACGATCGCGCCCTTGGCTTCGGGCGATGCCGCCGGCCAGAAACGGTAGAAGATCTCCGTTCCGTCATGGCTGCGGAACGTGCGTTCTTGCGCCTGCCGGGCAAGGCTTTCCGCCGGTGCTGCGGCGACCTGTTCATGAAGCATGGCGGTTCCCTCCGGCGGCATGGCGAGCCTCGATGCTCAGCCGGTGCTGCCAATAAGACCGGTGCGTATCCGGTTTATGGCGGTCAGCAGTGAAAGCGTAGCCATGGCCGGAAACACAAGGGGCGCGATTGCATCGGGCCAAAGCCCGGCGCCGGCGAGCACCGCGACCACGCCGAGCGCCAGCGCCCTGTCGCTCTTGCCGAACGGGCCGGCATAATTTCGCCCGATCCCGGCGGCGATGCCGAGAACGCCGGCGAATTCGGTGAGCACCGCGGCGATGGCGAAAGCGACGACGCCCAAGGCGCCGAATTGTGGAAGGGCGGCAAACGGCAGGGCCAGGGCAAGGTCCGCGACGACATCGCAGATCTCGTTCAGATACATGCCGAGCGTCGAGGCCTGCCCATGCTCACGGGCCAACATGCCGTCGATGGCGTTGAGCGCCATGCGCACGAACAGCACGATCGGAATGAGGAAAAGCGGCGCACGCCAATCGGGCGCCATCGCGATGGCCGTTCCTGCCGCGACGGAGAGGAGGGCTGCCAGTATGGTTATGGCATTGGCCGTCACGCCCATCGCCGCCAGCTTGCCGACCAGCGGCCTTAGCCTGTCCTGGAAAGCCGGCTTGAGCGCATAAAGCGTCGGCATGTTGCTGATCCCCCGATCCACGGCATTAGCTCTACCATGAAGACGCGGAACCGCGCCAGCTCACAGCGAAAACACAGTGAATTTCAGGCGGTTGGCGCGTTGCTATCAAGCCATCGCCTGAAGCCGTCGCCGCAGCCAGCATTGCAGCTTGATCAGGTGGCGCATCGGCGTGCGCTCGACGCGGCGGACATCGATCAGCGTGACGCCGCCGCCATCCGACAGCGTGTGCAGGCCGGTGTCGAAGCCGTCGAGCCAGCCTTCCGACGACAGCCGTTTGACGATGCCGGCCGAGAATTCCTCCGGCGTCAGGCGGTCGATGCCGAGCAGGTTGATGGCGCTGCCATAGCTGGTCGTGCAGTCCTGTGTCGGGAAATAAAGCCGGCCGTCATGCTCGAAGGCCGAGCCTGCGGACCGCGACGATGCCCGGCCCGTGCGCACCGGATTTTGCGGATGCCTGCTCCACGGCCCGGTCAGGCTGTCGGCGAAAGCGGCGTGCAGCTCGCGCGTGTCCCTGCCATCGGGGCCGTTGAGTGCATAGAACATCCACCAGCGCTGCTGGTGGCGAAAGACGGTCGCATCGACCGCCGGCTCATCAAGCAGCACGGCGACCGGCTGCCATGCGTTCGGAAAATCGATCGCCTTGTAAAGCGTCAGCCGCCCGCTCTGATAGGCCTCCGGCAGCATGAAGATGTCCTCGCCTTGCCGGATCAGGAACGGGTAGGAGAGGTGGAACGGCTCCTTCAGGGCCACGCCGCGCGAACGCAACGTCCAGTCCCGGTCGTAGCTGTAGTAGTGGATCTCGCCGCGCTTCACCCGGTAGTCATAGGCCTCGACCAGCACCGTGAAGCGGTCGCCGTGGAAGATGCCGAACGGGTCGGCGATGAAGCGGAACGACCCCTGCGGCGGCAGCCAGACGACGCGGCTCTTGTCCAGACCGCGCGGGGCAAGCGCATTGCCGATCCGATCCGGGACGATGCCCACCTGCCAGATGTCGACCATCGTTCCACCCCCGCGCGCCGGCGCTTCTATGCAACAAATCGTGCCGCCAGCAAACCATGCATGCGATTCAGCGTCGGTATTTGGCCAATACTTCGCCTCAAGTCGAGAGCGTCATGCTGGCGTAATTCTGACAAGCTAGAGCGGCTCTTGACTGACGGCTTGCCCAAGCATTAGGTGATGGCTGGGTTTTGGTACTGGGTTGCGGCCAGTATCGGCAAGATAGGGGTAACTTGATTGCGATGGAAGCGCAATCGAGGGGCGGGGTGTGATGGGAACGATGGTGGGTGTACTTGGTGCTGTCAATGACAGCACTGCCGAGGCGCTTGCGCCGGAGGCCTATGTCATAATTGCTTATGGAAACAGACTTGGGTATCACTACAGCGCGATTTTCGCTGGCTTGCTGATCGGCGCCCACAAGGGCGACGCCGCTCCGATCCTGATCTACACGGATCGCCCGCAGCTGTTCCGAAACTATCCGTTCGAGATTGTGCCGATCTCGCCGCAGCAGCTCGGCGATTGGTCGCTTGAAGGCCGCTACTGGTTCCGCATCAAGAACCGCGTCATGCACGATGTGCTGGGCCGCGGCTTCGAGCGCGTCCTCTACATCGACAGCGATATCGCCTTCACCGGCAATCCGCATGTCGACATCGGCCGCGTCACGCCGGACAGGGCGGTGCTTTTCCGCAACGAAGGGCGGGCGAACAGGTCGCCGAAGTCGCGCTACCAAAACCTGGCGAGTCTGCCGAAAGACCTGTTCGCCGACGATGGTCTCGTCCTGTCGCCAAGCACGCCGCTGTGGAGCTCGGCGGTGATGGGGCTGCACCGGAACATGCGGGAGGGCGTCGAGTGCGCCGACCGCATCATCCGCGGACTGTTCGGGAAGATCGACACGCATACGCTGGAACAGTTCGCCCTCGGCGTGGCGCTGGCCAGGGATCACCAGGTGGTGCCGTCGTTCGGCAGCTTCAGCATCTTCTCGACCTCGCGCACGAGAGCCTTTGCGCGCCGCAGGATGTTCGAATTCTTCCAGCGCCATCACGCCGCGCCGCTCGAAGTGCAGATGGCGCAAGCGAAGCGTCTCAGGCTGCGCCAGCCGCTCGGCACGAGGGTGGTCGGCAGGCTGCTCGAGATCAAGCCAGGGCCGGACCCGGATTTCAGCCTGCTTTCCTGACCTTTACCGATTGCTGACCATGAACGCATCGCATGCCTGCCATGCCGATTTGCCGGCTCTGGAACAACACGTTCCGCTTGAATAGTAAGCACGCTTATTATATATGCCGCTCATGGTTTCGGACGGCATCGACAGATTGGGATTTTTGATCCACGACGTGCAGCGCCTGATGCGCAAGCGTTTCGAGGCGCGCGCCAGCGGGCTCGGCCTCTCCTCGGCGCAATGGCGGCTTCTGGTCCGCGTCGCCAAGGAGGCGGGCGTCGCCCAGGCGCGGCTCGCCGAACTCCTCGAAATCGAGCCGATCAGCGTCTCGCGCCTGGTCGACAGGATGGAGGAGGGCGGCTGGATCGAGCGTCGTCAGGACGCCGCCGACCGCCGCGTGCGCATGATCTTCCCGACCGAGAAGGCAAACGCGGCCTATGCCGAGGTCAAGAGCCTTGCCGGCGAGGTCTATGAGGAATCGCTTGCCGGCGTGTCGCCGCAGGATCGCCGCGTGCTGATCCGAACGCTGGACACGATCGTGCAGAATTTGACGGACGGCGAGGCGTCGTCCCTGGAAAAGATGAAGAATGCGGAAGGGCGGGCAGCATGAACGCGGCAGCCAAGATAGACGAGAACGTCACCAAGCTTGAGATGGAGGCCCCGGCGCAGCCGCCGGCCGCTCCGGTCACCGTTGCGCCGCCGCAGCCGGCGCCCATGCCGAAGAAGAAGCGCCGCGCCGGTCGCTTCCTGCTGATGGTTGCCCTGCCGCTGGCCCTGCTCGCCGGTGGCGCCTATGTCTGGGTGACCGGCGGCCGCTACGAGGAGACCGAGAACGCCAACCTCAGGCAGGCGCGGATTTCGGTCGCCTCCGACACGGCGGGCCGTATCGTCCGGGTCGGCATCGCCGACAACCAGACGGTCAAGCAGGGCGATCTTCTCTTTGTCATCGACCCCGAGCCCTATCGCATCGCGCTTGCCCAGGCCGACGCCGCGGTTGCCGCAGCGCGCCTCAACGTCGAGCAGCTGCGCGCCGCCTACAGCCAGGCGATGGCGCAGGAAAAGTCGGCCAGCAGCGAGGTCGAATACGCGCAGTCGCAGTATGACCGCGCCGCCGATCTCGCCCAGAAGGGCATCAACGCCAAGTCGTCGCTGGATGAGGCCCGCAACGACCTCGACAAGGCCAAGCAGCAGCTTGCGGTTGCTGAGCAGGGCATCGTCAGCGCCAAGGCGGCGCTCGGCGGCAACCCCGACATCGAGACCGACAAGCACCCGACCGTGATGTCGGCGCTGGCCGCGCGCGACAAGGCGGCCTACGACCTGGCGCAGACCACGGTGAAGGCGCCTGCGGACGGCGTCGTCTACCAGGCCTCGTCCTTCAAGGTCGGCCAGTATGTCGGCGTCGGCACGCCGTTGTTCGCGCTGGTCGAGACCGGCGATACCTGGATCGACGCCAATTTCAAGGAGACCCAGCTTACCAACATGAAGCCGGGCCAGAAGGCCGAGATCGTGGTCGACACCTATCCGGGCAAGACCTTCGAGGCGACCGTCAAGGCGATCGGTGCCGGCACCGGCGCGGAGTTCTCGCTGCTGCCCGCCCAAAACGCCACCGGCAACTGGGTCAAGGTGACCCAGCGCATCCCCGTGCGCCTGGAATTGACAGACCCCGATGCCAAGATGGCGCTGCGTACCGGCATGAGCGCGACCGTCACCGTCGATACCGGCGTGGCCCGCGGCCTGCCGTCGATCTTCGGTCATGCCACTGCCGGCGAGCACGCGCAGTAAGTCCGTAGAAACGACGTAAAAACAGAAAGTTGGAGCAGGGGATTGGTCTGATGGGAGAAGTGGGAAAGCGCTGAGGCGAGCCGCCTCGCGGCCCGATCGAAGCTGAAGCTTTCGACACCGACCCCGTCGGTCCTCAGGTTTCCGGGCGGCAGGCATCGGCTCGAACAGAGACTTTCGGTCGATGTAACCCCCACATCGATGCTCGCGTCCCACCGCGATGAGGTCTCTCAACGGAAGGTCCCGCCGCCCGGAAATCCTGCGTACATGCATTTGTTAGCTGCTGGAAGTTCGCCACAATGAGCACGCCCGAACCCTTCAAGGAAGTGCCGCATCGCGGCCTGATCACGGTCGCGCTCATGCTGGCGACGATCATGCAGGCGCTCGACACCACCATCGCCAATGTCGCGCTGCCGACCATGACCGGCGACCTCGGCGCCTCGCCCGACAACATCAACTGGGTGCTGACCTCCTATATCGTGGCCGCCGCCATCATGACGCCGGTCACCGGCTGGCTTGCCGACCGGCTCGGCCGCAAGGAACTGTTTCTTGCCTCCGTCGTCGGCTTCACCATTTTCTCGATGCTCTGCGGCATGGCCTGGAGCCTCGAGACCATGGTGCTCTTCCGCCTGCTGCAAGGCGTATTCGGCGCGGCTATCGTGCCGCTGTCGCAGACCTTCCTGCTCGACATCAATCCCAGGGAGCGCCACGGCCAGGCGATGGCCATCTGGGGCGCCGGCATCATGCTGGGGCCGATCCTGGGCCCGACGCTCGGCGGCTGGCTGACCGAGAACTTCAACTGGCGCTGGGTGTTCTTCATCAACCTGCCAGTCGGCATCCTCGCCTTCCTCGGCATGGCCGCCTATCTGCCCGCCATCGCCAAGCGCGTACGCAGCTTCGATTTCTTCGGCTTCGCCATGATCTCGCTCGGCGTCGGCGCGCTGCAGCTTCTGCTCGACCGCGGCGGCGAGGTCGACTGGTTCTCCTCGACCGAGATCTGGATCGAGCTTGCGCTGTCGATCACCGGCTTCTGGGTGTTCATCATCCACACGGTGACGGCCGAGCATCCCTTCATCGATCCGAAGATATTCCTCGACCAGAATTTCGTGACGGGACTGGGCTTCATCTTCGTCATGGGCGTGCTGATCCTGGCCTCGATGTCGCTGTTGCCGCCGATGCTTGCCAACATCTTCGGGTACCCGACGGTCACCATCGGTGTCGTGCTGGGGCCGCGCGGCATCGGCACGATGATCTCGATGCTGTTCGTCGGCCGCATCATGCACAGGATCGATGCCAGGATACTCGTCGCCATCGGCTTCCTGCTCACCGCGCAGTCGCTCTACACGATGGCGAGCTTCACGCCGCAGATGGACAACTGGCTGATCATCTCTTCGGGCGTCATCCAGGGTCTCGGCATGGGCATGGTGTTCGTGCCGCTGTCGGCGGTTGCCTTCGCCACGCTCGACGCGCGCTATCGCACCGACGCCACCTCGCTGTTCAGCCTGGTGCGCAACCTCGGCTCGTCAATCGGCGTGTCGGTGGTTGCGGCGCTCATGGTGCAGAATACGCAGATCAACCACAGCGAGCTCGGAGCCTTCATCAACCCGTATAACCCCAATCTGTGGGCCGCCTCGCCGGCGGCCGCCGGCGGCGATCCCTCGGCACTTTCGCAGGTCGACAGGCTGGTGAACGTCCAGGCGATGATGATCTCCTACGTCAACGACTTCAAAATCCTGATGGTGATGACGCTGATTGCCGTTCCGTTCGTGGCCCTGCTGCGCAAGCCCAAGGCCGCGCCCGCAGGCGGCGCGCCGGCAGCGCATATGGATTGACATTGTGGTGGCAGCCTGCTCGTTCGTGGGCGCTTGTCCCATTCCCGCAAGCTTTTCGTTGCGGTTTGGGAGAGCCGACGGGAAGTCGCAATGGTCCGCAACCCCGGCCATATGAAATGCGCCTTGCGAATATTTAATAAAATGCTAATATAATTTGCTTTGCTACGGTTGATTCTTTAATCGGCCGGATAACTGGAGGGTGCGCTTGGTGCGCGCCGCGATCCATTTTCTTTGGATCGGTGCCGCGTTCGCGCACGAGGGAAATGTCCGCATCCAGAAGAGCGTCAGGAGGCACGGCGGTCTAGTTACTGCCGTTAGTGCCTCCTTTCCAAACATGCCTTGAAGACAGACCGCTCCGCTCAAAGGCGGGCGCGGTATCGCTCACCTTTTAGCCGAGGCCAGTGCCAGAGATGGCCTGCGGTGAGGGAGATGATGGACTCTGGCCAACAAGGGAGTAGCACATGTCTAGGTACGGTCTACTTTTAATCAGCGCTTCCCTTCTAACAGGGGTGACTAGTGCCGCGTTCGCGACTGGCTGGGAGGCAGTACCAACTGGAGACCCGCGAACGGAGACGGTATATACGGCTGACACCGCCGGAAAAAGCGGCAACGTGAAAGCATGCTACCAGTCGACTTGCACGTATCAAGATTATACCTGGACTCAACAGTCGACTGGAAAAACGCGCGGGACTTTCACAACCTCCAGCTGCACCGACCCGACGCAAGTAGACAATTCACAGTGCCAGTAGCAGTGAAGATTCAGGAATGACACGAACTAGCCGGAAGAGCTGGCTGGGCCATCCGCACATGAGGCGGTGCCTGTACTGCTGATGCGCTGGCGGGGTGACTTTTATGTCGCCCCTTCCGAGCCAGGGCGAACAGCCGGGAGAGCCAGCCCTCCCGGCATCTGGGTGACCCGCAGATGATGATGCGCAGTGTCCTGTTTGCGACGGTAGTCGCCGGCGCGGCAACAATGCCGGGAAATTCGGTGATGCTGTCGGCTTCCAACCCGATTGCATCGGTCGTCAGCCAACTGGCGATGCTGGTGAAACCTTTTTCTTCCGACCCGCTGAATGTGCCCGCCTATCGCACGGCTGTCGTGGAGCGGGGCGATATTGTTACCACCGTGCAGGCCGCCGGCACGCTCGACGCGTTGGTGGTCGTGGACGTCGGCTCGCAGCTTTCAGGGCGGATCACCGAGCTTTACGCCGACTTCAACTCCAAGGTGAACCGGGGCCAGGTCATTGCCCGGGTCGAACCGGAAATTTACGAAGCCCGGGTGGCACAGGCCGAAGCGGAACTGGAGATGGCCCGAACGCAGGTTTCGGTGCAGCAGGCGCAGATCGAAAGGGACCGGGCCGAACTGGAGACCGCTGAGGCCAAGCATGCCGCGGCTAGAGCACAGAATACGCGCGCGGGGATAGCCCTTGCCGATGCGCTCCAGGAAATGGAGAGCAAGCGGGCGCTTGCAAAGAGCAACGTCATTGCTGCGCGCGAGTGGGAGCGGATCCAGAACGCGTACAAATCGGCCGATGCACAGGCGACATCCCTCGGCGCGGAGGAATTGTCGCAGTTGGCGGCCATGCGCGCGGCCGGGTCAACGGTCAATATGGCTGAAGCGCAGCTTGCCAACATGCTGGCCCAGGTAAAGCAGAGGGAAGCCGTGCTTCGCCAGGCCCGGATCGATCTCGACCGGACCTATATTCGGGCGCCGGTCACCGGCACCGTAGTCAATCGTGCGGTGAGCGGCGGTCAGACTTTGGTGGCGAGCCTGCAGACACCAGTATTGTTCACCATCGCCCAAGACCTGACGCAGATGCAGGTCGAAGCATCGGTGGTCGAGGCGGATATCAGCCGTTTTGCAGTTGGGCAGCCGGTCACCTTCACCGTTGATGCCTATCCCGACCGCGTTTTCACAGGCTCTGTGAAGCAGATCCGCAAGGCGCCGCAAATCGTCCAGAACGTCGTCACATATGTCGTTGTCGTCGCTGCCGCAAACTCCGAAGAACTGCTGCTCCCCGGCATGACCGCCAATTTGCAGGTGACAGTGGCGAAACGCGAACATGTCCTGAAGGTGCCGAATGCCGCCCTGCGCTTCCGCCCTCCGGGCGTCACTCCGACATCCGAGGCAGCGACGGACGTCGGTGCGGAGCCGGGATCGTCCGGTCAGGTCTTTGTACTGGGACCGGACGGTATGCCCAGGCCGGTTCGGCTGCGGCTTGGGATCACCGACGGCCACTCGACCGAGGTTGTGGCGGGAGATCTCAAGGAGAGACAGTCGGTGATCGTCGGCCTCGTCGCCGCCGGCCAGGAGGATGAGGCGTCATCCGTGCTGGTCAGGTTCCGCTTACATTGAGGTTTGCGGCCGTGGCCCTGATCGAAGTCGAGGAACTGCGCCACAGCTACCGAGTGGGCGGCGCACTGATCTGGGCGCTCGATGGCGTGAGCCTGACAGTCCAACAGGGTGAATTCGTCGCCGTAAGGGGACCTTCGGGATCGGGCAAGTCCACCCTGATGAATATCCTGGGTTGCCTCGACCGGCCGACCGAAGGCAGATACCGGCTGGACGGGGTTGATGTCGGCCGCCTTCATCACGATGCGCTCGCCGCGATCCGCAACCGCAGTATCGGCTTCGTGTTTCAGTCATTCAATCTGCTGCCGCGTGCCAGCGCCCAGGAAAACGTCGAGCTGCCGCTGCTCTATCGACGAATGTGGGCGGGCAAGCGCCGGCGCCATTCGCTGGCGATGCTCGAAAAGTTCGGCCTGGCGAACCGGGCGCGCCACAAGCCGGCTGAGCTGTCGGGCGGCCAACAGCAGCGCGTCGCCATCGCCCGCGCTCTGGTCACGGAGCCCTTGCTTCTACTCGCCGACGAACCGACCGGTGCGCTCGACAGCAACACCGGCCGGGAGATCATGGCGATATTCCGTCGCCTCAATAGCGAGGGCCTGACGATCGTTGTGGTTACCCACGAGGCGGAGGTCGCCGCCAATGCCGACCGCGTCGTGACTTTCCGCGACGGCCGCGTGGTGTCCATGCAGAACGCCTGGCATTCGGGTGCCAGCCGCGATTTGTCGCTGGTTCGCAGCAATGCCCGGTAGCACCAGAACCGCCCTGCGGTCACTACGCGCACATCAGCTGCGCAGCACCCTCACCATGCTGGGCATCGTCATCGGCGTTGCCGCCGTTGTCGTGATGATCGCCGTGGGGATCGGCGCCCGCGAGCGGATTGCGGCTCAGATCCGCAGCCTTGGCGCGAACCTCATCACCGTGACTCCCGGCAGCATACGCATGGGCAGTGTCCGGCTGGGCAGCGGCGCCGCAGTGCGACTTAGCGAAGACGATGCGCTGGCGATCCAATCGGAAGTCCCCGGCGTGGTCGTGGCTGCACCTCTGCTCCACGACCGCGAGCAGATCACGGTCGGAGCATTGAACTGGCAAGGCGTGATTCGCGGCGTGACGCCCGGCTATTTTACGGCGCGGGAATGGCGCGTCACCGCGGGCCGGGAGATGACCCCGGAGGACAACAGACGCGCCGCCAACGTGCTGCTCCTTGGCACGACCATGCGGGAGAAGCTGTTTGGCGAGGCCGACCCTGTCGGCGCTGCGATCCGCGTCCGGAACATGCCATTCACAGTCATTGGCCTGCTCGAGCGTAAGGGGCAAAGCGTTTGGGGGGAGGACCAAGATGACGTGGCGCTGGTGCCGCTGAGAACGGCGCGGCGTCAGTTGATTGGCACGAGCCGAGCCAATCCGACCCTTGTGCACAACATCACCGTCAAGTTCGCTGACTGGGCGTCCGCCGAAGACATCATGGCTGCCATCCGCGATCTCCTGTGGCAGCGCCACCGGTTGCAGGCGGGTCAGGAAGACAGCTTCATGATCAACAACCTTGCGGAAGCTGCCGATCTCGAGGGGTCGACGACTGAGGTCGTGTCGCTGCTGCTTTCCGCCGTCGCCTCGGTCTCGCTCGTGGTGGGCGGCATCGGCATTATGAATATCATGCTGGTAACGGTGACGGAGCGCACCCGCGAGATCGGGCTGCGGCTGGCGGTCGGGGCGCGCCGACGCGACATCCTTGTCCAGTTTGTCGTCGAGGCGATGACGCTCGCCCTGCTGGGCGGAATCCTGGGCGCGCTTGTCGGCATCGCTGCCGCGACCGCCATTGGCGCCTTTGCCCGATGGCCGGTGGTTATCGACATCAGCGCAGTGCTGCTGGCCGTCAGTTTCGCTGCCTGCGTGGGTGTTTTCTTCGGTTATTATCCCGCCCGCAAGGCGGCACGGCTTCAGCCGATCGAGGCCTTGCGCACAGAGTGATCTGCCCAGCCCGTCGCTGTAGGGCAGCGGCACCAACCCTCGAATATGGACGCAAGCTCACGCCGGCTCTCCCCGTGCGGCCAATGACCGCTTGCACTGCGTATGGTCAATCGTCGGGACGTCGCCTTCGGTCGAAGGGCGAGCTTAGCCGGTGGGCGATCTATGCTGACATTGTGGCTAATTAAACGGCGCAAAATGGTCGTGGCCCACAAAGGTCGCTGATCGCATGTTGGGCCGTAAATGCGCGCTGCACGGTCCCCCTGACGCCGCTACCGCAGCCTCGAATCTATCACCGTTCGGATTGCGGGTCATACTTGAAGCTGCGAAGATTGGGCGTTCGCTGGAAGGCATCTTATGCCAGTTGTTCGTATGGAGCGGCGGCTCGCTGCGATCATGGCCACCGACATTGTGGCCTATTCACGCCTGATCGAAGCAGATGAGGCCCGTACACTCGCGTCGATCAGGACCCTTCGCTCCCAAGTGGTAGATCCGCTGATCGCAGACCACAGGGGCCGTGTTGCCAAACTGATGGGCGATGGCGCAATCGTGGAGTTTGGCTCCGTTGTTGAGGCCGTGGCCTGTGCCGTCGCAATGCAGGAAGGGACGGCGGCGCATCAGCGGGAGGTCCCGCCGGAGAGCCGCATCGTGTTCCGCATCGGCATCAACGTCGGCGACGTTGTCGTGGAGGACGGTGACCTGCTCGGGGATGGCGTCAACATCGCGGCACGGCTTGAGGCATTGGCTGAACCTGGGAGCATTTGCATTTCCGACGCTGCGCAGAAGCAGTTGGTCGGCAAGACTGATCTTGCCTTCGAGGATACCGGCGAGCGCACGCTGAAGAACATCGGGCAGCCGGTCCGCGTTTGGCGCTGGTCCAACAAAGCGACCCCGGCTGCCGCCGGCGCGCCGCCACCTTTGCCCGACAGACCCTCAATCGCAGTGCTTCCATTCGACAATCTGAGCGGCCAGCCCGAAGAGACATACTTCAGCGACGGCATCACCGAAGATATCGTCACCGGACTGACGCACTTCCGCTCGCTGTTCGTGATCTCCCGCAACTCCTCCTTCGCCTTTCGCGGCAAGTCGGTCGAGATGGCAGAAATCGGTCGTCGGCTTGGTGTGTCCTATCTTCTCGAAGGCAGTGTGCGGCGGGCCGGAGCACGCGTACGGGTCACCGCTCAGCTAATTGAGGCGGCGACCGGGGCGCATCTTTGGGCCGAACGTTACGACCGCAATCTCGACGACATCTTCACGGTGCAGGACGAAGTTGCGCAGACCATTGTGTCGACGCTGGTCGGGCGAATCGAGGATGCGAGACTTCAGCTATCGCTCCGAAAACCGACAACCAGCCTTGTCGCCTACGATTGCTTCCTGCGCGGCATGGCCCACTTTAACACTGCCAATCAGCAAGCCCTCGAGATGTTCGAGAAGGCGGTTGCCCTCGATCCCAGGTATGCCGTGGCGCATTCGTATCGTGCTTTCGTGAAGGTGGCACAGAACGGTCACGCCGCCGCGCCGACCGAGGTGCTGGATGCGGCGTTCACAGAGGCAAAGCACGCGCTCGAACTTGACCCCCTGGAGAGCCGCTGCCACCGAATACTGTCGACCATCTGTCTCTACCGTCGTGAGTACGACGTGGCCGAGCAATATCTCCGGCGGGCATTTGACCTGAACCCCAATGATGCAGACGGACTGATCATGAAGGGCCGCTTGCTGGCCTTTCGTGGCAGGCCGGAAGAAGCACTGGTTTTCTTGGAAGCTGCTGGTCGCTTGAACCCACTACACTTTCGCTGGTACGATGTTCACTTCGGGGTCGCCTTTTATTCGCTTCGGCGCTTTGCAGAGGCCGCTCAGGCGTTCAAACAAATGCACCTGCCAAGCTCGTGGTCGAGTGCACGCCTTGCGGCCTGCTACGCCCAGCTCGAACTGACCGAAGCGGCACAGGCAGCAGTGGCGGAGGTCCTGCGGTTGCAGCCTGATTTCTCTACGGCTGAGTACATGCGCAAGAGTGTCCTCCTTGAACGAGCCGAAGACCGGGAGCTTCTCCGCGAAGGGCTAATCAAGGCCGGATTGCCTGCGTAGTTAGCGCGTCATCGGAGCCAGCCTGCAAACACGGAGGGCGCGTCGCTGCAAGGGCGCGCTTGACAAGTACTTTTGCCGGCTGCCGGCCCGAGCAGACATTCGGCTGAAGCTCAAAAGCGGGCGGCGGCGAACGGAACTGGTTGTCGCTGAGTGTGCCACCACTACATGCTTTCCGGTCCGCAGAGGGGCGTTCCGCTCCTGGTGAAGCCGCTCTGAGGCCACGCCAACGATCGCCCGGCGACGCGCGCCGGCTGGCCAGAATGGATAGCCGCCGGGGTAACGTCCGGCCTGCGGATCAGTGTCTCTGGTGGCGGAGCAGCCCGCAAGCGGCGGCTCTTCGGTCTAGCGGCCGAGCACCAGCGCCCAGTAGCGCAGGCTGGGGTCGCGGCCGTCGCGCATATAGGCGAGCCCGAAGCGGCTGAAGTCGGGATCGAGCATGTTGCGGCGGTGGCCGTCGGAATGCATCCAGATGTCGAACAGCTTCTGCAGGTCGAAGCGTCCTTCGGCGATGTTCTCGGCCGCTGTGCCGTGCACCCCGTTGTCCATCATGCGCGAGGCGAAGTCCTTGCCCCAGCCGGTCGTGTGGCTCATGCGGCCGCGCGAGGCCATGTAGCCGGCCTGCTGCAGCGCCGCCTGCTCGAGCTGCGCGTCCGGAACCAGTACCGGCAGTCCGGCGGACGTGCGGATCGTGCTCAACGTGGCTGTGGCGGAAGACGACACGCCTTCGCCTTCGCCGGTCGGCAGCGAAGCGGTGCCGCAGCCGGCGATGCCGCCAAGCGCCGCAAGGCCAATGGCTTTGAGCAATATGCGTCTGTCGAGATCGGGGGATTCGGTGGTCAGGCTGGTCAT
The DNA here is from genome assembly GCA_000824825.2 of Mesorhizobium sp. ORS 3324. Lineage (GTDB taxonomy): Bacteria > Pseudomonadota > Alphaproteobacteria > Rhizobiales > Rhizobiaceae > Mesorhizobium. Next base: position 154,070 of record LM655189.1, read on the forward strand.
GCGGCCTCTGATACCGGCGATCATGGCTTTTGCCGGGCAGACGATGAAAATCAGGTGAGCGCTGGAAACACTGTCGACGCGCGACATTCCCCGGAAGATCGGCTATGATCGCAACGTTTTAGAAGTGGCAGCCACGGGCGGCCACCCAGGCGGTGACCGCCCCCGACACAAACGGAGGACGGTTATGGCCGGTTTTCATGTCATGGCGGACGCGCACGGGATGCATGTGCAGCCCACGGTGCGCCACATCACCACGTCGGATCTCTGGGATGCGTTGCGGCTAGGCGCCGAGGATTTCTGGGCCAAGCCTTCGCACTACGTGTTCCTGTGCCTGATCTATCCGATCGTCGGTGTGATCCTGACACGATGGACCTCGGGCTCGAACGCCATCCAGCTCGTCTATCCGCTGATGTCTGGCTTCGCGCTGATCGGCCCCTTCGCGGCCATCGGCCTCTACGAGATCAGCCGCCGGCGCGAGCTCGGCATGAGCAGCCGCTGGCACCATGCGCTGGATGTGCGCCATTCCCCGGCGCTGCCCTCGATTGCGGCGATCGGCATCATGCTCTTCGGGCTGTTCCTTCTGTGGCTGTTCACCGCGCAGTCGATCTACACCAGCCTGTTCGGCGCCGAGCCGCCGGCTTCGGTCGGCACCTTCCTGCGTGAGGTGCTGACAACCGGCAAGGGCTGGACGCTGATCCTGCTCGGCAATGCCGCCGGCTTCGTCTTCGCCGCGATCGTGCTTGCCACCACGGTCATCGCCTTCCCGCTGCTGCTCGACCGCGATGTCGGCGCCGTCTCGGCGATCGAGACCTCGGCGCGCGCCGTCATGAAAAATCCGCTGCAGATGGCGCTGTGGGGCCTCACCGTCGCCGTGCTTCTGGTGATCGGCTCGATCCCGCTGTTTGCCGGCCTTGCCGTGGTCGTGCCGATCCTCGGCCATTCGACCTGGCATCTCTACCGCAAGGTGGTGGAGCCGGAGCAGATCCGGCCGGCTCGACGGCCGATGTAGGGAAATTGCGAAGGGCGACAGCTACCTTTGGGCTTCGGTCGCCATCTTGAGCGCCAGCGCCGTCAGCACCGTGCCCATCATCCAGCGCTGGACGACCAGCCAGAACGGCCGTCCGGCAAGGAAGGCGGCGATCGTGCCGGCAGTCACGGCGATGATGGCGTTGACGGTGAGGCTGATCGAGATCTGCGTCACGCCCAGCACCAGAAGCTGCGACAGCACATGGCCCTTGGCCGGGTTGATGAACTGCGGCAGCAGCGACAGGTAAAGCACCGCCACCTTCGGATTGAGCAGATTGGTCATCAGCCCCATGACGAACAGCTTGCGCGGCCTGTCCTTCGGCAGCTCGCGCACCTGGAACGGCGAGCGCCCGCCGGGCCTCAGCGCCTGCCAGGCGAGCCACAGCAGGTAAAGCGCGCCGGCGATGCGCAGCGTGTCATAGGCATAAGGCACGGCGAAGATGAGCGCCGTGATGCCGAAAGCGGCCGACACCACGTAGAACAGGAAGCCCAGCGCCACGCCGCCCAGCGAGATCAGCCCCGCCTTCGGTCCTTGCGACAGCGAGCGCGAGATCAGGTAGATCATGTTCGGCCCGGGCGTCAGCACCATGCCGAGGCAGATCAGCGCGAAGGTGAGATGATTGGCGGCGTCGGGCATGGGGGTCTCCGGGTGGCGGCGGAACACTCAGCACGCGCCTTCGCCATCCGCAAGAGCTTGAGGGCAGGAGCCTTTACGCCAGCGTTGAAGATTGGCGAAAGCAGGGATGACAGCCAATCTCCCCCCTTGCGGGGGGGGGG
>LM655189.1:155972-172591 GCA_000824825.2 Mesorhizobium sp. ORS 3324
GGGGGAGATCAGCAGCTCGGGCACCGGTGCTATCCCTGCAACCGCGTCGTCACCCCACCACCCGCAAATTCGACAGCTCGTTCGCAATCTCTTTGAAATTGTCGGACAGCGTCGCGCCGGTCGCGTTCCAGAACAGCTTGGCGGGCTTGCTGGGGTCGGCCGGGTCCTTGCGGAAGCGGGAGTCGGACGCGCAGGTCTTCAGCGCGTCCATCGCCTTCTTGTCGCCGGCGTCGGTCGAGGACATGTCGAGCGCCACCGTCATCACCATGATGTTGGCCGCCTTGGCGTTGTCGCAGAGCTTGGCCATCTGCTCGTTGAGCGCGTTGGTGTAGTTGCTCGAGGAATAGTTGAACTGGCCGATGGCGCCCGACGTGCCGCCGAACAGGCGCGTGACCGAGGTGCCGTTGTAGCCGAGACCTGTGTAGCCATAGGCGGCATAGGTCGACTTGTTGCCGGCCGGGTCGGAACTCACCGTCGAATAGGTGTTCTCGCCATCGGTGAGAACGATCACCACCTTGTCGTTGCCGCGCTCGGTTTCCAGCCTTCCGTCGGTGAAGGGCGGGCTCGAGGAGACGGTGCGCCAGCCCCATGCCATGCCTTCCGGAACATTGGTGTTGCCGTTGGGAACCATCAGGTCGATCGCCGCCTTGATGGCGGCCAGCCCACCCGCATTGGTGACGTCGGTGAGCGGCGTGATCGGCGTCGTCGTGCAGCTGTAATTCGGGCCGGCGCCCTTGCTCAGCACCGGCGCATCGATCGGCCGCGGCTGGAAATACTTGGCCATGTTCGACTGCCGGGTCTTGCCGTCGGCGCTCGTCGGATCATCGTTCCACCAGCTGTTGGCGGCGCCATAGGTCGTCGGGTTCGGCTCAAGGGGGTTCTGCGTCACCTTCCAGTGGTTGCCGGGCTCGTCCGGTGCGAACATCGGCACGAACATGGTGGCGGGATCGCCGATGCCGACGCCGGTGTTGTTGGGGCCGCCGGACGCCGGGGTGTCGTCGACATTGTAAGGGTAGGGCCGGACCTCCACGCAGCCCTGCCAACTGGCGAACGGCCCGTAAGTGTCGTTGTAGTCATATTCCGTATGGCTGTGCGAGCATGTGTGGTTCGAGCGATATGTGTCGCAGACCGTGCGGGCGCTACCGGCGACACGCTCGTGGCTCGTCACCACCTTCATGTCGCGATAGAGCTCGAAGCGGGTCAGTATCTGGCCCTCTTCCTCGCCCCAGCCGGCGCCTTTCTTGTACCAGATGCCGTTGGTCCTTTCGGCGTGTTTGTCGGAGGCGCTGAGTGTCGACCAGTCGAAATTCTCGTTGGCGATCGGCGACAGGCCGTAGGTGTCCATCCAGGAGGCGTTGTCGTTCTGCGGCCCGACATTGACCGAGGCGGCGAAGGGCACGAGGCTGAACTGGACGGGCTTGTCGATCTGCTTGATCTGCGCCGCCTGCTGGGCGAGCGTGTCGACCAACTGCTTTGCGGCCTGCTTGAGCAGGTCGATGCGCTTCTGGCCGGTGCCGGTGCCGGGCGTCGACATCGAGCCCGAATTGTCGAGCACCATCGCCACTTCCAGCGTGTTCTTCAGCCGCACCTGCGAGCACGGCGCGAGCTTGATCGGCTTGTTCGCATCCCCCTCCGACGCGCCGGCAAGCAGCGCCGCGGCCGGATGGAAATAGGGGTGATAGGCGAGCGTCGCGCACAAGGTGACCAGGCCGCCGCCGGCCTGGTTGCCAGGCAGCGTGACGTCGAGCGTCACATTGGCAGGGTCGATGTTGTTGAGGTTCGCCTTGAAGAAGTCGACCGCATAGGCCTTGATCTGGTCGTCGGTGGCGCCTTCCGCCAGCCGCCGGGCGGCGGCGAAGTTGGCTGCGTCGAGCGCGTTCAGCACCATCTGCTTCTCACGGTTGAGTTCCGTGAAATCGACGCCGATTGCCAGGGCGCCCATCAGCGGCACCATGGCGATCGCGGTCAAGAGGGCATAGTTGCCGCGCCGGTCGCGGCAAAAGCGACACCAGAATTCGCGCATCTGCAGCAAGCGGCCCCTCTTTTTCTCAATCAGCCGACGATGCGCAGGTTCGACAACTCGCTGCCGATCGCCTTGAAGTCGTCCGACAGCGAGGCGCCGGTCGAGTTCCAGAACAGCTTCGCCGGCTTGCTCGGATCGGCCGGATCCCTGCGGAAGCGCGAGTCCGACGAGCAGGTCTTCAATGCGGCCATCTGCGCAGCCTCGGCCGTATTGCTGGAATCGAGGTCGAGCGCGATGGTCATGACGATGACGCCGGCCGTCTTGGCATTGTTGCACAGCGTCGCGAAATGCTCGCTCATCGCCTTGGTGTAGTTGTCGTTCGAATAGTCGGTCTTGCCGACGCTGCTGCTGGTGCCGAGGAAGATGCGGCCGTAGCTGTAGGTGGTGTTGTACGGCTTCACATAACCCAGGGCCGAATAGGTGGATTTGGCGCCGGCGAGGTCGTTGGCCCCCAATGAGTTTGGCGTGTAGTAGGTGTTGGCCCCGTCCGTCAGGACGATCACGACCTTGTCATTGCCTTTTTCGGTTTCGGGCCGGCCCTCGGTAAAAGGAGCCGTGCTGGAAAGGGTCCTCCAGCCCCAGGCCATGCCTTCCGGCACATTGGTGGCACCATTGGCTGCCATGGCATCGATGGCCGCCTTGACGGCTGTTGAACCAGTAGTGGTCGATACATCGGTGAGCGGTGTGATCGCCGTGGTGCTGCAACTCGTATTCGGCCCGGCGTCCATCCCGTAGGCAGGCGTCACCCTGGTGCCCGGATTGAAATATTTCGGCATATAGCGCTGCCGTTCCGCGTCCGTGCCCGACCACACATCGGCATGCCAGTTGCTGTAGGCCGGGCGCCAGTAGCCATCGTTGTTGTCGGTTTCGTCCGGGGCGAACATCGGCACGAACAATGTTGCCGGCGTTGACGTGGACACAGGAGTGTCCTGGATGTTGTAGGGATACGGTCGGGATTCTACGCAGCCGCCCCAAGTGGCGATAGGCGCATAGGTATACGTCGCGTTGGAGTTGCAGTTGCCGTAATAGTCCTTGGAACTGCAGGCCGAGACACGCTGCATCAATCTATAGAGCGAAAAGCGCGTCAGCGGCGCGTCTTTCTGCGTCGAATCCCAGGCGCTGCCACGCGCATACCAGATGCCGCCGACATTTTGGACGTATCTCGTGGGCCAAGGGGAATGAGACTGGTCCATGGTGGTCCAGTCGAAATTCTCGTGCTGGATCGGCGAGATGCCGTTCTGATCCATCCATGCGGCCGTCGCGTTAGCCGGACCGACATTGACCGAGGCGGCGAACGGAACCAGGCTGAACTGAACGGGCTTGGTGACCTGCCTCATCAGCTGCGCCTGGCCGGCGAGCTGGTCGACCAGTTGCTTGGCGGCGCTCTTCAAGAGGTCGAACCGCACCTTGTTCGAGCCGTGGCCAAGTTCGTTCATCGAGCCCGAATTGTCGAGCACCAGCGCCACTTCCAGCGTGTTCTTGAGCCGGATTTCCGATCTTGCGGAGATGTTGACATTGGTGTCGCCCGCGGTTCCGCCGAGCAGCATGGCTGCGACCGGCAGGAAATAGGGCTGGTATTTCAGGCTCGCCTGCAAAACCAGCGTGCCGCTGCCGGCATTGCTGTTGGGCAAGGTGACGGCCAGCGTCGTGTTGGCCGGCAGCACATGCCTGAGATTGGCCTCGAAGAACTGCTTGGCGTAAACCTTGGCAGCGTCATCGGTGGCGCCGGCGGAAATCTGCTGCGCCGTCGCGATGCCGGCGGCGTCGAGCGCGTTCAGCGTTTCCTGCTTCTGCCGCACCAGCTCGGTATAGTCGACGGCAAGCGCCACACCGCCCATCAGCGGTATCATGGCAATGACTGTCGCCACGGCATAGTTGCCCCGCCTGTCGCGTAGAAATCTGCGGATCAATGCTCCAGCCCCCGCCAAAGTCCCAACATGGATACGACCATGGTCGTAATCTCGCTGCAACCATTGCCGCAAATCGTTAAATTTTGGGCTGCATGAAATAATTAAGATCGCGTCGCCTTTTGACGGCGCATTAACCCTGCGCTGTACCGGAGTTCCCTCCGTCGGTCCTACCGCCGATGGGGGAAAAGCTGGTGACAGGATGAAGCGCTTCGGCTATGCGGGACCGGCGGCGGCAAACCCTCTGTCGCCCGTTTCGCCGGAAATCAGGATCAGGAAAACGGCATGGCGGATTCGCCGGACATCATTGCTTCGCTCGCCGACCTGACGGGAAACTATGCGGCCATTCTGTGCGACGTCTGGGGCGTGGTGCATAATGGCGAATGGCATTTTCCCGTAGCCGCCGAGGCGCTGGCCCGGGCGCGCGCGGCAAAAGTGCCGGTGGTGCTGATCACCAACTCGCCGCGCCGCAGCGCCGACGTCATTGCGCAGATGAACATGATCGGCGTGCCCGCCGATGCTTATGACCGCGTCGTCACCTCCGGCGACGTGACCCGCGACCTGATCGCCGAGGGTCCGAGGAAGATCTTCCACATCGGACCCGAGCGCGACCTCAGCCTCTTTGACGGCCTGGATGTCGATCTCGTCGAGGAGTTCGAAGCCTCCGGCGTCGTCTGCACCGGGCTCTATGACGACGAGGTCGAGAAGCCCGCCGACTATGCTGAGCTGCTGCAGCGGCTGCGCGCCCGCAACCTGCCGTTCATCTGCGCCAACCCCGACATCCTGGTCGAGCGGGGCGAGCGCACCATCTGGTGCGCCGGCGCGCTCGCCCGCGACTATGCGCAGCTCGGTGGCCGCACGCTGATCGCCGGCAAACCTTTCGCCCCGATCTACCAGCTTGCCATGAAAGAGGTTGCCGATCTGGTCGGTCGGCGCGTCGAACGCTCCGCGGTCCTGGCCATCGGCGACGGCATGATGACCGACGTCAAGGGCGCCAGCGACAACGGCTTCGATGTGCTCTATGTCTCGGGCGGCATCCATGCCCGCGACTACGGCGACCCGTTGCGGCCCGATCCCGAAAGGCTGGCGGGCTTTCTTTCAAAGCACGGCTATCGGCCGGTCGCCGTCATCCCGCGGCTGCAATAGAGCATGATCCCGAAAAGTGTGCAGCGGTTTTTGGAAAAGATCATGCTCAAACAAGAAGATAAAGCGGAAGGACGATTCGAGGAAAAGTCATCCCGCTTTAGGCTGGTAGCGTGGCCATGACGGGCGCCTCGATATGACGCAAGCTTTCGAACGCATCTCAGCGGTCGCGCCGTTGCCTGCCCATCTGCGCGGCGGCGTCGTGGCGATCGGCAATTTCGACGGCGTCCATCGCGGTCATCTTTCCGTGCTGGAGCGGGCGCTGGCCGAAGCCCAACGCCGCGGCGTGTCGGCGCTGGTGCTCACCTTCGAGCCGCACCCGCGCAAGGTGTTCAGGCCGGATGTGCCGCTTTTCGTGCTGACGCCGCCGCCGATGAAGGCCAGGCTGCTCGCGACGCTCGGCTTCGCCGCCATGGTCGAGCAGCCGTTCACCCGCGATTTCGCCGCGCTCTCGGCCGATGCCTTCGTCACCGACGTGCTGGAGAAAAAGCTCGGCATCAGCCATTCCGTGACCGGCTTCGACTTCCATTTCGGCAAGGATCGTCAGGGCGGCCCGGCCTTCCTGATGGCGGCAGGCGAGCGGCACGGCTTCGGCGTCACGCTGGTCGATGCCTTCCGCGACGAGGGCGCCGAGGTGGTCTCGTCGAGCCGCATCCGCGCCTTGCTCGGCGAAGGCAAGGTGGAGGAGGCCGCCGGCCTGCTCGGCTACCGCTTCACCGTCGAGTGCGAGGTGATCGGCGGCCAGCGGCTCGGCCGCACGCTCGGCTTCCCGACCGCCAACATGAGGCTTTCGCCGGAAGCCACTCTGAAGGAAGGCATTTATGCCGTCCGCTTCCGCCGCGCCGACGGCGCGCTCTATGACGGTGTCGCCAGCTTCGGACGCCGCCCGACCGTCGACGACAACGGCGCGCCGCTGCTCGAAACCTATGTCTTCGATTTCGACGGCGATCTCTACGGCGAAACCTGCGAGGTGTCCTTCTTCGGCTTCCTGCGCCCCGAACTCAAATTCGACGGGCTCGATGCGCTGGTGGTGCAGATGAAGCAGGACGAGGCCGAGGCGCGGGCGCTGCTCGCCGGCGTGCGCCCGCTGTCGGCGCTGGACGCCGCGATCTGTTTTTGACCGCAGGCTACCGCTTCAACGCCAGTCCTATGGCGATAAAACTCCAGCCCTGGAAGATCAGGTCGATGGCCAGGAACATGCCGAGCACCCATAGGCTGTTGACCGGCCAGCCCATGGCGATGATCAGGCCGAGCAGGACGGAGATGATGGCGGCCGCAAGCAGCCATCCCCAGCCTTGCTCCGGCCGGTGATTGTAGGCGACCCAGGCCCTGAGCAGCCCGGAAGCGACGAGCGCGATCGCCAGCAGCAGCGTCAGCACCGCTGAAGCAAGAAGCGGATTGTCGAAGGCGAAGAAGCCGGCGACGGCATAGAGCAGGCCGCTCGCCAACCAGTAGAAGAAGCGTCCCCAGGTCTTGACGCCGAAGGCATGGATGATCTCGATGGCGCCGCCCATCAGCATCAGCCAGCCGACGACATAGACCGAGGCGACGGTGGCGATGAACAGATTGCCGAAGGCGATGCCGCCGAAGATCAGAAGCAGCACGCCGAGCGCCACGAACCATCCCCATTTGTCGCGCGTGCGTCCGATCGCTTCGTTCAGGGCATCGCCTTGAAAGGTCATGGTCCCGTCTCCTCGAGCATTCGCCGGGCGTGCTGCGGGTCGACCGAAGGTAGTCCCAATGGCGTGGCCCGTCCAGCGAAGCCGAAGGGCGGCGCCTGCTGAAAGTCAGCCAGGCCTCCGTCACCGATGTTACGGATTTTAAGTCAAATTTTACCGAACCGGCGCCATGGCTTCTGCGCTGCCGGGTGTTCCTGCCGGCAGGTTTCACGTAAGGGTTGACGATGCGTATTGTCGGGACGATTCCGCTGGTTCTCGCGTCTGGCCTGATGGCCGTATCCTCCGCCCAGGCCGGCGAGGGGAGCTGGTATTCCGGCGCCTGGTACCTGACGCTCGGCGCCACCGGCCTGGTCGCTCCGAATTTCGAGGGCGGCAAGAAGTACATGCTGAGCGCCCAGCCCATCATCTCGCTCGGCAAGGCAGGGCCAGAGGCGCGCTTCACCTCGCGCAACGACAACATCTCGCTGGCGCTGATCGACGACGGCAGCGTGCGCGCAGGCCTCACCGGCAAGTTCCTGTTCGCCCGCGACAGCAAGGACGAGCTGAAGGGTCTCGACCCGGTGCGCTGGGGCGGCGAGGCGGGTGGTTTCTTCGAATTCTATCCCTTCGAATGGATGCGCGCCCGGGCTGAGCTCAGGCACGGCATCCGCGCCCATCACGGCTTCGTCGCCGACATCGCGGCCGACGCCTTCTACGACGTCACGCCGACCGTCCGCATCTCCGGCGGCCCGCGCGTGTCCTTCGCCTCATCCGGCTATTTCGACGCATATTACGGCGTCAACGCCAAGGAAGCTGCGGCTTCGGGCCTGAGCGAATACCATCCGGGCGGCGGGGTCAAATCGACCGGGCTCGGCGGCGCGATCACCTGGAAGGTCACCGAGCCGATGACGGCGAGCGTGTTCACCGAATATTCGCGCCTGATGGGGCCGGCGGCCGATTCCAGCCTGGTCAAGGAGCGCGGCGACCGCAACCAGTGGACCGTCGGCGTCTCGACCACCTACCGTTTCAATTTCTCGATGTAACGCCAACAAACCGGCGCCTTGGCTTGAAATCCGCGCTTTATTCCTGCCGCGGCATCCGCTAAAAGCCACGCCATGACGAGCTTTTCGCGCCTTTTTGCGATCGCGATACGAATTACGGGCCCGGTGTTCCGGGCGGCCTGAGCGCCGCCGGAGCCGCCGGGAATTTTTGTGCGCGGCTCTCGCGCTTTTTCCAGAAAATGATAGTTCGACGCCCGAGCTCTTTTGCCAACGGGCAATGCACATGGCAGACCAATGACCGACACCCCAGTGACCGATACTGCTGAAACGATCGACTATTCCAGCACGCTTTACCTGCCGCGGACGGATTTCCCGATGCGCGCCGGCCTGCCCGAGAAGGAACCCGGCCTGGTCAAGCGCTGGCAGGACATGGACCTCTACCGCAAGCTCCGCGAGGACGCCGCCGGGCGCGAGAAATTCGTGCTGCATGACGGCCCGCCCTACGCCAACGGCAACATCCATATCGGCCATGCGCTGAACAAGATCCTCAAGGACGTCATCAACCGCTCCTTCCAGATGCGCGGCTACGATGCCAATTACGTGCCGGGCTGGGACTGCCACGGCCTGCCGATCGAATGGAAGATCGAGGAGCAGTATCGCGCCAAGGGCAAGAACAAGGACGAGGTGCCGGTCAACGAGTTCCGCAAGGAATGCCGCGACTTCGCCGCCAACTGGATCAAGGTGCAGGGCGACGAGTTCCAGCGCCTTGGCGTTATCGGCGATTTCCACAATCCCTACACGACCATGGCCTATCACGCCGAGGCGCGGATTGCCGGCGAGCTGGTGAAATTCGCGATGTCGGGCCAGCTCTATCGCGGCTCGAAGCCGGTGATGTGGAGCGTGGTCGAGCGCACCGCGCTCGCCGAGGCCGAGGTCGAGTACCAGGATTATGAAAGCGACACGATCTGGGTGAAGTTCCCGGTCGCCAGCCTCGCGCAGCCAGTCGCCGGCGCCGATGCGACGCCGGCGCTGAGCGAGGCCGCGCTCGATCTCGTCGAGGCGCATGTCGTCATCTGGACGACCACGCCCTGGACCATCCCCGGCAACCGTGCCGTCAGCTATTCGCCGCGCGTCGCCTACGGCCTCTACGAGGTCGAGGCTGCCGAGAACAGCTTCGGACCGCAGCCTGGAGAAAAGCTGATCTTCGCCGACGCGCTGGCCGAGGATGCCTCGGCCAAGGCAAAGGTGACATTGACGCGTCTTCACAGCGTCTCAAGCGAACAGCTTGGAAACCTTACGCTTTCGCATCCGTTCCGCGGGCTGGGCGGCGGCTATGAATTCCCCGTGCCGATGATTGCCGGCGAGCATGTCACCGACGATGCCGGCACCGGCTTCGTCCACACTGCGCCCAGCCATGGCCGCGAGGACTTCGACGCCTGGACGGATGCGGTTGCCGAGCTCATCAAGCGCGGCGTCGATACCGCAATTCCGTTCCCGGTCGACGATGCCGGCTTCTTCACCAAGGACGCGCCTGGCTTCGGCCCGGATCGCGAGGGCGGCCCCGCGCGCGTCATCGACGATAACGGCAAGAAGGGCAACGCCAACCAGGCGGTGATCGACGAGCTGATCAAGCGCAACGCGCTCTTCGCGCGCGGCCGGCTGAAGCACAGCTACCCGCATTCGTGGCGTTCGAAGAAGCCGGTGATCTTCCGCAACACGCCGCAATGGTTCGTCTATATGGACAAGGACCTCGGCGACGGCACGACGCTGCGCAGCCGGGCGCTGAAGGCGATCGACGACACCCGCTTCGTGCCGGCGGCCGGCCAGAACCGCATCCGCGCCATGATCGAGGAGCGGCCCGACTGGGTGCTGTCGCGCCAGCGCGCCTGGGGCGTGCCGATCGCCGTCTTCGCCGACGAGCACGGCAATGTGCTGAAGGACGAGGCCGTCAACCAGCGCATCATGGACGCCTTTGAGAAGGAAGGCGCCGACGCCTGGTTCGCGCCCGGCGCCAAGGAGCGCTTCCTCGGCAACCACGACGCCTCGAAATGGCATCAGGTGATGGACATCCTGGATGTCTGGTTCGATTCCGGCTCGACGCATGCCTTCACGTTGGAGGATCGTCCGGATCTCAAATGGCCGGCCGACGTCTATCTCGAAGGCTCCGACCAGCATCGCGGCTGGTTCCATTCCTCGCTGCTCGAAAGCTGCGGCACCAGGGGCAGGGCGCCTTACGATACGGTCATCACCCATGGCTTCACCATGGATGAGGAAGGCCGCAAAATGTCGAAGTCGCTCGGCAACACCGTCGTGCCGCAGGACGTCATCAAGCAGTCCGGCGCCGATATCCTGCGGCTCTGGGTGGTGACGACCGACTATTGGGAAGACCAGCGGCTCGGCAAGAACGTGCTGCAAACCAATATCGACGCCTACCGCAAGCTCCGCAACACCATCCGCTGGATGCTGGGCACGCTTGCCCATGATGACGGCGAGGACGTGCCGCTGGAGACGATGCCGGAACTGGAGCGGCTGATGCTGCACCGGCTGTCCGAGCTCGACGAGGTGGTCCGCCAGGGCTACGACGCCTTCGAGTTCAAACGCATCACCCGCGCGCTGCTCGATTTCATGGTGGTCGAGCTGTCGGCCTTCTATTTCGACATCCGCAAGGACGCGCTCTACTGCGACGCGCCGTCCAGCCTGCGCCGCAAGGCGGCGGTCAAGGTCGTGCGCCATCTCTTCGAATGCCTGGTGAAATGGCTGGCGCCGATGCTGCCCTTCACCATGGAGGAGGCCTGGCTCGACCGCCATCCGGAGGCCGCCTCGGTGCATCTCGACCAGTTCCCGGCCATTCCGGAGAACTGGCGCAACGAGGCCCTGGCCGAGAAATGGCGCAAGGTCCGGCAGGTGCGCCGCGTCGTCACCGGCGCGCTGGAGATCGCGCGCGCCGACAAGCTGATCGGCTCGTCGCTGGAAGCCGTTCCGGTGGTCACCATCGACGAAGCGGCGCTAGAAGCCGCCATCGCCGATGTCGACATGGCCGAGATGGCGATCACCAGCGACCTCGTGATCAAGCATGGCAAGCAGCCGGAAGGCGCCTTCACGCTGGACGACGTCAAGGGCGTCGCCGTGGTTGTGGAAAAGGCCGAGGACCGCGGTCTCACCAAATGCGCGCGCTCCTGGCGCTACACCGCCGATGTCGGGCAGGACCCGGAATTCCCGGATGTCTCGGCCCGCGACGCCGCGGTGCTGCATGAGCTGAAAGCGCTCGGGCGTTTGTAGGAACCTGTTTATAAGCCGATGCAGAAATGCCACGCGGGCGGCGCAAATCCGCCCGCGCGTTGCCCTTGACAAGCGGTTGAGGTAAACACGCGACACTCCGGCAGACAAATTGTCGCCGGATTTCCATCGCAAGTGCGGGGATATTCGGGGACCGCGCCGTTGGCCGGTGGCGATCAGAGGCAGCTAGAGTGGGACTTTATGGCATGACCGAAAAGACTTTTGCGCGCGCCGCGCTGCTGGCGCCGCTCGTGGTATCGGCTATCGCCATGTCCGGCTGTGTCAGCTCGCCCACCTATGGGACCGACAAGACCGCTGCTGCGCAGCTTTTCGACGACGTTTCCGACGCTGCCTCGATCATGCCGAAGCATCGCGATCCGATCGACTACAAGCCGCGGCCCGAGCTGGTGAAGCCGGCGCCGGGACAGAAGGAAACGCTGCCGCCGCCGCAGGAGAGCATCCAGACGGCGAGTGCCGACTGGCCCGAATCGCCCGAGGCACGCCGCGCCCGCATCCGCGCCGACGCCACCGCCCACCAGAACGATCCGAACTACCAGCCGGAGACTGTCGAGGACGTGCAGACCGATCCCGCTTCGGTGAAGAAGGCGATGGCCGATTCGGCCTCCAGCCATCCGCCGCGCTGGTCGCCGGAAGATTCCAGTCCTGCCCGCGCCGCCGAGATCCAGCGCCGCCTCGCCGAGCAGAAGCAGGGCAATCCCAACGTCCGCAAATATCTGAGCGAGCCGCCGCTTGCCTATCGCCAGGCCGCCGCCACCGCGCCGCAGAACGAGCTCGGCGAGGACGAGTACAAGAAGGAGCGCCGCCTCAAGGCGCAGGCGGAAGGCAAGAAGAGCGGCGGCTGGTTCGACTGGCTGGGTCTGTGAGTGGTGAATAGTGAGTAGTGAGTAGTGAATAGTGAATAGTGAATAGTGAATAGTGAATAGTGAATAGATCTGTACTCACTACTCACTACTCACTACTCACTATTTTCTTCACCATTCACCGCCATTCCGCTTCCCGCGGAAAAAGTCCTTGAGGATGAGGGCGGCTTTGCTTTCGCCGATCCCGGGATAGATGTCCGGCACGTGGTGGCAGGTGGGTGAGGCGAAGAAGCGGACACCGTTGACCACCGCTCCGCCTTTCTCGTCGGCGGCACCGAAATAAAGCCGGCGCAACCTGGCGAAAGAGATCGCGCCGGCGCACATGGCGCAGGGCTCCAGCGTCACGTAAAGGTCGTGGCCGGTGAGCCGCTCGCTGGCAAGCTTCTGGCAGGCTGCGCGGATCGCCAGCATCTCGGCATGGGCGGTCGGGTCGGCGAGCTCGCGTGTGCGGTTGCCGGCCCGCGCCACCACGGTGTTGCCGTTGGCGATCACCGCGCCGACCGGCACCTCGCCGCGGCTTGCGGCCGCCTCGGCCTCTTCCAGCGCCAGCGCCATGAAATCCGGCCGCTTCACGCGGTTCCCATTCCGATTACTCCTCGCCACCCGATGGTGATCCTGTTATCTAGCCGCCCAAAAGAGCAAAGGCCACATGGACGACAACGACAAGAAACCGCCGCGCCGAAAAGGCCTGGGCAAGAACGGGCCGAAAGCCGGCCGTGACGACACTGCGAAGAAGGGCGGCAAGCCGGCCTTCGGCGCCAAGAAGCCGTTCGCCAAGCGCGACCGGCCGATGGCCGCCGATGGCGAGCGCCCCGCGCGCGACTTCAAGCGCAGCTACAAGCCGCGCGAAGCGGGCGAGGGTGCCGAGCGCGGCGACAGGCCATTCCGCAAGGGACCGCGCCCCGAGCGTAAGCCGTTCGAGAAACGCGAAGGGCCGCGCAAGCCTTTTGGCGCGCGTGGCGACCGGCCGATGGCAGCTGAAGGCGAGCGCCGCGATTTCAAACGCAGCTACAAACCGCGCGAAGTGGGTGAGGGCGCAGAGCGTGGCGAAAGACCGTTCCGCAAAGGCAAGCCCTTCGAGAAGCGCGAAGACCGTAAGCCCTACGTGCCGCGTGGCGAGCGGCCGATGGCCGCCGAGGGCGAGCGCGGCGAACAGCGTTTCGACCACCCCAAGCGCGATTTCGGCGATCGGCCCAAGCGGGATTTCAGCGATCGACCCAAGCGGGATTTCGCCGATCGGCCCAAACGTGACTTTGCCGATCGTCCGCCGCGTGACCGCGCCGCGGGAAAGCCGGAAGGCGGCTTCCAGCCGCGGTCGCGTCCCGCGGAGGCGCCGGAGGCAGGCGAGCGCATCGCCAAGCGGCTGGCGCGCGCCGGTATCGCTTCGCGCCGTGACGCCGAGGAACTGATCGCCGCCGGACGCGTCAAGGTCAACGGCAAGGTGCTGTCGTCGCCGGCCTTCAACGTCATGCCCGACGATGTCATCCATCTCGACGGCACGGAAATCCCGCCGATCGAGCGCACGCGGCTGTTCCTGTTCCACAAGCCGGCGGGCGTGGTCACCACCAATCGCGATCCCGAAGGCCGCAAGACAGTCTTCGATGTCCTGCCGGCCGATCTGCCCAGGCTCATGACCGTTGGCCGCCTCGACATCAACACGGAAGGATTGCTGCTGCTCACCAACGATGGCGGGCTGTCGCGGGTGCTCGAATTGCCGGCAACCGGCTGGCTGAGGCGCTATCGCGTGCGCGTCCACGGCAAGGTCGAGGACAGCGCGCTGGCCGCCTTGCGCGACGGCATCGCCGTCGACGGCGTCTTCTACGGCTCGGTCGAGGCCTCGCTCGATCGCGAGCAGGGCAGCAATGCCTGGCTGACGATCGGACTGCGCGAGGGCAAGAACCGCGAGGTGAAGAACATTCTCGGCGCGCTAGGCCTGGATGTGACGCGGCTGATCCGCATCTCCTACGGGCCGTTCCAGCTCAACGACCTGCCCGAAGGCCATGTACTGGAGATCAAGGGCCGCACGCTGCGCGAGCAGCTCGGCGAGCGGCTGATCGAGGAGTCGGGTGCCAATTTCGACGCCGAGATCCAAAAGCCCTTCTCCAACAAGCCGGTGCGGCGCAGCGAGCCGCGCCGCGACGAAGCTGAGCGGCCGAAAATCTCGCGCGAGGGCGACCGCCGGCCGATCGGCGAGGGCGGGCTGATCAAGGCCCGCAAGCGCCGCGAAGGCAGCCGCGACGAGGCGCTGAACAAGCTTTCCACGCGACCCGAGAGGACGTTCGGCGAGCGCGGCCCCAAGCATGGCTTCGAAAAGTCTGGCTTCGGCAAGTCCGAACGCGGCGGTTTCGGCGGCAAGAAGGGCGAGCCGCGGCCGATCGAGCCACCCGGCCAGCGCAAGGCCAATGTCTGGATGGCGCCCGGCGCGCGCCCCATCGGCAAGGGCAGGGCGGAAGCCGACGCCGCCAGGGCCGCCGAGGCGAAGGCGCGCAAGGCATCGTACAAGCCCGGCGGCAAGCCTCAGGGCAAGCCCGGTGCGAAGCCGTACGGCAAGCCGCGCGGCGAACGCCCCGAAGGTGGCGATGGCGGCGACAGGCCGCGTGGTCCGAAGAGGGGCGGCAATGCGGATCGTCGGCGGTGAGTTCCGCGGGCGTCCGCTGGCGACGCCCCGTTCGAATGCCATCCGCCCGACCACCGACCGCACCCGCGAGGCGGTGTTCAACGTTTTGGCGCATCGCTACGCCGACAAGCTCGAAGGCGCCCGCGTGCTCGATCTCTTCGCCGGCACCGGCGCGCTCGGGCTGGAGGCGCTGTCGCGCGGCGCTTCCTATTGCGTCTTCATCGAGGAATCGACGGAAGGGCGCGGCCTGATCCGCGAGAATGTCGAGGCCTTCGGGCTCACCGGCCGGACAAAAATCTTCCGCCGCGACGCCACGCATCTCGGCGAGGCCGGCACGCTCTCGCCCTTCGGCCTGGTCTTTGCCGACCCGCCCTATGGCAAGGGTCTCGGCGAGCGCGCGTTGCGCTCGGCCAAGGCCGGCGGCTGGCTTCTGCCCGGCGCGCTCTGCGTCGTCGAGGAGGCAGCCGCGGCGCCGTTCGAGCCCGGCGCAGGCTTCTCCGTGGTCGACGAGCGCGGCTATGGCGATACGGTGATCCGGTTTGTCGAGGCGGGGTGAGGCGCCGATCCACCTTCTCCCACAAGGGAAGAAGGAAATGGCGCAAGCGCCTCGAAAATGACGAACAATTAGCTTTGCCTCGCTAGCGAAGCTTTTCTATTGTCGCGCGACCGAAGCCGGAGCATTTGATGACATTGAACACCAGAGGGCTGCGCGCAGCCCTTCTTGCCGGCGCGCTGGCGCTCGCGGCGCAGGCCCCGGCGCGGGCCGGGGACGACGCCGAGGTCAAGGATTTCCTGCTCGACAACGGGATGGAAGTGGTCGTCATTCCCGACCACCGCGCTCCGATCGTCACCCACATGGTGTGGTACAAGATCGGCAGCGCCGACGAGCCGCCCGGCAAATCCGGCATAGCGCATTTCTTCGAACATCTGATGTTCAAGGCCACCGCCAACCACGCCGGCGGCGAGTTCGACCGCGCCGTGGCCGACATCGGCGGCTCGAACAACGCCTTCACCTCCTATGACTACACCGCTTTCCACGAGACGGTGGCGCCCTCGGCGCTCGGGCAGATGATGGGCTTCGAGGCCGACCGCATGCGCAACCTCATCCTCACCGACGACGTCATCAAGACTGAGCGCGACGTGATCCTCGAGGAGCGCCGCTCGCGAATCGACAGCAATCCGCAGGCGGTGCTCGACGAGGAGGTCGACGCCACGCTCTGGCAGAACCAGCCCTACCGCATTCCGGTGATCGGCTGGATGCAGGAGATGGAGCAGTTGAATCGCACCGACGCCAAGGCCTTCTATGACAATTACTACCGGCCGAACAATGCGGTGCTGGTGGTGGTGGGCGATGTCGATCCCGACGCCGTGAAGGCGATGGCCGAAAGGACCTACGGCAAGATCGCGCGTGGACCGGATCTGCCGCCGCGCATCCGCCCTGTCGAGCCGGAGCAGAACACCAAACGCACCGTCACGCTCACCGATGCGCGCGTGTCGGTGCCGAGCTTTTCCACGCAATGGGTGGTGCCCTCCTATCATACCGCCAAGCCCGGCGAGGCCGAGGCGCTCGACCTTCTGGCCGAGATCCTGGGCGGCGACAACCACAGCCGCCTCTACCAGCAGCTGGTGGTCAGGCAGGGCATCGCCTCCGAGGCCGGCGCCTATTTCCAGGGCACCATGCTCGACGCCACCAACTTCAGCGTCTATGGCTCGCCGCGCGGTGACGCCAAGCTTTCCGATGTCGAGGCGGGCGTCGACGCCGAGATCGCCCGCATCGTCAAGGACGGCGTGACCGAGGACGAGCTGGAGCGGGCCAAGACCCGCTATGTCCGCTCGATGATTTTCACCCGCGACAAGCAGGACGAAATGGCCAATATGTATGGCTCGACGCTTGCCACCGGCGGCAATGTGAAGGATGTGCAGGAATGGCCCGACCGCATCCGCAAGGTCACGGCGGAAGAGGTCAAGGCGGCCGCCGCCCGCTACCTCGTGCTCGACCGTTCGACCACCGGCTATCTCCTGCCGCAGCAACAGGCGGGGAACTGATGATGAGCTTTGGTATCGTGCGGATCAGCGGGACGGGACAATTGCTCCAGGCGTGGCGCTGCCCCTC
>LM655189.1:172691-176396 GCA_000824825.2 Mesorhizobium sp. ORS 3324
GGACGGGGAGAGGGGGACGCCAGCGCTGGAGCTTATCCCTTCTCCCCGTCCTTTACGGGGAGAAGGTGCCGGCAGGCGGATGAGGGGCAGCGCCGACGTCGGAACCTCGTCGCTCGGCGATGCCGTCTACCGCATCGTCGCCACTTTGTGCTTTGCCCTGTTCTTCCTGCTCCTGCCGGCGCTGGCTGCGCACGCACAGATGAACATCCAGGAGGTGAAGTCGAAGAAGGGCATCACCGCCTGGCTGGTGGAAGACCATTCGATCCCGCTGGTCGCCATCCGCTTTGTCTTCGACGGCGGCACCGCGCAGGATCCCGCCGGCAAGGAAGGCCTGGTCAATCTGATGACCGGCCTGTTCGACGAGGGCGCCGGCGACCTCGACAGCGACGCCTTCCAGCTGAAGCTCGATGACGCCGGTGCCGAGATGAGCTTCGAGGCGGCGCGCGACGGCACCTATGGCTCGATGCGCATGCTGTCCGAACAGAGGGACGAGGCGTTCGGCCTGCTGAAGCTGGCGGTGAACAGGCCGCGCTTCGATCAGGAGCCGATCGACCGCGTCCGCGCCCAGGTGCTCTCCGGCATCCTTGCCAATGAACGCGACCCCAACACGGTCGCCCAGCAGCGCTGGCTGCGCGCGATCTATGGCGGGCATCCCTATGCGCGGCCCGATCAGGGCACCAGCGAGAGCCTTGCCTCCATCACCGCCGACGACCTCAGGGCCTTCCACAAGGCGACTTTCGCCCGCGGCGGCCTGCGCGTGGCGGTGGTGGGCGATATCGACGCCGCCACGCTGAGCGGCAAGCTGGATGAGGTGTTCGGCGACCTGCCTGACAGGCAGGCACTGGCTCCCGTGGCCGACGTCAAACCCAAGCTCGGCCAGCAGCTCGAGGTCAATTACGACCTGCCGCAGACCTCGCTGCAGCTTGCCTGGCCCGGCGTGAAACGGAGCGATCCCGATTTCTACGCAGCCGCGCTGATGAATGAGATCCTCGGCGGCTCGACCTTCACCTCCCGCCTCTTCGAGGAGGTGCGCGAGAAGCGCGGTCTTGCCTATGGCGTCAACTCGGACCTCGTCGATCACGAGCATTCCAACGCTCTGCTGGTGACCACCGCGACGCGCTCCGACCGCGCCGCCGAGACGCTCTCGATCGTGCGCAAGGTGGTGAAGGAGATGGCCGAGAAAGGGCCGACCGAGGAGGAGCTCGCGGCGGCCAAGAAATACATGATCGGCGCCTATGCCATCAACAATCTGGACTCCTCCAGCTCGATTGCCGCGACGCTGGTCGAGCTGCAGCTCGACAATCTCGGCATCGACTATATCAAGCGCCGCGCCGCGCTGATCGACGCGGTGACGCTTGCGGACGTCAAGGCGGCGGCGAGGAAGCTTCTATCGGCCGATCCGGCGGTGATGGTGATCGGCCCGCCGCTCGTGCAGGTGGCGGGAGCCCACAAGGGATGAGCCCGACCTTCGCGGTTGCCTTCGGCGGCGGCGGCGCGCGAGGACTGGCGCATATCCATGCCGTCGAGGCTCTGGACGAGCTCGGCATCAGGCCGGTGGCGATCGCCGGCTCCTCCATCGGCGCCATCATGGGCGCCGGCATGGCCTCGGGCATGCGAGGGGCGGAAATCCACGATTATGCCCGCTCGATCCTCGGCAGCCGCGCCGAGGTGGCGGCGCGCATGTGGCGCTCGCGGCCGGGCACGATCGCCGAAGCCATGCAGGGCGGCATCCGCGTCGGCCAGTTCAATGTCGAACGCATCCTGAAGGCCTTCCTGCCCGACGCCATCCCCGCGACCTTCGAGGAGCTGAAGATCCCGCTCAAGGTGACGGCGACCGACTATTTCGGCCACAAGCTCGCGGTGTTCGCCAAGGGCGACCTGCAATCGGCGCTGGCAGCCTCGGCCGCCATTCCGGCGGTGTTCCGTCCGGTGACGCGCGATGGGCGCGTGCTGATCGACGGCGGCATCTACAACCCGGTGCCCTTCGACCTCGTCGAGGAGGACGCCGACATCATCATCGCCATCGACGTTGTCGGCGCGCCGAGCGATGCCGAACGCAAGCACCCGACCACGGTCGACCTGATGTATGGCGCGACACAATTGATGATGCAGTCGATCATCGCCAACAAGCTGACGCAGCACCCGCCGGATATCCTCATTCGTCCGGCCGTCTCGAAATACCGTGTGCTCGACTTCCTGAAGATCGAGACCCTGATGGCCGAGACGGCCGACATCAAGGACGAGCTGAAACGCGCCGTCGAGAGGGCGGTCGCGGGGCACGGCGGCAGGCGGGGGAAGAAGGCGGTGTGAGCGAATCAGCTCCATCCGATTCGCGCCACCTGTAGCCGATCTCTGTTGGCTTGGCTTCCATGTATGAATGCAGTTTATCCATAAATGCGTACAAGTACGCGTTTTGTCATTAACTCTTCATCGAATTGGCTGTTGACGCTTCCCGGGCAAAGTTAATAATATCCTAACATTAGGGGTAGCGCGAATTATCTCCCGACTGGCAACAACGAGTTACGGCGCTACTGGGGCAGGGGAAACGCAGCGCGGTTATCAATAGCCGTCGCAGTCATCACCATTGGGCCACTCGCCTGTCTGTGAACCGCCATTTTAGGGCTGGCCGTTCACGGGCTGGATCGTCGGGTTGCGCCTGGTTGCATGGCATTCTGATCATTTCCTCTCCCGTTAGACTGGGCGCCGATCCGTTCGGCATGGGGTAGTCAGCCGTCTAGGACGGCCAAAAAGGCGGACGCCGGGAGCGTCCGTCCGCAGGGGGTAGAAAATGGCCACGACGACTGTTGGCACGAGCAGCAACGACATTCTGGTTGGCGGCAGTGGAGCCGACGTGCTGTCTGGGGGCGCCGGAAGCGACCGTCTCAACGGCGGGTCGGGCGATGACATTCTCAATGGTGGTAGCGGCTTTGACACCGTTCTTGGCGGATCAGGGTCGGACATCCTGATTTATAAGGCCTTCGAGAACCAATATTTGCTGGGTAGCACGTTTACGAGTTCCACGCAGACAATAACCGGCGGAACGCTGTATTCCGGAACAGATCAGACCACTGTTGGAACTTTGCCCACTCAGACGGTGCTCGGCGGAACTGCCTTTAGCGGATACGATTCTTACGACGGCGGAAACGGTGCGGTGCAGCTCGGCAAAGCTGGGTCCACACCGGACGGCGACACCTTGCAGATATGGCTCAGCGCCGACCAGCTGAACGATGCCGCGATTACGGCGGAGATTGCGTACTTCAAGAACGTTTGGCTTCCGGCACACATCAGCGCACAAACTGGCCAGGCCGATAGCTCTGTCTACACGTTCAAGACGCTCGATCTCAAGGTCACGGGTGTTGAGAAGGTTGTGGTTCTCGATAGCGCTGGCCATGCTCCCGTAGCCGTCAATATTGTCGATTCTGCCCTAAGTGATAGCGACAACAACTCGGTCGTAACGTTCACATTCACTGGCCCGGTGACGGGCTTCACTGCCGCTGACGTCACGGCGGATCACGGCACGCTCACTGACTTTACGATGATTGATGCTTCGCACTATACGGCGAAGTTCACGGCAACAGACGGTTATAATGGCATTGGTTCCGTTTCGGTAGCGGCCGGTAGTTATACCGATAGTGCCGGCAACGCTGGGGCTGGTGGTAGCGACACGGTGGCGATCGACACCGAGAACCCGACGGTGACGGTCGA
>LM655189.1:176496-187737 GCA_000824825.2 Mesorhizobium sp. ORS 3324
TGACGGTCGACATCGTCGACGGGGCGCTCAGCGACGGCGACAACAGCTCGGTCGTCACCTTCACCTTCTCGGAAGCGCCGGTCGGCTTCAGCGACGCCGACATCACCGCCACGCACGGCACCATCAGCGGCCTGGCCGCCACGGCCGATCCGCTGGTCTACACCGCGACCTTCACCGCCGACGACGGCTTCACCGGCACCGGCTCGGTGTCGGTGACGGCGGGCAGCTACACCGATGCCGCGCTCAATCTCGGCGGCGCCGGCTCCGACAACGTGGCGATCGACACGCAGAACCCGACGGTGACGGTCGACATCGTGGCGACGTCGCTCAATGACGGTACCCCAAGTTCGAACGTAACCTTCACGTTCAGCGAGGCGCCCGGCGCCAGCTTCACGGCAGCGGACATCACGGCGGCGAACGGCACGATTACCGGCTTCACGCAGGATACCGCGACAACCTACCATGCCACCTTCACAGCCACCGACGGAATTTCTGCGACGGGGTCAGTATCGGTGGCGGCCGGCAGCTACACCGACAATGTCGGCAATACCGGAAGTGCTGGCTCCGACACGGTTGTGATCAATACCGGCGGGGATACCACCGCTCCGACGGTCGTCATTTCGCACAACAACAGCGGTGCCAAGCAGACAATCACCTTTACCTTCAGCGAGGCCGTTTCAGGATTCGACCTTAATGACATCGTGCTCGTAGGAGCAACGGCGACAGCCGGGACCTTAGTGCATGTCGGCATCGACGGCACCGGACACGACATCTACACCTTGGATGTCACAAAGCCAGTCGGCGGCGGCGCGCATACCGTTCAGGTTCTGTCTAGCGGCACCGGAACTTCGTCTTGGACCGACTTGGCTGGGAACCCTGGAGTAGGCACTCCGGCGTTCAATCTGCCCGCCGGCACCGCCGGCGAGCCGATTAATCTTGCGCTGACCGACCCGTCGGACGGCCAGGCCGTCACCGTCACGGTGAAGGATCTGCCTTCCGGCTGGACGATCAACGGCGCCACGCAGAACGCCGACGGCTCCTGGACGGTGCAGACCAACGCTGTCCATGAACTGACGGTCACCACGCCCGCCGACTACGCCGGCGCGGCGGTGCTGGACGTCTCGATGACCTGGATCAACGCAGACGGCACGACGGGCAGCGTTTCGATCGCCGACAATGTCGAGGCCTATGCGCAGGGCTCGCCGATCTTCGCCTGGTCGGGCGACGACGTGCTTACCGGCTCTAGCGGCAACGATCTGTTCGTCTTCTCGCAGCCGATCGGCAACGACACCGTGCACAGCTTCGATGCCGCCGCCGACCAGGTCGACCTTATCGGCTATTCCGGCTTCCAGAGCTTTGCCGACGTCCAGGCGCATACGGCCGACGACGCCAACGGCAACGCGGTCATCACGCTCGGCGACGGGCAGTCGATAACGCTGGAAGGCGTGCATTCCTCCGCCCTCGGCGCCGGCAACTTCGTCTTCGACCAGACGCCGGTCGTGAGCAACCCCGGCACAATGACGATTGGCGACGGCGCCTTGCTGCCGCTGAGCGGCACGGTCAACAACAGCGGCGTCATCGCGCTCAACTCGACCGGCGACGAAACCCTGCTGCAAGTCATCCAGCATGGCGTGACCCTGCAGGGCGGTGGGCAGGTCGTCCTGTCCGACAGCGCGGCCAACATCATCTCCGGCACCGGTCCGGATGTGACGCTGACCAACATCGACAACACGATCTCGGGCGCCGGCCAACTGGGCGGTGGCATGCTCGGCCTCGACAACAGGGGCACCATCATCGCCTCGGGCACCAACGCCCTGGTCATCGACACCGGCGGCAGCGTCGTCACCAACTCCGGCACGCTCGAGGCAACCGGCTCGGGCGGCCTGGTCGTCACCGGCGGGCTGGCGAATTCCGGCATGCTCGAGGCCAATGGCGGCAACATTGTCATCCACGGTGAAGTCACCGGCGACGGCGACGCCACGATCGGCAACCTGTCGAAGCTGGAATTCGGCGCTGCCTCGTCGACGGATGTGACCTTTGCGCAGAATGCAGCCGGCACGCTGGAGCTCGATGATTCCTTCGACTACAGCGGGCTCATCGGCGGCATCACAAATGACGACAAGCTGGACCTGAACGACATCTCTTTCGGCGCCGGCACTACGGTCAGCTATCAGGCGAGCCAGGACGGCAGTGGCGGCACGTTGACTGTCTCAGACGGCGCACATAACGCCACGCTGCATCTGCTCGGCACCTACGATGCGAACGGCTTCAAGCTCGCCGACGACGGCCAGGGGCACACGGTCGTCACCTACGATCCGGCGCAGATCACGCTGACCGGCGTCAATCTCGGACTGACGGCCAGCGACTTCGTGCTGTGACGATGGAGGTGAGCCGGCAACCACGCGCGGCTCACCCCGTTTCTGCGCCGGCCGAGCGTTTAGCTTACGAATTAAGGTTTACGGCAGGTTTACGAGCGGATCGCGTGGCCGGTTGAAGGATCGGGAGTAGTATCGGTTCCGGGCATGCAGTTTGGACAGGGGGCGGTTCTCCGCTGGGTATTTTGAATTTCGACAACAAGTCCAAGATGGTGAGGGAAGCGCTTCGCGCCTGCCGCCGCTATTTCCTGTTTGCGGCGCTGTTCAGCCTGGCGATCAATCTGCTCTATCTCGCATCCCCGCTCTACATGCTGCAGATCTACGACCGGGTCGTCACCAGCGGCAGCGAGACCACTTTGGTCATGCTGACCGTGGTCCTGCTTGCGGCGTTCCTGGCGCTCGCCGGTCTCGACCTCGTGCGCGCCGCGATCCTGACGCGGGCCAGCGCGCGGCTCGACCGGCTGCTTTCGGCCAGGATCCTGGCGGCGTCGGTGGAGACCCCGTCGCAGGGCGCCGCGCAAAGCCAGCCGATCCGCGATTTCGACACGTTCCGGCAGGTGATCACCGGCAGCGGCATCCATGCGCTGTTCGACCTGCCCTGGTCGCCGATCTATATCGGCATCATCTTCCTGCTGCACCCTTGGCTCGGCTTCTTCGCGCTGGGCTCCTCGCTGCTCTTGATCGCCATGGCGGTGCTCAACGAATACATGGTGCGCGCGCCGCTGAAGCAGGCCAACGACCTTGCCACGGCCAACTACAATTTCACCGAAATGAGCCTCAGGAACGCGGAAGTCGTCCGCGCCATGGGCATGATCGACGGCCTCGTGCGCCGCTGGGGGCGCGACCGCGGCCTTGCGCTGCGCCAGCAGGGGCGGGCCAGCGACCGGGCGGCGATCATGTCCGGGCTGATCCGCTTCCTGCGGCTGACCATGCAGTCGCTGATCCTCGGCCTCGGCGCCTATCTGGTCATCGAGCGGCAGATCACCGGCGGCTCGATGTTCGCCGCCAGCCTGTTGCTGGGCAGGGGCCTGCAACCGGTCGAGCAGATCGTCGGACTCTGGCGCAGCCTGATCCTGGCGCGGGCCGCCCTTGGCAGGGTCGAGAAGCTGCTTGACGGCGGCGCGCAGGGCGAACGCTCGTTCAACCTGCCGAAGCCGACGGGCAAGATCGCCGTCGAGCAGTTGAGCTTCGCCATTCCCAGCCTGCAGAAGGTGCTGCTGCGCGACGTGTCGTTCCGGTTGGAGGCCGGCGAGGCGTTGGGCATTGTCGGGCCTTCGGGCGCCGGCAAGTCGACGCTTGCCCGTCATCTTGCCGGCATCATGCAGCCGAGCCGCGGCACGGTCAGGTTGGATGGCGCCGATCTGACACAGTGGGGAAGAGAGGCGCTCGGCGACCATATCGGCTACCTGCCGCAGGACATCGAGCTGTTCTCCGACACAGTGGCCGCCAATATCGGCCGCTTCAAGACCGATGTCGACCGCGAGGTGATCGAAGCCGCACGGCTCGCCGGCGTGCATGAGATGATCATCCGCCTGCCGCAGGGCTACGAGACGCAGATCGGCGAGGGCGGGGCGGTGCTGTCCGGCGGCTATCGGCAGCGCATCGCGCTTGCCCGCGCCGTATTCGGCATGCCGAACCTCATCGTGCTCGACGAACCGAGCTCCAATCTCGATGCCGATGGCGATCGCGCGCTCGCCGAATGCGCGCTCGAGCTCAAGCGTCGCGGCAGCACGGTCATCATCGTATCGCACCGGCCTTCGACTTTAGCCAATGTCGACAAGATCCTGCTCTTGCGGGATGGCGCTGTAGAGGCCTTCGGCATGAGGAACGAGATCGTGGCGCTGCTCAATCAGCGCGCCGCACCGATGGCGGTGGCAACCCAATGACCGACATCGCCGCCACCTATCGCAGCCTCTCGGGCGCCGAAAACGCCGGCGCCAATCCGGATTCGATCCGCGGACCGGTGTGGATCGGCCTGCTCATCATCGTCGGCTTCTTCGGCCTGTTCGGCGGCTGGGCAGCGATCGCGCCGCTCAATGGCGCGGTGCTTGCCGACGCGGTGGTGAAGGTCGAGGGCAACCGCAAGAGCGTCCAGCATTTCGACGGCGGCACGGTGAAGGAGATTCGGGTGAAGGACGGCGACATCGTCAAGGCAGGCGATGTGCTGGTCGTGCTCGACGACACCCGCGCCCGCGCCGAGTTCAATCTCTATTCCCAGCAATATGCCCTGCTGCGCGCCACCGACGCCCGCATCCGCGCCGAGCTCGATGGCCGCGAGGCGGTCGCCTTCCCGAAGGATATCACCGCCGAGCATCAGACGTATCTGCAGGACGCGATGGCCAACCAGATCGCCGACCTCGAAAGCCAGCGCGCCTCGATGGCCGGCGCAAAGCAGATCTTGCAAAAGCGGATTGCCGAACTCGAAGAGCAGATCGAGGGTAAGCAGGCACGGGTCGAATCGTTCCGGGCGCAGCTCAGGTCGACCGTCGACGAGAAGGCGGGCCTCAACAAGCTGCTGAAGGCCGGGCTGACGACAAAGCCGCGCATCCTGGAGCTCGACCGCTCGGCCTCCGACCTGCAGGGCCTGATCGACCAGGCTCTCGGCGAGATCGCGGGAAACCGCCAGAGCAAGGCCGAGCTTGAAAGTCAGATCGCGCAGCTCACCAACGAGCGCCGCGCCAAACTTTCGGCCATGCTGATCGAGACCCAGTCGAATCTCGCCGACCTGGTGCCGAAGATGTTCGCCGCACAGGCCACGGTGGACCGTGCAGAGGTGCGTGCGCCCTATGACGGCCAGGTCATGAACCTCACGGTCTTTTCGACCGGCGCGATCGTCGCTCCCGGCCAGACGATCCTCGACATCGTGCCGACCAGGAATTCGCTGATCGTGCAGGCACAAGTCCGGGTCGAGGATATATCCAGCCTGCGCGCCGACATGACGGCCGAGGTCCGTTTCACCTCCTACAAGCAACGCACCACGCCGGTCATCCACGGCCGCGTCACCCAGATCTCGGCAGATCGTGTCACCGATGCCAAGACGGGCTTTCCCTACTACGTCGCCGACATCGCGGTTGACCCGCAGGAACTCGCCGCCGCCCCGCAGATCCAGCTCTATCCCGGCATGCCGGCGCAGGTCATGATCGTGACCGAGGAACGCACCGCGCTGGATTACATTCTCGGGCCGCTGACGGCTTCGCTGCACACGGCGTTCCGGCAGAAGTAGGGGCCGGTCAGCGTGGGAACCGGATGAGAGACGGCTCGCTTCCCTCGGCGTTATACTCCCTTATACTTCAAATCTCGCCGGGCCAATTCTTCGTCGAATTTGCCCGTTGACGCATGCCCAGATAGAGTTAATAATGTCCTAATATAGTAGCGTAAACAATCTCCCGACCGGCAACAACGAGTTACGGCGCTACAGGGGGTGGGAAACCGCGCGGCATTTCAGCCGCCGCATCACCATCGAGCCGCCAGTCGTCGTGAGGCGCTGTCGCGTTTGCTGTTCGCCGGCCGCCGCCGCGGGTTGTCAGACGCTACGCCGATCCTCCTCCCTCCCAAATTTGAGCGCTGAATCTCGGCGCTATTTGCCATGGCCAGTCAGCCGTGCTGCGCGGTCAATTCGCCGATGAGCGCGGCTGACGTGCCCCTGATGGGGAGAGGCAAGTCGTGATCGTGGGGTTGCGTAAGGCGTCACTTGGGTTGACGGGCAAGGCAACGCTTGGTTCGGCGCAGGCGAGGGTCAGGCTTTTCGGCCTGTCACTCCTCGCGTGTGTCGCCGGATTCCTTCTCTTCGGCTCCAGCCGGCATACTTCGATGGGCACGATGCTCGTTGCGGTGGCGATGGCGGGTTTCGGTCTTCTGGCCGTGTTTCGCGCTCGCGGCGACGCGGCGCAAAATGCCGGCGGCCCACCCCGGGAGGCCGTGGCGCCTGGCACGCCGTCGGCGAGATCGGGCGCGCGGCGGCCGGGCGGCTCCGCTCGCTCCGAGCTTGCCGCGGCGCTTGCCAGTTGCCGGTCGGCCTTCCTTGCCGTCGGGTTGTTCAGCGGCATGCTCAACGTGCTGATGCTTGCCGGCTCGCTCTACATGCTCGAGGTCTACGATCGCGTGCTGCCAAGCCGCAGCCTGCCGACGCTCGTCGGCATCTCGATTTTGCTCGTCATCCTCTATTGCGGGCAGGGCGTTCTCGATTTCGTGCGCGGGCGGGTCCTGGTTCGGATCGGCGGCGCCCTCGACGAGGCGCTTGGTCACCGGGTTTACACGTCGATCCTGAAATTGCCGTTGAAGGCCGGGCGCGAGGGCGACAGCCTGCAGCCGATGCGCGATCTCGACAGCGTGCGCGCCTTCCTGTCCGGCATGGGGCCGACGGCGCTTTTCGACCTGCCATGGCTGCCGCTCTACCTGATCATCATCTTCATGTTCCACTGGTTGCTTGGCGTGACGGCGCTGTTCGGGGCGATCGTGCTGGTCGCGCTGACCGCCCTTGCCGAGCGGCTGACGCGAATACCGGTATCGTCCGCGACCTTGAGCGGGAACCGGCGTGGCGGGTTGATCGCCGCCGGCAGTCGCAATGCGGAAGTCGTTGCCGCCATGGGCATGGCCGGCGGGCTCGGCGCGCGCTGGGAAGGTGCCAACCTCGATTACATCGCCGACCAGCGTAAGGTGAGCGACGTTGCCGGCGGCTTCGGCGCGGTATCGAAAGTGCTGCGCATGCTGCTGCAGTCGTCCATGCTCGGCGTCGGCGCCTGGCTGGTTATCGAACAGCAGGCGACGGCGGGCATTATCATCGCCGCTTCCATCCTCAGCGGTCGCGCGCTGGCCCCGGTCGATCTTGCGATCGCCAACTGGAAGGGCTTTGCGAGCGCGCGCCAGGGCTGGCAACGGCTGAGCAGAGTGCTCGCGGCCTTGCCCGCCGAGGCCGAACCCATGCTGCTGCCGGCGCCGAGCGCCAATGTCATCATGCACGGTGTCGGCATCGCGGCTCCGGGCACGCAGCGCCTGCTGGTGCATGACGCAAGCTTCGCCATGGAGGCGGGCCACGGGCTTGGCATCATCGGCCCCAGCGGCTCGGGAAAGTCCACCCTGGTGCGGGCTCTCGTCGGCGCCTGGCAGCCCGTGAGCGGCCGCGTCAGGCTGGACGGCGCCGACCTCGACCAGTGGTCGTCACGCGAGCGGGGTCGCCATATCGGCTACCTGCCGCAGGACGTGGAGCTGTTTGCCGGCACCGTCGCCGAAAACATCGCCCGCTTCGAGCCGGACGCCGACTCGGCCGCCATCATCGCCGCGGCCAAGGCGGCCGGCGCGCATGACCTGATCGTGGGCTTCCGCCAAGGCTACGAGACCCAGATCGGCGAGCATGGCGAGGCGCTTTCGGCCGGCCAGCGCCAGCGCATTGCCCTGGCCCGCGCGCTCTATCGCGACCCGTTCCTCGTGGTGCTCGACGAACCGAATTCCAACCTCGACATGGATGGCGAGCAGGCATTGATCCGGGCGATGCTTGGCGTTCGCGAACGCGGCGGCGTGGTTGTGATCGTCGCTCATCGTCCGAACGTGCTCGCGGCCGTCGACTTCGTCTTGGCGATGAACCACGGGCGTATCCGTGACTTTGGACCGAGGGACGAGGTTTTCGCCAAGATGTTCCCGGCCTTGCGGGCGGTGCCCACGACCAATCCACCGCTGAGGGTGGCAGCGGAAGGCACCCCGCAGGCCGCCGCCAACGGCACCGAGGGAGCGCACTAGCATGGCGGGCACCTCCCACGCATCGATCCGCTTTTACGTGCGGCTTGGGCTCGGGGCCGTGCTCCTGCTTGCCGGGGGCGTCGGCGGCTGGGCCGCGGTCACCGAGATTGCCGGCGCGGTCATCGCCCCCGGCACTCTCGTCGTCGATTCCCACGTCAAGAACGTGCAGCATTCGACTGGCGGCATCGTTGCCGAGATCGATGCGCGCGACGGCGACCGCGTGAAAGCCGGCGACCTTCTGCTGCGTCTCGACCGCACCATGCCGGCTGCCAATCTTGCGGTGGTGAGCAAGGCGCTCGACCAGCTCGCGGCGCGCAAGGCCAGGCTCGATGCCGAGCGCCGGGGCGCCGACAGCATCGCCTTTCCCGCGGATCTCCTCAGTCGTTCCGCCGATCCCGACGTCGCCGAGGCGATCTCCGGCGAGAAACAGCATTTCGAGACGCGGCGCACGTCCCGCGCTGGCCAGAAGAGCCAGCTCGGCGAACGCATCGCCCAGCTCGAGAAGGAGATCGCCGGCAACACCGCACAAACGGATGCCAAGATCAAGGAGATCGAGCTGGAGCAAAAGGAGCTCGCTTCCGTGCGCAAGCTCTGGGAGAAGAAGCTCATCTCCATCGATCGCCTGACCGCGGCCGAGCGCGAGGCCACGCGCCTCGAAGGCGAACGCGGCCAGCTCGTTGCCGCCCAGGCGCAGGCGCAAGGGAAGATCGCCGAGATCAAGCTGCAGATCATCCAGATCGACCTCGACCTCAGTACCGAAGTGAACAAGGACCTGCGCGACATCGACGGCAAGGTGGGCGAGTTGATGGAGCGCAAGGTCGCCGCCGAGGACCAGTTGAAGCGGATCGATATCCGCGCGCCGCAGGACGGTGTGGTGCAGCAGTCGCTCGCCTACACGATCGGCGGCGTCATCACGCCCGGCCAGACCATCATGGAGGTCGTGCCGGACAATGACAGCCTGGCGGTGGAGGCCAAGATCGCGCCCAGCGACATCGACCAGCTATGGGTCGGCCAGTCGGCATCGCTGCGCTTCTCGGCATTCAACCAGCGCACGACGCCGCAGATCGACGGCGTGGTCGAGAGGGTCTCGCCCGACATCACCACCGATCAGCGCACCGGCGTCAGCTATTACACCGTGCGTATCAGGACGACCGCCGCCGAGGTTGCGCGCCTCGGCGAGGTCAAGCTGGTGCCCGGCATGCCGGTGGAATCCTTCATCAAGACCGAGGACCGTTCAGTGATGTCCTATCTGGTGAAGCCGTTGCAGGACCAGATCAGCCGAGCCTTCAGACAGTAAGCCCGCCCCGGGGCGGGAAAGTGAAAGCAGTGGGTACGATGTAACCGAATCCGAAGTTAAGGGGAAATTGTCATGGCCTCTACCGACATTACGGACAATCTGACGACCGATCCGCTCGCAACACCTGATTCCACTGTGACCGGAAGCACCGATCCCGTGCCGCCGCTTGCGGTCTCGCTCGACCAGGCGGACGCGGACTACGCGCCCGGCGAGACGGTGGGGATCACCGCCACCAATATCGCGGACGGTGGCACGTTCACGTTCCAGGTTGCCCACCTCAGCGCCGGCGCCGACGGGGTTCTCGGCACCGCGGACGACGTGCTCGCCTACGATCTCACCGGCACCGGAACGCCCTGGACCGTCACCGACGGCGGCGCCGGCGATCTGGATGGCGTCGTCAACGGCGCGGTCGAGACCTCATGGTATGTCAATGCCGACGCGGCCAACCAGGCTTTCGTTCTCACCGCAACAGATACCGCGACAGGCGCCTCGGCAACGGCGAATTTCACCGATGCGCCGCCGACCTACGATCTGACCTTTGCAAACACCGTGACGATCAACGGTGCAGTCTTTTCATCCTCGGATGTCGTGACCGGAGCGGGTACGGGTCTGCTTGATCCTTTCGTTCGCATTCAGAACAACGGCTCGGAGCAGGGGTACAATACCGACGCCAATGTTAAAGTGCTTGATGACACCGCCAAGGGCAGCACCCAGTACGTTCATTCAGTGAACCTTGCCGACATTCCGATTCAATTCATAAATGGTGTCGGCTACTATCGATTTGATCTCGACATCAATGAGTCAAACACCGCCACTTCCCAGAACCTTTCCCTGGATGCGCTCCAGATCTGGCAGGCCAGTGTCGGTAATTTGAGCAATTACGCGCCGGGAGCGACCCCTGCTCAAGGCACCGGCGCCTTCCCGGTGGCCGACAACGCTTCGCTGATCTACAATATGGATGCCGGCGGCGATAAGTTTGTCGGGCTGAACGGCGAGCTCCAGCCGGGCAGCGGCAACACCACCGACATGTCGTTGCTGGTTCCCGTCAGCAATTTCGATCCGAGCAAGCCCTATATCTATCTCTATTCGGCGTTCGGCTACCAGACCGGCACCTATCAAGGTCCTACGGAAACCGCACAGAGCACCTGGACCGCCGATTCCGGCTTCGAGGAGTGGAACCGCCAGATCGGCCAGGTGATCGATGGTCACAAGTTCAACGACCTGAACGCCGACCACGTTTGGGAGGCCGGCGAGCCGGCTCTCGCCGGCTGGACGATCTATATCGACGCCAACAACAACAACCAGCTGGATGCCGGCGAGCCGTTCGCGGTTACCGACGCCAACGGCTATTACAAATTCACGGTCACGCCCGGCACCTACACGATCCGCGAGGTGCCGCAAGCGGGGTGGTCGCAGGATGCGCCCAACAATGCGCAGGGCGAGTTCACCGTCACCGTGGCGGCCGGCCAGGACAGCCACAACAACGACTTCGGCAATTTCCAGACCGGCTCCATCTCGGGTCACAAATATGTCGACGCCGACGGCAATCTCGCGACGACCGGTGACCAGACCGCGGTGAGCGGCTGGACGATCACGCTCTATAACGACGCCAACCACAACAACATCGCCGATGCAGGCGAGCAGGTGGCGCAGACGACCACCGATGGCAGCGGCTTCTACCAGTTCACCGGCCTGCTGCCTGGCGACTACCTGATCAAGGAAGAAGATCGGTCCGGCTGGACGCATTTGACCTCGGCGACGATCAACCAGAACAGCCTCACCTCCGGCCAGAATCTGACCAACCAGGATTTTGTCAACTTCAAGCTGTTCTCGATC
>LM655189.1:187837-188107 GCA_000824825.2 Mesorhizobium sp. ORS 3324
GCGATTCCGGCCTTGGCGGGGTCACCATCTTCATCGACAAGAACGGCGACGGGCTCAACAACGACGGCGCGGCCAACCAGACGGTGACGGCGGCCGACGGCACCTGGTCGTTCAGCGGGCTGGACGCCAGCTATGCCGGCAAGACGGTCTACGAGGTCCTGCCGGGCGGCTATGTGCAGACGCTGGGCCAGGCCGGCTACCAGATCGTCGGCACTTCGGGCCACGACCAGACCGGGCTCGACTTTGCCAACTTCAAGCTGTTCTCGATCT
>LM655189.1:188207-222576 GCA_000824825.2 Mesorhizobium sp. ORS 3324
CTCCGGCACGAAGTTCACCGACATCACCGGCGACGGCATCACGGCCGACGACACTCCGCTAGCCGGCATCACCATCTTCATCGACAAGAACGGCAACGGCACCTTCGACGCCGGCGTCGACCAGTCGACGACGACGGCGGCCGACGGCACCTGGTCGTTCACCGGCCTCGACTACACGGTCGCCGGCGACAAGGTCTACGAGGTCGTGCCGAGCGGCTACGTGCAGACGGTCGGAGCGGCCGGCTACACCATCGACGGCACCTCTGGCCACGACCAGACAGGCCTCGACTTCGCCAACTTCCTGCCACCGCAGGGCCAGGGCGCGACGCCGGGCTTCTGGAAGAACCACCTGGATATCGTGACCCAGGAGTTGGGCACGTTCCATTCGGGCTGGACCTCTAACACCTCCTTTGAGACCATCTTCGGTTTCCAGGACCTGACGAAGATCCCCGGAACGCCCTCGATCGCGACTGCGTTGGGAACCCATGGTGGCGGCGTGAACCACCTCGAACGCTCCTCGGCGGCAGCGTTCATCGCCGCTGCCGTCAATGCCGTGCCCGACGGCCCCGGCGGTAAAACCGAACTCAATTTCAGTTTCTCCGCGGCGACCAGTTCGAACCCGGCCATCATCGCTATTCTCAATCAGATCGACACGAACCACGACCACACGCTCCAACCGGACGAGGTGAGCGCCGCCGTGCGGGACGTCCTTAACGACACCGGCGCCCCAACCTCCAACTTCGGCCTGTCCGGCCAGCCGGGGATCGAGGATATCGCCAACGCCTTCGACGCGATGAATAACCAGCCGCATCCGGACGCCAGCATCTTCCTCGTTTGACGAGCCGTGCGCAAATCTCGTCCAAACAGCGATCGGGGGCACCTCGCCCCCGATCGTTCCGGCGCAATCAACACCGGTCGCGCGATCGAAATCAGGTAAGGGCAAAGATGGCAGAGCTGAACCAACGCACTGAAAAGATCATAGACCGGCTCGACGCGCCGGAGATATTTTGCGATGGCGCGCTTGCCATAAGCTTTCGCCAGGACGTGCTGCGCCTGACGCTCTTTTCGGATCGCGTCGATGCCTTGGACGGCAAGAACGTCAACCGCGTCGTTGTCGGGCAGCTGACGATACCGCCGTCGGGTTTCGTCGATCTCTACAATCAGATGACCGCGGTCATGGCGCGACTGACGCAGGCCGGAAAGGTGCACCACGTCGAAAAGCCTGTGCAACAACCCCTCGTGGAATAGGCAGGCGGAGCGGGATACCTTGCCCCGCCGCTCCGTATCGCCGCCAGGGTTTGGCGAGCCGACCCGCCGGTTACGCCGCGTTTAGCTGCGCCCTGTAGGAATCCGGGCTCCGGGGGCGGCAGGGCGATGTTGGACAATTACGAGGTGGACGAATTTGGCGTGATCCACCAGATCGACTTCACGCCGATCAAGTACGACAAGAAATACATCTCCTATTACGAGGACTTGAGCGACCGGACCATCAAGCTCGGTTATCAGCGGCTTGGCTGGGTGCTGGGAGTAACCGGCGAGATTCCTCGCTCGGTGCTGGAGATTGGATACGGCACCGGCACGTTCATCGAAGCCGCCAAGATAACCGGCGTCGCCGACTGCGCCGGCTATGACATCGCCGAGTTTCCGCTGCCTCAGGGTGTCCGCTTCGTCGGTTGGGACGAGGCGCTCGCCGGCGCGTGGGATCTCGTCGCCATGTTCGACGTGCTCGAGCACATCCCGGATCTGAGTTTCCTCGGCCGCCTCAAGACCCGGCACCTGGCCGTCGCCGTCCCCTATTGCCGCTGGCGCGAGCTCGGCGCCGACGGCGACGCGTGGTTCCGAACCTGGCGCATGCGCCTCCCCAACGAGCACTTGCACCACTTCGACCGAGATTCGCTGGTGGCGCTGCTCGCCCATTACGGCTTCGACTGCGTGAGCCTGAACGGATTCGAGGACGGCATCAGGCTGCGGCCCGGCGAAGCAGGGCCGAACATTCTGTCGGGGTTCTTTAGGAAGGTATAGGGCAGTTTTCATCCGCGCCTGCCAAGGCAGAGCCGGGCAGGGGGCCGTCCTCATGCGCGGCCTTCAGCTCCGCGAGCCAATCGGCGCATCGGGCGAGGAAAGATTGGCTCAACGGGATCGCAACCGGGTGTGCTACGGCATATGCGCCGATAGATCATCGAATTGCGATGCGCCTAAAGATATTGAATGACTTATTTAGTAAATTATCTATAACTAATGTCTACTAATAGGATATTGGGCCAAATTGGCAATTAGACTATCCGGTTATTTCCGCTTTCGCGAAAAGGTGCGCGAGAGACACCAGTCAGAACTCGTTCATTCGTTGCTAGTCCAAGAGAGGAACAAGGGACGCATGAATCGGCTTAAGACAAGAGGATTCCAGCTTGCGGGCCGGGTATTTGTCTGACATAATTTCGCGTTTCGAAGTTTTACACTGGGCAATTGGGGCGTAGTGATGGCTAAGGAATCTTCGAGTGCCGCTTCTTCAGCAAGCAAAGCGGAAGCAAATCTGATAGGTAATGCAGAGGGAAACGGGCTGAACTTTATGGCCCCCCAATCGCGCGAGGGCGGGCCCGGCAGTGACGCTCCAGGTGTCGACAAGATACGCGACCTGCTGTTCGGCAATCAGATGCAGGACTATGATCGCCGCTTCTCCAAACTTGAGGAACGGTTCCTGCAGCGGTTCAAGGATGTCGAATCCGAGGCCAAGCGCAATCTTGAGACCTACGAGTCGAATGCCAAGAAGCAGGTTGACTCGCTGGCGACGCAGTTGCGGAACGAGAAAGATGCGCGAGCCGAGGCCGACAAGGAGATCGACCGCAATCTTCGCGATCAAAATCAGGCGCTTGAAAAGCAGGTGCGCGCTTTGTCTGATCAATTGAGCGAGCTCGAGCGCGAAATAGCGGATCGCATGAACAGAAGCGACCATTTGCTGCGCGAGGAAATCAAGCAAAAGAATGAAAGCGCTCAAATGCTGATGGAGAAGGTCTTTTCCGACCTCAGCAACGTCAAGACCGACCGAAATCTTTTGGCCGGCCTGTTTGTCGAGGTCGCGAAATGTCTCAATCAGGATCCCGTCGGCAGCAAGGGCAATTCGGAGCGTGGCTGGAAAGTGAGTTGATCGGAAGTTGACGTCGAGCGTCGAACCAATCAGCCTTCCACAAAGCCCAGCTTCGAACGATACCGGAATTGATCGCGAGGCTTTGGCCCGCCTTTTGGTGGAAATTGCCCGGAACGTCGATCCGGACAACCATGCGCTTTACGAAGGCGTTCCAGCCGCCGATCATCGGCTGGAAAAGCTTCGCCAACTGCTCGTCGGCCACGAAATCTCGGAGCTTTCACGCGTTACGCACCTGCTCGACGAACCTGAGCAGCTTGCGGCTGCAGTGGGGAGCGTTCTCCCCACCGCAACCGCAGGGGCGTCTCTTGTGCAGCTCGGCGAGGCCCTTGCGCCAGCTGTCGAGAGGGCTGCGCAACGGTCCATCCAGAAGAACCCCAGCGCACTGACCGATATATTGTATCCGGTGTTTCTGCCGGCCATTCGTAAGTCGATTGGCGAAAAGATCGACCAGACCTTCCAGTCGCTGAATGAATCTTTAAGGCATATATTTACCTGGCATGGCCTCAAGTGGAGATTTGAGGCTTGGAGAACGGGAACAAGCTTCTCCGAAGTCGTTCTCAAGCATTCTCTCGTCTATCGCGTGGAGCATGTCTTTCTCATCAGCCGCAGCTCCGGGCTCTTGATCGCGCATGTAACAGCCGAAAACGCCACCAGCGAAGACCCTCAACTGATTTCCTCGATGCTCAGCGCAATCCAGGATTTTGTGAAAGACTCGTTCAACGAGAAAGATAACAGCGGCCTGGACACCATCCGGTTCGGAGAGCTTCGCCTCTGGTCGGAAGTCGGACCGTTTGCGACGCTGGTTGCGGTGATCAGGGGAAATCCGCCGGAGGCGTTGCATGACGTAATCCGCGACGTATTGCTTCGCATCCATGATCAGTCCTCGCAGGCTTTGGAGCGCTTCGACGGGGAAACCTCGCAGTTGCCCGGCGTAGAGACCCAGTTGCAGACCTGCGTCGAGCTGCAGCATACGGATTCAAAAGAGGGATTCCCGTGGCTGGTGGTGACGGCAGCCCTGCTGATTCTGACTGCGGCAGGCGCCTGGTTCTTTCTTTCCTGGCAAGCCGGGCAGCGCTGGCAGACCTATCTGTCGCGACTGGCGACCCAGCCGGGGATCGTCGTTTCCGATCAAAAAATTCGCGGCGGCCAGTTCTATATTGCCGGCCTGAGAGACCCGCTCGCCGCCGACCCGCAGTCGCTGTTGTCGGGAACGGAGGTCGATCCCGCCCGCGTTCATTCGCAGTGGCAATTCTATCAGAGCCTCGAGCCGGAATTCGTGCTGAAGCGGCTGACGGCGTCGCTGGCGCCGCCGGATTCGGTACGACTCTCGGTCGTCGATGGTCGCATCGTCGCCGAGGGTGAGGCGACCACCACGTGGATCAACCGGGCGCGGGCCGCTGCCCAGCAGCTTTCGGCAGGCGGCCCGGTCTTCGACATCTCCGGGCTCCGCGATGTGAGCGCCGAGGAGCGCTGGCAGGCCTATGTGTCGCGACTGGAGACCCAGCCCGGCATCATCGTCGCCGATCAGAATGTGCGCGACGGCCAATTCTATATTACCGGTCTGAGAGACCCGCTTGCCGCCGACCCGCAGTCGCTGTTGGCCGGAACGCAGGTCGATCCCGCGCGTGTTCATGCAAGCTGGCAATTCTACCAGAGCCTTGAGCCGCAGTTCGTGCTGAAGCGGCTAACGGCGTCGCTGGCGCCGCCGGATTCGGTGCGGCTTTCAGTGGTCGATGATCGCATCGTTGCCGCGGGTGAGGCTACCACTGCGTGGATCAACCGGGCGCGGGCCGCCGCCCAGCAGCTTTCGGCCGGCGGCCCGGTCTTCGACATTTCCGGGGTCCGTGATGTGAGCCCCGAGGAGCGCTGGCAGGCCTATGTGTCGCGACTGGAGACGCAGCCCGGCATCATCGTCGCCCAACAGAATGTGCGCGATGGCCAATTCTATATTACCGGCCTGAGAGACCCGCTTGCCGTCGACCCGCAGTCGCTGCTGTCCGGGACGCAGGTCGATCCCGCGCGAGTTCATGCAAGCTGGCAATTCTATCAGAGCCTTGAGCCGCAGTTCGTGTTGAAGCGGCTGACGGCGTCGCTGTATCCGACGGATAAAGTGCGACTTTCGATCGTCAATGGCCGCATCGTTGCCGAGGGTGAAGCTCCCGACACCTGGATAGATCGGGCGCGCGCAGCGGCACGACAGCTTTCAGTCGGCGGACCGGAGTTCGACATCTCCAAGGTTCGTGATGT
The DNA here is from genome assembly GCA_000824825.2 of Mesorhizobium sp. ORS 3324. Classification (GTDB taxonomy): domain Bacteria; phylum Pseudomonadota; class Alphaproteobacteria; order Rhizobiales; family Rhizobiaceae; genus Mesorhizobium. The sequence goes on from LM655189.1 coordinate 193,597, forward strand.
GAGCCCCGATGCACGCGCGGCGGAGCATTGGCAGTATTATGTGTCGCGACTTGAGGCCCAACCGGGAATCATCGTTGCTCAACAAACGGCGAGGGGCGGACATTTCTACATTTCCGGTCTGAGAGACCCTCTTGCCGCCGACCCGCAAGCTCTGCTGTCTGGAACGGAGGTTGATCCCGCCCGCGTTCATTCACAGTGGCAATTCTATCAGAGTCTTGATCCGAAGTTCGTGGTGAAGCGGCTGACGGCGTCGCTGTCCCCGCCGAAATCGGTTCAGCTTTCGATCGTTCAGGGTCGCATCGTTGTCGTGGGCGAGGCTCCTGCCGGCTGGATCAGCCGGGCGCAGGCCGCCGCCGACCAACTTTCGGCGGACGGAGTGGTTCTGGATGTCTCGCAGCTGCGCGAGTTGAACCTTGCAGAACTTAATCATTTGAGAGAGTCCATCCAGACGACCGATATTTTCTTCTCTTCCGGTAGAGTTGTCCCGGGACCGGAGCAAACGCCGGTGCTCGACAGATTGGCTGATCAGTTGAAGGAATTCGCCGAAAATGCCCGCAAGGCAGGCGTGACAGCGCGGTTTATGTTGACCGGCCATTCGGACACAACGGGCCGTGAGACGGCCAACGCGTCGATCAGCGCCGCCCGCGCCGAGACGGTTCGCGCGCTTCTCAACAAGCGCGGCGTCGCTCCGGAACTGCTGCTGGTTCGGGGCGCCGGCACCTTTGAGCCGGCGGTGCCCGAAAATGAAAATAGTCGAACCGGGAACTCCACCAATCGCCGGGTTTCGGTTACGGTGAACCTGGAGTAGCGCGGAGCCCAGGATGCTGCAAAAAAAGATCTGCATGTTGGGCGGGTTTGCTGTCGGAAAGACGAGCCTGGTACGCAGGTTTGTCCAAAGCATCTTCTCGGAAAACTACCTGACCACGGTTGGCGTGAAAATCGACAAGAAGAGCGTCACGTTAGCTGATAAAACCGTGGATCTGATTTTGTGGGATTTGGCCGGCGAAGACGATATCGGTTCATTCCGCGTCAGCTATGTACGAGGTGCGACCGGGCTCGTGCTTGTCGTCGATGGAACCCGGCCCGCTACTCTTGCCGTGGCGCTCACGCTGCGCGAGCGGGCCGAGGCTGAATTCGGCGCCATGCCGTTCGTATTGCTGTTCAACAAGTCCGATCTGGTCGATCGGTGGGCAATATCGGATGGTGAGATTGACGAACTGAAGCAACGTGGATGGCAAATCTATCTCACAAGCGCACTTTCGGGCGAACATGTTGATGATGCGTTTCGTCAGCTTGCTTCGATGATCGCCAAGTAGACCATGCCCAGAGTGCCGAAAGAAGTCAGAAGCTGGATATACGATTTCTTCTATAATGAGCGCTCTGCCGCATATCTGAAAATTGACGCCCGGCAATACATAGTCGCCAAGGGCGGCAATACCGAACATTACGGGCTCTCGTCGCTTCGCATTGGCAAGCCCGTTGCCGATCAGCTCGAATTCATGGAAGGGCTGCTGCCTTGCCCGGAGCTTCCATTTCATATGCCCATGATGGAACTGCCCGGCGGGCGTGTCGCGGACCTTCATCTTTTTGGCGACGGCGGCAAGGTGTGGCTGCTCTTTCTCGACGCTACTCCCGAACGCGACAACCAGCAGCGGCTTCAACAGAAGGCATATGAAATGACGCTCCTGCAGGAGAGGGAGCGTCAACTCAATGCGGAGCTGCAGTCGACGAACGAGGCATTGAGGGAGAGCCAGGAGGGTTTGTCGCGCGAATACCGGCGCGCCGAATCCCTGCTCCTCAACATTCTTCCCGCATCGATCGCCGAGCGGCTGAAAGCGGACGAGCAAATTGCAGACAACCACGCAGAGGTCAGCGTGCTTTTTGCCGACATCGTCGGTTTTACGGAAAGAGCGCGGAGCGTCGGAGCCACGACGACGCTCGCTATCTTGAATTACTTCTTCAAGGCGGCGGATCAGCTCTCGGAACAACACGGCTGCGAAAAGATCAAGACCATCGGCGATTGTGTCATGGCGGTCGCCGGCCTGCCGACCGCGCGATCCGACCATGCGCAAGCCCTTGCGAACTATGCGCTTGAGCTGCGGGACGCGGCCAGGCGGGAGCGCTTCGCCGGCGAACCGCTAAGTCTCAGGATTGGAATTCACTCCGGACCGATCGTGGCGGGCGTCATAGGCAAAAGGCGGTTTGTCTATGACCTGTGGGGCGACACCGTCAATCTCGCCGCGCGCATTCAAAAGGCCGCGGAGCCTGATGAAATCCGTATTTCGGATGCAACCCACCAATTGCTCGGATCGGATTTTACTTGCGACCCGCTCGGGGAAACGGAATTGCGTGGCACCGGTCGTGTGCGAATGTGGCGGCTCCCGGCCTGATTTGCCGCTTGGCGGTGCCGACCCACCTTAACCCAGTCAAACATCATTGTTTGGAATGTCCGCAGAGGTGCGCGAAGCACATCCCGGATCTGAGTTTCCTCGGCCGCCTCAAGACCCGGCACCTGGCCGTCGCAGTCCCTTACTGCCGCTGGCGCGAGGTCGGCGCCGACGGCGACGCGTGGTTCCGAACCTGGCGCATGCGTCTCCCCAACGAGCATTTGCACCACTTGGACCGCGACTCGCTGGTGGCGCTGCTCGCGTGTCACGGCTTCGAGTGCGTGACGCTGAACGGCTTCGAGGACGGCATCAGGCTGCGGCCCGGCGAGGTGGGGCCGAATATTTTTTCGGGTTTTTTAGGAAGGGGTAGGTGAGTTTCCATCCGCGCCTGCGATGCGTGATGGTCTCCACTCCGTGAATTGTCGGGCGCAGCGGGCATAGGCGCGATCGGGTGCCATGCGCCCAATGTCAGCCGTAGAGATGAACGTTGTCGCTGCTTGGAAGCAGACATCGACGGCGACGGCACCGGAGGTCGCGGTTGCGCCAATTGCCGACGTTTGCAGTTATGCCAACGACGTCTATGGCGGCAAGTAGACTTCGGCCTTGCGGCATTTGGGAGTTCACTTGACGACCGAAAACTCGAACTGCTCCCAGCGGTAAACGGCCTTGTATTCGTCGTCGCGCCCCGGCGTCCTGAACGCATTGCGATAAATTGCTCCACAGCTTGTCAGTTCTCTGGGAAAGGCATTGCACAGGAAATTGCCTTGCACCCACGAGGTTCCTACGCGGGTCCTCTGGCCAACTGTTTCGCTGACGGCGCCGTCGACCGAGGTTGTGCGCTGCGTCGGCAGGAACGTGGGGATTACCAATTTTCCGCGCGTTTCGTGGCCGAACATGAGAGACTTTATTTCCGCCCCTGTGAGCCGGTCCTTCGGATTCATGCCTGCCTTTGCCGTTGCCGGCAGCTCGGGCACACCTGCCTTGGTCAGCCCGGCCAAAAGGCGTTCGATATCGGCCTCATTCTTGAACACCATGTCATCCTGGGTGATCAACAGGCTCAGCTCCCATTCCCAACTCCGCGCAACGACCTCCCTAAGCGTTTTCAAAGCAGCCGCGGCCTGGTCTGTGCGCCCAAGATGCCCATAAGCCGAAATTAGGACCTGCAGGGCATAGAATTTCGCCCGTGGATCGGCCGATTCAAGGTCCATCTTCTCAATAGTGCGAACCGCGTCCTCAAACTTCTCCTGGCCGAACTCGGCCAGTCCCGTTTGGTAGCGCCTGTAGTCCATCCACGAGTTTGGGTCGACGCGCGCAGCCGCATCGAGATAGCTCTGCACTTCCTTCGGCCGGCCGTTGAAATTCAGGGCATTGGCCAGCGAGAGATAATTCCAGGTATTGCTGGGATCGAGCGCCACCGACTTTAGAAGAACGGTGACTGCGTCGTCCGAGTCGTGCTCGCGGACCATCAACTCGGCGACAAGCTGATAGTAGCGCGGCGAAGGGTCCCTGGCCGCCGCTTTCAGGGTTTCATAGATCTTGTCGTGGGCCTCGTCCGTCGTAAGCCCCATTACAACGGCCCGAGTGACATCCGCGTCCCAGTAGGCCCAGGCGAGCTGGGCGTACGCCGCGCCGAAATCGGGGTCGAGTTGCACCGCTTGCTGGAAATGCTTCACGGCCTGCGCAAACTCCTCGGGCGTGTTGATGCGGTTGTAGATATCCATCCCCTTGAGATAGGCCTCATAGGCCTCGGGATTACTTGTGCCTCCCGCCTGGGCGGCCGGCGCGCCGCTCACCAGGCGGAGCTGGAGCGCGCCCGCGATGCTGCTGACAACCCTGTCCTGCAGCGCGAATACGTCCGCCCACCGGCCGTCGAAACGCTCCGCCCAGAGATGTCTGGAAGTCGCGCCATCGATTAGCTGCGCATTGATGCGCATGTCGTCGCCGACGCGGCGAATCGAGCCTTTCAGCAGGTACCGGACGCCCAGTGCCGCCGCTATCTCCTCCGGCTTCGGGTCCTTGTCCTTGTAAGCGGAGACCGCGTTGGGGGAGAAGACGAAAAGACCCGGCACACGCGCCAGTGCGGTCGTCAGATCCTCAGTGAAGCCGTTGGCGAGATATTCTTGTTCCTTGTCGTCGCTGAGATTGTCGAAGGGCAGTACGACTAGCGAGGGCCGAGCGTCGGCTGCCTCGCTGACGGTCGGAACGGCAGGCTGTGCAGGCCTCTCCCATAGCTGCCACCATGCTGCTGCAAGGCCGAGAGCCAGGACGAGAATTCCCGCCGCGGCCGGAAAACGCCAGGCGCGCGGCTGGCGGTGAGCATGGAGGGCCTTGCCCGCTGCCGCTGGATTGAGCAGTACGCGATAGGCCCGAACTGGTTCGGTGATATTCTTGACCCTCTGTTCGCCCATTGACTCAAATGTGAACGCCAGCTTCCTCTCGACCTCCTTGGCCACTTTTCCCGAGACACAGATGCCGCCTGGCTCCGCCAACTGCTGAAGTCTGGCCGCGATGTTGACCCCATCGCCATACCGGTCGTCGGCGTCAACGATCACCTCGCCGAGGTTGATCCCGATCCGCACCTGAATCTGTTCCGCTTCGGGAAGCGAGGCGTTGCGCTCGGACAGGCCGCGCTGCAGCGACACTGCACATTCGACGGCATCGACGACACTGCCGAATTCGGCCAGCATCCCATCGCCCATCAGCTTGAAGATATGGCCGTGGTGGCGAGCAATTTCGGGTTCGAACAGTTCTTTGCGCCCGGCACGAAGGCGTTCGAATGTACCGGCCTCATCGCGCTCCATCAGAGCCGAATAGCCCACTACATCTGCGGCTAAAATCGCGGAAAGCTTGCGATCCATTGTCGGCCTCGCCCAAGCGGATCATAGTATTGGCTGTTCTGAAAGGAAACCGACCTCACCAGCAAATCCATGCTTCCGCACGTTTGATGGGACCGCTGATAGGGCGAGGTGTAACCGGAATGGCTCGTTTGGGGGCAGATCGCGACAATGCTTGTGCGGAAATGAATGTCTGCTCTGCACATCGGGAAATCAGAAGCAGCCGGTCCGCTTCCGGCCCCAACTTCAACCGGGTCAGCATCTTGGCGTTTCTCCCGTGGCCAATCATGGCCAGAGGAGAATGAAATGGGACATTCTCATTATGAGCTTACCGCTCCTGATCGCCGCGCATGGAACGTGGGTAAAAAGGTCGGAACGAAACGTCCGCTGAAACCTCGACAGATATGGGCGATCCGGTTCTTTCTAGATCGGGAGCGGCGCCTTCGCGATCGAGCCCTGTTCGATCTGGCAATCGACAGCAAGTTGCGCGGGTGCGATCTCGTTAAGATTAAGATTAGCACCTTGGTTCTCGGAGCGGAAATTCGGACCCGCGCAATGGTCGTCCAACAGAAGACAGGCCGACCGGTGCAGTTCGAGTTGATGAGCGACGCGCGATCCAGTCTTCTCGCGTGGCTGGAAGCGCGCGGCGGTACCGTCGATGACTATGCATTCCCGAGCAGGGTGGACCCAAAGGGTCACATGAGCACGAGACAGTATGCCCGCCTCGTCGATGAATGGGTTGTGGCAATCGGACTTCGACCGCAGGAATACGGCACGCATTCGCTGAGGCGTACCAAAGCGTCCCTTATCTACAAGGCGACCGGTAACCTGCGCGCGGTCCAGATTTTGCTGGGCCATACCAAGATCGAGAGCACAGTCCGGTATCTCGGGGTCGACGTAGAAGATGCCCTCGAGCTAGCCGAAGCGACGGAGGTCTGACTATCTGACTGACTGGAAGCGGCTCTACTGTCTCGGTGGGGCCGCGAAGCGCCCCTTGTCAGTCTGTCGGACCCCATGATCGCCAATCCCAAAGCGGCCAATAGCTCGGCTAATCTATCATAGTCGCCCGCCCTTCGGACGGAGGACCGTGCTCGAAAGCTGTGGGCGACTGCTGGGATAACTAAGAAGGCGAAGAGATATCTTGAAGGCCAGCATCCTAGCCTTTTCGGGGTACAGCCGTTCGAACGGCGGCGGCCCATTTCACTCCGACAAGCCTGCCTTCCGCAATCCGTTGAACAGGGGATCACCCGCTTCGCTGTACGCATACGGGCTCATCGCGGCGACATCTCGCAAAGAGAGGTCCGGCTGGAGCTCCCGCGCCATCCCCACCGCCCGTGCCGCCTCGGATAGATGGCCAAGTTGGGCGTGAGCGGCTGCGAGCTGGAGCCACGCGCCATATTCCTTCTGTGGGACGTTGCTGAGGGCGGCAATGGCTTCATCGTACCTCTCTAGGTCGATCAATATTCCGCCACGAATCCACCAGAACCAATGCGGTGGGAATTTGCTCCTCTGCAGGGCATCGTCGATCTCGATCAACGCCTCTTCTGGCTGGCCGGCAAATCGCATCGCTTCCGCCCGGTCGGCGCGAATCTCCGCGTCAGCGGGATTGAGATCGACGGCGCGGTTGAAATGCATGCTTGCACGTTCGTGCTGTCCCAGCCAGAGCGCGACCATCGCGTTGGCCTGCTGGACGATTGCGTCGTTGCTGTCCAGTTCCAAGGCCCTTTGCGCGGCAAGGCGCGCCTCGTCTAGCGTTGATGGTTGTGCGTCGAACCAGTAGCTGCCGAGGTGCGCGATTGCCAGCATAGCGTGAGCCTGCGCAAAATCGGGATCGATGGAAATTGCACGATCAAAAAAGGGCGCAGCTGCTCTGTCGCTAGCCCGCCGGGCGACTTCTCTGCCTTGTAGGAAGAAGTCGTAGGCGGTCCAGCTCGACGTGGGCTTCTTACGCAGTTGCGCTACGGCAGTGCTCATCATGTGCCCTTCGAGCGTCGCAACTATCGCCGAGACGACCTCATCCTGCACCGCGAAAATGTCGTGTGTTTCGCGGTCAAATCGTTCAGCCCAAACGTGATTGCCAGTGCCGGCCTCGATCAGCTGCACGGTAATGCGAATCCTATCGCCCGTTTTCCGCACGCTACCTTCGACAACAAAGTTCACACCGAGATCGCCCGCAGCCCGCACGGGGTTAACGCCTTTGTCGCCAAGCTGAAACGAGGCATGACGAGCGGCTACGGAAAGGTTCTTGAACCGGGACAGCTCGGTAATAATGTCCTCGGTGATGCCGTCTGACAGGTATTTCTGGTCGGGATCGCTGCTTAGGTTGTCCAGCGGCAGGATGGCTATCGACGGCTTTTTGGAAACGGGTGAGATCGTCTGGGGTGCCATTGGCACCACGCTAGGTCCGGCACGATAGACCCGAACTGGCGTGGCGATATTCTTGAGCTGTCGTTCGCCCGCGTCCTCGAAGGCAGCGTCGACCTTGCCTCGAACCTCGTCGTGAACCTTGCCGGAAATGCATATGCCTCCGGGCTCCGCCAGCGTCTCGAGGCGCGCGGCGATGTTGACGCCCTCCCCATAGATGTCGGCACCTTCGCCGATGACGTCGCCGAGATTGATACCTATGCGGAGCACAATGCGGCGCCGATCAGGCAAGTTCGCGTTCGCTCCTACCATCTTTCGTTGCAGCTCAATCGCCGCGGTCACCGCGTTTACCGCGCTGGCGAATTCGATGAGCACGCCGTCACCCAAAAATTTGACGATGCGGCCGCCGTACTCGCGCACTGTAGGCTGCAGGATCAAGGTCCGACGCTTCTTAAGCGCCGCAAGGGTGCCCACTTCATCGGCCTCCATCAGCCGCGAATATCCGACTACATCCGCAACGAGGATGGCGGCCAACCGGCGGAGCACGCGTTCTTCGGCCACCAGTGTGGGCCTCCTGCTACCAGCTGCGGTGATGGTATTTGTGAGTGTACGCAAAGTCCATTCCGGGGGACTAAGGGCCGAGCGCCGCCCTTTCGCTCGACGTCCGTCAAAAAGGGTGCCTTGAGGGGACAGCGGCGATCCACGGAGCGATGGGCGAGCGAAACATCGCCGCTATCCCTCCAGTTCAATTCCGCCCGGCATTAACCTTGGGATGTCATAGGTGAGGGCGGTGACATCATGACAATGCCCACGCCACCTGAGTGTCCGCTTTTGAAGATTGGTAGACCGATGCTGCCCGTCTCTTATCGGCCCCATTCCGGCCACTCGAAAACTCGCGGCGAGCAATCGACTCCCCAGTTTGCTCCATCCCCCTTGCCAACCCCGCCACCTTCCCCTAATCTCCCCTTGAGAAAACCTTTTCCCAACCCCCCTCGCGCTCGCTGACCTCACCCGTCATCTTCGCGCAGGGCGGTAAGGGAAAACCTTTTCCCAACTCAGGGATGCGCCTCGAAATATGTCCGCCGACGCCGAGCCAGCGCCAGTTTCCGCCAAGCCGCCGGTCACGCTGCGCGAGGTGGCGGCGGCGGCTGGCGTCAGCGTGGCGACGGCCTCGAAGGCGCTGAACGGGCAGGGGCGCATGACGGCGGAGACGCGCGAGCGCATCCGCGAGACGGCGCGGCTGCTCGGCTTCCGGCCGAACAGCCTGGCGCAGAGCCTTCTTCGTAAGCGCAGCTTTACCGTCGGCCTGCTCACCAACGACACCTATGGCCGCTTCTCGCTGCCGCTGATGGCCGGCGTTTCGGACGCGCTGGTCGACAATGGCGTGTCGGTGTTCCTGTGCAATGTCGAGGACGACACGCGGCTCGGCCAGCTGCATGTCGAGGCCATGCTCGACAAGCGCGTCGACGGCATCATCGCCACGGGAAAACGCATCGACCGCCATCTGCCGGTCGACCTCTCCAACCTGCGCGTGCCCGTGGTCTACGCCTTCACGCAGCCCGATCCCGGCGCGGTCGGCCTCGTCTCCGACGATGCCGGCGGCGCGCGGCTGGCGGTCGAGCACTTTGTGCGGCTCGGGCGCCGCCGCATCGCCCATATCAGTGGCCCGGAGAGCTTCGCGGTGGTGCATGCGCGAGCGCAGGCGTACCGCGATGTGCTGGAGGAGCATGGCTTGCCCACGGCCGAGCCGCTGCTTGGCGCCTGGTCGGAAGCCTGGGGCCATGAGGCGGTGGCAAGACTGTTCGGCAAGGCGGGCAGGGTAGGCTGGCCCGACGCCGTCTTCTGCGGCAACGACCAGATCGCTCGCGGCGTCATCGACGCGCTGCGCGAGCGCGGCATCCGCGTGCCCGACGACGTCGGCGTCATCGGCTTCGACAATTGGGAGATCGTGGCCGAGGCGACGCGCCCGCCGCTCACTTCCGTCGATATGAATCTTTCGACGCTCGGCCGCGAGGCCGGGCTCGCTCTGCTTTCGCTCGTGGGCGGCCAGCCGGCCGCGCCGGGCATCAGGAAACTGCCGTGCCGGCTGGTGGTGCGTCAGTCATGCGGCCGTCCGCCGGGCGGCTGAGGCCAATGCATGTCGCCCAAAAGTGTTCAGCGGTTTTGGGACAACGACATGCATCAAGTGAAAACGGCCGTCGCGCAACGGCCAAACCGGGAGGAGAACCATGAGGAGGAATATCGTGAAGACCTTGATCGCCAAGTTCGCCCTTGCCGCGGCCGTGATCGGCGGCGGCCTGCAGGCCGCGTCCGCCGAGACCGCCAACATCTGGGTGCGCGCCGACGGCTCGAACTTCATGCCGCGCATCGTCGACGCCTTCAACAAGGCGCATAAGGACCAGATCAAGCTCGACATCATTCCGAACGCCGAGATCATCCCGAAATACGGCGCCGCCGCCGCCGGCGGCACGGCGCCCGACGCGCTGTCGCTCGACCTGATCTACACGCCGTCCTTCTCCGCCGCCGGCCAGCTCGAGGACATCACCGACTGGGCGAAATCCTTGCCCTATTTTTCCAGCCTCTCGCCGGCGCATGTGAAGACCGGCACCTACAAGGGCCGCGTCTACGGCCTGCCGTTCTCGGCCGACTCTTCGGTGCTGATCTGGAACAAGAAGCTGTTCAAGCAGGCAGGCCTCGACCCCGAGAAAGGGCCGGAGACCTGGGCCGAGATCGAGGCCGACGCCGAGAAGGTCAACGCGCTCGGCGGCGACATCAAGGGCTTCTACTTCTCCGGCAATTGCGGCGGCTGCAACATCTTCACCTTCACGCCGCTGATCTGGGCCTCGGGCGGCGACATCCTGTCGGAGGACGGCTCGAAGGCGACGCTCGACAGCCCGCAGCTGCGCGGCGCGATCGACCTCTACCGCTCGATGGTCAAGAAGGGGCTGGTGCCCGAGGGCGCGCAGACCGACACCGGCGCCAACTTCTTCGCCGCCTTTGCCGGCGGCAAGATCGGCCTCTCGCCGTCCGGCGCCTTCGCCATCGGCGCGCTCAACACGCAATATCCTGATATCGACTACGGCATCACCTTCCTGCCGGGCAAGGACGGCGGCTGGTCGTCCTTCGCCGGCGGCGACAACTTCGTCGTCACCAAGGGCACCAAGAAGATCGCCGTGGTGAAGGAATTTTTGGACTTCGCCTATTCGCTGGAGGGCCAGACCATCCTAGCCAAATACGGCAGCCTGCCGGTGCGCGGCGACATCGCCAAGGAAGCGCTGAAGGACCTCGATCCGCGCTACCAGGTGGCGGCCGAGGCGATGGCCAAGGGCCGCACGCCCTACACGGTGGTGTTCAACGACCTGATCAACTCCGCCAACGGGCCGTGGACGCAGATGGTCAACGAGGTGTTCTTCGGCGACGACGTCGACGGCGCCATCGCCAACGCCCAGGAGACGATGCAGTCGATCATCGACCAGGCGCCGAACAAGTAGCGCCAACCAGAACCTCCCCCTTGAGGGGAGGTCGGCCCGAAGGTCCGGGTGGGGTCGCCGCGGCAGTGCTCGACGTTCATTGTCGTCCGCGCGCGTCACCGAGGACCCCACCCCCGGCCTGCGGCCGGACCCTCCCCTCGAGGGGGAGGGGGACGCCGCGCTAAACAGCAGGACTATTGCGTTGAGAAGAGACCCCCTCATCCGGCCGCTTCGCGGCCACCTTCTCCCGGCTGGGGAGAAGAGGCTAGCGCCAGCGCATGCGACCTCCTCTCCCCTCGGGGAGAGGTCGGATTGCCCCGGATTGCCTTTCGCAATCCGGCTGGCAATCCGGGTGAGGGGGCGCCGGCGGGCTGGCTCCCCCTTCTCCCCTTGTGGGGTGAGAAGCGATCCGCGCAGCGGACGAAAAGCCAATTGCTTGGCTTTTCGAGCTTCGAACGCCCTGAGCCTGCGAAGGGCCGGGCGGTGGCCGATCCGCCCCCGGCCGGGTCCCCGCTGCTTCGCAGCGTCCCGGCGTTCGCTGGCCTTTCATCGTGCCACCGGCACGATGAATTCGCTTCGCGAACCGGCTGCTCACCCCACAAGGGGAGAAGGGGGAGCGCGACCATGACCGCCATCACAGCTTCAGCGCCTGCGCGAACACGCGCCACCACCAGCCTGCGGCAGTGGGTGGGCCTGCTCTATGTCCTGCCGGCCGTCGCCTTCGTCGTCGTCTTCTTCGTCATCCCGCTCGGCATGACGGCCTGGATGTCGCTCCACAACTGGCCGCTGATGGGTGAGCACACCTTCGTCGGCCTCGACAACTACGTTGCCATCCTGCGCGACACCCGCTTCTGGAACGCGCTGAAATTCACCGCCTATTACACGGTGATCGTCACCATCGCGATCTTCGCCGTCGCCTTTCCGCTGGCGATCTTCATCGAGCGGCCGCGCCCGCTCACCAATTTCTACCGCACCGCCTTCTTCATGCCGGCGGTGGTGGGCTTCGCTTCGGCGAGCCTGCTCTGGTCGTGGCTCTTGAACGTCGATTCCGGCCTGTTCAGCCCGGCCGCCTTCGACCTCGGCCTGACCGAGAAGAAGGTCAATCTTCTCGCCACCTTCCAGCCGGCCTTCTGGTCGATCATCGCCATGGTGGTCTGGAAGGTCGCCGGCTTCACCATGATCATCCTGATGACCGGCCTGCAGTCGATCCCGCAGGATTTGCAGGAGGCCGCCGTCATCGACGGGGCAGGGCCCTTCGCCAGGTTCAGAGCGATCACCCTGCCGCTGATGCGCCGCACGCTGGCGCTGGCGCTGATCCTGTCGGTGGCGGGCTCGATCCTCGCCTTCGACCAGTTCTACATCATCCTGCGCGGCGGCCCGCGCAACCAGACGCTGACGGCGGTCTACTGGATCTTCAACCAGTCCTTCGTCTCGTTCAAGCTCGGCTACGGCGCCGCGCTCTCCATGGTGCTCCTGGTCATCCTGGTGGCGCTCAGCCTCATCCAGCTCTGGTTGCTGCGCAAGCCCGAGGGGCTCGACTGATGGCCGAGGCGATGTCGCAGAACCGCAAGGCGGGCCTCTTCCTCGCCAGGCATTCCACCGGCATGATCGCCTCGGTGCTGTTCCTGGCGCCGATCGTGTGGACCGTGCTCTCCACCTTCAAGCCGGCGCAGGAGGCGCGCCAGCCGCCGCTGCCGCCCTGGCCGACCACCGGCTTCTCGGTCGAGAACTACGAGACGCTGAACACCTTCGGCGACGGGCTCTGGGTCTCGGCGCAGAACAGCATCTATGTCTCGGTGATGACGGTGCTGCTCTCGGTGTTTGTCAGCGTGCTCGCCGGCTACGGCTTCTCGCGCTTCCGCTTCCCCTTCCGGGATTTCTTCTTCGTCCTCATCCTGTCGACGATCATGATCCCGTTCCAGTCGATCCTGACGCCGATCTTCCTGGTGCTGACCAGGCTCGGCCTCCACAACACGCTCACCGGGCTGGTCTGCGTCTATGTCACGCTGCAGCTGCCGTTCTCGATCTTCATGATGCGCAACGCCTTCGACGCCGTGCCGCGCGAGATCGAGGAGGCAGCGCGCATGGACGGCGCCAACAACGTCACCATGCTGGTCAAGGTGATGCTGCCGCTGGTCTGGCCGGGCGTCGTCACCATCGCGCTTTTTGCTTTCCTCGGCGCCTGGAACGAGTTCCTGGCGGCGCTCGTGCTGATGACCGACCAATCCAAGTTCACCCTGCCGGTGATGATGACCGCGCTCCAGTCCGGCCGCTTCGGCGCCATCGACTGGGGCGCGGTGCAGGCGGGCGTCACGGTGATGATGGTGCCTTGCCTGATCCTCTTCCTGGCGCTGCAGCGCTTCTACATCCGCGGCCTGATGGCCGGGGCCGTCAAGTAATTCGAATGGAGTGAAGTTCATGACCGCATCGCAACCCGCCGCAGCAACCGAGGCCGGCAAGGCCGCCCAGACCGGCATACCAGGTAAGCCGAAGCTGGCCTTCCGGCCGCTGCCGGTGCCGCAGGTCGATGTCCGCGGCTTCTGGGGCGACCGTGTCGACGCGGTGGCCGCCAAGACCGCCGGCATCCTCTACGACCGCTGCGTCGAGGCGCGCATGCTGGAGCAGATCGATCCGGACCGGCCGTCGCCCGGCGTTGTCATTCCGTTCCACTCGCCGTCGCCGGACGAGGCGGGCACGCCGGGCGCCGAGTTCACCGGCTCGACGGTGACGACGCAGATGTTCTGGGACTCCGACTGGGGCAAGACGATCGAGACCGCGGCCTATTCGCTCTACCGGCGCCGCAATCCGAATCTGGAAGCGAAGATCGACGCCGTCATCGACATGTACGGCAAGCTGCAGCAGGAGGACGGCTATCTGTCGAGCTGGTACCAGCGTATCCAGCCCGGCCTGCGCTGGACGAACCTGCGCGACTGCCACGAGCTTTATTGCGCCGGCCATTTGATCGAGGGTGCCGTCGCTTACTTTCAGGCGACGGGAAAACGCAAGCTGCTCGACATCATGAGCCGCTACGCCGACCACATCGCCTCGATGTTCGGCCCGGAGCCCGGCAAGCGGAAAGGCTATTGCGGCCACGAGGAGATCGAGCTGGCGCTGGTGAAGCTGGCGCGAGCGACGGGCGAGAAGAAATACATGGAGCTGGCCAAATACTTCATCGACCAGCGTGGCCGAGAGCCGCATTATTTCGACGAGGAGGCCCGCGCCCGCGGCGCCGACCCGAAGGCCTATCACTTCAAGACCTACGAATACAACCAGTCGCACAAGCCGGTGCGCGAGCAGGACAAGGTTGTCGGCCACGCGGTCAGGGCGATGTATCTCTATTCCGGCATGGCCGACATCGCCACGGAATATGGCGACGACACCCTCAAGGTGGCGCTCGAGCGGCTGTGGGAGGATCTTACGACGAAGAGCCTCTACGTCACCGGCGGCCTCGGGCCGTCCGCGCACAATGAAGGCTTCACCAGCGACTACGACCTGCCCAACGAGACCGCCTATGCCGAGACCTGCGCCTCGGTCGGCCTGGTGTTCTGGGCGAGCCGCATGCTCGGCATGGGGCCGAACGCCCGCTACGCGGACATGATGGAGCGCGCGCTCTACAACGGCTCGATCTCGGGCCTGTCGCTCGACGGCTCGCTGTTCTTCTACGAGAACCCGCTGGAGAGCCGGGGCGGCCACCATCGCTGGAAGTGGCACCGCTGCCCGTGCTGCCCGCCCAATATCGGCCGCATGGTGGCCTCCATCGGCTCCTATTTCTACGGCCTCGCCGACGATGCGCTGGCCGTGCATCTCTACGGCGACTCGACCGCCCGCTTCGAGATCGCCGGCCGGCCGGTCAGCCTGGTCCAGACCAGCAACTATCCCTGGGACGGCGCGGTCGCGATCGAGATCGAGACCGAGACGCCGGTCGAGTTCGCGCTTTACCTACGCATACCCGCCTGGTGCCGCAACGCGGCGCTCAAGGTGAACGGCAAGCTGGTCGATCTCGATACGGCGACAAGCGACGGCTACGCCGCGATCCGGCGCGAATGGCAAAAGGGCGACAGGGTCGAGCTCGACCTCGAAATGTCGATGGCACGCCTCTTCGCCAACCCGCAGGTGCGCCAGGATATCGGCCGCGTGGCGCTGGCCCGCGGCCCGCTGATCTACTGCGTCGAGGAGACCGACAACGGCGGCGGGCTGCACCGCATCGCCCTGCCGCGCGAGGCGAGGATCGAGGCGCATGAGGAACCGAACCTGCTCGGCGGCATCGTCACCCTTTCGGCGATCGGCAGCCGGGCCGAGGCGGAGAGCTGGGGCGGCGATCTCTACCGCCCCGAGCCGCCGGCGACCGGGGAGACAACGCTCAAGGCGGTTCCCTATTTCGCCTGGGACAACCGCGATCCCGGCGAGATGCTGGTCTGGCTGCGGGAAGGATGAAGGGCCGGCGCTATCCCCAGCGGCGCGCCGGCGCTCTGATCAACGATGTGGCCGTATAGGCCTATTGAATGCCTGTTGCCGCAATGTGCGGGACGACATTCATGCTGACTTCCGTCACCAGCTTGCGGCGCAGCGCCGTGATGTAGTCGCGCGGCCCCGTCGGCGACATGACGAAGGCCTGGTAGCCGCCGATGACGGACTGCGCGAAATAGGACGCAAGCGGCTCCCTCGGGTCCTCGTCGTCCGCTGGAATGGCGATGGCGTTGATCGTGTATCCTTTGGCGATGGCGTTCTGCCGGCTCGGCTGGACGGGCAGCCCGTCATTGTTCTCGCCGTTGGAAGAGATGTCGATCACCTTCTTCATCGCATTCCCCGGAAACTGGTCGAGCAGAAGACTTCCGATGTCGATGGCCGCCGAAACCGATGTTCCGCTCCGGCCGTGGCGGAGATAGCCGGTGTCGCCGTTCGTCCTGATCACGGACGCGGCTGCCTTGGCATCTTGCAGGCCGCAAATGCGCATCCACGGCAGCACGGTGTGGGTGTGGCCGGGGCTCGACCATTCGAAGTAGGCCACCCCGATGCAGCCGAGGTAATTCTGGGCGATGGCCCTGATGATCTCGGGCGAGGTGAGCGCCGCGGCATGTCCCTCCCGCTGCAGATCGGCGAGCTTGGGGTCGATTGAAGAGGAGAAGTCGACGGCGAATACGACCGCGACATCGACGTTCAGCCTAGCGCCCTCGACGTCGGCGGCCTGCGTGGTCGGACCCCAGAACGCCACGGCGGCGAGCGTGGCCAGCCTAAGCAACGAGAAGGCACGCTTTCCGGCTTGCCGGTCCGGCGATGCGGGAAGTCTGCCGCGCGCCTGTGCGCGACAGATGGCGGCGTCCGCAAGTAGGAGCAGCAAGTTGGCTGTGAGCTTCGACATTCGCTGTACACCCGGGCGAAAACCCATGACGGATTTCAGACACAACTAATTCAGCGAAATCTAACTTACCGACCGTCACGGCAGCGCTTGGAGGCGGGGCCCCGGAGGTTCCACAGCGTTAGTTTTGAGTTAGAATTTGGAGAAGGTGGCAGGCGGTTCCTGCCAAAGCTACTCCACCTTCTCTACAAATTGCAGGAACTCGACCGGCGGAAACAGGTTGAGCTTCTTGGCGACCTTCATGTTCACCAGATAGGCAAACTTGTCGATAGCGACGACCGGCATGTCGCCGGGCTTGGCATTCTCCATCAGGATCTTGGCCACTTGGTCTCCCGCAAGCTTGCCGACGTCGTAGTCGCGGGCGGCCACCGACATCAGCGCTTGGGACTCGCTGACCAGATGCTCGTAGGGGCTGAGAACCGGCAGGCCGTTAGTCACGGCAGCCTCGGTGAAGGCGTCGGCGTTCTTTTCCAGGAACGTGCTTGAACCCAGATAGACGAACTGCACGCCGGCACTTTTCAACTGGGCGGCGGCGTCAGAAAGCTTGGCTGGATCCGGTGAGCCGTCTGGAAGTGCCGGGAGCGGCAAGGCATCGAAAGCGAACTTCATTTTCTGCGACAACGCCGTCAGCTCTTCCATCTTCTTCACGGAGTTGGGCTCGCTGCGATCGAACAGGAGACCCAGATGGTCGAAGCTGGGGAGATAGCGCTTGATGCTCTTGATGTTGACGCTTTCGGGGACCCTGTTTCGGGTGCCAGTCACATTGGCGCGGCCGGTCTTGTCGTAGCTCTCGATGATGCCCGCCCCGACGGGGTCGGCCACGACGGTGAACACCACTGGGATGTCGTTGAGAAGTTCGGGATTCTGCCGGTCCTTCAACGTGCCGACCATGCCGAGTGTGGTCTTTGTGCCCCAGGTGACCACGACGTCGGCCTTGCGCTCGCGTGCGTCCTTGATGAAGCCGGGCAGCTTGCCCTTGTCCTGTGCCGCATCGTCAACGATGAAGCTGACATCGACTTTCTTTTCCGCGAGCGAATCCTTCAGGCCTTTGCACACATCCTCGCAGCCCAGCCAGGTGATCATCACGACAGTCTTCTTCGCCGCTTCCGCCCGAGGCGGGAGGACGACGCAAGCAGCCAAAACGGCCCCGATCAACATGCGATTCGCGAATTTCATGCTTTCCTCCCGTCGATGATCGGCAAGCCGAGGCTCGCCACGTGGTGGATGAAATACGTGCCGACGCCGGCCAGGACCAAAAGGGCGATGAGGCCCATTCCGGCGGTGTAGCCAAACCTTCCGGCGACGCCGGCAATGACGATCAGGCCCGCCACGCTGCCGAGTCGCTCCATGACCCTCACCGTGCCGAGGAGTCTTTCCGAGCCGATATGGGCCAGCCGACCTTCCGCCAATTCCAGCACCGTGGCCGTCCGCGGCCCGGTCACCAGCCCGTAGCCGAGACCGGTTCCGATTGCGGCAGTTACCATGGTCCATCCGGTAGTGACCGCCGCCGCCGCGAGCAGCGTCACTCCGCCAAGCAGCGCTCCGGCTATGGTGATCATCACAGCCGGGACCTTGTCCGCCGGCAGCCGCCCGTAAAGCGACCCCGACAGGATGACCATGAGAAAATAGATCATCATCATCCGTCCGGTATCGGCTGCGGAGGCGCCCAGCGCATTCATCTGCAGCGACAGCAGGTACGAGATGAAGACCTGATCGAGGATCGTCTGGGGCAGGATAATGCCAAACAGCAGCGTCGCGAATTTCCCGTCAGCCATCGTTGCAAGCAACTGCCCCAGGCTGGCGCGATCGCCCGTTTTGGCCATCGCCGAACCGTGGCTGGCTGCGGGCAACATCTGGGTGATCATGACAGCCGAAGTCAGGATCAAAGCTGCGCAGACCAGGAATACACTTCGCTCACCCAGGCGGTCGGCCATCACGCCGCCCAATGCAGTTCCGGCATAAAAGCCGCCAAACAGTGCCACATGGAATAGGCCGAGCGCCTGGCCGCGTTGCTCCTTTGGGGCAGCGTCGATGACGTAGTCTTGGCAGGAGAGCGAAGCAAAGGCGTAGCCAATGCCGCTGAGAACACTGAAAAAGATGATTTCCACTACATTGCCGGAAAAAAAGTAGCCAATGTTGGCGAGAGCCGCCGGGATCGATGCAAACAGGAACAGATTGCGGTGGCCAAAACGCTTGGATAGCGGTCGCGCGTAGGGTGAACCGGCAACGATGGCGATGAGATAGGCGGCCAGCGGTAAGCTGATGACGATGCCTGGATTGAGCCAGGTCAACGGGTTGTCGGCATCGCGGACATAAAGCGAAAAGAACGACAGCGAAAAGGAGTCTGCCGCTGCGATCAGGAAGAGGGGAAGCCGCACATCGCTCAGGCTGCAGAACTTCATGATCAACGGCCTGCCGGCCGGGATGATGAGACCCGGTTCCAATTGCGGAGCACGGTTGCCTTCGGGCAGTCCACGAACGGCCGCCATCATTGCCCCAAGCCGCTCCGCCCTCAAGGAAAGGGCTTGGCCCAGCCGATCGACGGCGCTGATGCCGTGTGCCAGTATGCTGCGGGAGAAATCACCGGCCGCCTGTAGCTTGAGAATGTAGTCTAGCCGGTTCAGCGGTCCGGCCAGCGAGTGGTTGGTCATGACCGAAACCAGCTCGACTGCCAAAAGAATTGTCACCAGAGTCACGACCAGCAGGTCGAGGACCACATCCCGGAACTCGCGCGACAGGTAGCCGGCATTCTTGATGACGACGAGCTTGGCGATCGCCTTGCCGTCGACGACGATCGGCACCACGGTCCCGGTCTCGAGCATCGTAGGCGTCGGGGGTCCATCGCCCACCTCCAGGATAGGGCGGTTGGTGACAAGCGCGAAGTTGGAGATTTCGGGAAAGTCGTGAAGCAGGGATTTGAAGAAATCCCGTCCCCCAACCATCATGTCGAGCGACACGCCGGCCTGGAGCGTGCGGGCGATGGCGTCATTGGCTACGATGCCGATAAGCCTTGTGCGTCTTTCAAGTTCGGGGGCGAAGGATTGATCTATGCTGCGGTAGGCGAGGGCGCCGAGCGACACGGTTACCCCCAATACCAGGGCGGCGATGAGCAGCGTAAGCCTCCGCGATACTGCAATAGCCATGGGGCAGTCAGGAACCGAAATCACGTCAGCGCTCTGCACGCCTGCCGGTGGACTGCCTCCGCGGTCGGCTGGCAGCAGCGCCGTAAGGTTCGCCAGTGCCATGCGGTATTTTGCGCTGCCGGCGGCAAGCGCGGTGTGAAAATCGGCAAAATCGGGGGCCGCCACTATGGTGTCGTCTTCGGCGTGGCTGGCGATATCGTTGAGCGTCTGAACGGTCGCACGCAGCCGGTAGCGCAACGCAACGTAGGCCAGTGCCGAGAATGCGGCCAGGAGCGCCACCGCCGACATCCGAATCTGCGAACTGATCAGGCTATTGTGCGTCCGCAATTCCTCGGTTGGGTAAATGACTGCCAACGCACCTGACGGTTCACCGCTCTCGTCCAGTATGCTCGCGCCGCTGACCAATGCGGCTGCCGTCTCCAGATCCCACATGCCGTTCGAGCCCTCTTCCATTGCGCGCCCCATTTGCCGCGCGGTGAATGGAACGGGTTCGTCCGACACTGACCGGACGACCTTGCCCGAGGGATCGAGCAACACGATGTTGGAAATGGCTGGGTCTGTCAGAGAGGCCCGGTTCAGCAGGTCCTCTGCATTGCGGATCGTAGCGATCGGCAGACCCAACTCCGAGACCGACCTGAAAGGGGCGGCGGTTGCCGCTGCGATGACCGAAAGGCGCTGTCGCAGAAGCTGCGAATAAACGGCCTCATTCTGCAATTTGACAAGAACTGACAAGACGGTAATAACAATAGCTATGACAATAGTTAGAGAAAACCAGATTCGTGTAATTAGAGTCATGGTTGTTGTTTGCCGTAGAAGTACTAACGTCGATTCTATTTAAGGGTATAATTGGGCAATTCATATGGACTAGGAGATCTCCGAAACTTGGCCGAACGATCGGCGGCTCCGGCTGCATATCACCACGCTAGGCCCTCCGTGGCAGTTCCCTAGTTGATCTGGCGTCACGACAGCGCTTGAACGCGCGGTCTTACCGTTTGCGAAGCGTTAGTTTTGAGTTAGGATTCCGTCAGGCAGGGGCCCTAAGCCATGGCAAGTTGGGACGGCGTCGCCGTCGGGAATATCTCGCTCTTCGGCGGATTCCAGATTGAAAAGGAAGCCGGCGGTCCGGTTTGGCTGACCGGAAAGCGAGGGCCCGCCATAATCGCTTATCTGGCCCGCTCTCCGGGTATGGCGGCGCCACGGGAGCGGCTGGCCGACCTGATGTGGAGCGACAGCGACGGTGAACACTCGCGCAACAGTCTGCGGCAGACGCTCAGCGTCCTGCGCCGGGATCTGTCGCGAGCGAGCCTGGATATCATCCACTCCCGCAAGGACCTGATCGGCCTCAGGCCGGACGCCGTGCGGGTTGATGTCGAGGACTTCGAAGCCGGCCTGTCGGCCCGGTCCGCGTCGGAGCTCGAGACCACTCTGGCGCTTTACACGGGGCCGTTTCTCGACGGCTTTTACCTAGGGAGCAATGCTTTCGACGATTGGGCGGCGGTGGAACGCGAAAGGCTGCTGAGCCGCGCGCTTCTCTCGATGGAGAAGCTCGCCCGTCTCGTGGATGCTGAAAACGGACTGGCCGTGGCTGATCGAATTCTGGCCATGGAACCGACGCGGGAAGAATCCTACCGGCTGAAGATGGAACTGCTCATTGCCTGCGGCCAGCGAGACAAGGCCCTGCGAACCTTCGATGCTTGCAGAAGCATCCTGAAGAAAGAGTTCGGTGTCGATGTCGGCCCGCAGACAAGAGCGCTCTGGCAATCCATCTCTGCGGCCGGTGCCTCGTCGAGCCAGCAATCGGCAAATAGTGTTCCTGCCGTTCAGCGCCTTGGCCGTCCATCCATCGGCGTCGCCGATTTCGTCAATCTGACGGGCGAGCGCGGCGACGACTTTTTCGCCAAGGGTCTGGTCCATGACATCACCACGGCGCTTTCCGAGGTGGCCGACTACGTCGTGCTCTCGGGGCTCCCGTCGCTTAAGGAGGGCGGCGAGGACTCCAAGGCGTCGGCAGCCCCGCGGGCCTCGGCAGCCCCGCGGGCCCGCTACATGCTCAACGGCAGCATCCAGAGGTCCGGGGTCGAACTGAGGGTGAACGTTCAGCTGGTCGACTCTGCCGATGGCCACAATGTCTGGGCCCAGAAATTCGATGGCCACTCGGAGGATGCGCTCGAATTCCAGGACAGGATCGCGCAGGCGGTTGTGCTGGCGGTCAGCCTCGAGCTTCAACTGACCAACTGGAAGGTCCGCGACAAGAGCCCACCGGGCACCCCCGAAGTGCGCAGGTTGGTGAATGAAGCTCTGATGAAGTACTTCGAGATGACCCGGGACTCGCTCCTGATGTCGAAGGAACTTGCCGAAAAGGCCCTGTCGATTGCGCCCGAAAATGCTCGGGCAAAGCGGACATTGTCCGTCGCGACGACCATGGGACTTGCATTTGGTGCGCTGCCTGACAAGCGGGAGCATGTCGAAAATGCGCTGCGGCTTGCCGAAGACGCGGTAAGGGCCGTGCCGGACGATGAAATCGCGCGTTGCATCCTGTCGTTTGCGTATTTGCGCGACGGCCGGATCGACGAGGCGATCGTCGAATGCCGTCATGCGGTCAGCCTCAACCCGAGCTATCCGAGCGGCCACGGCGATCTCGGCGAGCTCTACGGCCTGCGCGGCCAGGTGAGCGAGGCGCTGCGCGAGGCCAATGAGGCCATCCGGCTCGGCGCGCATGATGTCATCGACTTCTGGCGCCACCACGGTTTGGCTGTGGCGCATTTCGCCGGCGGCGACGACCGCCGGGCGCTCGAAGTCGCCCGCAAGGTGGTCAGGACCAAGCCGGGGTTCGTCCGTGGCGCCCTTTATTGGGCGGCTGCTGCTTCGGCGACCGGCAACAGCGAAGAAGCCTCACGCGCCATCCATCATTGCCTGTCGCAGCTTCCACATCTCAACCTGGCCAATGTCTGTCCCGGCTTTATGCCGCGCTATGTGAAGGATGAGCATCACGCCCGGTTTCTCGAAATGCTGTCGAGAGCCGGTCTTCCAAGCTCCTAGCCCCGTGATGCCGGGGCACCAGCATTGCGCTCATCCTCGAGCGCGGCCCGCACAAGCGCATTCGCCGCCCACACCGAGAGGGCCTCGCCCGCCACCGCGTCGAGGCCGCAGACGTCGCGCTGGACGATCAATGCCTCCCAACCGATCACCATGGCAAGCGCCCCGACGAGCTGGTTCCAGCGCTTCGGGTCGAGCCCGTTCCGCAATGGCGACAACGCCTGCTCGATCCATTCGATCCGGCGGTAGCCGCGGCGCGGCGCGCCCTCCGCTGGCGGCTCTCCGTCGACCGTGAGCTTGATCAACGAGCGGCCGAGCTTTTCAACCTCCGGACTGACGTGGTGCAGCGCGCGGACCAGATGCTCCACGCGGGCCTCGCCGTCATCGCTCGCCTGCTCGATGGCGCGATCGACAGATGCTTGGGAGAGCGCGCCGACGGTCGCGTCGAGCAGCAGCTGATCGAAGCTCGGGAAGTAGAGATAGACGGTTCGCCGCGACACGTCGGCGGCGGCGGCCACGTCGTTGACGGTCGGCGTCTCGCCGCGGGCAAGCAGCGCGATCGCGGCGTCGACGATCGCCTTGCGGGTGCGCCGCTTCTGTGCGGCGCGGGGGTGTGGATTGACATTCATGCGAGCTGAGTATACCGGAGTGCATTAATTGCACAAGAGTGCAATGTAGCAGCAGACACCTTGAAAGGGGGCTTTCATGACAATCTCCAGCCATACCGCCGACGATGCACGTTTCCTGGGACCGGGTGAGGGGGAGGCGATCTGGTTCCTGCGCAACCGCATGACGGTGAAGGCCACCGAGGCCAGCACCGGAGGCGGCTTCGGCCTGCTGGAATCCCTGATTGCGCCGGGCTTCTCGCCGCCGCTGCACATCCATCACCGCGAGGACGAGTCCTTCTACGTGCTGGAGGGGGAATTGACGATGAAATGCGGCGATCGCACCTTCCGGGCGACCGCGGGCTCGTTCGTGTTCCTGCCGAGAAACGTTCCCCACACTTTTGTGGTCGAAGGCGACAGGCCTGCGCGGATGCTGACCCTGCTGACGCCTGGCGGCGGTGAAGGGGTTTTCATCGACGGTGGACGGCCGGCCGAGGCGGAAGGATTGCCGCCGGCGACGCCGCCCGACATCGAAGCCCTGAAGCGCGTGAGCGCCCGCTATGAGGCCGAAATCGTCGGGCCGCCGATGGCGCCGACTACCAGCCATGCAGCGGCCGGCGCTTAGATCATTTTGCAGCCAAGTGGATCACTGGGCGTCGCAGAAATGCGGCTAAAGCAAACCGATAGAGCGGGATGCTACCTTCATTGCGAATGCATCCCGCTCCAGGGAGTGAACTCGTTAACGGGCAAAAGCGCTGGGAAGAGAGATAGCGCGAGCGGGGGGCCGACTTTTCGGATAAAGTTCTCCGTCCGATCATCGGAGGGCGCTAAGATGTTAGCCTCTAACCTTGAGAAACTTATCGAGCAGGATCATCTGGCTGTAGATGCCTTCGTGAAAGGCGATCCTGAACCACTGAAAAATCTCTACTCGCGACGCGATGACGTCATCATCGCTAATCCGTTCGGGCCGCCGGCGAAGGGGTGGGAAAAGGCGGCCGCGACCATGGAACGGGCCGCCACCATTTACCGGGACGGCGAGGCCACCGGCTTTGAGCGCATCTCCGAGTACGCAACGGCGGACTTGGGGTACATCATCGAGATAGAGCGGGTTCGATCCAAGGTCGGTGGTGGCGACAAACTGGTGCCGATTGCGCTTCGGACCACCACCATATTCCGGCGGGAGGAAGGCGCGTGGAGGATCGTCCTTCGTCATGCTGATCCGATAACCTCAGCCCGCCCGCCGACGTCCATAGTCGGAGAGTAGAAGGGTTGCAGGACCCGTCTGGGTCCTACTCGATGAGAGCCGCAGTTTGCGCCTCTAGCTTGCTACAGATGCACGTAAGCCGTGAGCGGCAGGTGATCGGAGGCGACACGCGACAGCGGCGTGTCATGCGCCTCCACCGCCGAGACCATGCCGTGCCGGTTGCCCATGATCCGGTCGAGCGCCAGCACCGGCAGGCCCGACGGGAATGTGGGCACCGCTGGCGGCGGGCCGAAGGTCGTGTGCAGCGTGTTGAGCGCCGAACGGTTGCCCAGCCGCCATTCGTTGAGGTCGCCGAGCAAAAGCGTCGGTCTTTCATCGGCGCTGCTCATGATGTCGAGCACGACGCGCGCCTGTTCCGAGCGCGAGCGGCGCAGCAGGCCGAGATGGGCGGCGATCACGCGCAGCGCCCGGCTCTCGTCGAGATCGATCTCGGCGACCAGCGCCCCGCGCGGCTCCAGGCCGGGCAGCTTGATCTGGTGCACGTCGCGCACCGTGCCGCGTTTGAACAGAAGCACGTTGCCGCGCCAGCCATGCGCCTTGCCGTTTCCGCTGACCGGCACCGGCACCAGCCCGGTTTCGATTTCGAGGCGGTTGAGGTCGAGCAGCCCGGCGCGGTCGCCGAAGCGGTTGTCGGCCTCCTGCAGGGCGATCACGTCGGGGCTGATTTCGCGGATCACGCGGGCGGTCCGTTCGGGGTCGAATTTGCGGTCGGTGCCGATGCATTTATGGACGTTGTAGGAGGCGACCACCATCTCGGCGCCCTCTATCCGCTTGCGCGGCGTCGACATCGCCTTGCGTGCATTTCTGCCGCGGATCGACAGGAGCACGGTCTCCGGAAGGCTGCGTCCGTTTCTCTCCATTGGTCTGATGCTCGTCTTCCTCGTCTATAGATAGGGCGATCCAAGCCACAGCAATCGGTCGAAAACACGAACGACGAATCGCCGGGCCTGCAGCGTCTGCAGCGTCACCGGCTGCGCCGAAGCGATCGCGGCAGCGATGCGGGCCTCGATCGCGGCGGCGAAGTTGGCATCCAGGATCTCCATGTCGATCTCGAAATTCAGCCTCAGCGACCGGGCATCGAGATTGGAAGAGCCGACATAAGCCCATACGCCGTCGATCGCCATCAGTTTCGAATGGTCGAACGGACCTTCGTGGCGCCAGACACGGCAATAATGCTTCAGCACCTGGTCGAACTGCGCCGTCATGGCGTGGTCGACGAGGAAGAGGTTGTTCACCGCCGGTACGACGATGTCGATCTCGACGCCGCGCCGGGCGGCCGTGGTCAGCGCGCTGATAAACTCGCGGTCCGGCAGGAAATAGGGCGACATGATGCGGATCGATTTGCGGGCGACCGAGAACGCCCCCATCAAAAGCTTGTGGTTGGTTTCGTTCGAGGCATCCGGCCCCGTCGCCACCGCGCGCACCAGCATCGGCTGGCCGGGCGGCGGCAGCAGTTTTTCGACCTGCCAGACGTCGCTTTTCAACACCTCGTTGCCGGCGAAGCGCCAGTCCTCGGCCGCCACCGAGAACAGGTCGGCCACAACCGGCCCGGTGACCTCGAAATGCGTGTCCCTGGAGCTGTCGGAGCCGGCGAATTCGGCGGAGAATCCCTTGCGGATGTTCATGCCTCCCGTGAACGCCACCGTGCCGTCGACGACCAGGATCTTCCTGTGGGTCCTGAGATTGGCATAGGGAAGTCTCAAACCCATGACGATCTTGCCGTTGAAGAGCTCGACGGCGACGTTGGCCTCCCTCAGCTGATGGAGAACGCTGGGCACCGAATAGCGCACGCCGACGGCGTCGATCAGCACGCGGGCAGTCACGCCGCGTCTGACCGCGCCGGAGAGTGACTGCACGAACATCTGCCCGACGGCGTCATTGTCGAAGATGTAGGTTTCGAGAAGCACGCTTCTTTGCGCGCCGTCGATCGCCCGGCACATCGCGGCATAGGCCTCGTCGCCGGTTTCGAGCACGGCGATCGTGTTTCCGGAAGTCAGCGGCCGCCGCGCCACCCTGTCGCCCAGCGTCTTCAGCCCGATGAAGCGCTGGCCGTATTGGGCGTCGATCAAGGCCTCCATGGCGACGTCGCGGTCGTGCCTTGCCTCGGCCGCCTCGCCGGTCACGGGCCGCAGCGCGCTGATCGTCGCGCGGCGGATGCGGTTGATGCCGGCGATGGCGTAGATGATCGCGCCAAGGAAAGGCGACAAAAGCATCACGCCCACCCAGCCGGTGGCGGCGCGCACATCCTCCTTCGTCATGATGGCGTGCACGATACCGACGACCGCCATCGCCAGGGACAGCAGAAGGATAAGCTCCGACCAGTGACTCGCAATCGCCTGCAACATCGGCCCGACTATTGAGCGAGCGGATGCGGAAGGCAATGCGGATGGCTACTCGTAGCGATCGTGACGGCGCACCCAGTCCATTCCCTCGGCTTCGTTGCGACCCTTCGGAGCGAGGTCGAGCATATTGTATGTGCCCATCATCACCTCAACGCCGCGCCCGTAGGTGGAGTAGGTGCGGAAGATATCTCCCGCCTCGTCCTTGAAAAAGGCGCTGACGCCGGGCCATTCCTCGCCAGTCCCCGACCACTCACCGAAATTATAGTCGATGTGCCCACTGGCGATTTCCTCGGGTGTGAAGCTGACGCGGAAGTCGTAGTTGAAGTCGTCGCCGAAGGACGACACCCATTTGAACTGCCAACCCATGCGCTTGCGGTAGCGCTCGATCTCGGCGAGCGGCGCGCGCGAGACGGCGATCATGGTGACATCGTGATTCGCCAGATGCATGTTCATGCCGTCGGTGTGATCGGCCATGAAGGAGCAGCTCTGGCAGCCTTCCTTCCATCCCGGCGCGAGCATGAAATGTTGCACCAGGAGTTGCGATCGGCCGTCGAAGAGATCGGCGAGCGAGCGCGGGCCATCTAGCGTGTCGAACACGTATTCCTTGTCGATGCGCACCCATGGCAGGGCGAGTCGCTTCCGGGCGACCTTGTCGCGAAGGCGAGTGAGTTCCTTCTCCGCCCTGAGGAGGTCCCGGCGGGCGGTTAGCCAGTCATCGCGTGAAACAACAGCGTGTTGCATTGTCAGTCTCCTTCAGTCTGGGGGTTACAGGTGCTGTGAACGGACGCGCCACTCCGCTGTTTCACCTATCCCCACCGCGCCGCCAGCCGCAGCCATGGCGCAAGGTGAAACGCCGCCATCAGCAGATACATCGGAACCATGCCGCTCAGCACGAAAGCCCCAGGTCCGGACATGCACATCATGTCCTGGCCGCCATAGGCGACCGTGAGCAGTGCCATCGTCGCGAAGGTCGGCGCTGCGGCGAGGCTGAGCCAGTCGGCGAGGCCGAAGCCCAAACCGGACGGGCGAGGGGCGTTCGCCGCTTCGATGGCGACGTCTGGGTTTTCGGTGTTCATCTCATTCACCTTCCAAATGGCCGGGCTTCGGGCATTCGGCTCTGGCGGCGCAGGCGGCGCCGCCAGAGTCGCTTCGCGCTCAGGCGCTCTTGTTGCGGAACGCCGCTTCGCCGGCATCCGACACCTCGACCCATCTCTGGTCGGGGGCGGCGCCTTCCTCATAATTGTCGTGCCAGTTCCACCACTTGTAGGTCTGGGTCTGCGGATAGCCTTCGGGCGAATCCTCCCACACCTCCTGGCGGCCGAGCGGGGTGACGTCGAGATAGCTCCAGACGGTGCCGAACGCCTCGTCGCCGCGGTTGTTGATGAAGTAGGTGCGGTAGATGCGGCCGCCGTCGTGGATGAAGACGTTGTGGCCGTGCCATTCGTCGACGCCGAAATCCTTGTCCCAGCTGTCGGTGATGGTGTACCAGGGCATCTTCCAGTCCATCCGCTTCTTCAGCCGCTGAATGTCCCACTGCGGCGCACGCGAGGCATAGGCAAGCGTGGTGTCGCGGGCGTTGAGATGGGCGAGGTTGCCGACCATGTCGGCGCCAAGCGAGCAGCCGCGGCAGGCGTGCTCCGGCCAGCCATAGACGCCGGGCTCGAAAAAGGCGCGGTAGATGATGAGCTGGCGGCGGCCCTCGAAGAGGTCGAGCAGGCTTGCCTTGCCGTTCGGCCCTTCGAAGACATAGTCCTTCTCGACAAGCATCCACGGCATGCGGCGGCGTTCGGCGGCCAGCGCGTCGCGGGCGCGGGTCAGGGCCTTCTCCTTGACGAGCATCTCCGCGTGGGCGCCTTCCCACGCTTCTTGCGAAACGACCGGCGGTGTCTTCATGTGCTGGGTCATTGCTCTTGTCCCGTTCTTTCGGTTGGTTGAGGGTGACGCGGACAGACATAGGGCCGGACGGCGCGATGGTGAGAGTTACAAGTGTGACGCGATTTGATCCGGCGGCCCTTGAGGCGAGCTTTGAATGGACTCGCTGATTACCGCCGCAGGCCGCGCGCTCGCCGCGGGTGATCCGCTCGGCGCGCTGAAGCGCGTCGCGCTGCGCGACGACGCGCCGGCGCTGGCGCTGCGCGGCATCGCGATGGCGCAGCTTGGCGACCTCGAGCGGGCGAAG
>LM655190.1:0-3269 GCA_000824825.2 Mesorhizobium sp. ORS 3324
ACCTTGGCTCGATAGCATGCAAAACTGTTCGCGATGTCCTCGCACACCTGTTCGCGATGTCCCCGGTCCAAACACGCTTGTGAGAGAAGGAGAAGCCTTCTCGACCAGCTTCAAGTAATCACGCTCGGCTTGTCGCGGCCGGTGTGGCTCTTAATGCCGGCGATGTCGTCGGCGGCGGCGATCAGGTCCGCGAGCGCTTCTTGCGTGTCGAGGTCGTGTCTCGCCTTATCCGGCTCGTAGCGCTCGATATAGATGCGCAGCGTCGCTCCGGAAGTACCGGTGCCGGAAAGGCGGAAGACGACGCGCGATCCGCCCTCAAACAGGATCCGGATGCCCTGGTTCTTGCTCACCGAGCCGTCGACCGGATCGTGATAGGCGAAGTCGTCGGCGCTTGCGATTGTCATGCCACGCACGCTGGTGCCGGGCAGCGAGCCGAGCTTGGCACGCAGTTCATCAACCAGCTTGTTGGCGCGCTCAGTCTCGACCTCCTCATAATCGTGGCGCGAATAGTAGTTGCGGCCGTAGGTCTCCCAGTGCTTGGTCACGATCTCCTTGCAGCTCTCGCCGCGCACGGCAAGGATGTTGAGCCACAAAAGAACGGCCCACAGCCCATCCTTCTCGCGCACGTGGTTGGAGCCGGTGCCGGCGCTTTCCTCGCCGCAGATCGTCGCCATGCCGGCATCGAGCAGATTGCCGAAGAACTTCCACCCCGTCGGCGTCTCATAGATGCCGATGCCAAGCTTTTCGGCGACGCGGTCGGCAGCACCGCTGGTCGGCATCGAGCGCGCGATGCCCTTCAGGCCTTCCTTGTAGCCAGGCGCCAGATGCGCGTTGGCGGCAAGCATCGCCACCGAATCGGACGGGGTCACGAAGATGCCCTTGCCGATGATCAGGTTGCGGTCGCCGTCGCCGTCCGAGGCGGCGCCGAAATCCGGCGCGTCCGGACCCATCATCTCGTCATAGAGATGTTTTGCATGCACCAGGTTCGGATCGGGGTGATGGCCGCCGAAATCCGGCAGCGGCTTGAAGTTGCGGCAGGTGCCGTTCGGCGCGCCGAGGCGGCGCTCGAGGATCTCCTTGGCGTAGGGACCCGTCACCGCATGCATGGCGTCGAAACGCATGCGGAAGCCGTATTTGAAGTTGGCGCGGATGGCGTCGAAGTCGAACAGGCTTTCCATCAGCTCGGCATAGTCCTTGACCGGGTCGAAGACCTCGACCGCCATGCCGCCGGCCTTGAAGGTGCCGATCGTGTCTATGTCGACCGGGCCGATATCGGCAATCTTGAAGCTCGAGATCGTCTTCGTCTTTTCGAAGATCGCGTCGGTGATCTTCTCCGGCGCCGGACCGCCATTGCTGGCATTGTACTTGATGCCGAAATCCTCATGCGGCCCGCCCGGATTGTGGCTGGCCGACAGGATGATGCCGCCGAAAGTCTTGTATTTGCGGATGATGTTGGAGGCGGCGGGCGTCGACAGGATGCCGCCCTGGCCGACCATCACCTTGCCGAAGCCGTTGGCGGCGGCCATGGCGATGGCCTTCTGGATGACCTCGCGGTTGTAGAAGCGGCCGTCGCCGCCGATCACCAGCGTCTTGCCCTCGAAACCTTCCAGCGCGTCGAAGATCGACTGGATGAAGTTCTCGGCATAGTGCTCCTGCTGGAAGACGGGCACCTTCTTGCGCAGGCCGGAGGTGCCGGGCTTCTGGTCTGTATATGGTTTGGTGGGGACAGTCTTGATCATGCCTCAGGCAGCCCTTTTCGAAAGCAGCAAGCGATAGAGTTCGACATATTTCTCGGCGCTCTTGTCCCAGGAGACATCGGCCTTCATGCCCTGGCGCTGGATCGCGGCCCAGGTCGCGGGCCTGGCATGCGCCTCTACCAGCCGGCGGATGGCATGCAGCAGCGCGCCGCCATTGTTCGGCGCGAACTGGAAGCCGGTTGCGACGCCCGCCGAAAGTGCCGCCTCGTTGGCGTCGATGATGGTGTCGGCGAGGCCGCCGGTACGGGCGACGACCGGCACGCAACCATAGCGCAGTCCATAGAGCTGTGTCAGCCCACAGGGCTCGAAGCGCGACGGGATGACGATGGCATCGCAGCCGCCCTGCATGATGTGGGAGAGCGCCTCGTCATAGCCGATGACGACGCCGACGCGGCCGCGATGCCGCGCGGCGGCGGCGAGCAGCGAGCCTTCCAGGCCGGCATCGCCCGAGCCCAGGACCGCCAGCCGTGCCCCACGCTGAACGACACCGTCGACGACCGCGGCCAATATGTCCATACCCTTCTGCCAGGTCAGTCTGCTGACGACGCAGACGATCGGGCTGTCGTCGGGCTCGAGGCTGAAGCGATCCTCGACGGCCTTGCGATTGAGGCCGCGGGCCTCAAGCGTCTCGGCCGAGTAGTTGGCGACCAGATGCTTGTCGGTCGCCGGGTTCCAGATATCGACATCGATGCCGTTGACGATGCCGTAGAGGTCGACGGCGCGCATGTTGATCAGGCCGTCGAGGCCCATGCCGAATTCCGGCGAGCGGATCTCCTGCGCATAGGTCGGGCTCACCGTGGTGATCGCCCAGGCGGCCTGCAGACCCGCCTTGAGAAAGCCGACGCCGCCATAATATTCGACGCCGTCGAGCTGCATCGCCACGCCCGGCAGGCCGAGCTCGCCGAAGATGCCGGCGCCGAACTGACCCTGGAAGGCAAGGTTGTGCACGGTGATCAGCGAAGGCACGCCGACCGCCTTGCCGTAGCGCATATAGGCAAGCGTCATCGCCGACTGCCAGTCATGGGCGTGCACGATGTCGGGCTGGTAGCCCGAGATGGCGCCGCCGGCGATGTCGCCGCCGGCCTGGCTCAGCGCCGCGAAGCGCCGCCAGTTGTCCGGCCAGTCGGAGCCGGAGACGGTGCCATAGGGTCCGCCCTGGCGGTCGAACAAATGCGGCGCGTCGAGCACGAAGAGGTCGAGCTCGCCGACCTTGACGGCATGGACCGAGGCCTTGCCGCCCTGCAGCAGCGGATACTGGTAGACGGCCTTCTTTTTCTTGAAGGCATCCATCACCACCGGATAGCCGGGAACCAGCGTGCGCATCGCCACGCCCTTGCCGGCGAGCGCGATCGGCAGCGCGCCGGTCACGTCGGCGAGCCCGCCGGTCTTGATCAGCGGGAAGATTTCGGGCGTGACCGACAGGACCTGCATGCGATTCACATTCCGAGCTTAAAGCGACAGCAGACTGACAAACTTGCTGATCAACCTTATCAGGTTGACAGCTTGTTGATC
>LM655190.1:3369-59648 GCA_000824825.2 Mesorhizobium sp. ORS 3324
CTTGTTGATCATGTCTTGCGTGATCAGGCAGATGCCCTTTTCCGAGACACGGAAGCGCTTGACGTCAAGTTCTGGATCCTCGCCCACCACCAGCCCTTCCGGAATGTGGACGCCGTGGTCGATGACGACGCGCTTCAAGCGCGCATTGCGGCCGACCTGGACGTCGGGCAGCATCACCACTTCCTCGAGCTTCGAATAGGAATTAATGCGGGCGCCGGTGAAGATCAGGCTGCGGCGCAGCGAGGCGCCGGAAATGATGCAGTCGCCGGACACCAGCGAGGAGATCGCCTCGCCGCGGCGGCCGTCCTCGTCATGCACGAACTTGGCCGGCGGCTTCAATTCGGCATAGGTCCAGATCGGCCAGTCGCGATCGTAGAGGTCGAGCTCGGGTGTGACATCGGTGAGGTCGATATTGGCTTCCCAATAGGCGTCGACGGTTCCGACATCGCGCCAATAGGGCTCGGCCTCATGCGAGGAGCGTACGCAGGATTTGGCGAAGCGGTGGGCGATCGCCTTACCATGCTGGACGATATAGGGGATGATGTCCTTGCCGAAGTCGCGGCTGGAACCGGGTTCGGCCGCGTCGCGGCGAAGCTGCTCCATCAGGAACTTGGTCTTGAAGACGTAGATGCCCATCGAGGCCAGCGCGTAGTCCGGCTTGTCCGGAATGCCTGGAGGATCGGCCGGCTTTTCGATGAAGGAGATGATGGTGTCCTTCTTGTCGACATGCATCACGCCGAAGCCGGTCGCCTCCATGCGCGGCACTTCGAGACAGCCGACGGTGACGTCGGCGCCGGCATCGACATGCTGGCGCAGCATCAGCTCGTAGTCCATCTTGTAGATGTGGTCGCCGGCGAGGATGACCATGTATTCGGGGCCGTAGGCTTCGATGATGTCTATGTTCTGGTAGACGGCGTCGGCCGTGCCCTCATACCACTGGGTTTCCGAGACGCGCTGAGAGGCGGGCAGGATGTCGAAACTCTCGTTTCGCTCGGGCCGCAGGAAGTTCCAGCCGCGCTGCAGGTGGCGGATCAGCGAATGCGCCTTGTACTGGGTGGCGACGCCGAGGCGGCGGATGCCGGAGTTGAGCGCATTGGACAGCGCGAAATCGATGATGCGCGTCTTGCCGCCGAAATAGACTGCGGGCTTGGCGCGCCGGTCGGTCAACTCCTTGAGGCGACTGCCGCGGCCGCCGGCCAGCACATAGGCCATGGCATCGCGTGCCAGCGGCTGGGTTCTCTTGATCTCTGCCATTGTCTGCCTCCCTCGTGAGCTGCCCGGAACATTGATTGAGCAGAGTGAGATATCATCTGCTTTAGTCCGCGACGAATTCCAGCATAATCGTCGACAGCGGCGGCAGCAGCATCGTCGCCGATGCGCCGCCCCCGTCCCCGCTTGCCGCGACCATGCCGACATTGCCCAGGCCTGAGCCGCCATAGACGGCGGCGTCGGTGTTCATGATCTCGCGCCACTCTCCCGCATGCGGCAGCGGCACGCGATAGTCCTCGCGCGGCACCGGCGTGAAATTGGAGATGACGGCGATCGAATTGCCACCCGGCGCGCTGCGCAGCCAGGCAAAGACCGAGTTGTCGCGATCGTCGACGATCAGCCAGGAGAAGCCTTCCGGCTCGCAGTCGCGCGCATGCAGCGCCGGGCGCGAGCGGTAGAGGTAGTTCAAGTCGCGCACCACCTGCCAAACGCCGCGATGCGGGGCGTGGTCCATCAGGTTCCAGTCGAGCGCGCGCGCCTCGCTCCACTCGCGACGCTGGGCGAATTCCTGACCCATGAACAGGAGCTTCTTGCCGGGATATCCCCACATGAAGGCGTAGTAGGCACGCAGCGTCGCGAATTTCTGCCAGTCGTCGCCGGCCATCTTGTGAAGCAGCGTGCCCTTGCCGTGCACGACCTCGTCATGGGAGAGCGGCAGCACGAAATTCTCGGAGAAGGCGTAGATCAGGCCGAAGGTGACTTCGTTGTGGTGGTATTTGCGGTAGACCGGCTCCTTGGAGAGGTACTCCAGCGTGTCGTGCATGAAGCCCATGTTCCATTTGAAGCCGAAGCCGAGCCCGCCTTCATGCACCGGGCGCGAGACCTTTGGCCATGATGTCGATTCCTCGGCGATCGTCATCACGCCGGGATGATGGCCGTAGAGCTCCTTGTTCATTCGCTGCAGGAAACTGACGGCCTGCAAGTTCTCACGCCCGCCCTGCTCGTTGGGGATCCACTCGCCGGCCTTGCGCGAATAGTCGAGGTAGAGCATCGAGGCGACCGCATCGACGCGCAGGCCGTCGACATGGTATTTCTCGGCCCAGAACAGCGCGTTGTTGACGAGGAACGAAGCCACTTCGCGGCGGCCGAAATTGTAGATCGCGGTGTTCCAGTCGGGGTGGAAGCCCTGGCGCGGATCGGCATGCTCGTAGAGCGCGGTGCCGTCGAATTGCACCAGCCCATGCACGTCGACGGGAAAATGCGCCGGCACCCAGTCGAGGATGACGCCGACGCCAGCGCGATGTGCGCCATCGACGAAGCGGGCGAAGCCCTCAGGATCGCCGAAGCGGGCGGTCGGCGCGTAGAGGCCGGTGGTCTGGTAGCCCCAGGACGGGTCGTAAGGATGCTCGGAGATCGGCAGGAACTCGATATGGGTGAAGCCGGTGTCGACCACGTATGGGATCAGCCGCGCGGCGAGCTCGTCCCAGGTGAGGAAAGTGCCGTCGTCGCGGCGCTGCCATGAGCCGGCATGGACCTCGTAGATCGAGATCGCCTCGCGCCTGGGATCGGCCTTCTGCCAGAAGCTGCGGTGCGCCTCATCGCCCCATTGATGCGCCATCGGCGGCGCCGTCACCGATGCGGTCGCCGGACGCAGTTCGGATTCGAAAGCGAACGGATCGGCCTTGAGCGGCAGACGCACGCCATCGGGACCGATGATCTCGAACTTGTAGGGCCGGCCGGAGCCGAGGTCCGGAATGAACAGTTCCCAGATGCCGGTATCCTTGCGCACGCGCATGGTGTGCCGGCGGCCGTCCCACTCGTTGAAATTGCCCACCACCGAGACGCGTCTGGCGTTCGGCGCCCAGACGGCGAAGTGCACGCCGGTGGCACCCTCATGCTCGACGATATGGGCGCCGAGCTTGTCGAAGAGCCTCAGGTGCGAGCCCTCGGCCATATAGTAGTCGTCCATCGGGCCGAGCACCGGGCCGAAGGAATAAGGGTCGGTCAGCCACCAGTCGCCGCCGGCATTTCTGGCGTGATAGCGCAGCGGCTGGCGCTTGCGGATCGAAAGCCTGCCCTCGAAGAAGCCGGCATCGTTGGTGCGGGCGAGTTCGCCGACCTCCTTGCCGGTCAGCGTGTAGGCGGTGACGAATTCGGCATCCGGCACGAAGCAGCGGGCGACGAAACCCTTGCCGGCTTCATGCACGCCAAGGATCGCAAAGGGATCGCCATGCGTTCCGGCGACAATCGCCGCGACATCGCCGGCTGGCACCAATCCGTCCGGCCCGCTTGTCGCGGCGGTCGCGCGCGGCTTCCTCATCAGGCGGTCGCCCTCCCCGGGCACCTTTTGTTTGGATGCATGCCGTAATCCCAAAACCGCTGTGCACTTTTGGGCGGCATGCACCGTTCTAGTTTTGGTGCATGCCGTAATCCCAAAACCGCTGTGCACTTTTGGGCGGCATGCACGTCTAGTTTTGGTGCATGCCGTAATCCCAAAACCGCTCTGCACTTTTGGGCGGCATGCACGTCTAGTTTTGGTGCATGCCGTAATCCCAAAACCGTTCTGCACTTTTGGGCGGCATGCACCGGAGCCACATCGTTCGTGGCCTCATGCAATCACATCAGACGGGTACGTTCCAGATTTCTTTCGCATATTGGCGAATGGTGCGATCGGACGAGAACCAGCCGACGCGGGCGACGTTGCGGATGGCGCGCGCGTACCAGTCGGGACTGTTGCGCCAGACGTTGTCGACCTCGCGCTGGCAGGCGGCGTAGGAATCGAAATCGGCTGCCACCATGAACCAGTCGCTCCGGTAGAGCCCGTTCATCAGATCGCGGTAGCGGTTGGGATCGTCGGGCGAGAAGACGCCGGACGAGATCGCCGCCACCGCTTGCGACAGCTCCGGCGAAGCCTCGATCACGCCGCGCGGGTCGTAGCCGTTCTTGCGCCGCTCGGCGACCTCGGCGGTGGTGAGGCCGAAGATGAAGATGTTATCGTCGCCGACGTGCTCCTTGATCTCGACATTGGCGCCGTCGAGCGTGCCGATGGTCAAGGCGCCGTTGAGCGCAAACTTCATGTTGCCGGTGCCGGAAGCCTCCATGCCGGCGGTCGAGATCTGCTCGGAGAGATCGGCTGCCGGCATCATCAGCTCGGCCAGGCTGACATTGTAGTTCGGCACGAACACCATTTTCAGCAGGCCGCGCACCGCCGGATCGCGATTGATGACCCTGGCGACATCATTGGCCAGTTTGATGATCAGCTTGGCGTTGTGGTAGCTCGGCGCCGCCTTGCCGCCGAAGAATTTCACCCGCGGCATCCAGTCCCTCTCGGGATGCGAGCGGATCTGGTCGTAAAGTGCGATCGCTTCCAGGATGTTGAGCAGCTGGCGCTTGTATTCGTGGATGCGCTTGACCTGGATGTCGAACAGCGCCGAAGGATCGAGCCTGATGCCGAGCCGATCGGCGACGAGGTTCGCGAGCCTTACCTTGTTCTGCCGCTTCACGGCGGCGAACTTCTCGCGGAAGGCGGCATCGTCGGCGAGAGGATCGAGATCCTTGATCGCCTCGATGTCGTCCATGAAGCGGTCGCCGATCGCCTCGCGCGCGAGCGCAGTCAGGCCGGGATTGCACTGGATCAGCCAGCGCCGCGGCGTGATGCCGTTGGTCTTGTTGTTGATGCGGTCCGGGTAGAGCTTGTGGAGATCGGCGAACACCGTCTCCTTCATCAGCTCGGTGTGCAGCGCCGAGACGCCGTTGATCGAATGCGAGCCGACGAAGGCGAGATTGCCCATGCGCACGCGGCGGTCGCCGTTTTCCTGGATCAGCGAGATGCGGGCGATCTGCTCGCCCGAGAACTGGTTGGTGGCGCGGGCCTCGAGCAGTACCTCGGCGTTGATGGCATAGACGATCTGCATGTGGCGCGGCAAAAGCCGCTCGAAGAGCGGCACCGGCCAGCTTTCCAGCGCCTCGGGCAGAAGCGTGTGGTTGGTGTAGGCGAAAGTGCGCTTGGTGATGCCCCAGGCGAGGTCGAAATCCATGCCGTGGACATCCATCAAGAGCCGCATCAGCTCCGGCACGGCGACCGCCGGATGGGTGTCGTTCAGGTGGATCGCCGCCTTGTCGGGCAGCGATTTCAGGTCGCCATATTGGCTGAGATGGCGCTGGACGATGTCCTGCAGCGAGGCGGTCGAGAAGAAATATTCCTGCCTCAGCCTTAGCTCCTGCCCGGCCATGTGCGAATCGGCGGGATAGAGCACGCGCGAAAGCGCGTCGGCCTTGTTGCTTTCGGCGAGCGCGCCGATGTGGTCGCCGGCATTGAACTTGTCGAGCAGGATCGGGTCGATCGGCATGCCGGACCAGAGCCGCAGCGTGTTGACACGCCTGGCGCGCCAGCCAGCGACCGGCGTGTCGTAGGCGACTGCCAGCACATGCTCGGTCGGCTTCCAGACATGGCGTTCGAGCCGGCCGTCCTTGGAGGTGATCGATTCCACCGAGCCACCGAAGCCGACCTCGAAGGAACGCTCGCGCCGCTCGAACTCCCAAGGGTTGCCGTGGTCGAGCCAGGTCTCCGGCAATTCGATCTGCCAGCCGTCATGGATCTCCTGGCGGAACATGCCGTTGGCATAGCGGATGCCATAGCCGTGGGCCGGGATATCGACGGTCGCCATGCTCTCCATGAAGCAGGCGGCGAGCCGGCCAAGGCCGCCATTGCCGAGAGCGGCATCCGGCTCGAGGCCGGCGATGAGGTCGAGATCGACGCCGAGCGAGGCCAGCGCCTCGCGCATGCTCTCCATAAGGCCGAGATTGGAGAAGGCGTCGCGCATCAGGCGCCCGATGAGGAATTCGAGCGAGAGGTAATAGACGCGCTTTTCCTGCTGGTCGTAGGCTTCTTTGGTCGCCTGGATCCAGTTATCGACGATGCGGTCGCGCACCACCTTGATCGACGCGGTCAGCCAGTCATAGGGCGTGGCGACCGTGGTGTCCTTGCCGAGCCGGTATTTCAGCGACATCAAGACTTCTTCGGCAAGCGTCTTGGGATCGGGAAGGTCGAGAGCGGGGGCTTCGATCGTCATCGCGGGTGTCATGGTGCCTCTCGTTGGGTTGGCCTGATCATACCGGCTTTCACCGCTTCTCCTACCCACTTTGCCGCACTGCAGCATGTTCTAAATCGATTTAGGCAGTGATGTCCATCGGGTACCCAGCCGCAATTTACCGTTGTGGACGGAGATCAGGCCGCGAGCGCGTCTTCCGGCGGCTTCTTGGCGCCGGTCATCAGCGCCACGGCATCCGACATGGAAATCTGCTTGGGATCGACGACGCAGAGACGCCGTCCAAGCCGGTGGATATGGATGCGGTCGGCGACCTCGAAGACATGCGGCATGTTGTGCGAGATGAGCACGATGGGCAGGCCGCGCTTCTTGACGTCGAGGATCAGTTCCAGCACACGCCGGCTTTCCTTGACGCCAAGTGCTGCCGTCGGCTCGTCCATGATTACCACCTTCGAGCCGAAGGCTGCGGCGCGCGCCACGGCGACGCCCTGACGCTGGCCGCCCGAGAGCGTTTCCACCGCCTGGCTGATGTTCTGGATGGTCATCAGGCCGAGTTCGGTGAGCTTGTCGCGGGCGCGCTTTTCCATCGCCGGCCGGTCGAGCATGCGGAACCAGCTGCCAAGCGGGCCGGGCTTCCTGATCTCGCGACCGAGGAACATGTTGTCGGCGATCGACAGCGCCGGCGACAGCGCAAGGTTCTGATAGACGGTCTCGATGCCTGCCTCGCGGGCCTCGATGGGCGACTTGAAGTGTACCTGCTTGCCGTCCAGCTCGATCATCCCCTCGTCGGGGTGCACGGCGCCGGAGATCGCCTTGATCAGCGTCGACTTGCCGGCGCCGTTGTCGCCGATCACCGCCAGGATCTCGCCCGGATAGAGATCGAAGTCGCAGTTGTTGAGCGCGGTCACGCGGCCATAGCGCTTGGTAAGACCGCGCGCGGTGAGTACAGCCTGCTCAGTCATGGTTACACCGAAACCTTTCTGATCCACTGGTCGATCGCCACGGCGCCGATGATCAGGACGCCGGTGAGCAGCACTTTCCATTGCGGATCGGCGCCCAGCATATTGAGGCCCATCGAGACGACGCCGACGATCATGGCGCCGAACAGCGTGCCGAGGATCGAGCCGCGGCCGCCGAAGAGCGAGATGCCGCCGATCACCGTTGCGGTGATCGCCTGCAGATTGTAGTCGGTGACGGCGGCGGACGGCGAGATCGAGCCGTTGCGGCCGATCGAGACCCAGGCCGCGAAGGCGGCGATCAGGCCGGCAAGCGTGTAGACAGCCACCAGCACCGTCTTGGTCTGGATACCGGAAAGCTTGGCCGCCTCGGGGTCGTCGCCGACGGCGTAGACATGGCGGCCCCAGGCCGTGTGGTTGAGCACGTACCACAGGAACAGTACCAGCAGCACCATGGCAATGACCCCGGCCGTCAGCACCGCGGAACCAACCCTGAAGCTCAGCGCAAAAAGATGCAGCAGCGGTGCCTGGGCATCGACGTCGGCGTCGCGGATCGTCTCATTGGCCGAATAGATGAAATTGGTGGCCATAACGATGTTCCACGTGCCGAGCGTCACGATGAAGGGCGGCAGCTTCATGTAAGCGACCAGCAGGCCATTGAGCAGACCGCAGGCGCCGCCGGCAGCAAGCCCCACAATCACCGCCAGAAGGGTCGGCATCCCGTAGGTGATGGCGCAATTGCCCATGATCACGGCTGAAATCACCATGATCACGCCGATCGAGAGATCGATGCCGGCGGTCAGGATCACTAGTGTCTGGGCGGCCCCTAGAATGCCGACGATAGCGATCTGCTGCAGGATCAGCGTCAGCGTGTAGGACGAGAAGAAACGTCCACCGATGGCGATGCCGAAGATGATGATCGACAGCACTAGCACGATCAGCGGCACCGCGGCCGGTGTGGAGTGCAGGAAGTGCTGGGCGCGCTTGACGAACGACTTGCCGTGCTCGTCGAAGGCGGCAACGCTGGTGTCGCTGCCCGAGAGAACCTTCTCGAATTCCTGAATCTGCGACATATCTCCTCCCGTCTCACGGAGCTTCGTCATGGCTCCGTGCCGCGTTTACGCATTCCGGTCTGCCGCCGGGCTTATCAGCGCTTACGAAATGTATCGTCCACCCGATGCGGCCGGGGATCAAGCCCCCAGCCGCAAGGTTTATGCGCCTGTCAGGCAGCCATCAGCCCCAGCACTTGGCCAGGCCTTCCTTCGTGTCGATGGACTTCACGCCTTTTGCAGGCTTGTCGGTCACGAGATTGACGCCGGTGTCGAAGAAGTTCTTGCCTTCGGTCGGCTTCGGCTTCGTGCCATCCTTGGCGTATTTGGCGATCGCCTCGATGCCGAGCGCGGCCATCTGCAGCGGGTATTGCTGCGAGGTGGCGCCGATCACGCCTTCAGTCACCGACTTCACGCCCGGGCAGCCGCCGTCGACGGAGACGATCAGCACCTGCTTTTCGAGGCCGACGGCCTTCAGCGCCTGGTAAGCGCCGACCGCGGCGGGCTCATTGATGGTGTGGATGACGTTGATGGTGTTGTCCTTCTGCAGGAGGTTCTCCATCGCCTTGCGGCCACCTTCCTCGTTACCGTTGGTGACGTCATGGCCGACGATGCGCGGATCGTTCTCGTCGCCGATCTTGTTGGGGTCCTTAACGTCGATGCCGTAGCCCATCATGAAGCCCTGGTCGCGCAACACGTCCACGGTCGGCTGCGAGGGAGTCAGATCGAGGAAGCCGATCTTGGCGTCCTTGGCCTTGTCGCCGAGCGTGGCGGCGGCCCAGGCACCGATCAGCTTGCCGGCCTCCAGATTATCGGTGGCGAAGGTTGCGTCGGCGGCGTCGATCGGATCGAGCGGCGTGTCGAGCGCGATCACCAACAGGCCGGCGTCACGCGCCTTCTTCACCGTCGGCACGATGCCCTTGGTATCGGAGGCGGTGATCAGGATACCCTTGGCGCCGTCAGCGATGCAGCTTTCGATCGCCGCGACCTGGCTCTCGCTGTCGCCGTCGATCTTGCCGGCATAGGTCTTGAGGTCGACGCCGAGCTCCTTGGCCTTGGCGGTGGCGCCCTCTTTCATCTTGACGAAGAAGGGATTGGTGTCGGTCTTGGTGATCAGGCAGGCGCCGACGCCGGCGGCCGACGCGGACGAGGCGAATGCCATCAAGCCCAGCCCGGCAGCCGCGAACACGGTGGATTTCAGCAGCGATTTCTTGGTCACGATTTCCTCCCAATGGAAACATTCCGGACGCCGGCCAACCCGGCGTCTCAAGCGCATCCAACCATTCTCCCAGCGTGGACGCTACCCCAAAAGACACCAGTCCGAGGCGTCTGTCAATAATTAAATCACTCTTATTTATTATTGACAGACTTGCGCCGTTCACCCATTCTGAACGAAAAGCAGTGCGGGGAAACTGACGGGAGGTAAAGGGTGCAGACCGGCATTGCGAGGCGCGGTTCGCCCGAGGCTCGGGAGAGCCGCCTGCATCGCGGCACCAACCAGAGCGGCATGCGCGACCATAACGAACGGCTCGTGCTGTCCCTCGTGCGCCAGCATGGCAGCCTGGCCAAATCCGACATTGCGCGCATGACGGGACTATCGGCGCAGACTGTGTCCGTCATCATGCGCGAGTTGGAGGAAGACAGGCTGCTTGTCCGCCAGGCGCCGCTGCGCGGCAAGATCGGCCAGCCGTCGATCCCGATGGCGATCAATCCGGAGGGCGCCTTCTTCATTGGCCTCAAGATCGGCCGCCGCAGCGCCGAACTGGTGCTGATCGACTTCCTCGGCAATGTGCGCTCGATGCTGCGCAATTCCTATCGCTACCCGGCGCCGCGCGAGACGGTCGAGTTCGTCACCGCCGGCATCAAGAAGATGCGCGGCGAGCTGAGCCCGGCGCAGGACAAGCGCATTGCAGGGCTCGGCATCGCCATGCCGTTCGAGCTCTGGAGCTGGGCCGACACCGCCGGCGCGCCACGCGAGATCATGGACGAATGGCGCCACCGCGACATCCGCGCCGACATCCAGTCGCAGTGCGACTTTCCAGTCTATCTGCAGAACGACGCCACCTCCGCCTGCGGAGCGGAGCTCGTCTTCGGCCAAGCGGGCGGCGCGCGCGACTTCGTCTATTTCTATATCGGCGCCTTTGCCGGCGGCGGCATCGTGCTCAACGGCCGCCTGTTCGGAGGCCCGACCGGCAACGCCGGCGCGCTAGGCTCGATGCCGGTGCCGGGACCGGACGGCAAGCCGACACAGCTCATCGACGTCGCCTCGATCGCGATATTGGAAAAGGCGCTCAGCGCGAAGGGCATCGACGGCTCCTATCTCTGGACCTCACCGCACGAATGGGGCGACATCGGCGCCGAACTCGACGAATGGATCGCCAACGCCGCGCAGGCGCTTGCCTATGCCATCGTCGCTGCCTCCTCGGTCATCGATTTCGAAGCGGCGGTTATCGACGGCTGGATGCCGCTTGACGTGCGGCGGCGGCTCGTCGATGCAGTCACGGACGCAATCACGGGAATAGACGCCGAGGGCCTAAAGCTGCCGCTCGTGCGCGAAGGTACCGTCGGCATCCATGCGCGAGCACTCGGCGGCGCCAGCCTGCCACTTTCCGAGCGCTTCCTGATCGGATCGACCACGATCTCAAGGAGCGCCTGACCCATGCTGATCGGCATTCCGTCGCTGCTCGGTCCCCAGCTTCTGGCGACGCTCAGGGCCATGGGCCATGGCGATGAGATCGCCATCGTCGACGGCAATTATCCCGCCGAGGAGCAGGCGCGACGGCTTATCCGCGCCGACGGCCATCATCTCATTCCGGTGCTCGATGCGATCCTCAGCGTGCTGCCGGTGGACGAAGCGGTGCCGGAGGCGTTGTTTCGCGCCTCTGTCAAGGGTGATCCGACGCTGGCCGATCCCGTGCATCATGAAATGGAAGCGGTCTGCGCCAAACGCGTACCGGGCCGCAAGGTGGTTGCGCTGGCCGGCCCCGACTTCTATGCACGCGTCAAGGCCG
The DNA here is from genome assembly GCA_000824825.2 of Mesorhizobium sp. ORS 3324. Classification (GTDB taxonomy): domain Bacteria; phylum Pseudomonadota; class Alphaproteobacteria; order Rhizobiales; family Rhizobiaceae; genus Mesorhizobium. The sequence goes on from LM655190.1 coordinate 14,643, forward strand.
CGCATGCGATCATCGCGACCAGCGAACCCAGGCTCTACGCCAACATCATCATCCGCAAAGGCGTGATCCATCCGCCGGAAAGCCAGACATCATGATCCTCTGCTGTGGCGAAGCCTTGATCGACATGCTGCCGCGCACGACCACGGAAGGCGAAGCAGCCTTCGCGCCTTATGTCGGCGGCGCGGTGTTCAACACGGCGGTCGCGCTCGGGCGGCTCGGCGCGCCGGCAGCGTTCTTTTCCGGCCTCTCGTCAGATCTGTTCGGCGGTCAGCTGCGCGAGGCGCTGGGCGCGAGCAAGGTGAGTTCCACCTATGCGCACACCTCGCCGCGGCCGACGACGCTCGCTTTCGTGCGGCTCACCAACGGCCATGCGACCTACACCTTCTACGACGAGAACACCGCCGGACGCATGCTTACCATCGAGGACCTGCCGAAGCTTGGGGCAGAGATCGAGGCAATGCTGTTCGGCGCCATCAGCCTGATCTCCGAGCCTGCGGGATCGGCTTATGAGGAATTCATGCGGCGTGAACACAAGAGCCGGGTGATGATGCTCGACCCAAACATCCGGCCGAACTTCATCCCGGACAAGGCCAAGCATCTGCGGCGCATCCGCGAGATGATGGCGATGGCCGACATCGTCAAGCTGTCGGACGAGGACCTCAACTGGTTCGACGAAGCGGGCTCGCATGAGGACGTCGTGCGCAACTGGCTCGATCGTGGGCCGAAGTTGATCGTCGTCACCCATGGCAGCGAAGGCGCCGTCGGCTACAGCAGGGAACACAAGGTCACGGTCGTGCCGCAGAAGGTGAAGGTGGTCGACACGGTCGGCGCCGGCGACACCTTCAATGCCGGCATCCTCGCCTCTCTGCACGAGCAGGGCCTGCTCACCAAGGCGGCGATCGGCGGCCTGCCCGAAGACGCGATCCGCAAGGCACTGGAGCTCGGCGCCAAGGCAGCCGCGGTGACGGTCTCGCGGGCCGGCGCCAACCCGCCCTGGCGGCACGAAATCGCCTGATCGGGCCGTGCCGATGGGCCAACGGCCCTGCCAAAACGATCACTTTATGTTTCCAACGGCCGGAACAGCGCGATAAGGGGCGACGAAAATGCCCTTCGAAGCCCGGATTTCCGGCCTCCTCGCACGAGGCGCCGGCAAGCACGGTAACGGGCTGCGACACTTCAGCAATTCGCCCTGCCCGCCGCCGCCTTTCTCAGCCGCGCCAAGTCTGGTACCAGCGGGCCGGTTTATTGGCAGCATTTGAGGCCGACATGCAGTTCATCGATCTTGGCGCGCAGCGCGAACGAATCCGCGACCGGCTGAAGGCCGCGATCGACAAGGTGGTCGAAGACGGCCGCTATATTCTCGGTCCGCAGGTCGCCGAATTCGAGAAAAAGCTCGCGGCTTATGTCGGCGTCAAGAATGTCGTGGCCTGCGCCAACGGCACCGATGCGCTGCTCCTGCCGCTGTTTGGAGCCGGCATCGGTCCGGGCGATGCCGTATTCGTGCCGAGCTTCACCTTCGCCGCGACGGCCGAAGTGGTGGCGCTCGCCAAGGCAGAGCCTGTCTTCGTCGATGTCGATCCCGACACCTATAATATCGACATCGCAAGCCTCGAGGCGGCGATCGAGATGATCAAGAAGGAAGGCCGCCTGAAGCCGAAAGCGATCATCCCGGTCGACCTGTTCGGGCTTGCCGCCGACTACGAGGCGATCATGGCGATCGCCAAGCGCGAAGGGCTGCTGGTGATCGAGGACGCCGCGCAGTCGATGGGCGGCTCCGCCGACGGCACGATGTGCGGCGCCTTCGGCCATGTCGGCTCGACCAGCTTCTACCCGGCGAAGCCCCTTGGCTGCTATGGCGACGGCGGCGCGATGTTCACCAATGACGATGCGCTGGCCGACAAGCTCAGATCCTTCGCCTTCCACGGCAAGGGCGAGACGCAGTACGACAACATCCGCGTCGGCATCAATTCGCGCCTCGACACGCTGCAGGCGGCGATCCTGATCGAAAAGCTCGTCATCCTCGAGGAAGAAATGGTGGCGCGGCAAGTGGTCGCCGACCGGTACGCAAAGGGCCTTGGCGACATCGTCAAAGCCTCGCGCAATCTGAGTGGCGGCCGCTCGGCCTGGGCGCAATACGCCATCGAGACACCGAAGCGCGACGGGCTGAAGGCCCATCTCGGCGAAAAGGGCATCCCGTCCGTCATCTATTATGTGAAGCCGCTGCACGAGCAGGTCGCCTATCGCGACTATCCGCGCACGCCGACGGGCCTTGCTGTTTCGGAAAAGCTGCCGAAACAGATTCTGTGCCTGCCGATGCACGCTTATCTCAGCGAAGCCGACCAGGACCGCATCATCGCGACGATCCGCAACTATATCGGGTCGAACTCCGCGCAGGTCGCCGCGGCGTAAAGAGTGCTTCAGAGGGTGTTGCGGAGAATTGATCAACCTGAAGCATATCGAGCGATCGATTCGCAGAAATCACCTCGTTTGGGCGACGCTGCAATATCGTGATCTCTTGGTGTATCGCCGTTTTCGAGGGCGGGATGTCGAGAGTGGACGCGCTTTTGCTCGGGAGGCAAAGACGGGTGGTGCCAACTTCTGTTTTGCTGTCGCATTCAACACCCCATGGGTCGTCGATGCTCTGACCAAGGCATGGGTCACCTACACGAGCGATGTGATGCTGGTTGTTGTCGACAATTCCTCGTCGATCGCAGCCCGGAAAGCGCATCAAGAGATCTGCGCAAAGCGGGGCATTCCCTATCTGGAGCTTCCGAAAAACCCTGAAGCCAATCCGGCCCGGTCCCACGGTATCGCGATGAACTGGGTCTACTACAATATTGTGCAGTACCTCGAGCCAGAAACGTTTGGGTTCATCGATCACGACTGCTTGCCGATCGAACCCTTCTCTCTTCGAGCGCGGCTTGGGCACAGGGCAGCTTACGGTTGGCGACGCTTTCCTGGAAGCAACTACTACTTCACAAAGCCTGCCGATGATCCGGGCTGGTTCCTCTGGGCGGGACTTTGCTTCTATCGATACGCCGCCATCGGCAACAAGATGATCGATTTCCGGCCGACCATGGAAAATGGCATGGACACCGGCGGCGGTAATTGGGCTCCTGTCTACTCGAAATTGCGGCCCGAGCACGTTGGCTTTGCTGTCGAAACGCAGACCCTGATCGACATCGATGGTCACAGGGTAGGCTACCAGACCTTCGATGGCGCCTTGCTCCACATCGGTGGTGCCTCATACAAGGGGCTTTCCACCCAACTCGACTATCGTCGGAAGCTTTCGGATCACATCTGGAACGCATATCTTGGCGGGTCGAAGGATCGCCTAGTCGCAATCTGACAATCTCGGAACATCACATCCGCACATGCCAGATAGGCCATCGCCTCTAATATCAAAGCAGGAATTGCAACATACGGCGGAAATTGTAGATACGCCTTTAGTGCATTGGGCTTAAGCTACCTCTCTGACGTGACGAGAGATGAAGGCCTCAATAGGCCCGGTCAGGAAAGTGGCCGCTGCTACCTAGACCCGCTATAAAGCGAAGTCCTGGAGGACAGGACGCCGCACCTGCGCAGGATTGGGGCGACCGCGATGGGCCTCAACGTCTGATCGTCGTCACCAATCTCAGCGATGTGGTCCCGCCGTCGTTGATCGGGCCAGCGACGCTCATGATCAGCTTGGCCTGGCGACTTTACCGCTGGCAATGAAATGCGGATTGGCGAAATCGGTGTCGCTCGCCTGGTTGCGCTTGCCGTAGACGAGCGGCTCACCGTCCAGCGTGCAGGTCATGCCGCCGGCGGCGCGCAGCACCGCATCGCCGGCCGCGGTGTCCCATTCCATGGTGCGGCCGAAGCGCGGATAGACGTCGGCCTCGGCGGCGGCTACGAGGCAGAATTTCAGCGACGAGCCTACCGAGACGATCTCGGCGGCGCCGAGATCGCGGATGAAGGCTTCGGTCTCCGGCGTGTTATGCGAGCGGCTGGCGACGACGGCGAGCGGTGTGCCGCCTGCCCGCACGGCAATCGGCCGGCGGCCGACGATACGGTAATCGCCGTCAACCTCGATTGCCTCCGCCTTGCCCGGCCGGCCTGAAAAAAATCGCCCGATGCAAGGCGCAAAGACGACGCCGACTTCCGGCACGCCGTGGCGGACCAACGCGATGTTGACGGTGAAATCGGTGCGGCGATTGACGAATTCCTTGGTGCCGTCGAGCGGATCGATCAGGAAGAAGGCGCCATCGAGGTCGGGCGTGGCGATACCCGCCGCAGCCTCCTCCTCGGCCACGCAAGGGATGTCCGGGTAAGCGGCGCGCAGGCCGGCAAGGATGATCTTCTCGCTTTCGCGGTCGGCTTCCGTCACCGGCGAGGAGTCGGCCTTGCTGTCGACGGCGCACCCCTCGTGGAAGACGCGCATCACCTGGCGCCCGGCATCGAGCGCCAGGCGCTCGAACAGCCCGAGCATCGCCTCGTCGTCAGATACCGCCGCCATTGTCATACTGCTCTTGGGCAATGTCGCGCTCAGTCAGCCAGTGTTCGAGGGCTTCAGCCATCTCCTCAGGCGTCCTGCCGAGAGTCTTGAGGTGGATTTCGGGTTTCTCCGGCACCTCATAAGGTGAATCGACACCGGTGAAATTCTTGATCTCGCCACTCAAGGCGCGCGCGTAAAGACCCTTCGGATCGCGCCGGGCGCATTCCTCGAAGGGCGTGTCTACGAACACCTCGACGAATTCGCCCTCGGCCATCAGCTCGCGCGCCATGCGCCGCTCGGCGCTGAAAGGCGAGATGAAGGAGACGATGACGATCAAGCCGGCATCGGCCATCAGCTTCGCCACCTCGGCGACGCGGCGGATGTTCTCCACACGGTCGGCGTCGGTGAAGCCGAGATCGCGGTTGAGGCCGTGGCGGACATTGTCGCCGTCGAGGATGTAAGTGTGGCGGCCGGACGCGAACAGCTTCTTCTCGAACAGGTTTGCGATGGTCGACTTGCCGGAACCGGACAGGCCGGTGAACCAGAACACCGCCGGGCGCTGGTTCTTCAGGTCGCTGCGGCCGCGCCTGCCGACGTCGAGCGACTGCCAATGGATATTCTCGGCGCGGCGCAGCGAATGCAGGATCATGCCGGCGCCGACGGTGGCGTTAGTGATGCGGTCGATTAGGATGAAGGCGCCGGTCGTGCGGTTCTCGGCAAAAGGATCGAAGGCGATCGGCGCCCGCGTCGACAGATTGCAGACGCCGACCTCGTTGAGGTCGAGCGACTTCGCCGCCTCATGTGCGAAATCGTTGACGTTGACGCGGTATTTGAGGTCGGTGACGGTGGCGCTCACCTGGTCGGTCTCAGTGCGCAGGATGTAGGAGCGGCCGGGCAGTAGCGCCTGCTCGTCGAACCAGACGATGTTGGCGGTGAACTGGTCCGCGACCTGCGGCCGCGCCAAGGGCGACACCAGCATGTTGCCACGCGACACCTCGACCTCGTCCTCCAGGACGAGCGTGATCGCCTGGCCGGCAACCGCCTGCTCGAGATCGCCGCCATGCGCAACGATGCGCTTGACGCGGGATGCCTTGCCCGACTTGGCGACTACGACCTCGTCGCCTCGCGAAACCGTGCCCGAGGCAATGGTGCCGGCAAAGCCGCGGAAATCGAGGTTGGGGCGGTTCACATACTGGACCGGAAAGCGGAACGGCAGCTCGACGACGGCCTCGTCGACCGAAACGGTTTCCAGATGCTCGATCAGCGACGGCCCGCAATACCAGGGCGTGCGCTCCGAACCGTTGGTGACGTTGTCGCCATAGCGCGCCGATATCGGGATCGGCACGACGCTTTCGAAGCCTAGTCCCTTGGCGAACGCACTGTAGTCCGCCACGATGTCGTCGAAGGCAGTCTTGTCGAAGCCGACGAGATCGATCTTGTTGACGGCAAGCACGATGTGGCGGATGCCGAGCAGCGAGGCGATGATCGAGTGGCGCCTGGTCTGTCGCAGCACGCCCTGGCGGGCGTCGATCAGCACGATGGCGAGATCGGCGGTCGAAGCGCCGGTCGCCATGTTGCGCGTATACTGCTCGTGCCCGGGCGTGTCGGCGACAATGAACTTGCGCTTCGGCGTGGCGAAGAAACGATAGGCGACATCGATGGTGATGCCCTGCTCGCGCTCGGCCTCCAGCCCGTCGACCAGGAGCGCGAAGTCGACGTCGTCGCCGGTGGTGCCGTGCTTGCGCGAATCGCGCTCGAGCGCAGCGAGCTGATCCTCGAATATCTGCTTGGTGTCGGAAAGCAGCCGGCCGATCAGTGTCGACTTGCCGTCGTCGACCGAGCCGCAGGTGAGGAAGCGCAGCAGCGACTTCTTTTCCTGCGCGGCCATGTAGTCGCGGATCGAATCGGTCGGGGCGAGGCTCTTGGCCATGATGTGGCGCATGCTCAGAAATACCCCTCGCGCTTCTTCTTTTCCATGGAGCCTGCCTCGTCGCGGTCGATGAGGCGGCCCTGGCGCTCGGACGTGCGGGCGGTCAGCATCTCGCCGACGATGGCTTCGAGCGTGTCGGCATCCGATTCAATGGCGCCCGTCAGCGGATAGCAGCCCAGCGTGCGGAAGCGCACGAGACGGTTCTCGACCCTCTCGCCGGGACGCAGTTGCATGCGGTCGTCGTCCTTGAGGATGAGCATGCCGTCGCGCTCGACCACCGGCCGCTCCTTGGCAAAATAGAGCGGCACGATCGGGATGCTCTCCTGCAAGATGTACTGCCAGATGTCGAGCTCGGTCCAGTTCGACAGCGGGAAGACGCGGATCGATTCGCCGGGCGCGATGCGGGTGTTGAAGATCTTCCACATTTCCGGCCGCTGGTTCTTCGGGTCCCAGGCGTGCTGCGCGTTGCGGAAGGAGAAGATGCGCTCCTTGGCGCGCGACTTCTCCTCGTCGCGCCGCGCGCCGCCGAAGGCGGCGTCGAAGCCGTATTTGTCGAGCGCCTGGCGCAGCGCCACTGTCTTCATCACATGGGTGTGGGTGTTGGAGCCGTGATCGAAGGGATTGATGTTGTCGCGAACGCCATCCTGGTTGACATGGACGAGCAGGTCGAAGCCGAGCTTCTGCGCCATCTGATCGCGAAAGGCGATCATCTCGCGGAACTTCCAGGTCGTGTCGACATGCAGGAAGGGAAAAGGCGGCTTGGCGGGATAGAAGGCCTTCATCGCCAGATGCATCAGCACCGAGGAATCCTTGCCGACCGAATAAAGCATCACCGGCTTGGAGAAAGAGGCGGCAACCTCACGGAAGATGTGGATGGATTCGGCCTCGAGCCGCTGCAGATGCGTGAGCGCGATGTTCATGGACTGTTGAGCGTTCTTTCGTGCCGGCCAGACCTTGCTGCAGGCGATTGGCGCGGTTCCCTCAAACAGCCCGTCAAGCCCTGGACATTTCTCGCGGGCGTTCTAGCAGATCGCCATTGCCCATAACAACGCAAGACGCGCGCCAAGCGCTGCAGTTCGGGAATGAATTTTCCAAGTGGATCCGAGAAAGTGAAAAATCCTCCCAGCCAGACGGACTAGCCGAAACACAACGCAAAACCTATTACCCAGATCGGGTGAATTGACTTCCATGGGCTTTCGTCAGCGTCACCGATTTTTGACTGGACATCAACTGGCCGCCCTATCCGAGATCGGAACCAGCCGCTATACCGGCGCGGGAACGGGGCGAGGCGCGACGGAAACGGGGATCGGTCGAGGACAGTTTTCGCCGCCTCCGCGGGTCCGCGCACAAACTGGAAGATTGCGAAGCAAGGCATTGAACCCGTTTTCATCGCTCCGGCGCCACCTCACGCCGACACAGATCAACATCTACTTCTCGATCCTCTGCTTCTTCTCGCCGCCTGTGCTGGGGTCAGTGGTGAGCTTCGTCTTCAACGGTGGCGCGGTCTGGTCCGTCTTTCTGCTCGCGCTCAGGCGGCGGCAGTTCAACCTCGACCGGCCGATGCTCGCCATGACGGCAGCGATCTATGCCTATTGCGCAGCCATGGTGCTGGCTTCGATCGTCAACGGCGCGCTCGCGGCGGACCTGAAAAACTTCCTGCCGCTGATCACCCTGCTGTTCTTTCCGGTCTCCTATTCGACCTGGAGCATCACGGACAAGGTCACGCTTGCGCGCATCGTCGTGCTGGCAAGCGCCGCGGCCTGTTTCGCTGCTCTGGCAATCGCCGTCATCCAGTATTACTGGATCGGCATCAGGGCCGAGGGCGGCGCCGGAAATGCGATTCCGTTCGCGACGGTGACCTGCCTTGCCGCCATGATGTGCCTTGCCGGCGCGCTGTCGGGGATCGTGAAGGGCTGGAGGTTCCCGGCCGCAGCGGCGCTCGCGGGGGCAGTGGCGATCGTCTATTCCGGCTCACGGATCATCTGGCTGGCGCTGCCGATCGCAGCAATCGCCATCCTGCTGATCAACCGCCGCCGGTTCGCCGGCGCCAATCTGACACGCATCCTGGTGGTAGCCGGCGCAGCATGCCTGGTGGTCGCGGCAATCGGCTTTCCGGTCATCATGGACCGCACCGATTTCCTGTTCAGCGACTGGGACGCACTGACCACCAAGGGCGATCATTCGACGGCGCTCGGCCTGCGCGTGGCGATGTGGGAGATCGGGTTCCGTGCATTTCATGAGATGCCGATTTTCGGCCACGGCATCTCGGCCAGCCGGGCGCTGATGAAACAGGGGTTTCACGACCAGTTCGGCATGGACCAGGGTTTCAGCCATTTCCACAACGGCTTTCTCTCCGCGCTGGTCGAGGCCGGCCTGCTGGGCGCGCTGGCCCTGGCGGCGATCTTCGCGGTCGCGGCCTGGAATGCGGCACGGGTGGCGCGCCGCAGCGCCGACCCAGTCGAGCGGTTCGGTGCGACGATGCTCGTCGTCACCGTCATCACCTACGTCATTGGCGGAATGACCGGCGTCATCGTCGGCCACGACATTTTCGATGCGACACTGATGGTGTTCCTGATCTGCGGCACTTATCTCGCCAGCGGACGAACGGTGGCGCCGACCGGCAAGAGCGCGCCTACTGCCTCATCGGCCGCCGGCCGGCGACCGTGAAGGTTCTGGTCACCGGCGCGACGGGGCTGATCGGCCGCCAGGTCGTCAGCCGGTTGCGCGAGGCCGGGTTCGATGTACGCGTTGTTTCCCGGCAGCCGGAACGACTGTCGGAGACCGGCGATGCCCTTCCACTGCCAGGCGCCGACGCGCCCCAGGAAGCCTTCCTGGCGCTGATGCGCGACGTGACGCATGTCGTCCACTGCGCGGCGCTCAACAACGAGCGGAACGCCGGCGAGGCCGACTACCGGGCCGCCAATGCGACGCTGACCGGGCGGCTGGCCAAGGCGGCAGCCGCATGTGCCGGCGGGCGCTTTATCTATCTTTCCTCGATCCGTGCCGTGGCCGGCCCTGGCTTCAGCGGCACCATCGACGAGGCGACGCCCCCTGCTCCGCAATGCGCCTATGGCCGCTCCAAGCGCGAAGGCGAGATCGCGATATTCGAGGCTTACGCCGGCCGCGGCGATGCCACGGCGCTGCGCCTGCCGCCCGTCTATGGCGAGGGCATTAAGGGAAATCTGGCGGCGCTGATGCGGGTGGCCGACAGCGCCCTGCCGCTGCCGGCCGGCGCGCTGACAGGCGTGCGCTCGCTGGTCTCGGCCGAAACGGCCGCGGGCGCGGTGCTGCATCTTCTCAGCCATCCCGGACCGCTTCGTCCGGCCTATGTCGCCGGCAACGCCGCGCCTCTTGCGATATGCGAGATCATCGCCGCGTTCCGGCAGGGTTTCGGCCGTCCACCGCGCCTTGTTCCCGTGCCGGCCCTGCCGCTGCGGCTGGCGGCGACGCTGCTCGGCAAGCAGGCCTCATGGCGGGCGCTCACCGCGACGCAGATCTGCGATCCGTCGCTGCTGGCATCGGGAGGCTGGACGCCAGAAGCCGACACGGTCGACCGGCTTCGCGAATTGGCGCGCCGGAGCTCTCAAACCCGGTAGAAAGTGCCCAGCAAAATCCTGACGTCCAGGCCGATCGAAGCGACTTTCAGATAGACGGCGTCGGTCTCGGCGCAGAGCTTTGGGTCGGACATGTCGATGCCCTTAATCTGCGCGAGGCCGGTGATGCCCGGAAGCGCCGACAGCACGCCGAGCCGCTGCCGGTGTCCGATCAGTTCCGTCTGCGTCGGCAGGCATGGGCGGGGGCCGACAAGGCTCATCTCGCCCTTGAGTACGTTCCAGAGCTGCGGCAGCTCGTCGATCTTGCTCCGGCGCAGCACTCTGCCGACCGCGGTGACCGAATTGGCCGGAGCCTCGTGGGTGGGCAGGGACGGCGTGTCCCGATGCATCGTGCGCAGCTTGTGACAGGCAAAGAGCGCGCCTCCCCTGCCGACGCGGACCTGCGAGAATATGGCCGGTCCGGGCGACGTCGCGCGTATGGCCAGCATGGCGGCGATCACGACAGGCGAGGTCAGCGCCAGCATCACCGCCGCGACAATCACGTCGAAGGCGCGCTTTGCCGTCACGGGTCAGATCCGTCGATGAACGCCGCGTCATCCATCGTGCCCATGAGAACGGCCACGCACTGATCTTGTCCGGTCACGGCTGCAGAACCATTCAATTGCGGGACGTTCGAGAAGGCTTCAATGGCCGGTGGCAGGCGCAAAGCACGGGTCTAACCGATCTGCCCGGCGGTTTTCGGTACCGCCTGCTCGCGCGCGCCGGCGACCTCCCGCTCGGCGCGGTAGAGCCCGGCCAGGATCGCAAGCGCCGCCGCTTTATCCTGGTCGCGCATCGCGGCCTGCAGCGCCGGCAGCGCGGCCTCGATCCTTCCCCAGTCGACGACGTCGGTCCTCAAGCCGAAGATCTTGGCCGTGTCGAGCTTGACCACCTCTTCGTTCTCGCCATGCAGCGCCTCGTGCAGCTTCTCGCCCGGCCTGATGCCGGTGAAGCGGATCGGAATGTCGGTGTAGGGGCTCTTGCCGGCCATGCGGATCATGGTTTCGGCGACTTCGAGGATCGGCACCGGCTCGCCCATGTCGAGCATGTAGATGGCGTAGTCGTCCCTGCCCTGGCGCTGCTCGGCGTCAGTGGCCGCCGTGATGACGAGGTCGACGGCCTCGGCCACGGTCATAAAATAGCGCGTCATGCGCCGGTCGGTGATGGTGACCGGGCCGCCGGTCTCGATCTGCGCCTGGAAGATGGTCGCCACCGAGCCGTTTGAGCCGAAAACATTGCCGAAGCGCACGGCGATGAATTTTGTGGAGGGCGCGCCCAGGCGACGGGCGAGGCCGGCATCGTTCGCGGCACCCGCATGCAATCCGGGGCGCGCGGCGTGCGTTTCATGCAGCGAGGAGACGATCTGCTCGGCCGCGCGCTTGGTGACGCCGAGCACCGAGGTCGGGTCGACCGCCTTGTCGCTGGAAATGAGCAGGAATTGCGGCACCCCGCAGGCGGCCGCGACCTCGGCGCAGGCGAGCGTGCCGAAGACATTGGTCTCGATCGCAGCTTCCCAGTTATCCTCCAGCAGCGGCACGTGCTTCAGCGCTGCGGCGTGGAAGACGATGGCCGGCTTGAAGGCGCTGACCAGGCGCATCATGTGCGGCCGGTCGGTGACGTCGACGATGCGGCTGGTCAGCCGGTCGCGGTGCTCGTCGTCGATCAGCTGGTCGAGCTGGAAAATGCCGAACTCGGAATTGTCGGCCACCAGCACGGCCTCGGCGCCGAGCTCCAGCGCGCGCTTGACCAGGATGCGGCCGATGGAGCCGGCGCCGCCGGTGACCAGCACGCGCTTGCCGCCGACGAAGGCGCCGATGCGCTGGGTGTCGGTGGCGACCGCCGAACGGCGCATGATGGTTTCCATCTCGACGGCATCGAGCACCAGCTTGCCGCCCTGCCCCAGCTCCGACAGGCCGGAGAACTGGACGACGGCGATGCCGCTGTGGCGGGCGACGCGCACCAGCTCGGCATAGTCCTCGATCTCGCGCTCGACGCCGTTGCCGAAGATCAAGAGGTCGAGGTTTTCCGTGCCCTTGACATATTCCTCCAGCACCTCGACCAGGCGCGGCCTGAGCGCCACGACCGGAACGCCCTGGATCTGCGTGCCGAGCGGTGCGTCGCTCTCGGTCGCCATGATGCCGGCGATGGCGTATTCGGCAGGCTGGGCCGTGCGGGTGAAGCGGACGATCACGTCGGCCTCGCTCAGCCGGCCGATGAACAGCGCCTGCTTGACCTGCGCATCGCCGGCGGCGCGGCGCAGGATGCGCCAGGACGCGCCGTCGCGCAGGAAGCGGTAGTAGAGCCTGGGCGCCGAGATGATGGTGAAGGAAACCAGGAAGAAGACGATGAACTGGCGCTCGTTGAGGCCGGCGACCGGCTGGAAGAAGGAGCGGTAGGCAATCGAGGCCAGATAGAGAACAACCGTCAGGCTGCCGCAGCCCTTCAGGATGTTGAAGAAATCGGGCGTGGAGGCGAAGCGCCAGACGGTGCTGTAGAGGCCGCTGGAGCGAAACAGGAGATGGGCGGCGAGCACAATGACCGCCCAGCAGGCCAGCCCGCCGGAGGAGAATGCGTCGAACGAAAGCCGCGACTGCGACAGGATGAGGCTGAGCGCCACAGCGACCAGGACCATGACGAGGTCCTGAACCATGATGATGGCGCGCCGCATCTTCGGTGTGATGCCCGATACGGCTTCTACATAGGCAGTCATTGGGTAGTACTGGACTCCAGGCGCAGGTATACGACTACCAGAACGGCGCCGGACCGACCACCGTCCGCCGCCACTCCAGATTGCAAATCCCCAACCTCGTCACCCGGTATGGCCTTAGCGCGGAGAAAGAAGCATCGCCAGAGTTTTTTTGGGGAACACCTATCTGCCAAGTGTCATGTGCCCAATCGGCAATAGTACGATAGTAAAATGACAAGCTGCTCATTGGGGCCCGGGCAGGCCGGCCTTGCTGTTCAACCTTTGCGGTTCTCGAGCTGACGGTAGAGCTCGGCATAGGATTTCCCCATCCTGTCAGCGGTGAACAGGCGAACGTAGCGATCGCGCGCGGCCCGTCCCCAGGTCGCCGCCTCGGTCGGCCGATCGACCAGCCGGTTGATCGCTTCGGCAAGCCGTATCGGGTCCGACGGCGGAACGACGAGCCCCGTCCGGCCGGCTTCGTTGACATAGCTCGTGCCGGTTCCGATCTCGCAGGAGATCATCGGCTTGCCGCACATGGCCGCCTCGGCGAGCGAAAGACCGTAGGCCTCCGACCTCTGATTCGACGGGAAGACGAAGCCGAGGCAGTTGCGAAGCAGCGCCATCTTGCGCGGCTCGGCGATCTCGCCGAGGAAGATCACGTTGCGGCGGCCGAGCGTCTCGGCCTGTTGCCTGAGTTCGCGCTCGACCGGGCCAGAGCCGGCAATGACGATCTTGCACCGCACGTTACCGGCGGCATGGATCAGGACGTCCAGCCCCTTGTAATAGCGCAGGACGCCGACGAACAGCACGAACGGCTCCGCGACCGTCGACTGGCACCAGGCGTCGTCGGCCTCGCTTGGCGTCGGATAGGCGCCCTCGTCGATGCCGATGGGGATGACCTTCGATTTGGCCCTGAATGTCCTGAGAACAGGACTGGACTCCAGATAGTTCGGCGATGTCGCGACGATTGCGTCGACATCCCGAAGGAAGCGCGTCATCAAGGGCCGGTAGAAGGGCAGGATGAGCCGCTGCTTGACGATGTCGGAATGATAGGTGACGACAGCCGGCTTGCCGTGGCGGGACTGAAAATGCACGACATCCATGAACGGCCATGGGAAGTGGTAGTGGACCAGGTCGGCTTGCCGGGCGAGCGCGCCGAACTTGCGAAAGACCTCGCGCGAGAATCCGGTCGATGCCAGCTCTAAATCCAGCCTGGCTTTGTGGGCCGCATGCCCGTCGAGGCGTTGCGTGTTCTCTTCCGGCGCGCGGCTCAACGAGAGCACCTGTGTTTCGACGCCGTGCCGGGCCGTGCTCTCGGCGATGGCATGGATAGTCCGTTCCACCCCGCCGAACGTATCGGGCCAGTATGTCTTGAAGAAATGCAGGACTTTCAAGCGAGGGTCTTCCGTCTTTGCCCGATGGCCTGCTCGAAGATTCGCAGCATGCCCTTGGCGTGATTCTCCCAAGTGAAGCGCCCGGCATTGCTGCGCGCGCCGGCGGCAATCCGGTTGCGGAACTCGGTGTCCGTAGAGAGCCGGCCGAATGCCGCGGCGATGGCCGCCGGATCGTTCGGGTCGACAAGGACGGCATTGTCTCCGGCGACTTCCGGCATCGACGACGTGTTCGACGTCAGCACCGGCTTGCCGAAGGAGTGAGCCTCGACGATCGGGAAGCCGAACCCCTCATAGAGCGACGGCATCGCCAGGAAAAGGCAATTCGCGTAGAGCGTGGCGAGCACGCTGTCGTCGACGAAGCCGGTAAACCTGATATTCGTCTCGAGCCCGCTGCCGCGCACGAGATCGGCCAGGCCCGTCTGTTTCCATCCCTTGCCGCCGACGATGACAAGATCGCAGCCTGCGCGCGTGCCGGCTGGCAGCAGGCCATAGGCCCTTATCAGATTGGCGAGATTCTTCCGCGGCTCGAGCGTGCCGACAAAAAGCGCGTAGGGCCTGGTAATCCCGAGCGGCTCCAAGCTCGAAACGTCGCCGGGAGCCGGCAGCATGGCCGTGCCCGGGGCGACTGTCCTCACCGGCGATTTCAGCCAGGGAAATTCAGCCGTCAGCGCGGTCGCCGTGGCCGTCGAATCCGCGACCACGACATCGGCGGTCCGCAACGCCGGCTTCATCAGCAGGCGGTCGCCCATCCAGGTTCGCGTTCGCATGGTCCGCGCGGCATGCAGCCAGACGAGATCGTGGATGGTGACCACCCGCGCGATGCGGCTGTGGAGCACGAAAGGCAACCGATGCGAAGGCCCCCAGAGAACCTCCACGCGGTCGCGCCGTGCCAAGGAAGGCAGCACCGACTGTCCCCAGAAGGTCCTGGCGAGAGGCCCCTTGAAGCCGGCAAGCCGCACGGAAACGCCAGGCGGAATGTCGTAGCCCGCGCTGACCGCATCCGGCGCATAGACCGCAACGTCTGCGCCCTGCGCCGCCAGAGCCTTGATCGCATTGTGCACGAACCGGCCGATTCCATCGGTGGCCGATGCGAGATTCCTGCCGTCGATCCCGATTTTCAACTGTGGCTCCCGACAGGCATGCCGGCCAAGCGTAATGGCTTAGTTATAGAAATCGTCGGTTTAACCAGTATTGGCCACCATCCCTTGTCGTCCAGCCCGAAATCTCTCTTCTATCTTTTGTATAGCTAAACCTGGTTGGCCTCTCTCGCATCAACGCCCATGCATTCGTATGAAACAACTCAAGCAATTCACCTTCAATTTTTCGCGAATGTGTCCCCACAAAGATGCATCTGACTTTTTCATTTAATATATCAATTGCCGATGAAAGAACAGCCCCTTCCAGACCCTGGATATCGATATGGATAAAATCTGTAATTCCCTCCGGCAAAAGATCAGAAACTGGATATCCTATAACTTCCTCGTGTTCGATGATCCGGCCGAGATAATCAACATTTGTGACGCCATTCTCAATTCGCCCTCCATTTTCGGCGGCACTCGCAACTTTTGGGAAGTAAAGTGTACATTTTTCGGTCGCGACAGCTCCGTTGATTAGCCTAATGTCTGCCGAATTCCTAGAAATACCGTTCTCTGCCAGATGACCCTCTATAAGACCAAACAGGTATTTGCTTGCTTCTACAGCCGTTATGCAGATTTTTTTCCGCGCGGATCGCTTCGCCAAAACAGCCGAAAAACAAGCCCAAGGAGCGTACGACGCACCAAACTCTGCCATGGTAAATGAATTGGAAGGCGCACGCTCAAGCGCATCGAGCGTTGCGAAATACTCAATAGCTTCCGCACGTAGTTGATCGTCAGGGATCGGTGGTGAGTCGTGTACAAACCCAGACATGTGGGAAGCCCAAGGATGGAGGTAAGCACTCGTACGAACGCCGAAGTAGTCAATGATCTTACCCTCCTCAGGGGCAGATCGTGTTGCGTACTTGGCGAAAAGTGTGGCGTCGTGCTCTTCCCACCCCCCAAAGAAGTCGTCGCCGAGCACGGCACGTGCCTTGATGGATCGTCGCAGACGGGATTCTTTGGAGTCCATTCGTTCCCTCTGCGTGGTTAATTTCAAGAAGCTAAACATCAATGCTCTACCTTATGGCCGCTGCGGACTTAGGGGCTGGCTCTTCGTAGCGGCCGATCTCGGTTGTCGGCATGATCGCATCGACTCCACTATGCATTTCACGCCTTTGTTGGTCGAGCAGGGCCTCTGCCCTCCCCAACACCGTCTTGGCGGTGTCCTCCCACGTCGGCGCGACGTACTGCGTTCTTATCAGCTCTTCTATACGGTTGAGCTCTTCTGGGTGGTCAAAATACCACTTCAGTCGTTCCGCCCATTTGGGAACGTCCCAAGGATCGAGATACTCGATGAGGTCCCCACCGACCTCGGGAATGGACGCTGCTTTGGAAGCGAGACAAAACTTCCCGTTCGCAAGGCTTTCGGCAACCGCCAGTCCCCACCCCTCGTAAATGGAGGGAAATGCGGTGAAGAGCGCATTCTCATATAGCCACATGAGGTCGTTGTCGCTGACATTCGTTAGAACCTGTATGAGGCGTGCGACACGAACGTCGAACCGCAAATCGGCAAGAAAGTCGGTTACACCCCAACCGGGCATGCCGACGAATACCAGTTTCGGCAGGTTCGTTTCTCCTTGGTCGAGCAACCGCGTATAAGCCCGGTACAACGTTTCGTGGTTCTTCCGCCTCTCGATTGTCGAAACAAAGAGAATGAAGCGGTCTCCCGCTGCATCTTTGGTTGCACTCCTGACATCCTCAGGATCGGCCTTCGGGAGGTCGCTGCCGAGCCTTATGACCGTTGTCGGCGGGGTAGGCGCGCCAAGTTCCCTCAGGAGCGCCAGCAGGTCCCGCCGGCTACATTCAGAAATACAAACGATTTCATCGGCGCACCAAGCGATATCGGCAAAGTATCGTGCGAATTTCGCGCTGACATCGCCTACGCACAAGTGCGGGTATTTAACTGGGATAACGTCATAACAACAAAGTAGCGTCTTAAAATTCTCTGAATATTTCTTCTCGGCAATATATGTTTGATTTTTTTGATCCCAATCCAAACCAAGCGAGACGTAAACGTCCCCCCTGGAAAACGGCAGCCCCAGTTCCTTGACGACAGGCGAACTCGTGAGCTGTGTCATATGCGCAAGAGGCTTGCGCCATGCGCGAACGGCCCGCCGAAGTTCGCGCAAACCGTTGGCGGCGGCACGTGCCGCTTCACGCCTCTCCGCCAGGTAGCGATGCAGCGGACTCCGCATGATTTGCGGCAGCCACTGCAAAACCGACCGAACAAAGGTGGCCAACCGCACGGTCGAAGAAGATCCGGGCGCGACCGAGGCGATGGGAAGCGACACCGATGTTTGCTGGTCAGGCTGGTGAGAGCGTCCAATTCGATCAAGGGTCTGCCGCACCTCCGACGGGTCGACGCGGACATATCCCTCTCGCTGGTCAAAACGGCAGAATTCCACCCGGGAGTCGAGGTGACCAAGGGCGAATTTTGCGCATTCCGCTTCGACCCTTATGATCCCGACAGCGGGCCGGGACCAGCCAAGTATCGAGGTGACGTCCAGCCAGATCTTGTTCACGGCGCACCTCTTTGCATCAACTTCTCAACAAGCGGCGGCAAACGGTCCATGCGCGCTTCCCAGCGTAGATCTTGACGGCGCGCAAGGGCTTGCGACCCGGGCTCCAGCGGCGGCGGGCTCGGCTGAAAAAGGACCTCCCTTATCGAGCGCTGGAAGCTCTTCGGGTTGTCCGCCACTCGCACCTCCGGCAGATCCATGCAGTCCTCATAGCCCCTGAAGGCAGCCGGCGTGCCGACCACGTATGAGCCGGAATAGAGCGCCTCCGCGGTTTTTAGATTTGACCCCCCGCCGAACGGTATCGGTAGGATGAATCCATGCGCGAGCGACTTGACCGCCGCGAGATCTTCATCCGAGAGAGTGAACAGCAACTGCAACCGAGAGAGGTTCAAATGGGACCATCTCGTAGAATTCATCACCCGGTAAATATGTTCGGTAACACTTCCCACTACGACCAGCCGGCTTGTTGGCGGAAAGCAAGCCAATGAATCGCCCAATATCTCCGAAAATCTTGTAAAATTGGGGGGATGCGCACTGGCAACGTAAAGCAGCCAAGGAAACTTAGGAAGCTTCTCGCGCCACTTCGCAAGTGCTTTGTCGTCAGCGTGCCAGGCTTCGATCCCGTTGGGTTGCAGCGCGACCTTGTCCGCGCCCCACTTTTCGAGAACCGCTGCATCATCCTGGGTCACCGCGAGCGTCAGATCAGCATCCCGCGCGGCATTTCTCTCGAGCGCCTCGATCGCACGAAGAACCTCGTCTGCGCCTCCGACATTGTAATCTTCAAAAATGCTTCGCTTCAGAGGTTCTTCAATGTTCTGAGACCCATAGACTGTGATCGCCGAAGCGTATTGGGGGCGCTTTTTCAATTCCACTGCGAGTGGCCATAACCATGGCTGCTCCACATGAATGACGTCTATTTGCGCTGGAATTTGCGCCAGTATCGAGGGTAGGCCGCCATCTTCAGCCGCAGCAAACGGACCAGACAGTAAGTCGGTGATCAGCGGCACATTGCGCCCGTTGAAGAGTCGATATTTGCTGGTAGCGGGAAAGGGAATATCAAACGATCCCACTTCATTAGAATATGACTCTTCCGTGTACACCGCCAAAGATGCGACCTTCCATCCGGCGCGCTCATAGGCTCGCTTGATATTGAGGAGCCGCACCTGTCCGCCATGCTGTGGCTTCACGATAGGATAGGTACTTAGAAGTAGGACCGTCCCCGGCTTGGTCATGATTGCTGTGCCTGTATGTTGTTTGGGAAACGGATTTACGGCCAAAACTTGTTACGAATCCGAGCCCATCTCCAATGGGCTTCATGGTTCGCAAATCGCAACGGTTTTGTGACCCGCCAGGAGATAGAAGCATAGACTTCGGCAAGACGTGCATCTCGTGCGGCCGTGGCGCCCCGCTCTTCCACAAGTTGGGCCTCCAGCGCCGTCCGGGCACTTTGTACGTCCACAAGTTGGGCCTCCAGCGCTGCTCGGGCACTTTGTACGTCCACAAGCTGAGTTTCCAATGCGGCTTTGGCTCCCTGCTCCTCAGAAAGTTGTCGGCGCAAGGCGTCGACTTTGGCGTTCAGATTTTCGCAGATCGGCCCCGAAGCGGTTCCGCTCAACGCAAAATTGTCGAAAATATTCGGTCCAGGGCCAAAACTATTTCTGAGCTCAGAGTGCTCGACATTTACGTAGAAACGATTCAGTCCATCAAAATAGGAAAACTCGTAGCCGAGTTCCAGCAGCTTGAAATCCCAGGGCATATGATTTTGTCTAGTGGAATTTGGCTCAGTGCTTTCGACGACAACAATCCATGGACGCACTGTAGATGGAGACCAACTTTCAATTACTTGCTGCTCCATGCCCTCAACGTCTATTTTCAGCCAGTGAATATCTCTGCCCACATAAGCATCCAGAACCGTCCATAGAGGACGGCAGGGGACCGAGAGCTGCCGAACTTGAAGACCGCGTGCTTCATGGGTTCTCGAAATTTCTTTATCTCCCGTACTCAGCCCGGTACCGGGAATGTCGAAGAACTCGATCTCTCCGTCCTCTTTGCCGATAGCAATTTCCAGAACTTCTTCGTCGGGGCGTGAGTTGCGGAGTGAAGTCGCAAATTCGGGATTCGGCTCGACATGAATGCCTCGCCAACCATTCTTGTAGAAGGCAAGACTTACGGAATCGATCACCGGGTCCTGCGCACCAATATCAACGTAGAAACCGCGTTCAACGTGCTTGAGTGCGCGCCAAAGGATGACATCTTCGAAATTCTGAGCATAAGAGATAAACATCACCGCTCTCCAAGCATGTCGCGCCTTGCTCGCTCGAAGACAGTCAACGCAAACTCATACAAAAACCAATCGTGGCTAAGCAAAGGAAGTAACTCCGAGAGTTCCTCTTGGGTCAAATTGTACGCCCGCATGGGGTTCTGCGTGTTTACATTTAAGCTAGCAATTGCGCCCAGGCGCGGAATCCCAAGCTCCTGAGCGAGCATCGCAATCGAATCGTCCATGCGCTCCACTATTCCAACGACGCAGCATCGCATCAGGTAGTCTTTTGCAAGTGTGAGTGCGGACTCATCGTCGAGGCCGAGGTCCCTCACTTCTATTTCGCGCTCCAAATCGAAGGGGTGCGTTCGTCTTGCACCCAGTTCATTGTTGATCGCCTCAGGATCGAGCGCGTTACACAAGGCCCTTACCTGAAAATTCCGGACTAGCGGCTGGGTGACGGGATCGCGGAGGAACGCAACAAAAGATCCTTGCTGACGTACCCGATGATGAAAATAGTGGTCTGGGAACCGACGGATATGTTCGTAGTGTGAGATTGCCCTATCGACTGGGTTGCGAAGAAACACAAACGGCTTCAGATCGAAGTTCAAATATCTATGCAATGATCGGTAAAAATGACCACGAAAAAGGTCGTATTGACAAAGATCTTCTCTCTTGTGTCTTAGGAGGTCACTCCACAGATGGCTCGGTGACACCGAAAATATTCCAGATTGTTCTAGCCAAGCGCTTACTGACGTGCCGGCAGTCTTAGGAATGTGATGAAAATAGTACCTATCTCTCACTTTCCGATAACCTCAGTAGTGATCTTGGCGTCAAGCCATGTCGTTCCAACAAATATTGGGCGATCAAGGTTAATAACATCAAATACGACATAGTTATCGCAACTATCGTAGTTGTCCTCTGCTCGAGTGTCTGTGCTAACTAGGTTATATGTCACGCCATACGATCCTGGACCAAGATTGCACAGCATACGAAAGGTCACGAGCACCGACTGCCCTGCTTCAAGACCGGTTAGCACCTGTTTTGTGTGCCAAGTGTTAGTACCCCAGACCACATGTCCGGTTCGATCTTTTACCATGTGGCCGACAACTAGCCTGTGAATCGGCTCCATGATTTTGATTTCACTTTGAATGTCGATAAGCTGATTGACGCGGACTGCCTTCAGTTCCTCAGCTGTCACCGCATCTCGTATCTTCATGCTCACCAATGCTGCTCGCTTATCACCCGACATAGTGACCGCCCACCCATGAGTTTCCCGCCGTTGCCTGATCGCTAGCTTTGCATTCTCCTTCTCGAAAACCATAGCATTGTAGTAGTCGACGACTTCGTCCGGCCTTCCGTCCTTGAGGATCGTGCCTTTATCGAGAAGGACCACCCGGTCGCTCAGCGCTCGAACGTCACCCATGCTGTGAGTGACCAGGATGATGGAAGCGCCTTGCGCCTTGAACTGCCTTATCCGGTCGAAGCTCTTGTGCTGGAAATAGCTGTCGCCAACAGAAAGAACCTCATCCACAATCAAGATATCGGGGCATTTCGCAGTGGCGAGCGCAAAGGCGAGGCGCGCTTGCATACCGCTCGAATAGATTCTCGTGGGCTCATCAAAGAATTCGCCGATTTCAGCAAACTCCTCGATGCTGGGCATCAGCGCTGTCAGTTCCTGCTGGGAAAAGCCCATCAGCCCGCCCGCCTGGTATATGTTCTGGCGCCCGGTAAACTCCGGGTTGAAACCGAGGCCCAGTTCGAGGATGGCACTGACCCTGCCGTTCACTGTGATCGAGCCGACGGTTGGTCGAACGGTGCCTGTGATCATCTTGAGCAGCGTGCTTTTTCCGGCTCCGTTCTGCCCGATCAGGGCAACAGCCTCACCCTGCTTGACCTGGAAGGAGACGTCCCGGTTTGCCCAAAATTCGCTTTGCGGCGCAATCGACGCGCCGAACCAGTTCGCAAACCTTTGCAGATTGCTCCGATACGTGGCGTAGGACTTGCCCACGTGGGAAACATCGAGAACCACCGACATCAGAGGGCGTCCACCAACTCAGGGCTTGCACGGCGAAACACGGTAAAGGAGAGCAATACTGCAAGGCCTCCGACCAGAAACGTAGGCAAGAGACTTGTCCATTGCGGTCCCTGGTTGAGCAGAAGCGCGTCTTGATAAAGCCCGACCAGAGGCGTCATCGGATTGAGCGCAAGCAGCCACTGGAATTGTTGAGGCACCACGTTTCTCAAGTAAACGATGGGCGTAAACCAGAACCAAAGCTGCATGAAAACGCTCATAAACTGAGCTACGTCGCGCACGAATACATTCAGCACTCCCAGGAAAACACCGATGCCGAATGCCATGGCGGAGATTAGCAGCATTCCAGGAACGAGATACAGCCATGCCAAGCCAGGCAAATGGCCGAAAAACAGGAATATGATCATGATCGCGGCAAGCAGAAGGACGTGATTGATGATCGCGCTTCCCAGGATGATCACCGGAAGGCAGAGGCGCGGAAAAGCAATCTTCTTCATCGCTGAAGCCTGCTCGATGAAGATGCCAATGCTCCTATTCAATATCTCGCTGAAAAGACCCCAGGCTGCCATGCCCGAAAGGAGATAGATCGGATAAGCGGCCGTGCTGTCGCTGTTGGGCATGCGGGCGCGCATGACTTCCGCAAGAACGATCGAAAAAATCAGAGATTGTGCGAGCGGGTGCAGGATGAACCAAAGCGCTCCCAGGCGCGAGCGCGCAAAACGCCCGCGCAGTTCGCCCCTGATGGAGGAAAAGATGAAATGGCGGTATTGCCACAGGCTTCGGAACATAGGTTTGACCTTTTGCGCGCCGTCGTCAGCGGAGGCTAGATATCCGACGCCAATACCCCAAAACATCGGCCAATGTTTGCTCAAACGGCACCAGAGGCATCCAGTTCAGCCCTGCGCGTGCCTTTGATGCATCACCATAAGCGATGAGGATTTCGTTCGGTCGAAGCTTTGCCGGGTCCTCGCGCACTTCAATGTCGATGCCCGACAGTACAATGAGGGCGTCCAGGATATCCCGAATTCTGCGAGGCCGTCCCGACGCGATGTTGTAGACGCAGTCGGGGCCGGTCTCAAAGTCCTGGACGGCGGCGGTCGCGTAGGCGCGCACGACGTCACGAACGTCTAGGAAATCGCGCTCGGCTTCGAGATTTCCGACATGAATGACAGGCTGGCGCTTGCCCGACATGATTTCGGCGACCTGGCGCGCGAAATCGGAGACCACATAGGTGTCTGACTGGCCGGGGCCGGTGTGATTGAATGGGCGAAAGCGAATGGCCCGGAGGCCGTCATAGGCCATCTGGCCGATCATCAGGTCTGCGGCAGCCTTGGTGGCGCCGTAGACATTAACCGGCCGGAGCGGCGCGTTTTCCGTGAGAGGACCTGTCGCACCGCGGAAAGAAGCTCCATAGGCTTCGGAGCTGCCCACATAAACGAACCTGGCCTTGGGGGCGTGGCGCATAACGGATTCGGCCAGATTCATCGTTCCCGTCACGTTGACATCCCAGGCATGCCGTGGGGCGTTGCGAGCAATCGAGGGCGCGGCGACCGCCGCCAAATGGACCAGCGCGGTAGGCTGGATTTCGTGGACGGCACGGTCAACCGCATCCCGGTCTCGCAGGTCGATCGGGCTTCGCTGCCCTTCGCCATGACCGAACGCGAACACCTTGCAGCCGGCGTGCTCCCGCTCCAGCAACTGCAACAGTGCCGTGCCGACAAACCCGCTGGCTCCGGTTACAAGGATGCGATGCGTCAACGTACCGACCATTCTCGCGAAAAAGAATTTGCGATCACTCAGCGTCTCGGCGGGTTGGTATGACGTTCTAGATCCGCATCCACCATCTCGCAGATCATTTCCTCCAGCGAGATAGTGGCTTCCCAGCCCAGCTTCGCTTTTGCCTTGGCCGGGTTGCCGAGCAGCACTTCGACTTCCGCCGGCCTGAACAAATCCGGATCGATGACAAGGTGGTCATCCATCTTCAGACCCACATGCTCAAAGGCGATCCGGCACATGTCTCGCACGGTCGTCGTCCTGCCGGTGGCGACGACATAATCGTCGGGTTTGTCCTGTTGCAGCATCAGCCACATTGCGCGGACATAATCCTTCGAATGGCCCCAGTCGCGCTTGGCGTCGATATTGCCGAGCCGCAATTCCTTGGCCATGCCTTTCTTGATCCGCGCCACCGCGTCCGTGACCTTGCGAGTCACGAATTCGATGCCGCGAAGCGGTGATTCATGGTTGAACAGGATGCCGCTCGACGCGTGGATGCCAAAGCTTTCACGATAATTGACGGTGATCCAGTGCCCGTAAAGCTTCGCAACCGCATACGGGGAGCGGGGGTAGAAGGGCGTGGCCTCCGACTGCATCGGCTCCTGGATCAGGCCGTACATTTCCGACGACGAGGCTTGGTAGAAACGTGCCTCGGGGATTTCAAGACGCATCGCCTCGAGCACATTGGTGACACCCATGCCGGTGACGTTGCCCGTCAGGATCGGCTGCTGCCAGGACGACTTGACGAAGGATTGAGCGGCAAGGTTGTAGACTTCGTCCGGCCTTACGTCGCGCATGGTTCGCGCCAGACCAGACAAATCCGTCAGGTTCCCGTCGACGATCCTAACGTCCTTCTCGATGCCGAGCCATTTCAGGCGCGTCGTGTTGACGTCGGCCGTGCTCGATCGCCGCGCAAGTCCGTGGACCTCGTAACCCTTGGCAAGCAAAAGCTCCGCCAGATAGGCGCCGTCTTGCCCGGTGATGCCGGTTATCAATGCTGTCTTTGTCATCAATGCTCTCGATACAATTATTCCGCTTCAGCTCTGTGAGCCGATGAGCCGTCAGGCCCGGCCATAAACGTCATCGAACCGCACGATGTCGTCCTCGCCGAGATATTCGCCGCTTTGCACTTCGATCATCACGAGCGGAAGGATGCCCGGGTTTTCCAGGCGATGCTTGTGGCCGCAGGGGATGTAGGTGGACTGGTTGATCGTGAGCAGGGTCTCACTCTCGCCGTTGACGACCTTGGCGGTTCCGCTCACCACCACCCAGTGCTCGGAGCGGTGGTGATGCGCCTGGAGGCTCAGGCGGGCGTTCGGCTTCACCTCAATCCGCTTGATCTTGAAGCGATGCCCCTCTTCCAGCACGGTATAGGTGCCCCATGGGCGATGCACCGTGCGGTGCAGCGTCGCCGTCTCGTGCCCCGCCGCCTTGAGACGGTTGTAGAGGTCCTTCACCTCCTGCGCCTTGTCCTTGTGCGCGACCAGAAGCGCGTCCGGCGTGTCCACGATCAGGAGATCCGAGACGCCGACAAGACCGACCAGCCGGTCTTCGCTGTGCACGTAGCAGTTCACTGTGTCGTGCAGGATCGTCTCGCCGGTGGCGCGGTTGCCCTTGTCGTCGGCCGCAACAAGCTCCGACAGCACCGACCATGAGCCGATGTCCGACCAATCGAAACCGCAGGGCACGAAACCGACGTTCCTTGCCTTCTCCATCACCGCATAGTCGATGGAAACGGTGGGAACGGCCGCGAAGCTGTCCCTATCCACCTCGACGGTGAGTCTGTCGGTGCTGTCCGCCGTCCTGCCTTTCTCGAGGGCGGTGCGCGCATTGGACAAGATGTCCGGGCACAGGTCCTGCATGGCTTCCAGCATCGCGCGGGCCGTGAAGCAGAACATGCCCGAGTTCCAGAAGAAGCGGCCTGTAGCGATAAATTGCGCTGCCGTGGCCGCGTTCGGCTTTTCCACGAACCGAAGGACCCTGTCCCCCTCGGCCTCGATGTAGCCAAAGCCGGTTTCGGGGCGATCGGGCTTCACGCCGAATGTGACGATCTGGCCCGAAGCCGCAAGCGTCACAGCTCTCGCAACGCTGGCGCCGAAGCCGGCCTGATCCAGTATCAGATGATCCGCTGGGAGCACGACGAGGACGGCGTCCGGGTTCTCATGCGCGACGTGCAATGCCGCGAGCGCCACCGCGGCCGCGGTGTCGCGGCCGAACGGCTCCAGCAGGAATGTGTTCTTCACGCCCGGGGCCGCCACCTCCGCATATTCATCGGCGGTGAGAAACAACAGATCGCGGTTGGTGACAGTCACGACTTGATCGACGCCTTCGAGCTCCACGGCGCGCGCGTAAGTCTTTCGAATGAGCGTCCCGCCTTGCGGCAGCGGGATGAAGGGCTTCGGATGCAATGCGCGGGAAATCGGCCATAGCCGGGAACCGACGCCGCCACTGATGATGACAGGAACGATATTGGTCAAACTTCAACTTTCCAAGATTTGAGCCCGGCCGAGAGCGAGGCCCCAACCGAGCAATTCGTCTGCGCGCGATTCCGCTTTTGCCTCGACATAGCAGCGCAATTCAGGCGCGTTACCCGACGCACGGAAATGCACAACCTCTCCGTTGTGGACGGTGATACGCACACCATCACGGTTGTCAATATTGGCGACGCCGCCGAGAACCGCGAAGATCTTGTCGGCATAGGCTGCGTCACCGGCCAGCTTGCCGAGAAAGGACGCGCTATTCTCGCTCGGCACACCTTCAAGCCGACCGCTTGCGCCGGCGAGAAAGCGAAAGTCGGCCGCTATCTCGGCGAGCGGACGGCCGGTCTTTGCGATCGCCGAAAGCGCGCAAAGGATTGGCAGCATCGAATCCCGCGTCTGCAAAGCCGGAAGCGTGCGTCCATCTTTCTCGACGGGCGAACCGAGTAGAACCCCGCCATTCGCCTCGAATCCGACGACACATCTTCCGCCCTCGGCGAGAGCGGTGCCGATGCCTTCGATGACGTAAGGCGAGCCCACGCGTGTGCGAACGACCCTTCTGAAGTGACCGCAGCGCTCAAGGCCGGAATTGGAACTGACGGGGGTGACAACGCAGTCGGCGCCCAGGACATTTGCGGTGATTGCACCTACCAGATCGCCGCGCACGAAAATGCCGCCGGCGTCCGCCACGAGCGGCCTGTCACCATCGCCATCGGTGGACACGATCGCGTCGAACGGTTCTGCCGCCGCCCAGTCCCTGAGAAGCGCCACATCTTCCTGCCTGAGCGCCTCGGTATCGACCGGAATGAAATGTTCGGCCCTGCCCAGAGCTATCGTCTCAGCCCCCAGTCCGCGAAGAATATCGACAACGATGTCTCTCGCCACGGACGAATGCTGGTAGACGCCGACACGCAAGCCGGAAAGGCTGCCTTTCTCGAAGAAACCCAGGAAACGGTCCATGTAGCCTTGGGATGGTTCAGCGCCCAGCCGCAAGGGATCAACCGGCGACGGCGACGGAACGGCATCTCCCATTGCTGCATGGATTTCGACGATGTCGCCTTCATCGCGCTTGTCGATCTCGCCGTCCGCCCGGTAAAATTTGAGCCCATTCCTGTCGTCGGGAATGTGACTGCCGGTCACCATTATTGCAGGAGCGTTCTCGCTGCTGGCGTAAAGCGCGAGCGCGGGCGTGGGTAACGCTCCGCAATCGACCGGCACCAGCCCGGACGCAGCGATCGCCGCATGAACAAGCTGCGCGATTTCGGGACTGGACGCGCGGAGATCACGCCCGACATAGACCTTCGAGCCTTCGTTCAACGCTCCTCGATCCCGGAGCATGCGCACGAAGGCGACTGTATAGGTGTACGCCGGCGGCCCTCGAAGCTCGCTGACGAGACCGCGCAGTCCACTGGTGCCGAACTTCAAAGCCACCCGCTGCCACCCTTGCCGAAGAAATTTGGCCCGGTGCAAGTTAGGCAAACTGACATCGTCTTCGCGCGGCTTGCGACAGCATTGCGGCGAGTGCGGAGCATCTGACAACGCATCGCTACAGATCAAAGCAACCCGAGCGGCTTGCCATATATTTCAATTTAATATCAGATACTTCTAATATTAATCGAAAGAGGAACGTTCCTCTGCCATCAGCAAGGATAATGCCTTTCAAGAAGGTCTCCTTGAGTTGCCGAGCCCCCCGACCCCACAAGCTGCTCGTGCTTAGGTTTCGCGAAGTGGCTTGTCAATCTGTGGCTGAGCCTACGCACAGCAGCTTCGCCATTTACATCAGTTGGCAGACATCGAGGCCTCAACACCGTCAACACAAAAAAGCCGGCGCGTCGGCGCCGGCTTTTTCCGATCTGTTAGAACGGCGTTTCAGGGCCGCTTCGGCAGCAGCGCCCAGACCGCCGGCACCAGGCTGGCGGCCAAAGCCAACTTGATCAGGTCGCCGATGATGAAGGGCGCGACGCCGAACTGCCAGGATTTCTCCGAGCCGATGAGCGCGGCCAGCCAGGCGAAGCCCATCGCCATCATGACGATCTCGGCGACGAGCATGGCGCCGAACAGCTTCACCGGAAAGCGGTCCCAGCCGCGGTCGGCGGCCCAGCCGGCAATCGCGGCCATCACCACGAAGCCCGCCAGATAGCCGCCGGTGGAGCCCAGCATATAGGCGATGCCGAGGCCCTTTTCCGGCGTGCCCTGGAAGACCGGCAAGCCAAAGGCGCCCTCGGCGAGGTAGAGAATGAGCGTCGCCACGGCAAGGCGCATGCCGAAGGCCGAGGCTATCAGCAGCACGGCCAGCGTCTGCAGCGAGATGTCGACCGGGCCGAGAACGACCTTGGTCTTGGCCGAAAGCGTGAGCAGCAGGGTTCCGACAAGCGCCAGAAAGAGCTGCGTGGCGAGCCGGGCCGCACCCTGGTCGGGCAGAGCGAGAGAAACGAGCGGGCGCATCGTGGTTGCAGTTGCCATGGTCTTCCCCATAGTGGCTGATTCGCTGGCTTTGAAGGGCGTCGCGCAGAAATGAGTTCAGGCGACGCGCTTCAAACTTTGTCTTGATGCATGTCGTTCTCCCAAAACCGCTTCGCACTTTTGGGCGACATGCATTGATTTTCCTATATTGGCTTCTGCAGGAAGCGGCAATCATTTTGCCGCTCGTGGAGCAGGGCCCGGCATGACGCTTGAATTCGACACACGCTTCGATCCCGCCTACGGCCAGGCGGTCATGGTCGCGCCAGATGTGGCGCGCATCACCGCCAGGAATCCGAGCCCGTTCACCTTCCACGGCACCAACAGCTATCTCGTCGGCCGCGACACGCTCGCGGTGATCGATCCCGGACCGAATGACGATGCGCATCTCGCAACGCTGCTCGCGGCGATCGGCGGCAGGCCGGTCAGCCACATCTTCGTCAGCCATACCCATCGCGACCATTCGCCGCTCGCGGCGCGGCTGAAGGAGCGCACAGGCGCCACTGTGCTTGCCGAAGGTCCGCACCGGCCGGCGCGGCGGCTGCGCATCGGCGAGGTGAACCCGCTCGATGCCAGCGCCGACTTGGGCTTCAAGCCCGATGTCGCGCTGGCGGATGGCTCCCTCAGCCACGGCGACGGCTGGGCGATCCGCACGGTGCTGACGCCCGGCCACACCGCAAACCATGCCGCCTTTGCGCTCGAAGGCACCGGCATCCTGTTCTCGGCCGACCATGTCATGGCCTGGGCGACCTCCATCGTCGCGCCGCCGGACGGCGCGATGGCCGACTATATGCAATCGCTCGACAAGCTGATTGAGCGCGAGGACCGCCTGCTGTTGCCCGGCCATGGCGGCGCGGTGACCCAGCCCCGCAGCTTCATGCGCGGGCTGAAGGCGCACCGCAAGATGCGCGAGCGGGCGATCCTGGAGCGCATCGCAAATGGCGATCGGACAATCCGGGACATGGTCGCTGCAATCTATCGCGACACCGACCCGCGGCTGCACGGCGCCGCCGGGCTCTCGGTGCTCGCCCATCTCGAGGACCTTGTGGCGCGCGGCCTCGTTGCCACCGAAGGCGACCCGGCGATCGACGGCATCTTCACGCCGGCATGAATTATTTTTTTACGTAATTCCGGACGGAAAAACCGCGATACACTTTTTCTGGAATTGCTCTATTCGGCCGGCGCCGCGCCGACCTGGCCGGCGACCTCCTGGTCGAGCTCGGCGAGGAACTCGGTGATGCGGGCGGCGTTGTCGCCGAGGTCGTAGCGGCCATAGCGCGAGGCCGAGCGCATGTCGACGATGACCGAATCCCCGTCGTCGGTGATGCGAATGGCGACGTCGGCCGGCAGGCCGAGCACGAAGCCCCTGGCGACCGCATTGATGGTCGCCTCGCTCTGGCCGTTGATATCCGGATAAGGCGCGGTCAGCTGCCAGTCGCGCCGGTCGAGCACGGTTTCGACCGCGTCGATCACGGTTTCAAAGGGCAAGTTGTAGCTGCGCCCGGTGACCAGCGGATAGGCCTGCGCCTGCAGGCTCTGCTCGCCGGGCGTCGGCGGCGACAGCGCGTTCATGTCGCCGGTCCGGTCGCTGGTGTCGAGCACCGGCGGGTCGTCGAGATCGGTCGAGATGTCGCGCAGCGGCGGATAGATCGTCGCCCAATAGGCGGCGACGCCGAATGGGGCGAGCACCAGCAGCGCCAGCAGCGCGCCGACGCTGAGATCGCGTCCGCCGCGGTCACCGAAATTCCACAGCCTCGACAGCGCGAGCCCGGCGAGCAGCAGCGCAAGCGCGGCAAGCAGCGCGACGATCGCCAGCACCCACAGGAATGGGGGCGTGTCGACGAGGTCGAGCCGATAGCCGGCGACGACAGTCAGCAGCAAGACGAGCGAGAACGCTCCGATCCGCCGCGACCAGCCGGCCGCCCTCGACATCTGCCGTTCAGGAATAGCTACCATTTTTCGCCGTGCTGCCCGACCCGGGCCGAGACTTAGCGCAGTTCAGCGTTTGGTGGAATCGCTGAATTGCGCTAACGGCTTGTTTTTACGCAATTCCGGACGGAAAACCGCTGCGCGCTTTTCCTGGAATTGCTCTAGAGGTTTTTGCGTCGGGCTTGAAGCCGAAAGATTGAACAATCCTCAATCCGTCGGCAGGCGGTACTCCCTGAACTGCTGGCGCAAGGTGGTCTTCTGGATCTTGCCGGTGGCTGTGTGGGGAATCTCGCCGACGAAGGCGACGTCGTCGGGCATCCACCATTTGGCCACCTTGCCGCTCATGAAGGTCAGGATATCGCTCTTGCTCGGCTCCTTGCCGGGCTTCAGCACGACAACCAGCAGCGGCCGCTCTCCCCATTTGGAATGCGGCACGCCGATCGCCGCCGCCTCCGCCACATCGGGATGGCCGACGGCAAGGTTCTCGAGATCGATGGTGGAGATCCATTCGCCGCCCGATTTGATAACATCCTTGGCGCGGTCGGTGATCTGCATATAGCCGCTGGCGTCGATATGCGCGACGTCGCCGGTGTCGAACCAGCCGTCGGCGTCGAACTGCTCTGAGCCGACGCCGCCATAATAGGCGCGCGCGACGGCCGGTCCGCGCACCTTGAGACGCCCGAAGGTCTTGCCATCCCAGGGCAGCGCGTTGTTCTCGTCGTCGGTCACCTTCATCTCGACGCCGAAAGGCGGATGGCCCTGCTTGCCCTGGACATCGAGCCGGGCATCGCCCGTCAGCCCTTCATATTCCGGCTTCATGGTGCAGAGCGTGCCGAGCGGCGACATCTCGGTCATGCCCCAGGCATGCACGACCTGGACCTCGTATTTGTCCTGGAATTTTGCAGTGATGGCGCGCGGACAGGACGAACCGCCGATGACGACCTTGTTGAGATGAGGCAGCTTCTTGCCGGTCTCCTCCAGATATTGCAGCAGCATCATCCACACCGTCGGCACGGCGGCGCTGAAAGTGACCTTCTCGGTGTCGAGCAGTTCGTAGATCGAGGCGCCGTCCATCTTGCAGCCGGGCATCACCAGCTTGGCGCCGATCATCGGCGCGCTCTGGCCAAGGCCCCAGGCATTGGCGTGGAACATCGGCACCACCGGGAGGATCACATCCCGCGCCGATATGCCCATGGCGTCCGGCATGGCGGCGATCATGGCGTGAAGGACGTTGGAACGATGGCTGTAGAGAACGCCTTTCGGGTCGCCCGTCGTGCCGGAGGTGTAGCACATGCCGGCGGCGGTGTTCTCGTTGAAGCTCTTCCAGGCGAAACCCCCTTCCGCCTCGGCCAGCCATTCCTCATAGGCAACGGCGTTCGGCAAGGATGTTTGCGGCATATGCGCCCGGTCGGTCAGCACAATCACCTGCCTCAGCGACCTGACCTGGCCGGCGATCTTTTCCAGCAGCGGCACAAAGGTCAGGTCGACGAAGATCGCCTCGTCCTCGGCATTGT
Source organism: Mesorhizobium sp. ORS 3324 (assembly GCA_000824825.2). Classification (GTDB taxonomy): domain Bacteria; phylum Pseudomonadota; class Alphaproteobacteria; order Rhizobiales; family Rhizobiaceae; genus Mesorhizobium. Next base: position 46,826 of record LM655190.1, read on the forward strand.
TCATGATCCACGCGATCTGTTCGGGAAAGAGACGCGGATTGAGCGTGTGATAGATCGCGCCGATGCCCATGATGCCATACCAGGCCTCAAGGTGGCGGGCGGTATTCCAGGCAAGCGTGGCAATGCGGTCGCCGAGCACGAAGCCGTCGCGCTCCAGCCGCTCGGCCACTTTGAGCGCCCGATGATGGATATCGGCGTAGGTGGTGCGCACGATCGGCCCCTCGATCGAACGCGACACGATCTCGCGTCTCCCATGCTGCCGTTCGGCGTTGTCGATGAGCTTATGACAGAGCAGCGGCCATTCCTGCATCAATCCGAGCATCTCGGTTCCTCCCCTTTTTTGCGCCTTCGCGTCGTTGTTTCACGCATTGTGGAATGATCCGGCCGATTGTCCAGCCACCATAAGTCCAAGGCGGTGGATCGATGGAACCGCCCCCGTGAAACCCGCCATAATCCGGCCATCGTCGGCGTTAAGTTTCATTAACGGGCTGGGCGGCGAATGGAGAGGTTCGCATGGACGCGCAGCTCGATGAAAAAGCCCTCGAAAGCACGCTTGCCGAAAGTCTGGACGATCTGACGCCGGACACCAAAACCGTTTCCGACGACGAATTTGCCGAAGTCGTCGGCGGTGCGCTGGAAGCCGTCGGCGGAACGCTGCTGTTCAAGATGTGCGTCGAAAATGACGGCGAAAGTCAGCATGTCGCCGCCGCATGCGTCGGCGACGGCGGCAACCGCCAGTTCCTGCTGCTGACGCTGCCGACCTCGGGCGGCGCGCTGAAGGTCGAGACCGCTGCGAGAAGCACCAATCCGGTGGCCGGCATCGCCGCCGCCTATGCGGGTCTCATGGACGCGTTCAAGGCCGCGGCCTGATCGCCGGCATCGGTTAGGACATTATTTTGCCTGAGCGCGATTTCGCGTAACGGTGTTGCCTTGCGCAAGGCGCCGGCCCGACCCACCTTTGACGGACAAGAGCGGTTCCGAACGGAACCGCCACGCACCTTCCTCAAATGCTGAAGGAGAACCGTCATGGACAAGCGCGCCAACCCCGCCCCCGGCTTCCAGCGCAATCCCGACAAGGTGATAACGATCGAGCCCTATCGCGGCGCCGTCACGGTCAGCGCCGGCGACACCGTCATCGCCAGGTCGACCCGGGCCAGGCTGTTGTCGGAACCGCCCTACCCCGCGGTTTTCTACATCCCCTTCGCCGACATCGATTTCGGCAAGCTCGCCAGGACCGGGCATTCGACGCATTGTCCCTACAAGGGCGACGCGCGCTATTGGAGCGTGCTGCCGGCCGGCGAAACCGGCAAGGACGCGATGTGGGCCTACGAGCAGCCTTTCGACGAGATGGCCGAGATCCGCGATCACGGCGCCTTCTATACGAGCAAAGTGACGGTCGAAGCGGCGCCAGAGTGAGGCTGTATTGATATTCAGGTGATGCCGACCTGCAAACGGCGAACTCTGCGCTTCCGGTGCTCACGTACTTTTGGTACGCTCCGCTCCGGTTCTCGGAGCCTGCCATTTTCGGCTCGGCCTGACCTGAATCTCAACACAGCCTTGCAGGTTAAACCCGGTCAGTCCGTGGTGCCGTCGTTGCCGACGTCGTCGGCATCGTCCAGCCGAACGAAGGTCATGCCCTTCTGCTTCAGGGCGAGCAGGCCCTGGACGACGCCTTCGCCCGCCGCATGGGTCGGCTGGTTGATGTGGGCGATGATGACGTCGCCGTCCTTGGCGGCGGCGATGCGGCGTGCCGTCTCCTTCGCCCCGAGCAGCGAGCCGCCATCGCCGTTGACCGAGAAGCCGGCGATCTTGAAGCCCAGCTTGCGGATCATCGCGATCGCCGAAGGGCTGTATTCGGCAGTGGCGCCGCGGAACCATTTCGGCGCCGGGCCGCCGGCGCGGGCGAGCGCGGCGGCACCGGACTGGACTTCGGCCTGAACGGCATCGGGACTGCCGGCGCTGCTGATGCCGTGGATCTTGCGCGGGGTGTCGACCGCCGGGATATGACGGCCGCCGTGGTTTTCGAGCTCGAACAGGTCCGGGTGCGCCCGCATGATCTCGAGCGCGGCGGCGTTGCGCTTCAGCCAGATGCCGGTGACGAAGATGGTCGCCGGGATCCTGTTCTCGACAAGCGCCGAAAGAATGCGCGTATCGGTCTGGCCGCCGCAGGCGTCCAGCGTGAGCGCGACCCGGCCGCCGCCGCCCTGCGGCTTGAGATGCAGCGTCGGCTCGAGCAGCGTCGCGGCATTGCCGGCCGAAACCGGCGCGAGCGACAGCGCGATCGCGCAAAGAGATTTCCGAAGCAGACCCGTCATTCTTCCCAAGCCCGGCATGTGGCGCCGTTCAACGCAGGCGCCAACAAGACCCTGATCTAGGCGAAAATCGGGTCGTCTCACATCCGCAACGCTGCTAGCGCGACAATTTGCGTGGATATCAAACAGCCTGCCCCAGCGCCGCCTCCGTTTGCGCCAGAAGCTCGCGCGCCGCGCCGACCACGGTATCCACTTCCAAGCGCCAGACGCAGCATGCCTTGCTCGGATCAGTCCGGCGGCACAAGTCGCCGCCGACGCAATCGCAAGGCATGGACGGCTGCAACGAAATGCTGGGAACGCCGACAGGTCCCCACTGGACCGGACTGGTCAGGCCGAACAGGCCCACGACCGGAGTGCCGGCCGCCGCCGCCATATGCATCGGGCCGCTCTCATTGCCGACGAACAGCCGTGCCTCCTTGAACAGCGCCAAGAGCGCTTTCAGTGAGAGCGCGCCGACCAGATTGACGATCGGCGACGACGTGCCGGCCATGATCTTCGCGGCGGTCTCGCTCTCGTCAGGGCCGCCGACAAGCACCACCTTCAGCGCGGTTTCGCGCGATATCTGGTCGATCGCGGCAGCAAAGCGCTCGGGCTGCCAGCGCCGTCCCGGAAAGTTGGCGCCGGCATGCACAGCTACGAAACCGTTGCGGTGAAGATCGGATTTTTCCATCAGCGCAAGGATGCGTGCTGTTTCCTGTGGCAGAGGCGCGATCGACGGCACCGTTACACGCAGGTCCACGCCAAGCGCCTCGAGTGGCGAGAGATAGCGGTAGAGATAATGTTGCTCGCCGTAGCCGAACGGCTTTGCCAAGACATTGGCCGGCTGGCGTTCGAACCAGCGCAGCCGCTTCTCGCTTGGGCTAAAGCCCACACGGATCGGCGCGTTGATCAGCCCGACGATGAACCGCGACGTTTTCGAATCGGCGAGGTCGATCACCATATCGAAACGATGCCGACGCAGCCTCCTTACAGTCTCGACGAACTCTCGCGCCCGCTGCAGCGTCGTGCCGCGCATATGCGAGCGTTTGAAAGAGACGACTTCCGAAGCGATACCGTGGCCGACAACGAAATCGGCGAGCGCTGCCTCACAGAGGAAGACGATGTTGACGCCGGGATATTCGCGCTGAAGATTCCCCGCCAGCGTCGAGGCAAGGACGATGTCGCCAATGAATTTCGTCTGCAGGATCAGTATCGATCGGACGGAAGCGCGCGTAATCTGCAACATCTATTTCTCGCACCGAGGAATTCGCCAGCATAAACTTCTGGGGAATGATGTCGAGATTCAGAACGATCACGCGCACGTTCGCGTGAGCTTCCATACAAAATCGTAAGGTGGGGCGCGCCGCTCAGGCGCGCTTTGCCTTTCCTTTCGCGGCCTCGACCGCCGCCTGCGCAGCGGCAAGCCTCGCGATCGGCACGCGGTAAGGCGAGCATGATACATAGTCGAGGCCTACCTCTTCGCAGAAGCGGATCGATGCCGGATCGCCGCCATGCTCGCCGCAGATGCCGAGCTTGATCTCGGGCCGCGTCGCCCTGCCCTTTCCGGCCGCGATCCGCACCAGTTCGCCGACACCGTCGATGTCCAGCGAAACGAACGGATCCTGTTCGATGATACCTTTCTGCCGGTAGGTTTCGAGGAACGAGGCCGCATCGTCGCGCGAGATGCCGAAGGTCGTCTGCGTCAGGTCGTTGGTGCCGAAGGAGAAGAATTCGGCAGCCTCGGCAATGACATGGGCGCGAATGGCCGCGCGGGGGAGCTCGATCATCGTGCCTGTGAGATAGTCGATCTCGGTGCCGGTCTCCTGCATGACGCTTTGCGCGACTTGATCGATGCGGGCCTTGACGTAGTCCAGCTCCTTCACGAGGCCGACCAGGGGCACCATGATTTCGGGCACAACCAGCGCGCCGGCCTTGCGGCCGGCCTCGACCGCCGCCTCGAAAATGGCGCGCGCCTGCATCTCGGCGATCTCGGGATAGGAGACCGCAAGCCGGCAGCCGCGATGGCCGAGCATCGGGTTGAACTCATGCAGCGCCTCGGTGCGCTGCCTGAGCTTGTCGGCCGGCACATTCATGGCAGCCCCAACCTCGGCGATCTCGGCCTCGGTCTTGGGCAGGAATTCGTGTAGCGGCGGGTCGAGCAGGCGGATCGTCACCGGCAGGCCGGCCATGATCTCGAACAACTCGAGGAAATCCGAACGCTGCATCGGCAGGAGCTTGTCGAGCGCCGAGCGCCTGTCCTTCTCGGTATCGGCCAGGATCATCTCGCGCATGGCGACGATACGATCGCCCTCGAAGAACATGTGCTCGGTGCGACAAAGCCCGATGCCTTCGGCGCCGAAGGAGCGCGCCATGCGCGCGTCGAGCGGCGTTTCGGCGTTGGTCCGTACCTTCATGCGGCGCGCGGCATCCGCCCATTCCATGATGGCGGCGAAGTCGCCGGACAGCTCCGGCTGCAGCATCGCGACCGCGCCCTTCAGCACCTGGCCATTGCCGCCGTCGATGGTGATGATGTCGCCCTTGCGGAAGGTCTGGCCCATCGAGATCAGCGTGCCGGCCTTATAGTCGACGCGCAGCGAGCCTGCGCCCGAGACGCAGGGCTTGCCCATGCCGCGCGCCACAACCGCGGCATGGCTTGTCATGCCGCCGCGTGTGGTGAGGATGCCTTCGGCCGCATGCATGCCGTGGATGTCCTCGGGGCTCGTCTCGATGCGCACCAGGATCGCCTTGCGGCCCTGCGCCTTGGCATCCTCGGCATCGCCGGACGAGAAGACGATCTCGCCGGTGGCGGCGCCGGGCGAAGCCGGCAGGCCGACGCCGATCACGTCACGCGCAGCCTTCGGATCGATGGTCGGATGCAGGAGCTGGTCGAGCGAGGCCGGATCGATGCGGGCGACCGCCTCCTCCTTGGTGATCAGCCCGTCCTTCGCCATGTCGACGGCGATCTTGAGCGCCGCCTTGGCGGTGCGCTTGCCGGAGCGGGTCTGCAGCATCCACAATTTGCCGCGCTCGATGGTGAATTCGAGGTCCTGCATGTCGCGGTAGTGCTTCTCCAGCCGGTCGGAGATGCCGACGAAGGCCTGGAAGGCGTCCGGCATCAGCTTTTGCAGCGACGGCTTGTCGGAGCCGGCGGCAATGCGCGCCGCCTCGGTGATGTTCTGCGGCGTGCGGATGCCGGCCACCACGTCCTCGCCCTGGGCGTTGACCAGGAATTCGCCATAGAGCTGCTTCTCGCCGGTCGAGGGGTTGCGGGTGAAAGCGACGCCGGTGGCGGAGGTATCGCCCATATTGCCGAACACCATGGCCTGCACATTGACCGCCGTGCCCCAGCTTTCCGGGATGTCGTGCAGCCGCCGGTAGGTGATGGCGCGGTTGTTCATCCAGCTCGAAAACACGGCGCCGATCGCCCCCCAGAGCTGCTCGTGCGGATCCTGCGGGAACGGCTTGCCGAGTTCCTCCTCGACCTTGGCCTTGTAGAGCGCGATCACGCCCTGCCATTCGAGCGCCGTCAGCTCGGTGTCGAGCTCGTGGCCGAGGCTCGCCTTCTGGTCCTCGAGGATCTCCTCGAACACCTCATGATCGAGGCCCATGACGACATCGGAATACATCTGGATGAAGCGGCGGTAGCTGTCATAGGCGAAGCGCGCATCGCCGGAATCGGAAGCCAGCGCCTCGACCGTCTCGTCGTTGAGGCCGAGATTGAGCACGGTGTCCATCATGCCGGGCATCGACGCGCGGGCGCCGGAGCGGACAGAGACCAGAAGCAGCTTCGACGGGTCGCCGAAGCGGCGGCCGGTGAGCCTGCCGAGATGGTCGAGCGCCGCAAGGACATCCGCCTCAAGCGCTGCCGGATAGGTGCGGCCGTTGGCGTAATAGGCGTTGCAGACTTCGGTGGTGATGGTGAAGCCCGGCGGCACCGGCAGGCCGAGACTGCACATCTCGGCCAGGTTGGCGCCCTTGCCGCCGAGAAGATTGCGATCGCCGGCACGCCCTTCGGCGGCGCCGTCGCCGAAGGTGTAAACCCACTTGGTCATGCTCGCCCTCCAGGTCCTTGGAAGTTAGACAACACCCGGACCTGCGCCCGGTTCCCCGCCCTTCCGAACCGAGCGATATGATGCTGCAGTGCGAAACGCAAGACATCGGAAAAGCAAGCGCCCCCGCTACAATCGATTAAGCAAAAGCCCGCGTCAAAAAGACTTGCCGGTTGATCGCATGCGATATAGAACATAACAAGAACAAATGCGGAGTAGCGTGAATGAAACTCAACGGAAAACTCGACTATCTGGAATTGCCGGCGACCGGCGGCACGCTGGACAGCGTCAAGTCGTTCTACAGCGCGGCGTTCTCCTGGTCGTTCACCGATTACGGGCCGACCTATTCCGCCTTTGCCGAGGGGCTCGACGGCGGCTTCCAGGCCGATGCCGGCGAGGCGTCAGCCAGGCCGTTGCCCGTGCTCTACTCAAGAAACCTGGAGGAGACGCTGGAAGCGGTCGAGAATGCCGGCGGCAGCATCGTCAAGCCGATCTTTTCCTTCCCCGGCGGCAGGCGGTTCCATTTCACCGATCCGGCCGGCAACGAGCTCGCCGTCTGGGGCGAATAGCAAATCCGAACAGCACCCCGGCGGCGAAGCGACATTCTGACCGGTGGATCACCCCGTTTCAGTCGCCATCATGGCATTGAGCTTTCTTCCGCCTCGTCCTATAAGGCCGCGCGCAGCGGGCACGGCCCGGCTGCTGGGGCGTCGCCAAGTGGTAAGGCATCGGTTTTTGGTACCGACATTCCCAGGTTCGAATCCTGGCGCCCCAGCCAATACAATTTTTCCTTTTAAAAACAATTATTTAGCTAAGATGCCAAAGTCACGACCGGAACAGTTTTGCGGAGCGTAGAACCGTTGCATCCACGCCCGCAAGTCGCAACTGATGCGATCGAAGACGTTCGACTCTCGACGTCTCCCTTACCAAGAGAGCGCTCTACCACCGAGCTACCGCAGCAATCGGCCGCCTCAATAGTCGCTGGCGCTTTGAACGCAAGGCGTCCCGCTGCGCCGCGCACAATGTCACGCCGGTCAGAGTTGAAACGATACTGGCACCAAACACCATGGAACGACCAGCAGCCAACATCGTATCGCAGAGAGTAACGCCTTTTTGTAGCCGGCGTGGTGCCAGTTTGGATGCGACTTGAAATAGAACCCCCGCGCGTCCTGGCCCCGCTCCGGGGCCAATGGATGCAACTTCGAGGGCTGGCCCCCTGCCAGGGCGGAAAGGCCGATGGCCCTTCTTCCGCGACTCGGCGCCAATCGCAAGCAGCTATCGAGCGACCGTTTGGGGGCCGAAAGTGGACAGGCAGGACTTGGCCAGAACGTATGTGCCGCGGGGGAGATGATCTGAGCTGCGGAATCGGACGCATGCCGAGATTCGGTGAGTCCAGAGCCGACAGGTGATATTTTAGACGATCAGAGGTCTCGGCACGATACATTTGGGAGGACGAACATGACCAATTCTACGGGAAGTCTTTTGGGCGTCGCTGTCATTACCGGCGCATCTTCCGGAATCGGCAAAGCTTTTGCCGAGCGCCTGGCCAGCGACGGGTACGACATCGTGCTCGTCGCCCGGCGACCCGACCGGCTCGAGGCTGTGGCTCGCGAGATCGAGGCTAGCGGCGCCTCCGCGGAAAATCATCGTCGCCGATCTCTCGCGCTCGGAAGGCCTCGACACGGTGGAGCGACGGATCCGGGCCGGGGATGTATCGATGCTCGTCAATAACGCCGGTTTCCAGACCTACATGCCGTTCGTCGACCTCTCGATCGACCGCGCCGGGGAAGAGATCGCCGTGCAGGTGACTGCAGTCATGCGTCTGTCGCATGCGGCACTTCCTGCAATGATTGCGCGCGGCGAAGGCGCCATCATCAATGTCTCTTCCATGCTCAGCTTCCGCGGAAGCCTGAACCACCCGTTCCTGCCGAAGCGCTCGGTTTATGCCGCCACGAAAGCCTTCGTCACGACGTTCAGCGAGCTCCTCGCGGCTGAACTCCAGGGCACAGGTGTTCGCGTCCAGGCACTTTGTCCCGCAGTCGTCAGGACAGAATTCCACGACATCGACGGCAAGCCGGTCCTCAGGCCCAATGTGCTGGTGATGGAACCGGCCGACGTGGTCAAGGCATCCTTGGCCGGCCCGTGGCAGGGAGACACAATCTGCATCTCGGCACTGGAGGAACGAGAGCGGCTCTCCGCTGTCACGGACGCAAGTCGCGCCCTGTTCGATGCCGGTCGGGGGGCCGAACTCGCGTCGCGGTATCGCTGACGCCATTATACAGGTCGCCTAACGAGGGAGCCCTTCCTTTAGGCTCATGTGCTTGGCTGCGGCGCTGGCCCTGCCGGCCTCCCGCCGAAAGACGACATTGCCTTTTCTTTCAACTCGCGGAACTGGCGCGACGCCTCTGAGAGCTTGCGGTCCCAGTCCGGATTGGGTGTCTGGCTCTCGATCGTCTTGAAATACACCTGCATCAGCGAGGCGATGGCGAAGGGCTCCACGAAAGCTGCCTTCAGCGCCCAGGCAAAGACAATGGCCAGCACGAAGCTCCAGCCGCTGAGTTGGCCCGGCAGGAAGTAGACGACCGCGCCCGCCGGCGCCAGCATGAGCAGGAAGATGACGAAGGTGACGCCCCACAGGATCAGCGCCAGCCACACCGCGTTTTTCACCATCTTCGTGCCGTTCTGGGCGTAGAGCACAACGCCTTGGCGGGCAGTCTCGAAGGGCGAGGACGAGTCGATGCGGATGTTGTAGCCAAGGATGATCTCGTCGACATAGGTCAGCGAGATGCGGATTATCGCGTTGGCGAAGTGCACCAGCCCTTCCAGCCCCGGCAGGAAGGCGGCGATGCCGCTAAGCAGACCCGTGACGGCGCGGATCGCGCCCTTCACCAACTGGTCGACGACGAAGAGTATGTTGGCCTCGGCGAAGCGCTGCCGGACGACGGCTTTCGCATAGGCGATCTGGCCCTGGCCGCTCGGCACGTCGCGGCCGTCGATGAGGTGTACCATGACGGCGATGTGGCCAGCCTTCAGCACATAGAGGATATATTCGCGGATCCAGTAGACCGCGATGGAAACCAGTGCGAAACCGACGATGCCGCCGTAAAAGGCCGTTCCTTCTGGCCCATCATCGGCGAAGATGTGGCCGACGCCCCATCCGATGCCTGCGCCGGTGCCCGTCGCCGCGACATAGGCCAGCGTCATGGCGAAGTAGACGATCATGCGGAAAAGAATGAACGGCCAAGTCCTGAGCATGATCGCCACGGATCTGCAGACCGAGAAATCCCACATCCTTCTACCCTCCGCCAAAGAGACAAACCAACAGGATCGTCAGCGGCGACTTGTGGCGTCGGAGCGCTGAATGGCCCCTCCGAAGGGCCCGCTTCAGCGGCGGCGGCGACAGCGATACCAAGCAGCGCCGGCGGGAGAGGCGGAGCAATTTTCCAGAGTGACATGGGAATTCTCCATCATTTCAGTGGTTCGACTAAGAGCTTGCCGAGACTGCGACTGCCAGTTCCTTCAAGCATTCGACAAGGCTTAAAAGCCAGGGGGAATCCCTCCTTGCGCTCTCTCGGGGGCGCAGGTGACGTGACCCTCTGGAAACTGCTTCTTCAACAAAGACCGAATCTGCGCCTCCGCCTCGGGCGGGGTGCTGTCGCTGGAACAAAAGTAGGGACCCCCTTCACCTGGCTTGCAGCAAACGTTTCGAGAAGCTGCGGGCACAGGACCCGCCCCGCCTTGCTCGCCGCCCGCCTCTGCGGGAAATCCTTCCTTCGGCTCACAAAAGGCGCCGTATTTGTTCTTCTCCTTGAGGACCACATAGCCGGGCGGGCACGATCGCTCGCCTTCGCTTCCGACGTCGACGTCCTTTTTCTTCTTCTTGCCGTTATGACCCCCCCGCGCGTCGCAGGGCGTGCGGGACTTGGTCAACCCTGCGGCGCCTCCCGGATGGCAGGGCGGCTCGTCTTCCATTACGCCGCCCTCGTCACCGCCCTGCAGCCCGCCGCTCCGCCTGTGCTTCTTGAAGGGGCCGCAGATCAACCGGCCGTCGCTGAATGTGCAGCCAAAGGCGGCTCGAATCACCGGGGTGCTATACCGCCGCTCGGCAGCGTCCGCAGCGGCAACGACGGCGATACCAAGCAGAATCGTCAGGAGCGACAGAGCGATTTTCAAAGTTGACATTTCGAAGTCTCCGTCACGGGAAGCATTCGTTGGGGGAAGACGCCCAGTTGTTAATCACCGAACTCCTCAGGCCCGGCGGGCACATGCACGTCCCCCCGTGCGTGGCGATGGAGATATCGCCAGCAAACACCAGGCCCTTAGCGACACATGTTCGGTTAGCGGCGGCTGCACCCGACAACTGCTCTGCGCCCGGTCTCGACGTTGGGTGCGACAGTCTCCGCGCCAGCACACAGGAGCGATAGTATCGACCGGCAACGTAGCCAGGCGGGCAATTCCACGCCACCTGGATCGCCCGAACAGTGCCCGCCGCCGTCGATCCGGCCGTCGCCAGTCCCGGCAACGAGGCGGCAACGACCGTCGCCTGGTCGTCATTGCGGCCCCCGTCGTAACCGCGGGCCAGGACAGGCGAGTTCGCGAACGGACCGATGCAGAGCATGACCGCGATTGTCTGGAGTGTTTTCATGACTTCCCGCCTCGCTTTGCAGTGGCTACTGCCGCGTTCCGTTCCATTTGCCCTCGACCGCGTCGGGGTTGCTGCCGAAGCTGTAGCTGCCGTCGAAGGACTGGCCGTCGTCGGCGAGCACGAACTTGCCGCTCCCTTTGGTGCCGTCGCGCTGCACCCAGGCGAAGCGCAGGATGTTGCCGTTCATCTTGCCGCTTATCGTTCCGGCGCTGCCGTCAGAGCCCTGGTAGTTGCCGGAGACGCTGTTGCCCTTCTGCTTCAGCGAGAGGCTGTAGCCGACGTTGTCGGCATTGGCGGCCCAGCGTCCGGAGAAGCCAGCCGTCACTGGCGCCGGTGCCTGTGACTTTCCCTTCGACTTCACGAACCCGGCCGCACCCGCGGGTTGGCCGATGTCGCCGCCGCCGAAGGCAAGGAACTGGGAAGATACGCAACCGTGCACCGGCGCGCCGATCTGGCACCAGCCACCGGCGCCGCCACCTCCGGCGCCTTGCTGCGTCTTCGGCTTGGTGAAGCCGGCCGCCCTGCTAATTGCACCGCATGGGCCGATGACGGACACCGTGCCGCCTTCCGGCACCGTGCCGACCACCTGGCCGCCGGGGCCGCTGCGCACGTTCAGCTTGTCCAGGCCCGGCTGGTTGATCACCACCGTTGCCATTGCATTGCCACCGCCGCAGGTGCCATCCGCCTGCTGCATCGGCGCCATGCCGCCCATATCCGCTGATGTCTGAGGCGTGTTACCTCCCCCGGCATCATCGGCGTTGGCCGGCCCCGGCGACAGCGGCGTGCCGTCAACGACCTGGACGTTGTTGATCCCGTTGACCATGATAAATGCGGTCATCGGTACTGCCTTCACCTGAAAGGTCCCGCCCCGCACCGCTTGCAGCAGCTGCTGCCCGTTGGGCGTGTTCGGATTGAACGCCAACCGGTGCTGCTCGTTTGGGGCAAAGAGCCGATCCGCCCAGGCACATTGGCCAGGCCCCGGCGGCGCGGCGTTGGCCGGTTGCGATGCGTGGTTGAAGCCGACGAAGACACCTGTCTCGTCATTGAATGTCACCTGCATTCCGCCGCCGCCCTGGCACGACAGCACCCCCCCGGCGTCGGACCGCCGCTGCCAGAGCCGCCCTTGCCTGTCGTCTTGATCGGCTTCTCCGGCACGACTGGCGGCGGCGGTGCGTCCGCCACCTTCATCGGGTTGTCGGCGCAGAGCAGGCCGATGTTGTCGATGAGGCTTCCCGCGCGACCGTAGATGCCGATCCCGATCTCGTTCTTCTTGCAGAGAATCTTCACGGGATCGTTTATGGCTGCTCCCCCGGCCTGCATGGTCGTCCAGGTGTTGGTGCCGTCGGTCATGGAGCTGCAGCGCAGGATGAAGCTGTTGACCATGTTGTTGTGGTCCTTCCACACCCTCATGCCGGTCACGAGCGCATTCTTCGGGCAGAACTGCCCCGTGCTGCCAAACGGGTCACCGCCACTGCCGCCCGCGTGGAAATGGGCGTCGCCTATGACGTCGGTGACGGTCCCGTTCTTGTTGAGCGTCCCGCAGTCGATCATGACCGCGTCGAGGGCTTTGCCGGCCCGCAGGAACACCCCCGCCAGCGCCTTGGGCGAGCAGGTTCCATGAAACGGGGAGCCCCCCTGGCCGCCGAAGGAGCCGGCCTCGCGCTCGGCAAAAGCGCTCGGCGCCACGAGCGGCGCGGCAAGAAGGCAGAGGGCAACCAGCAAGCGGCGCCAAGCGGCCGAACAGTGACACATGATGTGACCTCCTCGATGTTGTTGCTGCATTGCGTCCAACGAAAGCGTCAGGTCCCCGTGATCATTGCCGCGTCCCATTCCAGGAG
>LM655191.1:0-16935 GCA_000824825.2 Mesorhizobium sp. ORS 3324
TTTTCCTGGAATTGCTCTAGACTTCCAACTGCGAAAGCAGCGCCAGCATCACGTCGGCCGACGGCATCGGCAGCACGGCTTCGATTTCCGCCGGCCGCACGCCGGCGATCGTGTTGCTGCCGGCGGCGACGGTGCCGAGCGGCCCGCGGAAGCCGTGCTTCGACCAGGCGAGTTCCTGCAGCTTCTGGCTGGTCAGGGCCTCGAGCAGCGGGTCGACCGACGGATCGATGACGATCAGCGGGTGCGCCGAATAGACCGTCGGGCGCGGATAGAGGATTTCCGGCTTGGCGCCGGCCCCGGCCTGCACGCGCTGCCAGCGCGCCGGGTCGGCGAGCGCCCATTCCACCAGTTGGTTCTCGTAGCCCACCGCCATCGGCTCGGCGCCGAGGCCGCCGGCGATATATTGGTCGAAAAGCTTGCCGGACGAGGACGATTTCAGGCCCATGCTGCGGAAGATCGCCTTCGCCTCTTCGCCATGCCGTGCGAGCAGTTCCTGCGTCGCCACGTCGCCGCTCATCAGGCTGAGCACGAGGCCCGCGAACATGAAGCCGGAATTCGACCGGTTTGGATCGGTGGAGACGATGCGGGTCCGGCCATAAAGCTCGGCAATGCCGAGATCCGACCAGTTTTTGCCTGCGAGAACGGCGTCGAGCAACGCCTTGAGATCGAGCTGGTTGTAACCGCCCTTGGCGGAGACCGTTACCAGCCCGCTCTTCTTCAGGCCCTCGACCACCGGCCCCCATGTGTAGACGACGATCGGCGAGTTGAGCACAATCTGATCGTTGCGGACCGCCACCCCGCTCTTGCGGGCGAGATCGACCATGATCGAGGAGGACGGCCACAGGAACTGCGGCTTCTGAGTCAGCAAGGCGGGTTCGCGCACCATCTCGACCGAACCGGCGACGCGCGCATCTAGCTCCAGCCCGTAGCCGGCCAGCGCATGCGCCACATCCGGATCGGACAGGAAAGCCTGCTTCTCGCCGCCGATGAAGCCGAACAGATGCGCACGGCTGCCGAGATAGCCGCGGAACTCCGGCCGGTCCTTCAATGTCAGATAGCCGCCGGTGCCCGCTGCGGCGGCGGCCAGCAATCCCAGTCCGAAAGCGCGGCGCGAAAGGGCCATCAGCGACCGATATCCTCTTTGAGCGACTCCTGAATGAGTCGCAAATCGACGTCGAGCGTGCCGAGTTCGGAGTCCGCCAGGCTGTCGGCATAATGCGCGAAGGCGTCCTGCAGCTTGGCGATCACGGCGCCAACGCTGGCAAGTCTTTGCCGGTTGGGCGCCCGCCGGTCTGCAAGCGTTGCATAGCCTTCCGCGACTTCCGCCGCCTGCGGCACGTAATAGGTGAGGAAGCGCCGCACCGAGGCTGCGCTTGCCGGCTTCGCCTCGACCCTGGCGATGACGTCGGCGGCGATGTCGGCGAGGTTCTTCACCTTGGCCTTCATGTCTCTGTCGGCGATCGAGCTTGCGGCCGCCCCGAGACGGTCGGCGGCCGGCTGCGCCTGCGAGAGCAGTTCGCGCGCGAATGCCACCTGGCCGCCGCCAATCGAGCCGAGATCGAGACCTTCGAACAGTTGGCGCGGCGCCAGCACGAAGACCAGCCCGGCAAACACCAGCACCGAGATCACGGTTGAGACCAGGAAGGGGAAATGAGTGAGCGTGCTGAGACCAATCATCAGCGCCGCCGATACGAGGCCTGCCGCGATCCAGTTCCAATCATTGCCGAACAAGCCGCGCATCGTCACCCTTAATTGTAGCCGCGCGCCGCGCGGAAGGCACCGGCGAGGTCGGCGCCGCCGTCGAAGACCCGCGCCGAGGTTGCCTTGGCCAGGCTGTCGAGTTGGCTCTTGTCGGCGTCGCCGAAGGTGATGCCGAACACCGGCACGCGCACGGGCGCCTGCCGCCATAGGGCAAGGAAAGGCTCTGCGCTGCCGTCGGTGCGCCCGTCCGTCATGATGACTATGGCCGGCAGATATTTCGACAGGTCGGCCGTCGCCAGAATCTTCTGCAGCGCCTGCGCGGCGCAAGCATACATGTCAGTGCCGCCGCCGGCATGCTGTTCTGCCACCGCGCCAAGCAGTTGGCTTTGGCCCGCCGGATCGCCCTTCGCCTCGAAAATGTTGCGCACCGTGCCGTCGAAGGGCAGCACGAAGATGTCGTCGGACGGCGTCCATTGCACCAGCACCTCGCTCGCCTTTTCAGGCGTGAACAGGAACTGCGCGGCTCGTTGCAGCTGCGTCTCGCCCTCATTTTCCATGGAACCGGAAAAGTCAAAGCAGAGCGCCGTCAGCGAGGGTTTACGCAGCGCCTCCTGATAGAGATTGAGCGCCGTGCGGATCACCGCCGGCTCGGGCATGCGGATGGAGGTCACCAGTTTGCCCGGATCGAAATTCCAGTCCGGCTCGGCCGTGGCCTGAACCACCGCGCCGGCGAGCGGCAGCCGTCTCCCGGTGTCGGCGATGCGCTTGCGCACCGCGTCCGACTGCAGATAGGCGAGCAGGTCGGTAAAGAATTTTTCGACGTCCGGGCCGCGCCCATGGTCGATGAAGCCGAGCGGGGAATCACCGACCGCGACGCCATCGGCCGGATAGATCGCATAGAGCGGTTCGTCGCCCATCTGCTTCAGCTTGTCGTTGGTCTCCTTCAGCGTCGCTTCATAGTTCCACATCGCGTCGTAAAGGGTGCCCTTGCGTGCGGAATCGACATAGAGGTCCGCCAGCCAGCCCGACGAGCCGGACGAGCGCTCGACGCCTTGCAGAAGAGCGCTGACCGTGTCGTGTACCGACGCGCTGTCGAGGTCGCCGGGCTCGATCACCGGCTTGCCGCCGAGCGCGCTGGAGAGCATCGCCAGATAGGCGCTGGCGCCGGAGTTGGACTGCGTCGCCGACGTCATCAGGAATTTGAGCTTGTCGTCCTTCACCGCCGCGAGGATGTCCTTCATGAACACTTGCCTGCCGATCCAGCCGAGTTCGGCGGCCTTGGATTTGCGCACGCCAAGGACGACCGGCATCTGCGCAATCGAGGTCAGGTTGCGCACTTTGCGGCCGGAATCGAACAGGTCGACCCAGACGCTCGAGGCCGGCCACACCGCGTCCTGGTCGAGCCCGCCCGGCTTCTGCAGGCCGAGTCCGATATCGAGCGAGCCTTGATAGGAAACGGTGCAGGTCGCGCTCTGCTTGGCGCAGAACTCCTGCACGATCGGCTCCAGCACCGTGTTTTCGGAACCGGAGACGATCGAGAATTTGACATCTCGCGAATTGCAGGCCGCGAGCAGCAGTGAGACCGCCAGGACCAGAACGGACGTCAGCGTCTTCGGCATCGAGGTCCCGTCAGCCCTGGGTGAGCGCTTTCTTGAGGTCGGCGGTCATCTGGTCCATCTGCTTCTCGGCCTCGGCCCGCTTTTGGCGGCCTTCCTGCTGGACCTTGAGCACACCCTGTACCGTGTCGATGAGATCGCGGTTGGCCTCAGCCAGCGTCTCGACATCGATAATGCCGCGCTGTGCCTGCTCCTCGATGGAGATGGCCTGGTCCTTCATCATCTTCGAGGTCTGGCGGATCATCTCGTTGGTGGCGTCAGTCACCGTCTTCTGCAGTTCGAGCGCCGACTTCTGGTTGGTCAGCCCAAGCAGGATGACCATCTTCTGCTTCCAGGCCGGCACGGTCAGCGCCGATGTCGCCTGCAGGTTCTCGATCAAGGTCTCGTCGCCAGCCTGGACGATGCGGATCTGCGGCAGTTGCTGGATGCCGAGCTGGCGTGCCTGCACCAGGTAGAAGATACGCTTTTCCAGCCGGTCAAGCGCTTGCACCGCGTCTTGGTAAGTCTGCGCCTCCAGCGTGCCGCCAGCATCGCCGGCCTTGGCGTCGGTCGCGGCTTTCAGCTTCGGCAGTTCGTTGTTGCGGTAGTCTTCGACGAATTTCTTGCCGGCCTGGACATAGGCGTCGAGCTTGAGGATGGAGTCCCTGGTCTGTTCATGCAGGTCGTCGAGCACGGCGATGTCGCGCCGCAGCGTGTCCTTGTGACGGTCGAGCTCCAGGCCGATGCGGTCGATCTGGCCGGCGACGTCCTCGTATTTCTCCTTGAAGCGCTCCAGCCGTGCCCTGAACGAGGAGAACAAGTTGCTCAGGAACCCTTCCTCTTTCAGCGAGGCCGGGTCGAGATTCTTGGCCTTCATGATGATGTCGGTGAGTAGCGTGCCGGTGTCGCCGAGGTCGCGGTTGCGGATCTGCGAGAGGATCTTGTCGGCGTAATCGCTGACCGCCTGCTGGGCGCGGTCGCCGAAGACCGAGATGCCGGCGCGGTCGCGGATGTCGATACCGCCTTCAATCCTGGCGATCTCGCCCGGACTGGCCGCGACCACCGGCAATTGCGAGGTGTCGTCGAGCAAGGTGACGCTGTTCTTGTCGGCCATGGAGACCTCCCCCTTAGTGAACCGTATCTCGATAGACAGTGTGTGACAGAGATATGACAATGGAGCGGCATGCAGCTACAGGCTGTGAATGCTTGCTCTTTCAACTCGGGCTTGGCCGAGGCTCTGGTCCGTCAGGCGACCGGGTTATCTCCTGCAAGCCATCGTCGGCCGATCGCGGCATCCGCATCGCCGAACTCGTGGCCCGAGGCGACGATCCGCGCATCGACCTCGGCGCCGCGATCGCTCAGCAGCGTCACCAGGGCCGGCGCGAAGGGGCCGTAGGTCTGGTCCGCCGCGCCGGCGATAATCAGCGCCCGCGTTCCGGCAAGGTCGGTCGAAGGCGCCTCATCGAGCACCGGCATCGCCCGGAGCAGTGCCGCCTGCCTGACGAGGCCTGGATGAAGCAGCATGAGCGTGGAGACGAGGTTGGCGCCGTTCGAATAGCCGAGGAAGGTCGCACGCTGGAGATCGAGTGCGTGGCGCTTCGTCACTTCGGTTGCGAATTCAGCGAAAGCGGCAGTTTCCAAGCGGATGCTCGGCTGATCGAAGAGGGTCGGCGTGATTCTCTCGAACCAGCGGAAACCATCCTCCTGGCGGATGCGGCCGCGCGCCGCGACAAGCACAGCGCCGGGCGCGATCTGCCTCGCCAGCGGCGCCAGCGCCGTTTCGTCGACGCCTGATCCATGCAGCACGAACAGGCATTCGCCGGTCGCATCTGCCGGCCTCAGCAATCGATAGGAAAAGCCAAGATCGTGGCGCAGGATGTTGTTTTCCTCGGAATATTCGGACACGCTCATACCCATTTGATTTCATGAGTGTTTTGTTGATTTGCCGGCTTCAAAACGGAATATTTTCGGGCTCCGCGAAAGTTGATTGAACCGGGCGCATTTCAGACCGTTTCTGCGCCGATACACTCCCCACGGGAGGAATCGAAGCGGTGCGTCGGGGGTCGCATTGCTGGACATGAAACACCAGCTCTGAGGCCTTTTGTCGATGACCATGCCCGTTTCCGAGCGCGATACGCGTATCAACGATCGTGACACACGTATCAACGATCGCGATACGCGTAGCAACGATCGCGATACGCGTATCGATGTGCTGCGCGCGCTCGCCTTGCTCACCATCTTCGTCGACCATGTGCCAGGCACCATCTTCGAAAACCTGACCTATAAGAACCTCGGCTTTTCCGACGCGGCCGAGGCTTTCGTACTGATCTCCGGCATCTCGGTGGCGCTTGCCTATGGCACCAAGTTCAGGCCGGGCGGCCGGCTGCTGGCGACCCTGAAAATGTGGCGGCGGGCCGGCGTGCTCTATGCCACCCACATCGTCATCACCATGGCGGTGATCGCCATGTTTTGCGCTGCGGCAGTGTTTGCCCACCGGCCGGAGCTGTTGAAGATGATTAATATCGAGCCGCTGATGAAGAACACGCCGGAGGTGCTGCTCGGCATCGTCACGCTCGGCCATCAGCTCGGCTACAACAACATCCTGCCGGTCTATGCGGCGCTGCTTCTGGCGGCGCCGGCCTTCGTGCTGTTCGTCAGTTACAGGCCGGTGGCGGCACTGATCGTGTCCGGCCTGCTGTGGCTGGTTGCCGGGATCTGGCAGATCGCGCCGCCCAACTATCCCGAGCCGGGTCTTTGGTTCCTCAACCCGCTGTCCTGGCAGTTCCTGTTCAACATCGGCCTTGCCGCCATGCTGCACGTCAAGCGCGGCGGCGAGATTCCAGTCAACCGCTGGCTGCTCGGCGCCGCCGGCGCCTATGTGGTGGGCGCGGCGATCTGGGTACACAGTCCGCTCTGGGGCCACATCACCTGGCTCAACCTGCCGGTGGTGATCGGCGGCTTCGACAAGACCTTCCTGTCTCTGCCGAGGCTGCTGCACATCCTTGCGGTCAGCTACCTGGTCGTCGCCCTGCCGGCGGTGTCGAACCTCTTCCGCGCCAGACCCGACAATGCGCTGGCGATCCTCGGCAAACGCTCGCTGCCGGTGTTCGTCGCCGGAACGCTGCTCGCCATGGCCGCACAGGTGCTGAAGCTTATCAATCCCGGCGGCCTGGCGTATGACACGCTGCTGATCGCCGCCGGCATCGCCATGCAGTTCGCGCTGGCGCTGTATCTCGAATGGCTCGCCGGTCTCGGCCCGGCCCGCACGAAGCCGGTGCGGGGCGAGCCCGCGCGCGCTTCTTTCGGCGCGCAGCCGGTACCGGCGAGAGTGGGTGGGTACTAAGGCTGTTCAGACCCTCGGGGCAAGGCCCGTCGAGGCCCTTACGACGAGCTCGACGCCCATCGTCTCGCGCCGCACCGTGCCGTCAAAGTCGAGGATCATGTGGGCAGCGCGCCGGCCGATCTCGGTGATCGGCTGGGCGATCGTGGTCAGCGGCGGGTCGCAGAGCGCGCCGTCCGGCACGCCGTCGAAGCCGACAATTGAAACGTCTTCCGGAACCCTGAGGCCCCGTGAGGTCAGCCATTCGACGGCGATCATGGCCATCCTGTCCGACATCGCCAGGATGGCGGTCGGCCGCTCGCCGCTGGCGAAGATCGCTTCGAGGCCGGCCCTGGTGCTGTTCTCTTCGTTTTCGGTCTCGAAGATCGGGATCTTCGTCGTGTCGATGTCGAAGCGGGAGAGTTCCTCGAAATAGCCGGCGAGACGATCGCGCGTTCCCGTATAGACAGCCGAGCGGACCATTTCCGGCGTGACGAAGCCGGTGCGGTCCTCGCCGAGGGTCAGCGACAGAACCGCAAAGCGACGATGGCCGAGCTCGGCTAGATGGCGCGCGGCCAGCCGCCCGCCGGCAATATTGTCGACGCCGATCGCCGAAATGGTCTCATCGTGAAAGCCGAGCTCCAGCGCCACGAAAGGCAGCCTGCGCTCGCGCGTCAGGTCGACAAGGCGCGAGCCGCCCTCGATGCAGAACAGAATGAAGCCGTCGACCAGCGCGCTCTGGATGTTCCAGGCAAGCTTTTCCTGGTTGGCGGCCGAGACCAGGGCGATGCCGGCGCCGGTGGCGTCGCAGGCTTCGGATATGCCGGCCATCATGACGCGGGCAAAGGGATCCTCGAAGAAATAGGAGAGGGGTTCGGTCGTGCCGACGCCGATGGCATTGACCTTGCCAGCGCGCAGCAGGCGTCCCTTGGGATCGGGCCCGGCATAACCCATCGCCTCCGCCACCGCCTTGACCCGCTCGCGCACTTCCTGGCGCACGATCTCCGGGCGGCTGAAGACATTGGAAGCCGTGCCATGCGAGACGCCGGCCGCCTTGGCGATATCCGCCAACCGGATAGGCCGTGCCTGGCCTTCGACGGGTGATGCCATGTCGTTCCTCCGAATCCGGTCGCATGACGACCATGACCGCTGATCGGTCGCCGGTCATCTAACATTTTTCTTGGATCGATTCAAATTTCCGCTTGACTTCGAAAGCGGCGGACGTATGTTTTGAATCGATCCAAGATCGCTGCCTCGAACGGGGGAGCGGGTTTGAAAGGGAGGGGTGCCATGCATCCGGTGAGTTATCTGTTCGAAGACGTCTACCGCAACGATTGGGGCATCGCCTCGGCCGTGACGAGCGAGAAGCGCCGTGGCAGGGCAAGCCCGTGGAAGCGCGAGCTGCGCTTCATCGTGGAGCGCAAGCGCGCCTGACAAAGCCAGTCTTTTCGTGTCGATCGATTGGATCGATTCAATCAGAGGAAGTCACCCATGCATCCGGTCAGCCATCTTTTTCAGGACATCTATCGCAACTATTGGGGCATCTCGCCGGCGACAGACCGGCCGGAACGGCTGCGCGCAGCGGAGCCGCCGGCGCGCAGGTGGAGATTGCGGCCGGAGCGCAGGTGATCCCCGCCACGTCCCATCCCTGAGGACGAGCTTAGGACCGCGGCCGCCACAGCGCCGAGACGGCGATCGCCAGCCAGCCTGCAATCAGAAGAGTGCCGCCGATCGGCGCCGACATCGGAAACAGCCGCGATCCAAGAAAATCCCGGGCGAGCAGGTCGCCCGAGAACAAGAGCAGACCGACGAGCAGCACCAGGCTCGCAATCCTCAGGCCCCGGTTGCCGCCGGCAAGGCCAATGGCGAGGAAGACCGGCGCATGCATCAACAGGAAGGATGCGGCCGTGCCAGTGAAGGCGCCGCCGCGGTGGGCTGCGGCGGCCGACAGCGCCACGCCTGCCGCGCCGACGAGCCCGCCCGCCAGCACGAGGATGCGGCTGCCGCCATCTGATGGTTGCGCGGCCAGGCTCATTTCGATGCTCCTCTTCGACGTAGTGGCAGGCGCGCCGATCAGGACTCGCCGGCCTCAAGCAGCATATGCCGCGCCCGCCGCGACTGGACAATCCAGTTGTAGACGGCTCCCGCTGCCATCAGCAACGAAGTGCCGAGAAACACCGCCCGCATGCCGAAATGCCCGCCGACGAAGCCGCCGGCGAGCGGTCCCGCGACTTGGCCGGCATATTGCGCCGAGATCGACAATCCCAGCACATTGCCGCCGACGCCATCCGGAATGTTGTGGCGGATGACGCTGGTGATGCAGGGCAAGAGCCCGCCCAGCGCCAGCCCCATCAGGAAGCGCAGCCCGATCAGTTGCCAGCCGTCGGTGACGAAGGCCTGCGGGATCAGCAGCAGCGCCGAGACGGCGAGCGCGCCGACGACGACGTTCCAGTGGCCGACGCGATCGGCGAGCTTGCCCAGCCATGACGAGGAGAGGATGGTGCCGAGCGCTGCCGCCGACATCACCACGCCGGAGACCATCGTCACCTTGCCCTGGTCCTCGACGAGCTGCTGCACATAGACGGTGATGATCGGTTCGATCGACATGGTGGCGAAGGCAAGCAGCATGCCCGTCGCAAGCATCGCCGCGACCGGGCGCTTGTCGGGGATCTGCGACCAGCCGCTCTTCGATTTCGTAGCCGAAGTGGTCTTTGCCGCGGGCGGACGTGGGTTTTCCTTGATCAGGAAGGTCGTAGCCAGGAAGGCCAGGAAGATGACGCCGCCCGAGAGCAGGAAGGTCGCGCGTATGCCGATCAGCGGCGGCAGCGCGCCGCCGAGCAGAGGACCGACCAACGAGCCCGCAGTGATGCCGGCCGACAGCACGCCGAGCGCCCAGCCGGACCGGTCCTTCGGCGTCTGCATGGCGACCAGAATGGTCGATCCCGAGGAATACCCCCCGGCAAAGCCGATCAGCAGCCTGAGCAGCACCAGTTGCCAAACGCTCTCCACCATGCCGGTCAGCGACATGCAGATCGCCATGCCGAACGAAGCCCGCACCAGCATCAGCTTGCGGCCGTAACGGTCGCCGAGCCGCCCCCAGAGCGGCGCGACCAGCGCCGCGGCAAAGAAAGTGGCGCCATAGGCGATACCGGACCATTGCACGATCGCCGCGTGGCCCTCGGCGCCGAGCTGCTCGACGTAGAGCGGCAGGAAAGGCAACAGCAGCGTCATGGCAATCAGCGTGCTGAACGAGCCCGTGAAGCAGACCGCGAGATTGCGCCGCCAATGGATGTTGTAGCCGCTCTGTTCCGTGGTGCCGTCCGCCATGTCATGCCTGCCCGGTCGTCCGGTATTGTTCCGGATACCATTTTGGGATACCAGCTTGGTATCCGTCATGAACCTCAGCCTCGCCGCTGTCAATGCGGCGCCGAAGAGCGGAACGACAAATGTCACAGATGCAGAATGTCGAAAGGCAGCTTCGCGAGATGATCCTCGCCCTCGAGATCGGCCCGGGCGAGCGGCTGACCGAGCGCTGGATCGAAAGCCGCTTCGGCGCCTCGCGCACGCCGGTCAGGGCGGCGCTGCTGCGCCTCGAGACCGAAGGGCTGATCGGCCGCGACGGCCGTGGCTGGACCGTGGCGCCGATCAATCTTGCCGAGCTTGGCCAGATCGCCGTCTATCGCGAGGCGGTCGAGGTGGCGGCGGTTCGGCTGACGGCGGCGCTGGAGGACCGCAGTGGCGTCGAGGTGATCGCGGCGATGCTCGATTCCTGCGATGCCGACACGCCGCGCGAGGAATGGCACCGCGTCGGCATGGATTTCCACATCGAGCTGGCCAGGCTTTCCGGCAATGAATTCCTGTTGCGGGCGGTGCGCGATGCGATGACCAGGCTGTCGCGCGCCCGCTGGCTGGAGGTGCGAGACGAGAAGGCGCTGGGGCGCGCCTGGGCCGAGCACCATGCCATCCTGACGGCTGTGCGGGAAGGCGATGCCGACGTGGCGGCGCGGCTGCTCTCCGCTCACATAGCCGGCAGCCGCGACCGGCTGGTGACCTCGCTGCGCGACGACCGGCGCGGCCTGCGCGCCAGGGGCTTCGCCGTCGTCGCGGCCTGATCCCGCGACCGTCGCCGAATATCAAGACTCCAACAATTCGTCTGCGTGCGCGGGCTTGCAAGATGTTCGGCACAATGCTGTAGGAGGCGCGACGGCACATCTTGAATCGACGGACGCATGGCCTCGCCCTTACGCACCGCAGCGCGGGTATTCTATTTCGTACGCAACATCACGCGCGATGTCGTGCCCCAAGCTCTCTTTCGCCAGCGCCTGGCAGGCCGGCTGCTGCAGGCCAGACTCTCCGGCGAGACGGTGCGCAACCGCGTCAACTACTACAACAGGCTCGACCATAGCTTCGTGCCGAGCGCGGCGGCCGTGCCGGCCGGTCGGATCCCCAGCTTCGGCAGCATGTACTATTACGACCTGAAGGAGTTCGCCCGCTACTTCGATCGCGACCTGCTCATCGATCTCGAATTCGGCGATGTCGCCGACGTGCCGAAGGTGCCTTCGATCGTGAAGGATCGGCCGATCGGGAGCGACAACGGCAACGCCGTGATCATGAACCTCGACAAGTTCCGCCACTTCCGGTTCCCCCGCGACGGGTTGTCGTTCGTCGACAAGCGCCCGGAGGTCGTGTGGCGCGGCGAGCTCAACAACCCGATTCGTACAAGGTTTCTGGAGGCGGTGCGCCACCTGCCGTTCTGCGATGCCGGGACCCCGAAGAAGACGGCGAAGCCGGAGTATCGCAAGCCTTACCTGACGATCGAGCAGCAGCGGCGCTACCGCTACATCGTCTCGCTCGAAGGCAACGACGTGGCGACCAACCTCAAATGGATCATGAGCTCCAATTCGCTCTGCCTGATGCCGCCGCCGACCTATGAGACCTGGTTCGCCGAAGCGCAGATCGAGGCCAATGTGCATTACGTGCCGCTGGCGCCGGATTTTTCCGACGTCGCCGACAAGGTCGCCTATTTCGAGAAGCATCCGGCGGAAGCCCAGCGCATCGTCGCCGCCGCCAACGCCTATTGCCGCAGGTTCCGCAACGAAAAGGACGAGCAGGCGGTCTCGCTGCTCGTCCTCTACAAATATTTCGTGCTGAGCGGCCAGATCGATCCAGATCCCGAAATCTGGCGCTACATCGCCGGCTGACCGGTTCTCAGATGTTGCTGCGGTCGAGCACCAGATCGGCCGGACCGAACCGCTCCCTCGCGGTGAACTGCTGGTGCCAATAGGGGTAAAGCACTGGCGGCTGGCTGACGGCGTCGAGGCGCATGCGCTCATCGAGCGACAGCGTCAGGCTTGCCGCGGCGAGGTTGTCCTTGAGCTGGGTTTCATTGCGGGCGCCGATCACCAGCGAAGAAACGGCCGGTCGGCCGAGCAGCCAGGCGAGCGCCACCTGCGCCGCCGACACGCCGCGCGTCTTGCCGATCTCGACCAGCACGTCGACGATCCGCCACAGCCTGTCCTCGTCGCGGATCGGCGGCTCGGACCAGCCGGCGAGCTGCCGCGCGGTCGGGCTGTCGCGGCGGTATTTGCCCGACAGCAGGCCGCCGGCCAGCGGGCTCCACACCAGCACGCCAAGGCCCTGGTCGACCGAGATCGGCAGCAATTCATACTCGGCCTCGCGTGCTTCCAGCGTGTAGTGGATCTGCTGGGTGACGAAGCGCGGCTGATGATGGCCGTCGCTGATCGCCAGCCCCTTCATCACCTGCCAGCCGGAATAGTTTGAGCAGCCGACATAGCGGACCTTGCCCTGGGTCACCAGGGCGTCGAGCGCTGCGATCGTCTCCTCCAGCGGCGTGACGCCGTCCCATTCATGCAGGAAATAGATGTCGATGACATCGGTTTTGAGCCGCTTGAGGCTCCGCTCGCATTCGCGGATCAGATGATGGCGAGACAGGCCTTCGTCGTTCGGGCCGTTGCCGATCCGCATGCGCGCCTTGGAGGCGATCAGCACATCGTTCTTGCGTTTGCCGCCGAGCGCCTCGCCGACGATCTCTTCCGACAGGCCGCTGGAATAGACGTTAGCGGTGTCGATGAGGTTGATGCCGGCATCGATGCAGGTGTCGATGATGCGCTTGGCTTCAGGAAGATCGGAATTGCCGACGGCGGCAAACGGTCCTGTCCCACCGAAGGTCATCGTGCCAAGGGTTAATGTCGAAACCTTCAGACCGGAACGGCCAAGGGTGCGGTATTCCATATCAGGTCCTCGCGATTTTGTTTTGAAGAGGGGCGCGCCGTGGAGCGCCGGAAAGAGGCGAGGGTATTTGTAGGACAATTCCTGCGGCTTGTCGCCGTGTCATCGATACGGGCTGGTCGCATATCGGCTAGACCAACGCCTGGCCGAGCCGACGGTTGCAATAAAACCGTCATTGCGCGTCTGTATCTCAGTCGGCTTAGGGAGTGGCGTTTCCGGCCGTGGCTGGACGGCACCCGAGGCGAAGGTGGCCGACAGGCAGGAGCAGCGCGATGAACGAACTCAAACCGAATTCCGGGCCGAATTCCGGAGCCAGGGACTGGCTGGAAGCCGAGCTCGCCGACACGCTCGACGAGGATTATGAGCTGGAGATTTCCGAGCCGGCACTGTCACTGGAGATCGCCAGGATCTACAAGGACGCGCATCCGCCTTCCATCGAACGCCAGACCTATTTCCGCGAGCTGCTGCGGCTGCAGGCGGAACTGATCAAGCTCCATTTCTGGGTCGCCTATCACAAGAAGAAACTGGTGGTGGTCTTCGAGGGCCGCGACTCGGCCGGCAAGGGCGGCGTCATCAAGCGCATCACCCAGCGGCTCAATCCGCGCATCTGCCGCGTCGTGGCGCTGCCGGCGCCGACCGAGCGCGAGAAGTCGCAATGGTATTTCCAACGCTACGTCCCGCATCTGCCGGCCGGCGGCGAGATCGTGCTGTTCGACCGCTCCTGGTACAACCGCTCCGGCGTCGAGCGCGTGATGGGCTTCGCCAATCCGGACCAGGTTGAGGAATTCTTCCACGACGTGCCGGAATTCGAGCGCATGCTGGTGCGCTCCGGCATCACGCTGGTGAAATACTGGTTCTCGATCACCGACGAAGAGCAGCAGATGCGCTTCCTGATGCGCATCCACGATCCGATGAAGCAGTGGAAACTGTCGCCGATGGACCTGCAGTCGCGCGTGCGCTGGGAGCAGTACACCAAGGCCAAGGAAGAGACCTTCGCCCGCACCAACATCAAGGAAGCGCCCTGGTTCATCGTCGAGGGCAACGACAAGAAGCGCGCGCGGCTGAACTGCATCGACCACCTCCTGCACCAGATGCCCTATGAGGACGTGCCGCACGAGGAGATCACACTGCCCGAGCGCGTCTTCAACCCGGACTACGAGCGCCAGGTGCTGCCGCGCGAGCTTTATGTCCCGCAAAAGTATTGAGCGCTCTCCTTCTCCCCTTGCGGGAGAAGGTGGATAGGCGCGCAGCGCCGAGACGGATGAGGGGTGTTGGAAGGAATGATGGCTTCTAAAAATCAAACGTTTTGAGGCGGTTATACCTTCAGCGTAGCGATACTTCCAACACCCCTCATCCGGCCGAGCTTCGCTCGGCCACCTTCTCCCGCAAGGGGAGAAGGAAAGGCGCTACACCCGCTCGATCATCACATGCGTGGCATCGGCCGTCGCGACCTGGCTGGTGCACCGATAGCCGAGCTTCAGCATGTCGAGGCCGGCGAAGAGATGCTCGCCGGAGCCGAGCAGCATCGGCGAGATCGCCAGGTGCATCTCGTCGATCAGACTCTCCTCGAGATACTGCCGGATGGTCGAAACGCCGCCGCCGACCCGCACATCCTTGCCGTCAGCCGCCGCTTTCGCCTGTTCGAGCGCCGAATGGATGCCGTCGGTGACGAAGTAGAACGTCGTGCCGCCTTCCATGACGATCGGAGCCCGCTTGTGGTGGGTCAGCACGAAGACCGGGACGTGGTAGGGCGGGTTGTCGCCCCACCAGCCTTTCCAGCTGTCGTCCGGCCATTCCCCGCGGATCGGCCCGAACATGTTGCGGCCGAGGATCCAGGCGCCGACATTCTCGAAGCTGCGCGCGGTGAAGCTGTCATCGACGTCGGTGGTGCCGCCGTCCTTGCCGATCACCATCTGACGGAAAGTGCGGGTGCCGATCATCCATTTGTGCAGGTTCTCGCCGCCGACGCCGAGCGGGGTTTCGAGCGTCTGGTCGGGACCGGCGCCGTAACCGTCGAGCGACAAGGTGAAAGCGTTGACACGCAGCTTGGACATCATTGCCTCCTAGACCAGTTGTAATTTGCAAGCGGTTATGGACTAGCTTAACCGATTGCGAAATGCAAGCGGTAATTTTCCGGCGCATTCAAGACGGCCAGTGTGAAATCGTGCGGAAAGTGGCTGGCTGGAAGTGTCGGTTGGGACGGGCCACCTGTGCCATCGCAAGTTTTGCGTCGGAAAAGCGACTAACTGGACTGCTCTCGGTCAGCAGCATCAAGAATGCGTTCAATGGCAACGCGCAGCGCCGGCAAATTGTCTGTCACGACGGTCCAGACGATGGCATCGGACGTCTTGTGATATTCATGGCGCAGGATGTTGCCTATTCCACGAACTTGCCTCCACGGAATTTCCGGAGCAAGAGCAGTCAGATTGTCCGGAACGTGCCTTGTGGCTTCGGAAATGATCTCGATACCGCGCTCGACACCGTGGCGAAGCAGCCAATCGCTACGGAAGTCCTCCAAGGTCTTGCCGGCTGTAGCAGCAGCGATGCCATCCAGGGCCGCAACGATCTCGGCGAGGATCGGCTTGATCCGACGAGGCGCCATCAGAATACGCGCACGGCCGATCGTTCGATATCCGCCTTCAGCATTGGATGAAGGCTGTCTCGTGTGGTGATGTCGATTTCGGTCGACATCTTCTCTTCAAGAAATTGTTTGATGCCGACGAGATCGATCAGGGAAAAGCGCCGCGCCGGATCATAGTCTATGAAAAGATCGAGATCGCTGTCTGTACGCGTATCGCCACGCGCGGCCGACCCGAACAGATAAAGCGAAGTCGCGCCCATGCCTCTGATGGCATCGGCGTTCTTCCGCAGCCGTTCGATCACTTCATTCCTGCTCATGGATTCATTCTAACGGATCGCGTCAGAATTCCAAAATCGCTAGGAGGTTCAGCCCCTCAGCATCTCCGCCGCGGTTGGCGCGAAATAGGTCAGGATGCCGTCGCACCCGGCGCGCTTGAAGGCGGTGAGCGATTCCAGCATCGCCTTCTCGCCATCGATCCAGCCATTGGCGCTGGCTGCCTTTATCATCGAGTATTCGCCAGACACCTGGTAGGCAAAGGTCGGCATCTGGAACTCGTCCTTCAGCCGGCGGATGATGTCGAGATAGGGCAGGCCCGGCTTGACCATCAGCATGTCTGCGCCTTCGGCCAGATCCTGCTCGGCCTCGCGCACCGCCTCGTCGGAATTGGCGTGGTCGATATAATAGGTCTTCTTGTCGCCCTTGAGCAGGCCGGCGGTGCCCACCGCCTCGCGATAGGGGCCGTAGAAGGCGGAGGCGAACTTCGTCGCGTAGGACATGATCGCCACGTCCTGGAAACCGTTGGCGTCCAGCGCGTCGCGGATCGCGCCGATGCGGCCGTCCATCATGTCGGACGGCGCGATGATATCGGCGCCCGCGGCGGCCTGGATGACGGCCGCGGCGGCGACCTGTTCCACCGTCTCGTCGTTGACGATGATGCCGTCGCGCAGGACGCCGTCATGGCCATGGCTGGTGAACGGGTCGAGCGCCGCGTCGGTGATGATGCCGATCTCCGGCACCGCGTCCTTGATGGCGCGCGTGGCGCGGTTGATGACGTTGTCGGGGTCGAGGATATGCGAGCCGGTCTGGTCGCGCAGCGAAAGCTCGACATTGGGGAAAGTGGCGATCGCCGGGATGCCGAGCTTGGCGGCGCGCTCGGCTTCCTTCACCGCAAGGTCGACGGACAGGCGGAAGACGTCGGGCATGGCGGCGATCGGCTCGCGCAGATTCTTGCCGTCGATGACGAAGATCGGCCAGATCAGATCGTTCACCGAGAGCTGGTTTTCCTGCACCAGGCGCCGCGACCAGTCGGCTTTGCGCATGCGCCTCAGCCGCCGGCTGCCGGTGATCTCGTCGACGCTGCGCGCGCCGGCAGGCTTTGCGGGAGTGAATCTGTTCATCGCCAATTCTCTCTTGTGGTGCCGAGGCTTTTACCACGCGGTCCCGCAGCTGACCAATGCGACACGATTGTGCCAAGGTCGGCCAGTTTCCTC
>LM655191.1:17035-124276 GCA_000824825.2 Mesorhizobium sp. ORS 3324
GCCGAGCCACCTCTCCCCCACTTTCGTGGGGGAGAGGAACTTCGCTCACGGCTGCCCATTCCCCGACAATATCTGCGCCGCGCCCTTCACAGCCACGCGAAAAGCCTCGTCGAAACTCACGCCGCGCACCTGCCATTGATAGGTCCTGCCGCGATTGCTGAGCCGCCAGTCCGCGATCCAGCCGAGCTCCTTGTCGCTCCACACGATGCTGCCGGCGAGCGCCCGGTCTGCACCCGCCTGCCGGGCGAGCCGGTCGAGCTTTGCCATGTCGGCGGCGCGCAGTGCCTTGTCGTCCAGCCCGGCAAACTGGTTGGCCTTCGGAAAGCTGACATGCATCAGCAGCGGCACCGCGGCGTTAACAAAGGACTCGCGCATCGTCTCGCCGCGATCCCCGTCGGCCGTCAGCACGAAATGCCTCGCCCCTTGCTCGGCTGTAAGGAAGACGGCGATCGGCGGTCGCTCGCCGCGCCAGGGCTTGCTGCCGAGCTGCGCCAATAGCTTGTCGACCACGGCCGGCTTGTAGAGGCAGGTCAGGTCGTGCGGCCGATCGTGCGTGCCTTGCTCGTCATGGATCGGAATACCCTCCAGCCGGTCGTGGTAGCGGAAGGATTGGACGAAGTCGGCTGCCTTGTTGCGCAGCGCCTGCATCTCCGGTTTCTGCATCAGCCGTTGGTCGCCCGAGACCCTGACCAGCACCGTCTCCAGACAATCCTTGAAGCCGATCTGCCGGTTCGGCTCCTCGGTGCCGGTGACGATGGTCTGCGCCTGGTAGAGCTCCGCGGGGGTTGCGGCAAGGGCGGAGGGAACTCCAAGCCACAGGAGGCCTGTCAATCCAGCCGCGAAACGAGAAAATCCAGGCATGTCGATTTGCTCGCAAATCTGCCGGGCCGCGCGAGCGCAACCCTTTGCCGGTTACCTAACACCTGGCGTGGCCGGTCGCCAGCACGGCGATCCCGCCATTGACGCATCCCCATGCCGCCTTTAGCACTTCAATCCCCCTAAGGGCGGAGAGAAGGATTCTCTGGCGATGGATTTTGGCGGAGGCGACGAGATTCGCTTCGAGCGTTTGGGCAAGGCCGGCGTTGTCACGCTGACGCGACCGCAGGCGCTCAATGCCGTCACCCATCGCATGGTCAAGGCGCTCGGCAAGGCGCTCGACGCCTGGGAGGGCGACGCCGGCGTCAGCCTTGTCGTCGTCAAGGCCGAGGGCAGGGCGTTCTCCGCCGGCGGCGACATCCTGCACATCTACGAGGCCGGTCGCGCCGGCATGCCGCCGGTCGACTTCTTCGCCGACGAGTACCGGCTCAACGCCCGCATAGCGCGCTTCAAAAAGCCCTACGTCGCGCTGATCGACGGCATTGTCATGGGCGGCGGCGTCGGTGTCTCCTTCCACGGCTCGCATCGCGTGCTGACCGAGAACGCGCAGTTCGCCATGCCCGAGGTCGGCATCGGCTTCTTCCCCGATGTCGGCGCTAGCCACCTCTTGCCCGATCTCGGCGGCAGCTTCGGCATGTATCTGGGGCTGACGGGAAATCGCATCCGCTATGGCGATGCGCTCTGGTCGGGCCTCGCCACCCACACGATCAAGGCCGAGGACCAGGCCGGCCTGCTCGACGAGCTGGCAACAAGCGGTGACCCGAATGCGGAGTTGCGCGATTTCTTCATCCCGGCAAAGCGCGAGACCGAGCGCCAGGATCTGGATTCGATCGCGCGCCACTTCTCGAAAGCCTCACTCGCCGGCATCATCGCCAGCCTCGGGGAAGCGGCCGCCAGCGACGCTTTCGCCGCCAAGACGCTGGCGACGATCAGGACGCGCTCGCCGACAAGCCTCAACGTCGCCTGGCGTGAGATCAGCGCCGGGCTGACGCTGTCGATGGACGAGTGCATGAAGATGGAGTTCCGCATCCTCAATCGCATGCTTGCCGGCCACGACTTCTACGAAGGCATCCGCGCCGCCATCATCGACAAGGGCTCGAAACCGCAGTGGCGGCCCGCCAGCTTGGACGCGGTGAGCGCGGCCGATATCGACGCCTATTTCGCGCCACTTGGGGCCGGGGAGCTCGAGCTTTGAGCGAGGTCACCTCCAGGCGCGTGGTGCTGCAGCCGTCAACCACCGAGGTCATCTTCGCTTGGTTCCAGCGCGTCATCGCCGGCTATTGTCTGCTCTTCGGCATCCTCTACTGGATCCGGCTGATCGGCATCTATCCAGGCGAGTTGTGGCGCTTCGACCTGATGCCGGTGCATTGGCAGGTGGCGGCGGCCACGCTCGCCGTCTTCTTTCCCTTCGCTGCCGCGGGCCTCTGGATGCTCGCCTCCTGGGGGCCGGTGATCTGGTTCATCTGCGCGGCGACCGAGACTGTCATGTATGCCGGCTTCCCCGACCTCTTCGGCCACCGGCTGCTGATCGTCGTCTCGCATGCCTGCGTGGCGCTGCTTTACATCGTCTTCCGGGTGACTATCTGGATACAGAAGCGCCAGCTCCGGCAATAGGCACCCGAGCCACGTCGTAGGGCCAAATTCGCAGCCGTGAGTGCCCCCCAAAGCCATTGGCTAAATCTTTAGGTTAATTGTTCTTGCTCGCGTGACCGTTCGTTAAGCCTCTTTCGAAACCTCTTACCGGTAAGCTCTTGTTAGCCCTGGCGTTTAAGTCGAATTTTATGAGTATTCGATAGTGTCGCGATCAAGGTGAAGAACAAAAAATCACCGGGCGACAAACGAGAGGCAAAGACAATGATCAATTCGCGTCCGGCGGCGAAGACCGCCAACGTTTCCGACGATCGCCGCGAGGCGATCCGCTCGCTGTACATGGAATCGCTGCAACTGGTGGAGCGTCTGCACCGCCGTCTGCTTGACGTGATCAAGGACGAGTTCGACCGCAACGGCCGCTCCGACATCAATGCCATCCAGGCGTTGCTGCTCTTCAACATCGGCAACTCTGAGCTGACCGCCGGCGAGCTGCGCTCGCGTGGTTATTATCTCGGCTCGAACGTCTCCTACAATCTGAAGAAGCTGGTCGACCTCGGCTTCATCAACCATCAGCGCTCGCGCATCGACCGCCGCTCGGTCCGCGTCTCGCTGACGCCGAAGGGCAACGAGGTGGCCGACGTCGTCGCCGGTCTCTACGAGCGCCATGTCGGCTCGATCGAGCAGGTCGGCGGCATCAACACCGACGAGTTCAAGCAGATGAACCGCGCGCTGCAGCGCCTCGACCGCTTCTGGAACGACACCATCGCCTATCGGATGTAAGCGCTTCCGAAGCGGGACAAACGAAGCCGCGCCGAAGAAGCGCGGCAGGGGGCAACAGTCAGGGGCCGATGCCGAAAGGCGCCGGCCCTTTCTTGCTGGCGAAGGCGAAGCGCGGGTCGGGCTGTAGGGAGGTTGACCGAACGACGATGCTGGAGGAAGCTTTTCAGCCGAAGGGGAGGGGTGTCGTGCGCTATTTCCTGCTTGTGCTTTCCACTTTGGCGTTTGTGTCACCGGCCTTTGCCAAGACGATCTACTACGGCGGCCGGGCGGGAATGGAGGTCACGATCGTCAAGAAGTCCGGCCTCGGCACTTCGCATGCCAGCATCCTGACGAAGCACACCAGGCAAAACGCAGTCGGCTTCTGCCGCGACTATGTCGGCAAGGTGACCGAGGATTGCATTGCCAAGGAAATGAACACGCCCTTGCATCTGGAGATCACCGCCGATTGCAAGACCGGCAAGTTCACGACGTTTTACGGCGCCAACATGCTCTTTCAGGGACGCAGCCCCGATGGAAGCCCGACGGACTACCAGATCACGGATACCGACGAGAACGTGGTGCTCGACGGGTCAGGTGCTTCTGGCTACGACTACACGCTGGAGCAATTCAAAGCCCTGTGCCCAAAGCGGGTGAAGTAAGGGCAAGCCGAGGGTCACGGCGGGCGTCTGCTGAACCTGCCGCGCTCGGCGATGCCAAAAAGTCTCGATCCCATTCTTTGATGATATCGCCGGATGCAAATCGCCGGCCGAGGCCACGTTGCCGCCATAATCGCGGTGAAAGCGAGAATGCGGATGATGCTGCGGGCCGCGGCCCTGCGCTTTCCGGCGTCGTGGCGCTACGTTTTCGTGCCCTTATGACGCAGGTCATGGTTGGCTAATTGTTAAGATTGCCGACCCTAGAGTGCGGGCAACCCGCCAGTAGAGCGAAACCGAGCGAGATTGAATACAGCTAGAATGTCTGGAACGTCCATGAGAACCAGCCGCCGTTTCTTCCTTACCGGAGCCTCCGCGCTCGCCGCAGCCATGGTTGCCGGCCATGCCAGCGCGCAGGATGTGGTCGGGGATATCCTCAAGTCCTCGACCCGCGGCAATTGGGACGACCAGTTCGACGCCCGTGCCAACAACACGAACAAGGTCGCCTCCACGCTGCCGATCTTCAGCCTGCAGACCGTCGCCTTCACAGAACAGGCGGTGGCTCAGTACCAGAACATCGTCGCCCAGGGCGGCTGGGAGCAGGTTCCGGCAACCAAGAAGCTTGAGCTCGGCGTCGACGATCCGGATGTCGTGCCGCTGCGCAAGCGGCTGATGATCTCGGGCGACCTGCCGCAGAGCGCCGGCATTTCGACCGCCTTCGATTCCTATGTCGATTCCGCGGTCAAGCGCTTCCAGCTTCGCCACGGCCTGCCGGCCGACGGCTCGATGGGCAAATACACCTATGCGGCGATGAACGTCTCGGCGCAGATCCGGCTCGGCCAGCTGCAGACCAATCTGCAGCGCCTGAAGGAAAAGGCCGGCACGCTCGGCAGCCGCTATGTGCTGGTCGACATACCGGCCGCGCAGATCGAGGCCGTCGAGAACGACCGCGTCGTGCTGCGCCACACCGCGATCGTCGGCAAGATCGACCGCCAGACGCCGATCGTGAACTCCAAGATCAACGAGATCATCGTCAATCCTTACTGGAACGCCCCGGTTTCGATCGTGCGCAAGGACATCATTCCGCTGATGCGGAAAGATCCCAACTATCTCAAGGAGAGCCACATCCGGCTGTTCGCGCCGGATGGCAGCGAGGTCGATCCGATGACCATCGACTGGTCGACGGACGATGCCGCCAAGTACCGCTTCCGCCAGGATCCGGGCTCTGGCAACGCCATGGCCTCGGTCAAGATCAACTTCCCGAGCCCGGACGGCGTCTACATGCACGACACGCCGCAGCAGAGCCTGTTCGGCAAGCTGATGCGCTTCGATTCCTCCGGTTGCGTGCGCGTCCAGAACGTGCGCGACCTCGTCACCTGGATCCTGCGCGACACGCCCGGCTGGGATCGCCAGCATTTCGAGGCGACGATCAAGACCGGCGAGAACACGCCGATCCAGGTCGTCAATCCGGTGCCGGTCCATTTCCTGTACCTGTCGGCATGGTCGACCGGACCGGGCGTCGTGCAGTTCCGCGACGACATCTACGGCCTCGACGGCAACAGCGAGCTGCAGATCACTTCCGCGCTGTAAAGAACTGAATTTGATGACAAAAAGGCCGCCTGAAGCGGCCTTTTTATTTTCCGTCCTCAATCAAGCAATTCCAGGAAAAGTGCGCAGCGGTTTTCCGTCCGGAATTGTGTAAAAACAAATACTTAGAGCGGGTCGGTGATGCTGACAAAAGTTGAACCGCTCTAGAGGGTCTCCGCCGACGGACCAACACATGGTCGGCCGGCAGCCGGAATCGCACCATGGAAGTCGCCGTCTTCATTCTCGTCGTGCTCGCCTTCGTGGCGCTTTCCGGCGCGGTGGTGCGACTGGTTCGGGTGCCGCTGCCCGTGCTGCAGATCGCCATCGGCGCCGCCCTGGCCTGGCCGGCTAGCGGGCTCCATGTCGAGATCGATCCGGAACTTTTCCTCCTGGTGTTCATCCCGCCACTTCTGTTCGGAGATGCCTTCGCAGCGCCGAAGCGCGAGCTGATCGAGCTGCGCGGGCCGATCCTCGATCTCGCAATCGGACTGGTCTTCTTCACCATCGTCGGCTTCGGTTATGCCCTGCACTGGCTGGTGCCGAGCATCCCGCTGGTGGTCGCTTTCGCGCTCGCCGCCGTGCTGTCGCCGACCGATGCGGTCGCCGTTTCCTCGATCGTCGACCGCAATGTCGTTCCGGCGCGGCTGATGCACATATTGGAAGGCGAATCCCTGCTCAACGACGCCTCCGGCTTGGTCATGTTTCGCTTCGCCGTAGCGGCGGCGCTGACCGGCAGCTTCTCCTTCGCCGCCGCTTCGCTGAGCTTCCTCTATGCTGTGGCAGCCGGCATCCTCGCCGGTGTCGTGGCGCTGTTCATCGCCGCCAAGGCGCTGCAGATCCTCGGCCGCATCGGCGGCACGACGGCGGAGGCGCAGGTGCTTGTGATGATCCTGCTGCCCTTCCTCGCCTATCTCATTGCGGAGCATGCCGGCGCCTCCGGCATCCTCGCGGCGGTCACCGCCGGCCTGCTTACCGGCACCTCCGGCATTTTCCGCTATCTGTCGGTCTCGGCGCGCATCCAGGCGATGTCGTTGTGGTCGACGTTGACCTTCGTCTTCAACGGCGCGCTCTTCGTCCTGCTCGGCCTGCAACTCCCCGACATCATCCGCAAGGTTCCGCCGGAGCTCACCAGCCGGCACTGGCTGTTCGAGCCGGCGCTGACCGTGTTCATTTTGACGCTCTGCCTCATCGGCCTGCGCTTCCTTTGGATCTGGATCGGCGACATGGCGGCGGTGATCGCCGCCCGGCTCGGCAAGCGCAAGGCGGAGCCCTTCGGTTTTCGCGTGAGGCTTGCCGGATCGGTGGCGGGCGTGCGCGGGGCGATCACGCTGGCCGGCATCCTGTCGCTGCCGCTCGCGCTGCAGGATGGCTCAGCGTTTCCGGCGCGAGACGTGGTGATCTTCCTTGCCGCCGGCGTCATCATCTGCTCGCTGCTCATCGCCAGTCTCGCTTTGCCGAAGATCGCGCGCGGGCTGGTCGAACCGGGGGAGGATCCGGGCGCGGCCGAGGAGCGCCGGGCGCGTGTCGGCGCCGCCAAGGCGGCCATCGCCAGGATTGAGAACCTCGCGAGCGATGGAGGCGAGGAGGGCGAGGCGGCCGAAGCCCGGCTTGCGGTTGCCGACAGCATCGTTGCCGGCTATCGCCGCCGCATCGCCGCCTCCGACGAGGCCGATGAGGCGCGCGCCGCGGCGCGGGAGGCCGGGCGGCTGGAGCTCGAGCTGAGGCATGCCGGCATCGAGGCGGAGCGCGCCGCCGTGCGCGCCATGTTCCGCAGCCGCGAGATCAACGACCATACGATGCGGGCGCTGCTGTCCGAGATCACGCTGACCGAAGCCCTGCTCA
Organism: Mesorhizobium sp. ORS 3324; assembly: GCA_000824825.2. Lineage (GTDB taxonomy): Bacteria > Pseudomonadota > Alphaproteobacteria > Rhizobiales > Rhizobiaceae > Mesorhizobium. Next base: position 24,343 of record LM655191.1, read on the forward strand.
AGAACCGGCGGGACCGGAAATAGCGCTTCAGCCAATTTGCTTGGCGCAATCCGGCCAGCAAATTTCGCGCCGCAAACGTGGCGGGCTCGAAACAACTGTGTTAATGGCGCGGCGACCTCGCAGACCTCCGGCCCCAAGGGAAAGCAAGCCATGTCAACAGCCGCGGCAGCCTCCAGCAAATTCGAATCCTTCTTTGAGACCACGCTTGCCGACGCCGATCCGGAAATTTTCGGCGCCATCCGCAACGAGCTCGGCCGCCAGCGCCATGAGATCGAGCTGATCGCGTCGGAAAACATCGTGTCCCGCGCCGTGCTCGAGGCGCAGGGCTCGATCATGACCAACAAATATGCCGAGGGCTATCCGGGCAAGCGCTATTATGGCGGCTGCCAGTTCGTCGACGTGGCCGAGGAACTGGCCATCGAGCGCGCCAAGAAGCTTTTCGGCTGCAACTTCGCCAACGTCCAGCCGAATTCCGGCAGCCAGATGAACCAGGCGGTATTCCTCGGATTGCTGCAGCCCGGCGACACCTTCATGGGCCTCGACTTGAATTCCGGCGGCCATCTCACGCACGGCTCGCCGGTCAACATGAGCGGCAAGTGGTTCAAGGTCGTCTCCTACGGCGTGCGCAAGGACGACCATCTGCTCGATATGGACGCGATCGAGAAGACCGCGCACGAGACCAAGCCGAAGCTGATCCTGGCCGGCGGCACCGCCTATTCCCGCATCTGGGACTGGAAGCGTTTCCGCGAGATCGCCGATTCGATCGGCGCCTACCTGATGGTCGACATGGCCCACATCGCCGGCCTCGTCGCCGGCGGCATGCACCCGTCGCCGCTGCCCCACGCCCATGTCGTGACCACCACGACGCACAAGTCGCTGCGCGGCCCGCGCGGCGGCATGATCCTCTGCAACGACGAGGAGATTGCCAAGAAGATGAATTCGGCGGTGTTCCCGGGCCTGCAGGGCGGTCCGCTGATGCATGTCGTCGCCGCCAAGGCGGTGGCGCTCGGCGAGGCGCTGAAGCCGAGCTTCAAGGCCTATGCCGAGAGCATCGTCGCCAATGCCAAGGCGCTGGCTTCCAGCCTGCAGGAAACCGGCCTTGATATCGTCTCGGGCGGCACCGACAACCATCTTATGCTGGTCGACCTGCGCCCGAAGAACGCCACCGGCAAGCGTGCCGAGGCGGCTCTCGGCCGCGCCAACATCACTTGCAACAAGAACGGCATCCCCTTCGATCCCGAAAAGCCTTTCGTAACCTCCGGCGTGCGTCTCGGCACGCCCGCCGGCACCACGCGCGGCTTCGGCCAGGCCGAGTTCCGCGAGATCGGCAAGCTGATCGCCGAGGTGCTGGATGGGTTGAAGGTTGCGAATTCCGACGAAGGCAACGCCGCCGTCGAAGCCGCGGTCAAGGCCAAGGTCACGGCGCTGACCGATCGCTTCCCGCTCTACCCCTATCTCGGTTGACCGCTGGCTCGGTTGACCGGGCGCCTCGTGTCATCTTTTATCCACCGGCAGCGCGCCGCCCCTGATCGGGCGGCGCTCGAACTGGAGACTTGATGATGCGCAACTTCCATCCTGCCACTCTGGCTCTGCTCAGCTCGCTGGCCGCTTTCTCTGCGCCCGGCGCGGTTGCCCAGGAGCAGACACAGCCGGCCTCGGATTTGCCGGCCACCGCGACCTTCGGCAGGTGGACCACCATCATCGACACGCTCGACACCGGGCAGGACGCGCACAAGACCTGCGCCGCCTCGACGGCATTTGTCGACGGCAACGGCAATGCCGGCACGCTGACGCTGTCGATCTCGAACGGTGACGCCCTGCCGCCAGACGCTTATCCCGCCGTCATGATTACCGTCGCCAACAAGGATCTGCCGACCGGCAAGAACATCGCCGCGAGCTTCGGCGATCCCGGCGTCAAGGTTTCGGCGACGGTCTCTTCCAGCGGGGTCAACGGCCGCCCGAGCTGGATGGTCGACAACCAGGCCAAGACCAGCCTCGCTTTGCTGCGCGCCATGCGCAAAGTCACCTCGCTCGATGTCACCTTCGGCAAGCAGAGCGTCGCCAGCATTCCGATGGACGGGTTCGTCAAGGCGTACCGCAATCTCGGCACGTCTTGCGGCTTCGCGACCAAGGATGTCGCGCCCTAAAATCCAGCTGGTCGGTTCGGGCAGGGAGCAGCGGATGGAAATTGTCTGGAAAGGCATGGTGGGCGGGCTGGTCACCGCTTTGATCGTCTGGGCGTCCAAGCGCGGCAGTGTGCTGCCGGGCATCATGCCGCTGGCGCCGACTTTCGCGGTGATCGCGCTGCTCGCGGTGGGCTCCAAGGGCAACATGGCGGGTTTCCGCGAGGCCTGCTTTGCCGCCTTCAAGACGATTCCCGCCTACCTCGCTTTCCTTGGCGCCTGTGGGCTTTTCACCGAGCGGCTGGACTATCGGCCTGCGGTTCTGGGGGCATCGCCGTGTGGCTGGTAGCGGCGCTGGCAATCTTCCTCGCGCCTCGCTATCTCTGAGGCGCGAAATGTCTCTGCGCTTTGCCGTTGCGGCAAAACGCACTAAGCCTTTCCGCCACCCGAGAATCGCGAACCGAAGGCCCGCCATGCGCTGCCCCTATTGCCAGTCCGAAGATACCCAGGTGAAGGATTCTCGCCCAGCCGAGGATGGCGCGGCGATCCGCAGGCGGCGCGTCTGTCCGGATTGCGGCGGCCGTTTCACGACGTTCGAGCGCGTGCAGCTGCGCGACCTCGTCGTGATCAAGAAGTCCGGCCGCAAGGTGCCGTTCGACCGAGACAAGCTCTTGCGCTCGGTCGAGATCGCGGTGCGCAAACGCAATGTCGACCCCGAGCGCATCGACCGCGCGGTGACCGGCATCGTGCGCCAACTCGAAAGCTCCGGCGAGACCGAAATTGCCTCCGGCGAGGTCGGACGGCTGGTCATGGAGGCGCTGAAGTCGCTCGATGACGTCGCCTATGTCCGCTTCGCCTCGGTCTACCGCAATTTCCGCGAGGCCAAGGATTTCCACGAATTGCTGGGCGAGTTGAAGGGCGACGAGGAAAAGAGCGAAGAGGACGCCGGCTGACCATGGCAGGAGCTCGACTGAGCGAGGCCGAGCAGGCGGCCCTTGATCGTCGTTTCATGGCTGCGGCCATCAGGCTGTCGCGCCGTAATGCCGGGCGCACCTCCACCAACCCTTCCGTCGGCACGGTCATCGTGCGCGACGATGGCGCAGGGCCGATGATTGTCGGTACCGGCGTCACCGCCGTTGGCGGCCGGCCGCACGCAGAGACAGAGGCTCTCGCCGAAGCCGGTGAGCTGGCGCGCGGCGCTACCGCCTATGTCACGCTGGAGCCTTGCGCCCATCATGGCCGGACGCCGCCCTGCGCCAATGCCTTGGTCGATACGGGTGTTGCGCGCGTCGTCGGGGCGGCGAGCGATCCCGATCCGCGCGTCTCCGGAAAGGGCTACGCCATCCTGCGTGCCGCCGGCATCGAGGTGGTGGAGAAAGTGCTGGCCGCCGAAGCAGCCGAGCAGATGGCCGGATATTTGATTAGATCTTTGAAAAAACGCCCGGAAGTGACGCTGAAGCTTGCGCTTTCCAGCGACGGAAAGATCGGCAGGAAAGGCGCCGGACAGGTCGCCATCACCGGCGAGATTGCCAGGCGCGAAGTCTATCTGATGCGCGCGGAGTCCGACGCCATCCTGGTCGGCATCGGCACCGCGCTGGAGGACGATCCGGCGCTGACGGTCCGCCTGCCCGGACTGGAGAACCGCTCGCCGGCGCGCATCATCCTCGATCGCCAGATTCGGCTGCCGGAGACGTCCAAGCTTGTTTCCGGCGTCGATCGTGTGCCGCTCTATGTCGCCGCCTGCGCCGAGGCCGACCCGCACCGGCGGGCGGCGCTCGAACGCGCAGGCGTGCACTTCATCGGCACCGAGACGTATGAGAGCGAAGTGGCCTTGCCGGAACTGCTGGAGGATCTGGCGGCACTCGGCATGGCGAGCGTTCTGGTGGAGGGCGGCGCCAAGGTCGCCAAGGCCTTTCTCGAGGAGAACCTGGTCGATCGCATCGTCCTGTTCCAGGGGCCGGAGGCGATCGGCGAGGGCGGCATTGCATCGCCCGTCGACGCCGACCATATCCCGGCAGGGTTCCGCGAATTGCGTCAAATGCGCTTCGGCGAGGACACCTACGCCGAATGGATAAGGGATTTGTGATGTTTACTGGGATCGTTACCGATGTAGGCACCGTCGCAACGGTGAAGCCCTTGAGCGAAGGCGTCGGCTTGCGCATCGACACGGCCTATGATCCCGAAACCATTGCGATCGGCGCCTCGATTTCCTGCGGCGGCGTCTGCCTGACTGTTACCGGGTTGCCCGAGCATGGCTCCAACGCGCGCTGGTTCGAAGTCGAAGCCTGGGAAGAAGCCCTGCGTCTCACCACCGCCGCGAGCTGGAAATCCGGCACCAGGATCAACCTCGAACGGGCACTGAAGATCGGCGACGAGCTCGGCGGCCATATTGTCTCCGGCCATGTCGACGGCACGGCCGAGATCGTCGAGCGCAAGGAGGAGGGAGACGCCGTCCGTTTCACGCTGGAAGCGCCGCGCCATCTGGCGAAATTCATCGCGCCGAAGGGCTCGGTCGCGCTCGACGGCACCTCGCTCACCGTCAACAAGGTCGAGGGCACCCGTTTCGACGTGCTTCTGATCCAGCATTCGCTGAGCGTCACCACCTGGGGCGAGCGCCAGGTCGGCGACAGCCTCAACATCGAGATCGACACCATGGCCCGTTATGCAGCGCGTCTGGCGGAGGCGGCGAAAGAGGGGCTGTGAGTCACGCCTCGTCTCGACTTAATCAAAATTAATCGCTATGATTGAACTTGATTGGAGGGCAGATGGACACGAAAGTAATCACCGCTCACGTTCCGCTCCCGCTTGCGGAGAAAGTGGATGAATTGGCTGCTCGTCTGGAGCGCCCGCGCGGTTGGATCGTCAAACAAGCTCTTTCCGCTTGGGTCGAATTGGAGGAAGAGCGCCGCCGGCTCACGCTTGAAGCACTGGCGGATGTTGATGCCGGTCGGGTTATCGACCATCAAGCCGTTCAAGCCTGGGCCGAGAGTCTTGGCACTGAGAAACCGTTGCCGGTGCCACGGTGATGGAACTGAAGTGGACCAGCAAGGCGTTGTCCGATCTGGTCAGGCTTCATGATTTTCTTGCACCGGCAAATAGCCGAGCAGCCGCACGTGCGGTCCAGTTATTGGCTGCCGCGCCAGCACGACTGACCGAGTACCCCCGCATAGGGGAGAAGCTGGAAGAGTTTGAGCCGCGTGAAGTGCGCCGCATCCTGGTAGGTAATTACGAAATTCGCTACGAAATACGAGACACTACGATTCTTGTGCTGCGGCTATGGCATACGCGGGAGGATCGATAGCTTCGGTCCTTGTCCAATCTTCCGCTTGCGATCAATCCGGCTTCGGCCTAAGTCACCGGCGATCCCCCCCGGAGACTTCTATGGCTGGCACATCCCAACACGGCAAAGCGTTCATTCGTCCGAAGGCGAAGGCGCACCTGCTCATCGTCGAGGCGCGTTTCCACGACGACCTTGCCGACGCGCTTCTGGAAGGCGCGACCAGCGCGCTTGACGAAGCCGGCGCCACCTATGACGTCGTCACCGTTCCAGGCTCGCTGGAAATACCGGCCGTGATCACCTTCGCGCTGGACGGCGCCGGCGAAGGCGGCACGCACTATGACGGCTTCGTTGCGCTCGGCACCGTTGTCCGCGGCGATACCTATCATTTCGACATCGTCGCGAATGAATCGAGCCGCGCGCTGATGGACCTTTCCGTGCAAGAGGCGATCGCGATCGGCAATGGCATCCTGACCACCGAGAACGATGAGCAGGCCTGGACGCGCGCCCGTCGCGCGGAAGGCGACAAGGGCGGCTTCGCCGCCCGCGCGGCGCTGACCATGATCGCGCTCAAAGAGAAATTCGGAGCACAATCGTGAGCGGGCCCGCCCATAACGGTGCGGTGCGTCACGCCAACAAGCGGGGCGCTGCCCGTCTTGCCGCCGTCCAGGCGCTATACCAGATGGATGTGGCCGGCAGCGGCGTGTTCGAGATCACCGCCGAATACGAGGCCTTCCGCCTCGGCAAGGAAGTCGACGGCGCGCTTTATCGCGAAGCGGACGCGCAGTGGTTCCGCGCCATCCTGACAGGCGTGGTCGAGAACCAGAAGACCATCGATCCGGTCATCCGCCAGGCGCTCACCGACGACTGGCCGCTGTCGCGGCTGGATTCCACGCTGCGCGCCATCCTGCGTGCCGGCGTCTATGAGCTGATGAAGCGCGACGACGTGCCGGTGGCCGTCATCGTCTCGGAATATGTCGATATCGCCAAGGCCTTCTACGAGGAGGACGAGCCGAAGCTGGTCAACGCCGTGCTCGACCGCGTCTCGCGCCGGGTGCGAGGCGAAGGACGCGGCAAGGACGCATCATGACCGCCGCGGCGGCCGTGGTCGTCGACGCCGGTCGTGGAGCGCGTCGCACGGCGCTGCTGCTCGCCGCGGCGCAGGCGATCGTCGGTTCCGCGGCACCCATTGCCATTTCGCTCGGCGCCCTTGCCGGGCAGTATCTGCTCGGCCCCGACAAATCGCTGGCAACGGCGCCGGTCACCGGCTTCAATCTCGGAGTGGCGCTCGGCGCGCTGCCAGCCGCCGCCATCATCCGCCGGCTTGGCCACCGCGGCGGCTTCATGACCGGCACGGTCGTCACCGCGCTCGGCGGCCTGATCGCGACGCTGGCGCTGTTTCACGCGAGCTTCTGGCTGTTCGCCTTCGGCCTCGGCGTGATCGGTGTTGGCGGCGCCTTCGTCCAGCAGTTCCGCTTCGCCGCCGCCGACAACGCGCCATCGGAATTCAAGGCGCGCGCCATCTCCTTCGTGCTGGCGGGCGGCATCGTCACCGCCATACTCGGGCCGCAGATCGTCATCTACACCCGCGAGCTTCTGGCGCCGGTGATGTTTGCCGGATCCTTCGCCTCGATTCTCGTGCTGGCGGCCGTCGGCGCCGTCATCCTTTCCTTCCTGCACGTGTCCAGGCGGACAGGCAGCGCCCCCGAAACCGCCGCGAGCGACGCCCGGCCGCTGGTCGAGATCGCCACGCAGCCGCGCTTCGTCGCGGCTTTGTTCTGCGCCGTCGGCAGCTACGCGCTGATGAGCTTCGTGATGACCGGCGCGCCGCTCGCCATGGTGGGCTGCGGGCTCTCGACCGACGATGCGACGCTCGGCATCTCCTGGCATGTCATGGCCATGTTCGGGCCGAGCTTCTTCACCGGCTCGCTGATCCATCGCTTCGGCGCCGAGCGCATCGTGGCGATAGGGCTGGTCCTGCTCATCGGCTGCGCCGCGGTGGCGCTTTCCGGCCTGGCGCTATGGCAGTTCTGGACGGCGCTGATCCTGCTCGGCCTCGGTTGGAATTTCGGCTTCATCGGCGCAACCTCCATGGTCGCTGCCAGCTACCGGCCCTCCGAGAAGGGCAAGGTGCAGGGCTTCCACGACTTCGTCCTGTTCGGCTCGGTCGCTTTCGCTTCGCTGATGTCGGGCGCGGTCTACAACGCCTGGGGCTGGACCATGCTCAACTGGCTGGTCTTTCCGGTTGTCACGCTCTGCTTCGTGGCGCTCGGCGCCTTGAGGATCATGGGATTGCGCCGCCCCAGCATTTGAAGCTGAAAGTCGGGATCGGTCGTGGCCGATGCTGTGGAACCAAACCTCCGTACACCTTGGCGACCGCAGCACAGGGAAATGATTCGCGCCTTTCCGGTTTGAGCGGTAATTTGCCTGAGGGGAGTGACTCTGACGGAGGAGCGAACCATGGCAATGTATCTCACGCGCTTCAGCTATACTCCCGAGACGTGGGCGCGCATGATCGAAAATCCCGAGGATCGGCGCAACGCGGCTCGTTCGTACATTGAATCTGCGGGCGGAAAACTGCACGGGTTCTGGTACGCTTTCGGCGAACATGATGGCTGGAATCTCTGGGAGGCGCCGGACAATGTGTCGATGGCCGCCGTCGCTCTTGCCATCGGTGCCGGTGGCGCGCTGACCGCGTTCGAGACCACCGTTCTCCTTAGTGTCGAGGAGACGATGGAAGCCCTCCGAAAGGCGAAGTCGATCCGTTATCGACCGCCGGGAGCTTAGTGCGTCGCCCAAAGCGCGCTGGTGGCACGCAACGCACAAAATAACTAAGGCGCGTCGCCTCTGCCGAGTTTCCGTCGGACGGGATCATGCGCGCCAAATCGAAGTGCTCCAGCGTCCTGTGCGCGTCTGAAAGGCACCACCACCAACTGATACAACGCTGTCGGGATCAGGCTCGGCGCAGCACCCGCGCCGGGAACAAATTTATTGCGCGCCTTCCGCTGGTTATGAAACCGTGTGCCCCGACGGCGCGTTAAACCCGTGCTCATATGCGGCCTCCGACCCATCGGCTCACAGCAAAGGATTTCCACAATGTTTTCAATCGGAAAGCTCGCCGTAGCGGCGATTGCGCTCGGTATTGCCACAGCTTCGGCACATGCCCAGGTGGTGGTCTCCTCCAAGATCGACACCGAGGGGGGTGTGCTCGGCAACATCATCCAGCTGGTTTTGAACGCCAACAACATCAAGACCACCGACCGCATCCAGCTGGGCGGCACACCCGTGGTCCGCAAGGCGATCACCGCCGGCGAGATCGACATCTATCCCGAATATACCGGCAACGCCGCCTATTTCTTCCAGAAGGCCGACGATCCGGTGTGGAAGGATGCCGCCAAGGCCTACGACACCGCCAAGAAGCTCGACTATGATGCCAACAAGATCGTCTGGCTGTCGCCGTCGCCGGCCAACAACACCTGGGCGATCGCGCTGCGCAAGGAAGTGGCGGACGAGAACAAGCTCGCCACGCTGTCGGACTTCGGCAAATACGTCTCGGGCGGCGGCAAGGTCGTCCTCGCCGCTTCGGCCGAGTTCGTCAATTCGGCGGCGGCCCTGCCGGCCTTCCAGACCACCTACGGCTTCAAGCTGAAGCCTGACCAGCTGATCACGCTCTCCGGCGGAGACACGGCCGCGACCATCGCCGCGGCCGCCAACCAGACCAATGGCGCCAACGCCGCCATGGTCTACGGCACCGACGGCGGCATCCAGCCCTCCGGCCTTGTCGTGCTCCAGGACGACAAGAATGTGCAACCGGTCTACGAGCCGGTGCCGATCATCCGCGAGCAGGTGCTGAAGCAGCATCCCGAGATCGACACGCTGCTGAAGCCGGTCTTCGCCAAGCTCGACCTTGCCACGCTGCAGCAGCTCAACGGCCGCGTCCAATTGGGCGGCGAGCCCGCCAAGGCGGTGGCCGAGGACTTTTTGAAGAAGAACGGGTTCTTGAAGTAGTCGGCTCCCGCGTCGAAAAACGTGACGCCGGTGCGAGGCACCCCCCTCTGTCCTGCCGGACATCTCCCCCTCAAGGGGGGAGATTGGCAGCGGCTGCGCCCCGCTCCTTTCTCCAGCGTAGAGGTTTGGCGAAAGCGTTCGCGACATCTGATCTCCCCCCTAGAGGGGGAGATGGCCGGCAGGCCAGAGGGGGGCGCCTCGCGCAAACGTGTCTCATGAGCGCGCGTTTCGACAAGCTCGGCAGCCCCCGCTTCGACAAGCTCGGCGTGGTCATCGCCGCGATCGATGCCTATGCCGCCTTTGCGGCACCTTTCGCTACTTTCCGCGCCAATCGCATCGTGCCCGGCCAGGCGCGCTCGATCCTTGAAGCGCTGCCGCTCACGCTTGGCTCCCTGCTGCTGGCGATATTGATCGCCGGCGGCGTCGTTGCGCTGCTGAGGACGCCGCTTATCCTGAGGCTGGCCGCCAGCGTGATTGCACTTTTCGCTCTCGCGCTCCTGATCGGCATCGCCGGCAGCTTCCTGACGCCCGACGGAAACACTTTCGCCCGCGTCGCGCCGGCCTCCGGTTTCTGGCTGCTCGTCTTCGCCTTCACGCTGCTGCTGGCCGATGTGCTGACAAGGCTGAACCTGACGCCTGCGGCGCGGGTCGGCGTTCTTGCCGTCGCCGCGCTCGCCGTCGGCGCGCTGCTTTTTTCGGGGAGCTGGGACAGTCTCTCCATCCTCAAGGAATATGCCAGCCGCGCCGACGGGTTCTGGAGCGAGGGTCTCAAGCACGTCACGCTGGCGCTCGGCTCGCTGGCGGCGGCGGTGGTCGTCGGCGTGCCGCTCGGCGTTCTGTGCCACCGCGTCGAGCGGTTGCGGGATGGCGTCCTCAATGTGCTCAACATCATCCAGACCATCCCGTCGATCGCGCTGTTCGGCCTGCTGATCGCGCCGCTCGGCTGGATCGCCACGCACGTGCCGGGCGCGGCGGCGATCGGCATCAGAGGCATCGGCACTGCGCCCGCTTTCGTCGCGCTGTTTTTGTATTCGCTGCTGCCGGTGGTGGCTAACACCGTGGTCGGCCTTGCGGGCGTGCCGCGCGCCGCCAACGATGCCGCCCGCGGCATGGGCATGACCGACCGCCAGCGCCTGCTCGACGTCGAGTTCCCGCTCGCCTTTCCGGTGATCCTCACCGGCATCCGCATCGTGCTGGTGCAGAACATCGGCCTCGCCACCATCGCGGCGCTGATCGGCGGCGGCGGATTTGGCGTGTTCGTCTTCCAGGGCATCGGCCAGACGGCGATGGACCTGGTGCTGCTCGGCGCGGTGCCGACCGTGGCGCTGGCCTTCGCAGCTGCCATCATCCTCGATGCGATTATCGAAATGACCTCCACCAGGCGCAGGACGGACTCCGAATGATCGAGATCGAAGGCATCACCAAGCGATACAACGGAACGGCCGTCGTCAACGATGTCTCGATGGTCGTCGAGCCGCACACCATCGCCGCCGTCGTCGGTACCTCCGGCTCCGGCAAGACGACGCTGCTCAGGATGATCAACCGGCTGGTCGAGCCCACTTCCGGCATCATCAAGATCGACGGCGCCGACAATCGCTCCCTGCCCGGATACGAGCTGCGCCGTAGCATCGGCTACGCCATCCAGGGCCACGGCCTGTTCCCGCATCGCACCGTGGCGCAGAATATCGCCACGGTGCCGCTGCTGCTCGGCTGGGACAAGGATCGCATCAAGGCGCGCGTCGAAGAACTGATGAAGCTCTATCAACTCGATCCGCAGGCCTATGGTCCGCGCTATCCGCATGAGCTCTCCGGCGGCCAGCAGCAGCGCGTCGGCGTTGCCCGCGCGCTCGCCGCAGAACCCAACGTGCTTTTGATGGACGAGCCGTTCGGGGCGCTGGACCCGATCATACGCACCAAGGCGCAGGAGGACCTCCTGGCGATCCAGAAACGTTTCGGCACCACCATCATCCTGGTCACGCACGACATGGAGGAGGCGGTGCATATGGGCGACAAGATCGCCGTCATGGACGCCGGCAAGGTGCTGCAATACGCCAAGCCGGAGGAGATCCTGGCGAGGCCGGCAAATGGTTTCGTCGAGACGCTCGTCGGCTCCAGCGAGCGGCCGTTCCGGCTCCTGTCGCTCGGCCGCGCGCGCGATGCCGTGGAGCCCGGCGGCGCCGAAGGCGAGGCGATCCCCGGCGATGCCAGCCAGCGCGACGCGCTGGCCGAACTTCTGTGGACGGGTCGCCCGGCGCTACCGGTGAAGGACGGCAGCGGCAAGCTCATCGGCCGCATCACCGTGGAAGGGCTGGTGAAGCGCGCGAGGCCGGCATGAAGGCCAGGCTGCCCGCGCTTGCGAGGCTGGCGCTCCTGGTGCTGCTCGTGGTCTTCATCGCCAGCCCAGGCTGGTTCGAGCCGCTGCTGAAGCCCCTGACCGAGAACGGCGCGCCGGCGATATACAACCAGGGCAGCTTGCTGACACTGACGTTGCTGCATCTGAGGACGGTGCTTATCGCAACTCTGGCCGCGACGATCGTCGCCGTCGCGCTTGCGATCCTCGTTACCCGGCCGGCCGGCGCCGAGTTCCTGCCGCTGTCGCGCAGCCTGGTCAATATCGGCCAGACCTTCCCGCCGGTCGCGGTGCTGGCGCTTGCAGTGCCGGCCGTCGGCTTCGGCGAGAAGCCGACGCTGATCGCGCTCTTCCTCTACGGGCTGCTGCCGATCTTCGAGAACGCGCTGACCGCGCTCACCACATTGCCCGCCAACGTCATGGAGGCGGCGCGCGGCGCCGGCATGACCGGCTGGCAAAGGCTGGTGAAGGTCGAGCTGCCGCTGAGCGCCCCCGTGATCCTCGGCGGCATCCGGCTTTCCGTGGTCATCAGCCTCGCCACCGCCACCATCGGCTCGACGGTGGCCGCCAAGACGCTGGGCGAGGTGATCATCGCCGGCCTGATCTCGAACAACCTTGCCTTCGTGCTGCAGGGCGGTTTGATCGTCGCCGCACTTGCGGTGCTTACCTATGACGGCCTGTCGGCGATCGAGCGCTACGCCGCGCGCCGCATGGGGCGGGAAGCGGAGTAGGGCGCGGCGGCCGCTGGTCGAGCGATTTTCCCATCATTTCAATCGATCTAAAACGGGGGTGATGTCAGCCGGTCAGTCGCCGACTTCGTCTTTCGGGTGAAAGCAGGGCAAAAACCGAACAATATCTTGACGTTCCAGGCCCTGTTTCGCATACACGCCAGCGAAGGGGCGGATTCCGCTTGGCGGCATGCGTCTCCCGTCTCAACGGCCCAGGGAGGGGTTCTTCTGGGCCAACAATCGAGGAAAATCCGGCAATGACCATCATTACCGCCGTCATCGCCTGCGGCCTGCTCTCAGTCCTGTACGCCATCTGGGCGACACGCTCAGTCCTTGCGTCCGACCAGGGCAACCAGCGCATGCAGGAAATCTCCGCAGCCATTCGCGAAGGCGCCCAGGCCTATCTGGCGCGCCAGTACACCACCATCGCCGTCGTCGGCATCGTCGTGCTCCTGCTCGCCTGGTGGCTGCTGTCCATCACCTCCGCGATCGGCTTCCTGATCGGCGCCGTGCTTTCCGGCACCGCCGGCTTCATCGGCATGCATGTCTCGGTGCGCGCCAATGTCCGCACCGCGCAGGCCGCCTCCAACAGCCTCGCCGCCGGCCTCGACATCGCCTTCAAGTCCGGCGCCATCACCGGCCTCCTGGTGGCGGGCCTGGCGCTGCTCGGCGTCTCGATCTACTACTTCATCCTCACCGGCCCGATGGGCCTGCAGCCGAACGACCGCGTCGTCATCGACTCGCTCGTCTCGCTCGGCTTCGGCGCCTCGCTGATCTCGATCTTCGCCCGTCTCGGCGGCGGCATCTTCACCAAGGGCGCCGATGTCGGCGGCGACCTCGTCGGCAAGGTGGAAGCCGGCATTCCGGAGGACGATCCGCGCAACCCGGCCACCATCGCCGACAACGTCGGCGACAATGTCGGCGACTGCGCCGGCATGGCCGCCGACCTGTTCGAGACCTATGCGGTGACCGTCGTCGCCACCATGGTGCTGGGTTCCATCTTCTTCGGCGGCACGGCCGTTCTGGGGGCGGCGATGCTCTATCCGCTCGCCATCTGCGGCGCCTGCATCCTGACCTCGATCGTCGGCACCTTCTTCGTCAAGCTGGGGGCCAACGGCTCGATCATGGGCGCGCTCTATAAGGGCCTGATCGTCACCGGCCTGCTGTCGATCGTCGGTCTCGCCATCGCCACCTCGGTCTGTCTCGGCTGGGGCGAGATCGGCAATGTCGCCGGCCGCGCCATCATCGGCAAGAACCTGTTCATCTGCGGCCTGATCGGCCTGGCTGTGACGGGCTTGATCGTGGTGATCACCGAATACTATACCGGCACCAACAAGCGCCCGGTGAACTCGATCGCCCAGGCATCGGTCACCGGCCACGGCACCAATGTCATCCAGGGTCTCGCGGTCTCGCTGGAATCGACGGCGCTACCGGCAATCGTCATCGTCGGCGGCATCATCGCCACCTACCAGCTCGGCGGCCTCTACGGCACGGCGATCGCCGTCACCACCATGCTCGGCCTTGCCGGCATGATCGTGGCGCTCGACGCGTTTGGCCCGGTCACCGACAATGCCGGCGGCATCGCCGAGATGTCCGGCCTGCCCAAGGAAGTGCGCCACTCCACCGATGCGCTCGACGCCGTCGGCAACACAACCAAGGCGGTGACCAAGGGCTATGCCATCGGCTCCGCCGGCCTCGGCGCGCTGGTGCTGTTCGCGGCCTATTCGAACGACATCAGGTTCTTTGCCGCCAATGGCGACAAATATCCCTACTTCCAGGGCATGGGCGAGATCTCCTTCGACCTTTCCAACCCCTATGTCGTGGCCGGCCTGATCTTCGGCGGCCTGATCCCCTATCTGTTCGGCGGCATCGCCATGACCGCCGTCGGCCGCGCGGCGGGCTCGATCGTCGAGGAGGTGCGCAAGCAGTTCCGCGAGGACAAGGGCATCATGGCCGGCACCTCGAAGCCGAACTACGCCCGGGCGGTCGACCTTTTGACCAAGGCAGCGATCCGGGAAATGATCGTCCCGTCGCTGCTGCCGGTGCTGGCGCCGCTGGTCGTCTATTTTGGCGTGCTCCTGATCTCAGGCTCGAAGGCCTCGGCCTTCGCCGCGCTCGGCGCATCGCTGCTCGGCGTCATCGTCAACGGCCTGTTCGTCGCCGTCTCGATGACCTCCGGCGGCGGCGCCTGGGACAACGCCAAGAAGTCGTTCGAGGACGGCTTCACCGACAAGAACGGCGTCAAGCACCTCAAGGGTTCGGAAGCGCACAAGGCCTCCGTCACCGGTGACACCGTGGGCGACCCCTACAAGGACACCGCCGGCCCGGCCGTCAACCCGGCGATCAAGATCACCAACATCGTCGCGCTGCTTTTGCTTGCCGTGCTTGCGCACGGCTGAGCGGGTGCGAAGGCTGACAAACCCGCGAGGAGCGATCCTCGCGGGTTTTTGCGTATTGGACGAATGACGTCGCTGGAAACAAGAAACCCGCCGGAGCGATTCGGCGGGTCTTGACTGTCTGATTTCCCGAAAGCCGGGTTCAGGGCGTGCCGCCGCCACCACCCGGGACGCCTGGCGCCAGCTTGCTGGCGCCGTTGATGACCTGGCTGAGGAAGTTCTGGTCCTTACCGCCGGTCGGCGTCGTCCTCGATATGAAGTCGAAGATCTTGCCATCCTTCAGGCCATAATTGGCAATCTGGGTGACGCGGCCGTCGGCGCCGAAATACACCGCCAGCACGTGCTGGTCGATGATGTGCGGGTTGTCGAAGGCGACGTAGCGCTTGCGCGTCTGGGAGATGTAATAGAAGGCCTCGTTGTCGAAGGTCGCCGTCGTCGACGGCGTGCCCAGCGCAAGCAGAACCTGCTCGCGGCTGGAGCCGACCGGCACCGAATCGATCGCCTGCTGGTCGATCACATAGCCTTTCGTCAGTGTCTCGCTCGGATGGAGATCACCGAACATCTTGGACGAATTGCAGGCGGAAAGCGCTGATACCGCGACCAGCAGCGAAGCCACGCCCACCGGGGCAGGCGCAAAGAACGACTTGAATTTCAGCGCACCCAACAACAATTCTCCATCACATCCCCGCAACTTGCGCTGGGCCGCAAAACCGGTAAACCAGCTTGCATGCCGATGCAACAAGGCCAAATCAAACAAAAGGTCCCCGGGAGACCACCCTCAATGTTCCAGCGCCTGTTTGGCCGCGAACGTCATGCCAACCGCGCCATCACCGAGGCGCTCTACGCACAAATCGTGGCGGCGGCGCGGCAAACCGTGTTTTATTCCGACTGGAATGTACCGGACACGCCGCTCGGCCGCTTCGAGATGCTGTCGCTGCACATGTTCCTGTTCCAGCACCGGCTGCGCGGGGAGGCTGGAGCGGCGGCCGAGGTCGCGCAGGTGCTGATCGACGAGTTCTTCCTGGATGTCGACCATTCGCTGAGGGAGCTCGGCATCAGCGATGTCGGTGTGCCGAAGCGCATGAAGAAGCTGGCAAAGATGTTCTATGGCCGCACCGCGGCCTATGGCGACGCCTTGCGCGACGACGACCGCGCCGCCCTTGGCGCGGCGCTCGCCCGCAATGTCAGGCCGGACGCCGGCGAGTGGCCCGAGGCGCCCTTGCTGGCGGGGTATGTCTGCGAGGCATCTCGTCAGCTTGCCGCGCAGCCGAGCGAATCGATCGCGGCCGGTACTGTCGCGTTCCCGGTGGCTGGAGCCGCGTGAAGGAGGCGAACATGAAGCACGCCGAAGTGAAGAGCCCCGTATCCTTCGTCGCCAATGTCGCCCGCCTGCCGCAAAAGGGCTTGCCGGTTTTGATCGAGGCCGACGAGCGGCAGCGCGCAGCACTTGCCGCCGAATACGACCTGCTTTCGGTGGAGGGCTACCGCGCCGAACTGCTGGTGACGTCCTGGAAGCGCAACGGCGTCAAGGTCGGCGGCCGCGTCGTGGCCGATATAACGCAGGCCTGCATCGTCACGCTCGATCCGGTGGCGGCCCATATCGACGAGCCCGTCGAGGCGCTGTTCTTGCCCGAGCAGTCGAAGCTCGGACGCGAAGGGTTCGAGGGCGGCGGCGAGATCGTCCTCGACGCCGACGGGCCGGACAGTCCGGAAACATTTTCCGGCGACACCATCGATGTCGGTGCGCTCGCCGAGCAGTTCTTCGGCCTGGCGATCGATCCCTATCCGCGCAAGCCAGGCGCCTCGCTCGAGGTCGAGGGCGACGATCCTGCGGAAGAAAGCGAATTCCAGAAAAAGCTCCGTTCGCTGCTCGGAAAATCCTGAAGTCGGCCCGGATTTTGGAAAAGTTGGTTGTGCGGCGGCCCAAAACCGCTATTTTCGCCGAACCTTCGCGAGCCCCCTTACCTTGGCAGGCGTCCGCCGCAAGCCAGGCAAACCGTGAGAAAAACACCGAGTGATCAGAATTTCCATCGATGCCATGGGCGGCGATCACGGACCAAGCGTGGTCATCCCGGCACTGATGACGGTCGCCATCCGTCGCCCCGACATCCGCTTCGTCATCTATGGCCGCGAGGACGCCGTGCGTCCCGAACTCGCCAAGTTCCCGAAACTGGCCGAGGTGAGCGAGTTCGTCCATTGCGAGATCGCCGTCCGGATGGATGACAAGCCCAGCCAGGCGCTGCGCCAGGGCCGCTGGAAGTCGTCGATGTGGAAGGCGGTCGAGGCGGTGAAGAACGGCGCAGCGCAAGCATGCATCTCGGCTGGCAACACCGGCGCGCTGATGGCGATGTCGAAATTCTGCCTGCGCACCATGGCTACCATCGACCGTCCGGCGATCGCTGCACTCTGGCCGACGACGCGCAGCGAGAGCGTGGTGCTGGACGTGGGCGCCACCATCGGCGCCGACGCGCATCAGCTCGTCGATTTCGCCATCCTGGGCACCGGCATGGCGCGCTCGGTCTTCGGCATCGAGCGGCCGAGCGTCGGCCTGCTCAATGTCGGCGTCGAGGAGATCAAGGGCCAGGAGGAGGTCAAGGAGGCCGGGCGCATGCTGCGCGAGGCCAACATGGCCTCGATGAACTATCGCGGCTTCGTCGAGGGCGACGATATCGGCAAGGGCACGGTCGACGTGGTTGTCACCGAGGGCTTTGCCGGCAACATAGCGCTCAAGACCGCCGAAGGCACGGCAAGGCAGATCGCCGGCTACCTGCGCGCCGCCATGAGCCGCACGCTGATGGCCAGGATCGGCTATGTTTTTGCCAAGGGCGCCTTCGACCGGCTACGTGAGAAGATGGATGTCAGCCGCTCCAATGGCGGCGTCTTCCTGGGCTTGAACGGTATCGTCGTGAAGAGCCACGGCGGCGCCGATTCGGATGGCTTCGCGGCGGCGATCGAGCTCGGCTACGACATGGTGCGCAACAATCTGCTTGACCGGATCGAGGCCGACCTCGATCTGTTCCATGCGCGCAATCCGAGTGCCCAGGCAAACAGGAAATCCGGTGTCGCCGTCGACGCCGAGGAATAGGAACGAACCTTGATCAGATCAGTCGTGCGCGGCAATGGTGCCGCGCTGCCCCGCCGCATCATGAAGAATGCCGACTTCGAAGGCATGGTCGAGACCTCCGACGAGTGGATCGTCCAGCGCACCGGCATTCGCCAGCGCCATGTCGCGGCCGATGACGAGACGACGGCCTCGCTGGGCGAGGCCGCGGCGCGCGCCGCGCTCGACAGCGCCGGCCTGACGCCGGCCGACATCGACCTGATCGTGCTGGCGACCTCGACGCCCAACAACACCTTCCCGGCCACTGCTGTCGAGATCCAGAACCGGCTCGGCATGCACCACGGCTTCGCCTTCGACATGCAGGCCGTGTGTTCCGGCTTCGTCTACGCGGTCGCCACCGCCGACCTCTATATCCGCGGCGGGCTGGCAAAGCGCGTGCTGGTGATCGGCTCGGAGACCTTCTCGCGCATCCTCGACTGGAACGACCGCTCGACCTGCGTGCTCTTCGGCGACGGCGCTGGAGCCGTCGTGCTCGAAGCAGCGGAGGGGAGGGGCGACATTGGCGATCGCGGCGTGCTGGCGGCAAGCCTGCGCTCGGATGGCGTCCATAAGGACAAGCTCTTCGTCGACGGCGGCCCCTCGACCACGGGGACGGTCGGCCATCTGAGGATGGAAGGCCGCGAGGTGTTCAAGCACGCGGTCGGCATGATCACCGACGTCATCGAGGCGACCTTTGCGGAGGCCCGCATCACGGCCAACGATCTCGACTGGTTCGTGCCGCACCAGGCCAATAAACGCATTATTGACGCTTCCGCCAAGAAGCTTGGGATTGCCGAAGAGAAAGTAGTGGTCACCGTCGATTTGCACGGTAACACCTCGGCTGCCTCCGTGCCGCTCGCCTTGTCGGTGGCCGTCGCCGATGGCCGCATCAAGAAGGGCGACCTGGTTCTGCTCGAGGCGATGGGCGGAGGTTTCACCTGGGGCGCGGTGTTGCTCCGCTGGTAAGTGCCGAACGCGCTGGTTCGGTCCTTGACCTTGCCGGATCAATTACTTAGGCTCTGCCGCTGGCTGTATCGATTTACGTTTTTTTGAGCTGATGGGACGGTTGCATGGGGGGAAAGACACTTACGCGTGCCGACCTTGCCGAAGCCGTTTATCGCAAGGTTGGTTTGTCGCGAACCGAATCGGCTGAACTTGTCGAGGCCGTGCTGGATGAAATTTGCGAAGCCATCGTCCGCGGAGAGACGGTGAAGCTATCGTCTTTCGCAACCTTCCATGTCCGCTCCAAGAACGAGCGCATCGGCCGCAACCCGAAGACCGGCGAGGAAGTGCCGATTTCGCCGCGTCGGGTGATGACCTTCAAATCGTCGAATGTGCTGAAGAACCGCATTCTGCGTTCGCATCAGCTCAGCAAGGCCAAGGGCAGCAAATAGCGCGCCGGCAAATACGGTTGAAAACCGCCGGTCGCTTTGACGCCGGGCTTGAATATCGTTTCATAAATCGCTGAAATAAGGCCCGATTCGGCACAAATGCCGGATCGTCGTCCAGCGTGAGGATTCGCCCATGGACAAGAGCCCCGATGCTTTCCGCACCATCAGCGAAGTCGCGGAAGATCTCGACCTGCCGCAGCATGTGCTGCGCTTTTGGGAAACGCGTTTCAACCAGATCAAGCCGATGAAGCGTGGTGGCGGCCGCCGCTACTACCGGCCGCAGGATGTCGAGCTGATCAAGGGCATCCGGCACATGCTTTACGACCAGGGCTACACGATCAAGGGTGTGCAGAAGCTGCTGCGCGAGAACGGCAACCATTTTCTGGTCGCCATCGGCAACGGCGACATGGCGGCGGTCGAGGCGATCGCGCAGCGCCGCCAGGCCGATCAGGTGCCGCTGACGGCGGCCGCCCAGCCGCGCGGCGACGAGGACGCGCTTGTCGGCCAACCCAAGGTGAAACCCAGCCGCCGCTTCTTCGGCCTCGGCATGAGCGACGACGACGGCCCCGTACAGCCGGACTCCTCGAAATTGTCGCGGGACAATCGGGCCTTGCTGCAGGAGGCTCTCTTCGACCTCCTGGAGTGCAAGCGCCTGCTCGACCAGGTGCGTTGAGTTCCAGGGCCGGTTCTACGGACTTGAATGGCCTGCGCCTTTGAAGGCCGGAACTGCCGTAGCGCCCATGCGTTAGGCCTTCTCTGCAAGAGAAGGATACTTCGGCATGGCGTCGTTCGCGACCGATTTGGACAGGCAGTTCGCGGCGCTCTCGCGGCAACTCGACGATCTCAGGAAAATCTTGGCCAGACGCGGCGACGCCTATTACGGGGACGGCCGCGAGGCGGCGTCCGATTACTATTCGCAACTCGCCGAGCGTATTCACGAGGCACTGCCGGCAATCAGGCGCAGGGGCAGGGCGCTTGAACGCACCGCGCGCGACCATCCGGGCACCGCGGTCGCGGTCGGGTTGGTCGTGCTCGGGCTGGTTGCCGGCCTTCTCATCAGCCGGCGCTGATCGTTCCATCCATGAAGGGGGAATGGGCGCGGAAAGGCGTGGGCTTTCGGCGCGAAATCAAATCCGATCTTCCGGGTCGCGCGGTGGCCGATACGCCGGCTCCCGCCTCACATCGGCGGGGCGATGCCGTGATTCCCGACCACCACCCGGCGTGAAACGAGCTTGCCGTTGCTGCCGCGCTCGGCGCTGACGAACACCGCCATACCGGGCTTGAGATCCGCCGGCTTGGCGGTCGCGAATTTCACGATCGGCGTCGATTGCGGTATGGCGATCTGCTTCTTCTGGCCGTTGCCGTAGGCGAGCGTCACCGTCCGGCCGCTGACCTCGGTCACGTCGGCGACGGTGCCGTTGGTCATCCGGCTGTTGGGCTGCAGGTCCCAGGCTCGGTCGCCTTCACCCGTTCCCTTCAGCGCCGCCGGGAAAATCACGACTTCCAGCGCGCCGCTGCCGCCATCGGCCTTGGGAGCTGACGCGATGCCGAGGAAATCGCCCTGTTTGATGTCAGCGGCCGATGCCTTGGCGACGCCGGAGATCATCCAGCCGGGGGAAAGGGTGACCGTATCGGTCTTGCCGTCGCGGGCTTTCACCGTCAGCGCCGTTCCGGCGAACGTGGCGACTGTGCCGCGCACGCGTACCATCTCCGCCTGCGCGGCGCCCGCAAAGGCTGAAATCGTGGCGAGCGCAATGGTGAACGTGAATAGCTTCAGTTTCATGGCATCCGATCCTTCCAAAGGCGTTGACGCCACCCCGCCGTCGACCAGAGATATAAACCTAACGAGTTGGACCGGGCAAAATCCCGGCCGGTTCGGCTTTTGGCGCTTCAAAAGAACTTGATTGGGTGGTGCGCCACCTTACATACCGGTGGCCTGTGGCCTCGACCTCCTGTCGACAGGACCGGTTCACGATGGCGTGACGGTCGCAATGGTCCCTCTTGGCAAATCAATCGTTAACGGCCATTCTCGCGCCCGTCTCAGGCAACGCCACTTTTCATCAGACGTGTTTCATCCCAAGGAGTTGCCATGCCCAACACCGCACGAAACCCTGTTGCCAACAACATGATTGCCGCGAACGGCTATAGTGCCCTCAGGGCCGTCCGCGAAACGAAGGGGTATACGATTGAGGAGCTCTCTTTGACCTGCGGTTTGGCCGTGGGCGAGATCATCGACATCGAGGACGGCAAGGACGCCGATCCCGCCAAGCTCAGGCGAATCGCTTCCGCGCTGCAGGTGCCGGAAGAGGAATTGATCAAGGTGCCGGCTTCCGAGAAGCGGCCCACAAAGCAATAGAGACGCAAGAAGCGTCCGCGCAACAAGCCCGCCATGGCATCGCTCTGGCGGGCTTTTTGCGATTTCCGGATATGGCCCCTGGCCCTTGCCAACTGCCGCCGCGTCATGTGGCAATCGCGTCCGCTGCCGCGATTCGGCGGCATCGACTGGCCAACATGCCTGACCCAACATTCTTGACGAGGTGTCGCTCATGAGCCTGGAATCGGTCCGCGCCTACTTTGCCGAACATGCGCCTGACATCGAGGTCCTTGTCACCGAAGCGAGTTCGGCGACCGTGACGCTGGCGGCTGAGGCACATGGCGTGATGCCGGCCCAGATCGCCAAGACCATCTGCCTGCGCGTCGGCGAAAAGACCATGCTGGTCGTGACCAGCGGCACCGCAAGGCTCGACAACCGCAAATGCAAGGACATTCTCGGCGGCAAGCCGCGCATGCTCGACGGCGAACAGGTGCTGGAGGCGACCAGCCACCCGCCGGGCGGGGGTCTGCCCCTTCGGCCTGCCGGCGCCGCTGCCGGTCTATTGCGACGTGACGCTCAGAGCCTTCGAAGAGGTCGTCCCCGCGGCCGGCGCCACCAACGCTGCGGTGCGGATTGCGCCGCAAAGGATGGCCGATCTCGTTGGCGCCGAGTGGGTGGACGTTTGCCAGTAGGAGAAGGATTAGAGGGGTCAAGTCTCAGGCTTGAAAATGGTCGGAGTGGCCGGATTCGAACCGACGACCCCTTGACCCCCAGTCAAGTGCGCTACCGGGCTGCGCTACACTCCGGACCGGGTGGCGATGTATCGTGATAACCCCGTGCCGGTCAACCGAATTCGGCGGCTATCGTACCGATGAAATTGCTGTGGCCCGCATCGGCCCTGCCAGCCGCAATTCCTTCTGGTGCCGGTACTCCAGCGCGATCGCGCCCCAGACCAGCCCGAGCAGCAGATAGAGATGGCGCCAGTGGTCGATGTCGATGAAGGTGCCGAGCCCGATATTGCCGAGATAGGCGACATAGGCGCAAAGCAGGTAGGGCTGCCAGGGCCGGTCGCGCAGCAGGATGCGGAAGCCGGCGGCAATCGTCCACAAGGTCAGCGTCAGGAACGAGACGAAGCCCAGCCAGCCATAGTCCATCAGCGCCTTCAGCCAGATGTCGTGCGTGTCCTCGCCGTAGATCGTGCCGAACACCAGCGGGCCGATGCCGAACGGATGCTCCAGCGCCATCTGGAACCCGATCGTGTAGCGGGCGAAGCGGCCGAGCCGCGCGGTGTCGTAGCTTTGCTCGAGATGCGCGCGCTGCGAAAACATGTCCGACACGCCGGGCAGTTGCAGGATGACGAGGATGGCGATGATCAGCAGCGCGACGGCCCCGATCGTCATCACCACCAGCCGCAGCCGGAACATACCGCTGGCGCTCTGCAGGAAGAGGCAAGCGGTGAGCAGCACCGCCGACACAGCGAACATGCCCCAGGCGCCGCGCGAGAAGGAGAAGAAGATACCGGCGGTGATGACCGGCAATGGCACCGCCGGCAGCGGCATGCGCGACACAGGGCCGGTCAAGAGCAGATAGAGCAGGTAGGTGCCGGGCAACACCAAAAATGGGCCGAACACGTTCGGGTCCTGGAAGGCGCCGGCGGCGCGGTCGTATTTGGTGAAGATCTCGGCACCTGGAAAGGCATGGAAATAGCCGGCAATGCCGAGCAGCGAGGTCGCGACGGCCGACACAACATAGGCGATGAAGATCAGCCGGTAGAGGTCGGGCTGGACAGACGTCACCGAAGCGAAGAAGACCGCGCTGAAGGCGAGAAACAGCGAGACGGCGAGATAGAGCGGCGTGTTGGCGAGTTCCTCCATCTGCGTCATCGCGATCATGCCGCCGATGTTCATCGCCACCAGGAGCAGGAGCAGCGGCAATATCGCCCGCGAGATCCTGAGGCCGAACAGCGCCCAGACGGCGATCAGCCCGGCCATGTAGAGCTCGTAGGGCGCGGGCTCGCTGATGACGAAGCCGGAAAGCAGGATGCCGAGGACGATCGCCGCCGACGAGATCAGCGCTATCAGCTTGGCGTTGATCGCCTGAGGCGGCAACCCGTTGACCGCGGCCGCCGGCAATTCATGCGTGGCGGCGCTCAATAGGCGTTTTCCGTATTGAGCAGGCGGATCGGCGTCAGGAACAGGATGCGCAGGTCGAACAGCATCGACCAGTTCTCGATGTAATAGAGATCGTATTCGGTGCGCATGCGGATCTTTTCGTTGGTGTCCATCTCGCCGCGCCAGCCATTGATCTGCGCCCAGCCGGTGACGCCGGGCTTGACCTTGTGGCGGGCGAAATAGCCGTCGACCACCTCGTTGTAGAGCAGGTTGTGCGACTGGGCGGCGATCGCATGCGGCCGCGGCCCGACCAGCGACAGCGAGCCGAAGAGCGAATTGAAGAACTGCGGCAATTCGTCGATCGAGGTTTTTCTGATGAAGCGGCCGACGCGGGTGACGCGCGGATCGTTCTTGGTCACCGTCTGCTTCGCGGTCGGGTCGGACTTGTCGGTGTACATCGAGCGGAACTTGTAGACCTCGATCACCTCGTTGTTGAAGCCGTGCCGCTTCTGCTTGAACAGCACCGGACCCTTGCTGTCGAGCTTTATGGCGATCGCGGTGGCGAGCATCACCGGCGAGAAGACGATGATGCCGACGAGCGAGAAGATGATATCGAAGCTGCGCTTGGCGACCGAGTCCCAGTCGTTGATCGGCTTGTCGAAGATGTCGAGCATCGGCACCGCGCCGATGTAGGAATAGGCGCGCGGGCGGAATTGCAGCGCGTTGGAATGCGCCGAGAGACGAATGTCGACCGGCAGTACCCAGAGTTTCTTCAGAAGCTGCAGCACGCGCGACTCGGCGGTGAGCGGCAGCGACACGATCAGCATGTCGATGCGGGCTATGCGGGCGAACTCGATCAGTTCGGAAATGGTGCCGAGCTTCGGGTAGCCGGCGACGATGGGGGGCGAGCGCTTGTCGCCGCGGTCGTCGAAGATGCCGCAGATGCGGATGTCGTTATAGGGCTGCTTCTCGACCGAGCGGATCAGCATTTCGGCCGATTTGCCACCGCCGACGATGACTGCGCGGCGCTCCATGCGTCCGTCGCGGGCCCAGCGCCTGATCAGCCTGGACATCACGAGTCTCAGGCCGAAGATCAGCACGAAACCGACCACGAACCAACTGCCGAACAGGAGGCGCGAATAATCCTCCGAGGCCTTCATGGCGAAGGCGGTGAGCGCCATCACCGCGAAGGTGCCGGCCCAAACCAGCAGCACGCGGCCGAAATTGGCGACGGGGCGCATCAGCGCCGCGATCTGGTAGCTGTCCGTGACGTCGAGCAGCACCACCGTCAGAAACGAGGCGGCGGCGATCGTCAGCGGATATTGCCAGGCGAGATAGTTGAAGAAGCCGACAAAGCAGAGATAGAGGCCGAGCCCCGACAGGAACAGCACCGCGAATTCGACCATGCGCAGCACGCCGCTGACCATGATCGGCGACATCGTATCGCGCCGGTACTGCGAGGCGACCTGGCGCGCAACGTCGTTGATGCCGCCGGCCTTTTCGCTTTCGGCAGGGCCATCGAATTTGCGCACCGCATCCATGGAAAAGCGGCGCGCGGGATCGATCTCGTTCATGGGATTGTCCGCGAGCTGTGCGCAAGTGGATAGCAAAAGAGAGCTAAGAAAGGCTTGAGACAACCGGTGGTTTTGAAGCTGTATTATTGTCCGCGACGACTGACCGTCCTTGCGTCTGAACCAAACTAGTGTTGGCTAAAGTTCTAGCGCTGCGACCTGGGCCTGCTCTGCGCCGGCCGCCGTGGCGTGGCTGCCGTAGAGTGCCGCGATGCCGGCGACATTGGGCTCAGCTTCATCTGGGCAACGAGGTCGGAAGTCGATCGCATCATCCGCGGCACGGCAGAGGCCAATGTCTTCCAGTTCAGTGGCGCTTAGTCTCTCAAGGATGCGGCGATCGCGATATTTCACCGCCGCATTCGCGAGCGCGCTTCTGGCGACCCATGTGGCCGCGGCAATAAGGCGCGGCACAAGCCGGAGGGCAGTTTGGAGGCTTTGCATCGTCTTTCTCCCTTGTGAATGGTGGGACGATGCGGCTCTGCGGATGGAAAGTCCTTGATGCGATCCTGAAATCTTCTGTAGCGTTTCCCCGAGGTCAATTCAGGATTGGCGATGGCGCTGTCCTTCGGCGATTTCGTGCTGGACGAGCGGGAGCGTTCGCTGAGCGGTCCGCAGGGAGCGATTGACCTCAGTGCGCGCAGCATCGACATGTTGTTCGTGTTTCTCGATCGGCCCAACGTGCTGGTCGAAAAGCGCGAATTGTTCGACCTTCTCTGGCCGGGCGTGATCGTGGAGGAAAACACCCTCCACGTGCACGTGTCCGCCCTCAGAAAAGCGTTGGGCCCGAACTTCGTTGCGACTGTTCATGGCCGCGGCTACCGCTATGTCGGCCCGCACCCAACGCGCATCCAGGAGCGCGTGGCGCCATCTGCTCGCTCGGGTGGAAATCTCTCCCTGTACCGACCGGAGTGCATTGCGCGGGACGCCGAGACCAGAGGACTGATCGAGCTCGTCAACCAATACCAATTGGTTACGATCCTCGGCGCCGGCGGCGTGGGCAAGACGACGCTGGCCCTGAAAGCCGCCGAGGAACTCGCCGGCGGGTTTCAGGACGGTGTCTGGGTGGTGGACCTGGCATCCATGCCCGATGGCAGCTTCGTCGAGAGCGCGATCATGCAGGTGCTCGGCATTCCTGTCAGAACCGAAACCACCCCGCTGCTTGCTATCCTCGATATGCTGCGGCCACTGGCCGGGCTGCTTGTTCTGGACAACTGCGAGCACGTTGCGCATGCGGTTGCCAACGTTGTCCGTTCCTTGCAGTCAGATGCCTCGATGCTGAGGATCGTCACGACCTCGCAGGTGCCTCTAGGGCTGAGCGGAGAGCATATTTTCAGGCTCGCGCCGTTCGCCGTTGAACCCACGTCTGAAAGCGATCGTTCGGCTGCCGAAATGTTCCTCATCCACTGCTATGAAGCGCAGGGCGAGACCCTCGCCGCCGACGAATTGCCTCTCGTGCGCCAGCTTTGCATTCGCCTCGATGGCGTCGCTCTTGCTCTCAAGATGGTGGCGGCGAGGGCGGCGGCTCTCGGCCTTGCCGAGGTCGACCGCCAACTGGCCGAACGCATAGGGGAACTTTCGACCGGTTGGGGTGACACGCCGGGGCGGCATCGGTCGTTGGCGGCATCCCTTGAGTGGAGCTATCGGTTGCTCGCCGAGGGCGAGCGGAGGGCTCTGCGGGCGCTTGCAGTGTTCCAAGGCAGCTTCTCGTTGGACGGTGCGCGCGCCGTGGTCGGCGAGCATGCCGATGACCACTTGTCCGAGCTGGTCAGGCGATCGCTGATCACGCGCGACCGCGAGGATCGGACCCGCTACAGATTGCTGGAGACGACCCGGCGCTTCGCCTTGCAGGAATTGGCCAGGCAGAACGAAGAGCTGCGTGCACGCGCGCGCTTGGCGGACCATGTCCGGAGCCGCTTCGAGGAAAGCCTCGCTCGATGGGAACTGACCCCGGACGCAGCCTGGGTGGCAGCTTATCGGTCGGACACGGACAATCTGCGCTCGGCACTCGAATGGGCGCGATCAAGCGGCGACTGTGTCTTGTTTGTCGGTTTGGCTGCCGCCAGCTATCGCTATTGGATAGAGGCTCAACTTGCCGGCGAGGGCCTTCGATTTGCCGAAGCCGCCGTCGCCTTCTCCGGGGATGTCGCCCCTTCACTTGGCGGCCGCCTTCTTCTTGCGCTGGGAGAACTGGCGCGGATCAATTCCCAGGACCTGCGCGCGATCGCGGCGCTGACCCAGGCGGTGGAGCAATTCGACGCCGACGCCAACGATGTGCTGCTGGCGCACGCGCTCGTTCTTCTTGGGACTACCCTTAACTTCGCCGGCCGTCGTTCGGAGGCTGCCCCGGTTTTCGCGCGGCTTGAGACCTTGTCTGGCATGCTTGCGCCATCAAAGCTGAAGGCCTGGACTCTTGTTTCGATTGGCTTGTGGCTGTTGACGGTTGGAGAAGAGGTCGCCGGAATGGCCAAATGCCAGGCGGGATTGGCGATGCATCGTTCGTGCGGAAACGAGCGTGGCCTGTTCCGGTCGACCATGTATCTGGCTGAAATGGCTCACAGGAGGCAGGATCATCAAGGCGCGCTGGCGCTCGCCGAAGGCATCTTACCAAGCCTCCGGGAGCGCGGCAGCTCGCTTGAACTCGGTGCTCAGCTTAGCAACCTTGCCTGCTATTCCATGGCGCTCGGCAACAGTGAGGCTGCCAGGGACGCCATCACCGAAGCGTGGAAATATCTGCCGCGCGATCACGGATCATGGCACTGGTGCATCATCCAGAACGCTACCGAACTCGCGGCACGAGATGGAAGATCGAGCGACGCCGCGCTCATGCTTGGCTTCGTCGATCATTGCTTTGACGGCTGGCCCGACGGTCGGCAGCCTACCGAGGCTGCCCAGCGGGAGCGGATCGAGGCCATTTTGTCGGCGCAGCTTGAACCGGAATCCTACGCTGCGTTTCGGCGGAGAGGCCGGTCGCTGAGCTTGTTCGAGGCTGACGTTCTTGCGGGGTTCGAGCGGTGATTTTGCGGGCTCCGAATAGAGCCTAACCGCGCAGCGCCGCGAAATAAGCCTTCTCGATCTCGGCTGCCATCACGTCGGCACCGAATCGCGCCTTCAACTCATCGCCCGGCGGCATCAGATTCCGATAGGCGGCGGGGTCGTCGAGGGCCTTTCCCAGCCTGTCGGCGAGTTGGCCAGCATCCGGCCGGATCAGGGCAGGGGAGGTTTCGCCGAAGATCTCCGGAATGCCGCCGACCGCGGTCGCGATCATCGGCCTGCCAGCGGCCAGCGCTTCCAGCACGATGTAAGGCATTGCTTCCGCGCGGGACGGAACGACGATCAGCTCGGCCAGCGCGAAGGCTTCCCTGGCCGGCATCGGCGGCAGGAAACGGACGTGGCCCTTGAGCCCTAGGCGTTCCACCTGAGCGTGGTAGCGCGGCAGGTCGTCGCCGTCGCCGACCATCACCGCGCTCAACTGGCGGCCGAGCTCACTGCCGGCCCGCGCCAGCGCATCGATGAAGATGTCAGGACCTTTGAGGTCGCGCATCATGCCGATATAAAGAAGATCGGCGGCACCCGCCGCCGTCGCCACCGGGTCGAATTCGACGGCGCGCAGGCCGTTATAAACCAGCGTGTTGGGGACCGGCGGCTCGCCGACCTTCCGGCGATAGGTTTTGCGCTCATAATCGGAGACGAACAGCAGGCAATCGGTGAAGCGCGCCATGGTACGCTCCAGCGCGAAGAAGAGCTTGCCGGTGGCCGTCGTTTCGTCATAGTGGAGCGAGCCGCCATGCGGCGAATAAAGGCGGGCCACGCGAGACCTTGAAACCCGCAACAGTGAGCCGAACAGACGGGCGTAGGCGCCACCCTTGGCGCCGTGCCCGTGGAGCACGTCCGGCCGCAATTCCTTGATGATTCGATATGTGCGCCAGGCTGCGGCGACATCGCCCGGCCCGATATGACGCTGCATCGGCGTGCGATGGATGCCGAGCGCCAGGCTCTCGTTCATCGCTTCGAACAGCCGCTCCTCATAGTCGCCGCCCGTCGTCGAATCGCAGACGATGCCCACGGAATGGCCGGCTGCGACCTGTGCCTCGGTCAGGTCGCGCACATGCCGGAAGATTCCCCCGACAGGTGAGCGAAAGCAGTGGACGATGCGGAGGTGAGCCGCCACGTTGATTTTCAGAACAGCCGTTCGCGGACGTAGACGGTGTCGCCCGGCAGCAGCGGGTCGGATGTCTGCACCCTGCCGGTCATGACCTTGCCGTTGATATCGCGGGTAATGTCGACGCTTTCCTGGTTGGCGCGCGGCGTGAAGCCTCCGGCGATCGCGATCGCCTTCTGCACGGTAAGCCCCGGCACATAGGAATACTGCCCGGCGGCGCCGACTTCGCCCATGACGAAGATCGGCCGGTAGCGATCGATCTCGACCGAGACGTCGGGATCGCGCAGATAGCCCTGGCGTAATTTGTCGGCGATTTCCTTTTCGAGCTGCTGGGCGGTGTGGCCGCGCGCCGGCACGGCGCCGACGAGCGGGAAGGAGATGTAGCCCGACTGGTCGACGCTGTAGGTGTTGGTCAGCCCGTCCTGCTCGAACACGGTGACGCGGATGCGGTCGCCGGCGCCGAGCCGGTAAGGCTGGTCGAGCACTTCATGGAAGGCTGCGGGCGTCGGGCGGTAGCTGGAACAGCCGGTAAGCAGCGACAAGGCAAGCAAGGCGCGAAAGAGACCAGCAGTGCTTTTCATGATCGGACACGAACCTTCATCGCTCTCGGCGCCAGTGCGGCGGCCAACCCCAGGAAATGCGCCCGTTATCATCCTGTTAGGGTTAATGGCTGGTAAAGGACAGTGACCGCAAAGAGCGGCGACAGGCAAAAAGCCCAATTGTTCTATTGCTTTCGCTCAATGTTCTTTGAGGGTCCTCTTATAAGTATGCATTTCGATCTTAACGGCTGAGTTACCATAGTTGTTTACGGTCCATCCTCGACTCAAAGTTCGGAGCAGGATGCATGTCCGTTCAGTCCGCGGCTGCAGATGTCGATGTCGATCTGAGGCAGCTCTTCGCCAGCCTGGCGAGGAACTGGCTGCGCATTGTTCTCGTCACGCTTGTCGTCACCGGCCTTGCCTTTGCCTTCGCTTGGCTGGCGACGCCGCAATATAAGGCGGTGGCCAAGCTGGAGATCGGGCCGCGCGAATCGGTCTTCACGCGGCCTGCCGGCTCAACCAATGACGACAAGCCGGCAACCGACGAGGAGGCGGTGGCCACCGAGGTCCAGATCATCTCATCGCCCGATATCCTCAAGAAGGTTGCGTCGGAGCTCGATCTGGAGAAGCTGCCCGAATTCGACGAGACGCTGAAGATGTCGGCGCTCAGTCGCGCCCTCGTCTTGGTGGGCTTGAAGAGCGATCCCTTCGAAATCGCACCGGAAGAGCGCGTGCTCAAGGCAATGCACGAGAAGCTAAACGTATACAGCATTGAAAAAACACGCGTTATTGCCGTCGAGATCTCCTCCAGGGATCCGCAGCTCGCGGCGAAGATCGCCGACGCCGTTGCCCAGGCCTACCTCGCCTCCAAGGGTAATGCGAAGAAGGAATCGAACACCGCCGCCACCGGCTTTCTTGGCCCTGAGATCACCGATCTGCAGAATCGGGTGAAGGAGGCCGAGGCCAAGGTTGCCGCCTACCGCGCGCAATCCGATCTCCTGATGGGCGGCAACAATTCGGTGCTGGCAACCCAACAGCTTTCCGAACTGTCGACCGAGCTTTCGCGGGTGCGCGCCAATCGGGCCGCTGCAGAGGCGACGGCCGACAGCGTGCGCAAGGCGCTCCAGAACGGCGGCACGCTCGACAGCGTGCCGGAAGTCCTGTCCTCGGAACTGATCCAGCGCCTGCTCGAACGGCAGGTGGAGCTCAGGACCAACATCGCCGACCTGTCGACCACGCTGCTCGACAACCATCCGCGCATCCGGGCGCTGAAGTCGCAGCTTGCCGATCTCGACGGCCAGATCCGCAACGAGGCGCAGAAGATTCTGAAGGGATTGGCGACTCAGGCGCAGACGGCCAAGGCTCGCGAGGATCAGCTCGTCCAGGAGGTCAATCAGCTCAAGGCCGCTTCGGCCCGCGCCGGTGAGCAGCAGGTGCAGCTCGATGCGCTGCAGCGTGACGCCAATGCCCAGCGCCAGCAGCTTGAATCCTATATGGCGAGCTACCGCGAGGCGGCTTCGCGCGCCGACCGCAACTACCTGCCGGTGGACGCTCGCCTGCTCTCCAAGGCGCAGGTGCCGACCGAACCCTATTTCCCGAAGATCGGCCCGATCACGGGTGCGGCGGCTGCGGCGTCACTGCTGTTGATGGCGATCGGCACGCTTCTCAAGGAATTGTTCTCCGGCCGCGCCCTGCGGCCGGCTGCCGGCGCGCGGTTCGAACCGATCGAGCAGGTGGCGATGCCGGTGGCGCGTACAGAGCCGGCGGTCACCGAAGCCGACAACGAACACCGCGACGATTCGGCTGCGGACGACTACATCAGGCAAAGCGCCGCCATTGAGACGGCCGCTGAGTCGGTTGCCGAAAACCCTGAGCCGCGGCAGTCCAGGCTGGGCGAGATCGACGTCGAGAAGGCAGCGGAAAAGCTGATCGCCTCCGGCGCCGCGCGCGCCATCTTCGTCTCCCCGGAAGGGGACGAGGCCGCGGCGACCGCCGTTCTGGTGGCGCGTGAAGTCTCCGACGCCGGCCTGCGCGTGCTGCTGCTCGATCTCACCGCATCGGGCGCCGCCTCGCGGCCGATGCTGGAAAGCGGACTGTTCCCCGGTATCACCAATCTTCTGGCGTCCGAGGCGCAGTTCAGCGATGTCATCCATCCCGACCTCTATTCGGATGCGCATGTGATTCCGGTGGGCACCGCCGATCCGGTCCGCGCCATGCGTGCCGCGGACAGGCTGCCGATCATCATGCAGTCGCTGACCACCGCCTACGATCTCGTGGTGGTCGAATGCGGGCCGGCCGACGCGCAAGGCATTAGCCGCCTTGTCGGCGACGGCACCGAGGTCTTCCTGTCGATGCTCGAAGCCGACGACGAGGTAACGCAGGCGGCGGTGAAGCTGATCGAGAACGGCTATCCGGATGTCACGCTGGTAACCCCGGTCGGCCATGAGCCCGGAAACCCGTTGCCCGGGCGTCGCTCGGCTGCATAAGGCAGGCCGCCCGGCTATCCTGCAATGGTCAGCGCGGATCACCCTATCGTGAGGAAAACGGCCACATTGCCGTCGGATCGGTCGGCCGTCCCAAAATAGTCCCGCGGGCGGTTGCGCATGGTGGCCACTGCCCTATCTCCCGGCAGATGTTGTCGGAAGGCATGTGTAATCCTGCCCGCCGAAGTGTTCCCTGACCCGGAGGTTTTGATGCCTGCCGCTACATCTCCCGTGCTGAAGCAACCCGATCCGTCCCCTGCATCCGCGCCCATCCTTCGGCTTTCAGCGACCGCGTCGCGCGCCGACTGGATCGCGGCCTATGACATCGTCCGGACCGAGACCGAACGGCGCGCCGCGCCGCTCTCGGCCGAGGACCAGCTCGTCCAGTCCATGCCCGACGCAAGTCCGATCAAATGGCATCGCGCCCATGTCACATGGTTCTTCGAGCAGTTCCTGCTGGTGCCGTACGCGGCAGACTACCGCATCTTCGACGAGCGCTTCCCGTTCCTGTTCAATTCCTATTACGTCAGCGCCGGGCCGCGTCATGAGCGGCCGAGACGCGGACTGATCACCCGCCCGGATGTCGAGACCGTCACCGCTTACCGACAGCATGTCGACGCGGCTGTCCGCGCTCTGATCACCGAGGCCGATAACGCGCTGTTTGCAACCATATGTCCTATACTGGAGGTCGGGCTCCATCATGAGCAGCAGCATCAGGAACTGATGCTGACCGACATCCTGCACGCCTTCGCGCAAAATCCGGTACTGCCGACATATGATTCCGAATGGCGCTGGCCGGAAACTGCGGGCGAGGGCGGCGCGTTTGCCGAGCTCGCGGAAGGCGTCCACACCATCGGATACGACGGCGACGGCTTCTCCTATGACAATGAAGGTCCGGCGCATCGGGTGCTCGTCGGGCCGGTGCGGATCGCCCGCTCGCTTGTCACGAATGGCGACTGGATGCGCTTCATGGCCGATGGCGGC
Organism: Mesorhizobium sp. ORS 3324; assembly: GCA_000824825.2. Classification (GTDB taxonomy): domain Bacteria; phylum Pseudomonadota; class Alphaproteobacteria; order Rhizobiales; family Rhizobiaceae; genus Mesorhizobium. The sequence goes on from LM655191.1 coordinate 57,877, forward strand.
TATGATACGCCGACGCTCTGGCTCTCGGACGGCTGGACGACGGTCCAGGCGGAAGGGTGGAAAGCGCCTGGCTACTGGCGCGAGGTCGACAGCGCCTGGTTCAGCCTGACGTTCGCCGGTCTCGAGCCTGTCGATCCCGACCTGCCGGTCTGCCATGTCAGCTATTACGAAGCGGACGCGTTTGCGCGCTGGGCGGGCAAGCATCTCCCGACAGAAGCGGAATGGGAAGTGGCGGCCCGAAGCGGCCTCCTCGACGATGCCTTCGGCCACGTATGGCAGTGGACGCGCAGCGCCTATCTGCCCTATCCCGACTATCGTGCGGCGCCCGGCGCGCTCGGCGAATACAACGGCAAGTTCATGGTCAATCAGATGGTGTTGCGCGGCAGTTCGCTCGCCACGCCGGAAGGCCATGCCCGTCGCAGCTACCGCAACTTCTTCTACCCGCCGGCGCGCTGGCAATTCACCGGGCTGCGTCTCGTCGACTATCACTGACAGGTGCGGCAATGAAAGCCACAACCGCACGAAAAATCCGCCCTGCCGCGACGGAAGACGAGGCGACCTTGGAATTCGCGACCGATGTCGTGGCTGGCCTCGAGGCAATACCGAAGCGCATCCCCTCGAAATATTTTTACGACACAGCCGGCTCGCTTCTTTTCGAGGAGATCACACGGCTTCCGGAATATTACCCGACCCGTGTGGAGCGCGGCATCCTCGCCGAAAATGCCGAGGCAATCGCCGCGCTGTTGCCGGCGGGCAGCGCGCTCGTGGAATTCGGCAATGGTTCGAGCGCCAAGACACGCATTGTCCTGCGTGCGGCAAGCGAGCTCTCAGCCTACGTGCCCGTCGATATCGCAGCCGAGTTCCTGGAGGAACAGGCCGAAACCTTGCGGTATGAATTTCCGCACCTGAACGTGCTGCCGGTGGCCGCCGATTTCACCAGAGCCTTCGACCTGCCGGCAAGCCTTCGGACGATGCAGCGCATCGGCTTCTTTCCGGGCTCCACGATCGGCAATTTCGAGCCGCCGGACGCCGCTGGTTTCCTCCGTCTGGCCGGCCGGAGCCTCGGCGCGGGCGCGGTGATGGTGATCGGGGTCGACCTCGTCAAGAACGAGGCCGCCCTCCACGCCGCCTATAACGATGCTGCCGACGTGACCGCCCGTTTCAACCTGAACCTGCTTGCCCGCATCAACCGCGAACTCGACGGCGATTTCGATCTCGATGCATTCGAGCATCGGGCGTTTTTCGACCGCGAGTGCTCACGCATCGAGATGCATCTCGTAAGCCGCGCAGCTCAGCGCGTGTCGATCGACGGCCACTCGTTTGATTTCGCGGAAGGCGAGACGATCCACACGGAAAACAGCTACAAATATACCCTGGAATCCTTCCAGGCGCTCGCCCGAGAGGCGGGCTGGCGGCCCGTCAGAGTCTGGACGGATAGCGACGGCTGGTTCTCGATCCATGTTCTCGTGAACGAGGCCGACACCGCCAACCCCTCCGCTGGCTAGCTGTCGTCCTCGGCAACGGCGGGAGCTGGCTGTCCGGCGGCCTTCCGGCGAAGCATCTTGGTCAGCTTCCAGGCCGTCGGATTGTTCTTGATGAAGGCCTTCGCCCGCGCGCCTTGCCGCAGCGCCGCCGCCAGCGCCCGGCCCTTCAGCGTCAGCGGAGCCAGCACCTCGAAATGCTGGACTTCGATGTCGCACCACAGCCGCTTGTAGGGCTCATCGCCAACCGAGAAGTCGTAGACGTCGAAGCCTTGTTCGCAGGCCTCCTGGATGTTGTCGAAGAACAGGAAGTCGCCGGGGCTGGTGAAGGCGAGATCGTCCTCGGCGATCGCGCCGAACTCGCAGATCAGCCGCTTGCCAGAGCGGCTGGAGCCGGTGACGGCGCGAAGTTTTCCCGCCACCTCCAGCCCGTGCAGCAGGAAGGACGGCTGCTCCTCGGCAAGCGCATCGGCAAACAGCGCCCGGAAGAAGGCGCGAACCTCTTCATCGCCGAAGACATTGGCGATACCCATCTTGGCGAAGCGCACCTCCTTCATTTCGAAGAACGCGTCGAGCAGCCTGTCGACCTCTTCAGGCGTGCGCGCCTCGATACGGCCGAAGCTGCCGACGGCCTCGAACTTGCGCGTCTGCGAGCGGTGCTTCTTGCGCTTGCGCTTGCCGCTGGCGCGGGAAAGCAGCGCGTCGAAGCCGCCGTCGAGGTCGACCGCGAGTGCAAGATTCGGACTCGCAAAATTGGGCAGCGCGGCGAGCGGATTGGCGACGCTGGCGAGATCGGGCAGCAGCCGTTCCAGCGAAACCAGGTCGACGTCCGGCCGCACCTCGGCGATGGCCGCGAGCAGGGAGTGGATTGCCGGGCCGTCGATCCTCGGCAGCAGCCGCGTGTCGGCGGCAGGGAAATTGCCGTTGGCGTGACGTCCGCCCGCGAGGCGGGCAACGCGGAACGGGCCGCTTCGCACGACTTCCAGCGCCAGCGAAAGCGCCGGCCGGCCTTCGACATTCAGCGTTGCCACCACCATATCGGCCTTGGTCTTTGCCGCCCAGTTGCGGATCCAGGACGCGCTCTGCGCCGGGGCAAACAGCGCCGACGCACAGAATTCCGCATAGTCCGCGAGGCCGGCGCCGTCGCGGACCGCTGCCGTCAGCCGGGCCTGGTTCGAGGCGATCGCGCGCGCCGGTGTTTCGTTGGCCGCGACCCGATTGCCGTCAAATGACGCGGCGGCGTCAACCATCCCTCAATCCTTAAGACGTATTGGTTGCAACCTGGGGTTCGCATAGGCGCGTATCGTGCTTTGTTGAGCCTAGGCGCAAAAGGTGAAGGAATGATCGACGGGGGCGAGGCAATCCGGAAACTGGCCTTGAACATTGCCCGCTACACCGGTCTCGCTCCGCTGGCGAAGCCGTTTGTCGGCGGCATCGGCGCCATCCTGATGCTGCACCGCGTGACCGCGACGCCGGAGAGGCCGAACAGCGTCAATCGCCACCTGAACATCGCCCCGGCCTTCCTCGACAAGCTGATCGCCGACATGAAGGGAAGGGGCTATGCCTTCGTCAGTCTGGACGAAGCGATCGAGCGCATGGAGGCGGGCGGCAAGCACGGTCAGTTCGCCACCATCACCGCGGACGATGCCTATCGCGACAACATGACGGAGGCGCTGCCGGTGCTGGAGCAGCACCGCGCTCCGATAACCATCTACGTTGCGCCAGGACTGATCGACGGTGCCGTCGACCTGTGGTGGGACGTCGTCGAGGACATCGTCGACACCAGCTCGCGCCTTATACTGAAGACCGCGAGCGGGTCGACGGTCGTCGATTGCTCGACGCCCGGCCGAAAGATTCAGGCTGTTGCGCGGCTGAACGCCTGGTTGACCCTTGAAGTCCGCGAAGAAGAACAGGGCGCGGCGCTGCGCGAGCTGGCGCGCTCGAACGGCGTCGAGCTCGCCGAGGGCCGGCCCGGCACGTTGATGAGCTGGGACGAGATCCGCACGATGGCCGCGCATCGACTGGTGACGATAGGGGCGCATACCGTCAACCACCGCAACCTCAAGCGGCTCCCGGAAGTGGACGCGCGGCACGAGATCGGCGACGTCCGGCGCGTCCTCAAGGAAAAGCTCGGGCTAGAGCCGCGCCATCTCGCTTACCCCTACGGCTATGCCAGCGCGGTCGGCTGCCGCGAGGTGGGATTTGCCCGCGATGCCGGCTATGTCTCTGCGGTGACGACCCGCCACGGCGTGCTGAGAGCCGAGCATGCCGGCTTCCTGCATGCGCTGCCGCGCATCTCGGTCAACGGCCGCTACCAGAGCGTCGCCCATATTCGCACGATGCTGTCGGGCGTGACGACGCCGCTCGCCAATGCCGGCAAGATGGTTGTGACGATCTGAGCAATTCCGGGAAAAGTATGCAGCGGTTTTCCGTCCGGAATTGCGACGAACAAGAAAGCTATTCGCTTCAGCCCTTCTGAGGCGGCTCGATGATCAGCCATTTGATGATGGCCATGGCCGGGAGCACCCAGAGCAGGCCGCTGAACAGGAAGAACACGAAATGCGCCGTCGCGCCGTATTCGGCGAGCCTGGTGACCGCGATGGCCGAAGCGATCAGCGCATAGATGATGACCAGCGCCACCAGCAGGATGGATCCGATCAGCTTTTTCAGGCGAATGGGCATGTCGCGGTCCCGTTGACCCGCTTCGCTTAGGCTGATTGGGCAGCGCACGCAACCGTCGCGGCACGGCGCGACGGCGTGCCGCGCTGTTCGGTCTTGCCAGCGGGGCGGCCATGGTCCACCAATCGCGCGTTTCAACTGCCGGGAAACCTCCCATGGCCGCCATCACCGCCACGGCCCCATACGCCGCCCGCAACCGCGATCTCTACAACCGGGCGCTGGTGCGCGGCTGGCTGTATTTCGTGCTTATGGTGCTGTTTGCGCTGGTGCTGGTCGGCGGCGCCACCCGGCTCACCGGTTCCGGCCTGTCGATCACCGAGTGGCAGCCGATCCACGGCGTCATCCCGCCGCTCAACGATGCCGAATGGCAGGAAGAGTTCCAGCGCTACCAGCAAATCCCGCAATACACCGAGCTCAACAAGGGCATGAGCATCGAGGCGTTCAAGTCGATCTTCTGGTGGGAATGGGTGCACCGCATCCTGGCGCGCAGCATCGGCGTGGTCTTCGCCCTGCCGCTCGTCTTCTTCTGGGCGACGCGCCGCATAGAGCACGGCCTCGGGCCGAAGCTCTTAGGCATCCTTCTGCTCGGCGGCCTGCAAGGCGCCATCGGCTGGTGGATGGTGGCTTCGGGGCTCGTCGACCGCGTTTCGGTCAGCCAGTACCGGCTGGCCACGCATCTGACGATCGCGGCGCTGATCTTCACCGCGACCATGGTCGTTGCGCGCGGCCTGGCGCCGCATTCGGAGCCGGCCGCCGACCGCTCGACGCAGCGGCTCGCCGGCGTGATCGTGCTTCTGGCGCTGATCCAGATCTATCTCGGCGGGTTGGTCGCCGGCCTTCATGCCGGCCTCTCCTTCAATACCTGGCCGCTGATGGACGGTAAGGTGATCCCGGCTGATCTCCTCCTGCTGAAACCCGCCTGGCTGAATTTCTTCGAGAATCCGAAGACGGTGCAGTTCGTGCACCGGCTCGGCGCCTACACGCTCTTTGTGGTGGCGCTCTGGCACATGATCGCGACATGGTCGCGCCAGCCCGGCACCACCCATACCCGCCGGGCCACGCTTCTGTTCGCGCTGGTGGTCGTCCAGGCCTCGATCGGCATCGGCACGCTACTGATGCAGGTGCCGCTGCACATGGCGTTGACGCACCAGGCGATCGCGCTTGTGTTGCTCGGCTTCGCCGCCGCGCACTGGCGCGGCACCACGGGCGCCTATCCCATGCCGACTGAGATCGCCGTCAGAGGCTGAGACGGATCTTTAGAGCGTTTCACCGTTTCACGGAAACGGCGAACCGCTCTATCTTTTTGTTTCGACGCAATTCCGGACGGAAAACCGTCACACACTTTTCCGGGAATTGCTTCTAGCGACCGATAGCTCGCTCAGTGCTTGATGCCGAGCATCAGGTCCAGGTTCTGCACGGCAGCACCCGACGCACCCTTGCCGAGATTGTCGTAGACGGCCAGGAGCAGGGCCTGCGCCCGGTCGTCATTGGCGAACACATAGACCTTCATCCGGTTGGTGCCGTTATAGATCTCCGGGTCGATCTCCTGCAGGCGCTCCGTATGCGTATAGGGCGCGACCTCGACCACGCCACCGGCGATCGAGGCGTAATGATCGGCTATCGCCGCATGAAGCTCCTTCCCCGTGGGCACGCGGTCGAGGCCGCCGAGCTGCAGCGGCACCACCGTGATCATGCCTTGCGCGAAATTGCCGACCGCCGGCTGCATGATCGGGTCGTGCGACAGCTTCGCATAGGTCCTAAGCTCCGGCACATGCTTGTGCTGCAGCGTCAGGCCATAGGGCAGGAATTCGGGAGCGTCCTCGCCCTTGCCGACATAGTCCTCAATCATCGGCCGGCCGCCGCCGGAATAGCCGGAGATGCCGTTGACGGTGACCGGGAAATCGGCGGGCAGCAGGCCGGCCGAGACCAGCGGCCGCAGCGTCGCAATGGGACCCTGCGGCCAGCAGCCGGGGTTGGCGACGCGTTTGGCGTTGGCGATCTTTTCTGCCTGGTCCTTGTCCATTTCGGCAAAGCCATATTCCCAGCCTTCGGCCACGCGGTGCGCGGTCGAGGCGTCGATCACCTTCGTCGTGTCGTTCGCGATCAGCGACACGCTCTCCTTGGCGGCGGCATCCGGCAGGCAAAGGATCGCCACATCGGCGGCATTGAGGAATTCGGCCCTGGCGGCGGCTTCCTTGCGGCGCTCCGCGGGAATGGAGATGATCTCCAGATCGTCGCGGTCGGCCAGCAGCGCCCTGATCTGCAGGCCTGTCGTGCCATGCTCGCCGTCAATGAAGATTTTCGGTTTCATAGGGTGCCAAATTCCTTGCAATTTCAAGCTTATATGCCTTGGGCACTGTGTATCACGGCATGAGTGCCGTTGTTCAAGTCCTCAAGCCGCGCCTTCCGTTCGGCCACCAGGCCTAAATAATGCATGGCAATGATCGATCCAGCGATTGCCGTAATATCGGCATGATCGTAGGCGGGCGCAACCTCGACCACGTCGGCGCCGACGATATCGACCTGGCCGAGCTGGCGTAGCGTCGAGAGCATCTTTGCCGAGGACGGGCCGCCAGCCACCGGCGTGCCGGTGCCGGGCGCGAAAGCCGGGTCGAGGCAGTCGATGTCGAAGGTGAGATAGGTCTTCCTGCCGCCGGTGCGGTCGACGATGGCATAGGCGATATCCGAGGCGCGCATTTCCTCGACCTCATGGCCGTAGAGGATCTTGATGCCGAACGTGTCGGGTGCATGGGTACGGATGCCGATCTGGATCGACCGGTCGGGATCGATGATGCCTTCATTCACTGCCCGTGCAACGAAAGAACCGTGGTCGATGCGCTTGCCGTCGTCCGGCCAGGTGTCCTGGTGGGCGTCGAACTGCACCAGCGCCAGCGGCCCGTGCATCGCCGCATGCGCCTTGAGCAGCGGCCAGGTGACGAAGTGGTCGCCACCGAGTGTCAGGAGGAAGGCGCCCGACCTCAGGATCTTGGCTGCCTCGCGCTCGATCGTGGCCGGCGTCTTCTGGTGGTTGCCGCTGTCGAGCAGGCAATCGCCATAGTCGACCACCGCGAGCCCTTCGAACAGGTCGCGCGAGAACGGGTATTGCGGATCGTTGTCGAGGATCGCCGAGGCGCGGCGGATCGCCTGCGGCCCGAAGCGGGCGCCCGGACGGTTGGTGACGGCGGCGTCAAAAGGAATGCCCCACACGACGGCGTCCGCGCCCTTCACGTCCTTGGTGTATTTGCGCCGCATGAACGACAGCGCGCCGGCATAGGTCGGCTCAAGCGACGCGCCTGTTTTCGAACGGGCTGTGAAGGCGTGGTCGATCTCTTTGTTCGCCATTACGGGTCCTCGGTTGTCATCGGGCAGCCACAACTACAGAAGCGGCACGCAACTTGCCAGTCACAGCTTGCGGACACGGAGTGGCGCTTAGCGAGTGCCACGGCAACACAGGATTTGTCTCACCATGACGCAGGCCGCCTTGCTCAACCTCGCGCCTGCTCCCACGGCGACCCGGGCCGGCACGACGGCGGCCAAGCGCTTCCTGGTGCTCGATTCCTGGCGCGGCATCTGCGCACTTATGGTGGCGCTGTTCCATTTCCCGACCACGTCGATGATCTCGCAGAGCGCCTTTGTCGGCGGCTCCTATCTCTTCGTCGACTTCTTCTTCGTGCTCTCCGGCTTCGTCATCGCCAGTTCCTATGGCAACCGGCTCAGTGAATCGGAAGAGCTTGCCCGTTTCGCTCTGGTGCGTTTCGGCCGCATCTACCCGCTGCATCTGCTGATGCTTGCCGCCTTCTTCGCCTTCGAGGCGCTGCGGCTTGCGCTCCCGGCACTGCACGGAACGGCTGCCGCGCCCTTCACCGGCGGCTTCGATCTCAAAAGCCTCGCCGCCAACCTCCTGCTGCTGCAGGGCACGGGGGTGGAGGATCGCCTGAGCTGGAACGCACCGAGCTGGAGCATTTCGGCCGAATTCTTCACCTATCTGCTTTTTGCCGGCGTGGTGTTCGCGACCGGCCGCCGCGCCTGGATATGGTTCGTCGCAGCAGCTGTCACGGCGCCTTTCTTCCTGCTTGGCTTTTCGACCCGTCATATGGACGTGTCCTTCGATTTCGGCTTCATCCGCTGCCTTTACGGCTTCTCGCTCGGCGCTCTGCTTGCCTGGTTTCAGCACGATTCCATTGCAGAGGCGCGACAGGCGATGGCCGGCGGGGCAGGGCGCCTCGCCTGGACGGTGGCCGAGCTCGCCATGATCGCGGCGATCTGTATCTTCGTGTCCGTCGCCGGCACGAATGACGCGGGCATCGCGGCGCCCGTCGTCTTCGCGTCGGCGCTCTACCTCTTCGCCCATGAGGGCGGCTTGATCAGTATGCTGTTGCGCAGCCGGCCGATGCTGCTGCTCGGCTCGCTCTCCTACTCGATCTACATGGTCCACATCTTCGTCCAGGGCCGCATGATCAATGTCGGCGGGCTGATCGAGCGTAAGCTCGGGCTCGGCATTGTCGGCGACATCGCGCTGCGCGGCGACCAGGTGACGGGTTTCGGCACGGGCTCGCCATGGGTCGGCTTCGCGGCTTTGATGGCGATGCTGCTCGCCGTCATCGTCGCGTCTTGGGTTTCCTGGCGCTTCGTCGAGATGCCGGCGCTGGCCTGGTTCCGTCGCCGCGCCAGGCGACTTTGACCAAACAGCTAGCCGGCTTCGTTCACCGCCCTGTCACGGGCATCGCCTAACCGGGTCCCGAACCCGGAACGGAGCGATTCCCCGATGCCAAAACTCTGGCTGAGCCTTCTTCTATCCGCCACGTTCGCGGCCGTCCCTGGCCAATGCTTAGCCGGCGAGACACGCGCCGCCCAAATCCTCGACCGCTTCGAGCACGCAAACCAGTGGCGCGACCATGTGATGATCGCCGCCCACCGCGCCGGCAGCATGCAGGCCGGCAAGACGCTCTATGCCGAGAATTCGCTTGTCGCCGTCGAGGCCTCGATCGCCATCGGCGCCGAGATCGTCGAGGTCGATGTCAGGCGCTCGAAGGACGGCGAATTCGTCATCATGCATGACAGCTGGCTCGATCGCACCACCACCTGCAAGGGCGAGGTGGACACCTTCACGCTGGCCGAGCTGAAGAAATGCCGGCTGGTCATCGAGGGCACCGGCGCCGTCACCAACGAGACTGTGTCGACGCTGCGCGAAATGCTGACGGCGACCAGGGACAGGATCCTGATCAACCTCGACAACAAACTCGAGGTCACGGACCTGCCGGGCATGATCGCCGTCGCACGCGATCTCGGCATGGCCGATCAGGTGATCGTCAAGGAGAACCTCTGGAACCGTCAGCGCATCGATGCCGCCAGGGTCGCGCTTGCCCAGGCAGGCGGCGGTTTCCAGTTCATGCCGATCCTGGCCGACGACGCCGTGCATGATGCAGCCTTCGCCGACGAGGTAGGCCGGGCATTCCCGCTGCGCGCGGTCGAGCTGATCAATTGGCGCAACGGCGCAGAGACGCTGACTGAGACCGGTGGCCCGCTGTACAGCACCCGGATGCGGACTTTAGCCGTGCGGGGTGACTGGCACCTCTGGGCCGACACCTACGCCATCGTCAACAAGCCGGGCGGTTTTCTTGCCGGCGGCCGCGGCGACGCGCTGGCGGTCGCAGCCAGCCTGCCGCGCGAAGCTTGGGGTTTCTGGGTCGACCGCGGCGCCACCATCATCCAGACAGACGAGCCGAAAGCGGCGATCGAATGGCTGGCGGCGAATGGGTATCGGGTGCCGTATACGACGGACGTGAAACCGGCAGAGCCGGCGCATACGGCGAGCATCAACTGAGAGCCGGCGCCGGGGCTGCGATCTCCCCCACTTTGGGGGGAGATTGGCTAATCGCGGCCTCACGCCGCCTTCGCGACTCCGTCCAATTCGCTCAACGCCGCCTCCGACAGCTCCAGCTCCGCTGCCGCCAGATTCTCCCGCAAATGCTCTACCGACGACGTCCCCGGGATCAGCAGGATATTGGGCGCGCGCCGCAGCAGCCAGGCGAGCGCGACCTGCATCGGCGTCGCGCCAAGCCGTTCAGCGACACCCGACAAGGTTGAGGACTGCAATGGACTGAAGCCGCCGAGCGGGAAGAACGGCACATAGGCGATGCCGTCGCGGGCAAGCTCGTCGATCAGCCCGTCGTCTTGCCTGTGCGCGAGGTTGTACTGGTTCTGCACGCAGACGATCTCGCAGATGCGGCGGCCTTCCGCGATCTGCGCGCGGGTGACGTTGCTCAAGCCGATATGGCGCACCAGGCCCTTGCGCTGCAACTCGGCAAGCACGGTGAGCGGCTCTTCGATCGAGCCTTCGGCCGGACCGTGGGTGTCGAACATGATGCGCAGATTGACCACATCGAGCGCGTCCAGCCCGAGATTGCTGAGATTGTCGTGCACGGCTTGCGCGAGCTCCTCGGGCGAATAGGCCGGCAGCCAAGACGCGTCGCTGCCGCGGCGGGCGCCGATCTTGGTGACGATGACGAGATCGTCAGGGTAGGGCACCAGCGCCTCGCGGATCAGCCGGTTGGTGACATGCGGGCCATAATAGTCGCTGGTGTCGATGTGGTTGACCCCATTCGCCACCGCTTCGCGCAGCACGGCGATTGCCGCGTCATGATCTTTCGGCGGGCCGAACACGCCTTTGCCCGCGAGCTGCATGGCGCCGTAGCCGAGGCGCCGGACCGCGCGGTCGCCGAGTTTGTATGTAGCGGAATTGCCGATGCTGGACATGGTCGCTTCTCCTTTTTGCCGAGGAGGGAAATAGGTCATGTCCGCTGTCTCGATAACCGCCTATAGTCGGAACAACTTGTGCGGAATGACGAACAATGGCTGACCTCAGCGATCTCCAGGCTTTCCTGGCCGTGGCACGCGCCGGCGGCTTTCGCGAGGGAGCGCGCGCAACCGCTGGCAGCGCTTCGGCGCTCAGCGAAGCGATCCGTCGGCTCGAAACGCAGCTCGGTGTCAGGCTGTTCAACCGCACGACGCGCAGTGTCGCCCTGACGGAGGCTGGCGCGGGCCTGCTGGCGCGGCTCGGCCCCGCGCTGGGTGAGGTCGAGGCAGCGCTCGACGTCGTGAACGGCTTTCGCGACCGGCCGGCCGGTACCTTGCGGCTCAACGTGCCGGTTAGTGCCGCGCGGCTGGTGCTCCCCAAGGTCGTCCCCGGATTCCTCGCCGCCTATCCTGCAATCCGGCTTGAGGTGATTGCCGAAGAGAGCTTTGTCGACCTGCAGGCGGCCGGCTGCGATGCCGGCATCCGCTACGACGAGCGGCTGGAGCAGGACATGATCGCGGTGCCGATCGGACCGCGAATCCAGCGTTTCGCGACGGCCGCTTCGCCTGCCTATCTCGCCAGGCATGGCCGGCCGCAGCACCCGCGCGACCTGCTTGACCATGCCTGTTTGCGTGGGCGCTTCTCAGGGCGCGCCGTGGCGCCATGGGAATTCGAGCGCGACGGCGAAGTGGTTCGGGTCGATCCGTCAGGCCCGCTGCTCGTCACTTTGGGCGGTGCCGTCGATCTCGCCGTCGATGCGGCGATAGCCGGCACCGGCATCGTCAGCCTGTTCGAGGACTGGCTTCGCCCGCATTTCGAGAGAGGCACGCTGGAGCCGATTCTCGAGCCCTGGTGGCAGGAATTTTCCGGACCGTTCCTCTACTATCCCGGACGGCGCCTTGTGCCCGCGCCGCTGCGCGCGTTCATCGACTACATCAAGGGGCCATCAGGCCGCTGGTGACACACAAAAAGGCCGCCCGGAGGCGGCCTTTCGAACGCTTGAAGAGCGTGAAGCTTAGCGCTTGGAAAACTGGAAGCTGCGGCGGGCCTTCGCCTTGCCGTACTTCTTGCGCTCGACCACGCGGCTGTCTCGGGTCAGGAAGCCGCCCTTCTTGAGCACGGAGCGCAACGCCGGCTCGTAATAGGTCAGCGCCTTGGAGATGCCGTGACGCACGGCGCCCGCCTGGCCGGACAGGCCGCCGCCGATGACGGTGGCGACGATGTCATACTGGCCGGCGCGATTTGCCGCGACGATCGGCTGGTTGAGGATCATCTGCAGCACGGGACGCGCGAAATAGGTCGCGAATTCCTTGTCGTTGACGGTGATCTTGCCGGAGCCCGGCTTCACCCAGACGCGCGCGATGGCGTTCTTGCGCTTGCCGGTGGCATAGGCGCGGCCCGACTTGTCGAGCTTCTGGACGTGGACGGGCGCGGCCGGCTGCGCGGCGGCAGTGACAGTCCCGAGTTCTGCGAGCGAGGAAAGCTCAGCCATTACGAGGCCCTCTTGTTCTTGGGGTTCAGCTTGGCCACGTCGAGCGTGACGGGCTGCTGGGCGGCGTGCGGATGCTCGGCGCCTGCATAGACGCGGAGATTCTTCATCTGGCGGCGGCCGAGCGGGCCGCGCGGGATCATGCGCTCGACGGCCTTCTCGACGACACGCTCGGGGAAGCGGCCCTCGAGCAGCTGGCGCGCGGTGCGCTCCTTGATGCCGCCGGGGTGGCCGGTGTGCCAGTAATAGACCTTGTCGGTGTACTTCTTGCCGGTGAACACCACCTTGTCGGCGTTGATGACGATGACATTGTCGCCATCATCGACATGCGGGGTGAAGGTGGGCTTGTGCTTGCCGCGCAGATGGTTGGCGATGACAGTGGCGAGGCGGCCGACGACGAGACCCTCGGCGTCGATCAGCACCCACTTCTTCACCACATCCGCAGGCTTCTGCGAAAAGGTAGCCATGGTGTTGCTCTCAGGTTGACCTTCCCCATCCGCGAACGACAAGGAAAGCGTTTTTTGTTGCTTGGATTGGCGAGGGCGAAAGAGCCATCCGCCAATAACAAAACGGCGGCCGTTGCGGGCCGCTGCTTCGGGAGGGCTTATAGGCGAGGGCGCCGAACGCGTCAAGGCGAATAGAAACTCATATGGCGCATAAAATAAGGCAAAAACAATAGGTTAAGTATGAGGTATTATTTTACCGCAGATGAAAGGGGCGCTCCGGCCGATCACCGGAACGCCCTCCGATGGATCCGGCCGTCAGTTGGCGGCTTCGAGCGAGCGGCGGATCTCGGGCGCAAGCTGGTCCATTGCCGCGGCGAGCCAGTCGCAGAGCTCGTCCGGAGCGGTGTCATGGATCCACACCAGCCGGCTGCGCCCATCGTTTTCCGCAAAGACCTGCATGGACGTGTTGTCGTGCCTCACGTCTTCGCCTTCCCAGGCCCAGACGATCCGGCGCGCCTGTTCGTCGCGGGCAATCAGCCTCTCATGCACGACCTTGCCGTCGGAGAAGGTCATTTGCCGCAAGTTGGGCTCGACCAGACGGCAATCGATGAAGATGTCCGGCGTTGTCAGCCGGGGTCCCTCGGCGAAGTTGCCGACGGTCCGCCAGACGCTCTCCGGTGATGCATCGACGATCAATTCCCTGATAACTGATCCCATTTTGGTACCTCCTGTTTGACGGTAGACAAATCTGTCTACTAGACAAACCTGTCTGTATGCCGGAAAACGGGGCGCGTCAAAGGATATACGGGATGGCGGGCCACACTGCTGACATCACTGACAATGGCCAGGAGAGTTCCGCGCGCAACCGCGTTCTGGATACGGCGACGAAGCTCTTCTATGCCGGGGGCGTGCATGCGATCGGCGTCGACCGGATCATCGCCGAGGCGGGCGTCGCAAAGGCCACTTTCTACAAATACTTTCCGGCCAAGGACGAGCTGGTCCGCGCTTATGTCCAGAACCAAAGCCGGCTGGGGAGGGCCGCGATCGACAGGATCGGTGAGCGGCCGGCGCGGGCCACGATCCTGGCTATCTTCGATCTTGTTGCGGATGCCGCCGCCCAACCGGGCTATCGCGGCTGCCCGTTTCTCAATGCCGCCGCCGAATATCCGGACCCGGGCCATCCGGTGAGGCAGGCGATCGGCGAGCACAGGCGTTGGAAGCACGACCTCCTGCGCAGTCTGCTCGCCGCCGACGGCAATCCGGATCCGGACATCACGGCCGATATCCTCACTGTTGCCGGCGACGGACTGCTCATCGCCAGCCACCTCGACAAACCCGCAAACCTGCGCCACCTCATCCGCGAGACGGTCCTGCAAATCCTGGGGCCATCAGCAGGCTAACGCTCGGCGCGGAGCTTGCCGTTTAGTGCTTGGCCTCGATTTCCTTGCGCGCTGCGCTGGCCAGGAACGCCGATCTTGTTATGCCGCGTTCGCGCGCCGCGGCATCGATCGCCCGCAAGACACCGCGTTCGAACGTCACATTGGCCCTGATGACAGCGCTGTCATTGTCGATCAACGGTACCGACACCAGATATGCGCCCTCGGACAGGGCCGTGCGAATCTCCGCAGCCGAGACGATTGCCTCGTGGCTGGACGGTTCGGGAACCGGCATGTCTTCCGCCCACAACTGCAATGCTTCGATCGCGTTCGGGATGATATCTTCCGCATTGTCCGCAGCCGAGAAGCAGCCGGGAATGTCCGGAAAGCGAATGCCGAAAGCGCTGTCCGCATCCTTGTCGACCAAAGCGAAATAGCTCTTCACAACAGCCTCCAACTGCCAGTCGCCCACGAGGCGTCAGTTCGTCCTGACCAGCCTGCTTGCTTGGCGATCGCGCGAGCAGTGCCAATCGGCAAATCCTTCTCCGGATGCGGAACGATCAGCACGATCTCGCCCTTTCGAAATTTGTGATGCGAGCCGCGAATAGACACCAGCTCGAAACCGTCATCCTTGAGACGCTTCACGATCTTCCGGCTGTCACGCTCGATCAAACGCCATCTATGCGCATATAAATACACATCGAACGTATTTCAATTGTCAGGTCGGTTTCTTCTTCGGCGGGATCGAATAGGTGCCGGTGGCGTGGGCCACGGTGTGCTTGTCTGAACCGGCGACGATGTCGATATCGAACACCATTAGGCTCTTCCCGAGCTTGAGGATGCGGCAATGGCCGTCGATCGGACCTGCCTCGGCCTTGCGCATGAAGTTGATGTTGAGGTTGGTGGTCACCGAAAGCGCGTCCGGCCCGGCGTGGCTGAGCACGCAGACATAGCCGCCGATGTCGGCCAGCGTGAACAGCGACGGGCCCGACACCGTGCCGCCGGGACGCAGATGCCGTGCATCGGCATTGAGCCGCACCGTGCAGCCGCCGGGAAACACCTCCAGCGCCTCATAGAAGGAGAACTGGTCGTTGAGCTGCGGATAGACGCTTGCCATCAGCGCGTTGACTTCGGCCGCGGTCAGCACCGGCTTCAGATTGCTTTGAGCGGACATGCGCGTTTCCTATATACGGGAAGTTCCAGGCGCGGGCGCCTGGACCAAATGGTGCCACGGAGAAAACACGCCTCGCGGCTGTTCTTCAACCGGCAGCATGCTAGTTCTGTTGCGCCATGCGCTGCGAGCGCTGACTGCGGAGGTTTAGAAAGTGGCTGAAGTCGTCGCCATCAAGCCGGCCGTCGCCGACGGCCCCGTTCTTGTCAGCCAGGACAAGGGTGTGCTGCGCCTCACGCTCGCCAGCCCGCCGGCCAATGCGCTGTCGCTGGCGACGATGGCCGCACTCCAGGCCGAGTTCGATCGCGTAAAGGCAGACAAATCCGTGCGCGTCATCATCCTGGCGGCGTCCGGCAAGGTGTTCTGCGCCGGCCACGACCTCAAGGAAATGACGGCGCACCGCGTCGATCCCGATCGCGGCCGCGCCTTCTTCGAAGAGACCTTCGCCGCCTGCGCGAAACTGATGCAGACGATCGTGCGCCATCCGAAGCCGGTGATCGCCGAGGTCGATGGCCTGGCGACCGCCGCCGGCCTGCAGCTTGTCGCGAGCTGCGACCTCGCCATCGCCTCGCATGAGGCGACCTTCTGCACGCCAGGCGTCAATATCGGCCTGTTCTGCTCGACGCCAATGGTGGCGCTGTCGCGCAACGTCTCGCGCAAGCAGGCGATGGAAATGCTGCTCACCGGCGAGACGATCGATGCGGCGACGGCCAGGGAATTCGGCCTGGTCAATCGCATCGTGCCGCGCGAATATCTCAATCAGGTTGTCAACAAATACGCGCAAACCATTGCGTCGAAATCGTCTTTGGTGGTCAAGACCGGCAAGGAAGCATTCTACGCCCAGTCCGAGATGGGGCTCGCGGAAGCCTATGCCTATACCGGCCGCGTGATGGTCGAAAACATGCTGGCGCGCGACGCCGAGGAAGGCATCGGCGCCTTCATAGGCAAGCGCAAGCCGGAATGGACCGACAAATAGCTGGTCCCGGGATGCCGCCGCGCTTTTCCGATCTGAAGGTGTAATTTGGCTGCCCGCAAGCAACTGACGCGGCTGAAGGCGCCTTATCTCAAGCGCATCCTGCTTGAGCCGTCGCGCGTTGCGGATTGGGAGAAGTATCCCTGGAGCCTGCCGATCTTTCGGGATCGCGAATTCGCGTTAGAATTTGCATCGGCCATCACCATCATCGTCGGCGAGAACGGTACCGGCAAATCGACGCTGCTCGAGGCCATAGGCGCGCTGGCCGGCTACGACGAGGCCGGCGGCGGCAAAGGCTACATGCCCGTCGACCACTCCGGAGCCATCGACAAAAGCGGCGTCGCGCTTGCGGCCGCTTTGCGCGGCCACTGGCT
The DNA here is from genome assembly GCA_000824825.2 of Mesorhizobium sp. ORS 3324. Lineage (GTDB taxonomy): Bacteria > Pseudomonadota > Alphaproteobacteria > Rhizobiales > Rhizobiaceae > Mesorhizobium. Next base: position 74,662 of record LM655191.1, read on the forward strand.
GCCGAAGGTTACCGCCGGCTGGTTCTTTCGTGCCGAATCCTTCTATTCGGTCGCGCGCTACCTCGATCGAGCTGCGCTGGAGTCCGGCGGAGCGCCACCTGATTTCCTTTCGTGGTCGCACGGTGAGGGGTTCATCCGCTTCTTCGAGGAGCGCTGCCGCCGGCAGGGCATCTACATTCTCGATGAGCCCGAAAGCGCGCTTTCGCCGACACGCCAGATCGAATTGCTGAAGCTGCTTCAGCGTATGGAGCGTTCCGGCACCGCGCAGGTGATCATGGCCACACATTCGCCGCTGCTGATGGCCTGCCCGAACGCGCGCCTCTTCCGCATCAGCCGCTTCGGCCTCGATCCGATCGATTTTGAAGACACCGACCATTTTCGCATGATGCGCGACTTCTGCAGCGACCCGGCTGCCTTTCTCGCCGAAGCGCTCTACGAGGACGAGCCATGAACCACGACGCCTACGACAATACCTACATCGCCGGTATCCTGAACTCGGTGAAGACGATCGCCATGGTCGGCGCCTCGCCCAATGATGTGCGGCCGAGCTATTTTGTGCTGAAATACCTGCTCGCCAAAGGCTTTTCGGTGTTCCCGATCAACCCCGGCCAGGCCGGCAAGCAGATCCTGGGCCGCACCGTCTATGCCAGCCTCGCCGAGCTGCCGCAGCCGGTCGACATGATCGACATTTTTCGCGGCTCATCGGCAGTGCCGGGCATCGTCGACCAGGTGCTGAAGCTCGATCCGCTGCCCAAGGTCGTCTGGATGCAGCTTGGCGTGCGCCATGACGAGGCGGCCGCGCGTGCCGAGGCCGCCGGCATCAAGGTGGTGATGAACCGCTGTCCGAAGATCGAATACGGCAAGCTGTCGGGCGAGATCGGCTGGACCGGCGTCAATTCCGGCGTGCTGTCGTCGAAGAAGCCCTTGATGCGTCAGGGCTTCCAGAGCTTCGGCGTGCGGCAGAAATAACCTTCCCGCCGGTCGCGCAAAATTATTCCGGGAAGAAATGCATTTTTCCCGGCGTTGGCCGCAGATCGCGTATCGAAAGGTATTTTCTTCTTTGCATTCCCAGCCGCGCTTCGCCAAGAATGCCCGGCGACTTTCGCTGGATCACCAAGAGGGAGGTTTCCGTGACCCGTACGCCCGGTTTCAACACGCTCGCCGTTCATGCCGGCGCCAAGCCGGATCCGGCGACGGGCGCGCGCGCCACGCCGATCTACCAGACCACTTCCTATGTCTTCGATGACGCCGACCACGCCGCTTCGCTGTTCGGGCTGAAGGCCTTCGGCAACATCTACACCCGCATCATGAACCCGACTCAGGCGGTTCTGGAAGAACGCCTTGCGGCGCTCGAAGGCGGCACCGCTGGGCTTGCCGTCGCCTCGGGCCACGCCGCTCAGGTGATCATCTTCCACAATCTGATGCGACCAGGCGAAAATTTCATCGCCGCCAACAAGCTCTATGGCGGCTCGATCAACCAGTTCGGCCACGCATTCAAGAACTATGGATGGGAGGTCCGCTGGGCCGACGTCAACGACCTCTCGACCTTCGAGAGCCAGATCGACGACAAGACCAAGGCGATCTTCATCGAAAGCCTCGCCAATCCCGGTGGCATCTTCGTCGACATCGAGAGGATCGGCGATATCGCCCGAAGGCACGGCCTGCCGCTGATCGTCGACAACACGCTGGCCTCGCCCTATCTCGTGCGGCCGATCGAGCACGGCGCCGACATCGTGGTGCATTCGCTGACCAAGTTCATCGGCGGCCACGGCAATTCGATCGGCGGCGCCATCATCGACGGCGGCACCTTCGACTGGTCGAAGTCGGGCAAGTATCCGATGCTGTCGGAGCCGCGCCCCGAATATGGCGGCCTCGTCCTCCACGAGACCTTCGGCAATTTTGCCTTCGCCATCGCCGCCCGTGTGCTCGGCCTGCGCGATCTCGGCCCGGCGATCTCGCCCTTCAACGCATTCCTTATCCTGACCGGCCTGGAGACCTTGCCGCTCAGGATGCAGCGGCATTGCGACAACGCGGTGAGCGTCGCCGCCTGGCTTTCGAACCACCCGAAAGTCGAGTGGGTAAACTATCCCGGGCTGCCGAGCGACAAGAACAATGCGCTGCAGAAGAAATATTCGCCGCAGGGCGCCGGCGCCGTGTTCACCTTCGGCCTCAAGGGCGGCTATGAGGCCGGCGTCAAGTTCGTCGAGGCGCTGGAGCTGTTCTCGCACCTCGCCAATGTCGGCGACACCAAGTCGCTGGTCATCCACCCGGCTTCGACAACGCACCGCCAGCTCTCCGACGAGCAGAAGATCAAGGCCGGCGCCGGGCCGGACACGGTCCGCCTGTCGATCGGCATCGAGGACGTCAACGACATCGTCGCCGATCTGGAACAGGCTCTGAGCAAGGTCTGATCCGATGTCGGCCTTTCTTGCGGTCGATACCGAAACCGTCGAGCCGGAGGCCGGCGCGCCGGCCCCGGACCGCGTGATTTCGGGCGACCCGAAATTCCGCACCTGGAATGTCGAGGAGCGCGATGGCGGCCTCTACGCCGGCATCTGGGAAGCGACGCCCGGCAAGTGGCGCATCTTCTACGACGAATGGGAGTTCTGCCACATCCTGTCCGGCGTTTCGGTCATCGCCGAGGACGGCGGCGAGGCGCGCACCGTCAAGGCCGGCGACAGCTTCGTGCTGAGGCCCGGCTTCAAGGGCACTTGGGAAGTGCTCGAGACGACGCGGAAGGAATATGTGATTAGGCTTTGAGAACGCTTGAACAGCCGGCTCTCTCATCGCACTCGGCGATCCGCACCATAGTGTGACTTAGTATACTAACGTGTTACCATATGGCCAGAAAGTTGTGTTCATGCGAACCACTCAACCGTTGGCCATCACCTTGCCGCGCGATCTCGCGCAGATGGTGAAAGACAAGGTTTCCCCGGGTAAATATGCCAGTGAGAGCGAGGTCATCCGCGATGGCCTGCGCACGTTGGCGGCTCGCGATGCAGCTCTCGATCGCTGGCTGCTGGAGGAAGTGGTGCCAACCCTTGAGGACGCTCGCGCCCATCCCGAGCGCTTATTGACTGCCGACGTGGTGCGTAAAAACCTCTCTGATCACGTCCGCGCCATAACCGCCAAGCCCCGCTATGGTGCATGAAGTACCGAGTAAGGTTTCACGCAACGGCGCAAGAAGATATAGCGGAGCTGCTGAGCGAACTCGCGCCTAAGTTGATACGGCGCTGAAATTTGTGGGGCGTATCGTCGACTACTGCCTGAGCTTTGAGACGTTCCCGGAACGAGGCACACGCCATGACGAGATTGCCCATGGCTTGCGGACCGTGGGGTTGGCGACGCCGGGCAACTATTGCTTTCGAAGTTGCCGGAGACACGGTGATCATACTGCGGGTGCTTTACGCCGGGCGCACGCTCAAGTTGCTCGACGAGGAGTGAGCTCTCACTTAGGCTCTCACTTAGAAGGTCACCGCAAGCCGCTCCAACCCGTGGAAATGGTAGCTGTCGCGGAACCGCGGCTCCTCGGCCAGTCGCAACTCCGGCAGCCGGTCGAACAGCGTTTTCAGCGACACCTGAAGCTCGAGCCTGGCCAGCGGCGCGCCGATGCAGAAATGAATGCCGGCGCCGAAGGAGACGTTCTTCTGGTCCGTGCGCGCGGGGTTGAACGCAGCCGGTTCGGCAAACGCCAGCGGGTCGTGATTGGCCATGCCGAGCAACAGCGCGATCTTGTCGCCGGGCCTGAGCAGAATGCCCGGTGCCGCTTCCATTTCCTCATAGGCATAGCGCAGGAACATGTGCAGCGGCGCGTCGAAGCGCAGGCATTCCTCGACCGTGGCGGCGTTCGCTTCCGGTGTTTCGAAGAAGCGGCGGGGATCGCCGCCTTGCGCCAGGATCGAACGCACCGCATTGCCGGTCTGGTGCACGGTGGCTTCATGGCCGGCGTTGAGAAGCAGGATGGCCGAGGAAACCAGCTCGTCTTCCGAAAGCTTCTGGCCATTGTCCTGCGCCTCGATCAGCAGCGAGAGCAGATCGTCGCCCGGCTTGCTGCGCCGCTTGGCAATGTAGCCGCGCAGGAACGCCGCGAAATCGGCTGCCGCGCGGTTCGCCGTCTCCTCGGTCCCGCGCGTGCGGCCATGCATATACATGGCGACCATCCGATGCGACCAGTCGAGCAATGACGGCCCCATCTCGACCGGAACGCCCAGCATCTCGGCAATGATGGTTATCGGCAAAGGCGAAGCGTAGGCCGGCAGAAGGTCGACGCCGCCCGGCTCGAAACCGTCGATCAACTCGTTGGCCAGGACCTCGATGCGCGGCCTTAGCCGTTCGACCTGACGCGAGACGAAGGCGCGGTTGACCAGCGTCCGCAGCCTCGTGTGCACCGGCGGCTCGAGCTCCAGCATCGAATTCGCCTCGATCGCGTCGAAGGCGGTGAGGTGCGAGCGGTCGTCGCCGACGCCGCGGCTGTCGGGGATGCCGGCCGGGTTCTGGCGGCCGAAGCGGCGGTCGCGCAAAAGGCGATTGACGTCGTCGAAGCCGCCAAAGCACCAGAAGCCGTAATCCTCCCAAAAGAACGCATTCGAGGCGCCATGCAGGAAGGCATAGGCTTCGTATGGATTCTGCACGAAGGCCGGTGTGTGCGGGTCGAGCCGCAAGCGGCGGCTGGCGGGATCGAAAGCGAGATGGTCTGGCATCATGCTCGACCAATAGCGCGCCTCGTCGGCCCGATGCCAGACCGTATCTTTGGCGCCCATCGTGCCAGGCATTGAGCCAGGCAAGCCTTGCACAGGTGACGATGCACGAGCTTCGGCGCCGCGCCTCAACGTTCCGTCTTCAGGATACCTGCCACCTTGGCGGCGATCGCGGCATCGAGCGCCTGCCAGTTCGCGAGCAGCTCGCGCGGGAAGCGATAGGTCAGGCTGAGGTCGTCGCCGACCTGGATGTCGCGCTCACAGGGCGCCAGCGATTCCTCGGCACTCGGCCCGCTCAGGCAGCGGGCGACGAACGGGTCTTGGCCCGGCCGGTCGGCAACCGCCAGAACCTCGTTGAGATAGCCCGATTTCTCGGCGAAACCATAAAGCGTCGTGCCACCCGGACCCGGCGTGCCCGGCTTGACGATCAGGGCGCTGTAGATCGGCGCAAAACGGCCGCTCATGTCGCGCGACATCATCCGCGGCTCGAACGACAGGAAGATGATCTTCTTGGTGGTGGCGTGGTTGAAGTCGTCGCGCGCGGCGGTGCTGTAGCCGTCCATCTCGGGGTAGCGCAGGTAAAGGTCGAGGCGTGAGGCGATGCCGTCGCGCCTGGCCTGGTCGAAGCGGATGAAGTTGGCCGGCACGCTGATCACATTGTTGCCGACGACCGCATGGCGCACCGTCGTGTCGTCGCTATAGCCGGCCATGGCGATCGATCTGCCAAGCCATTTGCCGCCGGCGCTGATTGCCACCGACAGCAGGGCGAGCGCCGCGAAAGCGTAGAAGACCCGCTTCATCAAGGTCGAGTCGACGACCTCGAATTCCTCGGCGGCGGCTGCCTCTCTCATCGCGATCCCCGATCCGCTCACCTGTCCTCAGGTGGCACAGCTTGCGCGGCACGGCTCTTGCAGCGCGTCGGCACGACTGTGCGGTCTCGTGGTAAACGGTTGGTAAAGATGGATATCATGTTGCTCCCTCTCTACGCTTTTGCGGTCGGCCTGACGGCCTGCGGCCTCGTCGGCTCGGCCATGGAGATCGTCACCGGCCGCCGGCTGGCTTTTGCCGACCCCTATGTGTCTCCCGCCCATATTGCGCGCTCGCTTGCCGCAACCGCCTGCGCCGGGCCGTTCATGCTTACCAATGATGCGCTTGCCGCTCGACGCGAGGGGCGCATCGGCACGCTGGCGCTGTTGTCCTGCGGCTGCACGGCCGTGGCCTGGGCGCTGGCGCTCGGCGTCGTGCTGATCGCCATTGCCTCCTGGGCGACCAGTCTCCTAGGCTCGGGCGATTTCTCAGCCTGAGACGAATCGGAGACAAAGATGCCGATCTATGCGATCGATGGGAAAGCGCCTCAATTCGAGGATGCCGGAACCAACTGGGTGGCGCCCGACGCCACGCTGATCGGCGACATCAGGATAGGCCGCAATGCCGGCTTCTGGTTCGGCGTCGTCATCCGCGGCGACAACGAGCCGATCATTATCGGCGCCGACACCAATGTGCAGGAACATACGGTCATGCACACCGATCCTGGCTTTCCGCTCACTATAGGGCAGGGCTGCACGATCGGTCACCGGGCGTTGCTGCATGGCTGCACGATCGGCGACAACAGCCTGATCGGCATGGGCGCCATCGTGCTCAACGGCGCGAGGGTCGGCAACAATTCGCTGGTCGGCGCCGGCGCCCTGGTGACGGAAAACAAGGTGTTCCCGGACAATTCGCTGATCGTCGGCTCTCCCGCCAAGGTGATCCGGGCGCTGGACGACGCGGCGATCGCCAGGCTGCGCGTCTCGGCCGCGCACTATGTCGCCAACGGCAGGCGCTTCAAGGCTGGATTGAAGGAAGCCTGAGAGCGGTTTGGCCTGGCGTTTCGCGCTACGGCTTGCCGTCGGCTCAGCCGCGTCGGGACAGTGCATCGCGCAGCAGCGACGCTCCCGCTTCGAAGCCGCCCTTGTCGGCGCCTTCCAGGGCTGTCTCGTAATCGTCGATACGGGTTCTGAGCGACGGCTCCGCGCCCGATGCCAGAAGCAGGCGGATCGCCTCGGCGTCGCGCTTCGCCACCGCATAGTGGAGAGGCGTCCAGTCGTTCACGCCGCGCATATTCGGGTCGGCGCCGTGCTCAAGCAGGGTCCGGACGATCTCCAGCCGGTCCGGCCGCTCGGTCGACAGCGCCGCGATGATCGAAGGAAAGCCGGAGTGATCCTCGTAGTTCGGGTTCGAGTCGGCCCCGAGCAAGGTCGCGATGAAGGCAATCGGACTCCAATAGATCGCGTATTCCAGCGGATGGCCGAGGCCGAGCTCGAACGGCATCCTCTCGTCGAACCAGCGCGCCGAGTCGCCAAGCGCCTTGCCAAGGCCCTCGAAGTCGCCCGCCTTGAAGGCGTCGTCTATGGCCTTGAACAACCGGTGGCGCGCGCCGCGGTCGTCAGGGATTTCCAGCATGGCCCTTCATCCGAAATGAGCGAGCCATACTGCTCCCATCCGCCGCGATCAGAAAGTCCTGCCCGCGAGCGATCGAAGGAGCGCCTGGAAAAGGCGGAGCCGGCCCGGGGACAGGGCCGGCTCCTAAAACCCGGTCGTTGGGGACGGGGAGGGTGGGGACTCGACCGGGTTTTTCCCTAAGCACGTCGCTGCGAACGCGACGTGCTTAACCTTTTTGTGGCATGTCGTTATCCCAAAACCGCTGCGCACTTTTGGGCGACAAGCATGACGTCCTAGCGGACGCTGGCGACCGCGTCCTCGCGGCCGTCGTTGATCGATACCCAAACGCCAGAATTCTCGGTCGATTGACGTTTGAGGTAGGTGTAGACCGTGTCGTTCCAGGCGAGCACCTTCGGCTCGAGGTTGTCGAGGATGAACTCGCCGAGGCTGGTGCGCACCGTCAGCACCGCATGGCCGTCGCCGTTCGGCTGGCGCACCACCGTCATCAAAAGGTCGCCGGCGGGGACACCGGCAGCCATCAGCTCGCGGCGCTTTTCCAGAGCGTAGTCCTCGCAGTCGCCATAGCCGTTGTCGGGGTAGGCCCAGTATTCCTCGACCCCGTAGATTTCCATATCGGTGCGCGGCTTGACGCGTGTGTTCACCGAATTGTTGATGTCGATGATCGACGCCCACAGCTTGCGGGTCAGCTCGACCGGAGGTCCCTTCGGGGTCCTCTCGTTGCATTCGACCGGGATGCGCTGGCAGAATTCATAGTGGCCGACCGGCTGGGTGGTCCGCCCACCCGTGTGCATGAACACCGGTCCCGCGCTTGCCGTTCCCCAGGCGGAAAGCTGCATCGCCATTGCCAAGAGCAACAGCTTGCCCCTCGTCATTTTCATTGTGGTAGTCTCCCCGTTTGATGGAGACTGTGCCACGTTGGGATTTATTTGACGCAAAAACCCGAAGTAGATATTGAGTAAAACGTCTGTAGAATAAATATAAAATTTGAACTATCTCGATTTGAGAATGTTGAGATTTGGCCGGGACGTTGCCCTGCATTTCCGGGGCGTTCGAGATGCCCGCCTGTTGGTCGGGGAGCGCGCCGATACGGCCAATAAAAAACCGGCCGCTTCGGCCGGTTAGGTCCTGCGTCGGATTTGGCAGTGATCACGATCGCGGCGTGTTGAATTCCTGGTCCAGTGTTTCCGGCCGCTGAATGACAGCGAATTCGATGGCGACGCCGTCCTCGAAGTGGCGAACCACCTGGCCGCGCATCGTCCCCAGCATGACCTGCACGCCGATCGCCGGCTTGACGTCGATCTCGATGGCCGCGCCCGAGAGCGACAGGTCGATGATGCGGCACTGATACTGGCGCCCGTCGGTGAGCTGCAGCACGCTCATCGGATTGCGCGGCGCAACGCGCTCGTGGCGACGGTCTTCCGGCAGGTCCAGCTCATGCTTGTTGGCAAGCCAGGTGAGCTGTGCGGCAAGCTTGTCCTTCTTGCGGTCGGAGGCGATGACGGTCATTGCGAAACCGTCCTGCGATGTCCGCGTCACGATGCCTTCGATCCGGCCGATATGGTCGATATAGGCGATGACCTTTTCGCCCGGCATGCCGATACGGTCGGTGCGCAGGGCGACATTGCCGGGCGACATGTCGATCACCTGGCACGGATGCTCGGTACGGTCTTCCAGCATGAATCGCCCGTAGATCTTGACCCGGACGCGCTGGAAATTGCGCCGCTCTGCTCGGGACGGCGCGTATTCCGCCGCTGACCTCATGACTGCCTACACCCCGTTGGCATTCCGCGCGATGATGCGAGGAATTTCACCGCGAAAAGCTACAGCAAACCAGGTTAACAAAGGGGAAAAATCGGCCGCGAATGGCTTTGGACCGGAGGCCTGCCAGGGCGCAAAAAGTCAGGTCGTATCGAGGCAAAATTGCCCCGTGATTTGCCTCATTCGTTGCGCCCGCCGTCAAGGACAACGAGGTGCCGGATCCGGCGCACGCGGCCGAGCGCCGAGATGGTCTCCGGTACGTCGAACTCCGTCGGCACCAGCGAAGGAACATCGATCGCGGGCCGGTTCTTCAGGAACATCGGCTCCTTGTCGGGATCGATGACCCGGATCGCATCGATCAGGGCATCGGCGAGCGGGTCGGCGCCCAACCAGAACGGTCTTTCCACGGCGCTGATGATGCCGAGGCAGCGGGGATTCTCGATGCCGCCGTCAAGCGGCAGCGCAAGCAGCTCGAACTTGTTGGAACGGCCGTTCCGACTGAAGCCCTCGTAGTTCATCAGCAGCACCGATTTCTGGTCGAAGACGCCGTGGATCAGCCGCGACACCAGCCGCTGGTCCCGCTCGCGCCAGAGCGAGGGGAAGGAGAAGCCCTTGAGCTCGCGCCCGTAACAGGCGCAGAGCCTGGTGCCGGCGAGCCGGAACACGGCTTCGCCGCGTGTGTCGCGCTCCAGGATGAATGTGTCGGCCAGGAGCGACTTGATGTCCGCCGGCTCGACTTCCGAACGTTTCGGGGCCGGGCGGCCGTCACGCAGCTGGTTCCAATATTGGAACAGTGCGATTGATCCGTTCTGATTCATTTCATTCCGCTCCGCGCAATCTGTCTTTTTGCTGTCCCATCGGCGAACAGACAGGGCGCCCTCCGATGACCTTCATGCGGTGCGGAGCAGGATGCGTGCCAGTATCGTTAACGTTTGTTCACGGGTCGGGGCCATTAAGGTTAACAAATGGTTTACATTGCGTGCCGGCAAGCGCTGTGGCACACCCAAAACCACTCCAAAACGGTCGTTTTCGCAGCGATCGGCAGCACTTCAGTCAAGAGTTTATGGGGAGCAGGGGACTCGACCGGCCGTTCAGGGGCACCCCCTGGACGGCTTTCTTTTTGATTCGCTCCTTCAATTCGGGCTGTGGCGATTCGCGGTTTGTGATTCGCCCGAGCGTGAACTACATGCTCGCCCGAAAATCGAATCTCCAGCCAACTGCAAGGGGCGCATGAGCGAACCAGCAAGCCAGACTGAACCCGAACCGCGGCCGGACGAAGAGGCGCCGGAGCCGCGCCGCGAGCCGGTGTTCAACCTGCCGCCCGTGGTGCTGGCGGTGATCGCGATATGCGCGGTCGTCCTCCTGCTGCAGCAATATGTGCTGAACGAGGCGCAGCAGATGACGCTGCTTTATGACGGCGCCTTCATTCCGGTGCTCTACACCGGGCAGTACGGCTTCGACTGGTTCCTGTTCACGCGTCCCTTCACCTACGCCTTCATGCATGGGGGCTTTGCCCATATTGCCGTCAACACGGTCTGGCTTGCCGCTTTCGGCTCGCCGCTGGCCAATCGTCTGGGCGCCTTTCGATTTGCCGCGTTCTACGCCGTGACCGGGCTGGCTTCGGTTGCGCTGTTTTGGGCAATGCACCCTTACGGCGAGATGCCGCTGGTCGGCGCTTCGGGCGCGATCTCGGGCATGATGGGGGCGGCGGCGCGTTACGGCTTCCGCATCGACCGCTCGTCCGGCAGGGCGGCTTTCGCCGGCGAGCCGTTGCCGATCGCTCTCGTGCTGCGCTTGCGCGGCGTCGTGACCTTTCTCGGCGTCTGGATGGTGATCAACCTCGCCACCGGCCTGCTCGGCTTCGCGCCGGGCATCGAAGGCCAGATCGCCTGGGAAGCCCATATCGGCGGCTTTGTCGCCGGCTTCTTCGGCCTGCGCATTTTCGACAGCCCCATGCCGGCCGAGTAGCCCGGCATCACACTTGAAATGCAACCAATCACGGCGCACGATGTTGCCATGCATGTCGCCAAAAAAGCGCGTAGCGGTTTTGGGAGGACGACATGCATCAAATGCAGAACTTAAAGCGCGCGACCGCTTTAAGTTGCCCAGCGTCTTCCAAAGGGCGCTGGGGCTGAAAAGCCGGTCTAGGCAGGAGCCGGCGAGCAGGCTGAGGAGGACGCCATGACGGTTAAGGCAATTCTGGAAAGCAAGGGCCATGACGTGTTCACGCTCGGGCCTAATGAAAAGCTGAGCGAAGCCATCCGGATTCTGACCGAACACAGGATCGGCGCGCTCGTCATCACCAATGGCGATCGCAAGATCGTCGGCATCCTCTCCGAGCGCGACATCGTGCGGGTGCTGGCCAGGGAGGGCGCGGCCGCGCTCGATATTCCGGTGCGTTCGGCCATGACGCCGAAGGTCAAGATCTGCAACGAGAACCACACGGTCAACGAGGTCATGGAGATCATGACGAAGGGTCGCTTCCGCCATCTGCCGGTGGAGAAGGACGGCATGCTCGACGGCATCGTGTCGATCGGCGACGTGGTCAAGCGCCGCATCGAGGATGTCGAGCGTGAAGCCGAGGAGATCCGGGCCTATATTGCCACGGCATAGCGCAGCTCGGCGGCCAGTCGTCCAAGTCTAACGCTGGCCGGCCGCGTGCTGAAGGCGCGCGATGAGGTCGGCGTTGCGACAATAGTCCGGCGGGGTGGAGGCTTGTTCGTGGCTGTCGAGCCAAGTCGCGCATTCGGCTTGATGCCCGCATGAACGGCAGCGGTCGGCTGCTCGATTGACGACGCCAGCTTGGTCCGGAATGATCTTGAGTTGCCGTTCAACGCCCATCTTCTGCATCATTCGGTCCATCAACGAGGTCTTGACGTCGACTGGAAGCAGATAATCCAGAAAGTTCATGTCGGTCACGCTCCTGCCTTTTTCGGCAATTTCGGCCAGGGCGGCTGGACACGCATTGATCCCGGTCAACAGACGACTCCCTTGCCAGCCCGAGCCGATTGATCTAGCGAACGCTTGACATCCTGCGCCGCCAGAGCGTGGGAACTCGACCAACAAGCATCTGGACCGCCATGAGCATCATCGATACCCGCACGCCCGACCCAAAACGCCTGATCTCCGGCGCCACCGGCGACTGGGAAATCATCATCGGGCTCGAAGTGCATGCGCAAGTGACGTCCGAGGCGAAGCTGTTCTCCGGCGCATCGACCTCTTTCGGCGCGGCGCCCAACGCCAATGTCAGCCTGGTCGACGCGGCGATGCCCGGCATGCTGCCGGTGATAAACGAGGAATGCGTCAAGCAGGCGATCCGCACCGGGCTCGGCTTGAAGGCCACGATCAACCACAAGTCGGTCTTCGACCGGAAGAACTACTTCTATCCGGACCTGCCGCAGGGCTACCAGATCTCGCAGTACAAGCAGCCGATCGTCGGCGAGGGCAAGGTGATCGTCTCCGTCGGTCCGGACCGGCAGGGCGAGTTCGAGGACATCGAGGTCGGCATCGAGCGCCTGCATCTGGAACAGGATGCCGGCAAGTCGATGCATGACCAGCATCCGACCATGTCCCATGTCGATCTCAACCGCTCCGGCGTGGCGCTGATGGAAATCGTCTCCAAGCCCGACATGCGCTCCGCCGACGAGGCCAAGGCCTATGTCAGCAAGCTGCGCACCATCATGCGCTATCTCGGCACCTGCGACGGCAACATGGACGAAGGCTCGCTGCGCGCCGACGTCAACGTCTCGGTGCGGCGTCCGGGCGGCGCCTTTGGGACGCGCTGCGAGATCAAGAACGTCAACTCGATCCGCTTCATCGGCCAGGCCATCGAGTCGGAGGCGCGCCGGCAGATCGCCATCCTGGAAGACGGCGGCGCGATCGAGCAGGAGACGCGCCTGTTCGATCCCAACAAGGGCGAGACGCGCTCGATGCGCTCCAAGGAAGAGGCGCATGACTACCGCTATTTCCCGGATCCCGACCTTCTGCCGCTGGAGTTCGACCAGGCCTATGTCGATGTGTTGGCCGAGCATCTGCCGGAACTGCCCGACGACAAGAAGGCGCGGCTGATCGGCTCGCTGGGTCTGTCGACCTATGACGCCTCGGTGCTGGTCTCCGAAAAGCCGATCGCCGACTATTTCGAGAAGGTGGCGGCCGGGCGCGACGGCAAGCTTGCCGCCAACTGGGTCATCAACGACCTGTTGGGCGCTCTCAACAAGGCCGGAAAAGATATTGAAAACGCTCCGGTTTCTCCCGATCAGCTCGGCGCCGTCATCGACCTGATCAAGGAAGGCACGATCTCCGGCAAGATCGCCAAGGACCTGTTCGAGATCGTCTGGAATGAGGGCGGCGATCCGCGGCAGCTCGTCGAGAGCCGCGGCATGAAGCAGGTCACCGACACCGGCGCCATCGAGAGGGCGGTCGATGAGGTCATCGCCGCCAATCCGGACAAGGCCGAGCAGGCGCGCGCCAAGCCGACCATGGCCGGCTGGTTCGTCGGCCAGGTCATGAAGGCGACCGGCGGCAAGGCGAATCCGCAGGCGGTCAACGAACTGGTCAAGGCCAAGCTCGGCATCGAGGGCTAGCATGTTCGTGCGGACGGCGAGCGAACGCGACCTCGCCGCCGTCCGTGCGCTGTTGGTCGAGACCTGGCACGCAACCTACGATGCCATTTACGGCGACCGGCGGGTCACTGAGATCACCGACGACTGGCATTCGATCGCCTCGCTGAGATCGCGGCTGACGCGCCCCAATTCGGAATTCCTGGTGGCCGATGACGGCAAGCGCATCGGCGGGATGGCTTTCGCCTCCGCCACCACGGATCCGAAGATCGTCCTCCTGAACCAGCTCTACGTGCATCCGGATTGTCAGCGGCAAGGGATCGGCCGGTCGCTGCTCGACGAAGTCGAAGCCAGCTTCCCGGAAGCGCGAATGCTGCGCCTGGAGGTGGAAGCGGCGAATGTTTCGGCGATAGCCTTCTACGAGGCGAACGGGTTTCAGCACGCCGGCAGGACCTCCGATTGTGGCGGCGGTTCGGGAATACCAGCCCTCATCCTGGAGAAGCGGCTGGGTTAGCCCGAGAGGCGGACAACATCGCGCGGTTTTGATTTGATCGCGCCGATCCGCGCGATCAAGGCTGTCCCCGCAGCGCAAGCGCTCGCCACAAGGCAGAGCGCGCCGCTCGCCGAGGGGGGACTGCCATGCCAAGCTTGCCGGAACTGATGCCGACCGAAGTGTCGGATGAAACTTTCGGCGGCGTGACCTATCACGTCGCCGGTGAACTGGTGCCCGTGCTCTCGGTCGATGTGAGCAGGATGCCGGTCTATTTCGAGCATCACATCCTGCTCTGGAAGCATCCGACCGTCACCATCGGACTGAAATCGCTGCGCGGTGCGCTGAAGCGCATGATGGCCGGCATGCAGGTCTTCGTCACCGAGGCATCGGGTTCGGGCGTCATTGCCTTCAGCCGCGACGGACCTGGCCATATCGTGCCGATCCACCTTCGCCGCGGCGAGGAGATCCAGGTGCGCGAGCACCAGTTTCTCGCCGCCACCGCCAGCGTCGACTACACTTTCGAACGCGTGCGCGGCTTGGCGACGATGCTGTTCGGCCAAAGCGGCTTCTTCATCGACCGCTTCCGCGGCGAAACCGGCGACGGCATCGTCTGGCTGCACGGCTACGGCAATGTCTTCGAGAAGGTGCTTGCGCCCGGCGAGACCATCGACATCGAACCCGGCGGCTGGCTGTTCAAGGACGCTTCGGTCAAGATGGAGACCAGGATCGACCGCCTCTCCAGCGGCTTCTTCGGCGCCAACGTCAACTTCGTCGTCAACCGCTTCACCGGGCCGGGCCGCGTCGGCATCCAGTCGATGTATCTGCACATGCCGTCGGAGGAGTGATCGTCTGCCCCGATCGAATGAACACGGTCACGCGGGGGCAATGGCCACATTGTCGATCAGCCTGGTCGTGCCGAGCCAGACCGCCGCGAGCAGGCGTCCGTCGCGGTCGCGCCGCCAGGGGGCAAGCGTCACGGCCTCCCGCGCGGCGACATAGTCGACCTTCCGAAAACCTGCCCGGATGAGCGCCTCGGTAGCGGCACTCGTCGCGCCGGTCTCATCCGCGCCGGAAGCGAGGCTTGCCGCGGTTTGGCGCAGAACCGCATTCAGCTTGCGCGCGACGTCGAGCTCGGCCTCGCTGAGATAGGCGTTGCGCGACGACATGGCGAGACCGTGGGAATCGCGCACCGTCGGCGCGTCGATGATCTCGACCGGCAGATCGAGATCGCGGCAGAGTTGCCTGACGACGCAAAGCTGCTGGTAGTCCTTCTCGCCGAACACGGCGCAATCGGGCGCCGCCTGCAGGAAAAGCTTGGTCACAACGATAGCGACGCCGTCGAAGAAGGCCGGCCTGAAATCAGATTCCAGGCCGGCGGAGGGACCGCCGACCGAGACCTTTGTGGCAAAGCCTGCCGGGTACATTTCCGCGACGGGTGGCGTGAAGGCGAGATGCGCGCCTGCCTCCCGCAGCCGGTCGAGATCGCGGGCCAGTTGGCGCGGATATTTGTCCAGGTCCTCGGTCGGAGCGAACTGCGTCGGATTGACGAAGATCGAGACGACGCAGCGTTCGGCGCGCTCGAGCGCGACCCTGACCAGCGAGATGTGGCCGTCATGCAGGGCGCCCATGGTCGGCACCATGGCGATTCTCTGGCCGGCCTGCCGCCATTCGCGGATTTGCGCGCGCAGCGCCGCAACGCTGTCGACGACGATTGGCCAGCTCATGCCTTGTCCTTGTCCGATGTCGCCGAAAAGACGTGGTCCGGTCCCGGAAACGCGCGGCTGCGCACCTCGGCAGCGTAACGCGCCGCCGCATCCGAAACGGCATCGCGCAGGTTTGCGTATTCCTTGACGAATTTCGGCACTCGGTCGACGGTCATGCCGATCATGTCGTCGATGACCAGGATCTGGCCGTCGCAGTCGCCGCTGGCGCCGATGCCGATGGTCGGGATCGAGATGTGGCGCGTGAGGTCCGACGCCACGGCCTCCACCGTGCCCTCGATGACGACGGAGAAGGCGCCGGCCTTTTCGACCGCTTCGGCGTCACGAAAGAGCGCCGCAATGTTTTCCCTGGTCCGACCCTTGATCTTGTAACCGCCGTCCTTTTCCACGGATTGCGGCTGCAGGCCGATATGGCCCATGACCGGGATGCCTTCGGCAACGATGGCCGCGATTTGCGCGGCCATGTCGACGCCGCCTTCGAGCTTCACCGCCCGGCAACCGGTCTCGCCGACGATACGCCTTGCCGAGGAAACGGCATCCGCCACGGAGGCCTCGTAGCTGCCCGCCGGCATGTCGATCACGACACAGGCCTTGGTCGAGCCGCGCATCACCGCTTGCCCATGCGCGATCATCATCTCGAGCGAGGCGCCGAGCGTCGTGGCGTGGCCATGCAGCACCATGGCGACGCTGTCGCCGACCAGGAGCAGATCGACATGCGGATCGAGCATGCGGGCTATCGGGTAGGTGTAGGCGGTGAGGCAGACGATCGGCACGCCGCCCTTGCGGCGGCGAATGTCTTCGGCGCCGATCCGATTGCCGGTAGACCGTTCTGGGGCCAATCCTCACCTCCCTCAACCGGCCGGGGCCAGGCGCCCGCTTAGCGGGCGTGCGAGCTTTAGGAACACAGGCGGCGCTTGGCAAGCAGGCTTGCCGGACGTACCGCGCCTGTATCGATTTAGCGCACGAAGCATTTACGTCGCCGGGCGCGGCAAAGCCCTTGCCTTCGCGATGACCTGACGCCATAAGCAGGAAACGGAGCGGCCGCTGCCGCCACGAGGATCTGGATGAAGACTTTCCTGCTGCAGTTTTTCACCTGGTGGAACAGCCAGACGCTGGGCACGCGTTTCCACACCTGGCGCTTCGGCAAGAAGGTCGGCGAGGACGAGGCCGGCAACGTCTATTATGAAGGCGGCATAGATTCGGAAGGCCGCACACGCCGCTGGGTCATCTATCGCGACTATTCCGAAGCCTCGAAGATCCCGCCGGGCTGGCATGGCTGGATCCACCATCGCGTCGACACGCCTCCGCCGAGCGAGAACTACAAGGCTCGCGAGTGGCAGAAACCGCACCGGCCGAACCTGACCGGAACGCCCGGCGCCTATCGCCCGCAAGGCTCCATCCTGACCAACCAGCACCGCCCGCAGGTGACCGGCGACTACGACGCCTGGACGCCCGGTTCGTAAACACGTTCTTCGGTCCTTTGTCGCCACAATTGGCGTTTAGCTGCTTGCTGATATCGCAGCCATGACTAGCTTTGGGCGATTGAGAGAATCACCCGGGCGCAACCACCGGTATCCTTGCATGAGTCGACTCTCGACGGGATTGTTCGCGGCAGCTTCCGTTCTGGCCGCTTCGACGGCGGCGCTCGCTGCCCCGCAAACGCCGGCGGCGCCGCCGGTCTCCGAGCGCATCACCAATCCGGTCGCCGAGTTTGCCGGCATCGACAAGATCACCGGCCGCATCATCACCTTCGACGTTTATATCGACGAGACGGTGCAGTTCGGCGCCCTGCAGGTGACGCCGCGCGTCTGCTACTCGCGGCCCGACACCGAACAGCCGAAGACCGATTCCTTCGTCGAGGTCGACGAGATCACGCTCGACCGCAAGATCCGCCGCATCTTCACCGGCTGGATGTTCGCCGAAAGTCCCGGCCTCAACGCCGTCGAGCACGCCGTCTATGACGTCTGGCTGAAGGGCTGCAAGCAGAAGTCGGACGTGCCGCCGCCGACCGCCGCCAAGGCCGATCCGGCCGAGCCGAAGACGAATGCCGCCAAGCCGAAGGCGCCCGCGCAGGAGCAGCCCGCTGAAACTGCGCCTGACGCAACCGGCGATGTGGCGCCCGGCGCGACCGGCGACGACACCACCGACGTAAACTGATCCTTCGGAACCCGCCCGCAACGCCGGTCGAAACATTCGGCCAGCCAGCAGCGGCCTCGCGCGTCAGGGATAAAAAGTCGCGTCGCCCTTCAGGGCTTCGGCCAGCATCTTCTCATAGCGGCTACGCGGCACGTCGATGGCGCCGAAGCGCTTGAGGTGCTCGGTGGTGAACTGTGTGTCGAGAAGCGCGAAGCGGCGCTCGTTCAGCCGCTCGACGAGATAGTAGAGGCAGGTTTTCGAGGCGTCGGTTTCCCTGGCGAACATGCTTTCGCCGAAGAACACGCGCCCGAGCGACACGCCGTAGAGGCCGCCGACCAGCCGGCCCTCGCGCCACGCCTCGACGGAATGGCAGTGGCCCAGCCGGTGGAGCTCGACATAGGCTTCGCGGATCGGCGCGTTGATCCAGGTCGAGCGGCGCTCGTCGCGTTTTTCGGCGCAACCGTCGATCGTCGCCTCGAAGTCGAAATCGTAGCGGATGTCGAAGGGGTGCTTGCGGATCGTCTTCATCAGGCTGCGCGGGGTGTGGAAACCGTCGAGCGGGATGATGCCGCGCGTTTCCGGCCGCACCCAGAACACTTCAGGGTCGTTCGCGCTCTCGGCCATCGGGAACACGCCCGAGGCATAGGCCTTCAGCAGCAGGTCGGTCGGGATGCGGTAGCCGGGCGCGTAGGGGCGAGTCATTGCAGCATTATAACTGCAAGATCCCTACACATGTCGCCAAAAGTGCGCGGCGGTTTTGCGCGACATGTATCCAGCGCGACGCGGTTCAATCCCCCTTGGCCAGAAATTTCTCGAGCCAATGGATGTCGTAGTCGCCATTGGCGATATCGGCATTGCCGACAAGGTCGCGGAACAGCGGCAGCGTCGTCTTGATGCCGTCGACGACGAATTCGTCCAGCGCCCGGCGCAGCCGCATCATGCATTCGACCCGGTTGCGCCCATGAACGATCAGCTTGCCGATCAGGCTGTCGTAATAGGGCGGGATCCTGTAGCCGGAATAGACGCCGGAATCGACGCGGATGCCTAGGCCGCCGGGCGTGTGGAAATGCGTGATTGTGCCGGGCGAGGGCGTGAAGGTGCGCGGATCCTCGGCGTTGATGCGGCATTCGATGGCGTGGCCGGTGAACTTGATGTCTTCCTGCCTGACCGACAACCCGGCGGCCGACGCGACACGGATCTGCTCATGCACCAGATCGATGCCGGTGATTGCCTCCGTCACCGGATGCTCGACCTGCAGGCGGGTGTTCATCTCGATGAAATAGAACTCGCCGTTTTCGTAGAGGAATTCGATGGTGCCGGCGCCGGAATAGCCGAGATCGGCGATCGCCCTGGCGCAGATGCCGCCGATGCGCGAGCGCTCCTCGGTGTTGAGCGCGGGAGAATTGGCTTCCTCCCACACCTTCTGGTGGCGGCGCTGCAGTGAGCAGTCGCGCTCGCCGAAATGCACGCCATGGCCGGCGCCGTCGCCGAACACCTGCACTTCGATATGGCGCGGCTTTTCCAGAAATTTCTCTATGTAGACGGCGTCGTCGCCGAAGGCGGCGCCCGCTTCGGATTTTGCCGTATGCAGCGCCACTTCGAGGTCGGCTTCCGTGCGCGCCACCTTCATGCCGCGGCCGCCGCCGCCGGCTGACGCCTTGATGATCACCGGATAGCCGATCTCGGCAGCGATGCGTTTTGCTTGCTTCTCGTCGCTGATCGCGCCGTCCGAACCCGGGACGACCGGGATGCCGAGCCGCTTTGCCGTGCGCTTGGCCTCGATCTTGTCGCCCATGATGCGGATATGGTCGCCCGACGGGCCTATGAAGGTGATGTTGTGGGCCGCGAGGATGTCGGCGAACTTGGCGTTCTCCGACAGGAAGCCGTAGCCCGGATGCACCGCGTCGGCGCCGGTGATCTCGCAGGCGGCGACGATCTGATGGATATTGAGATAGCTTTCGCGCGATGGCGGCGGGCCGATGCAGACGCTCTCGTCGGCAAGCCGCACATGCATGGCGTCCGAATCGGCCGTCGAGTGGACCACCACCGTCTGGATGCCGAGCTCCTTGCAGGCGCGCAGCACCCTAAGGGCGATTTCGCCGCGATTGGCGATGAGTATCTTCTGGAACATCTCTGCGCTGTTCCCGGCTCTACTCGATGACCACAAGCGGCATGCCGTATTCGACCGGCTGGGCGTCCTCGATCAGGATCGCCGTCACCGTTCCGGTGCGCGGCGAGGGGATCTGGTTCATGGTCTTCATCGCTTCGATGATGAGCAGCGTCTGGCCTTCCTTCACCTTCTGGCCGATCTCGACGAACGGCTTGGCGTCGGGCGCTGGCGCCAGATAGGCGGTGCCGACCATCGGCGAAGGCACGGCGTTCTTGGAGGAATCTGCAGCGGCCGCGGGCATCGCCGCCGCTGCCGGCTGGGCCGGCGCGGCCGTTATCGGTGCAGGGGCGGGAAGCGGAGCGGCGACCGCATGGACGGCCTGCGCCTGGCGCGACACGCGCACCTTCAGGTCGCCGAGCTCGACCTCGATCTCGGTCAGGTTGGTGTCGTTCAGTATGCCCGCCAGATCGCGGATCAGCTGCTGGTCAACACCGTTCTTCTTTATCGACATATTCGAGCCTTCTGTTTGTGGGTCGGTCACAGGCGTGCCGCCAGCGCTTGCAGCGCGAGCGTGTAGCCCAGCGGCCCGAACCCGCAGATCATGCCGACGGCAACCGGCGCGACCATGGAGACGTGGCGGAAGGGTTCCCGCGCGTGGATGTTGGAAAGATGGACTTCAGCGACGGGCAGCGGCGCGATGGCGCGGATAGCGTCGTGGATGGCAATCGAGGTGTGGCTGTAGGCGCCCGGATTGATGACGATGCCTGCAGCCTTGTCGCCGGCTTCCTGGATCCAGTCGACCAGGTCGCCCTCATGATTGGACTGGCGAAAATCGATATCGAGCCCGAGTGCCGCGCCGGCAGCCTTGCAATCCTCGGCGATCGCGGCAAGCGTCTTGCCGCCATAGATCCCCGGCTCGCGCTTGCCGAGTGCATTGAGGTTGGGACCGTTGAGGACGAAAATCGTTTTCAAAATGCCGACCTTGTTTAAACGCCGGCCCCAAGCCGGCGCGCCGGACCTTATAATGGGCATAGCCGCCCACGAAAAGACCGCAAGTGCGTTCTTTCGCTGTCCACAACAGGCGGAAAACCGCCTGTTGTCGCGCCTCTCAATGCCTAGAGCGCGCTCTTGGCCTGCTCGATCTTCTCCGCCAGGACCTGCTGTCCGAGCGCGCCGAAGACCACTTCGTTGCCGACCACATAGGACGGCGTGCCGGTGATCGACAGCCTGGTGGCGAGGTCGTAGGTCCGGGAGAGCGCATCGTTGATGCTTGGATCCTTCATCTTCTCGCGCAGCTTCGCCTCGTCGGCGCCCAGCGAAAGCGCCACCTTCATGGCGGTCGCTTCGGTGGCGCGGCCCTGGCCGCCGAGCAGCGCGGTGTGGAAGGCGCCGTATTTCTCCGGCATCATCAGGTGGAAGGCCATCGAGACGATGCTGGCCTTTTGCGAATCCGGGCTGAGGATCGGGAATTCCTTCAGCACGAAGCGGAGGTCCGGATCGGCCTTGGTCAGCGCCTTCATGTCTTCGATGGCGCGTTTGCAGAAGCCGCAATTGTAGTCGTAGAACTCGACGATGGTGACCTTGCCCTTAGGGTTGCCGACGACGCCGTCGAAGGTGGAGTTGAAGATCTCGTCCTTGGCGTTCTTGATGACGCCGAGCGCCGCGAGCCGCTGCTCTTCCTTCTGCTTGGCCTCCAACGCGTCCTGGACCTCGAGCAGAACCTCGGGGTTCTTCAGGAGATAGTCGCGGATGATGCCTTCGACCTCCTTGCGGTCGATCTTGCTGTCCGCGGAGGCCACCTGGATGGCTTGCGTCGTATCGGCCTTCGCGGCCTGCGGGCTTCCTGCCACGAAGCCGAATGCCAGCATGCCGAGCGCTACCGCCACGCCGGCGCTGCCGAGCAGGATTGCCTTGTTCATGATCAGTTCCTTCTGCCTGTCCCGGTCCAACCTGGTCGCCGCGCACGGCCGGGAGGTTCATTTGAGTTTGTTAGATGGCGTGTAGTTTATGATATCCTGCGCGCGAAGCCAGCCGGGCTCGCCGCGCTTCAACTTCTGTTGAGCGCGCATGGCGAAAATCTTCGCGTCTTTGTAGTCGGCCGAATAGAAATGGCCCTCCGCCGTCGCAAGATCGGCGGCCGGGATTTCACCCAGTTCGCCGTAGGCTTGCGCCAGATAGCGATAGGCTTCGGCATTTTCCTTGTCACGCCCGATCCCGTTGTTGAGCTGGGTCACCGCCTTCTTCAGCGAATCCGGCGTGCCGACCGCCATAAGCGCCTGGCCGAGCGAGACCAACAGCAGGCCGGACCGCGCCGGGTCGAGGCTCACGGCCTTGGCATAGGCATCCGCGGCATCCTTGGGCTTGTTGATCTTCATCAGGATGTCGCCGCGCAATTCCTGGAAATACGGGTTCTTCGGCTGTTCCTTGATCAGCGCCGCCGTCTTGGCGAGCGCGGCGGCCGGATTGCCGTAGAGATAGGTCTGCTGCGCGTCGCCGTAGCGTGAGGCGAGACTGGTCGGGTTCTTGCGCATAAGCCGCGACACGGCCGCCTGGCCCTGCATATAGGCGGCGATCTTGATGCGCATCATGTCGTGCCGCTGCTGCAGTGCTGGCGGGTCGATATTGTTGACGTACGGGCTTGCTTTGACCAGCACCTCGAGATTGGCGATGCGCTCCTGCGGCATCGGATGGCTGATCCGGTAGGGATCGAGCTGCGTGCCCGACAATGACAGCGCGCTTTGGAAGCGGCCGAAGGTCTTCAGCATGCCCATGCCGGACTGGCCGGTGGCGTTGAGATAGGTGATCGCCGAACGGTCGGCAGTGATTTCCTCGCCGCGCTGATAGGCAAGGATGCTGCGCTGCGCCATCTCGCCGCCGCCGGCGGCCACACCCACGCCGGCGCCGGCAAGGCCGCGGCTGTTGGTCGTGGCACCCGCAACCATCGCGCCGGCGCCGAGCAGCGTGGCGATGATGGCCATGGTCTTGGCGCGGTCGAGCTGGTCGCGCAGCTTCTGCTGGTGGCCGCCGGCGATGTGGCCGGCTTCGTGGGCGATGACGCCGATGATCTCGTTCGGCGTCTCGGCCGTCACCAGCGCGCCGGTGTTGATGAACAGGCGCCGGCCGGTGACGAAGGCGTTGAAGCTCTGATCGTTGACGAGAACGATGTCGATGCCGTCATTGGCGAGCCCGGCCGCCTTGAAGATCGGCCGCGCATAGTCGCGCACCAGCGCCTCGATCTCGGCGTCGCGCACCACCGGCACGTTCTGAGCAAAGGCGTTCGCCGAAGTCGATACCGCGACTGCGGCAGCAAGCAGGAGTGTCGCGAATCCGCGCGCGGTTCGCCCTATTTTCGATCTGGCCAGCATAGGTCGGGGTCGGCTCAACATGATTGGTCCACTGAGTAGACGAGCGGGCGAAGGATGAAAAGTCGGCGCCGACAACTTCCTGCGCGCTTGTGATCCCCACATCAATCGGGCATTTGTGCGGCCAAGCCGACGAACTATGGCAATTCCGCAAAAGCAGCCCGGCGGTTTCCGCCCGGAATTGCTCCAATAAATAGGGCAGACTGGACGAGAGGTTAGATGGTCGTTTCGCTTTCACGCCGCGGCGAGGTCGAGCCGTTTCATGCCATGGATATTCTGGCCGAGGCCAACCGGCTGAAGGCCACCGGGGTTCCCGTGGTGTCGATGGCGGTCGGCCAGCCGTCGGACCCGGCGCCGGCCGGCGTCCGGGAAGCCGCCGCTCGCGCCCTCAAGCACGGTCGTATCGGCTACACCGACGCTCTCGGCCTGGCTGATCTGCGCAAGGCAATCGCCGACCACTATGGCGAGCATTACGGGATCGATGTCGCGCCGGCCCGCATCGCCGTGACCACGGGCTCGTCCGCGGCCTTCAACCTCGCTTTCCTGGCGATGTTCGACCCGGGCGACCGTGTTGCCATCGCCGCGCCCGGCTATCCGGCCTATCGCAACATCATGGCCGCGCTCGGCATCAAGATCGTCGAGATCGAGCTTGGCTCGGACGCCTATCTGCATGCCGATCACCTGAAAGCCGCGCATCGCGACAAGCCGCTGAAGGGCGTGCTGTTCGCCAGCCCCGCCAATCCGACCGGCGCAGTCATCGCGGCAGAGGAGCTTTCCGCGCTGGTGAAGACGGCGGAGGAGCTCGGCATCGCTGTCATCTCCGACGAAATCTACCATCGGCTGGCCTACGCCGCGCCGGATGTCAGCGCCTTGTCCTATGGCTCCGGTGTGACGGTGATCAACTCCTTCTCGAAATACTACTGCATGACCGGCTGGCGCATCGGCTGGATGGTTCTGCCGGAGGAGCTGGTGCGGCCGGTCGAGCGCATCGCGCAGAGCCTCTACATCTCGCCGCCGGAACTGTCGCAAATCGCGGCGATCGAGGCTTTCAAGGCGACCGAGGAGCTGGAGAAGGTGAAAGCGCGCTATGCCTGGAACCGCGACCTCCTGATGAAGCGCCTGCCTGAACTCGGCTTCGCGCTCGCTGCGCCCATGGACGGCGCCTTCTACGCCTTCTGCGATGTCACCCGGCACACCAACGACAGCATGGCCCTCGCGCGCAAGATGCTGGCCGAAGCGCATGTGGCGGCCACACCCGGCCGCGACTTCGACCCGCTTCAGGGCCACCGCACCATGCGCTTTTCTTATGCCGGCAGCCACGACGACATGGTCGAGGCGCTGGCGCGCATCGAACGCTGGCTGAAATAGCTCCATGCCGGAACTCGAACAGGCGCTGGCGGAAGTGGCCGCCGAAATGGCGGAGCGCAGCGATCGCGGCGACGTCGCCACCTATATCCCGCAGCTCGGCAAGGTCGATCCGAAGAAATTCGGCATTGCCGCCGTGACCAATGACGGCCGGGTGATCCTGGCCGGTGACGCCGAAGAACCCTTCTCGATCCAGAGCGTCTCGAAAGTGTTTACCTTGACGCTGGCGCTCGGCAAGGTCGGCGACGCGCTATGGCAGCGTGTCGGCCGCGAGCCGTCCGGCAATCCGTTCAATTCGATCGTCCAGCTGGAGCACGAGAACGGCATTCCGCGCAATCCGTTCATCAATGCCGGCGCCATCGTCGTCTCTGACGTCCTGCTTGCCGGCCATCAGCCGCGCGAGGCGATCGGCGAGATCCTGCGCTTCGTCCAGTTCCTTGCCGACGACGACACGATCGTCATCGACCGCGAGGTCGCGGCGTCCGAACGCGCCACCGGCTATCGCAACTTCGCTTTGGCCAATTACATGAAATCCTTTGGCAACCTCCATCACGAGCCGGAGCTGGCGCTGGGCGTCTACTTCCACCATTGCGCTATCGCCATGAGCTGCCGGCAGCTCGCCATGGCCGGCCGCTTCCTCGCCAATGGCGGCAGGATTCCGGCGACTGGGCATTCGGTCGTGTCGACCGAGCGGGCGCGCCGCATCGGCGCGCTGATGCTGACCTGCGGCCATTATGACGGCTCCGGCGACTTCGCCTTCCGCGTCGGCATTCCGGGAAAAAGCGGCGTCGGCGGCGGCATTTTGGGGATCGTGCCGGGAGTGGCCTCGCTGGCGGTCTGGTCGCCGGGCCTCAACGAGAACGGCAATTCCAAGCTCGGCTCCATCGCGCTGGAAAAACTGGCCCGGATGATGGGCTGGTCGATCTTCTCTCCCGACGCAGGAAGACGGCAATGATCAGGAAAGCCATTGCGTGGACCGTTTTTATTATCGGAGCGGCTATAGCAATAATTTATGGATTCGCGGGACTCGTCGCCTGGGCGGACGCTCAGCACGTATGCCCATTTGGCAATCAATGCAGTGATGCCCGCACCACGATCTGGTTCGGCGCAATTGTCGTCATAGCCAGCTCTGTTGTTTGCGCCGTCGCCCTGCGAGCAATTTTGCGCTCGCGCCGATAGATCAACTTCAGGGAGGCCGAACTCCCAAGGACGCCTCAGGCCGGAAGCTTACCTCATTCGTCATTGCGGCACTGGCAAAAATCCCACGCCGTCTTTCGAGCGGCGTGGGATTCAATATTCAGGCAATCAGTTCCTCCGGCTGAAAATCTTAGAAGAAACCCTTTCTCTGCCACCAGCCGGCGCGCTTCGGCTTGTCTTCGGCCTTGGCCTCCTCGGTGACGTTGGACGAAACGACCGGGACGACTGGCGCGTCGATCGATTGCGGCTTGCGCCGCGTCGGATGGGAATTGACGGGCGCCTCGGCTTCGGCGGTTTCGGAAGGCTCGGCTGGCGATCCCGGTTCTGCGGCCGCAGGCTCAGCCGCGGGCTCTGCGACCGGCTCGGGCGCAGTCTCGGAGACTGTTGCCTCGACGGCTTTCTTTGCTCGCGATGCGCGGCGCGGCTTCTTCGGCTTCTCCGTGTCTGGAGCATCGTCATTGGCGGGCGCCGGAGCGGCCTGCCCTTCGGCTGCAGCAACCGGCGGCGCGCCTTCGGGAGCTTCGACTTCCGCTGCAGCGCTTTCGCTGTCATCGGTCGGCTCGCCGGCGAGGGCATCGGCAGCGCTTTCGCCTTCCTCGCGGTGATTACGCTTGCCGCCGCGCTTGCCGCGACGCCGCTTCTTGCCGTGACCTTCTTCAGGTGCCGCCGCGGCAGTCTCGCCTTCGGCGGTCGCCTCCTGGGCAGCCTCGGCCGTTCCTTGCTCGGCAGCGGCGACCCCGGCTTCCGCCGGTGCCGGCTGGGCGACGGCATCGCCACGCGCCGGATGCTCGCGGTCGCGATCCTTGCCGCCGCGCCGACGCCGGCGCTTGCGGCGCTTGCGACCGCCTTCGCCGTCTTCGGACCGTTGCTGGTGCTGCTGTCCCTGCTGCGGACGCGGCTGCTCGGCCTGCACCGAAACCTCGTCTTCCTCCTCGACGGCGATCTCGTCCTCGGGCTCTTCCGGCTCGGCATAGGTCGGCAGGCCGCGCACCTCGACAAAGCCTTCCGGCTTCTCGGCCACGGCCCCGCGGAAGATCGCATAGTGCTGCGCGCCGAGGGTCTCGTCTGCCTCGAGCGTGATCGTCAGCCCGAAACGCGCCTCGAGCTCGACTAGGTTGGCGCGCTTGTGGTTGAGCACATAGAGCGCGGTCGCCGCCGGCGTGCGCACGGTGATGTGGCTGCGCGAATCCTTGAGCAGGAATTCCTCGATCGCCCGCACCACCATCAGCGCCACCGAAGAGTCGGACCGCACATGGCCGGTGCCGCCGCAATGCGGGCAGGGCTTCATCGTCGATTCCAGCACGCTGGCGCGGATGCGCTGGCGCGACATCTCCATCAGGCCGAAATGCGAGATGCGGCCGACCTGGATGCGGGCGCGATCGTTCTTGAGGTGATCCTTCAGGCGCTTCTCGACGGCGCGGTTGTTGCGGTTCTCCTCCATGTCGATGAAGTCGATGACGATCAGACCGGCAAGGTCGCGCAGCCTGAGTTGCCGCGCGACTTCCTCGGCAGCCTCCAGATTGGTGTGGAGCGCGGTGTCCTCGATCGAATGCTCCTTGGTGGAGCGGCCGGAGTTGACGTCGATCGAGACCAGCGCCTCGGTCTGGTTGATGATGATGTAGCCGCCGCTCTTCAGCGTCACCTGCGGCTGCAACATGCGGTCGAGCTGCGCCTCGATGCCGTTGCGCACGAAGATCGGGGTGGTGTCGCGATAGGGCTGAACCACCTTGGCGTGGCTCGGCATCAGCATGCGCATGAAATCCTTGGCCTCGCGATAGCCGTCCTCGCCGGAGACCAGGATCTCGTCGATATCCTTGTTGTAGAGGTCGCGCACCGAGCGCTTGATCAGGCTGCCTTCCTCATAGACCAGGGCAGGGGCCGTCGACTGCAGTGTCAGATTGCGGACGTTCTCCCAAAGCCGCATCAGATATTCGTAATCGCGCTTGATCTCCGCCTTGGTGCGGCTTTCGCCGGCGGTGCGCAGGATGACGCCCATCCCCTGCGGCACGTCGAGATCGGCCACGACCTCCTTCAGCCGCTTGCGGTCCTGTGCATTGGTGATCTTGCGCGAGATGCCGCCGCCACGCGCGGTGTTCGGCATCAGCACCGAATAGCGGCCGGCGAGCGACAGGTAGGTGGTCAGCGCCGCGCCCTTGTTGCCGCGCTCTTCCTTGACCACCTGGACCAGCAGGATCTGGCGGCGCTTGATGACCTCCTGGATCTTGTACTGGCGGCGGACCGGCTTGCGGCGGTTGCGGACTTCCTCCAGCGCATCCTCGGCGCCCACCGATTCGATCTCGTGCTCGTCCGAATGCGCGGACTGCACCTCTTCCAGCATGCCGCGATCATTGTCGCTGGGGGCCGCGTCGCTATTCTGCTCCGCCTGATCGGCCTGCGGCACCGCTTCGGAAATCACATCCGCTTCGATGCTGGCGGCCATCGAAGTCGGGCCGCCTTCGGCGGGCGGGTGATCCTCGGTCTCGGCGGCATCGTGTTCGACATCGCTGCCGGCTTCGAGAACCTTGGTTTCCGGTTCGCCGGCAGTCTCGGCTGAGGCTTCGACGGTCTCGGAGACCGCTTCGGCTGCCTCCGTCGGAGCATCGGCGGCATTGCCGGGCTCATTGCCGGCGTCGCCCGACGCCGCGATGTCCTCGGCGCCTTCGCCATTGTCCTCGGAACCGGCGGCATCAGTGCCGCGCTTCTGCTCGCCGCGGTCGCGAGTCCTTCCGCCGCGCCGGCGGCTGCGACGGCTGCCGCGATCGCGCGCCTGCTGCTCTTCGCCGGCCTCGGCCTCCTCGTCGTCTTCGTCCTCGGCCTCCTGCGCCTCGGCGCGCAGCAGGGCCTGACGATCGGCGACCGGGATCTGGTAGTAGTCAGGGTGAATTTCACTGAAGGCGAGAAAACCGTGACGGTTGCCGCCATATTCGACAAAGGCTGCCTGAAGCGAAGGTTCGACGCGGGTTACGCGGGCGAGGTAGATGTTTCCTTTGAGCTGCTTCTTGTCTTGGGATTCAAAGTCGAATTCTTCGATGCGGTTACCGCGAACGACAACAACGCGTGTTTCCTCCGGGTGGGAGGCGTCTATCAGCATCTTGTTGGGCATTATTTCGTTTCCTCCCGGCAGCCATCAGCCGCAGCTGGCGAGGCAGACCCCGCCGCCGTGTGCTTGTATTTGTGTGGATGCCGGATAAATGATTGTCCGCCGGCCGCTGCTTCAACGCGATGGCGGTGCCGCCCGCAGCCACAATGGCGCGGTTCGATGCGGACCTTTCCATGATTGCGCTTGAAGCCATCGGCACCCAGCAGAACCTTTTGAACCAAAGCCCGGACTGAGCCGGACCAGCTTGTTTGCTCACATCGAGCCGGCGCGGGACATCCCGGCCGTTTTCTCACGCAAGCGATTCCCCCGCCACGGGAGCGCGCCTGCGAAAATCGTCGCGATCACCTGAAACCCGGAAGCGCCTTCATATCTTAGCCCGGCGGGAAACCGCAGAGGCGGGCGGTTCCAGGATTGCAGTGATCCAATGTCGCTTTTATGATTTGACGGGGTGGAAGGCAACCCCGATTTCGGATGCCGGCAAAAAGCGCTTCCGTGGGGGAAGGTCGCGCTCCACCCGTTGCATGAAAAGGCTTGGTTAACCTTCTCTGGATACCAATCGTTAATCGAGTTGGCTGCCAGACAGGCCCTTCTACGAAACGACCCGGCGCAAGGCGCCAAACCGGGAGCGACTGGGACAGAGATGGGACTGGCAGGCACCGCAGACAAGGGGCGTGGCGCCGGCGGCCATCTCCGCCACATCGCAAGGATCTTTTTCCTGCTGGCGATCCTGCTTGGCCTCACAGCCGCCTCATCGGCCGACGGGCTGCTTGGCGCAACCGGCTACAGGATGGCCGGCGACGCCACCAAGATGCGCATCGTGATGACCTTCGATCGCGAGCCGGACGTGAAGTGGTTCCTGCTGCGCGGCCCCAACCGCCTTGTCGTCGATCTGCCGCGCACGCGATTCGCCCTCGACGCCAAGGATGTGAAACCGCGAGGCCTTGTGCGGGCGGTTCGCTATGGCGAACAGGGCCAGGGCTCGCGGCTGATCCTTACCGGCAAGGGGCCGTTCGCCGTCGACAAGCTCGATGTGTTGAAGAATGACGACGGCAGCGGCTATCGCATCGCCATCGACATATCGGCCGCATCGGAACGGGAATTCGACGAAGCCCTCGCCAACCAGTCGCTGACCACCGGCTCGACCGTTTCCACAGACAAGGGCGGCCGGGTCGGCACCGGGCCGGTCTCGGCGCCCGGCCACCGCTTCACCGTGGTCATCGATCCCGGCCATGGCGGCGTCGACGGCGGCGCCGAGAGCGCCGGCGGCACGGTCGAGAAGAACGTCACGCTCGCCTTCGCCGCCGAATTGCGCGACAGGCTGGCCGCGGTCGGCACATATGACGTGTTCATGACGCGGGACAGCGACGTGTACCTGCCGCTCGACGAGCGCGTGCGCATCGCCCGCCAGCACGAGGCCGATCTTCTCATCTCCATTCATGCCGACACGATTGCCGTCAAGGGCCTTCGGGGCGCCACCGTCTACACGCTCTCCGACAAGGCCTCCGACCCCGAGGCCCAGGCGCTCGCCGACCGGGAAAACCTGTCCGACCAGTTCGCCGGCATGAAGATCGAGGACGACAACAAGGAGGTCACCGACATCCTGATCGACCTGATCCGCCGCGAGACCCATGGCTTTTCGATGAGCTTCGCTCACACGCTGGTCGGACAGCTGTCGACCAGCGTCGGCTTGATCAACAATCCGCAGCGTTCGGCGGGCTTCAAGGTGCTGAAGGCGCCCGACGTTCCCTCGGTGCTGGTCGAGCTTGGCTATCTCTCCAACAGCAAGGACGAGGCGCAGCTGCTCAGCGCAGAATGGCGCGGCAAGGCGGCGCAAAGCATAACCAACGCCGTTGCCCTTTTCGCCGCGGCGAAGGCCGGAACCGCGACTGGTGGCTGAGAGGCTTGCGGCCTCCCGCAACCCATAAGCCCCTCCCACAACCACAAGCGGCGTTGCGCGGCAACAACACGTAGCGTTATTATTTCGCGGACCGAGTCCTGAAATCTCGCGCTGCCGTATTTTGTCCACATGGTGGCGACATGGGTTTTCATTGCGGATTGGGAACCGCCCCGGGAAGCTTGCGCGACTGTCGGCTTCGTCTAGGAAAATCCCGAACCTCGGACTGGAGCGGGCATGATTCGTCTCATCGGCTATTTCTTCGGCATCGGCACGACGCTGGCGCTGCTGGTCGCTGCGGGTCTGGCCATCTACATCAGTCATCTGACGAAGGATCTGCCCGACTACGAAGTTCTCGCCAAATACGAGCCGCCGGTGACGACGCGCATCCATGCCTCGGACGGCTCGCTGATGGCCGAATATGCGCGCGAGCGTCGGCTCTATCTGCCGATCCAGGCGATTCCGGATCGCGTCAAGGCCGCCTTCATGTCGGCCGAGGACAAGAACTTCTACAACCACCCCGGCATCGACATCACCGGCCTTGGCCGCGCCATCATCGTCAACTTGCAGAATTTCGGCTCCGGCAGGCGCCAGGTCGGCGCCTCGACGATCACGCAGCAGGTGGCGAAGAACTTCCTGCTCACTGCCGACCAGACCTACGAGCGCAAGATCAAGGAGATGATCCTGGCCTTCCGCATCGAGCAGGCCTATTCGAAGGACCGCATCCTCGAACTCTATCTCAACGAGATCTTCTTCGGCTTCGGCGCCTATGGCGTCGCCGGCGCCGCGCTCACCTATTTCGACAAGTCGGTCAACGAGCTCACCGTTGCGGAAGCCGCCTATCTCGCTTCGCTGCCCAAGGGCCCCAACAACTATCATCCCTTCAAGCATGCCGATCGCGCGCTCGAGCGCCGCAACTGGGTCATCGACCAGATGGTTGCGAACGGTTACGTCAGCCACGACGAGGGCGAGAAGGCCAAGGCCGAGCCGCTCGGCGTGACGCCGCGCCGCAACGGCTCCTATTTGTTCGCGGGCGAGTATTTCACCGAGGAAGTGCGCCGCCAGATCATCGCCCGCTATGGCGAGAACGCGCTTTACGAGGGCGGCCTGTCGGTTCGCACGACGCTCGATCCGAAAATCCAGCTCATCGCCCGCAAGGCCATGCAGAACGGCTTGTTGAAATACGACATGCTGCGCGGCTATCGCGGACCGGTGACCCATATCGATGTTTCCGGCGACTGGGGTGTGCCGCTCGGCAACGTCAAGGGCCTGGAGGACGTGCCGGAATGGACGCTCGCCGTCGTGCTCGACAGTTCGGCCGACGGCCTGACGATCGGACTTCAACCGAAGCGTCAGGTATCGGGCGAGCTCGTCAAGGAGCGTGTCGAGGGTATCGTCAGCAAGGACGACATGGGCTTTGCCATGCGCCATTTCGTCAACGGCAAGTCCGTCAGGGCGAAATCTCCGGCTGAGGTGCTGGAGCCCGGCGACGTCATCTTCGTTCAGAAGAACGAAGGCTCGGACAATGCCTACACGCTCCGCCAGGCGCCGGAGGTCCAAGGCGGTCTCGTCGCCATGGACCCGCACACGGGCCGTGTGCTGGCGATGGTCGGCGGCTTCTCCTACGCACAGTCCGAATTCAACCGCGCCACGCAGGCGATGCGCCAGCCAGGCTCCTCGTTCAAACCGATCGTCTACTCGGCGGCGCTCGACAACGGTTACACACCGGCATCCGTGATCATGGACGGCCCGATCACCATCCAGAGCGGCAACACGACCTGGACGCCGAAGAACTATGACGGCACGGTCGCCGGCCCGGCCACGTTGCGCTCGGGCATCGAGAAATCGCGCAACCTGATGACGGTGCGGCTCGCCAACGACATGGGCATGAAGCTGGTCGTCGAATATGCCGAACGCTTCGGCGTCTACGACCATCTCGCGCCCTATCTGCCGATGGCGCTGGGCTCGGGCGAGACCACGGTCATGCGCATGGTGTCGGCCTATTCGATCATGGCCAATGGCGGCAAGTCGATCAAACCGTCGCTGATCGACCGCATCCAGGACCGCTACGGCAAGACCGTGTTCAAGCAGGACGAGCGCGGCTGCGAAGGCTGCAACGCCACCGAATGGAAGAACCAGCCCGAGCCGGAACTGGTCGACAATTCCGAGCAGGTGCTTGACCCGATGACGGCCTACCAGATCACCTCGATGATGGAAGGCGTCGTGCAGCGCGGCACCGGCGCCACCATTGCCGAGCTTGGCCGCCATATCGCCGGCAAGACCGGCACGACCAATGACGAGAAGGACGCCTGGTTCATCGGCTTCACGCCGAACCTCGTCGTCGG
The DNA here is from genome assembly GCA_000824825.2 of Mesorhizobium sp. ORS 3324. GTDB lineage: Bacteria > Pseudomonadota > Alphaproteobacteria > Rhizobiales > Rhizobiaceae > Mesorhizobium. Next base: position 107,841 of record LM655191.1, read on the forward strand.
TCTGTATATGGGCTACGACACGCCGCGCGGCCTCGGCAAGGGCGCCACCGGTGGCGGTCTGGCGGCGCCGATCTTCAAGGATTTCATGCGCGTGGCATTGGACGGCACGCCCAACGTCGACTTCCAGGTTCCGGAAGGCATGAAGCTGATCGCCATCAACCGCAAGACCGGCATGCGCGCCGCCGAAGGGGATCCGAACACCATCGTCGAGGCGTTCAAGCCCGGCACCGGTCCGGCCGACAGCTATTGGGTCATCGGCATGGGGGCGGACGGCTCCAACGGCGCCGGTGGCGCGCTGTCGCCGCAGGCCAACCAGGCCATCCAGGATGGCGGCGGCGGCCTCTACTGACGTCTCCATGTCATGAAATGGGTCGGCAGGTTGACGCTGGCCCATTTCGCTTTACAGGCGGCTGTGCCGTGCCTATGTATCGCGCCGATTCCGAAAAAAAGAACGAGACGAACAGGACAGAACGAAAGCCCATGCGCGCGGAAACGCAGAACATTGTCGACGAGATCAGGCAGGCGATAACCCTGCTGAGGAGGCATCTTTGACTGGGATCAGGCCATCAAGCGGCTTGAATACCTGAACTCGCGCGCGGAGGATTCCAGCCTCTGGAACGACCCCGTGGAAGCGCAGAAGCTGATGCGGGAACGCCAGAGCCTCGAAGAAGGCATCGGGGCGGTCAAAGGGCTGACCCAGGCGCTCGAGGACAATATCGGCCTGATCGAGCTCGGCGAGGAAGAGGGCGACGAAAGCGTCGTCGCCGAAGCCGAAGCTGCGCTGCGCTCCATGCAGGGCGAAGCGAAGGCCCGCCAGGTGGAGACGCTGCTCTCGGGCGAGGCGGACGCCAACGACACCTATCTCGAAATCCATGCCGGCGCCGGCGGCACCGAGAGCCAGGACTGGGCCTCGATGCTTCTGCGCATGTATACGCGCTGGGCCGAGCGTCGACGCTTCAAGGTCGAGGTGCTGGAAGTCCATGAAGGCGAAGAGGCTGGCATCAAGTCGGCCACGGTGTTGATCAAGGGCCACAACGCCTATGGCTGGCTGAAGACGGAATCGGGCGTCCATCGCCTGGTGCGCATCTCGCCCTATGACAGCAATGCGCGCCGCCACACGTCCTTCGCCAGCGTCTGGGTCTATCCGGTCATCGACGACACGATCGAGATCAATGTCTCCGAATCGGACGTGCGCATCGACACCTACCGTTCCTCGGGCTCCGGCGGCCAGCACGTCAACACGACCGACTCGGCGGTGCGCATCACCCATCTCGCGACCGGCATCGCGGTCGCCTGCCAGGCGGAGCGCTCGCAGCACAAGAACCGGGCCAAGGCCTGGGAGATGCTGCGCTCCAGGCTCTATGAGGAAGAGCTGAAGAAGCGCGAGGCCGTGGCGAACGCCACCGAGGCGTCGAAGAGCGATATCGGCTGGGGTCACCAGATCCGCTCTTATGTGCTGCAGCCCTATCAGTTGGTGAAGGACCTGCGCACCGGCGTTGAAAACACCTCGCCGTCAAGCGTGCTCGACGGCGACCTCGACGAGTTCATGGAGGCCTCGCTGTCGCATCGTATCGAGGGCGGCGCCGGCGAAGCGGTGGCTGATCTGGACTAAGGGTATGTTCATATTCAGGTGAGGCCGGCCTGCAATTGGCGACCTGATCTTGGATCCGAACACGCTGTGCATCGCAACGACGGAGGAGCCTGTGACCCGCATCCTGACAGGAAGATGCTTCTGCGGTCAGGTGCGCTACGAGGTTGCCGACGAGTTCGCCTACGCGGCGAATTGCCATTGCTCGAACTGCCGTCGCACCACTGGGTCGGCCTTCAAGGCCTTTGCCGGCATCGAGCGCGACAAGTTCCGTCTCACCGCGGGCGACGACAAGCTGCTGATCTACGGCGATACCGGCGGCCACGACGCGCATTGCGGGCAATGCGGCTCGCTGCTCTATTCATTGGTGCGGGAAGGCGCCTATGTCCATGTCCCCATGGGGACGTTGACCGACGATCCAGCCATTCGTCCGAGCGCACACATCTTCGTCGGTTCCAAGGCGAAATGGTTCACAATTACAGACGACCTGCCGCAATATCGTGAACATGTCACCGGCTGAGGGGTTGGAACCCGTTTTGCCGGAATTTCGTTGTTAGGCACCCTGGTCGCCGGGTTGTCGCTTTACCTCTCGTAACCAAGTCGGCGCACCTTTCCTGCGGCCGACGCTGAAGCCCGGTGCGATCCAACGGGCGCTTCCACTTCTTGCGCCGGCCAAGGAATCAGCCCAGCATTCGGGCTGCGGGGGAGAGAAGCATTTATGGCCGGACGCGGCATATCTGCGACTGACGATCCGGCCACTGGGAAGACACGTTCCGGGAACGGGCAAGCTAACGCTTGATGCTCGAAAGGAACACTTCGATGTCTGTTGCCAAGTCAAGATCGGCCCAAGCCGTTCGATCGGCAGGGCGATTGTTGTTTCCCCTGTCCGCTGCTGTTGGGGTGGCCATGCTGACCGCGACCGCTGGCGCGCACGATGCCAAACCCACGGCGGCGCTTCCACAAGGTTGGAGCTATCCCTTTGCCTGCTGCGCCAACTACGATTGCAAGGAGGTGCCGCAGACATCGATCGGCGAAAAGCCGGAAGGCTACGTGATAAAGGGCACGGGCGAGGTGGTCGCCTACAGCGACAAGCGTGTCAAGAATTCGCCCGACGGCGAATATCACTGGTGCGCGCACCAGGCCGGGCTCGATGCCGGCAAGACCATCTGCCTGTTCGTGCCGCCGCCGTCCTACTAGGAGCCAGCGGACCGAAGGTGCTCAAAAGCGCGTGAGCCCCCGACCCTCGACAGCATCGCGCTGCCAAGCCCGCTGACAGACAGTTGTCAGGACCGATTCTTTATGTTGCCTTGCCGCTGGAGCAATTCCAGGAAAAGTGCGCAGCGGTTTTCCGTCCGGAATTGCGTTAGGGATGAACAGCAATTCCAGGAAAAGTGCGCAGCGGTTTTCCGTCCGGAATTGCGTTAGGGATGAACAGCAATTCCGGGAAAAGTGCCCAGCGGTTTTCCGTGCGGAATTGCGAGATGGGCGGCGGACAACGGAGAGGCGACGTTCATGGCTATCAAGGGAAGCTGCCACTGCAAGGCGACGACATTCGAGGTTTCGGAAGCGCCGCAGACAGTCACGCAATGCACATGCTCTTTTTGCTCCAAGCGCGGGGCGCTTTGGGCTTATTACGTTCCATCGCAATTCAAGCTCACCAGTCCGCCCGAAAACGTCTCCTTCTACCGCTGGGGCTCGAAAACCATCAAACATGGCTTTTGCGCCGTCTGCGGCTGCGGCACCTTCACCGAGACGCCTGATTGGTCGACCGGTCAGCCGGACTTCGACAACCCAAGAATCAGCGTCAACTCCCGGCTGTTCGACGATTTCGATCTGGATAAGGTCGAGGTGGTGGTGATTGACGGCAAGAACCTCTGGTAGCACCGGTTTCCCGTTCCGCTTTTTGCCGCAATTCATGTTACAAGGCATGCGGAAGGGCTGATTTGGCGCGGCCGCAACGGTCGCGATTTGGAGAGGGACAATCTTATGAAGAAGACCGTGCTCGTCGTCGTGGCGACGGCTGTGCTCGTTAGCGCCTGCACCACCACCGATCCGTATACCGGCGACCAGAAGATCTCCAACACCGCGGCCGGCGCCGGCCTCGGCGCCCTGGCAGGCGCCAGCCTCGGTCTGCTCGCCGGCGGCAACGACCGCCGCAACGCGCTGATCGGCGCGGGCATCGGCGCGCTTGCCGGCGGCGCGATCGGCGCGACGATGGACCAGAACGAAGCGGAGCTCCGCCGCCAGTTGCAGGGCACCGGCGTCAGCGTCACCCGCAGCGGCGACCAGATCATCCTCAACATGCCGTCCGACATCACCTTCAACGTCGATCAGGACGCCGTGAAGCCGGGCTTCTACCCGGTGCTGAACTCGGTGGCGCTGGTGCTGAACAAGTTCCGCCAGACCACAGTCGACGTCTTCGGCCACACCGATTCAACCGGCGGCGACGAACACAATTTCGACCTGTCGCAGCGCCGCGCGCTCGCCGTCGCCAACTACCTGTCGGGGCAGGGCGTCGATTCCCGCCGCTTCGCCGTCACCGGCTTCGGCAAGACGCGTCCGATCGCTTCGAACGCAACGGCCGCCGGCCGCGCCCAGAACCGTCGCGTCGAGATCCAGCTGTCGCCGCTGACCTGACAAAACGCTTCCGGCTACTCTGCGAAACGGCCCGGCGAGGGCCGTTTTGTTTTGGCGTGGGTCAAAGGTCTTATGGCATTAGCTAGTTCTAATTGATGCTTTCCCAGAGCCTAGGAAAAGACTAGCATCGACGCTGTTCCAGAGGGGATGAGGCGGTGCAACCGGCCGCGCAATCAGCATTTTTCCGCCTCGGTCTTGCACGGCCAGATCAAAATCTGGGAGGAATGCAATGATAAGAACGGCTCGCCTCGGGCGCTGCGGCGTCCTCGTTTTGACTGGTCTCTTGGGCGGGTGGTTGGGTGTTGCCACGGCTCAGGCCGAAGACGCCAACAAGGCCGATATCGAAGCCTTGAAAAAGTCGCTGGCCAAATACGAGGATTACACGGCCGCCATCCGCGATCTTTATCTCTCGACTGAAGGTTGCGTCTACTACAGCGGCGAGAAGATACCGGGCGCAATGGACTATCCGAAGGGCGCCATGGGCGTTCATTTCGTCAACGTCCCAAGCGTCGGACAGAAGCTCGACCCGATGAAGCCCAACGTCCTGATCTACGAGCCGACGAAGAAGGGCCTGAAACTGGTCGGCGTTGAATGGCTGGTGCCGCTGACGCCGGACGTCAAGGAAGCACCGAGCCTGTTTGGCCAAAAGTTCATGGGGCCGATGGAGGGACACTATCCCCTCATCCCGCGAGAATTCGTCCACTACGACCTGCACGCCTGGCTGTTCAGGGACAACCCCAACGGCATGTTCAGCCCGACGAACCCGAACGTGAAATGCAGCAAGGCCGAGTTCCCGATGCTGGAGAAACCGACCAAGATGATGCCCGGACCGATGTGAGAGGGGCGGGCAATCTCACAAGAGCGCTTCGCTGAACTCTTCAGGCGCAACTGCGGTAAAAGAAACGGCCCCGTTTGGGGCCGTCTTCGTTCCCGCCGTCGCCGCGTATGGGAAGGTCAGACCTTGGCGACGATCCGCATGAAGGCCGGCACGTCGTCGCCGAAGCCGATGGTCGCGTCGTCTTCCTCCTGCCGGTGGCGGGCAGGGCGGTTGTGGTCGCGCTGAGGACGGGCGTCGCCGCGCTGCTCGTTGCGGCTGGCGGAGCCCTTGCGCTCGTTCTCGGAGCGGATCGCGTCCTTGCGGGCGCGGCGCTCGGCGATGTCGGCGACCTCGGCGACCGGCTGCTCCTCGCGTGCGGCGTCGGGCGCCTCATCATGCCTGGCATGACGGTCCCTCTTGCGCTCTTTGCGGTCTTCATCCTTGCGGCCGGCGCGCCGCGGGGCACCGCGGCCACGGCGGGGCGCGTCCTCGCTTTTGCTCTCGGTGACCGTCGACAGGTCGCCGTCATGCCATTCGATCTTGGCGCCGATCAGCTTCTCGATGGCATCGACATATTTGGTGTCGGCGCGTGTCGCGATGGTGAAGGACTTGCCGGAGCGGCCGGCGCGGCCGGTGCGGCCGATGCGGTGGACATAGTCTTCGGCATGGATCGGCACGTCGTAGTTGAAGACGTGGCTGACGTCCGGAATGTCGAGGCCGCGGGCGGCCACGTCCGAGGCGACGAGATAGCGCAGCTTGCCGTCGCGGAAATTGGCAAGCATCTGCATGCGCGCGCGCTGATCCATGTCGCCATGCAGCGCGCCGGCTTCGAAATCATGCTTGAGCAACGAGCGGAAAAGCTCCGACACCTCGACCTTGCGGTTGCAGAAGATGATGGCGTTCTTCAGCCCGTCATTCTCGGCCCGCATCAGGTTGCGCAGCGTCTCGCGCTTCTCCCAGGGCTTGGAGCCGGACTTCACCAGGCGCTGCGTGATGCTGGTCGCGGTGGAGGCGGCCCTGGAGACCTCGACGCGCACCGGCGCATGCAGGAATTTCTCGGTGAGCTTGGTGATCTCCGGCGGCATGGTCGCCGAGAAGAACAGCGTCTGGCGCGTGAACGGGATCATCTCGCAGATGCGCTCGATATCCGGGATGAAGCCCATGTCGAGCATGCGGTCGGCCTCGTCGATGACGAGGATCTCGACGCCGTTGAGCAAAAGCTTGCCGCGCTCGCGGTGGTCGAGCAGGCGGCCGGGCGTGGCGATCAGCACGTCGGCGCCGCGCTCGAGCTTCTTGTCCTGCTCTTCGAAGGAGACGCCGCCGATCAGAAGCGCGATGTTGAGCTTGTGGTTCTTGCCGTATTTTATGAAGTTCTCCTCGACCTGCGCTGCCAGTTCGCGCGTCGGCTCGAGGATCAGCGTGCGCGGCATGCGCGCCCGTGCCCGGCCTTTTTCCAGGCGCGTCAGCATCGGCAGCACGAAGGACGCGGTCTTGCCTGTCCCGGTCTGGGCGATGCCCAGCACATCCTTGCCGAGCAGCGCATGCGGAATGGCGCCGGCCTGGATCGGGGTCGGCTTTTCGTAGCCGGCATCGGTGACTGCGGAGAGGACCTTCGGCGACAGGCCGAGGTCCGTGAATGTCAACGCTTCTTGAGCGGTCGTGGTGTCTGAGGACAAGTGTTTGTTGTCTTTGGCTGGTTCAGGAAAATCGCAACACGTGTTGCGGCAGGCGCCGCGCACCTGCAAGATCGCGGTTGCAGTTAGGCGCAAGTCCGCGATTTGTCAACAGAAACGGCCGGATTTTGGTGCGATTGTGAAGACGTAACCTTAATCGCGATGCTTAATCGAGGTCCTGTTCTTGCACCGGCTCAATAGCGGAATTGCTCGGCAAGAATACGCTCGTTCCATGAATGGTTGGGGTCGAACAGCAACGTCGCCGTCGCGGTCGGCGATTCCCGGACCGTGACCGAGGCGACTGCCTTGACCTCGGTGTGGTCGGCGGCGGCGTTCACCGGGCGCTTCTCCGCTTCCAATATCTCGAAGCGCACGGTCGCCTTGTTGGAGAGCAACGCGCCGCGCCAGCGGCGTGGCCGGAAAGGGCTCACCGGCGTCAGCGCCAGAAGCGGCGCATCGAGTGGCAGGATCGGCCCGTGCGCCGAGAGATTGTAGGCTGTCGAGCCCGCCGGCGTCGCGATCATGACGCCATCGCAGTTCAGCTCCTCCATCCGCACCTGCCCGTCGACGCTGATGCGGATCTTCGCCGTCTGATAGGACTGGCGCCAAAGCGCCACTTCGTTGATCGCGAGCGCGGATATGGTTTCGCCCTCATGCGTCACCGCCTGCATCTCCAGCGGGCGGATCGTTTCCGATACGGCCCTCGAAATGCGCTCCTCCAGGCCGCCGGCGCGATATTCGTTCATCAGGAAACCGATGGTGCCACGGTTCATGCCGTAGACCTTCTTGCCCGAGCTCATTGTGTCGCGCAGCGTCTGCAGCAGGAAACCGTCGCCGCCGAGCGCAACGATGATGTCGGCCTCTGCGACAGGTATCTGCCCGTAGCGCGACGACAGGCTTTGCAGCGCCGCACGGGCGTCGTCGGTGTCGGAAGAGACGAAGGCGAAACGGCTGGTTTCTTTGCTCATGGATCCCGAACGGCGACCGCGACCGCCTGCCGGCCGCGGGCGACGGCGTAGCATGCGCCGCCCGCATCTGCAAAGAGCGGCACGCCGTGCCGCGCGGACAGGGGGCTGCGCTCGCGCTTCGTGACAGGCGTGCAACGAATGTGATGGCCGCAATGGTTAAGACGAAGCTTAAACACTCGTAAAGCCGGAGCGCGCATGTTAGCCGACAGTGGATGGGTTGGCGGGGGCTGGCCAGTCGAGAGACCTATCTATTGCCGGTAACGCGTCTGATCATAGTCTTCCTGATGATGGGAAGTTTCGCGCTCATGTTCGCCGAACTGGTGCGGCAGTCGGAAGAGATGAGTCTGCGGCCGCAGCCGTCTGCCGCCCGCTGCGGCGACGCCACCGAAACGCCCTGCCCGCAAAGGGCACTTTAAGCCCCTGAACGCCGAACTGCTTTAACGGCTCTGCTCGAGGTGGCAGCCGGGCTGGCGTTTCTGCGCGAGGTACTCGTCGATCAACTGGCGGTAGCGCACCTTGCCGAAGCTCGGAAAATGGCCGCCATGCACGACCGTGACGTCGAGGTCGCGCATGGCACGCAGCGTCTCGACATAGTCGCCGACGTCGGAGTGATAGACATCGTCGATCAGCGGCCCGTCATAGACGATATCGCCGGACAGCAGGACTTCCTCCCATAAAGCGCGGCGGCAGGCGATGGCGATCTCGACGCAATTGCCCGACAGCCCCTTTGGTCAAGCCTATACGGCGCTCGACCGCGCGCTGACCGAACAGATCCGCGCGTTGATCATGCGCCTGCAGGAGATCGGCCTGGTGCGCGCCGACATTGACGGACCGGCGGTCGGCGAGCTCATCTTCAACAACATGAACATGATGTTCATCGAATTCGTGAAAGGCGACGAGGCGAGGATCCCGGAGCTGCGCGCGGCGATAAGACGGCAGAACCGGATCTTGGTGGTGGCGATCGGGGTGTGAGAAGGATTAAGGCACTGGCCTTCAGCCGCTGCAGCCGCAGTACCCTAACGGTTGATCAGCCATAGGATCGCCGAGAGCACGATGCTGATCAGTATTCCGGTGGTGATGGGAAAGTAGAGCCTGAAATTCTCACGCTCGATCACGATATCGCCTGGCAGCCTGCCAAGACCGATCCGGGTCACCCAGGGCCACAGCAGGCCTGTGGCGACTATGATGAGACCGATGACGATCAGTGTTCGCGACATGGCAGCATCCTGCCGGAAGTAGCGTCTTGCCGGAGATATAGCGACGACATGTCTCGCAGGTAGGCTTTCCTCGATGTTGCCTCTTGAGTTGAGATAGAAACATGCTACAACCTAAAGGAGCATGAGGGGAGGGGTTGGATGCAGTTTCCTATCTGGCATTGGGCAATCTTGCTGCTGCTGATCGGCGTGCCGGTCGTCTTTGCCGTCCGCTCGGCGAGCAAGCCACCAAAGAATCCGGAACAACTGGTCGGGTTCGGAGGCTGGTTGATGCTTTTGGCGATCGGCCAGTGCTTGGCACCGTTCCGTACACTGGCTGACCTGTACTCGTCGAGCGAGGGTTACCAGCGGCTCATGTCGCTGCCGAACGGCCCTTTGGCCGTCGACGGTGAAATCGTGCTGTCGTTGGGATTTGCGCTGCTGCAGCTGATTGTCCTTGTCGCAATGCTGCGGCGGAGCCCTCGTTTCAAACAGCTGTTCTTGTACCAGTGGATCGCGATCCCATTCGCGTTCGCGCTCGACGCTGTTTGGACCGCCACGATCCTGGGCGCGCCAATCGGCCAGATTCTCGCGGGAGATGCGCTGGTCGCACCCGTTCTGACCGCGATTTGGGTTGCCTATGTCTACAAGTCCGTCAGGGTGCGGAACACTTTTGGCAGGCCGGCCGCCACGGAGGTCGCAGCCGCCATATAGCGGGCCGGCTTTGACTGTGCCCATTGCTCGTCCGCCGCGTCAGTTAATGCATGTCGCCCAAAAATGCGCAGCGGTTTTGGGACAACGACATGCATAAAGACAACAACCTAAAGCGCGTCGCGTGAGGCCGTTCAGACGTGACGCGCTTTAGTCAAGGCACTCTCGCGACGATCTCGCAATCGGGAATGTTTAGCTGCGAAGACGGGAACCTGCAGTTTGCCAATCGTGCTGTCACGCCGGCGGGAGATCACCCAGGCAGTGCTGCGCCTAGTATGTTTTGTCGCAGGGCAGCGCTGTAGGTTCCGTCGTTTGCAAATCGATCCCACACGGAGAAACAGGCCGTGAGCGCGGCCAGAGCCAGAATTATGCGCATTGGAGCTCCCCACCCGCGCCTGAAGACGCTCGATGGTACGTTCGGCTCAGAATGCAAGCTATTGCCGATATAGAAGGTGGCCAGAGTCCGAAAGCGGTATTCGATAAAGCGGACGGCAAGAGCGCCATAGCGGCTCCCAACGCTGGCGGAGCGGCAACTGGCGAGCTTGCCGCCGCCTAGCCGGCGAGGTTGCTGCCGGCTTGTCGTGGTTCTGTTCCGGCTGTTTGTCGATAGGCTCCGCGGCGCTGAAATAGCATCGTCCTCACATGCCGGACGGATTCACCACCTTCGTGCTGTGATGCCTACCTCTATTGGAGCAGACGAGGAGACGATCGGAAAGTCGCCCCGGGGGCTACAATGTCGCTCGGGCATCGCGGTTGCCCGAGAGGGAGGAGACTATGAAATACCTGGTAAATTGGAACGAGCGGCCACACGGATCGGCAATTGAATACGAGAACGTGCAAAAGCGCATCCTGAAAATCTTCCAGCACTGGGAGATACCGAGCGAAGTCAAGGTGCAAGCCTTCGTGGTGCGCGTGGGCGAATGGGGTGGCAGCATGCTGTGCGAGGCAGATGACCCGCTGGTAGTTCACAAAATGTGTTCGACCTTCCCGGCGCTCCAATTCGAGGTCCATCAGGTCGTCGACGTTCAGGACGCGGTCCGCGTCGAGATGGAGGCTATCAAATGGCGGGATGAGCTTCCTGCGTGAGCGGCCGCCGACAAGGCGGCCCGTTTCGCAGCGTATGCTGCCGCCTCACCCTACTGGAAACCCCTCAAAGAGCGAGGCGCGAACGCGCCTTCGTCCATCGGGTGGCGGGCCACCCGAAGCTCGAAAGAGCGAAGGGTGGTGCCCCCGGCAGGGATCGAACCCGCGACCTTCGGTTTACAAAACCGCTGCTCTACCAGCTGAGCTACAAGGGCACGGCGCTCCGGTAGCACATTTCGTGCACCAGTAAAGACAAAACTCCGTTTTGAGTTGCTAATGGACCTTGCGGCCCTGCCTAGGCCGCCATGCTGAAAATCGCCGACAGGCTTCCCATATCGTGTCCAGGTGCAATGGCATCGAACGGGTGTCGCATGATCAGATTCGTCATCATCCTGCCGATCATCGTCGTGACCTGGCTCCTGCTGGTGAAAGCCGTCAGCGATCTGAAGAAAGCCAATATCGACTGGACCGGCGTCGCCACCATCATCGGCTTCATCGCGCTGGCCTTCTGGCTGCGGCACATCACCGGCATGGGATGAAGGTAAGCGAATAGGGAATAGCGAGTAGCGAATAGGGGACTCGGATCGCGAATTGTCCCTATTCGCTATTCCTTGCTATTTGCAAAAAAGCTTCGAACCTTTTTTCCGTCGCCGCGACAGACGATCAAGAGGCGGATGGATCGCCTCGGTCAACCAAACCAAGGAGATCGTCATGTTCAAGCGCACACTCGTTTCCGGCCTGATCGCCACCACCGTCGCCGCCGGCTCGCTCGTCGGCACCGTCCAGCCCTCGGCTGCCTCTGACCATCATCACCGCCGCGAACTCGGCATCGGCATCGCCGCCGGCGTCGGCGGTTTCGTCCTCGGCAGCCTGCTTGCCCAGCAGCAGCCGCAGCCGGTCTATGTCGACGAATATGGCGGTGGCTCGTGGCATGTCCGCCGCTGCATGGCCCGCTACCCCAGCTACGATCCGGACTCCAACACCTATATCGGCTACGACGGCTACCCGCATTACTGCCGCCTCTAAGGACGAGGGTATCCATCTAAGGGATCGGAAGAGGGGCCTTCGCGGCCCCTTTTTGTTCGTTCAAGGTGAGGGATCTTCGTTGGCCCCAGTTCAAATGCTGCGAGCCGTGGGCTCGATCGGCAATCCTGCGGTGCGGCAGGCCTCGGCAACAACAAGCCGCGCGTTCGGCGAATCGTCGCCCTTCGCGACGAGCTCGAAGCTGCTTCCGGCATCCGGATAAATCTTGGCAACGAAGGGTTCGTCACCGCCATCGCCCCCGGATGAGTTCTTGGCATTCACATAGCCGCAGACCACGATCTCCCGGCGGCTGTTCAACGTTCGCTCGCCAGCGAGCATCCTCCCGAACTTGGCGGCGGCGGGATCCTGCAGGCGCTGACGGATGCCGGTGGTGATGATCTCCTCCAGAGCCAGCGAAACCGGAACGGGATTGACGCGCTGGCCGCTGGCATCGGGTTGAGGTGCCGCCGCCACGCATCCGCAAAGCGAAGCGGCGAGCAAAAGCTGAAGCGTTTTCCGCATCGGTGCCCTTTCGCACGCATTCGAATGCTCCCGCAAGGCGATCGAGCCCATGCCGCCGGCGGTGTACAGTTATTTTGCGAACGTCTAGTCTAACTTTTCGGCCGTCGACGGAGGGGAGGGTGGCTTGGACGAGCAGGACCCGAAAGAAGACCTGATCGAGCCGGTTTTCCGCAACGGCACCGTCACTATCGTCGGCATCCTGCTGGCATTTTCGCTGGGCTTCATTACCCATTGGCGGCCAACCCGATCCCATGGCAGACCTATCATCTGATTGCTGTCGTGCCGATCCTGGTCGGCATTGCCCTGCAGGTGCGGGCGCTTGCCATTCTGCTCGACATAAAATCCCTGCGGCGTAGCATCCATGACCGCGCCAGCCGCATATTCATTGCCGGCCTCATCTTCACAGCCAGCGGCGTCGGACTGGCGATCCTGCTCGATTTCTTCGACATATCGGCAAAGAGCGCATTGCCAGGCGCGTCGTAGTTAGTAGGCTTTCACGCCGCCAATCATCTTCGTCACTTCAGCCGCCGCCTCTCGCACCAGCGGGCCGATCTCGGCCAGGCGCTCGGGCGTGACCCGCACCGTCGGGCCGGATACCGAAACGCCGCCGATCGGCTCGCCGAACTCGTTGAAGATGGCGGCCGCCACACAGCGCATGCCGGGATGGCGCTCCTCGTCGTCGACCGACCAGCCGCGATGCTTGATGGTCCCCAGATCATGGGCGAGCGCCGAAATGTCGGAAAGCGTCTTGTCGGTGTAGCGCTGCAGGCCCGACTTGCGCAGGATGGCCGCAACCCGATCTGGCTCGAGATGGGCAAGCACCGCCTTGCCGATGCCCGACGCGTGGAAAGAACTGCGCGTGCCCGGCCGGAAGAAGGCGCGGATCGCCTGATGCGTCTCGACCTGGCTGACGAAGACGACGCAATCGTCCTCGGCGACGCCGAGATTGGCGGTCTCGCCGGTCTTCTCCATCAGTTCCTGCATGACGATGCGGGCCCGGTCGACCAGTTTTCTGCGGCGCAGGAAGGCCGCGCCCATGCGATAGGTCTCGACGCCGATCGACCAAAGCTGGTCGCTCGAGTCGAACTCGACCATGCCGTGGTTCTCCAGCGTCGTCAGCATGCGGTAGGCGGTGGAGGCGGCAATGCCGCTGCGTGCCGCGATCTCGCTCAGCGAAAGGCCGCTGGCGTCGGCGACGATCGCCAGGATGCGCAGCGCCCGGTCGAGCGATTGCACCGAGGCCGCCTCCTGCGGGCCGTTGAAGGCGCGCGGGCGGCCGCGCTGGCGTTTTTCCGCGTTTTCCATGCGCGCATTCTCGCCGATTTTGCGCAGGGCACAATGAAAAAGTTTTTCATTGGTTTTCGAAGTGCTTTTTGGAAAACGAAAAGCGACGCAAAATCAGTCGATAAGCGGCGTTTTCTCGAAATGAAAAAATATTCTGAAAAAATTGAAAAATCGGAAGCATGCTGGCATTCTCAAGCCAACCAACGAAGTGGAGGCTTGAAATGGCCAGGATGCGCGCTGTCGACGCCGCGGTTCTCGTTCTCGAAAAGGAAGGCATCACCAATGCCTTCGGCGTGCCGGGCGCCGCGATCAATCCGCTCTATTCGGCGCTGAAGGCGCGCGGCACCATCCGCCACATCCTTGCCCGCCATGTCGAAGGCGCCTCGCACATGGCCGAAGGTTTTACCCGCGCCAAGGCCGGCAATATCGGGCTCTGCATCGGCACCTCCGGTCCGGCCGGCACCGACATGATCACCGGTCTCTATTCGGCCTCGGCGGATTCCATTCCGATCCTCTGCATCACCGGACAGGCGCCGCGCGCCCGCCTCAACAAGGAGGATTTCCAGGCCGTCGACATCGCGTCGATCGCCTCGCCGGTCGCCAAATGGGCGGTCACGGTCATGGAGCCTTATCTGGTGCCGATGGCGCTGCAGAAGGCCTTCCATCTGATGCGTTCGTCGCGGCCGGGCCCAGTGCTGATCGACCTGCCCGTCGACGTGCAACTCGCCGAGATCGAATTCGACATCGACGCCTATGAGCCGCTCGCGCCGTTCAAGCCGGCAATGACGCGCGCCCAGGCCGAAAAGGCGCTGGCGATGCTCAACCAGGCGGAGAAGCCGCTGATCGTCGCCGGCGGCGGCATCATCAATGCCGATGCTTCCGATCTGCTGATCGAGTTCGCCGAGGTCACCGGCGTGCCGGTCATTCCGACGCTGATGGGCTGGGGCACGATCCCCGACGACCACCGGCTGATGGCCGGCATGTGCGGCCTGCAGACCTCGCATCGGTACGGCAACGCGACGATGCTTGAAGCCGATTTCGTCTTCGGCATCGGCAACCGCTGGGCCAACCGCCACACCGGCTCCGTCGACGTCTATACGAAGGGGAAAAAATTCATCCATGTCGACATCGAGCCCACTCAAATAGGCCGCGTCTTCGCGCCGGACCTCGGCATCGTCTCGGATGCCGGTGCTGCGCTGAAGATCCTGCTCGATGTCGCCACCGAATGGCGCACCGCCGGCAGGCTGCGCGACTGGTCGGGCTGGGCGAAGGAGTGCCAGCAGCGCAAGAAGACGATGAAGCGCAAGACGCATTTCGAGCAGGTGCCGCTGAAGCCGCAGCGGGTCTATGAGGAGATGAACAAGGCTTTTGCCCGCGACACCACCTATGTCACCACGATCGGCCTGTCGCAGATCGCCGGCGCGCAGTTCCTGCACGTCTACAAGCCACACAACTGGATCAATTGCGGCCAGGCCGGCCCGCTCGGCTGGACGCTGCCGGCAGCGCTCGGTGTGCGCGCCGCCGATCCGGATCGCGCCATCGTCGCGCTCTCCGGCGACTACGATTTCCAGTTCATGATCGAGGAGCTGGCGGTCGGCGCGCAGCACAAGCTGCCCTACATCCATGTTGTCGTGAACAACGCCTATCTCGGCCTGATCCGGCAATCGCAGCGCGGCTTCTCGATGGATTACGAGGTGAGCCTCGCCTTCGAGAACGTCAACCGCGCCAATGATCCCGAGGCCGGCTACGGCGTCGACCATGTCGCGGTCGCCGAGGCGATGGGCTGCAAGGCGGTCCGCGTGCGCAAGCCGGAAGAGTTCGCCGGCGCCTTCAAGGAGGCTGAGCGGCTGATGAAGGAGCATGAGGTCCCGGTCGTTCTCGAATTCATCCTCGAGCGCGTCACCAACATTTCCATGGGCACCGAAATCGACAAGATCACCGAATTCGAGGAGCTTGCCGAACGCAATGAGGATGCTCCGACGGCCATCATGATGTTGGATTGAGTTCGGCGGGAGAGAAGGAGAAAAAGAATGCCGCGTTTTTCAGCCAATCTTTCGATGCTCTTCGGCGAGCATGAGTTCCTCGACCGCTTCGACGCCGCAGCCCGCGCGGGCTTCAAGGGCGTCGAATATATCGGCCCCTACGACCATTCGCCCGATGTCGTCGCCGCGCGGCTGAACAAGAACGGCCTGACCCAGGTTCTCTTCAACCTGCCAGCCGGCGACTGGGCGAAGGGCGAGCGCGGCATTGCGGTGCTCCCCGACAGGGTCCCGGAATTCCGCCAGGGCGTTGCCAAAGCCATCTCTTATGCCCACGCGCTGGGTTGCGAGCAGATCAACTGCCTTGCCGGCATCGCGCCGCAGGGCGCGGATCGCGTGGTGCTCGAAAACGTCTTTGCCGAGAACCTCGCCTTCGCCGCCGAGAAGCTGGAGCACGCCGGCATCAAGCTGTTGATCGAGCCGATCAACACCCGCGACATTGCGGGCTTCTTCCTGAACCACACCGACCAGGCGCTGGCGCTGATCGACCGCATCGGCTCGAGAAATGTGTTCCTGCAATACGACATCTATCACATGCAGGTCATGGAGGGGGATCTCGCCCGTACAATCGAGGCAAACCTCGGTCGCATCGCGCATATCCAGCTTGCGGACAATCCCGGCCGTCACGAGCCGGGGACGGGCGAGATCAACTATCCCTTCCTCTACGAGCATATCGATCGTCTCGGCTATTCCGGCTGGATCGGCGCGGAATACAAGCCGAAGGCGGGCACGGAAGTAGGGCTCGGCTGGTTCCGGGAGTTCGCCCGGCAGGGGAGCGCGGCGGCTTAGGCGGATTTCCAACCACGGCCGGCGCTGCCCCTCACCCTTACCCTCTCCCCGTGAAGAACGGGGAGAGGGGGCCACCGGCGCTGGAGCTTCCTCCTTCTCCCCGTCCTTC
>LM655191.1:124376-128937 GCA_000824825.2 Mesorhizobium sp. ORS 3324
GATGAGGGGCGGCGCCGGCCTTTGACGCATTCGGACACAAGACTTTCAGGAGACTGCAAAATGGAAACCATCGGCTTCATCGGACTGGGCATCATGGGCGCGCCGATGGCGGGGCATCTGCTCGATGCCGGCTATGCGGTCATCGCCAGCGATCATCGCTCCAAGCCGCCGGCGGAGCTCGTCGCCAAGGGCCTGAAGACCGTCTCAGGCCATAGCGCGGTGGCCAAGGCCGCCGATATCATCATCACCATGGTCCCGGACACGCCGCAGGTGGCCGACGTGCTGTTCGGCGAGAACGGCGTCGCCTCGGGCTTGTCCAAGAGCAAGCTCGTCATCGACATGAGCTCGATCTCGCCGATCGAGACCAAGCAATTTGCAAAGAAGATCAACGATCTCGGTTGCGACTATCTCGACGCGCCGGTGTCGGGCGGCGAGGTCGGTGCCAAGGCGGCCTCGCTGACCATCATGGTCGGCGGCGAGGAAAAAGCCTTCGAGCGCGCTAGGCCCGTCTTCGAGAAGATGGGCAAGAACATCACGCTGGTCGGCCCGAACGGCGTCGGCCAGACCACCAAGGTCGCCAACCAGATCGTCGTCGCGCTCACCATCGAGGCGGTCGGCGAAGCTCTTGTCTTTGCCTCCAAGGCGGGCGCCGATCCGGCGAAGGTCAGGCAGGCGCTGATGGGCGGGCTCGCCGCCTCGCGCATCCTCGAAGTGCATGGCGAGCGCATGATCAAGCGCACCTTCGCGCCGGGCTTCCGCATCGAGCTGCACCAGAAGGATCTCAACCTGGCGCTGGAAGGCGCCAAGGCGCTCGGTGTTGCGTTGCCCAACACCTCGACGACGCAGCAGCTGTTCAATTCCTGTGCGGCCAATGGCGGCGCCAAGGAAGACCACTCGGCACTGGTGAGGGCGCTGGAGCGGCTGGCAGGCCACAGCTTAGGGGAGTAGGGGAGTAGGGAGTAGGGCAGTAGGAACAGGGAATCGAGACATACGCCGGTCTAGGCTGTGCAGTAAGATGAGCTTTCCCTACTGCCTAACTCCCTATTCCCTTACTCCCCTATTCCCTTAACCCAAAAACTTCCTCGCCGCATAAAGGCTCACCGCCGCCGCGTTCGACACATTGAGAGATCTGATTGCTCCCGGCATGTCGAGGCGGGCGAGCGCAGTCACCGTCTCGCGCGTCTTCTGGCGCAGGCCCTTGCCTTCGGCGCCCAGCACGAGTGCGATCTTGTCGCCGGCGAATGTTTTCTCAAGCTCGGCCGGCCCCTCTGAATCGAGCCCGATCGTCTGGAAGCCGGCATCGTGCAATTGCCCGAGCGCGTCGGCCAGGTTCTTCACTTCGATCTGGTCGATATGCTCCAGCGCGCCCGACGCCGATTTTGCCAGCACGCCCGATTCCTGCGGGCTGTGACGCGCCGTGGTGATCAGCGCGCCGGCGCCGAAGGCGACCGCCGAGCGCAGGATGGCTCCGACATTGTGCGGGTCCGTCACCTGGTCGAGCACCAGCACCAGCCTCGTATCCCCAACCGCGTCCAGACGCTTCGGCTTGAGCGGCTCGGCCTCGATCAGCACGCCCTGATGCACGGCATCCGACCCTGTGATCCGGTCGACGTCCTTCGGCTCGACCAGCTCGGCCTTGAAGGGCAGGGCTGCCAGGTCGGGGATCGAAAGCCGCTCGGCGGCGTTGCGTGTCACCAGCATCTTTCTGATCTTGCGCCGAGGGTTGTCGAGCGCCGCACGCACCGTATGCAGGCCGTAAAGCCGCACCAGACCGTCGGCGGGGCCTTCGCCTGGCGGCACCGGCTGGCGCGGCCGGAATGCGGGCGCGCCGCCCGCCTTCTGGTCGCGATGCGCGCGCCTCAGCTTGGCGTAGTGGGTGTCCTTGGGCGTGCCCGGCTTGTTGCTTTTGTTGTCGCTCATGCCGGCCTCTATAGCCGTCCCGCCTCCTTAAGGATACCGGCTGTGGCGAGGAATGCGGGACATCCTCGAAAAACCCTACCGACGCGGTTGACACCCACCGGGCTTGCCGCCATAAGGCGCATCGCTGATTTCGGAGATATTCCTACTCGGGCTCCGGGTCAGCGCGAATGCCTCGTTGCATGGCTCCGGCGGCAGACTGGAGAGGTGCCCGAGTGGTTAAAGGGGACGGACTGTAAATCCGTTGGCTTAGCCTACGTTGGTTCGAATCCAACCCTCTCCACCACTGCCGGCCTGGAAGCCCTGAAACGAAAAGCATCGGAAGTGTTTAGCTGTTTTCCGGATGCTTCCGCAGGCGGGTATAGCTCAGTGGTAGAGCAGCAGCCTTCCAAGCTGAATATGCGGGTTCGATTCCCGCTACCCGCTCCAGATTTTCATCGGCATTGCCGCTCGCACGAAAACGCCGCGCATGGTGGCGCGCAGCGCATTGGGTTTTTGATCTGCGCCCTTAGTTGTTGAAGGCCGAGGCGACCTGATGCTGCTGCGGGATCTGGCCGTTCGGCGTCAGCTTGTCGACAATGCCGGGCAGCGCCGTGGACAATTGTTGCAGCAGTTCCTGTTCATTCATGCCGGTGCGCTGCGCGATCTCGCGGATGACTTGCGGCCCGATTGCCGAACCGAGATCGTTGGCGTTGATCGGCTGGTTCGGGCCGGTGCCAACCCAGGAATCGGCGACATTGCCGTGGCCGGCGTCTCTTAACTTGTCGAGCAGGCCGCCCAGTCCGCCGAGCAAACCGCCGTCGGCGGAGGTTCCGGCGGGAGGAGGGGCTGGGGCTTGAGGTTCGGCCGGCTGTTCCTCGCTTCTGCCGCTTAGCATCTTGCCGACGAGCAGCGCGCCGAGTGCGATCATCAGGGGTTTGGTGATGTTGCCGCCGGGAACGGCGTTGTCGAAAAGGCCCATCGTGGATCTCCATCTCAATCAGGCCCGCCCCGGCGCCAGAATGGCGCAGCCGGGCGGAATTTCAAGCTGTCTTGAGCTTTTGACAATCATATGAACATGATTGGTCCGGCGGGGGATCGGAGGGAAAAATGGGCATCATCAGCTGGATCATCCTCGGCGTCATCGCCGGCTTCATCGGCAGCAAGATCGTCAACAAGACCGGCCAGGGCATGATCATGGATATCGTGCTCGGCATCGTCGGCGCCATCGTCGGCGGGGTGATCTTCAGTGCCTTCGGCGCATCGGGCGTCACCGGCCTCAACATCTACAGCCTGATCGTCGCCGTGATCGGCTCGGTCGTAGTGCTCTGGGCCTATCACCAGATTTCCGGCAAGCGCACGCTCTAGGTAAGGACATCGGCTTCTTCGGCAGTGGCGCCGGCTTGAGCGCCGGCCCGCGCGCACTTTGCCATACGGTCAGGTACCTGAAGGCCAGAAATCCGTGGCCTCAGGCAACCACGGCCAGCCGCCGGCGTCTCTCGTCGAGCGAGACGATGGCGAGACCGCTGCCGATCACCAAGAGGATGCCGCAGACGGCGAGCGCGTTCGGGAACTGGCCGAACACGAGCAGGCCGGAAATCACCGCCCAGACTGTGAAGCAGTAATAGAAGGGCGCCACTGCGCTCGTCGGACCAACGCGGTAGGCCATGAAGATGAAGAAGTGGCCGAAGATCAGGAACAGGCCGGCGCCGGCGATCAAAAGCAGATGGCGGCCCTCGGGCATCACCCACTCTTCCGAGACGAGATGCGCGATACCCGAGCCGACCAGCACCACCACGACGGCGGAGATGGCGACGATCATGCCGGGCACGTCCGCTCCGACCTGGCGTCCGGCGAGGTCACGCGCCGCGGCAAGCGCTGCGTTGCCGAGCGCCAGCAGGGCATAGACGGAGATGCCTTGCATTGTCGGCTGCGCCACCATGAGGGCGCCGACGAAGCCGAGGCCGATCAGCGCCATGCGCGCGGCGCCGATCTTTTCGCCGAACAGGACCGAGGAGCCGACCAGCACGATGAGCGGCGTGACCTGCCCGAGCGCCGTTGAATCGGCGATCTGCATGTTGGCCAAAGCCACGACGTAGCAAAGGATCGCCGAGAGCTCGAACAGGTTGCGGCGCAGCACCTTGCGTTCGAACAGCAGCGGGATCTGCCGGCCATAGCCGAGCATCAGCAGCAGCGGCATGCCCCAGAGCGTGGCGGCCGCACCGCGCAGCAGCAGCACCTCATAGGGCGGCAGCCCTGCGGTCGCGAGCTTCATCATCGTGTCGTTGACCAGGTAGGAGCCCGTCGAGACGATCATGAACAGCGGGCCGCGGATATTTGCCGGAATGAACTGCATTTGCCGAAGCAATCAGAGGCACGTCGCGGCGGCAATGGGCCAGCTTCGGCCGATCGGTCGTCTACCCGCGCGAAGCTCTCGATGACGCGCCGAAGCGTCGGGGCCGCGCCCATTTGAATTGGTATGCCGCGATCCTATATCCGCGCCATATCGCCGAAATCGGATCGCCGGTTCAGACCGGGTGAGAGAATGCTTAGCCACAAGGCACTTGTGTTTTTCGGCCGTTGTCGCTAATCGCCCCGCATTCGACTGAACTGAAGGTCAAGGCCGCCCAAGGAAAGAGACTATGGCAAAAGGTAAATTCGAGCG
>LM655192.1:0-164 GCA_000824825.2 Mesorhizobium sp. ORS 3324
ATCATCGGGTCGATCTGGATCTTCTTCTCCATGTACCAGTCGACGATCCTCGGCACGTCGGTGCGGCCGCGCGCGCCGCCGAAGGCGGTGCCCATCCAGGTGCGGCCGGTGACCAGCTGGAACGGACGGGTGGAGATCTCCTGGCCGGCGCCGGCAACGCCGAT
>LM655192.1:264-37845 GCA_000824825.2 Mesorhizobium sp. ORS 3324
TTCTTGCCATCGACCGAGAAGCGGGAGGTGCCGTCGGGCATCAGCCCTTGGCCCTGCGTGGCGCGGATGGCGGTGCACAGATTGGTCTTGCGCGACAGGCACGACGGGCACTGCCGGCATTCGGGCGTGTAGAGCGGGATGACGTGGTCGCCCTTCCTGACCGAGGTCACCCCCTTGCCGACATCGACGACGATGCCGGCGCCCTCATGGCCGAGAATCGCCGGAAAGATGCCCTCCGGATCGGCGCCAGAGAGCGTGAACTCGTCGGTGTGGCAGATGCCGGTCGCCTTGACCTCGACCAAGACCTCGCCCTCGCGCGGGCCTTCGAGGTCCACCTCCATGATCTCCAGCGGCTTTCCGGCACCAACGGCTACTGCAGCTCGCGTTTTCATGAGGCATCCTCCCAAGGCAATCTTCAAGTTTCAGGTTGCGGCAAGCCGCTGGTTTGCCAGGCGATAAACCAGATCGCCGGCTGCCCGCCGTTTGTGTAAGCCCATGGTCACCTTACCGAGTTCTTTGAAGATGGCCAACTTCCGTTGCGACGTTTTTCGGCGCGCCATTTCACAGTTGGGCATGCGCCGCCGGGCCACTTGAGACGCGCCGGAATTGTCCATAGAACTGGACGGCTTCGCCGGAGGAACGACATCCGAATGTTCAAGAAGATCCTGATCGCCAATCGCGGCGAGATCGCCTGTCGCGTGATCAAGACGGCGCGCAAGATGGGGATTGCCACGGTCGCGGTCTATTCGGACGCCGATCGCGATGCCGTGCATGTCGAAATGGCCGACGAGGCCGTGCACATCGGCCCGTCGCCGGCCGCGCAGAGCTATCTCGTCCTCGAGAAGATCATCGCCGCCTGCAAGGAGACCGGCGCCGAAGCGGTGCACCCCGGCTACGGCTTCCTGTCGGAGCGCGCCTCCTTCTGCGAAGCGCTGGAAAAGGACGGCATCGTCTTCATCGGACCGAAGCCCAAGGCGATCCGCGCGATGGGCGACAAGATCGAATCGAAGAAATTTGCGAGCCAGGCCAAGGTGTCGACGGTGCCCGGCTGGCTGGGCGTCATCGAGAATGCCGACCATGCCGAAAGGATCGCCGGCGAGATCGGCTATCCGGTCATGATCAAGGCCTCGGCCGGCGGCGGCGGCAAGGGCATGCGCATCGCCTGGAACGACGCGGAGGTGCGCGACGGCTTCGTGCGCGCGCGTTCGGAGGCGAAAAGCTCCTTCGGCGACGACCGTGTCTTCATCGAGAAATTCGTCGTCGACCCGCGCCATATCGAGATCCAGGTGCTGGCCGACGCGCATGGCAACGCGATCTACCTCGGCGAGCGCGAATGCTCGATCCAGCGCCGCAACCAGAAGGTGGTCGAGGAGGCGCCGTCGCCATTCCTCGACGCAAAGACACGCAAGGCCATGGGCGAGCAGGCGGTGGCGCTGGCGAAGGCCGTCGACTACCAGAGCGCCGGCACCGTCGAGTTCATCGTCGACAAGGACAAGAACTTCTATTTCCTTGAAATGAATACGAGACTGCAGGTCGAACATCCGGTGACCGAGCTCGTCACCGGCATCGACCTGGTCGAGCAGATGATCCGCGTTGCCGCCGGCGAAAAGCTCGGCATCAGGCAGAGCGAGGTGAAGCTCAACGGCTGGGCGGTGGAAAGCCGCCTCTATGCCGAGGACCCTTTCCGCAACTTCCTGCCCTCGATCGGCCGGCTGACGCGCTACCGGCCGCCGGAAGAAGGGGCATTCGGCGATGTCGTGATCCGCAACGACACCGGCGTCGCCGAAGGTTCCGAAATCTCGATGTTCTACGATCCGATGGTGGCCAAGCTCTGCACCTGGGCGCCGAACCGGCTGGCGGCCATAGATGCCATGTCGGAGGCGCTGGACAGCTTCGTCGTCGACGGCATCGAGCACAACATCCCGTTCCTGGCGGCGCTGATGCAGCATCCGCGCTGGCGCGAGGGGCGGCTTTCGACCGCCTTCATCGCCGAGGAATATCCCGAGGGCTTTTCGCCGGTCGAGCCGGACGGCGAGGAAAGAGCGGTGTTTGCCGCGATCGCCACTGCGATCGAGCTGCTGCGCCGGGACCGGCTCGATCGCCTCGGCGGGCGGCTGGCGCCGCATTCCGGCCATCTCAAGCGCGACTGGGTGGTGAAGATCGGCACGGACTATCTCTCCGCCAGCATCGTCGACGGCATGGTTTCGATCCCGATGGAGATCGATCTGTCTATCGATGGCGGCGAGCCGCTCACGGTCGCTTCCGACTGGCGGCCGGGCGACGCGATCTGGCGTGGCACGGTCGGCGGCGGCAGGATCGCGGCGCAGATCCGGCCGGAGCTGAACGGCCTTCGCATCGCCTGGAAAGGCATGTCCGTGACGGCGCGCGCCATGCTGCCGCGCACGGCGGAGCTTGAAAGGCTGATGCCGGAGAAGCTGCCGCCGGATACCTCGAAAATGCTGCTCTGCCCGATGCCCGGCCTCGTCGTGTCGATCGCCGTCGCCGAGGGCCAAGAGGTCAAGGCTGGCGAGACGCTGGCAGTGGTCGAGGCGATGAAGATGGAAAACGTGCTGCGCGCCGAGCGCGATCTTGTCGTGGCGAAGCTCAACGCCAAGCCCGGCGACAGCCTGGCCGTCGACGCGGTGATCATGGAATTCGCCTGACCGCACGGCTGTGCACAGGCGAAAGCTGGACTCGCATCAAGCGCTTGCGGACAATACATCTCAGCCGAATGTTGAGTCCTTTCGAGCGACACGAGCCCCATGGCGGATGAACGACTTCCACGCGACCCGTTGCAGCGCGAAGCAGCCGTGAAGGCCGCGCAGCCGGAGGCGCCGGCGCGGACCTTCATCCATTTGCGCGTGCATTCGGCCTATTCGCTGCTCGAGGGCGCCCTGCAGCTCGGCGCCATCGTCGGCCATGCGGTCAAGGACGAGGCGCCGGCCATCGCCGTGACCGACACCAACAATCTGTTCGGCGCGCTGGAGTTCGCCCAGAAAGCGGTCAAGGACGGCATCCAGCCGATCATCGGCTGCCAGATCGATCTCGCCTTTGCCGGCGAAGC
The DNA here is from genome assembly GCA_000824825.2 of Mesorhizobium sp. ORS 3324. GTDB lineage: Bacteria > Pseudomonadota > Alphaproteobacteria > Rhizobiales > Rhizobiaceae > Mesorhizobium. The sequence goes on from LM655192.1 coordinate 3,329, forward strand.
GGCCGAGGCCCAGCGCGACCGCCGCCGGCACGGGCCCGAGATGTCGCCGCTCGTGCTGATCGCCGCCAGCGAGGGCGGCTATGCCAATCTGGTCCGGCTGATCAGCCGGGTCTATCTGGAGACGCCGCCCGGCGAGCCGGTGCATATGACCAGCGCGATGCTTGAAGCCCATTGCGATGGCCTGATCTGCCTCACCGGCGGCCCGCGCGGCCCGATCGGCAGCGCGCTCAAGGCGGACCGCCGCGACCTCGCCGAGCAGCGGCTGCTGTTTCTCAAGACCCTGTTCGGCGATCGCCTCTACGTCGAATTGGAGCGCGTCCAAGGCTATGATCGCATGGTCGAGAAGTCGACCGTCGACCTCGCCTACACCCATGAACTGCCGCTGGTCGCCACCAACGAGGCCTTCTTCTCAAAGCGCGAGGACTATGAGGCGCATGACGCGCTGATCGCCATCGCCGAGGGTTCGGTGGTCGCCGCCGACAATCGCAGGCGGCTTGCGCCGGACAATTTCCTGCGCAGCCAGGCCGAGATGACGCGGTTGTTCTCGGACCTGCCGGAAGCGATCGACAATACGGTCGAGATCGCGATGCGCTGCTCCTACTATCCGAAGAACCGCAGCCCGATCCTGCCGCGCTTCACCGGCGCCGATGCCGCCGACAAGGACGCAGCCGAGAAGGCGGAAGCAGCCGAGCTTGCCCGCCAGGCGCGCGAAGGGCTGGAAGCGCGGCTTGCCAAGCACGGGCCGACGCCAGGCTATACGGTCGAGCAATATCGCGAGCGGCTCGAATTCGAGCTCGGCATCATCGAGAAGATGAAGTTCCCCGGCTACTTCCTGATCGTCGCCGACTTCATCAAATGGGCCAAGTCGCAAGGCATACCGGTCGGGCCGGGACGCGGTTCGGGCGCCGGCTCGCTGGTCGCCTATTCGACCACCATCACCGACATCGACCCGCTGCGCTTCTCGCTGCTGTTCGAGCGCTTCCTCAATCCCGACCGCGTCTCGATGCCCGACTTCGACATCGACTTCTGCCAGGACCGGCGCGAGGAGGTCATCCGCTACGTCCAGCAGAAATACGGTCGCGACCAGGTCGGCCAGATCATCACCTTCGGAACGCTGCAGGCGCGCGCGGTGCTGCGCGACGTCGGCCGCGTGCTGCAGATGCCTTACGGCCAGGTCGACAAGCTCTCCAAGATGGTGCCGCAGAACCCGGCCAATCCGGTCAAGCTGGCGGATGCCATCGCCAACGAGCCGCGCTTCGCCGAGGAGGCGGAGAAGGAGCCGATCGTCCAGACGCTGCTCGACACGGCGCAGAAGCTCGAAGGCCTTTATCGCCATGCCTCCACGCATGCCGCCGGCATCGTCATCGGCGACCGGCCACTGTCGGAACTGGTGCCGATGTACCGCGATCCGCGCTCGGACATGCCTGTCACCCAGTTCAACATGAAATATGTCGAGCAGGCGGGGCTGGTTAAATTCGACTTCCTCGGCCTGAAGACGCTGACCGTGTTGGAGACGGCGGTGAAGCTCATCCGCCGGCGCGGCATCGACATCGATCTTGCCCGCATTCCGCTGGACGACAAGGACACCTATTCGATGCTGTCGCGCGGCGAGGTTGTCGGCGTGTTCCAGGTTGAAAGCGCAGGCATGCGCAAGGCGCTGATCGGCATGCGGCCGGACTGCATCGAGGACATCATCGCGCTGGTCGCGCTCTACCGCCCCGGCCCGATGGAGAACATCCCGACCTACAACGCCAGAAAGCATGGCGAGGAGGAGATGGCCTCGATCCATCCCAAGATCGACCATCTGGTGAAGGAGACGCAGGGCGTCATCGTCTACCAGGAACAGGTGATGCAGATCGCGCAGGAGCTTTCCGGCTATTCGCTCGGCGAAGCCGATCTTCTGCGCCGCGCCATGGGCAAGAAAATCCGCGCCGAGATGGACAAGCAGCGCGAGCGCTTCGTCTCGGGCGCGGTCGAACGCGGCGTCGGCAAGGCGCAGGCCGACTTCATCTTCGACCTGCTGGCCAAGTTCGCCGACTACGGCTTCAACAAGTCGCACGCCGCGGCTTACGCGGTCGTGTCCTACCAGACCGCCTATCTCAAGGCGCATTACCCGGTCGAGTTCCTGGCGGCGTCGATGACGCTCGATATGGGCAATACCGACAAATTGGCCGATTTCCGGCAGGATGCCATGCGCCTCGGCATCGAGGTGGTGGCACCGTCGGTGATGACCAGCTTCCGTCCCTTCGAGGTCGGCGAGAACAAGATCTTCTATTCGCTTGCGGCGCTGAAAGGCGTCGGCGACGCTGCGGTCGAGCACATCGTCGAGATGCGTGGCGAGAAGCCGTTCAAGAGCCTTGCCGATTTCTGCGAGCGGGTCGATCCGAAGATCGTCGGCAAGCGCGTCTTCGAAAGCCTGATCATGGCCGGCGCGCTGGATTGCTTCGGCCACGACCGCGCCCAGATGATGGCGGGCGTCGAGCGCATGATGGGGCTGGCATCGCTGGCGCAGCAGAACGCCATCTCCGGCCAGGCCGACATTTTCGGCGCCTCGCTTGGGAGCCAGTCGCAGGCGCTCAACCTGCCGGCGACCGATCCGTGGCTTGCCGCGGACCGGCTGCATCGCGAATTCCAGGTGGTCGGCTTCTACCTCTCGGCGCACCCGCTCGACGAGTACAAGACTGCCCTGCAGAAGATGCGCGTACAGAACTGGGCGGAGTTCTCGGCCGCCGTGAAGCGCGGCGCCGCGGCCGGCCGGTTGGCCGGCACCGTCACCACCAAGCAGGAGCGCAAGACCCGCACCGGCAACAAGATGGGCGTCGTGCAGTTCTCCGACACGACGGGCCAGTATGAGGCCGTGCTGTTCTCCGAAGGACTGGCGCAATATCGCGACATGCTGGAACCCGGCCGCTCCGTCGTGATCACGGTTTCGGCCGAGGACAGGCCGGAAGGCATCAATCTGCGCATCCAGACGGTGCAGTCGCTGGAGGACGAGGCAAGCCGCATCCAGAAGGCGCTGCGGATCTTCGTGCGCGATGCCCAGCCGATCAACATCCTTGCCAATCAGCTTACCGTGAAGGGCGAAGGGCAGGTGAGCTTCGTGCTGATCAAGGAGGCAGGACAGGGCGAGGTCGAGATCGAACTGCCCAATCGCTACCGCATCTCGCCGCAGGTTGCCTCGGCAATGCGGGCGGTGCCCGGTGTGGTCGAGGTGGAGTTGGTTTAGGTCCGCTCGCGCCCCGGGCTGCAGGTCCACGGCGAGCATTTTTCCTCCGGTCTCGCAGCCTTGTCATACGGCCTCGGAGAGGAAGGGTTGGGACCGCTCCTCCACAAGGGAACGGTCCCACCATTCTATGCCGCCTGAACGGTGCCTCGGCCGACGAGGCTGATGTCGTCCGGATTGATGAGGTCTGAACTCGTCCAGCCGGAAAGATCATATTCGCTCATGCAGTTCTTCACGATCGATTGCATCGAGGCCAGATCTCCGGTCGCGGTGGCGGCGTTCAGGGTTTCGATCCTGAGGTTCTCGTAGTTGCCGGCATAGTTTCGTTCATACAGTTCGTGGCGTCCGCCGAATTCGGTTCCGATGGCGTCCCAAAGCAGTTTCAGCAGCTTGACGCGATCGAGCGCTGCATAACCGTTCGAACCGCGCACGAAGCGATCGAGATAGGGCCGGATCGCCTCGCTCTCGAAATCGGCCGAACTCGACGGCAGGTAGATCAGGCCGCTGGCGACGTGCCGTTCGATGAGCTCCTTGATCCTGGGGTAAGCCATCGGTGCCAGCACGCGGTAGGCAAGGCCGGCATTGAGGTTGGGGAGGTTGTAGCCGTCGGTACCGTCCCATGGAACCGGCGATTTGACCATGGCGTCGCCGAGCGCATGGAAGGTGTTGCGCCATGCGATGACTTCGCCGACGCCTGTCTGGACGCCGCGGAAGTCCTTTGATCCCGTCGCCTCGACAGCCATCGAAAACAATCCGGCGATGAAGTCCAGTTTCACCGACAGGCGCGTCAGGCCATGCAGGGTGAAGCGCGGGACGAAGCCGGATGCCGGGAAGAACTGGTTGATCTTGTCGACGTCGCCATAGATGAAGATGTTCTCCCACGGAACCAAAACCTTGTCGAAGACCAGGATCGAGTCGTTCTCGTCCAGACGGCTGGAGAGCGGATAGTCGAAGGGCGATCCGGTTGCCGCCGCGTTGAACTCGTAGGACGAGCGGGCGATCAGCTTGATGCCGGGCGAGTCCATGGGCGCGGTGAAGATCAGCGCGAAGGACTTGTCCTTGATCGGGATGCCGTAATGGGCGATGAAATTGTAGTGGGTCAGCGCCGAGCCGGTCGCCACGACTTTCGCGCCCGACACCACCACCCCCTTGTCCGTTTCCTTGTCCACATGCATGAAGACGTCGCGGACTTCCTCGATCGGGCGGTCCCGGTCGATCGGAGGGTTGACGATGGCGTGGTTCCAGTAGTCGAGACGTTCCTGGGTGCGGGCATACCAGTTGCGGGCGTTCCCGGCATAGTCTCCGTAGAAGGCCGAATTGGCGCCGAGCGTGCCGAGGAAAGAAGCCTTGTAGTCGGGCGAACGTCCCATCCAACCGTAGGAAACCTTCTGCAATTCGGCGATCGCATCGCGCGACCTGACCAGGTCCTCGGTGGTCTTGGAGCCGAGGAAAAAGGGGTGCGTCAGCTTCCCTGAGCCGGTGTCCGTCAACACGCCGATCTCGTTCTTCTTTTCGTGGAAGCGGTCGTACCAGCGCGCAACCATGCGGGCCGAGTTGCGGAACGCCGGATGTTGGGTGACATTCTTGACGCGCTCGCCATAAATATAGATTTCACGGCCGTCCTGGATGCTCTCCAGGAATTCGGAACCGGTGTAGGCATCGGTACCTGGTGCTTGGGTATCAAGCACCGGCTTGGCAGCCAGATTATGCATATCCCTGTACTCCTCCATTGGGCCGGACCAGGCATTCGCTAGCCGGCGTCGGGCTTAGAAAAGGGTTCCTCTTCCCTTTCGAGGCCGGAGGCTACGCGCCGATGAAGTGCTAATGATAGGTATCGTGCGATACCGGATCGGGTATCGCTGGCGCCTCCGCCTAGCGTTAGATTTCGTTCGTCGACGGTGCCGAGAGGATGGCGCCCCCGGTCGCGAACATGGGAGGAGACCATGGTTCACCGCAGACAAATCGAGACGTCCGTCCATGGTGAGGACGTGCTCAGGCTTTCCGCCAGCGTCCTGACGATCGGGTCATTCGACGGCGTGCATCGCGGGCATCAGGAACTGATCGGAACGGCGGTCGTCACGGCCCGCAAGCTCGGTGTCGCGTCGGTGGTCTACACGTTCGACCCGCCTCCCAAGGCGCTGCTGTGCGGCGTCCGGCCGCTGACGTCGATCGAGGACAAGGTGGCGAGGATCAGCCTGCTGGGACCGGACCACATCATCGTCGCTCGCTTCGACGCGGCGTATCGGGCCCGCACGGCAGGTGACTTCGTCGGCGAGATCGGCGCACTGACGCCGCGGGTCATCTGGGTCGGAGCAGACTTCCGGTTCGGTTCCTGCAAGAGCGGCGATCCGCTGCTCCTCGCTCGCTACTTCGACACCCGCATCCTTCCGGCCGTGCGTTGCGAGGCCGGAGAGATCGTGTCGAGCTCGCGTATCCGCGCCCTGAGGGCCGCGGGACGCTCCATCGAGGCCGAGATACTCGAAGGCTGGTCCGGCGGGTCATATGCGCGTGCTGTTCATGCAAGCGGAGGATCACATGTCACAGCTTGAGCAACGGACGTTCCGCGACGCATGCGGGCTTTTCGCCACGGGGGTCAACGTCATCACCACCCATTGGGATGGACACGACCACGGGATGACCGCCAATGCATTCATGTCGATCTCGCTCGACCCGCCGCTGATTGCGATCTCGATCGCCGAGAAGGCGCGCATGCTTGGAAAGATACAGGCCTCGTGCCGATTTGCGGTCAGTGTCCTGGCGTCCGGCAAGGACAAGATCGCCTGGCATTTTGCAGGCAAGCCCAATCCCGAGCTTCACGGTCTCTTCGATTCACTCGACGGGCTGCCGGTGGTCCGCGGCGCGCTCGCCGCCTTTTCGGCGGAAGTTCGCGACGAGATCCTTGCCGGCGATCACACGATCTTCGTCGGCCACGTCCGGGCGCTCAACTGGGACAGCAATGCCGATCCGCTGCTGTTCTTCAAAGGCAAGTTCGGCGCGCTCGAAGACACCCGCAAGGCCCCTGCAAGCATGCCGCAGATCGAAACTGAACTCATGTGGTGACCCCAAAAGAAACCCACGCTGCCATTCAAGGAGGAAAACATGCGCAATGTGACCCAGCAAAACATCTCGGACGTCGTGATCGCAGCCTTGTCTTCGGATATCCCGGCGCGCAATCGCCAGATTCTCGAGAATCTGATCCGGCACATCCATGCGTTTTGCATCGAAACCAAGGTGACGCATGCCGAACTGATCCAGGCCTGCCAGTTCCTGGTTCGCGCCGGCCACATCTCGGATGACGCCCGCAACGAATTCATCCTGCTTTCCGACATCCTCGGAATAGAGGTCCTCGTCGACATGCTCGACCACACCGTCACGGACGGTGAAAGCGAGTCGACCGTGCTTGGGCCATTCTATCGCGAGAATCCGCCGGTGCTGCCGAAAGGCGCCTCGATCGTCCAGAAGAGCTTCGAAGGCTGTCAGAGCGTGCGCGTCAGCGGCGCAATCAGCGACACGTCGGGGCGGCCCATTCCGGGCGTCATCATCGATGTGTGGGAAGACGCGCCGAACGGTCTCTACGAACAGCAGGATCCGGACCAGCCCGACTATAATTTGCGGGGCCGTTTCCTCACCGATGAAGAGGGCCGGTACGAATTCGTCGGTATCCGCCCGGCGCCGTATCCAATTCCCTACGATGGGGCGGCCGGCGAGTTGCTGAACTATATGGGCCACCATCCGTGGCGGCCGGGGCATATCCACTTCATGATCCAGAAGGACGGTTACCAAAGCCTGGTCTCGCAGATCTACGACGCCGACACGAAGTACCTCGACAACGATGCGGTCTTCGCCGTCAAGGAAAGCCTGATCGGCAAGTTGCACAAAGCGCCTGCCGGATCGGACACGGACCTGGTCATGGAATTCGACTTCAAGCTCAAGCCAAAGGCTGCCGTAGTCGCCGTCGCGGCCGAATGACAGTCAGCAATCGACCCGCCTGGTGCTTGCCCAGGCGGGTTCTCCCGAGGGCAGTCGGTATGTCGATCACCGTCACCGAAAACATTCCACCCCGCGCCGCTCCCATCGAGCTTGGGCGCGACACGCGGATCAGATCGATTGTCGCGAGCATCATCGAGGCGCCGACAGTCCGTCGCCACAAGCTTTCGAATACCGAGATAGCGCACCAAGGGTTCGTCCTCGTACGCGTCCAGCTTGAAAACGGCGTTACCGGGATTGGCGAGGCCTCCACGCTCGGAGGACCGCGCTGGGCGGAAGAAAGCGTGGAATCCATCTGGGCAGCCATAGCGAACTACCTCGAACCTGCGCTCGTTGGGCAGAACGCCATGCTCTTCGAAGCCAATGCCGTGCGCATGGCCAAGGCCGCAACGCGCAATTTCGCGGCAAAAGCAGCGGTGGAGTCGGCGCTCTTCGACGCCGTCGGCCATACGCTCGGCCTGCCCGTCAGTGCCTTGCTTGGCGGACAGGTCAGAGATCGGATGGGTGTCATCTGGGCGCTTGCTTCGGGTGATGCCGGGCAGGAACTCGAGGAGGCGAGGGAAAAGCTCCGGCTGCGCCACCACAAGGATTTCAAGATCAAGCTCGGCTTCAACTCGCCTGAGGCCGACATCGTGCGCTTGCAACATCTTCGTGCCGGCCTGGGTGACGACGTGAAGCTGATCGTCGATGTCAATCAGGCGTGGACCGAGGCGCTTTGCATTCGGCTTTTTCCTGCGCTTGAGGAACTCAAGGTCGCGTTGATCGAGCAGCCCGTTCAAGCAAGCCAACGCGAAGCGATGGCGCGCGTCGCAGCCCGCACGCACATTCCGCTTCTCATCGACGAGGCTGCGTTCACCAATTCGGAGCTGGCCAGCGTGGCGACGCAGGCCTGCGGCAGCGTCTATTCGCTGAAGCTGGTCAAGAGCGGCGGCCTCATGGAGCTCAAGCGGGCCGCCGGCATTGCCCAGGCGTTCGGAATAGAGCTCTACGGCGGTTGCCTGCTGGAGAGCAGCATCGGCGCCGCGGCCCACATGGCCGTCTTCTCGACACTGCCTCGCCTCGAATGGGGAAGCGAACATTTCGGTCCGCGAATACTGGTCGAGGACCTCGTCGCTACGCCGCTGGTGTTCGAGGAGTTCGAAATACGCGTGCCGGCCGGGCCGGGGCTCGGTGTGACGCTGGACGAGGACAAGGTGCGCATGATGGCGCGTAAGATGTGAGACCGACCATGCCGCGCGTTCGAAACTTACGCCAGCGACTCGACGACATGGCGGCCGTCCTCGAGCGGAGACCTCATCTGCTGCGGCTTGGCCGCCTCTTCAACGAAACCATTCTGATCGAGGTCGACCAGGACGAATTCTACCTGACCTTCGAGAAGGGAAGGGTTGTCGAGATCAAGGAAGGTCCGAGCAAGAAGCTTCCTTGGCGGTTTGCGCTGCGAGCGAAGGGCGATGCATTGCGCGAATTCTGGCAACCTCTGCCTAAGCCGGGTTTCCATGACATTTTCGGCCTGGTGAAATACGGAAACGGCAGCATCGACGGCGATATCCTGACGCTGGTCAAGAACTTGCGGTATTTCAAGGAATTCATGGCGTTGGGACGCAAGGAGGGTTTCTCATGAAATCTTCGATCGAGCCGATCGTGGGCCGCTATGTCAATGTGACGGTGGGAAATGCCCGGCAGCGCATCTACTTCGAGGAAGCCGGCCAGGGCCGTCCGGTCGTGTGCCTTCACACGGCGGGCGCCGACACGCGGCAGTGGCGGTCCGTCCTGAACGACGAGGCGTTCACCAGATCCCACCGGTTCATCGCCTTCGACATGCCCTGGCACGGAAAGTCGCTGCCGCCGGAGGGGTTCGAGACCGAGGAGTATCTGCTCTCGACCGAGACCTACATGGAGACGGTGCTGGCATTCTGCCGTGCGGCAGGGCTGGAAAAGCCTTTGCTGGCCGGATGTTCGATGGGTGGGAGAATTGCGCTGCAACTGGCAGCCCTCCATCCTGAATCCTTTTCGGGTTTCATCGCGATCGAGGCGTCCGATTTCCAGCCGGCGTGGTATGACATCGACTGGTTTCACCGGCCCGATGCGCATGGCGGCGAAATGGGCGCCGCCCTGGTCTCGGCCAACATCGCGCCGCAGGCGCCCGACGCAGAGCGTTGGACCACACTGTGGATGTTCATGCAGTCCGGGCCAGGCGTTTTTCGGGGAGACCTCAGCTTTTACACGTCCGATGACAGCCTCGTCGGCCGGCTCGGGTCCATCGACACGCGGCGCACGCCCGTCCATATCATGTGCGGCGAGTACGACATGACCTGCACTCCTGAAGACGCGCAACGCACGGCAGCCGCGATCAAGGGTTCCACTCTTGCGATCATGAAGGATCTTGGTCATTTTCCGATGAGCGAGAACCCCACTGCCTTCAGGGCCTATTTCAAGGCGGCACTGGAAAGGGTCACGCGGGTGCCTGCGGGGCTGATGGATGCCTGACAGACGGCGATGGACTTCAAACGGCTGAGCTATTTCCTGGCAGTGGCCGAAGAACTTCATTTCGGGCGCGCCTCGGCGCGGCTCGGAATTGCTCAGCCTCCATTAAGCCGACAGATCGCCCAGTTCGAAAGGGAGATCGGCGCGGCCCTGTTCGACCGCAGCCGCAGCCAGATTCGGCTCACCCAGGCAGGCGAATTGCTGTTGGAGCGGGCAAGGGAAATCCTCGAACGCGTCGACCAGACGGAACGTGAGGTGATGCGGATCGGGCAGGGTGTCGCGGGACGCCTGCGGATCGCGTTCGTCGGAACGGCAACCTTCGGTGTTCTGCCCAACATCATCAAGGCTTTCCGCGCCGCGCATCCGGATATCGAACTGGCGCTTTCGGCCATGAACAATGCCGAGTTGCGACGAGCCCTGATCCAGCGGGAAATCGACATTGCGGTGGCGCGCCCGTCGATCGAAGACGCGGAGGTCAAATCCGAAACGCTGATGAAGGAACCGCTCGTATTGGCGCTTCCCGACAGCTATGCCAATCGTGAGCAAACATTCCATCTCGCAGATTTCAAGAATGCTACTTTCGTCCTCTTTCCGCGGCGCCCACGGCCAAGTTACGCGGACTATGTGCTCGACGTATGCAAGGTTAACGGCTTTGTTCCTGCCTTGCAGGTCATGGCCCAGGACTATCTTACGGCGATGAGCCTTGTTTCGGTTGGCGCCGGCATCTCGGTCGTGCCAGCATCGGTCAGCGAAAATCAGCGGCCCGGTGTTGTTTATCGGAAATACGAAGGCCACAATCCGGGAACCGAGCTTTCACTCAACTATCGACGAGACAACCGCTCGCCGCATTTGTTCGGCTTTCTTGAATTGGCTCGGAAAATAGCGCGGGCTTCGCACTCGGGTCCGCCGGTCTGAATACGTCGCGTCGGCAATGCGATGATCGCGGACATGACCGAAGTGGAGCTGACTAAAGCGCGTCGCGCTGACCCGGATTCAGGCGACGCGCTTTAAGTCTTTGTTTTGATGCATGTCGTTGTCCCAGAACCGCTGCACACTTCTGGGCGACATGCATTAGCTCAAGGCGTTGCCGCCTCAGCCTCCGCCACCTGGGGCGTCTTACGCTGCAGGTTGAGCAAATTGCCGGCCAGAATCAGCGCCGCGCCGCCGGTGGTGAAGATGTCGATCTGCTCATGATAGAGCAGCCAGCCAACCAGCGCCGACAGCGGTACGCGCAGGAAGTCCATCGGCGAGATGATCGTGGCATCGGCATAGGCGAGCGCCCGCGCCAGGCAGAAGTGCGAGGACATGCCGGTGAAGGCGATCACTATGATCCACGGCCAGAGCCCGAGCGACGGGTTGCGCCAGTCGTAAAGCGCAGGGATGAGGCCTGCTGCCGACTGGATGACCAGCATCCAGAAGATGATGCGCACGACGCTCTCGGTGCGCGTCATCGACTTCACCAGGACCATCGAGATGCCGAAGCAGACGGCGGCGCCGAGGACGACGAGGTGGCCGGGATCCATCGAGCCGGCGCTGGGGCGCACGATGATCACCACGCCGATCAGGCCGAGCGCGATCGCAGTCAGTCGTGCTGTCGAAAGTTTCTCGCCGAGGAAGCTGACGGCCAGGATGGCGGTCCAGATCGGCGTCGTGAATTCGATCGAGATCAGCACCGCGAGCGGGATCAGCGTCAGCGCATAGAGCCACGCCGCCTGCCCGGCATAGTGGATGACGTTGCGGGCGACATGGGCAAGCGGACGCTTCGTGCGCATCGCCGCAAAGCCGCCGTTCGTCATCACCAGTGGCAGCAAAAGGAAAAAGCCGATCACCGAGCGCAGTTCCAGGACCTGGAAAACGTTGAGCTCGGCCGTCGTTTCGCGGCCCGCTACCGACATGGCCAGGAACGAGGCAATCGACAGCGCCATCCAGAATGCGGCCTTGGGGATAGAGGGAGCGGGTATCATGGCCGCTATTTCGCAAGCTGGGCCTTCTACCGCAATCTGTAGTCGCAGCATTCGACTGGGCCAGTCGGCGCGGTGTTAAAAAACAGTCACCTTCAGGGCGGAACCTGCAGCTCTCGCAAGCGTTCGAGTCGTCATATTCGCAGCCTTGGCATTTCCGATGCTGGAGGGGGATTTCCGATGAAATCGATGATGCTGCTTTTGCTCGCCGGCGGACTGATAGCCGCGACGAACGCCCATGCCGACGATGCCGATTTCCTGCGCTCGTTCCAGGGCAGCTTCGCCGGCAACGGCACCCTCAAGGTGAGCGCGAAGGCGCCGACGGTGAATATTTCCTGCACCTTCAAGTCCGGCGCGACTGCGACGTCGCTGTCGCTCGACGGCGAATGTCGGGGGCTTATCCTGATGACGCGCGAAATCAGCGCCGATCTGAAATCCACCGGCAGGGGCTACACCGGCGTCTATATCGGCTCACGCACCGGGCCGGCGCAATTGAATGGCAGCCGCTCGGGCAATGCGCTCAATCTCGGCATCCGTTGGGCGAAACTGGTCAATGGCGATCGGAAGGCGCAGTTGACCGTCGAGAAAACCAGCAGCGATGGCATGCGGCTGACGGTGACCGATACCGATCCAGAGACCGGCAAAACCATGGTGACAAGCCGGATCGATCTGCGGCGCACCTCATAGAGCCTGCGAATATCGGCCGATCTCAATCTTCGATCGGCTCGGGCGGATTGGCGGCCCGGCCCTTGCCGAATGTATAGCCGGTCTCCACGGCCTTCCTGCCGAACTTGTCGCGCAGCGCGTCGATAGCACCCTCGGCCAACGCGCGCTTCCTCGACTGGAGATCGACGAGATCGGGCGGGTCGGCCTTCCCGTCGTCGGAGAGATCGCTGACGCCGATGCCGAGCAGGCGGAACATCGTGCCGTCGGCTTCACGGCGCAGCAGGTCGAGCCCGGTCTGGAAGATGCGGTCGGCCAGCCGTGTCGGATCGCCTAGCTGGCGGTTGCGGGTGCGCAGCTTGAAATCCTGCGTCTTGAGCTTCAGCACCACGGTGCGCCCGGCAATGCCGGATTTCTTCAGCCGCGCCGAGACTTTCTCCGACAGGCCGCGCAGCACCGGCACCAGTTCCGCCAGCGAGCCGATATCGTTGTCGAATGTGGTTTCGGCCGACACGCTCTTGGCGTCGCCATCGGGATCAACACGGCGGTCGTCTTCGCCGCGCGAAAGCCGGTAGAGCCGGTCGCCCATCACGCCGTAGCGGCGCATCAGCTCGCCGCGCTCCATGCGCTGCAGCTGGGCGATGGTGCGGATGCCGTCGCGCTCCAGCGTCGCGGCCAGCGCCTTGCCGACGCCCCAGATCAGCGTCACCGGCTGCCCGGCGAGAAAGGATGGCGCCTCCGCCTCGCCGATCACCGAGAAACCGCGCGGCTTGCGGAAGTCCGATGCGATCTTGGCGAGGAATTTGCAATAGGAGAGGCCGGCCGAAACGGTGATGCCGAGCTCCTTTTCGACGGTCTGCGCGAAGCGCGCCAGCACAAGCGCCGGCGGCATGCCATGCAGCCGCTCGGTGCCGGCGAGGTCGAGAAACGCTTCGTCGATCGAAAGCGGCTCGACCAGCGGCGTCAACGCCTGCATCAGCGCGCGCACCTCGCGGCCGACCTGGACATATTTTTCCATATTTGGGGGGATCACCACGGCATCCGGGCAGGCTTCGAGCGCCTTGAACATCGGCATGGCCGAGCGCACGCCCTGGATGCGGGCGATGTAGCAGGCGGTGGAGACGACACCGCGCCTGCCGCCGCCGACGATTACCGGCTTGTCCTTCAGCGCCGGATTGTCGCGCTTTTCGATGGCCGCATAGAAAGCGTCGCAGTCGATATGGGCGATGTGGAGCCGGTAGAGCTCCGCATGGCGCGCAAGGCGCGGGCTGCCGCAGCGCTCGCAGCGGCGCGTCTCGCTGCGCTGGAAAGCCAGGCAGTCGCGGCAAAAACCGTGTTCGGGATTGTTGACAGGAGCCGCCATCGCTGCGAACATAAAGAGAACAAACGCAATGGTACGACAGTGCAGGGCCGGCAACAAGCTTGGCCTGGGGAGAACGTATGAGCACGACCATAGTACCGCTGGTCCCCGAGCGTTGGACCGATTTCGAGGATCTCTTCGGCAAGCAAGGCGCCTGTTACGGATGCTGGTGCACGCATTTCCGGCTGACGCCGGCGGAGCGACGCGCGAGCGACCGCGAGCGCAACAAGGATCACATCAAGGCGCGCATCGAAGCCGGCCCGCCGCCGGGGCTTCTGGCTTTCGAGGAGGGCAAGGCCGTCGGCTGGATGCAGATCGGTCCGCGCGCCGACGTGCCCGAATGGAACAACCAGGGCAGGGGCTCGGCGCCGGTCGATCCGGCCGATGCCAGCGACCCGAACGTCTGGGCGATCTCCTGTTTCTTCATCCGCACCAAGGCGCGAGGCAGGGGTATTACTCACCGCCTTGTCGATGGCGGCATCGCGTTTGCCCGCGAGAACGGCGCCAGGCTGCTGGAGGCCTGCCCGATCGATCTGTCGCGCGATTCGCGCTCGATCGGACTGTTCGTCGGCTCGTCGCGGGTGTTCGAGAAGGCCGGGTTCGAAAGGCTTTTGGAACGCAAGCCCGGCAGGCCGCTGATGCGGCTGGTGCTTTAGCGGCGCGGGCTTTTGGCGTACAGTCGCCGTCTTGCGGCTGTAACGCTTCTTTCCTACCAGAAGCACGAAACGATTTCGCCTTCCGAGACCGACGGAGAATTGACGTGAAGCGTGTTTTGCCACTTGCTTTTGTTCTTGCTTTCAGCCCACCTGCTTTCGGGCAAACTGTCGACACCCAGGGCGCGAAGCAGCTTTCCGACAATCTGGCGCGCTATTTCGGCAAGCAAGCATTCGACAAGGGCGTGCTCAAGGTCTCGGTCGAAGGCGATGCCTATAAGATCGCGCTCGACATCAAGGCGCTGGTCAATGCGCTGCCGGACCAGAAGCCGCTGAAATTCGACCTTGCGCCCTATGCCTTGATGGTGAAGCCGCGCAGCGATGGATCCTGGGACGTCGCTTCGGATTTCTCCCAGAGCATGTCTTTCGAATTCAACGGACCCGAAGGCCCGCAAAGCATGCAGATCGCGGTCAAGGACGGCAAGGGCACCGCCGTCTACGATCCGAATCTGGCCGCCTTCACCAGTGGCGGCAGCTCCATGGCCGGGATGACGATGACATCGCGGCAGGCCAAGCAGCAGGCGGACGTCACCGCCGGTCCCGCCACCGCGACAATTGCCGCCACCAAGTCGGCCAATGGCGGCGTCGACTTCACGGCGATGCAAAAAGTCTCGAGCTTCGCCGAGACGATCAAGATCGACGATCCCAACAACGGAATGAACTTTCCGATCACGCTGAGGACGCCGGAACTGTCGGTGGATGCGAACGGCAAGGGCGTGCGGACAAAGCCGCTGCTCGACCTGCTTGCCTTTGCCGTGGCCAATGAGGACGAAGCCAAGCTCAAGGCGAACCAGGCTGAACTCAAATCGCTCATGCTGGCTGCGCTGCCCGTCTGGGAAAGGATCGACGGCACCTACGGCTTCAAGGATTTCGAGGTGGAGAGCCCCGTCGGCAAATTCGGAGCCAAGCAGTTCAGCACAGCGTTCGGCATGGACGGCGTCTCCCAGACCGGCAAGGTCAACTACGCGATCAAGGCGTCCGGCTTGACGATTCCGCAGCAGACACTGCCCGCCTGGAGCGTTGCGCTGCTGCCAACGGATGTCGATCTCAACTTCGGCGGCGCCAATATCGACCTCGATACCATGGCGAAGAAAGCGATCGAAGCCTTTGATCTCAATAAGAATCCGCCGCTGTCGGATCAATTCGGCGACGCTCTGGTCGCCGATTTCCTGGCCAAGACGCCCAAATTCGTGCTTGGACACAGCACGGTGAAGAACGGCAACATCGAGGTCGCAATGGAAGGCGAGATGACGTTTCCGGGCAAGAAGCCGGATGCGACCATGACCGTCGATGTCGCGGGCTATGACAAGATCGTGCAGGCCCTGCAGGACGGCGCCAAGAGCGATGAGCAAATGGCGCAGGCCTTCCCGTTTGCGTTGGCGGTCAAAGGTTTTGGCAAGACGCTGCCGGACGGCCGGCTGGAATGGGTTATCAATGCCAAGGCCGACGGTTCGGTCGCGGTCAACGGCGCCATGCTGAAGCCGGCCGATGCCGTTCAGGACGACGGCGCCGTTCAGGACGACGGCTCGGGCGCGGACGACGGTTCGGGCCAGAACAACGGATCAGGCCAGGATGACAATGGCGGGGCAGGGGCAAAACTGCAGCCATGAACGCCTGAGTTAGAGGCCGAGCGCGTTGGCGATCTTCGGCGCGGCCTCGCGCCAATCGTTCACGGCGATGACGTCTTCCGGGGTCGGCGGCAGGAAGGCGCGCAGCGCGTTGTCGGCCATCAGGTGGAAGAGATGCGCGTCGGCAACCGAATTGCGCGCCGACAAAAGGTTGGAGGGCTGGTCGTCGACAAAAGCGACCGGCCTGCCCTTGGCGCCGCGCAGCTTGGCGATCGCCGGCCCTTTGGCCATTTCCGTCGTCAGTAGCGGGTAGTTCAGGCCGAGCGCATCGAGATGCGCCCGGCGCACGGCGCGATGCTTGTGCGGCATGGCGGTCAAGAGCACGATCTCGGCGCGCTCGCCGAGCGAAGCCAGCGCTTCGGCGGCGCCGTCGATGATGTCCTGCCAGTCGGCCTGCTGGTCGAAGAAGTCTCCCAGAAGTGCGGTCACCTCCGCCTGCTCGATCAATCGCCCCGATTCGGTTTCGGCGATGTTGCCGGTGAGGCGAAACGAGGCGAGTGTCAGCCCGAAGCCGCGCGCCATCAGGTAGCGCGGGAAGGGCCGGATGAATTCGAGCACGACGTCGTCCACGTCGAGCACCAGGAGCGGCCGGTCGTCGGCAGCAAGCTCCTCGATCTGGCGCGCGGTCTCGGGATCGTCGCTCATGTCGAGCGCTCATGATCGTCATTGCCGAGCGGCAGCGCCCGCAAGGCCTTGCCGACGGCGGCGGGCGGCGTGCCGGTCTCCTCGGCGAAACGCAGCAGCGTCGGCTCGTGGGCGAGGATGAACTGCAGCACGCCGGCAAGGAAGCCCGGCTCCTGCGCCGCCTTGCGGATCGAGTTCGCCTCGATGCCGGTGATGGCCAGGAAACGAGGCAACAGCTCCGGATCGCCGGCGATAAAGCCCAGCGCCCTGACGGCAAGGGTTTCGGCCTCCTCGCGCATTGACGCTGCGTTCGCCATCGCTACCTTTGCTGATGTGGATTTGAGTCTTCCTTCCGAAGTAATGGCAAGCGTCGCCTGCGGCAAGTCTCAGCCGCTTCAGCCCTGCACCCGCAAGTGGAATCGGAGAGCTTTTCCAACGGCCGGTTTGCGTTTCGTCAATGATATTGACGTAGGGTACATGCGGGTTGGGTGCGATCCGGCAAGGACGCATGACGGCGGTCTTCGGTTCCGGGGACAGTCGGGACGGGAAATTGATGGCTAAGAAGGTGATGATCGTCGAGGACAATGAGCTCAACATGAAGCTCTTTCGGGACCTCATCGAAGCCAGCGGTTACGAGACGGTTCGCACGCGCAACGGCCTGGAAGCGCTGGACCTTGCGCGCCAGCACCGGCCGGACCTGATCCTCATGGACATCCAGTTGCCGGAGGTTTCGGGCCTGGAAGTGACCAAATGGCTGAAGGAAGACGACGAATTGCATTCGATCCCGGTCATCGCCGTCACCGCCTTCGCGATGAAGGGCGACGAGGAGCGCATCCGCCAGGGCGGTTGCGAGGCCTATATTTCCAAGCCGATCTCGGTGCCGCGATTCATCGAGACGATCAAATCCTATCTGGGCGATGCCTGATGCCGAGCCGGAGCCTTTGACATGACCGCGCGGATCCTCGTCGTCGATGACATCCCCGCCAATGTGCGGCTGCTGGAGGTCCGGCTGCTTGCCGAATATTTCGAGGTGCTAACGGCCGGCAACGGCCCGGACGCGATCGACACGTGCGAAAACGGCAAGGTCGATGTCGTGCTGCTCGACGTGATGATGCCGGGCATGGACGGGTTCGAGGTCTGCAAGCGGCTAAAGAGCGACCCGGCGACCTCGCATATTCCGGTGGTCATGATCACCGCGCTCGACCAGGTGTCGGACCGGGTGCGCGGGCTCGAGGCCGGCGCCGACGACTTCCTCACCAAGCCGGTCAACGATCTGCAGCTGATGACGCGGGTGAAGAGCCTGGTCAGGCTGAAGTCGCTGACCGACGAGTTGCGCCTGCGCGCCTCGACCACGCGCAATATCGGCATCGAGGAGCTTCTGAGCCGCAACTTCGCGACGGAAGACACCAAGCCCAAGGTGCTTCTTATCGACGAGCGCAAGTCGTCGATCGAGCGCATCCAGAAGATGCTGCGCGGCAGTGCCGAGCTCGATGTCGCCACCGATCCGAATGCCGGCTTCTTCCAGGCCGCCGAAACAGCCTATGAGTGCGTGCTGATCTCGACGGGCTTCGCCGATTTCGATGCGCTGCGACTCTGCTCGCAGTTGCGCTCGCTCGACCGCACGCGCTTCCTGCCGATCATCCTTCTGGCCGACGAGGGCGAGGAGGGCCGCATCATCCGCGGCCTCGAGCTCGGCATCAACGACTATTTGACGCGGCCGATCGACCAGCACGAGCTGACGGCGCGCCTGCGCACGCAGGTGCGGCGCAAGCGTTACAACGACCAGCTGCGCGCCAGCGTCACCCAGACCATCGAGATGGCGGTGACCGACGGGTTGACCGGATTGCACAACCGCCGCTACCTCGACAGCCATCTGCAGACGCTGTTCGACCGCGCCGTGGCGCGGCGGCGGCCGCTGTCGGTGATGATCACCGATCTCGACCGCTTCAAGTCGATCAACGACACGCACGGCCATGACGGTGGCGACGACGTGCTGCGCGAGTTCGCGAGGCGGCTGCGCAAGAATGTGCGGGGCATCGATCTCGCCTGCCGGTTCGGCGGCGAGGAATTCGTCGTGGTCATGCCGGACACCGATGGGCCCATTGCCGAGAAGGTCGCCGAGCGCATCCGCGCCGAGATCGCGCAGGTGCCATTTGCAATCGGGAGCGACGGCAAGACGATCGAGGTGACGGTCAGCGTCGGCGTGTCGTCGGTGCTGAAGGGAGCCGATACGGTCGCGGCGCTGATGAAGCGCGCCGACCTTGCGCTCTACGAAGCCAAGAGCGGCGGCCGCAACCGGGTCGTCGCCAAGGCCGCCTAAAGCGGGTCGCGCCGAAACGGATTTAGGCGCCGCGCTTCAAGTTCGTATTCACGCATCGTTCTCCCAAACCGGCTGCGCACTTTTGGGCGACGCGCTTAGGTCTTTTGATTTGGGCATGCCGTTTTCTCAAAACCGCCGCACACTTTTGAGCGACATGCATTGTAGAGGCCGCTAATATCCAGCCATCCGACAGGGTTACGAATTTACCTTAACCCAAGCGATTCGCGAGCCGTGGTTAAGAAATGGTTGATTTTCATACGTTCTTGCGCAAATCTGCGTCGCATAGACCGAAGACGAAGCCGGCACGAGGGTAGACTGCCCGGCTCGATCCGAAAAATACCCCATGATGCTCAGGTCCGCCGCATCTCCTGGGTCCGTGGGGTCGGCCGGCCGGCGCTGGCACATAGTGGCCTCCTCGTACCGCTGCCAACCGCCGACCGGCCCCCTTTTTCCGCAAAGACAGATCGACGTTGCGCGCCAGGCGAAGCGCCTATCGCTTCGTCATCCCAGGGTCTCCGCGACGGAGCTTCGTTCCTGCTCAACCTTGATAGTTGGTTGGGAGGAACGCTGAGCGCGCTGAAACAAAAACGCCGCCCGAGAGGGCGGCGTTCCGGCATTTCAGGATGAACCAAATTACTTGATCTTGGTTTCCTTGAACTCGACGTGCTTCTTGGCGACCGGGTCGTACTTGCGGAACGACAGCTTGTCCGTCTTGGTGCGGCTGTTCTTGCTGGTCACGTAGAAGAAACCGGTGTCGGCGGTCGACAGAAGCTTGATCTTGATGTTTGCGGCTTTGGCCATGATGTTCGTCCGTTAATGTTCGTGGAGTTTTGGCCGCTGGAGCACGGGAAAACACCCGGACGCGGGAAACTTGGCGCGACACATAAAGAACGCGCCCGGAAAGTCAAGCCCGTGAGGCTCCAGGCAGTTTGAGTGCCGACCATGCGTTATGCAAGAATGGATGGCTGATCGATCACCCAAAGCCATGTCCCGTCACCTTGCCGGCGAGCTATTTCGGCAGTCACGGTGCCGTTGCGAAGGCGCGTGGAGGTGAGCGCCAAGTCCCCGTTGACGATGGCCGGACGCTGGTCCCCAAGCTCGAACTTTTGCCCCGCTGCGATCAGCTTGGCGTAAAAATCGCGGATAGCCTCGCTGCCGCGGGCCAACTGTCCCTCGCCGATATCGAGGATGGCATCGGGTTCGTAAAGAGCGGCCATGCCTTCCACGTCTCCCGCCTGCTCGCGAAAAACCAACAGCCGCGCCAGATCCTGGGGATCGCGTGCGGGCTCTCGGTTTGTCCCGTCATTCATAGGCGACCTCCTCTGACGGCAAGTCAAAGGTCTCCAGCGTCACTCCGCCGCTGCCGTTTGCGGCCGCGGTGCCTTCTTCCAGTCGCCCGTCATGTTCCACCAGCGGTGCGGATTGGCGCGGTCGTCGAGACCCTTGGAGCGGCTGGTCAGCAGCGGCTGAATGCGGATCACCGGCTCCTCGTAGGAATGAGCCTGGAAGATCGCCTCGACGACGCGGGCGGCGAGCGCCTGGTCGTCGGGCAGCTCGAACGACACCTCGACGGTACCAGGCCGCCGGCGCAGCTCGATCTCGGTGCCCGCGGCGGCCCCTTCGAGCGTCCGGTAGCGCTCGATGCCTTGCGCCGACTGGTAGGCGTTGCCGTCATACTTGCCCATGCGCAGCGGCGTGATCGCCACCACCGCCTCCATGATGCGCTCGACATCGGCCGCCGGCGCCTGGAAGGTGACAAGCAGAAGCAGTTCCATCCTGAGGGATCTGGTTTCAAAGCCGCTGTCGATCATCTGATACGGTCCTCACTCTTCCTGCGTTGGAGTGAGGGTATAGCAGCGTGCTGCTGACACGGTGATGTCAGGATAGCCAAGCCTGCCGACATTTCTCCCTAAAGCGCGTCGCGCTGAATCCAATTTCAGGCGACGCGCTTTAGGTCTTGTTCTGATGCATGTTGTTCCCCCAAAACCGCTGCGCACTTTTGGGCGACATGCATTAAAGGATCTTCCGCACCAGCCGGAAGCAGACCAGCAGCATGTAGGCGGCAAAGAACAGCGCCAGCGACCAGCCGAAGCCGGAGGGGCCGAAGGCATCCATGCCGATGCCGATCGCCTGCGGGCCGATCACCATGCCGACGCCGTAGCAGAGCACGAAGGCGGCGTTGGCGGAGGCGAGTTCGTGGCCGGAAAGCTGGGCGCCGAGATGGGCGAGGCCGATCGTGTACATGGCGGCAACCACGCCGCCCCAGACGAAGAGCAGCGCCGCCATCAGGTGCCAGTTCTGCGCAAAGAGCGGCATGAAGGCCGTGCCGGCGAGCCCGACCGTGGCGCAGGCCAGAAGCAGGTGGCGGCGATCGGAGACGCGGTCGCTGATCATGCCGATCGGGATCTGCAGCAGCACGTTGCCAAGGCCGATCATGGTGAGCAGCAGCGCCGCGTCTGCCTCCGAGTAGCCGATGCGGCTGCCATAGACCGGGAAGAGCGAGAAGCCGCCGGTCTCGACCGCGCCGAACACCAACACGGCGAAGGTCGCGGTCGGCACCATCCAGACATAGCGCAGGAAGTGGCTGGTCTCGCCGTCGGCGACGATCGCCGGGCTCTCGTTGCGGGCGGCAAGCACCGGAATGGCGGCGAGCGTCACTAGCCCGATGGTGACGCCGAACGGCAGGAAGCCGCTCGAGCCCAGATGGGCGAACAGCCACGGGCCGGCGGCAAAGCCGAGCGACAGCACGGTGGCGTAGATGCCGAGCACCAGACCGCGGCGATGCGGCGGCGCCGAGGTGCTGATCCAGAATTCCGACAGGATGAAGAGCACCGTCAGCGAGATGTGGAGCGCGACGCGAAGCGGGAACCACATCCAGAAATCCGGCGCGAAATGGAAGCCGACGAAGGCAAGCGCGCCGACGGCAATCATCAACAGCATGGTCCAGGCGACGCCGAGCCGCATGGCAAGCGGCGTGGCGAGCGGGGCCCCGGCAATCGAGGCGAGGCCGGCGACCGCCGTGTTGAGGCCGATCATCGAAGCGGAATGGCCGCGGGTCTCGAGGATGACGCTGAGCAGCGGCATGCCGAGGCCGATGGCGATGCCGACGACGCTGATCGAGGAGATCGCCGCGATCATCGGCAGCCAGTGTACGCGTTCGTCGCCCTTTTGCTGGGTATCGACCGTCATGGGATATGGATGCTCTGCTTCTAAAGGACTTCGCGGACGAAGCGGTTTCGGACGAGCCGGAAGAACGGCACTGCGCCGCCCGGACGCAGCAGGGGATCGTGGGCGAGCCGCTTTTCCAGTTCTTCCAGGATCATGCGGGTGATGTCGGGAATGTCGGCCTTGCGGGCTTCCGCGAGCGGCAGCCAGACGAGCTCTTCCAACTCGTTGGTCGGGCCGCCCTCCGGCAATTCCACGGCGACGTCCTCGCGCCAGGCGCTGAAGAAGCGCGTGTCGAAGCGACGCACGCGGTTGGGCGGCGTGATGGCGCGGGCAATGAAGCGCAGGGCGTCCAGCGACGGCGCCACGCCATGTTCGACGAAACCCTGCCAGTCGGGCTTGGCGGTCGCGAACGGGCCTTTGCGGCCGATCAGCAGGCCGGCTTCCTCGTAAGTCTCGCGAATCGCCGACAGGGCGATGGCGCGCGCACGCGCGGCGCTCGCGCGACCTGGACCGCTGGCAAGCCTCGCCTCTTCCTCGCGATGCAACGGGGCGGCCACCGGAATGCGGCTGTCGGCTGGGTCGGTGCGGCCGCCGGGGAAGACGAATTTCCCCGGCATGAAGGCGTGGCCGACATGGCGCCGGCCCATCAGCACCACAACGTCCCTGCCGCTCCGGTCAAGCAGGATCAAGGTTGCGGCGTCGCGCGGACGAAGCGCCTTGCCGCTGCGCACGGCCAAGCCTTTATCGAGTTTATCGACATCCGCCTTGGTCATTCCTTCCATGCGCCCGACCTAGCGGAAACTTCTCGAATGCGAAAGTGGCTTGCGTGTTCGGATCCTTGCACCAGCCCGGACGAAAAGCCGCGGCTTGAGCAATTCCAGGAAAGTGCGCAGCGGTTTTCCGTCTTGGAGCAGGACGACCTTCTACACGAACATTGAGCCGCTTTAGACCTCTGAATGCGGTTCAAACCCGTCTTTCTCGCCGCCGAAGCCGTGCATATACAGCGCCCATTGCAGGCCGATGACGGCGCCCTTGACCGGCTGCAGCAGTGCGATGGCCAGCGTAAAGGTCAGCGGCACCCAGATCAGGGCATGCTGCCAAATGGACAGCGTGGTGGTAGCCTCCACCGCCATGAAGGTGCCGACCACGATGTGGCCGACGATGACGATCACCAGATAGGCGGGAAGGTCGTCGGCGCGATGGTGATGGATATCCTCGCCGCAGACGCTGCATGTCTCGACCGTCTTGGTGAAGGCGTAGAACAGCTTGCCTTCGCCGCAATGCGGGCAGCGGCCGAGCAGGCCGCGTTTGATCGCCGTCCACAGCGGACGCGCGACGCGGCCGGAATGATGCTCGCCGCCAAAGACCTGTTCTTCCATGCCTAATTCCTTTGGCATCATCTTCTCCTGCCGCGCGGCCCGAAGCGCGACTGCGACGCGCGGGCGCGGCCCTTGGCCTTGTGGAACGAGCGTCGCGAGCCAGGCAACGGCTTCGGGTCGCTCAGCATCTCGAAACGCATCGCGCCGGCCATAGGCGCGACCTCCAGCAGCCGCACCTCGACGCGGTCGGCAAGCTGATAGCCTTTGCCGGTGCGTTCCCCGAACAGCGAGCGAGCGGTTTCGTCGTAGATATAGTAGTCGCCGTCCAGGCTTGACACCGGGATGAAACCATCGGCGCCGTATTGCGGCAATTGGACAAAGAGTCCCGCCTTGGTGACGCCGGAGATGCGCGCATCAAAAGTGTCGTTGATGCGCTCGGCGAGATAGGCGGCGATCAGCCGGTCGACCGTGTCGCGCTCGGCGGCCATGGCGCGGCGTTCGGTGGCCGAGATGAGGGCTGCGACCTCTTCCAGCCGGTCGGCTTCGGGCTGCGTCAGGCCGCCGGGGCCGAGGCCGAGCGCGGCAATCAGTCCGCGATGCACGATCAGATCGGAATAGCGCCGGATCGGCGAGGTGAAATGCGCATAGCGTTTCAGGTTGAGGCCAAAATGGCCGATGTTCTTCGGCGAATATTCGGCCTGGCTCTGCGAGCGCAGGACAACTTCGTTGACCAGCGCCTCGTTGTCGGCGCCACGAACGCGCTCCAGGATGCCGTTGAACTGCCCCGGCCGCATCTGGGCGCCGCGCGCCAGCGACAGGCCAAGGGTGTGCAGAAACTCGCGCAGCGATTCCTGCTTCACCAGCGACGGCGCGTCGTGGATGCGGTAGACGAGGGGCTCTTTCTTGCCTTCAAGCGTCTCGGCGGCCGCGACATTGGCCTGGATCATGAACTCCTCGATCAGCTTGTGAGCGTCGAGGCGCTCGGGCACCACGACCCGGTCGACCGTGCCGTCGCCCTTGAGCAGGATCTTGCGTTCCGGCAGCTCGAGCTCCAACGGCTGGCGGTTGTCGCGGCCGCGCTTCAGCACCGCGTAGGCGTCCCACAGGGGCTTCAGAACGCTGTCGAGAATCGGCCCGGTCTTGTCGTCGGGCAAGCCGTCGATCGCGGCCTGCGCCTGCGTATAGGCGAGCTTGGCCGCTGACTTCATCATGACGCGATGGAATGAGTGCCTGAGCTTGCGGCCGTCCGCCGAGAAGGTCATGCGCACGGCGATGGCTGGACGATCCTCGCCTTCGCGCAGCGAGCAAAGGTCGTTGGAGATGCGCTCGGGCAGCATCGGCACGACGCGATCCGGGAAATAGACCGAATTGCCGCGCTTCAGCGCCTCGCGGTCGAGCGGCGTGCCGTAGCGGACATAGGCGGCGACATCGGCGATCGCCACGGCGACGATAAAGCCGCCGGGATTCTTTGCGTCGATATCGGGCGTGGCGAAGACGGCGTCGTCATGGTCCTTGGCATCGGCCGGGTCGATGGTGACCAGCGGCAGATCGCGCCAGTCCTCGCGCCCGGCCAACGTCGCCGGCTTCATCGCATCGGCCTCGGCGATCAAATCGGCCGGAAAGATATGCGGGATGTCGTGGGCGTGGATGGCGATCATCGAGACCGCCTTCTCGGTGGTCAGCGAGCCCAGCACCGCCAGCACCTTGGCGCGCGGCAGGCCGTAGCGCGAGGCGCGCGCCGGCTGGACCTCGACCAGATCGCCGTTTTTGGCGCCGTTCTGGAATTCCTTGTCGACCACCAACTCTGGCTGGCGCCGTTCCACCGGCTCGATGCGGAAGCTGCCGTCCTTCAGCACCCGGAAGACGCCGAGTACGGCTTCGCTGCGCTTCTCGAAGATCTTCATCACCCGCCCGGTGTAGGCGGGGCCGGACGGATCGTCGGTCGGGAAGGTCTTGGCAAGCACACGATCGCCGATGCCGGGGATGGGACCGGTGGCGCCGCGCGAGATGCGGAGGGCAATGACGGGGGGCGAGCCGGGGCCGGTGTATTCGCTCGGATTGGCCAGCAGCACGCCGTCGTCATCGCGGCCGACAATGTCGAGCACTGCGACATGGGGCAGGGCGCCGGCGCGGGTGAGCCGCTTGCGGTTCCTGGTCAGCAGGCCTTCGTCCTGCAGGTCGCGCAAAAGCTCCTTCAGCCAGATGCGGTCCTGGCCGCGCAGCGCGAAAGCCTTGGCGATCTCGCGCTTTCCGGAGCGATCGGGATTCTCGGCGATGTAGCGCAGGATTTCGTCGCGCGAGGGTCGGTAGTCGTCCTTGACCACCTGGGCCCTCGTGTCGGCGCTGCGCGGATCGCCGTGGCTTCTTCCGGAGATCCTGCGCGCCACGTCGTGCTACCCTTTCTTTGCCGCCTTGCGGAACGGCTTCTTGCCGCCTCCGCCCTTGGCTTCCTTCTCGGCAATCAGGGCGATTGCCTCTTCCATCGTCACGGACTGCGGATCCTTGCCCTTGGGCAGCGTCGCGTTGACCTTGCCGTAATTGACATAGGGCCCGTAGCGGCCGTCGCGCACCACGATCTTGCCGCCGCCGTCGGGATGGTCGCCCAGTTCCTTCAACGCGGCGGGTGTGGTGCCGTTGCGCCCGCCCTTTCCCTTCTGCTGCTTCTCGGCGATCACCGAAACGGCACGGTTCAATCCGATCGAGAACACGTCCTCGATGCTCTCCAGATTGGCGTAGGTGCCGTCGTGCAGCACGAAGGGCCCGTAGCGACCAAGACCGGCTGAGATCATCTTGCCGGTTTCCGGATGCTTGCCGACATCGCGTGGCAGCGACAGCAGCGCGATCGCCTTCTCGTGGTCGATCGAGTCGGCCGTCCAGCCCTTGGGCAAGCTGGAGCGCTTGGCGTCCTTGCCCTCGCCGCGCTGGATATAGGGGCCGAAACGGCCGCTGCGCAGCGTGATCTCCTCGGCCGTGTAAGGGTCCTTGCCGAGCAGCCTGACGCCGTCCTCGCCGTTGCCGTTTTCGCCATTGGGATTGGCGGCGTCGCCGAGCTGGCGCGTGTAGGAGCACTCAGGATAGTTCGAACAGCCGACAAAGGCGCCGAACTTGCCGAGCTTCAGCGACAGGTTGCCGGTGCCGCATTTCGGGCAGATGCGCGGGTTCGAGCCGTCTTCCCGCGGAGGAAAGACCAGCGGCGCCAGTTCGTCGTTGAGGGCTTCGAGCACGTCGGAGACGCGCAGTTCCTTGATGTCGTCGACGGCGCCCGAAAAGTCCCTCCAGAAGTCGCGCAGCACGTCCTTCCAGGCGAGCTTGCCGTCGGAGATCTCGTCGAGCTTTTCCTCGAGCGAGGCGGTGAAGTCATATTCGACATAGCGCTCGAAGAAGCTTTCGAGAAAGGCCGAGAGCAGCCGGCCCTTGGCCTGCGGCACCAGCTTGCGCCGGTCGATGGCGACGTAGTCGCGGTCTTCAAGAGTCTTCAGGATCGCCGTGTAGGTCGACGGCCGGCCAATGCCGAGCTCTTCCAGCTTCTTGATCAGCGTCGCCTCGGAATAGCGCGGCGGCGGCTCGGTCGTGTGCTGGGTGGCGTTGATCGCCCGGCGGGCAAGCTGCTCGCCGGCTCGGATCTCGGGCAGGCGGCGGCTTTCCTCGTCCTCGGCGTCCTCTTCCTTCTGGTCGGTGTAGGCGGCGATGAAGCCGTCGAAGCGGACGACCGAGCCGACGGCGCGAAGCTCGGCGGTGCGAGCGCCGTTGACGGCTTCTATCTCGACGGTAGTGCGCTCGATCTCGGCCGGCTGCATCTGGCTGGCGATGGCGCGCTTCCAGATCAGCTCGTAGAGCTTTGCCTGGTCGGCATCGAGATATTGCCGGACCGATGCCGGCGTGCGCTTGAAATCGGTCGGTCGGATCGCCTCATGCGCTTCCTGGGCGTTCTTGGCCTTGACGGAGTAGTAGCGCGGATTTTCGGGCAGGTATTTTGCGCCGAACTCGTTGACGATGGCATCACGCGCCGCGGCAATCGCCTCCGGCGCCATCTGCACGCCATCGGTTCGCATATAGGTGATGAGGCCGGCGGTCTCGCCGCCGACATCCATGCCCTCATAGAGCTTCTGCGCCACCTGCATGGTTCGGTTGGCCGAGAAGCCGAGGCGCGAGGAAGCTGCCTGCTGCAGCGTCGAGGTGGTGAAGGGCGGACCGGGATTGCGCTTGGTGGGCTTGGCTTCGACCGACAGCGCCTTGAAGGCGGCGCCTTCCAGCATCGCCTTGATGTCGTCGGCCTGCGCCTTGTTGGCGATGTCGAGCTTCTGCAGCTTCTTGCCGGCATAGGCGGTCAGCCGCGCCTCGAAGCTGTCGCTGCGCGGCGTGTTGAGGATGGCGGCGATCTGCCAGTATTCCTCGCGGATGAAGCGCTCGATCTCGGATTCGCGATCGCAGACGAGGCGCAGCGCCACCGACTGCACGCGTCCGGCCGAACGGGCGCCCGGCAGCTTGCGCCAGAGCACCGGCGAGAGCGTGAAGCCGACGAGATAGTCGAGCGCGCGGCGGGCGAGATAGGCGTCGACCAGCGGCGCATCGATCTGGCGTGGATTGGCCATCGCCTCCATCACCGAAGCCTTGGTGATGGCGTTGAAGACGACGCGGCTGACCGGCTTGTCCTTCAGCGCGCGCTTCTGCCGCAGCACTTCCAGCACATGCCAGGAAATCGCCTCGCCCTCGCGGTCCGGGTCGGTGGCGAGGATCAGCCCGTCGGCGTCCTTGACCGCCTTGGCGATGTCGGTGAGGCGCTTGCCGGAGGCGGTGTCGACCGACCAGGACATGGCGAAGTCCTCGTCCGGGCGCACCGAGCCGTCCTTGGCCGGCAGATCGCGGACATGGCCAAACGAAGCCAGGACCTTATAGTTCTTGCCCAGATATTTGTTGATTGTCTTCGCCTTGGCCGGCGATTCGACGACGACGACGTCCATGAGGTCTCATATCAGCTGTGAGGCGGCGGAAGATACTCCGCAACGCGCGACGAAATCCCACTCTTTTCGTCGCTCACATGGCCGTGCTTTTGCAATCGGTCAAGGGGAAGGAGCCAATTTGCGAGGCTGTCGCCAGCGATACACTCTTAGAGTGTATGGCGAAGATCACATTTTTGGGGAGCGTCCAAGGTCACGCCTCGCAGGCCGCGAGGTGGCCGGCTGCCGGAAGAAAATACCCGGCAGCCAGTCGATTCTTCGAGAAGCTCAGTCGGCCGCGACGACGTGCCAGGCGCCGGCTACGCCTTCGCCCTTCATGTCGCCGGCCTTCTTGTCCTTGACGAAGGTGTAGACCGGCTTGCCGTCATAGGCCCACATCTTGGTGCCGTCCGTGCGATCGACGATCGTCCATTCGTCGTCGGCCCTGGCGCCGGCCTCGGCCTTCAGCGGCGGCCAGTTGGCGGCGCATTTGTCGTAGCAGTTGGATTTGCCCTTCTCGTCCTTGGCATAGGTGTAAAGCGTCATGCCCATGGCATCAGTGTAGATCTTCTTGCCTCCGACTTCGGCCTCCTTCCATGCCTCGGCGGCGTGAGACGCGGCGGTGCCGAGCAAGAGCGCCGCTACTCCAAGTGCAATCGCTTTCATGGCAAATCTCCCTGAGAACAGCACGCTGCAATCGCGCGCTGTCCAATCAACGCGTCAAGGAGGCCGTTTCTTCCTCGCTGAAGCGGCCACATGCCACAGAATGGTGATTGGCACGGACGCTCCAGCATCGCTATATCGGCGCCAGCACAATCGGGGCGGTCGAAATGGCATTGGACATCGGCTATGTCAGCGCGGTCGGGGCAGGGGCGATCTCGTTCCTGTCGCCCTGCGTGCTGCCGCTGGTGCCACCTTATCTCTGCTACATGGCCGGCGTCTCGGTCGACGATTTCCGCGGCAATCATGGCGTGACAGCGCGAGAGGGCACGCGCGGCGCGCTGCTCTATGCCTCTTTGGCCTTCGTGCTCGGCTTCTCCACCGTCTTCGTCGCGCTCGGCGCCGGCGCCTCGACCATCGGCCGCCTGCTGCGCGTCTGGCAGGAGCCGCTGGCGATGGTGGCAGGCGCGCTGATCATCGTCATGGGCCTGAACTTCCTCGGCATCCTGCGCATCCCGCTCTTGTCGCGCGAGGCGCGCTTCCAGTCGCAGGGCAAGCCGGCCAACATGGTCGCGGCCTATGTCATGGGGCTCGCCTTCGCGTTCGGCTGGACGCCCTGCATCGGCCCGGTGCTGGGGCCGATCCTGACGCTCGCCGGCGGCCGCGAGACTGTGGGCGAGGGCGCGCTGCTGCTCGCCGCCTACTCGCTCGGCCTTGGCATTCCCTTCCTGATCGCGGCGCTGTTTTCCGGCGCCTTCATGCGCTTCCTGGGAAAATTCCGCGTCCATCTCGGCCGCGTCGAGAAGGCGATCGGCGCGCTTCTGGTCGTCGCCGGCGTGTTTTTCCTCACCGGCGGGGTGCAGAGCGCGTCCTACTGGTTGCTGGAGAATTTCCCGGTGCTGGGAAGGTTGGGGTAGGTCCCCACAGCGACGTCGACTGCATCCGAGAGCGGCATAGAGCGACTGATTAAAAGTCAGTTGCTCAACCGTCTCACCGGAATTTAACCGCATTGGTGGACCATGCCGCCAATGCTAGATAGTTCCGATTCCTGATCTATTTCACACGGTTGCCCTTTCATGAACCAGAAATCCTGCCTGTCCGTCATCCTTGCCGCCGGCGAAGGCACGCGCATGAAAAGTGCGATGCCCAAGGTGCTGCATCCGATTGCCGGCCTGCCGATGGTGGCGCATGTGGTGAAAGCTGCGGAGGCTGCCGGTGCCTCGGGTCTGGCGCTGGTGATCG
Source organism: Mesorhizobium sp. ORS 3324 (assembly GCA_000824825.2). Taxonomy (GTDB): domain Bacteria; phylum Pseudomonadota; class Alphaproteobacteria; order Rhizobiales; family Rhizobiaceae; genus Mesorhizobium. The sequence goes on from LM655192.1 coordinate 33,618, forward strand.
GCCATGGCGCGGAGGAGATGCGCAAGGCGGCGCAGAAGTTTGCCCCGAAGGCAGAGACTTTCGTGCAGGAGAAGCGGCTCGGCACAGCCCATGCGGTGCTTGCCGCACGCGAAGCGATATCAAAGGGTTATGACGATATCCTCGTCATGTTCGGCGACACGCCGCTGATCGATGCGGGAGTGCTCGCCGCCGCGCGGCGGAAGCTGGCGGAAGGGGCTGCCGTCGCGGTCATCGGCTTCCGCCCGCCAAATCCGACCGGCTACGGCCGACTGATCGAAAAAGGCGGCCGGCTCCTCGCCATCCGCGAGGAAAAGGACTGCTCCGAGGAGGAGAAGACAATCGGTTTCTGCAATGCCGGGATGATGGCGGTTGCGGGCAAGCACGCGCTTCGACTGCTCGACAAGGTCGGCAACAACAACGCCAAGGGCGAGTTCTACCTCACCGACATTGTCGAGATCGCCGGTTCGGAGGGCCTCGACGTCGTGGCAACGGAGGCAAGCTTCGAGAGCGCGCTCGGCATCAACAACCGGGCCGAACTTGCCGAGGCGGAAGCCATCTGGCAGGCGCGCCGGCGGCGCGAGGCGATGCTTGCGGGCGTGACGCTGATCGCGCCGGAGACCGTCTATTTCTCACATGACACGGAGATTGGCGCCGATACGCTTGTCGAGCCGAATGTCTGGTTCGGGCTGGGCGTCAAGATCGCAAATGGCGCCAGGATCCATGCCTTCAGCCACATCGAAGGCGCCACCATCGCTTCCAACTGCGATGTCGGACCGTTCGCGCGGCTGCGGCCGGGCGCTGATCTCAGGCAAAGGGCCAAGGTCGGCAATTTCTGCGAGGTCAAGCAGGCGACGATCGAGGAAGGGGCCAAGGTCAACCACCTGACTTATATCGGCGATGCACGGGTCGGTGCTGGAGCGAATATCGGCGCCGGCACCATCACCTGCAACTATGACGGCTTTTCGAAATTCTTCACCGACATCGGCGAAGGCGCCTTCGTCGGCTCGAACTCGGCGCTGGTCGCGCCGGTCACGATCGGCAAGGGCGGCTACATCGCCTCGGGCAGCGTCATCACCGAAAGCGTGCCCGACGATGCGCTCGCCTTCGGCCGCGCCCGCCAGAAGACGCTGCCCGGCAAAGGCAAGGAGTTGCGGGAGCGCTTCGCCTCGGCGGCAGCGGCGCGGAAGAAGGCTGCCGAATAGGCTGGCTAGGACAGCCAGAGATAGACGATCCGCCCGAGCGCGCCGAACAACAGCACGAAGCAGGTAATAGACTGGATGAAGAAGCCCGGATACCGCTTGAGCGGCTCGGAGAGGTATCCGGCGAAATAGGCGATGCGGCCGATCAGCCACAATAGGCCGAGACCGGCGGCCCAGCGCGGACTCCAGTAGATGGCGAACAGCCACATGGCCGGCAGGAAGATCGGCAGCCACTCGATCGTGTTCAAATGGGCGCGAACCGCTCGCTCGAGCAGAGGGTCTCCCGTCATGGTCGGCGCAAGGATACCGGTCCTGGAGTGCGTTCGCGCGACCGTCAGCGCCATGCCGAATATGGTCAGGCCGCACAAAAGCGTGACGATTGCCACCGGATAATATTGCTCCATCTCGAAGCCCCTTCGTCAGTTTCGTCAGGCACAGTCGCGGCCTCTCGCCCGGTATGCGATCCTGCGATGCCTTAGATGGATCAAGGCAGGAACGAGCAATAGACTGCAGCCACGAAGATAAACGATCCGGAACCAATGCCTCGAAAAGCCGAGCAATTCGAGTAATGGGATTGCAAGGGCGATCGGGCATTGTGCATATGCGCAAGACCGTTCCGGGTGACACGGAACGAAACGCAAAGTGACTTTCGCGGCAGTCCGGCAATCCTTAGAAAGCGCTGGGTTTCTGCAGGGAATCGGGGACAGCGCATGTGCGGTATCGTTGGAATTGTCGGCCATTCGCACGTCGCACCGCTCATTGTCGATGCACTGAAACGGCTCGAATATCGCGGCTATGATTCGGCCGGCGTTGCCACCATCGAGAACGGCAAACTCGGCCGCCGCCGCGCCGAAGGCAAGCTGGTCAACCTCGAGCGCCGGTTGAAGGAAGACCCGCTCGAGGGCACGATCGGCATCGGGCACACGCGCTGGGCGACGCATGGCGTGCCGAACGAGACCAATGCGCATCCGCATTTCTCCGAAGGCGTCGCCATCGTGCACAACGGCATCATCGAGAATTTCGCCGAGCTCCGCGACGAACTTGTCCGCGACGGCTACACGTTCTCTTCGCAGACCGACACCGAGGTCGTCGCGCATCTGGTGGCGCGGGAACTGGCCAAGGGATTGGCGCCGGTTCAGGCAGCGCATCAGGCACTGAAGCGGCTTTCGGGCGCCTTCGCGCTGGCGATCATGTTCAAGGGCGACGAGGACCTGATCGTCGGCGCCCGCAACGGACCGCCGCTTGCCGTCGGCCATGGCGAGGGCGAGATGTTCCTGGGCTCCGACGCCATCGCGCTGGCGCCGTTCACCAACGCGGTCACTTATCTGGAAGACGGCGACTGGGCGGAAGTGCGTCGCAACAGCGTCACCATCTACGACATCGACGGCAATAGGGTCGACCGCAAGCGTCAGCAGTCGCTGTCGACCAGCTTCATGGTCGACAAAGGCAACCGCCGGCATTTCATGGAAAAGGAGATCCATGAGCAGCCGGAGGTGATCTCGCACACGCTGGCGCATTACGTGGATTTCGTCTCCGGCGTCTCGAAGCCGCTCGAACTGCCCTTCGACTTCGCCAGGATCGGCCGGCTGGCGATCTCGGCCTGCGGCACCGCCTATCTCGCCGGGCTGATCAGCAAATACTGGTTCGAGCGCTATTCGCGGCTGCCGGTCGACATCGATGTCGCCTCGGAATTCCGCTATCGCGAGATGCCGCTGTCGGCGAACGACGCGGCCTTCTTCATCTCGCAATCGGGCGAGACCGCCGACACGCTGGCCTCGCTGCGCTACTGCCGCAAGGCCGGCATGAAGATCGGCGCCGTCGTCAATGTGCGCGAATCGACCATGGCGCGCGAATCCGATGTCGTGCTGCCGACGCTTGCCGGGCCGGAAATCGGCGTCGCCTCCACCAAGGCTTTCACCTGCCAGCTCGCCGTGCTGGCCTCGCTCGCGGTGCGCGCCGGCGTGGCGCGCGGAACGATCTCGCGCGATGAGGAGAAGCAGCTGGTGCGCGAGCTCTCCGAGGCGCCGCGCTTTGCCACGCAGGTGCTCAAGCTCGACGAGCAGATCGAACGCATCTCGCGCGAGCTCTCCCGCTACAAGGACGTGCTCTATATCGGCCGCGACACCAATTTCCCGCTCGCCATGGAAGGAGCGCTGAAGCTCAAGGAAATCTCCTACATCCATGCCGAGGGCTATGCCGGCGGCGAGCTGAAGCACGGCCCGATTGCGCTGATCGACGAGAACATGCCGGTGATCGTGATCGCGCCCTATGACCGCATCTTCGAAAAGACCGTGTCGAACATGCAGGAAGTGGCGGCACGCGGCGGCAAGATCATCCTCATCACCGACGCCAAGGGCGCCGCCCAGGCGAGCATCAAGACGATGGAGACGATCATCCTGCCCGAGGTGCCGGAGATCATCGCGCCGATCATCTATGCGCTGCCGGTTCAGATGCTCGCCTATTTCACCGCCGTCTTCATGGGCACGGATGTCGACCAGCCGCGCAATCTGGCGAAATCGGTGACGGTGGAGTAGGTTTCGCCGCCTTGGCTCCATTCTTTCGTCATCCACGGGCGGAGCAGGGGCGTAGCTCCTGCGCAGACCCGAGGATCCATTCCGTGACGTTTGGGCGGATCAAATCGGTGCAGAATTAAGCGCTACCACCCGGTGCCGCGAAAAAGCTCGAACCATTCTGGATTGGCCCTCTCGATCAGTTCGATCTTCCACTGGCGCGGCCAACGTTTCAGCGATTTTTCGCGCTGGATGGCATCGCGGATGTCGAAATATTCCTCGTACCAGACCAGACGCTGCACGCCGTAGCGTGCAGTGAAGCGCGCGCCGGTGCCGGATTTGTGCTCCGACATCCTACGGCCGAGATCGTTTGTTACACCAGTGTAGATGGTGCCGCGCTTCTTGCTTGCGGTCATATAGACATAGCCCGTCATGTCTGAAGAATAACGGATGGATGATCAGGCGCCTATTCAGATGGGTTGCATCCTCCGGCTAACGTCGCGGAATGGATCCTCGGGT
>LM655192.1:37945-109012 GCA_000824825.2 Mesorhizobium sp. ORS 3324
CCGCCCGTGGATGACGAAGGGAAGAATGTCTCGGCTAATCGCGAACGGAAGCAGCTTCTGTTTGGAAACACGGAGATCCCTGATTTTGCAATTGGCTTTGTATCATAGCATGATACATGTCGTGGGAAGGGCACTCGCCCTAACCCTTTGAGGATACTAAGCTATGCTCAAGTTTGCACGCCCTATTCACCCCGGAGAATTCCTGCGCGAGGAGTATCTGGTGCCGCTCGGCATGAGTGCCGGCGCGCTTGCGAAGAAGCTCAATCTTCCGCGGACCCGCATCGAACGAATTGTGAAGGAGGGGGTCGGCCTAACCCCGGATACCGCCCTTCGCCTCGCCAGGTTCTTCAACACCACGCCCGAGTTCTGGATGAACTTCCAGAAGGCCTACGAACTCGAGACCGAAGCGAGAAGGATCGCGGCGGAACTCGAAAAGATCGTGCCGCTAGACGCAGCGGCATGATGACCGTTCTTTAAAAACTTCGCAGTTCCAAACCGGCTCGCGGTTCACTAATCTCGGCGTCGCAATCTGCGCCGCGGTGATCCTATGTCCGACGCCCTGAAGATCTCTGGCATTGCCCGGCTCAGGAACTATTTCCTGACGGGCTTCATCGTCTGCGCGCCGCTGGCGATCACCGCCTATATCGCCTGGTCGCTGATCGGCTGGGTCGACTCGTGGGTGAAGCCCTACATTCCCGCCCGCTACAATCCCGATACCTACCTGCCGTTCCCGGTCCCCGGCTTCGGGCTGATCGTGGCGCTGGTGCTGATCACCTTCATCGGCTTCATGACGGCGAACATCGTCGGCCGCGCGATCGTCAATTTCGGCGAGCGGCTGCTTGGCCGCATGCCGCTGGTGCGCGGCATCTACCGCTCGCTGAAACAGATCTTTCAGACGGTGCTGTCGAACAAGGGCGACATGTTCCGCCAGGTCGGGTTGGTCGAATATCCACGCAAAGGGGTCTGGTCGCTGGTCTTCGTCGCCAGCGAGAAGGAGACCGAGATCAACCAGAAGCTCGACCAGGAGGGTGATCCGCTGGTCGCGGTGTTCATGCCCTGCACGCCGAACCCGACCACCGGCTTCCTGATGTATGTGCATAAATCCGAGATCGTGCTGCTCGACATGAGCATCGAGGACGGCGCCAAGCTGATCGTCTCGGCCGGTCTGGTGGCGCCGGAGGTCAAGACCAAGCTCGTGACGCTGAACGGCGAGCATATCGAAGGAACGCTCGCCAACCCGGCGCTGGGCTCTGCTCAGCCGGCGCGCAGCAGCCGTACCGCCTCGTCGCGTCCGAACAGGTAAAGCAGTAGACGAAGCGCCTCGCCGCGCTCGGACTGCAGTTCGGGATCGCGCGACAGGATCAGCCTGGCATCGTCGCGGGCGGCTTCGAGCAGATCGGCATGGAACTCGATGCGCGCGACCTGGAAGCCGGGCGTGCCGGACTGGCGCGTGCCCAGCAGCTCGCCTTCGCCGCGCAGCTTCAAATCCTCCTCGGCGATGCGGAAGCCGTCCTCCGTCTCGCGCATCACCGACAGCCGGCGCTTCGCGGTCTCGCCGAGCGGATCCTTGTAGAGCAGAACGCAGGAGGAGGGCCGGTCGCCGCGCCCCACCCGGCCGCGCAACTGGTGCAACTGGGCAAGGCCAAAGCGCTCGGCATGCTCGATGACCATGATGGTCGCGTCCGGCACATCGACGCCGACCTCGATGACAGTGGTGGCGATCAGGATGCGCGTCTCGCCCTCTTTGAAGGCGCGCATCGCCTCATCCTTCTCGGCACCCTTCATGCGGCCGTGAACGAGGCCGATCTGGTCGCCGAACAGCGGCTTCAGCGAAGCGAAACGGTCCTCGGCCGACATCAGCTTGATCTCTTCCGACTCCTCGACCAGCGGGCAGATCCAATAAATCTTCTGGCCTTCGGCGACGGCATCGCGCATGCGTCCGACCAGTTCGTCCAGACGTTCCATCGGCAAGGTGACGGTGCGGATCGGCTGGCGGCCGGCTGGTTTCTCGGTGAGCTTGGAGACATCCATGTCGCCGAAGGCGGTGAGCACCAGCGTGCGCGGGATGGGTGTCGCCGTCATCACCAGCATGTCGGGCGCGTCGCCTTTGGCGGTGATGGCGAGGCGCTGGTGGACGCCGAAGCGGTGCTGCTCGTCGACGACGGCAAGAACCAGGTCGTGGAAGGTGACCGTTTCCTGGAAGAGCGCATGGGTGCCGACGACGATGTCGATCGCGCCGCTGGCAAGGCCTTCCAGCGTCTCCGCGCGTTCGCGGCCCTTTTCGCGCCCGGTCAGGATGGCGACACGCAGGCCGGCTTTTTCCGCCAGCGGGGCGATCGTCGCCAGATGCTGGCGCGCCAGGATCTCGGTCGGCGCCATCAGCGCCGCCTGGCCTCCTGCCTCGACCGCGCGGCCCATGGCAAGCAGCGCGACCACCGTCTTGCCGGAGCCGACATCGCCCTGCAGCAGGCGCAGCATGCGTTCCGGATCGGCAAGGTCGGCATTGATTTCGCCGAGCGCGAATTCCTGTGGCGGTGTGAGCTTATAGGGCAAGGCTGCACGCAGCCGCCCGACGATACGGCCGTCGCCGGTGAGCGGCCGGCCGGAAAGGCGGCGGATTTTGGCCCGCACCAGCGCCAGCGACACCTGGCCGGCCAGGAATTCGTCGTAAGCCAGGCGGCGCCAGGCCGATCCTTCGACCGCGACATCGATCGGGTCTTTCGGATCGTGGATGCGGGCGAGCGCGTCGCCGAAGGATGGAAAGGTGTGACGGCGCATGAAAGCGTCGTCCTGCCATTCCGGCAGGTCCGGCAAGCGGCCGCGTGCCTGGGCGATCGCCCGGCGCAGCACCTTGGCCGACAGGCCGGCGGTCAGCGGGTAGACCGGCTCGACCAGCGGCAGTCCCTCGGCCTCGTCGAGCGGTGCGATATGGTCGGGATGAACCATTGTCGGGCGGCCGTTGAACCACTCCATGCGGCCTGAGATCACGACACGCTCACCTTCCGGCAGCATCTTCTGCAGATAGGCGGCATGGGCATGGAAGAAGGTCAGCGCGATCTCGCCCGTGTCGTCATGGGCGTAGACCCGGTAAGGGACCGACCTGTTGCCGCGCGGCGGCGGCTGGTGGCGGTCGACGCGCACCTCGAGGGTGACGATCTGGCCTTCGGCCGAGAGCGCGATGCCCGGCCGGCTGCGGCGGTCGATCACCGTGTTGGGCAGCACGAGCAGAAGGTCGGCGGCGCGCGCGGCCCGGTCGCCGAGATCGGCCGGCACAACCCGCTCAATCATGGTCCCGACCTTCTGGCCGACGCCGGCGAGAGAGGTGATCGGGACGAACAGGGGATCGAGGATGGAAGGACGCATCGTGTCAGCTTATGTCGCGACGGCGGCAGCGCAAAGGCTGACACCGGTCTCTATCCACGCTATATGCGCCGCTTCGAACAGGGATGGCGTGCGATGACCGGAACACAGCGATCAAGCGAGGGATTGGACGCCCGGCGCCGCAAGCTCCTGTTCCGCTCCTGGCATCGCGGTATGCGCGAGATGGATCTGATCCTCGGTTCCTTCGCCGATGCCGAGATCGGCGCCTTGACCGGCAACGAAATCGACCAATATGAAATGCTCCTCGAAATCCCCGACACCGAATTCCTGCCGATGATCACCGGCGAACGCCCGGTTCCGCCCGATGTCGATTGCGCGGTGCTGCGGAAGATCCTGGCGTCGCGTCGGACCATGACATTTTGAAAAACGCATAACCCATGAGCCTCATTCCCTCCATCGGCCTGCCGAAGGGCCGCGCCGGTCAGTTCATCGTCGACGGCGTCGCCGACGGTTACGAAGCCTTCGCGCTGGTGCGGACGGCGCATGAGATCGCGCCCGACAAGCCGGTGCTGTTCGTCGCGCGCGATGGCCAGCGGCTGCCGGCGATCATCGAAGCGCTTGCCTTTGCCGCGCCCGGCCTGCCGGTGCTGGAGCTGCCGGCCTGGGACTGCCTGCCTTACGACCGTGTCTCGCCTGGCGCGGACGCCGCGGCGCGGCGGCTCGACGCGCTCTCCGCCATGATCGCCCTGGCAAAGAAGCCGCACCGCGCCGTGATCCTCACCACCGCCAACGCGCTTTTGCAGCGCATTCCGCCGGCAGCGCTGATCGAAGCGCAGACTTTCCATGCCAAGCCCGGCAACCAGATCGACATGAACGCGCTGATCGCGCGGCTGGAGACCTCCGGCTTCGAGCGCGTGCCGACAGTGCGCGACGTCGGCGAGTTCGCGGTGCGCGGCGGCATCCTCGACCTCTTCGCGCCCGGCTGGAGCGAGGCGCTGCGACTGGACTTCTTCGGCGACACGCTGGAATCGATCCGCGTCTTCGACGTGGCAACCCAGCGCACGACCGGGCAGCGCAAATCCATGTCGCTGCAGGCGATGAGCGAGGTGGCGCTGACGCCGGAGACGATCAGCCGCTTCCGCCGTGCCTACATCGAGGCCTTCGGCGCGCCCTCGCGCGACGATGCGCTCTATGCGGCTGTCAGCGAGGGCCGGCGCTTTGCCGGCATGGAGCATTGGCTGCCGTTCTTCTACGAGCGGCTGGAGACGGTTTTCGACTATTTGCCGGATGCGCCGGTGGTCTTCGACCATCTGGCGCATGAGGCGCTGGCCGAGCGCCACACGCTGATCGTCGACCACTATGAGGCGCGCCGCAAGCAGACCGACGGCGCGCTGAAGGACGCGGTGCCATACAAGCCGGTGGCGCCGGACCTGCTTTATCTCTCGCCGGAGAATCTTCGCGATTCGCTCGGGCCTCGCGAAGACATCGACTTCACCGTCTTCGATGCGCCCGACGTCGGTGGCAAAAAAGTCTTCCATGCCGGCTCGCGGCAAGGGCGCAGCTTCGCCGAGGAGCGTGCCGATCCCAACATCAACGTCTTCGACGTTGTGGTGAAGCACATCGCCGACGAGCGTGCCGCGCGCCGCCGGGTGATCATCGCCGGCTGGACGGAAGGCTCTCTGGACCGGCTCGGCCAGATCCTTGCCGAACACCACCTCGGCAATCTGAAGCCTGTCGCCTCGCTTGCCGAGGTCGAGAAGCTCGAGCCGGGGCAGGCGGGGCTCGCCGTGCTGCCGCTCGAATCCGGCTTCGAGACCGACAAGCTGCTCGTCGTCGCCGAGCAGGACATCCTCGGCGACAGGCTGATCCGCCGCGCGAAGCGCAAGAAGCGCGCGTCCGACTTCATCGCCGAGGCATCGTCGCTGTCCTCGGGTGACATCGTCGTCCATGCCGACCACGGCATCGGCCGTTTCGTTGGCCTGCGCACCATCGAAGCGGTGGGCGCGCCGCATGACTGTCTCGAAATCCACTATGCCGGCGACGACCGGCTGTTCCTGCCGGTCGAGAACATCGAGCTTTTGTCGCGCTACGGATCGGATTCGGCGGAAGCCGCGCTCGACAAGCTCGGCGGCGGCGCCTGGCAGGCGCGCAAGGCACGGCTGAAGCGGCGCCTGCTCGACATGGCCGGGCAGCTGATCCGCATCGCCGCCGAGCGGCAGATGCGCGCCGCGCCGACCATGATCCCGGCCGAAGGCCTCTATGGCGAGTTCGCGGCGCGCTTTTCCTATGAGGAAACCGACGACCAGCAGACGGCGATCGATGCCGTCATGGACGATCTCGGCGCCGGCAAGCCGATGGACCGGCTGATCTGCGGCGATGTCGGCTTCGGCAAGACGGAGGTGGCGCTGCGCGCCGCCTTCATCGCGGCCATGGAAGGGTTCCAGGTCGCGGTCGTCGTGCCGACGACGCTTCTCTCGCGCCAGCACTTCAAGACCTTTTCGCAGCGCTTCTCCGGCCTGCCGATCCGTGTCGCGCAGGCCTCGCGCCTGGTCGGCTCCAAGGAGTTGGCCGAGACCAAGAAGGGCGTCGCCGAAGGCTCCGTCGACATCGTCGTCGGCACGCATGCGCTGCTCGGCAGCTCGATCTCGTTCAAGAATCTTGGCCTCCTGATCATCGATGAGGAGCAGCATTTCGGCGTCAAGCACAAGGAGCGGCTGAAGGAGCTCAAGAACGACGTGCATGTGCTGACGCTTTCGGCGACGCCGATCCCGCGCACGCTGCAGCTGGCGCTGACCGGCGTGCGCGAGCTGTCGCTGATCGCCACGCCGCCGGTCGACCGCATGGCGGTGCGCACTTTCATGTCGCCCTTCGATCCGCTGGTGATCCGCGAGACGCTGCTGCGCGAGCGCTACCGCGGCGGCCACTCCTTCTATGTCGTGCCGCGTATCAGCGATCTTGCCGAAATCCATGATTTCCTGAAGGAATCCGTACCGGAGCTGAAGGTGGCGGTGGCCCACGGCCAGATGCCGGCCGGCGAGCTCGACGACATCATGAACGCCTTTTATGACGGCCAGTACGACGTGCTTCTGTCGACGACCATCGTGGAGTCCGGTCTCGACATCCCGACTGCCAACACGCTGATCGTCCATCGCGCCGACATGTTCGGGCTCGCCCAGCTCTACCAGTTGCGCGGCCGCGTCGGCCGCTCCAAGGTGCGCGCCTATGCGCTGTTCACGCTGCCGGCCAACCGCAAGCTCACCGATACGGCCGAGCGCCGGCTGAGGGTATTGCAATCGCTCGACACGCTCGGCGCCGGCTTCCAGCTCGCCAGCCACGACCTCGACATCAGAGGCGCCGGCAACCTCCTCGGCGAAGAGCAGTCCGGCCACATCAAGGAGGTCGGTTTCGAGCTCTACCAGCAAATGCTGGAGGAGGCGGTGGCCGAGGTGAAGGATTCGGGCGAGGTGCAGGACGGCGGCTGGTCGCCGCAGATCGCGGTCGGCACAGCCGTGATGATCCCGGAAAGCTATGTCCCGGACCTGCAGCTCCGCATGGCGCTCTACCGCCGCCTCGGCGATCTCGAAACCACCGAGGAGATCGACGCCTTCGGCGCCGAGCTGATCGACCGTTTCGGGCCGCTGCCGGAGGAGGTGACGCATCTGCTGAAGATCGTCTTCATCAAGATGCTTTGCCGCAAGGCCAATGTCGAGAAGCTCGATGCCGGCCCCAAGGGTGTCGTCATCCATTTCCGCAAGCGCGAGTTCCCTGATCCGGTCGGGTTGGTCAAGTTCATCGGCGAGCAGGGCTCGCTGGCCAAGATCAGAGCCGACCACAGCGTGGTCTTCATCCGCGACTGGCCGAATGCCGAGAAGCGTCTGGCGGGCTCCGCAGTGGTGATGACGCAATTGGCGCGGCTGGTAGACAAAGCCGCCTAACGGCTTCGCCGCAAGCGTCCTAACCGGCATAAGCCATTCGCCACTGCTGAAATTCCTGTCTAGAATAGGAAATCGGCTTCGTGTAAGGAGCCGCCACCTCATATTGGGGCCGAAATGGCGAGCGAGGGCGTTCGCCGGTTTGTTTGACGCAATTCCGGACGGAAAACCGTTTCGCATTTTTCCTGGAATTGCTCTGAAAGGGCGTTTGGGTGCAGCGATGACGAAATGGTCGCCGAATTCGTGGAGAGCAAAGCCGATCAAGCAGGTCCCGGCCTATCCGGATCTTGCGGCACTGCAGGCCACGGAGGCGCGGCTCGCCACCTATCCGCCGCTGGTCTTTGCGGGGGAGGCGCGCAAGCTCAAGAAGCAACTGGCAGCGGTCGCTGCCGGCGAAGCCTTCCTGCTTCAGGGAGGCGACTGTGCCGAGAGCTTCGCCGAACACGGCGCGGACAACATCCGCGACTTCTTCCGCGTCTTCCTGCAGATGTCGGTGGTGCTTACCTTCGCCGGCGCGCAGCCGGTGGTGAAGGTCGGCCGGGTCGCCGGCCAGTTCGCCAAGCCGCGCTCCTCCGACAGCGAAACCAAGGCCGGCGTGACGCTGCCTAGCTATCGCGGCGACATCATCAATGGCATCGAGTTCGACGCCAAGTCCCGCGTCCCCGATCCGGCCAGGCAGGAGATGGCCTATCGCCAGTCGGCGGCGACGCTCAATCTTCTGCGCGCCTTCGCGCAGGGCGGCTATGCCAGCCTCGAAAACGTGCATCGCTGGATGCTCGGCTTCGTTGCCGACAGCCCGCAGGGCGAGAAATACGAATCGCTCGCAAACCGCATCACCGAGACCATGGATTTCATGCGCGCGGTGGGCATCACCTCCGAGACCAATTTCGCGCTGCGCGAGACCGATTTCTACACCAGCCACGAGGCGCTGCTGCTCGGCTATGAGGAGGCGCTGACCCGCGTCGACTCGACCTCGGGCGACTGGTACGCGACATCGGGCCATATGATCTGGATTGGCGACCGCACCCGCCAGCCCGACCATGCGCATGTCGAATATTGCCGCGGCATCGAGAACCCGCTCGGCCTGAAATGCGGACCGTCGCTGACACCGGACGGCCTGCTGGAGCTTATCGATCTGCTCAACCCCGAGAACGAGCCGGGCCGGCTGACGCTGATCGCGCGCTTCGGCTCCGACAAGGTCGCGGAGCATCTGCCGAAGCTGGTGCGGGCGGTGAAGAAGGAAGGCCGCAATGTGGTGTGGTCGTCCGACCCGATGCACGGCAACACGATCGAGGCGGCCGGCTACAAGACGCGGCCGTTCGACCGCATCCTCAAGGAAGTGCAGACCTTCTTCGAGGTGCACCGCGCCGAGGGCACGCATCCGGGCGGCATCCACGTCGAGATGACCGGCAAGAACGTCACCGAATGCACCGGCGGCGCGCGCGCCATCACGGCGGAAGACCTGCAGGATCGCTACCACACCCATTGCGATCCACGCCTCAACGCCGACCAGGCGATCGAGCTGGCCTTCCTGGTCTCGGACCTGTTGAAGAAGAGCCATCCGGTCCAGCACAAACAGGCCGCCAACGCCTGAACGGCCTGCCATCCCCTGTGATCGATCAAGCGCCGAATTTCTCCGGCGCTTTTTCGTTCGGGAACCGGGTGCGCGCGGTGTCGTCCGCAAAACCTTACGAAAATTTATGGTTATGCGACCATCGCAAGACCAAGATTGAGGTGGAGGTGTCGCCCCGCGGCTGAGAAGCCGCGCATACGGCACAGGTTCCACCATGCGTCACGAGCATGCCATTGTCCACCATCGCGCAATCGACTTCTGGTCGGCGCGCGCGGCGGTGCTTGTCGTCATCTGCCTGCAGCTTCTCGTCATAAACGACCTTTCGTTCGGGCCGCGCTGGCTCGCGCCCGCTATCGAGGCGGCGCTGCTGGTGCCTTTGTCGATCGCAACGGCCTGGACGCAGATGGCGACCCAGAAGGCCGTCGACCACGAACATTGGTACGCGATCGGCCGGTTTCGCGTCTTCATCCGCCGCACCGCGCTGGTGATGACCGGCGTCATCAGCATCATGAATTGCGGGTCGCTGATCTTGCTGGTCCGGGCACTGCTCGAAGGCCATGCCGGCGCCGGCACGACGCTGCTGGTCGATGCGCTCAACATCTGGGTCACCAACGTCATCGTCTTCGCGCTGTGGTTCTGGAGCACCGACCGCGGCGGCCCGCCGACCTGCGGCCTGGTCAAGCGCGCGCATGCCGATTTTCTCTTCCCGCAGATGACGCTGCCCGATCGTGAGATACGCGACTGGCTGCCCGGCTTTGTCGATTACGTCTTCCTGGCCTTCACCAACGCGACGGCGTTCTCGCCGACCGACACCTTGCCGCTCACCCAGCGCGCCAAGCTTTTGATGATGGCCGAGGCGATGATCTCGTTGCTGACGATCGCGCTGGTGGCCGCGCGCGCCGTGAACATACTGGCTTAGCGCCCGCGCTCCCAGCGCATGTTCGCCAGCCTGGGGTCGGCGAAGCTGGTCCTTGAGAACTCCAGCCGCCTGTCCGGGAATTCGCAGATCGCCTGGATGCCGAACGCGCCGATGCGGATGCGCCAGGTCTGCGGCTCCAGCGGCCTGGTCCGGGCAAAGCCCTTGCACGTCAGGAGCGCGACATTGGCGCCCTTCGCGTCGCGCGCCGAGCGGTAGCGGATCGCCTGCATCTCGGCCTCGCGCGCGACATCGGCGATGACCTGGCACGCGGCATAATCGGTCGGATGCGTCCATACCTTCTCGTCGCGGTCGAGCGGCGGCCGGGTGAGGTCTATCGCCTTCTCGCATTTGATCGCCGCGGCAAAGGCGGTGTATTCGGCCGCGTCGTGCGGCCATTGCGTCTGGGGCGACTCAGCGAAGAACAGCAGCCGGTAGAAGGCCATTTCCGCCACCGCCGTCAGCACCGTCTCGGCGGCGTAGTAGACGCCCTTGGTCTTGCCCGCGCGGCGGAAGCGCGAGCCGTGCGGATAGATCGAGCCGTAGCGGAACGGCGTGGCGAGCAGATAATGGAGGTGGCGGCACTCCAGCGGAATCTGCGGCTTGGTTTCCTCGATGAGGTCTTCCAGCAGGCCCTGCTCGTCGAGCGTGTCGACGAGCTTCAGGGTCGAGACGCGGTGCTGCGCCTCGACCATCCGCCAGTACTTGCCTTCGAGCCTGACGGCCTCAGACGAGAGCGCGTCGGGAGTCCAGGTAGGCAATGACATCGACAAGTCCGGCAATGGTCAGGATCTTTTCGAGCGGCGTGCCGTCGAGCGCCGTGTTCGGGTTCTTCAGCCATGCCCGGGCAACGGTCTCGTCGCCGCCGACGATGGCGTCGAGCGAGCGGAACAGCCGCACGAACAGCACCGCCAGCTCAAACGGCTTGGTGCCGCGCTCGAGCAGGAATTCCTGCTTGCGCATGCGCGAGACCGTCGCTTCCGAGACGCCGATGACCGATGCCAGCGTCCTTGCCGTGATGTCGAGCAGGTCGGCCGCGCGCAGCGTGGCCTTGGTGACGACGACATTTTCCGCCGCCGTCGCGGCGGCGACTGGACGTTGCATGAGCGCACCCTTCATTTCTGTGGAAAATATAGTCCACAGAAATTCATTTGGAAAGGGACCGGCTCCGCTAATATCAGTCTTTCTTGTAGAGCAGCCAGCCCTTGCCGGCGCGACCGGCCATGGTCGAATGCCTGGTCACGCGGTTGCGGCCGCTGACCTTGGAGCGGTAAAGCGCCCGGTCGGCCTTGGTGTAGAGGTCTTCGGGACTGTCCGCCTCGGAAGCCATGCAGATGCCCATCGACACCGTCACCGTGCCGTAGTTCATGCCGGTCTGGCTGCTGGTGAACGGCGTCTGTTCGATCAGCACGCGGATGCGCTCTGCGATCTCGTAAGTGGTGTCCTCGCTGGCCCCTTCGACGATGAGCGCGAACTCCTCGCCGCCCGTGCGGGCCACGAACATGTCGGCGCGAACGCTGGACCGGAAAATCTCGGCGACGATCTGGATGATCTTGTCGCCGACCGGGTGGCCGTAACGGTCGTTGATGTCCTTGAAGCGGTCGATGTCGGCAAGGATCAGCGCGTTGAACAGGATGCCGCGGTTGCTGTTGTAGATGCGGGTGATTTCCTTGTCGAAGGCGCGGCGGTTCCAGATCTGCGTCAGCGGATCGGTATCGGCCAGCCGCTTGTATTCCTCGAGCTTCGACTTGACGCTTTCGAGCTCGGCGGTCTTCTCGCTGAGCGTGCTGGCGATCTGGCGGTTGTGATCCAGCGTCGAACTGGTGGCCGCAGACATGGCGCCGGCAATTTTCTGCAGCAGCTCTTGCGAAAGCAGGCTTCGATTGCTCAAGCCGCTCGAAGTCTCGTCTAGGATGCGGCCGTATTTCTCGATATGCGTGCGCTCGCTCCGCAACAGCGCGGCGATATCCTCGAGCTCCTTGGCGACCATCTCGCGGGCGTGCTCGACAATGGTGGGGCCGTGGTGCTGCGGAAAGAAAGTGCGCCCGATGCGGTCGAGATCCTCCTGCGTCGGCCGGTTGCTCAAAGAGACGACGGCAAGGCTGAGCTCGTGGTTGCTGCCGCTGAGCACCTCGTAGAAGATCTCGTAGTTGCGCGGCAGGCCAAGCACGCCGAGCTGGCGCATGGTCGCCACAACAGTGCTGGCGATGTCGCTATTCCTATCGGTCGAGACGGCTGCCGGCTGCATAGTCTGTTCACTACCCTTCAGTGCGACCGGAGACCTGCCACCGCCGTGAGTCGCCTACACGGGGATTTGAATCAAAAAATTGCGAATGCGACGGCGCGTCCCCAACACGACCTTCGCTTGCAGGAATCATAGATGCAGTTGCGCTAATGTTTCCTTAATGGCCTGCATTTCCTCACTGTCTCTGCTACCACAGGATGTAATTCGATGCGGACACGGCTTTTGCAAGAGGCCTTTTCGGTGTCGCATTTGCCTGCGCCCGGCAACTGCAAAACTGGAATCTTGTCTGGCACCATCGAGGCGAACGACGTCGAAGGAGGGACGGAAATGGACGCAAATCGCAGCGGATCATGCCTGTGCGGGGCAGTGCGTTTCCGGACGAGAGGTCCATTGCGCGGCGTGGTTTATTGCCATTGCTCGCAATGCCGCAAGCAAACCGGCCATTTCGTTGCTGCGACCTCCTCGAAAGATGCCGACATCGATATAGAAGGGGCCGACGCGCTTACCTGGTACGGCGCTTCCGATGTTGCGAAACGCGGCTTCTGCCGCAGCTGCGGCTCCGTGCTGTTTTGGAAGCACAACGAGCTGGACACCATCTCGATCATGGCCGGTTCGTTCGACAAGCCGACCGGTCTTTCGGCCGATAGCCACATCTTCGTCGGCGACAAGGGAGATTACTACGCGATCGAAGACGGACTGCCGCAGTTCCCGAAGTCGACGCCGTCGATCAAGGTTTCGGACGAATGATTTTTGCGCCGGTTGTCTTATTCCCTTGATCCGACCGTTGCGATATCCCCTGCCTGTGACTCGGAAAGGGCTGGGCATGCAGCGGCTGATCGACGCTTTCATCAATTCGGTGCGGGCCTTCCGCAAGCTGGCTGCCCACGAGGAGGCATTCCAGCAGGAACTGCTGCTGCTTGCGCTTGCCCTGCCGGCCGGCTGGTTCATTTCGGTATCATGGCGCGGCTATGCCTTGCTGATCGGTGCGGTCCTGCTGATGATCATGGTCGAGGTCATCAACACGGGCATCGAGGCAGCGTGCGACGCCATTTCCCGCGAATTTCACATCGAGATTCAGCTCGCCAAGGACTGCGGGTCGCTGGCCGTGCTGATTTCGATCGTGATTGCCGCAGGTGTCTGGGGCATCGCCCTGATCGAACGCATCGTCGGGGCGCCGATCTGATCTTGCCGGCATAGGCTCAAGACTGGCGATCCAACTGGTCGTCTCCCGCGTCCTTGGCACGTTCCCTTCCGGCCACGCGGTGCGCGACCAGCCACGCAAGGATGGCGACGCCGAGACCAACCGCCAGCGCGACGAGCAGGCGTTCGTGGCGAATGAGCGCCTGGCCGACCAAGTGCTCCGCGCTGAGGCCGAAGACATAGCCGAGCGTGCCGAAGAGTGCCGCCCAGACCGCCGACGAGATGGCGTTCAGGATGACGAAGCGCGGCAGCGACACTGTTGACAGCCCGGCGGCGATGCCGCCGACAAGGCGCATGCCGTAGATGTACCGGTTGGTCAGCACGTAAATGTTGGGGTGGGTGTTGAGCAGGCGGTACGCGTGCCGGAAGCCTGGCCGGTTGCGCAGCCTGACGACATAGGGATGATCGGCAAAGTTGCGGCCGAGAATGAAGAAGAACGTGTCGCCGGCAAAGGCGCCAAGAAACGCGGCCAGAAAAGCCTGCCACAGCACGAAGACCTGCTGATGCGCGAAGAAGCCGCCCAGGATGGCGGCGCTTTCGCCCTCGGCGACGCAACCCAGGAAGACCGCGATCAGGCCGTATTGCTCGATGAGGCGATGGACGACTTCGGTCATTGCGGTGACGGGCGAGCCGCGAGCTTCTCGTCGATCCGCCTGATCTGCTCGGCCATGCGCAGGATCTCGTCGCGCATGCCGATGATCTCGCTGTGGCGCAGCTCGTCGAGCTTCTCATGCAGGGCCATGATCTCGATCTCCGCCTTCAGGTTGACCTCGTAGTCGTGGGCGGCGTCGATGCGGTCGCGCTCGGTCTGGCGGTTCTGCGACATCATGATCACCGGCGCCTGCAGGGCGGCCACCATGGAGAGCACCAGATTGAGGAATATGAAGGGATAGGGGTCGAAGGCGTCGCGCGAGAGCAGCCAGACATTGCCGAAGGTCCAAAAGATAAGGAATGCGATGAAGCCAAGGATGAAGGACCACGAGCCGCCGATCCTTGCGATAGTGTCAGCGATACGGTCGCCATAGGTCTGATGGAAGGCGACGGCCTTGTTGGTGTCGCGCGTAACGGTGGTGCGGTCGAGCGCACTTTGCAGGACGCGGCTCTCCAGGGCAGAGAGGCCTTCGGGTTTCCGCTTCAGCCAGCGATTTGCCAGATCGTCGATCGTCTTGCTCATGATGCCTCCATCATCAGTCGGGCCTGCATTTTTGTTTCCACGCAATTCCCGACGGAAACCGCAATGCACTCTTCCAGGAATTGCTTATAGAGGTAGAGGCTACCGGCTCTGACGGGAAGTGATAGATTGCCTGAACAATCGAGGGCGGAGATGGCCGATTTCCAGAAAATCCGTGCCCGGGCGGCAAAGCGCAAGGGTGGTGAAGAGGCGCTGGCGTCGCTGCTCGGGCCGATGCCCGACAATGCGGCTGTAGCGAAAATCCCCGATGATCGCATCCTCTCCACCATGGCCGAGCGCATCTTTGCCGCCGGCTTCGTCTGGCGCGTCATCGAGCAGAAGTGGCCGGGCTTCGAGGAGGCCTTCCTTGGCTTCGAGCCGAAGCGGCTCCTGTTCCAGCCGGACGATTTCTGGCACGAGCTGGCATCCGACAAGCGCATCGTGCGCAACCCGCAGAAGATCAAATCCGTGCGCGACAATGCCGCCTTCGTCGATCAGGTCTCGAAGGAGCATGGCGGCTTCGGCAAGTTCCTCGCCGAATGGCCGGCAGACGATCAGGTCGGGCTGACTGCTTATCTCGCCAAGCACGGCAGCCGGCTGGGCGGCAACACCGGCCAGTATTTTCTGCGCTGGCTGGAGTGGGACACCTTCATCGTCTCGACCGACATGGCGGCTGCGCTGCGCGACGCCGGCCTCGACATCGCCGAGAGCCCGACCTCGAAGCGGGACCTCGACAAGATCCAGGCGCAGATCAACCGATGGGCGGCTGAAACCGGGCTGCCGCGCCGGCACATCTCGCGCATCCTGGCGATGTCGATCGGCGAGAACCATTCGCCGGAAACGCTGCGCGAATATATGGGCGAGCAGGTCTGACCGCCTGCGGCTGCCGGCCGGAACCATTGCATTCACCGATCAGGTCCGGGGTGGCACAACCAATCATCATTGCCCGGCGAATTCGGCCACGCTAAACCCGCAGGCATGACCCAGATCGCTCCCGACATCCTGCGCATCGCCGTCGCCCAGCTCAATCCGACCGTCGGCGATGTCGCCGGCAATCTTGCCAAGGCGCGCGAGGCGAGGGCGGATGCGGCCCGCCAAGGCGCCCACCTCGTGCTCTACACGGAACTCTTCCTTGCCGGTTATCCGCCGGAAGACCTGGTGCTGAAGCCGGCGTTCCTGAAAGCTTGCGAAAAGGCGGCGGAGGATTTCGCCAAGGACACCGCCGACGGCGGCCCCGGCTTCATCATCGGCACGCCGCTGAAGCGCAAGACGGGAACGCATAATTCGATCGTCTTTGCCGATGGCGGCAAGATCATCGCCGAGCGCTACAAGCTCGACCTGCCGAACTATGGCGAGTTCGACGAGAAGCGCGTCTTCCAGGCCGGACCCGAACTGCAGGGGCCGGTGAATTTTCGCGGCGTGCGGCTCGGCATTCCGATCTGCGAGGACATCTGGGGCGACATAGCCGTCTGCGAGACGCTGGCCGAAAGCGGTGCCGAGATCCTCCTGGTGCCGAACGGTTCGCCCTATTATCGCGCCAAGGTCGATGTCCGCCACCAGGTGGTCATCAGGCAGGTGATCGAATGCGGCTTGCCGATGATCTACGCCAACCAGCTCGGCGGCCAGGACGAGCTGATCTTCGACGGCGCGTCCTTCGCCATCGGCGCCGACAAGACGCTTGCCTTCCAGATGAGCCAGTTCGAGGAAGCGGTCGCCGTGACCACGTGGAAGCGAAAAGGCGACCATTGGGTATGCTCGGAAGGGCCGATGTCGAAGGTTCCGGAGCGGGAAGAGGCCGATTACCGGGCCTGCATGCTCGGCCTGCGCGACTACGTCAACAAGAATGGCTTCAGGAACGTGGTGCTCGGCCTCTCCGGCGGCATCGACTCCGCGATCTGCGCCGCGCTTGCCGTCGACGCGCTCGGCGAGGAGCGGCTGCGCACCGTCATGATGCCCTATCGCTATACCTCGAAGGACTCGCTGAAGGATGCCGAGGACTGCGCCCGAGCGCTCGGCTGCCGCTACGATATCGTGCCGATCTCGGAGCCCGTCGAAGGCTTCAAGCATGCGCTCACCCAGCTTTTCGAAGGCACGGAAGAGGGCATCACCGAGGAAAACCTGCAGAGCCGCGCGCGCGGCACGATCCTGATGGCGATCTCGAACAAGTTCGGCTCGATGGTCGTCACCACCGGCAACAAGAGCGAGATGTCGGTCGGCTACGCCACGCTTTATGGCGACATGAACGGCGGCTTCAACCCGATCAAGGACCTCTACAAGATGCAGGTCTATGCGCTGGCACGCTGGCGCAACGAGCACGTGCCGCCGGGCGCGCTGGGCCCGTCGGGCGAGGTGATCCCGAAGAACATCATCGACAAGGCGCCGTCGGCGGAATTGCGGGAAAACCAGACTGACCAGGATTCGCTGCCGCCCTATCCGGTGCTTGACGACATTCTCGAGTGCCTGGTCGAGAACGAGATGAGCGTCGACGACATCGTCGCGCGCGGCCATGACCGGGCGACGGTGACCCGTGTCGAGCATCTGCTCTACATCGCCGAGTACAAGCGCCGGCAGGCAGCGCCCGGCGTGAAGATCACCAAGAAGAACTTCGGCCGCGACCGCCGCTACCCGATCACCAACCGGTTCAGGGACCGCGGCTAGCGAACCGCCAGCATATCGGCTTAGCCATGCCTGACGTTGAAATCAGCTTCGACCTGTCGCGGGTCGACTTCCGGGCGACTTCGGACCAGTTGATGGCAAGCTATTGGGGTAGCGCGCGCAACGACGAGATGCATCGTCGGGCCTTCGCCCACTCGCTTTGCGTCGGCGCCTATATCGACAGCAAGCAGGTTGGCTTTGCCCGAGCGATCACCGACTACACGGTCTTTGCTTATCTGGCCGACGTCATCATCTGGCCGGAGCATCGCGGGCGGGGCATCGGCAGGCGGCTGGTACAAGCGCTCATCGACCATCCCGAAGTGAGGACCGTATCGCACTGGAGCCTCTCGACCAACGACGCCCACAGCCTTTACGAGAAGCTCGGCTTCAGGACCTCGACGGACGGACGCTACATGCGGCTGGAGCGGGTACCTGCTGCTTGAATGCCAGGACGCCACAACCCGCCGTTGTTGCAAAATGGTACCAGTGCTTGGACCAGACGCCGTTTTGGCGGCGACCTGTCTTGGCGGGGCGCTGAGGCGTCTCTATAAGAGCCCTTCCGCGATTCCCTCCTGGGAGGACCGTATGGCAGGATTTGACATCGTTATGCAAGGCCGCGAAGCCTAGGTCTGTACTGGCCGTCCGAAGTTCCTTCGGAAAGCCGGTCGCAGAACACGCGTTTTCCGCTGCCGGTCGCCGCCTCTTGGCGAGCGCCCAGCCATGCCGAACCTCCGCATTCCCAGGTGCCCACGGCGCCGGCGCGGGTTTTCCAATTTGACTTTACCGGGACCGGGCCTGTCTGCGCCCGGGTGACATTATGGCTCGTTTCAAGATCGATCTGCGCGCGAGCGCCTTCCGCAGCGTGCTCGGCTTCACGTTCAGTCACTGGCGCCGCCAGCCCTGGCGACTGTCGCTTATCATGGGGGCGTTCCTGCTCTCAACGCTCGCCGACGTGCTGACGCCGCTCTATTCCGGCCGGCTGGTCGACGCGGTCGCCAGCAGCGCCGGCGCCGACGAGGTCGCTTGGCACGCGGCAATGGCGGCATTCTCCACCCTGATGGCGCTGGCGTTGGCCGGTGTCGTGCTGCGCAATGCAGCCTTCATGGGCATCGTCGAGCTGACGCTCAAGATGATGTCGGATATCGCCGCCGACGCCTTCCACCGGGTGCAGCGTTTCTCGACGGACTGGCACGCCAACAGCTTTGCCGGATCGACCGTGCGCAAGATCACGCGCGGCATGTGGGCGCTCGACCTGCTCAACGACACGATCCTGATCGCGCTGCTGCCGTCGCTCGTCATGCTGGTCGGCTCGACGCTGCTGCTCGGCTGGTTCTGGCCGATGATGGGATTGGTGGTCGCCGGCGGCTCGGTGCTGTTCATCACCGTCACCGCCATGCTGTCGCTCGGCTATGTCGCGCCGGCGGCGCGGCTTGCCAATAGCTGGGACACGCGCCTCGGCGGCGCGCTGGCCGACGCGGTGAGCTGCAACGCGGTGGTCAAAGGTTTTGGCGCCGAAGTCCGCGAAGAGGCGCGGCTTGCCCGCATCGTCGCCAAATGGCGCCTGCGTACCGGCCGCACCTGGGTGCGCGGCACGGCCAACGGCACCACGCAAGGCACCATGCTGATGCTGCTGAGAGCCGCCGTCATCGGTCTCGCCCTCATGCTGTGGTCATGGGGTCAGGCGAGCGCCGGCGATGTCGCCTTCGTGCTCACGTCGTTCTTCGTCCTGCAAGGCTATCTGCGCGACATCGGCACGCATATCCGCAACCTGCAGCGCTCGATCAACGACATGGAGGAACTGGTCGACTTCCAGTCCGAACCGCTCGGCATCGAGGACCTCACTGGTGCCGCGCCGATCCGCATCACGAAAGGCCGCATCGCCTTCGACAGGGTGACGTTCCACTACGGCAACCACCGGCTGCCGCTCTATCGCGACTTCTCGGCCGAGATCGCCGCGGGCGAACGCATCGGACTGGTCGGGCATTCGGGATCGGGCAAGACGACCTTCGTCAAGCTGATCCAGCGCCTCTATGACGTGAATGGGGGCAGGATCCTGATCGACGGCCAGGACATCTCGCAGGTGGCGCAGGCATCGCTGCGCAGCCAGATCGCCATTGTGCAGCAGGAGCCGATCCTGTTCCACCGGTCATTGGCCGAGAATATCGCCTATGCCAGGCCGGGCGCCACGCAGGCCGAGATCGAGCACGCGGCGAAGCTCGCCAGCGCGCACGACTTCATCGTCAATCTGCCCAAGGGCTACGGGACCTTGGTCGGCGAGCGCGGCGTGAAGCTGTCGGGCGGCGAGCGCCAGCGCGTGGCGATCGCGCGCGCCTTCCTGGCCGATGCGCGCATCCTGATCCTCGACGAGGCGACATCGAGCCTCGATTCGGAATCGGAGGTGCTCATCCAGAAGGCGATGGAGCGGCTGATGGTCGGGCGCACGACCTTGGTCATCGCGCACCGGCTCTCGACCGTGCGGGCGCTCGACAGGCTGCTGGTCTTCGACCGCGGCCGCGTCATCGAGGAGGGTTCGCATGACGAGCTGATCCGGCTGAACGGCGGCGTCTACAGGCGGCTGTTCGAGCGGCAGGCGCTCGAGCTGACCAAGGGACTCGCCATGTAAGAAAGGGAAGGCATCCGGCCGCGGCCGGACGCCTTGCTGGCCTGCAAGCGGATCGTCAGCCGTAATGCAGCTTGGGCTTGGGCTCGGTGCCCGTGAACCTGACGCCGACGCGATCGTTGCGGCGCCAGCGGACTTCCGCCCGATAAGCCACACCGTCGACCGGCACATAGAGGAGGAAACGATCGGGAACGCGCGCGTCCGGCGCGACTTTCAGTTCGGCGCCGCCGGGATTCTGATTGCGCAAGGTGCAACTGACCTCGGAATTCTGAATACTGGTGATGATCGTCCCGCCCTTGAGCACGCGTTGGCGGTGCTCTCGCGTGTCTTCACCGGAATTTTCTTCAAGTGGTTGCGTGGGGTTCGTCATCGATCGACGCCGTTAGCCGAATCTGCACTCTAGCAGCAAACAAAGCACCGATACCCACGCGCCGCAACGCGCGGCGCGCTCGTCAAGCGCATATACCTTTATAGATCGATGACTCAGGCGAATCTATGCGGGTCGGCGCAGAAATAGGCGATGATCTGGCAAAGATCGGGCTCGTTGACCATGCGAACGGCCTCGGCGGAGCCGACCCACTTGCGGGTACGGGCGCGCTTCTCCTTCCAGTGATCGGCGACGCGATCGACCTTGAGCGGGAAGACCAGCACCTCGCAAGGCACCTCCTCACCGGATGCCAGGACCTTGGCGTAGAAGTAGCGGCCGGCCTCGAGATGCGAGACGGGGCCGCGCAAGCCCGCCTCTTCGCCCGCTTCGCGGGCGGCGGCTTCGCAAAGCGGCTCCCTTGCCTCCGGCCAGCCCTTGGGCAGGACCCAGCGCCCGGTGTCGCGGCTGGTGATCAGCATGATCTCGACACCGCTGTCACCTTCGCGCCAGGGCAAAGCGGCAACCTGCAGGCGAAAAGGCGCGGTGCCGAAGAGCCGTCGGACTCTGTCGGCCATCTGGTTGTGCGTCGTCGGCCTCGTCAACATTGCAGAAGCTTGCCCAAGCCCTCAGAATCGTTTGCCGCCTTACGAATCCTACGGCGAATTATGGGCTTTAAAAGTAAAAAACTTCACTCGATCGGGAAATTTCACCAGAAAAAGTCAATGCCGCGAGGTAGTTGTGCTCACCGCGCGCGATTCCGGGGCATGACTGTGCCTTCAAGGCCGGATTATTGGAAAATATGCCGCCCGCTCAGCCGGCGTGATCGTCAGCGATCGGCTTCTGGTAGGTGAAGCCCATATCCCACGGGAAATAGATCCAGGTATCCTGGCTGACCTCGGTGACGAATGTATCGACCAGCGGTCGGCCCTTCGGCTTGGCATAGACCGTCGCGAAATGCGCCTTCGGCATCATGGCGCGCACGATGCCCGCCGTCTTGCCGGTGTCGGTGAGGTCATCGATGATCAGGACTCCGGCGCCGTCCTCGGCAAGAAGCGAGGGGGAGATCTCCTTCAGCACCTGCAACTGACCCTGGCTCGTGTAGTCGTGATAGGAGGCGACGCAGACCGTCTCGATAACGCGGATACCAAGCTCGCGTGCGATGATGGCTGCCGGCACGAGGCCGCCGCGTGTGATACAGACGATCGCTTTCCACTGACCCTTGTTGGCGCCGGAGAGCCGCCAGGAAAGCGCGCGGGCATCGCGGTGGAACTGGTCCCAGGAGACTGGGAAGGCTTTTTCGGGAAGGGACATGGTACGCGCACTCCGCAGGCGCGCCGCAGCGCGCAAAATACGATGGAATGCAGGCGGAATTAGCCGGAAAGCGCCAGCCTTGGCAAGGTGGCAACTGGCGATGGCTGTGGACTTAAGCGCGTCGCGCTGAAACGCGTTCAAGCGAGCGCTTTCTTGTTTGATGCATGTCGTTCTCCCAAAACCGCTGCGCACTTTGGGCGACATGCATTAAGTTCTTGTTTGATGCATGTCTTTGTCCCGAAAGCGGTTCCCACTTTGGGGAGACATGCTTATCGCGACAGGAAGGCGGCTATGTTTGCGGTGCGCAGCACGGTGCGGGTGACTCCGCCGAACAGAAGCTGGCGCAGCCAGGAGTGGCTGTAGGCGCCGAGCACCAGCAGATCGGCGCCGGATTCGGCAATCCTCTGCTGGATGATGTCGTCGACCGAGGCTCCATTCGACTTCTGCACCGAAACGCTGACATTGGCGCCATGGCGGGACATGGCGGCCGCGATCTCGGCGCCTGCCGCCTCGGAAGCCTCGTCCAGCGTCTCCGGAGGATCGATGACGAGGATGTCGGTCTTGTCCGCTTCGCTGATGAAGGGCAGGGCGTCGAATGCGGCGCGAGCCGCCTCCTTGCTGCCGTTCCAGGCAAGCAGCACGCGCCTGAAGGTGGTGATGAGCGGCCCGGCATGCGGCACGACCAGCACCGGCCGGCCGGCGTCATAGACCAGCGTGTCGACATCAGCACCCGGGTCGCCGCCGGTCTCGCGCTGCGCGGCGATGATCAGATCCGCCGCGCGCACGCTCGACATGCCGGCCAGCGCGCTGTCGCCGGAGAAGCTTTCCAGGCTGCGCCATTCGAAGGACAGGCCGGAATCCTCGATGCGCCTGACAAAGACCGCCTGCAGCTTGTCGGCGCGCTCCTTGTTCATCTCGGCCGAGACCTGCAGGAATTCCGTGTCGGGGAAACCGGTGGCCGACGTGTAAGGGACGGGAAGCGCTTCGGCATGGATGCCGACGAGATGGCTCTCGAACCGCTCGGCCAGCGGAATGGCGCAGTCGAGCACACGCTCGGCGTCCTGTTCGTTCTGCAGAATGGCGACGATCGTCTTGAAGCGCATGACATCCCTCAAAAGAAGTGCCGGCGCGAGATGATGCGCCTCCGGCCGTCACATTGCCAACGCATACGCGCCTTTTCCGCTCGTTGCGTGCCGGAAGAAAACGCCTGCCTATCCTGCTTGGTTCCGGTCTGACGGCGACCGTCGCGGTCGGGTTCAGCTCGCCGCCGACAAGCCCGCCACCATGGCCTCCACGTCCCGGCGCGCGGCCTCGAGAGCATCTTCGCTGCGGGCGCGGACCACAAGCTCGGTCCAGAACTTGCCGTCGCCGTATTTCGGGTAGGAGCCGATGATGGTGTCGGGATGCGCCTTCTGGATCTCGGCCAGCGGCCCACCGATCAAGCCTTCGCCGAAAGGGCAGTGCACGGTGGCCGAGAGCATCTTGGTACCGGCCTTGAGCGTCGGCACGACATTGTCGAGCATTGCCTGAAAGATGGACGGCACGCCGGCCATCACGTGGACATTGCCGACGCGGAAGCCGGGCGCGATCGATACCGGATTGTCGATGTGGTCGGCGCCGCGCGGCATGCGCGCCATGCGCTTGCGCGCCTCGGTGAACTCGATGCCGCGCTGGGCATAGCTTGCTTCGAGCATGCCGTAGGCCTTGGCGTCGTATTCGCAAGGCACGCCGAAGGCCTTGGCGACGGAGTCGGCGGTGATGTCGTCATGCGTCGGGCCGATGCCGCCGGTGGTGAAGAGATAGGTATAGCGGGCGCGCAGCGCGTTGACCGCTGCGACGATCTCGTCCTCCTCGTCGGGAACGATGCGGACTTCCTTAAGGTCGATGCCGATCGCGGTCATGATGTCGGCGAGATGGCCAATGTTCTTGTCCTTGGTGCGGCCGGAGAGGATCTCGTCGCCGATGACGAGCATGGCGGCGGTGACGATTTCAGGCATGGTTCACTCCGGAAACAAGGTCGCCTGAGATAACGCGGCGGGCAGCCGGCTGCAATGCGCAGGCAAGGTCGGCTCTTGTGGCAGAGACGGTTGCGGGTAAGCTGCGGCGGTCCGGCTCGGGTGGAAGATGCTGATATCGATCTTGTTGTGGCTGGTCGGCGGGCTATTCGTTGCGGCGGCTGGCGTCGTGCTTGCGCTGATGCTTGCGACATGGCGGATCGCTGCCAGGGCCGAAAGGCTGGTGCCGGCTTGCGGCAGGTTCGTCGACATCGACGGCAACCGCATTCACTATGTCGAAGAAGGCGAGGGCAGGCCGATCGTCTTCCTGCACGGGCTTGGCGCCCAGCTTCACCATTTCCGCCATACGCTGTTCGGACGTTTCGGCGCCGGCCACAGGCTGATCGCACTGGACCGGCCGGGTTCGGGATACTCGGTCCGGGCGACAGGGGCGAGCGGCCGTCTGCCCGAACAGGCCGAAGTGGTTCGGCGCTTTATCGAGGAACTCCGGCTGGAGCGGCCTTTGGTTGTCGGCCATTCGCTCGGCGGTGCCATCGCGCTCACTTTGGCGGTGGAGCATCCGGAAGCGATTTCCGGCATCGCGCTGCTCGCGCCGCTTACGCACCTGGAGGCAAGGGTGCGCCAGAAATTCGACCTGCTCTACATTCCCTCGCGCCTGTGGCGTCGGGTCCTGGCCTATACCGTGGCGATACCGGCCAGCCTGCGATGTGCGGTGCCGACGATGAAATTCATATTCGCGCCGCAGACGGTGCCTCAGGATTATATGATCGCGGGCGGCGGCTGGCTTGGGCTGCGGCCCGCCCATTTCCTGGCGACTTCGACCGACTTTGTGGCGGTCGAAGAGGATCTCGGCCGCACCGAGCGGCGCTATGGCGAGATCGCCGTGCCGGCCGGCATTCTGTTCGGCGCGGAGGACCGCGTCGTCAACATCGCGATCCATGGCGAGCCCGTGCGGGGAAAGATCAAGGAACTCGACTTCGAACGGGTCGAGGGGCTTGGGCACATGCCGCAATTCGTCGAGCCGGAACGCGTGGCCGCCTTCATCCAACGAATCGCCGCACGTGCGTTCGCCGGCGCGGCCTGAAACGGCAATTGCGCCGATCAGCCAGGTCGAAATGTTCCGGCGGCTCACGATCTCGTCACGTAAACGTGTCGAGCGACTTGTTCCACCTGGGATTTTCTCTGGGAACCTCTTATCCAACCCAGGGTTTCATTCGGGTCGCCATCAATCCTTAGGCGATAAACCGAACGGAGACTCCAATGCTTAAGAAAGTTCTTGCAGCCTCGGCGCTCGTGCTGGCCATGGCCGGCTCGGCAACGGCGCAGTCGTCCGACGATGCATGGTGGTGGTGGCACAGCGATCGTCCGGTGTCGCGCGAGCGGGTGCCGATCGATCCGTACACCACCGGCAGCATCTATTCCAATGGGCAAGCTAGCGGGCTCGACAGCCTTGGCAATCAGGGACCCGTCGGCCCATGCGCCTCGGACACGGCCGGACCCGATGCGAACGCCGGGTTGAATGTCAACGACCAGTATTGCGGCAAATAACATGCGCCAGCGCGCGGCCGACGTCGAAGCGCATCGCGCCGAAACGGATTCGGGCGACGCGCTTAAATCCTTGTTTTGACGCATGTCGCCCAAAACCGCTTCGCACTTTTGGGCGACATGCGTGGTAGGGCTTGGCCGGTCGCGGCGCGGAATGAATTAGTCCGAGGCTTCGGCCATCAATCCGAGACTTCGGTCTGCGGCCGGTCGCGGCCGTCGGCCAGTTCGTCGTGCCAGATACCCTCGGAATCCTCGTACTGGATGCCGTCCGTGGTGCCGGCGATCTGCTGCTCGGCCGAGGCAATTTCGGCGGCGCGCAGGGCGTCCTGATGCGTGGGAAATGTTTCTGAATAAGTGGAGCCCACCTTGTAGGCCCAACCGCCGTCATGCTCGACGATCTTGTAAGTCAGTTTCGCCATGGAATCCTCCGGTCGAGAAAACCCCTGCTTGCTCAATGCAGCTTTTCGTCAGGCAACCTGTCTTCGGGAACCAGCACTTCCGATTCCTCGGCTGCCTCGATCAATGCGCGGCGTGCGTCCGCCGTCGAACGATAACCTTCCAGCGCCTTGAGGCAAGTGTCGAGCGCATCACGATGCCGCGGGCCGCGGTTGAGCGGCCACACCGTCATCAGGCACTCGGCGGCTTCGCGGGTGCTGCTTATCTGGCGATACTTGCCGACATGGCCGAGCTCGACCACCACCGGCTTTTCAAATGGCTTGCTGTCTGTCATGGCCGCCAACGCAAAGCGGCCAAATTGGTTGCAATCGTGACGGAGCCCCTGCGCCCAAAGGTCTCAGCCCTTACGTCACCTCATCGAAACAGCTGCTCAGCCGGCCTCCTTCATCCAGTGCTGCATCGTCGTCACCGACCGCGCCAGCTGCGGCGCCGGGCGGATTTGCTCGCCGAACGTCGCTGCCGCGCGCCAGCCCCAGCGCGGATCGGCGAGGAAGGCGCGCGCCAGCGCCACCATGTCGGCGCGGCCGTCGGCGACGATCGCTTCGGCCTGCTTCGGATCGTCGATCAGTCCCACGGCGCGCGTCGGGATATCAGCGCCCTTGCGCACGGCTTCCGCCAGGTGCACCTGGTAACCGGGACCGCTGGGCAGCTGCTGCAATGGCGAATTGCCGCCGCTCGAGCAGCAGAGATAGGCGATGCCTTCCGCCTTCAGCGCCTTGGCCACCTCGATCGCGTCGTCGATGTCGAAGCCGCCATCGACCCATTCCTTCACCGAAAGGCGCGCGCCGAGCATCAGGTTCGGGACGGCTTTCTTCACCGCCCTGGCGATCTCGACGGCGAAGCGCATGCGGTTCTCCAGCGAGCCGCCCCAGCGGTCGGTGCGCTGGTTGGAGAGCGGCGACAGGAACTGGAAGATCAGATAGCCATGGGCTGCGTGCAGCTCGATGAAGTCGAAGCCGGCGCGCTCGGCCCGCTTGGCCGCGTCGGCGAAACGTTGGATGACTTGCTGGATCTCATCCTCCTCCAGCGCGTGAGGCACCTGCCAGCCCGTGTCGTAGGCGATCGCCGAGGCCGATACGATCGGCCAGGGATCCTGGTCCGGCTTCAGTGGTCCGCCTCCTTCCCATGGGCGCTGGCAAGAGGCCTTGCGTCCGGCGTGGGCGAGCTGGACGCCGAATTTGGTGTCGGGTGCGGCGACGCGCCTGGCGGCATCGAGCGTGCGCTTGGCCGCCGCCTCATTGTCCTCGGAGTAGAGGCCAAGGCAACCATGCGAGATGCGGCCGCGCCGCTCGACGTCGGTCATCTCGACGGTCACCATGCCGGCGCCGGAGATGGCGAGATTCATCCAGTGATGGAGATGCCAGTCGCTGGCGGAGCCGTCCTCTGCCGAGTACTGGCACATCGGCGCTACCGCGATGCGGTTGGGGAAGGTAAGGTCGCCGAGGGTGATCGGCTGGAAAAGCGATGACGTCATGAAGCGGGCTCCTGGGAAGATACCGCTATCTAGGAAGTGCCGGTACTTCGCGCCAGACACAAGCCGGTGAGAAGTCTTGCTGGACCAGCCGGTTCCCGGGATTGTGCCGGAGCCGGTTCGCCGCTAACGCTAGCCGGCCCCAGCACGGAGTTCGCCATGGAAGATCGCGTCCGCATCCGCTCGGAAGAAATCCTGTCCGACGACTGGGCGGTGCTGAAGAAGACGGTGCTCGACTATCGCCGCCGCGACGGTCGATGGGAGACGCAGATCCGCCAGACCTACGACCGCGGCGACGGCGCGGTGATCCTGCCCTTCGACCCGGAGCGCTCGACAGTGCTCCTGGTGCGGCAATTCCGCTATCCGGCCTATGTCAGCGGCCATCGCGAGCCGCTGATCGAGGCCTGCGCCGGCCTGCTCGATGAAAACGATCCGGAAACCTGCATCCGCAAGGAAGCGGAAGAGGAGCTCGGCTATCGGCTGAAGGATGTCGAGCGCCTGTTCACGCCGTTCATGAGTCCGGGCAGCGTCACGGAACGGCTCTGGTTCTTCGTGGCCCGCTATTCGCCGGCCGACCGCATCTCCGACGGCGGCGGAGCACCGGAGGAGGGCGAGGATATCGAGGTCCTGGAGATGTCGCTCGACGAGGCGCTCGCCGGCATTGCCGACGGCCGCATCGCCGACGCCAAGACCATCATCCTGATCCAGCATCTGAAGCTCAACCCGATCAAGGCTTGAGTCCTCCTTCGCCAAGGCTTCGGGAGGCTCGTCGAGGAGCGAAGGATGGTGCGGACGACGGGAATCGAACCCGTACGATCAGAGATCGAGGGATTTTAAGTCCCTTGCGTCTACCAATTCCGCCACGTCCGCGCGTCGCGATTTCAAGCACTTAAGGCGGTTCCGGTCTAGCCCTGTGGGTGGAATTGGCACCTAATTGGGACCGAAGACCCTTACTGCTGTTCCGCGCCCGTTCTCATCGCAGCTTCGATCGCCGCTGCCGCGCCTTCGTCCGACTTCTTGAAGAGGTGGGCGTAGACCGACAGCGTGACCACATGCGACGCATGCCCTAACCGACGGCTGATTGCAACAACATCGAGGCCGCCGGCGATCAGGGCGGAAGCGTGGGTGGGCGAATGCGAAGCGTCGGCGGCATAAGGATCGCGACGCCGGATTTTGAGGTGGTGAGGCGGATCTTAGCTCTTTTCGCTGCGGCCAAACATCAGGCCGATCGTGAAGGTGATTGCACTTAGCAGCGCTGTTGTCATACTGCCCGCGGCGACGCCGGCCGCCAGCGGGAAGAACATGGTTGCCCCAAGTAGGGCGGTCAGCAGGATGAGCGCGACCCCTGCAACATTGGTCGGCGCATGCTCCTTCGTTCCGAAGACGATGCCGATCAGCCCTCGTTCCTTGGCCTCGAGTTGCTTCATCGATAGGCTGGTGTTCGTGGGCTTGTTGACCTGGTTTGCCATCTCACGCCTCCGTGTAGAAGGTGTAAGTGATCAGTCGGTGCGCCGTCGGTATGTTGTCCCCGATGGTCGATATCGTGATGACTAACCAAAGCGGCTTGCCGTTGACATGTCCGACCTGGCTCTGAAAAGCAAAGGGAAGGACTCCGGTGAAGCCCTTGAAGATCAAGGTCAGCGATTTGCCATTTGCACCGGGCGCATCGTCGACCGACGGTTCCGTATGTTTTGGGTCGTTGTCGAACTGGATCGTATATGCCAGATCGGCGAGCGTGATGGTTGCTTGCTTGGCACCTTGGGGCAAAACAAAATTGCCAGATTCCAGAGCATCGAATTTCTTGCCGGGGGGTTGGGTAGAAGTCAGTGGCATCTTGGGGTTCCCCGCTTTAGATGTCCCGTGATTGAGGCTCTTTGCTGAAAACCGTCAAGACCTGGCGCCACAAAGCAGCACTGTTTGTTGCTCTTGTGCACAAGCTTCTCCCCCGGAGGGGAAGTTACTTTGACGAGAATCGATCCTGAAGGCAGCGTATCCGGTGGGCTTGAACACCCGGACCAGTGACGACCGAAATCGTTGGCGCGATCTTAAGTCGTTTGTCCCGCTTGCGGGATGATGCGCAGCTTGGCGGCTGCCGCGAACGGCCTTTCTATAGGCCGGAGGCGGTGGTGCTGTCCAGACCTCGCGGTTAAATGCCATCGGCCTGTCTCACTGGCAGGTGTTCAACCTCCGGCTTCGGCGCCGATCGCCGCGCGGGCCTTGAACAGCCCTTAACCAGTGAGAAACCACACATGATCATTACGAGCCTTTTCCCCAGAAATGCCCGTCCCTTGGGTCGCTCTGTCCTCGATGTTCGGCGACCATCAGCCCGTCGAAGCCGCGGGAGGGCATGACATGAACCGGGGGGTCAACCGTCGATCGATCTTAGTTGGCGCAATGGCCGCCCTGCCTGCCGCGGCAGGCCCAGGACGTGCGCGGGGCGCTCTGGAGGCACCGGAAGCCAGCCCGGGACCATCGCGCGCTCTGGCGGCGCCGCTGACGGCCGAGCAGAGAGCCCTGAAGCTCCGAGATCTCGCGAATGAATTGGCCGAGCTGCTCAACGAGCATGGCGGCGGCCAATGGTACGCGGAGATCTACCCATCGAACCGCTTTGCGCGACCTGTGCAGATTCGACGGAACACGCTCCCGCGCGGGATCAGGATTGCCTGATCGTCAGCCCTGCCCGGTCGCTTCGGCGGCCGGGTTCATTCTCTTTTCACTGGCCCCCACATACCGCCCGTGAAGCTGTCGCTGTCCGCGATCTGCAAGACGTTCGGCGGATCACTGCGGTATTTCTCACCGAACCATCCCTCATATTCGAGTTGGATCGGAAACTCGGCCTGAGGCTTCCAAAAGCTATTCCTCGGAATCCTATGGGTGAGGCCGAAGGAGCATTTCGTCTGCGCGCCATTCTGCAAAAGCCGAATCACCGTTGAAGGCTCAAAGCAGGCCAGCCAGAGGCGTCGTGTCTCGACGTCGGCGCCGGAGCCAAGGGCGGCCTCAAGCGCCGCCTGGTCTCGAACGATCAACCTGATGTTCTTGGCCGGGATCGAGCCCGAATTCAGTACCACCAGGTTATAGGCAATCGCCTCGTTGCCAGCGTCGTGCGTCTGAACCATCGCCGTAACGATTGGCCGAAACTGGCGCAGCCAGAAGAAAATCGACAGGCCAAGCGCCAGGATGGAGACCAGCAGGGCAACAACGGATACAGCGAGTTCTGCGGTCATCCCTTCTTAGTCGCTCCACTGAATTTTGCTGCCACGCAGGTGCTGCGTGTCGGCTGCGAACTGGAGTTGCGCCATGATGGCGGCTTTCTCTACTGCCGGCGCGATTGAGGCAATCAGATCGTCGACAGCTGGGATGCAACTGGATGGACCGGCGACTGCGAGGTTGAAGCCGGTAGGATAGCGCAAATCGAAGTCTTGGTTGATGTGGGCAAGCTGCTTGGCCAGCGGCTTCATCAACCGGTCGCTCACGACAGGGCCGCGCCGCTCGCACTCCGTGAAAATGTAGTCGATGTCGTGGCCATACGGCTTGAAGCGCAGATCCCGCTTTGAGACGCCATCGGCGGCCAAATACGACTTGAGGACGACCTCAACGGCATGGGCCAGGAGAAAATAGGCTGGATAGGTCAGACCGGGCTCGATGCGCTCAGCAAGGATCTGGAACGCCCGGACCGTCCGCGCTTCAGCAGCTCGCCGGCGAAACTCCCCAGCGGCTGGGGCATTTCCCACAGATTCGCGGATACCTTTTTCAGGCCGACACCCGTCGCCATGCTGGATTCCCCAAACCATCAAGTTGGCACCGAAATTGGCACTGAACACTAAAGTATGGGTCGTGATGGGATAGGACAAGGCTAGCTGTTGCTCAGCGCACATGCCCGGAAATGCGGGCCTGTCGGGACAGCGCCGGACACCTAAGGACGGCCGGCGCCGCATTCTAAGTCCCTTGCGTCTACCAAATTCCGCCACGTCCGCAGGCGCGCCCTTTTCAGGTGTCAGCCGGAAGCCGTCAAGCCATGTTTAGGGGGCGAGCCTCCTTCCGCGAAGAAGACAGCGCAAAATTGCACTGCCACGAATATATTAGCGATATTTAAAATGCGAGATTGTCCGAACCGTTCTCGTTAGCATTTCGTTGCCAAGATCATCCTGCATTGACGGCAGAATGCGTGCGGCCATGCGCGGAGCAGGGTGGATCAAAGGGCTGCGGGAAGCCGAGGCGCAGGAATTGCGGCGCGAGATCATGCAGCTGGAGTTGGACTTGATCGATGCCGCCAATTTGAAGGGCAAGGGGACGCTCCACGACATCGCTTGCAGCTTGCGGTGGCAGAAGGCGCGGCTGGAGCGGCTGGAAGAGTGCCTCGCCGCAATGCCGGCCGGAAAGACCAATTCGACTTGATTCCTGGATAGTGGCGCGATCACGGAATTACGCCCTCCGAAGGGTTCGTTAGGGTTGTCCACGCGGCGGATTTGATCTGCCGCGGCCGGCGTCCATCAGGCCCTACCCATTCCCCCCGCCCCCTGCGGGCGCCGGCCTGCCTTGCTTCCAATGAAATTGCCGTCCACGCGGAGCCGCGTTGCGGCGCACGAACTCGGCTATGCCGACCACTGTGGTCAGAACTTGTAGCTGAAGTTCACGCCGAGCGTCTGAAGCTTCACGTCCTGGTCGCGATCGGAGAAGCCGTCCGGGGCGTCGAAGTGCTCGTTGCCGAAGTCGTAGTAGCGGTACTGCGCGCCGACGACGACATTGTTGGTGAGCGCGTAATCGACGCCGGCGCCGATCGTCCAACCGGTGCCGGTGCGCGTCTCGGCGAAGGTCGGGCCTGCAGTCTGCGAGGTCTCGATACCGGCGAAGGCAATGCCGCCAATGCCGTAGACGAGCAGGCGATCGGCGGCGTAACCGGCCTTGGCGTTGATCGACCCGAACCATTTGATGTCGGACCCAAAGATCGGGCCTGCGCCGGCCGTGCCGTTGATCGAGGCGTAGTTCAGGTCGGCTTCGCCGCCCAGCACCGCCTGGTCGAACTGCCAAAGGCCCGCGACATGACCGCCGATGAAACCGCCGTTTATGTCGGGCTCGGACGAAAAGGGGCCGCCGCTATTGCCAGTGATGTCCGAGGAGCCCCAGCCGTAACCGGCCTGGAGGCCGGCATAGTAGCCTGTCCAATCGAAGCCGGGCGCAGTCATGGGCAAGTCGGCGCCTACGTCCGCTGCCAGGGCCGACCCGGACAGCAGGGCGAGAAAGCCGGCACTTGCAAGCGTCAGCCGACGCATCGAGCGCTCCGAAATGGCGGTTTCGAAAGACCCCTTTTGCCGCAGCCTAACCTCATTCGTCGCCAAACGGAATTGCATGGCTGCAACAGTGGTTTACGGCGGTGGGTTGCGGACGCGGTCTTCCAGGTCGCGCTGTTTCTCCTCGGGCGAGGCCAGCCGGCTGAAAGCGTGTTCGGCAAGCAACGAGCCGGCCATGAAGATCGCGGCCGGCGCGACCCATGCCCAGAACGAATGCAGGGTGAAGAAGGCCAGGCCAGCTAGCCCGGCCGACAGCGCGAAGATCGCGGATCTAATCGCCTGTGTCATCCTTAGTCGATCCAAACGGTCAGGAAGCCGGCATTGGCGTGCTGCAATGCCTGCCATCTGGGGCCGGCTATTTGGGTCAGCTATTTGGCGTCGATGAAATCCAGCACTGCCTGGCTGTATTCGTCCGGCGCCTGCAGCATGGCGAAATGGCTGGCGTTGGGCAGGATGATCAGCTTCGCGCCGGGAATGGCGGAGGCCATGTATTCGGTGTGCGCGCGCTTGATCGCCTCGTCATGGTCGCCGGCGACGATGGCGGTCGGTGTGGTGATCTTGCCGAGTTGTTCCTTGGTCCAGGCCGGCTGCGACTCCCACATGTGGCTGATCTGCGCGACGAAGGCGTCGTACTGATCGGGCGTCTTCGACAGTTTCTTATAGTCGCGGCCGGAGCGATCGATGTAGGCGGCAAAGGTCCTGTTGGTCATGACGCCAGGGTCGACGCCGTCCGTGGTGACGTTGGCGGCCTGCGCGAAGAGTCGCGTCAGCCGTTCCGGATGATGGAGCGCGATGTCGATGCCTATGATGCCGCCGTCGCTCCAGCCGACCAGGGCGGTCTTGTCTATCTTGAGATAGTCCAGCAGCGCCAGGTAGTCCGAA
Organism: Mesorhizobium sp. ORS 3324; assembly: GCA_000824825.2. GTDB lineage: Bacteria > Pseudomonadota > Alphaproteobacteria > Rhizobiales > Rhizobiaceae > Mesorhizobium. The sequence continues at coordinate 70,914 of LM655192.1, forward strand.
GCCATGAGGTCGTAGCCGTAGGGCTCTTCAGTCCGCGTCGAGCGGCCGTGGCCGCGGCTGTCGGCAACGATGACCTCGTGGGTCTTGGAGAGGGTCGCCACCTGGCTCGCCCAGATGTCGGCATGGCCGAGGCCGCCATGGATGAGCAGCACGGGATCGCCCTTGCCGAAAACGGCATAATACATCTGGATGCCGTTGACCGGCGCGTAGCCGCTTTGCTCGGGTTTCGGCATCGCTGCCGGTTCCGGCAAGGTCTGCCAGCGCTCCTCGGCGGTGGTGAGGGCGGTCGACGCGACGAACAGGATGATGGTAGCGAACGCTCTCCAGAAACCGGTCATCTTTCCCCTCCAACAGTTCGTTTCGGCGGTCAGCATCGCTTGTTGCCTGGAATAGTCAACAAGCGACGCTTTGCGCGTGAGCCCTGACGGAGGGCTCTGGCTCCGCGCGACGACATTTGCGAGACTGGCTGCAACAGAGGACTCGCAAATGACCCACACCAAACCCGCAAGCCCCGCAAAACCCAAGCCCTGGACCGAGGTGGCGACGCATCTGGTCGATGTCGCGATGGGGCGCAAGCCCGCCGATCTCGTGATCCGCAACGGCCGCTGGGTGAATGTCCATTCGGGCGAGATCATCCCCGGCACGGATATTGCCATCGCCGCCGGCCGTTTCGCCTATTGCGGGCCGAATGCCGGCCACGCGATCGGGCAGGGGACCAAGGTGGTCGACGCCGGCGGCCGCTATCTGGTGCCTGGCCTCTGCGACGCGCATATGCATGTCGAGAGCGGCATGGTGACGGTGACGGAATTCTGTCGCGCGGTGATCCCGCACGGCACCACCTCGATGTTCATCGATCCGCACGAGATCGCCAATGTGCTGGGCCTGCCGGGCATTCGGCTGATGCATGACGAGGCCGTCGCCATGCCTATCAACGTGCATGTGCAGATGCCGTCCTGCGTGCCTTCGGCGCCAGGCCTGGAGCATGCCGGCGCGGAGCTGACGGTCGCCGATGTCGCCGAAGCGATGACCTGGGAGAACATCATCGGGCTCGGCGAGGTGATGAATTTTCCCGGCGTCGCCGCCAACGATCCGGTGATGTCGGGCGAGATCGCCGAGACGGTCAAGGCCGGCAAGACGGTCGGCGGCCACTATGCCTCGCGCGATCTCGGCCTGCCGTTCCATGGTTATGTCGCCGGTGGCGCCGAGGACGACCACGAGGGCACGCGCGCGGAGGATGCGATCGTGCGCGTGCGCCAGGGCATGAAGGCGATGCTGAGGCTGGGGTCCGCCTGGTACGACGTTGCGGCGCAGATCAAAGCGGTCACCGAAGGTGGCATCGATCCGCGCAACTTCATCCTGTGCACCGACGACAGCCATTCCGGCACACTGGTGCATGAAGGGCACATGGACCGCGTGGTGCGGCACGCCATCAGCCAGGGCCTGAAGCCAGTGACGGCGATCCAGATGGCGACGCTGAACACCGCGCAGCATTTCAGGCTGGAGCGCGAGATCGGCTCGATCGCGCCGGGGCGGCTGGCCGACCTTTTGATCGTCTCGGATCTCACCCAGATGGCCATCGATGAGGTCTATGGCCGCGGCGTCAGGCTGGCAAAGGGTGGCCAGCTCGAGATCGACATTCCGGCCTATGACTATCCGCCGACGGCCAAGAGCACGGTCAAGCTCGGCAAGCGGCTCACGGCGACGGATTTCGACATCGCCGCGCCCCAGGGTGCCAACGAGGTCAGGGCGCGGGTGATCGGCGTGATCGAGAACCAGGCGCCGACGCGGGCGCTGGAGGCCGACCTGCCGGTCGAGGACGGGCTGGTCGCCATGGATCGCCGCAACGACATCTGCCAGATCGCCCTGGTGGAACGCCACAAGGGCACAGGCGGCGTCACCAACGCCTTCGTGTCGGGCTTCGGCTATGTCGAGGACTGCGCGATGGCCTCGAGCGTGGCGCATGACGCGCACCACATCATCGTCGTCGGCACCAACAAGAGGGACATGGCTTTGGCCGTCAACCGGCTGAGCGATGTCGGCGGCGGCGTCGTCCTTTACTCGAAGGGCAAGGAGCTGGCGCTGGTCGAGATGCCGATCGCCGGATTGATGTCGGACGAGCGCGCCGAGATCGTCGCCGCGAAGGCCGAGCAGCTGACGGAGGCGATGCGCAAGGTCGGCTGCTCTCTCAACAACGCCTATATGCAGCACTCGCTGCTGGCGCTGGTGGTCATTCCGGAATTGAGGATCTCCGATGTCGGCCTGGTCGATGTGACGACGTTCCAGAAGGTCGATCTCTTCGTCTAGGGTATGTCGATATTCGGGTGAGGCCGGCCTGCGAACGGCACCTTCCTGCGCTTCCGGTGCTCACGTACTGAAAAGTACGCTCCGCTCCGGTTCTCGGAAGCAATCGTTCTCGGCTCAGCCTGACCCGAATCTCCACATACCCGTCTCCAGATCCCCAGGCGTTCTGGTTACTCGCCGCCGGTGGCGATGGTCAGCACCTTGAACGGCGTGGTGATGACCACTTCGGCGACCGATCCCACGGCTTTGCCGAGCCCTTGGCCGATATTGTCCAACCCGGCTCCCTGAGGTTCCCCCGCTCGCAGGGCTGCCGGCGTGCGCAGCCGGTCGCCAAGCAGTTGCACCAGGATCGGGTTATCGGCGAATTTGGCGTGGTTCAGGCCGCCGTCCCCGCCCTTGGTCTTGGTAAGATCGACCACGACCACGCCGTAGCTCGCGAGATCGGCCGCATTGCCGTAATCGCCGACGCGCGGCTTGTCGCCGGAAATGAAGCTCGACAGCTTCAGCGCCCGGTCGTCGCCTGAAAGCAGGATGGCGAAGGGCTTGTCGGGCTTGCCGTAGCGGATCATCTGCTTCTTGAAGACATCGACGTCGATGTCGGGCGAGGCGAGGATGACATAGCCGAGCTTGCCGCTGAGATCGCGGTCGCCGGTGATGGCGAGCTGGCGCAGTGCCTCCATCGTCAGCCAGGTGCCCATCGAATGGGCGATGATGTCGATGCTCTTGACGCGCGTCTTGGCGAGCATCCTGAGCGTCGCCTCGAGGTCGTCACGTGCCGCGTTGGCGCTGTCCTTGTCGTAGATATAGCCGGTCGCCTTGGCGCTTGACGCCCATGAGAACAGCACCGGCGTTCCGGGATAATGCGTGTCATGCGCAATCTGCGTCAGCCGGTAGATGCCGTCGTCAAAACCGTTGTTGAAGCCGTGGACGAAGACAAGGGCGCGATCGCCACGCATGGCGATGTCGCCGCCGACCGCCCTGGCGAATTGCGGCGCGCCCTCGTAACGGACGACTTCGGTGGCGGTGAACTGCTTGGCAGGATTGCTATCGGCCGAACCCTTGGCGCGCTCGATCGCGCCTACCTGATGAATCTTGGGAACGGTGACATCGACGCGGGCGTAACTGGTGGTCAGCGAGCGGTCGCCGCCGAATACCTGCCGCGGATCCTTCGTCGCCGGCTGGCGTGTCGTGGCGATGAAGATCTCGTGCGTGGCCGCGATGTCCGACGCTGGCGCCGTAACCGCGGTCCGGTTGAGCAGGTCATGCGCGTTCTGGCCGGCGCAACCTGTCAGGGTGAGCGCGAACGCAAGGCCGAGCACGATCTTCGAACGCACGATCACCCGGGGTCCCCCAAGAGCGGCAAACCTCTCTCTCCATTCCGATAGAGGCAGAGGCCAGGAAGGTCCAGTTCAAAGTCGCTGCAACGCGGGAATCGCGGCGCGATCAGGCGAAACACCGTTACTGAAGGCCGAGCTGGCTGATGCGATCGGTGACGTCGCGGTCGCTGGCAAAGCCGTCGTCCTGACGCAGCCGCTGGCCGATCATCTTCACCAGCACCGGGTTGTCGGCGAATTTGGTGTGATTGAAGCTGTCGCTGCCCTTTTCGTTGGAAAGGTCGACCACAGTGACGCCATAGGAGGCGAGGTCGGCGGCGTCCCTGTAGTCGCCGACGCGCGGGCGCGAGCCGGCGATCAGGCCGGACAGCCGCAGAGCCCGGTCGTCGTCCGACAGCAGCAGAATGAAAGGCTTGTTGGGCTTGCCGTAGCGGCGCATCTGGCTCTTGAAGACGTCGACATCGATGTCGGGCGAGGCCAGAACGACGTCGCCGAGCTTGCCGCCAAGGTCGCGATCGCCGGTGATGGCGAGCTGTCGCAGCGTCTCCATGGTCACCCAGGTTCCCATCGAATGGGCGACGATGTCGATGCGCCGCGCGCCCGTCTGCGCAAGCATCCGCAGCGTCACCTCCAGCTGGTCGCGGGCAGCGGCGGCGCTTTCCTTGTCATAGACATAGTCGGTGGTCTTGGCGCCCGAGGCCCAGGAGAACAGGACAGGCGTGCCCGGATAGCCGGAATCGTGGACGATCTGGGTCAGCCGGTAGACGGCGTCGTCAAAACCTGTGTTGTAACCGTGGACGAAGACCATGACGCGGCCGCCGCGGGCGTCGATGTCGGCATTGAGCGCGCTCGCGAATTTCGGCTGTGTGTCGTAGCCGACGACCTCCGAAGCCATGAAATATTTGGTCGGGTCGTTCGAGTTGCCGCGTGAGCGTCGCTCGATCTGACCGGTCTCGTGGACCGGCGGGACCGTGACGTTGACGCGGGCATAATTGAGCGTCGCCGAGCGTTCGCCGTCGAAGACCTGGTTCGGATCGTCGGAGCGCTTGCGCGTGGTGGCGATGAAGATCGAGTGGTTGCCTGCGATCTCGGTCGCCGTCGTCGGGACGACAACGCTGCCTAGAATTTCCTGTGTTTGGTGTCCCGCGCAGCCTGCCATCAGCAGGGTTAGGGCAATGATCAAAACCGTCTTCAAATGCACGTCGAGAATTCCGCTCCGGCCGCAATTGGCCATCCACCTCCGCGAAATCTCCCGGACAGGGGAAGTGCGGCGGAAGTAAGTCGTGTCCAGCGGAAATTTGCCAAGCGACGGACGACGGCCACGGCAGTGTTGCGCGAAAGCCAAAACGGTAGCGGGACCGTTTCCGCGGACAATGTCCGAAGAGTCCGGACTGGCTCCGGCGGATTTGCTGCCGGCGCGCCGAGGCTCGGCCGGTGGCCGCAAACGTCGATTTGTGCAATAGGCTGGCGTTTCGAACCATATGGTCCCAGGGCGGTCTCCTCATGAACAACTTCTCTTCCCGTGTCGCCGCTGCCGCCGAGGCGATCCGCGGGATCTTTCCGGAAACGCCGCTGCAAGAGAACGACTACCTGTCGAAGAAGACCGGCGCCCGCATTCTTTTGAAGCGCGAGGACCTGACGCCGGTGCGCTCCTACAAGATCAGGGGCGCCTTCAATTTCTTCCGCAAGGCGCTTGCCGCCGGCAACAATGCGGACCTGTTCGTCTGCGCCTCGGCCGGCAATCATGCGCAGGGCTTCGCCTTCGTCTGCCGGCATTTCGGCAAGAAGGGCGTGGTGTTCATGCCGGTGACGACGCCGCAGCAGAAGATCGACAAGACGCGGCTGTTCGGCGGCGATTTCGTCGAGATCAGGCTGGTCGGCGACTTCTTCGACGATTGCTACCGTGCCGCCTTCGAATTCACCGAGGCCGCCGGCGCGCATATGGTGCCGCCCTTCGACCACAAGGACATCATCGAGGGGCAGGCGACGGTCGCCTGTGAGATCGCTGGCCAGATGCCTGGCGGACGCATGCCCGACATCGTCATGCTGCCGGTCGGCGGCGGTGGCCTGGCCGCCGGGGTGACGCACTATTTTTCCGACCGGCATCGCGACACACGCTTCGTGTTCTGCGAGCCGGCCGGCGCGCCGAGCCTCAGCGAGAGCCTCGCGAGCGGCAAGCGGGTCAAGCTCGCCAAGGTCGACAATTTCGTCGATGGCGCGGCGGTCGCCGAGATCGGCCGCGAGCCGTTGCGCCACCTCAAGGAATTCACCGCCGACGCCGTGCGCCTCGTCCCGGAAAACCGGCTTTGCGCGACGATGATCGAAATGCTGAATGTCGAGGGCGTGGTGCTGGAGCCGGCCGGCGCATTGGCGATCGACGCGCTCAAGGATTTTTCGCGCAAGGAGATCAGGGGCAAGACCATCGTCGCGGTGGTTTCCGGCGGCAATTTCGACTTCGAGCGCCTGCCGGACGTGAAGGAGCGGGCACTGCGCTTCGAGGGGCTGAAGAAGTATTTCGTCATCCGCTTCCCGCAGCGACCTGGCGCGCTGCGCGATTTCCTCGAAATGCTCGGTCCGGACGACGACATCACGCGCTTCGAGTATCTCAAGAAGTCGGCGCGCAATTTCGGCTCGGTGCTGATCGGCATCGAGACCAAGGACCGGCGCAATTTCGATCTGCTGAAAGCCAATTTCGACGCGGAGAGCGTGCAGTATCAGGACATCACCGACAACGAGACGCTGGCGGGGTTCATCATATGAGCGGGCAGGGGACGGTCTTCGTGACGCTGTTTTCCGGCATCAATGTCGGCGGCAACCGCATCGTCAAGATGGCGGAGCTCAAGTCATTCTTCGAGGACCTCGGCTTTTCCGATGTCGCCACCTATGTGCAGAGCGGCAATGTCGTGTTTCGCGCAAAAAAGGGCGATGCGGCGTCACTGACACGTGAGCTTGAGGCGGCCTTCGAGAGAAAATGGGGGTTCCACTCCCGCATCATGGTGCGCGATGCCGGCTGGTTCGAGCGCCTGGTGAAGGACAATCCCTATCCGGAGGTTGCCGGCGAGCCGACCAAGCTGCATGCCTATGCGCTGGAGCGGGAGCCGACCGCGGAAGAGACGAAGCGGCTTGCGGAAAAATGCACCGGCCCGGAGCGCTTCGAGATCAAGGGCGACGTGCTCTACCTGCATGCGCCGGAAGGCGTCGGCAAGTCGGTGTTTGCCAATCTCATTCCCCGCACGCTCAAGGTGCCGGGCACGGCGCGCAACTGGCGCAGTATGCTTGCCTTGCACGACATGGCGGGCAAGGCCGGCGGCTGATACTCAGGCGGCCTTCTGCCAGTCGAAGGTCAATTCCTCGCGGAAGGCGAAGCGCTTGATGTGGTCGGCGACGACGGTTTCCAGACGCTCGAGCGAGGCCTCGTCGTCGGCGGCAACCGCGATATGGAGAGCCTTGTCGTCGGCGTCCATGAGGGTGCGGCCGAGCGAGAGCTGGATGGCGCCGTGATGCGGGTCGAACTCGACCGGAAACTTGTGCGCCCAATGCTTGCAGAGCTGCTGCAGATAGCGGCTGGCATGTTCGGTGGCGACATCGGCGCGGCTGGTCGGCATGGAATTCTCCCGGGGAGCCAAGAAAAACGCCAGCCTTGTCTGGCTGGCGCCATCGATGGATAGATAGGCGTCCTCTGGCGAAACGCCATGGGCCGGCAGCCAAATCCTGATGGGATTTCGCCGATCTTTGTTTCGACGCAATTGCGGACGGAAAACCGCTTCACACTTTTCCTGGAATTGCTCCGGCCTACCAGCTTCCCGTGTTCGCCATCGAGGCCCATGGCTCGGCCTTCGCCTTGGCGGGCCCCTTCTGCAAGAGTTCGATCGAGATGCCGTCCGGCGAGCGAATGAAGGCCATGTTGCCGTCGCGCGGTGGCCGGTTGATGGTAACGCCGTTGTCCATCAGCTTCTGGCAGGTGGCGTAGATGTCGTCGACCTCGTAGGCGAGGTGGCCGAAATTGCGGCCGCCTTTGTATTCTTCCGGATCCCAATTGTAGGTCAATTCGATCAGCGGCGCCTTCTCTGAGATGCCGCTCTGTTCGTCTTCCGGCGCGGCGAGGAAGATCAGCGTGTAGCGTCCCTGCTCGTTTTCGTAGCGCCGCACCTCCTTGAGGCCGAGCTTGTTGCAGTAGAAATCGAGCGATCGATCGATATCGGCGATGCGGACCATTGTGTGGAGATAGCGCATATCTGGCTCCTCGGAGGGTTGCATTGCGGCGCAACATAGGAGCCGCTCCGCCAAAGGGCAATCATCCGACAAATGGACGGAGCGGTCGATTTCAGCCGCGCCGGTGCGTTTCAAGCAGCGCCGGCAAACAACAATTAAGGCTTTCCGCTACTCAACGGTGAAAAAAGGCACGTCAGGTCTTGCACACCCTGGAAGCCACGGTGTTAATCTGATGGCAAGAATCAGTTGTGGTTGCAGTTGAAAAAGGGGGCATTCTATGGGGGAAAAGGCCTCTTTCATGAGGCGGGACGGAAGCCTCGACGACGCCTTGAAGCGGGACAACAGCGGCGACACCGAGCTTGTCGAGATCGCCGGCGCAATCAAATGGTTCGACGTGGCCAAGGGCTACGGCTTCATTCTTCCGGACGACGGCGTCTCGGGCGATGTTCTCCTCCATGTGACATGTCTTCGAAGGGACGGCTTCCAGACCGCGCTGGAAGGCGCGCGCGTCGTCTGCCTCGTCAAGCAGGGGGAGCGCGGCCTGCAGGCTTTCCGTGTCCTTTCCATGGACGCCTCGACAGCGGTGCACCCGGCGGAGCAGGAGCAGCGCACGCATGTCACCGTGACGGCGGAGAGCGGGCTGGAGCGCGCGCTGGTGAAGTGGTTCAACCGCACCAAGGGCTTCGGCTTCCTGACCAGGGGCGAGGGCACCGAGGACATCTTCGTCCACATGGAGACGCTGCGCCGCTACGGCATCACCGAGCTGAGGCCGGGCCAGGTCGTGCTGGTCCGCTTCGGGCGCGGCGACAAAGGCCTCATGGCCGCCGAGATTCACCCCGATATGGGCACCTTGCCGGTCTCGCATTAAAGCGCGTCGCGACGAAACGGATTGAGGCGGCGCGCTTTAAGTCTTTGTCCGATGCATGTCATTCACCCAAAGCCGCTGCGCACTTTTGGGCGACAGCCATCGGGCTTTCCCGACACGATCCGGATAGCCTTGTCTCATGCGAGACCAATCTTGTCCGAAAACCGGTTCCACTCGGCTGGATCATGGTCTAGGACAAGGTCCGGACGAGGTATCACATGGCTCATCGCAATTGGCTGACCGCAGGCGCACTTTGCCTCGTGATGGCTTTCGCCGTCTACTTCTACGCTCTGTCGCCCGGTTCGGCGGATGGCCAGGCCATGATCCTGCCCGTCGATCCGACGCCGCTGGTCGCGGAAACCGGATCCGGCGAGCGTTCATTCTCCATCGAGATCGCCGACACGTCCGACGAACGCGAGGCCGGGCTTATGTTTCGTAAGGACATGGCCGACGATCACGGCATGCTGTTCGTGTTCGAGGCACCCGGCGAGGTGAATTTCTGGATGAAGAACACGCCGATGCCGCTCGACCTCGTGTTTGTCGGTCAGGACGGCAGGATCAAGTCCATCAAGCGCGGCGAGCCGGAATCCGAGGCGATCATCCCCGCAGGACAACCCGTGAGCTTCGTGCTCGAATTGAAGGCGGGAACCGCCGCCAAGGACGATCTCAAGGACGGCGATCTCCTGCGCCATCCGGTGATCGCCAAGGCCTCGGGCGCCAGCTCCAACTGACCGCGGCAGCACATGCAGTTCTTTTCCCACGACGGCTTCGACCTTGCCTATTTCGACCGCCAGCCGGCATCCGGCTCGGGCGATCCGGTGCTGATGATCCATGGCTTTGCCTCAAGCCACTACGTCAACTGGGTCTCGCCCGGCTGGTTCAAGACGCTGAACGATGCCGGCTACCGGGCCATCGCCTTCGACAATCGCGGCCATGGCTCTTCGTCGAAGAGTTATGACGAGGCCGACTACACGCCGACCAAGATGGCCTCGGATGCGGCCGCGCTGCTCGATCATCTGGGCATCGAACGCGCCCATGTCATGGGCTATTCGATGGGCGCGCGGGTATCCGCATTCATGGCCTTGTCCAATCCGGACAAGGTTGCGACGCTGGTGCTAGGCGGCCTCGGCATCGGTCTTGTCGACGGCGTCGGTGATTGGGACCCGATCGCCGATGCACTTCTAGCCGAGGATCCCGGTAAGATCAGCCATGCGCGCGGCCGCTCGTTTCGCGCCTTCGCCGACCAGACGCGCAGCGACCGTCGGGCGCTCGCCGTCTGCATCATCGGCTCACGCGCATCTATGAGCGAGGACGATGTCGCGCGCATTGCCCAGCCGACCTTAATCGCCGTCGGCACGAAGGACGACATCGGCGGCTCGCCCGACGAGCTTGCCGCGCTGATGCCGAATGCAAGAGCCTTCCCCATCGAGGGCCGCGACCACATGCTCGCCGTCGGCGACAAGAGCTTCAAGCAGCGCGTGCTGGAGTTTTATACCGAATACCCGCTCTGAGCGGCGTTATCCGGCTTCGAGCGCGGCCAGCGAGTGCTCCATGTTCTGCCTCGCTTGGGCTTCGAAACGTCGCCGGAATTCGGCGGTGTGGTAGATGTTCGGGCGGCGCAGGAAACTCTTCAGCACCGCTGCTCGTCCGGCGCGCCATATCGGCTCCTCGACCCAGCCATATTCGCGCCGGACGGCTTTCTCATAGGCAGCGAAGACGTCCGGCTCGGCGCCGAGGATCGCAAGGTCCATGTCGAGGAAAAGAGCCGCGTCGCTTGCCGCCTTCTTGTCGTCGAGCGGCGGCAGCTGGTGCGTGGCGGTGGCGTTGATCATCGCCACAATGCGGCTGAGACGCTCCGGGCTGATGCGGCCGGAGAGCTTTTGCTCCGCCAAATCAGCGCTTTTGGCCTCATTGTCCTTGGCGCGGCTGTCATAGACGGCGTCGTGGAACCAGATCGCCGCCTCGACCGCTTGCCGGTCGTGCAGCCGGTCCCGGCAATCCTCAGCCAGGGACAGCATGGCCTCGATATGGGCCAGGCTGTGGTAATGCCGATCCCCGGCTTGATAGAGCGCGGAGAGTTCGCTTTTCAGCGCTTCGTTGATCAAGGGTTCGTTTTCCATCGCGGCTTGAATTTCCGTGAACCACGTCCATTTGACAAAGCACTAAGGAAAATTGAGTTCAACCGTGCTACGATCTAGCCTATATGTGCGGCCGGATGAGTGAGCAGGCCGGAGACCGTCGATGAACAGCGTAACGATAGCCCGTCCCAGCATGGTGCAGCCGGTCGATCCGATCTGGCGCGCGATCCGCGATGAAGCGATGGAGGCGGTGAACCGCGATCCGCTGCTTGCCGCATTCCTCTATTCCACCATCCTCAACCAGGAGAGCCTGGAGGAAGCAGTCATCCACCGCCTGGCCGAGCGCCTGGCGCACCAGGATATAGGTTCCGACCTCATCCGGCAGACCTTCAAGGCCATGCTTGCCGACGATCCCGAGTGGAGTTCCACGGTGCGGGTCGACATTCAGGCCTATTACGATCGCGACCCGGCCTGCGACCGTTTCATCATGCCGGTACTTTATTTCAAGGGCTTTCATGCCATCCAGACGCATCGGCTGGCGCATTGGCTCTGGAACCAGGGCCGCAGGGATTTCGCGCTCTACCTGCAGAGCCGCTCGTCCTCGGTGTTCCAAACCGACATAAATCCGGCCGCCCGCATCGGCAAGGGCATCTTCCTCGACCATGCCACCGGCCTCGTCGTCGGCCAGACGGCCGTCATCGAGGACGATGTTTCGATCCTGCATGGGGTGACGCTCGGCGGCACCGGCAAGGCCAGCGGCGACCGTCACCCGAAGATCCGCCGCGGCGTGCTGATCGGCGCCGGCGCCAAGATCCTCGGCAATATCGAGATTGGCCATTGCTCGAAGATCGCGGCCGGCTCGGTGGTGCTGTCGCCCGTGCCGCACAACAAGACGGTCGCCGGCGTGCCGGCGCGTGTCGTCGGCGAAACCGGCTGCGACCAGCCTTCGCGGCAGATGGACCAGCTTCTGCCCTCGCAGACGATGGACCACGTCGTCAGCTTCGACATCTGAATTCGGCCGCCGTCGCTGGTGGCCGGATTCCGGCCGCCATTTCAGGTGTCGGCTGTCCCGTGTTATCGTGTCTGCTTGCCTTTACATCGCCATCGTCGGCGTGTCAGAAGCGCGTTCCAACGAATAAGCCGACATTTCGGAGAAGACTTTTGAAGCCGGACGAAATCAGAAAGCTGGACGCCTATTTCAAGCGCGTCTTCCAGAATCCCAAGCTGCAGGTGAAGGCGCGTCCGCGCAAGGAAGACTCGGCCGAAGTCTATGTCGGCGACGAGTTCCTCGGCATCGTCTTCAAGGACGAGGACGACGGCGACTACAATTTCTCGATGGCGATCCTCGACGTCGACCTCGCCTGAGCCGACATTCTTCGACCGGGCAGGGAAGAGGCCCGGTCGGACAGGCTCCGGCCGCCTCTAGTTTGGGCAGTGCCGCGGGATATGCACCCGCCGCCAGCTGGTCGAGCCTTCCCGCACCACCACCTGACGCGCCACTGTCCGGTATGAGGGCGCAATTTCCGTGATCCGCCGCTGTTCGGGCCGCACCAGCACTTCGCGGGCAACGCCTTCATACTCCGCCGGAAGGATGACGCTCCTGACGTGTTCCGGCTCGACGATGACCGTTTCTGCGACCCGCGCGTAGCGCGCCTTGCGCCACACCTTGCACAACACCCTGCGGCCATGGATGACGCGCCATTCCCAGGCGTAGCCGCCATCGTGCACCTTGACCGTGTGATAGATTGTGCGAGTGACGGCCGGCTCCACCTCGTAGGTGACGCGAGGCGGGGCGATCTGCTCCAGGCTCTCGCGCGTGCCGTAGATCGGCGGGTCATAGTCGACGAGCTGGCCGCCGGGGCTCACCATCACGTCTTCATAGACGGTGTCGTAAAGCGCCGGCCTGTGCACCGGCTGGTAGCATTCCAGCGCACGGCCGCCGGCAGCGGTTTCCGATACGGTGGCGAGCATTGCCAAGCCGGCTGCGGCGAGGGATGTGGAACCCTTGCAGATCATGACATTCCCCCGTTGAAAAGGATGCCGATTCAACGCAGGAATGTACCCAAAGGTCCGCCGCCGGACAGCGGTTTCTAGGCTTGTCGTTAAGCGGCGCGGTTAAGAAACTGCTACCTCGACGCCAGGGCATTTCGGTCCGGCGGCAGCCGCCGGCATCGCTTGGGCCGAGGCGCTTGATTCGACTTAACCAGATGGCTAGGAGAGGCGGCCTTGCGCTAGGGTGAGCCGGCATCCTATTTAGATCATAACGATCCAGAACCGATTCCGCCTGATGGCCCATATTTCACGGTGCCGGAATCCATCCAACAAGGGTAGTCCATGAAGAACCCCGTCGAAACCTACATGAACCTCGTTCCGATGGTGGTCGAACAGACCAATCGCGGCGAGCGCGCCTATGATATTTTCTCGCGCCTCTTGAAGGAACGCATCATCTTCATCACCGGGCCGGTCGAGGACGGCATGGCGACGCTGGTTTGTGCACAGCTTTTGTTCCTCGAGGCCGAGAACCCCAAGAAGGAAATCAACCTCTACATCAATTCGCCGGGCGGAGTCGTCACCTCGGGCATGGCGATTTACGACACCATGCAGTTCATCAAGCCGGCCGTGTCGACGCTCTGCATCGGTCAGGCCGCCTCGATGGGCTCGCTACTGCTTTGCGCCGGCCACAAGGACATGCGCTTTGCCACGCCGAACGCCCGTATCATGGTCCATCAGCCGTCGGGCGGCTTCCAGGGTCAGGCGTCGGATATCGAACGTCATGCGCAGGATATCATCAAGCTGAAGCGCCGGCTGAACGAGGTCTATGTCAAGCACACCGGCAAGACCTATGACGAGATCGAGCGGACGCTCGACCGCGACCATTTCATGAGCGCCGACGAGGCCAAGGACTTCGGCCTGATCGACAAGGTCATCACGACGCGCGAGCTGGGCGAAGTCGCCACCCTATAGGCCCTGATTGGCAGCTGATTGGCGGGATAACGCGCTTTTGGCGCGGCTTGCGGCATTTCGGCCACAATTGCCTGTTCCCTCAAGGGTCGGGATTGCCTACGTTAAGGCTATGTTGATTTTCGACGGCTTAGCTTTGAATGGGGTTGCTGCGAATCATTGTCGCGTTTTCTGATTTGTGTTTCGTACGGAATGCGCTGTGTGAGCCGGGACACTGGCGTTGGCGGACTCCCGCGATAGATTGGTGAGACGCCCATGCAGCCAGACCATCGGCGGGTAGGCGGTGAAAGGACAGAAAAATGAGCAAGGTCGGCAACAACGGCGGTGATTCAAAGAACACCCTCTATTGCTCGTTTTGCGGCAAAAGCCAGCATGAAGTGCGCAAGCTGATCGCCGGGCCGACCGTCTTCATCTGCGATGAGTGCGTCGAACTGTGCATGGACATCATCCGCGAGGAGAACAAGACCTCGATGGTGAAGTCGCGCGAGGGCGTGCCGACCCCGCAGGAGATCCTCAAGGTCCTCGACGACTATGTCATCGGCCAGCCTTACGCCAAGCGCGTGCTGTCGGTGGCCGTCCACAACCACTACAAACGCCTCGCGCATGCCGGCAAGAACAACGATGTCGAGCTGGCGAAGTCGAACATCCTGCTGATCGGCCCGACCGGTTGCGGCAAGACGCTGCTGGCGCAGACGCTGGCCCGCATCATCGACGTGCCCTTCACCATGGCCGACGCCACGACGCTGACCGAGGCCGGCTACGTCGGCGAGGATGTCGAGAACATCATCCTGAAGCTGTTGCAGTCGGCCGACTACAATGTCGAGCGCGCCCAGCGCGGCATCGTCTATATCGACGAGATCGACAAGATCTCGCGCAAGTCGGACAATCCCTCGATCACCCGCGACGTGTCCGGCGAGGGTGTGCAGCAGGCGCTGCTCAAGATCATGGAAGGCACGGTGGCCTCCGTGCCGCCGCAGGGCGGCCGCAAGCATCCGCAGCAGGAATTCCTGCAGGTCGACACAGCCAACATCCTGTTCATCTGCGGTGGCGCCTTCGCCGGGCTCGACAAGATCATCTCGGATCGCGGCCGCAAGACCTCGATCGGTTTTGGCGCGACGGTGGCCTCGCCGGAGGATCGCCGCACCGGCGACCTGTTCCGCCAGGTCGAGCCGGAGGATCTGTTGAAATTCGGCCTGATCCCGGAATTCGTCGGCCGTCTGCCGGTTCTGGCGACGCTCGAGGACCTCGACGAGCCGGCGCTGATCCAGATCCTGACCGAGCCGAAGAATGCGCTGGTCAAGCAGTATCAGCGCCTGTTCGAGATGGAGAACGTGGATCTCACCTTCCACGAGAACGCGCTGTCGGCGATCGCCAAGCGCGCCATCGAGCGCAAGACCGGCGCGCGCGGTCTGCGCTCCATCATGGAAGCGATCCTGCTCGACACGATGTTCGAGCTTCCCGCGCTGGAAGGCGTGCGCGAAGTGGTGATCTCGGAAGAGGTGGTCTCCGGCAACGCCCGGCCGCTCTACATCTATTCCGAGCAGAAGGAAAAGAAGGGCAACGTCAGCGCCTGAAATGGCGGTTGATGCTGCAAATTTTCATGGAACGGCGCCCGCGTGGCGCCGTTTTGCTGTGAAGGGGTAACCGCCAGGAGGTGGAATGCATGAGCGGACCATGTTAACCCTTGATCTTTGTACCACCCGCATCCACCTAACAGCGGAAGGCCGAGGCGCCGAATTCTGTGCTGTAAAACTCCCGTCACAAACGGTGGTAGGCGGAACGACACTCGGTCGTTAATATGAGATTCGCGGGTGGCTTGATTAGCAGCCGCGACATGAAAGGTTGGACAATGGCCAAAATATCCAGGGCTTCCGGCGACGGTGTCTTCGCGGTCCTCCCACTGCGCGACATTGTGGTGTTTCCGCATATGATCGTTCCGCTCTTCGTCGGCCGTGAAAAGTCGATCAAGGCGCTGGAAGAAGTGATGGGTCAGGAAAAGCAGATCCTGCTTGCCACCCAGATGAACGCAGCCGACGACGATCCTCAGCCCGATGCCATTTTCGACATCGGCACGCTCGCCAATGTGCTGCAGCTCCTGAAGCTTCCCGACGGCACCGTGAAGGTGCTGGTCGAGGGCGCCTCGCGCGCCAAGATCGTCTCGTTCACCGACCGCGCCGATTTCCACGAGGCCCGCGCCACGGCGCTGGTCGAGCCGGATGAGGAAGAGGTCGAGATCGAGGCGCTTGCCCGCTCGGTCGTCACCGACTTCGAGAACTACGTCAAGCTGAACAAGAAGATCTCGCCCGAAGTGGTGGGCGCGGCCAGCCAGATCGACGACTTTTCCAAGCTCGCCGACACGGTTGCCTCGCACCTCGCCATCAAGATCCCCGAGAAGCAGGAGATGCTCGCCACGCTCTCCGTCAAGGAGCGTCTCGAGAAGGCGATGGGCTTCATGGAAGCCGAGATCTCCGTGCTCCAGGTGGAGAAGCGCATCCGCTCGCGCGTGAAGCGCCAGATGGAGAAGACGCAGCGCGAGTACTACCTCAACGAGCAGATGAAGGCGATCCAGAAGGAGCTCGGCGAGGGCGAGGACGGTCGCGACGAGGCCGCCGAGATCGAGGCGCGCATCAAGAAGACCAAGCTTTCCAAGGAGGCCCGCGAGAAGGCGGAGGCCGAGCTGAAGAAGCTGCGCTCGATGTCGCCGATGTCGGCTGAATCCACCGTCGTACGCAATTATCTCGATTGGCTGCTGTCGATCCCGTGGGGCAAGAACTCCAAGGTCAAGCATGACCTCGCCTTCGCGCAGGACGTGCTCGACGCGGATCACTTCGGCCTCGACAAGGTCAAGGAGCGCATCGTCGAGTATCTCGCCGTGCAGAGCCGCCAGAGGAAGATCAAGGGGCCGATCCTGTGCCTCGTCGGTCCGCCCGGCGTCGGCAAGACCTCGCTCGGCAAATCGATCGCCAAGGCGACCGGCCGCGAATTCATCCGCATGGCGCTCGGCGGCGTGCGTGACGAGGCCGAGATCCGTGGCCACCGGCGGACCTATATCGGCTCGATGCCCGGCAAGGTCATCCAGTCGATGAAGAAGGCCAAGAAGTCCAACCCGCTCTTCCTGCTCGACGAGATCGACAAGATGGGCCAGGACTTCCGCGGCGATCCGTCGTCGGCCTTGCTCGAGGTGCTCGATCCGGAGCAGAACTCGACGTTCATGGACCACTACCTCGAGGTCGAGTACGACCTGTCGAGCGTGATGTTCGTGACGACGGCGAACACGCTGAACATCCCTGCGCCCCTGATGGACCGCATGGAGATCATCCGTATCGCCGGCTATACCGAGGACGAGAAGATCGAGATCGCCAAGCGGCACCTGATGCCGAAGGTGATCCGCGATCACGCTCTGCAGCCGAACGAGTTCTCGGTCGGTGAGGACGCGATCCGCGGCATCATCCAGACCTATACGAGGGAAGCCGGCGTGCGCAGCCTGGAGCGCGAGCTGATGAAGCTCGGACGCAAGGCGGTGACCGAGATCCTGAAGACGAAGAAGAAGACCGTGAAGATCACGGCGGACAATCTCGCCGATTATCTCGGCGTTCCGCGCTTCCGCTTCGGTCAGGTCGAGGCCGACGATCAGGTCGGCGTCGTCACCGGTCTCGCTTGGACGGAAGTCGGCGGCGAGTTGCTGACGGTCGAAGGTGTCATGATGCCCGGCAAGGGCCGCATGACGGTGACCGGCAACCTGCGCGACGTGATGAAGGAATCGATTTCGGCGGCGGCTTCCTACGTCCGCTCGCGCGCCATCGATTTCGGCATCGAGCCGCCGCTGTTCGACAAGCGCGACATCCACGTCCACGTGCCGGAAGGTGCGACACCCAAGGACGGTCCGTCGGCCGGCGTTGCGATGGTGACGGCGATCGTCTCGGTGCTCACCGGCATTCCGGTACGTGCGGATGTGGCGATGACCGGCGAGGTGACGCTGCGCGGCAGGGTACTGCCGATCGGCGGCCTGAAGGAGAAGCTGCTTGCCGCGTTGCGTGGCGGCATCAAGAAGGTGCTGATCCCGGAAGACAACGCCAAGGATCTGGCGGAGATTCCGGACAATGTGAAGAACAACATGGAGATCATTCCGGTCTCGCGGGTCGGCGAGGTGCTCAGGCACGCGCTGGTCAGGATGCCGGAGCCGATCGAATGGGTCGAGCCGGTCAATCCGCCGACTTCGGTGGATGCCGGGGACGAAGCCGGCAAGTCGCTCGCCCATTAGAAATATCTAACATTGCGATGCACAAAGAGAGAGCCGGGCTTCCAGCCCGGCTTTTTCATGTGAAAAAGCACCGAAAAAGTGGAAAAAAGCCCGGAATTCCGCGGTTTTCGGCTTGGGTTCCGGAACGCTTCTTTCTAAAGTCCGTTTCCTGCCGGATGAGTCGTAAGTTCCGGTTTTCTCATGGAAGGGAATTTTGATGAACAAGAACGAACTGGTGTCCGCTGTCGCCGACGCCGCGAGCATTTCGAAGGCTGATGCGCAGTCTGCCGTCGATGCGGTGTTCTCCGTGATCACTGGCGAACTGAAGAAGGGCGGCGATGTCCGGCTTGTCGGCTTCGGAAATTTCACCGTGTCAAAACGCGCTGCTTCGACCGGCCGCAACCCGCAGACCGGCGCGGAAGTGAAGATTCCGGCGCGCACCGTGCCGAAGTTTTCGGCCGGCAAGGGCCTCAAGGACGCGGTCAACTAAGACCTTTTCTTTTTAAGATCAGATGAGCCGGGCTTGCCCGGCTCTTCTTTTTGGACCGGCTGTCGCCGCGCGGGAACTTTAGAGCGGTTCACCGTTTCACCGAAACGGCAAACCATTCTATCCCTTGACGCAATTCCGGACGGAAAACCGCTTCACACTCTTTCCGGAATCGCTCTTAGGCAGTCGGCGCGTCGGCGCGCATCAGGCCTTCCTGCTTGAGATCGGCCCACAGGGCGGGCGGGATCTTTACGTCGAGCAGCGCGCGGTTGCTTTCGACCTCGGCTGGCCGCTGGCCGCCAGGGATCACCGACATGACGGAAGGATGCTGCAGCGGGAACTGCAGTGCCGCTTCGATCAGCCGGACGCCATGGCGCTTGCAGACCGCCTCGATGCGCGCCACGCGCTCGAGCACATGTTGAGGCGCCTCACTGTAGTTGTAGAAAGCGCCGGGCTTCGGCCCCGTCGCCAGGATGCCGGAATTGTAGGGACCGCCGAGGATGATGCCGATGCCGCGCCTCTCGCAGAGCGGCAGGAAGGATTCTAGCGCCTCCTGCTCCAGCAGCGTGTAACGGCCGGCCAGCAGGAAGAGGTCGAAGTCGCCGCGCTCGGCGAGCGTCTGGCACACCTGCCATTCGTTGATGCCGCCGCCGAAGGCCTTGATCACGCCCTGGTCGCGCAGCGAAAGCAGGGCGTAATAGCCGGAGGACATGAATTCCTCGATGCGCCGGTCCGACGCCTCCTTGCTGCCATGGGTGAAGATGTCGACGTCGTGCACGTACAGGATGTCGATGCGGTCGACGCCGAGGCGCTCCAGCGAAGCCTCGAAGGAGCGCATCACGCCGTCATAGCTGTAGTCGTAGACTTCCTTGCGCGAGGGCGTCTCGAAGAACTTGCCGATGCCGGTACGCTGGTCGGGCGGGCAGACGCGCAGGAGGCGGCCGACCTTGCTCGACAGCACATAGTCGTCACGCTTCTTGCCGTGGAGAAATGGGTTGAGCCGGGTTTCGGAGAGGCCGAGGCCGTAGAGGGGCGCTGTGTCGAAGTAGCGACAGCCGGTCTTCCAAGCCGCCTCCAGCGTGGCATGGGCATCCTCATCGGAGACGGCGCGGTAGAGATTGCCGAGCGGCGCGGTGCCGAAGCCGAGCTCGGTGAAGGTGATGCCGCCGTTGCCGGTGCGGTCGAAATGCCGTGTCTTCATATTCTCAAATGTCCCGGATCGTTTTGTCTGACATGACACTATCACGCCGGTGGCACAGCAAAAGCGCCGAGGCTCGTTGGACACGAATTTTCGCGGTGATAGCATGAACAAAAACAAGTGTTTCGCGGCAGAGGCGATCGCGGATCCGCATGCCTGTTCAGCCCTCGGCGCGGAGGTGAATTGTGATGACGCAAGCCGGACCGCAGATGTTCGAGACCGCGCTGGATGAGCTTGGCGCCGTGGTCAGCCGCATCGATGATGGCCGTATCGACGCAGGCTGCAAAATGCTTGCCGGGGCCGGCAAGATCGTCGCCTATGGCTGCGGCCGCGAAGCGCTGCAGGTCAAAGGCTTCGCCATGCGGCTCTATCATCTCGGCCTGCCGGTTTCGGTTGTCGGCGACATGACCACGCCACCGCTAGGGCAGGGCGATGTCTTGCTTGCGAGCTCCGGGCCGGGCGAGACCAGCACCGTGCTCACCTTGATGCGCGTTGCCCGCGAGGCTGGCGCCAAGGTGCTGCTGCTCACCGCCGAACCGGCAGGCAGCGCGGCGAAGCTCGCCGACTTCACGCTGCTCGTTCCGGCGCAGACCATGGCCAGCGATCAGGGCGCCGCCAGAACCTCTGTGCTGCCGATGGGCTCGCTGTTCGAGGGCGCGCTTTTCCTGCTGTTCGAAGTGATGGTGCTGAAGCTCAAGGCGCTCACCGGAGCGACGCCGGAAGCCATGCGCGCCCGTCACACCAATATGGAGTAAGGGCTAATGCGCTACGAACTGATGCTGCCGCACCAGATCCGCAAGGCGATCGAGGAGAACTGGCCGGTGGCGCTGCCGCTCGGCGTGCTCGAATATCACGGCGAGCACATGGCGGTCGGCATGGACACGCTGGCCGTGACCAAGACGCTGGAACTCTTCGAAAAGGAGAGCGACATCGTCATCCTGCCGGCCTTCTACTACGGCGCGGCGAGCTATGCCGTGGAACCGCCGGAAGGCAACGGCTCGGTGCAGGTCGGCGGTCCGGTGCTGGCGCCTTTCGCGGAAGAGCTGTTCTACGGACTGCTGCGCATCGGCTTCCGCAACATCCACGCCATCATCCATCACCAGACCGAGAATTTCGTCGCCGGCATGCCGACCGATCTCGCCTTCAAGACCGCCGGCCGACAGGCGATCTTCCGCTTCCTGGAAAAGGAGCGCGGCGAGGGCTGGTGGGGCTCCGACAAGATGGCCGACTATTATGCTGGCCATGCCCAGGGCGAGAACGTCTTCAACTGGGTGCAGGTGCATCCGCTGATGCCCGCTGCCATCAACGGCAAGTACCCGTTCGACCACGCCGGCATCGGCGAGACATCGCTGATGCTGGCGCTATGCCCCGAGGCGGTGGATGCAGCCCATTTCGTGGACAACAAGGGCTGGTACACGAAGAGCGCGCCGGAGGCTTCGGCCGAACTGGGGGAAAAGGGCGTGGCGATGGTCCTCGAACACTTGCGGGCGATATTGGTGCGCTAGCGGGGCAGTCCCCTTCTCCCACAAGGGGAGAAGGAGAGATCGGCGGCCTACTTCACCGAGCCCGCCGTCATGCCCATGATGAGGTAACGTTCGAGCGCGATGCCGATGATCGCCAGCGGGGTGATCGCCGCCGTGGCAAGGGCGGCCATCGACCACCAGTTGATGCCTTGCGAACCGGTTTGGCTCGCCACCATGACAGGGATCGTCTTGGCGTCCGTCGAGGTGAGCAGAGCAGCGAAGAAATACTCGTTCCAGCAGAGCACCATCGCCAGGATGAAGGCTGCGACCATGCCGGGAAGCGCGATCGGCATTACGATGCGGAAGAAGGCGCCCCAGATGGTCAGGCCGTCGACGAGGGCTGCCTCCTCGAGCTCGACGGGAATGGAATTGAACTGGTCGCGCATGATCCAGATGACGATCGGCAGCACCATCAGCGTGTAGAGCAGCACGAGGCCGATGCGGGTGTCGAGCAGGGCCACTTCCCGGTAGAGCACCAGGAAGGGCAGCGCCAGCACGACGGGCGGCAGGATGAGCTGCGACAGGAAGAAGAAGGAGATGTCCTCGTTCTTGAACCAGGCGAAGTGATAGCGGTAGCGGGTCAGGCCATAGGCGGCGAGGCTGCCGATGATGATGGCTAGGCTCGACGCGCCGACTGACGTGATGACGGAGTTCATGAAGCGCTTGAGGAACTCGTCGCGCACCGTCGATGTCTCAAAGATCGAGTCCGGCGACAGCCCGAGCGAACGCCAGCCTTTCCAGTCGGGCTGGAAGTCGACGAAGGGGATGAGGTGGCCTTGCGTCACGTCGACCGCCGATTTGAACGACGTGGTGATCGTCCAGTAGATCGGGAACAGGCAGACGAAGGACCAGAACACCAGCGCGCCGTAGATGAAGACGCGGCTGGTGATGAAGGCCGCCGGCGAGCGGATTTCGGAAACGGTGTATTCGGTGGTTTGGACGCTCATGATGCCGCTCAGTTCACGTTGCGCACGAAACGGCTGGCGATCTTCAGCAGCCAGGTGACGAACACGACGATGATGATCAGATAGACCATGGCGAGCATGGTGCCGTAGCCGACATTCGAGCGGTCGCGATACTCGCGGTAGATGAAGCTCGAGACCGAGTCCGTGGCGCCGCCGGGGCCTCCGGACGTCACAGTGATGATAATATCGGCAAGCTTGAGCTTGAAGATGATGCGCAGGATCACCGCCGTCAGCGACACCGGCAGCATCAGCGGGAAGGTGACCTGCCAGAAGGTCTGCCACGTGGTCGCGCCGTCGACGCGCGCCGCCTCGATCACCTCGCGCGACATGGCCTGCAGACCGGCAAGCAGCATGATCATCATGAACGGAATGAAGGTCCAGGCGTCGAGCACCATGATCGAGATGCGGGCGGTGATCGGGTTGGAGAAGAAGGCAGGATTGTCCCAGCCGAGATGACGCGCCAGCGTCGAAGCCGGTCCGAACCGGTATTCCATCAGCGACTTGCCGACCATCCAGGAGACTGCGACCGGCGACAGCATCAGCGGCAGCAGGAAGACCACGCGGAAGAATTTTCTGGCGCGGATCTGCGCATTGAGCAGCAGCGCCAGTCCGAAGGCGATGACATATTCCACCAGCACCGCCAGCACGTAGAGCACCATGTTGAACAGCGCGTTGCGGTAATAGGGGTCGCCCAGCATCTCCCAGAAATTGTCGAGCCCGTTGAACCTGCGGCCGGCGAAGGAGCTCAGGTTCCAGTCGGTCAGCGCGATGTAGAAGCCGAACAGCGTCGGGAAGATCACCATGGCGATGGTGAAGAGCAGCGCCGGCAGCAGGAACAGCGCGCGCTGGCCGTCCTCGCCGCGTGTCAGGACCTGCCAGGCGCCGAGCGCCACGCCCCACAGCACATAGGCATAGACCACGGGACGCCAAGTATAGAAGCCAATCGTGTCGACCTCGGTCTTGTAGAGGATCTGCATCACGATCAGCGCCAGCAGGCCGAGTGTCGCGGCAATCATCAGGGCCCAGCCGAGGCGCCTGCGGCCAGGCGGGATCAGATCGGTTGCCGTGGAATTTGCCGGCCACGCATTCGCGGTCGAAGTCTGCTCAGCCACGCCTCTTGCCTCTACCTTTTTGTTTGACGCAATTCCGGACGGAAAACCGCTTCACACTTTTCCTGGAATTGCTCCAATTCCGAATGACCGGCCGGAGCCGGTCAACATGCGGCCCGGCGACGAGGTGTCGCCGGGCCGCGACTTTTTCCTGAAACAGCCTACATGCCGAGCGAGGCTTTGTAGAGCTTGATCTGGTTCTCGCGGCCGATCTGGTCGGTCAGCTTCTCCCAGGCGGCGGCGATGGCATCGGCGCCTTCCTGCGCCTTCATCTTGCCGGCGAAGGTGTTGGCCAGGATGTCCTCGGCGGCGCTGTAGTACTGGAAGATGCCGGGGATACGCGGCTCGATCGCAGCGTTCGGATGGTTGTAGGAGTCTCCCTCCGACTTCAGATACGAGGTGATGAAGGCCTCGTCATAGCCCGCCGCCACCCATTCCGGGATGTTGAAATGGGAGTTGCGGTAGGGCTGGAAGCCTGAAGGATAGGCCGCGCACCACAGCGACAGATCCTTGCCGCCGAGATGGGCTGCCGCCGACCAGGCCGCCTTCTTCTTCTTCTCGTCGCTGTCGACGCGGGCCATGACATAGACGCCCCAGCCGAGATAGGCGCAGTTCGGCGCATAGTTCGGACCGCTGGCGAGCTTGTCCCACTTGCCGGTCTTCGAGTTGTAGACGTCGTCCGAGCCCGGCAGGATCGAGAAGCCGGTGACGTCGCCGATGACCGACGAGTCGTTGGTCTTGACGTTGGAGCCGATATCGCCCCACCAGGGGATCATCGAGCCGGTGCCGGCCAGGAACTGCTGGAAGCCGGTGGTGTTCGGATCGGCGTTGATCTGGTCCGGCGGCTCCGAGGGCAGGGCGTCGATCACGTCCTGGATCGCGCGCACCCAAGCGGGGTTGTTGATGCGCGGCTTCATCGTGTCGGCATCGAACAGCCAGGCCTTGTCGTCAGGATGCTTGGCATAGGCTGAGGCGCGGCTGCCGAGGAAGTAGAAGCCGAAGCCGCCCCAGGGCTTGGGCGCATCGAGATAGCCGTAGACGTCCTGGCCCTTGAACTTCTTGCCCTTGAGGAACTTGGTGACGGCCTGGACCTGCTGCCAGGTTTTCGGCACGCCCCATTCCGCCAGACCGGCCTTGTCTCCGGTATCGGCCTTCCACGCTGCGGCGAGATCCGCGTCTGAGAAGACGTCGGTGCGATAGTTGAAGTTGTGCGTGTCGCCGTCGATGGTGACGCGGTACTGCTTGCCGTTCCAGGTGCCGACAGGGGGCTTCAGGTAGTTGACGAGATCGTCCATGTCGATCTGCTTCTTGACCCAGTCGGGCATCTCCGAGGTGAGGCCCTTGCCGCAGACATCGCCTTCGAAGGGCGCGCCCATCTCGATGATGTCGAAGTCGACGGTCTTGGTTGCGATAGACTGCTGCAGTCGGGCGTTGTAGTCGGCCTGGGCGAGGTCGATCCAGCTGATCTTGGCGCCGGTATAGGCCTCCCACGGCTTCAGGAAGCCGCGGAACAGCACGTTGTGAAGGTTCTGGTTGTTGAGGCCCATGAAGGTGAGCTGAACGCCGGCGAACTCACCTTCCTTGACATTGGCCTTGGTTGCTCCCAGGCAAAGCTCACCGACTTTCTGGAAGTCGGCATCCGTCGGCTGGCCTTTGCCGACGCCCGGGATCTGCAGGATTTTCGCGCGCAGATCATCTGCGGCGGCGGCCGGCTTCGTCAGCGCGCCGAGCCCGGCGCCGGACGCCGCGGCGAGTGCTGCCATGCTGGCCGCGCCCTTCAAGACATCGCGGCGGGTCGCCCCGGCGCGCACCAGTTTTTCGTAAAGATCGACTCTCATCGCAAGGTTCCTCCCAGAACTTCAGTCGTGAATTGATTTTGCCAATCTCTCGGACGCCGAAACGTCTGCGGTTCTCCTATACCATAGGTGGACGTGGGACCCCACCCTGCGTCGCCTGGAGCTCCGATTTCCGGGATTAGGACCGGCTGTCGGATTGGCACTCGCCACTATTCGCGTAATCGATTACCTTGTCAACAAGGATGGCTTTTTATCGATAAGATACCGACTTGCCCTTGCCGTTGGCAATGGCTAGCTTCACCGAAAGAGGTAGGGGAGACGATGGCTCAAGTCGCAATCACCAATGTGGCCAAGGCATTCGGAACCGTCAAGGTTCTGCATGAGGTCAGCGTCGATATCGCTGACGGCCAGTTCGTCGTGCTGGTCGGTCCCTCGGGGTGCGGCAAGTCCACGTTGCTGAGAATGGTGGCGGGACTGGAGACCGTTTCCGGCGGCACGATCTCGATCGGCGACCGCGTCGTCAACAATCTGCCGCCGGCAAAACGCGACATCGCCATGGTGTTCCAGAACTACGCGCTCTATCCGCACAAGACGGTGGAGCAGAACATGGCCTTCGCGCTGAAATTGCGCGGCACCGATCCGGCCATCGTCGCCGAGCGGGTGAAGCGCGCGGCCGACATCCTAGACCTCAATCCCTATCTCAAGCGCTACCCGCGCCAGCTTTCCGGCGGCCAGCGCCAGCGCGTCGCCATGGGCCGCGCCATCGTGCGCAATCCGCAGGTGTTCCTGTTCGACGAGCCTCTTTCCAACCTCGACGCCAAGCTCAGGGTGCAGATGCGCACCGAGATCAAGGAACTGCATCAGCGGCTGAAGACCACCACCATCTATGTCACCCACGACCAGATCGAGGCCATGACAATGGCCGACAAGATCGTGGTCATGCGCGACGGCCGCATCGAGCAGATCGGCGCGCCGCTAGAGCTGTTCGACCGGCCGGCCAACCTGTTCGTCGCCGGCTTCATCGGCTCGCCGGCGATGAACCTGCTCAAGGGCACGGTGAAGAAGGGCGAGAAGCCCGTGGTCGACATAGCAGGCTCGGCCTTTCCGATGCCAACCAGCATCACAGCGGCGGACGGCCAGGCCGTCGTCTATGGCGTGCGCCCGGAGCACCTGGAGATCCATCCCGAGGGCGTCACGTCCACGATTTCGGTGGTCGAACCGACAGGCTCGGAAACGCTGGTTTTCGTGCGCTTCGGCGAGGGCGAGATGGTGGCGCTGTTCCGCGAGCGTCACGACTTCAAGCCGGGCGATACGCTGAAGCTCCGGCCGCGCCTCGACCACGTCCATCTCTTCGACGCAGGGACCGGCAAGCGTCTCTGACCGCAACAGACTTCCAAGAGGAAACCATGCTCAAAGGGATCAATCCGCTGCTCAATGCCGATGTGCTCCAGGCGCTGCGGGCCATGGGCCACGGCGACGACCTGATCATCGCCGACACCAATTTCCCGTCCGACTCCGTCGCCAAGCGGACCGTGCTCGGCAAGTTGCTGCGCATCGATGCGCCGGCAGCCGAAGTGGTGAAGGCGGTGCTGTCGCTCTATCCGCTGGACAGCTTCGTCAACGACGCGGCCGCGCGCATGGAGATCGTGGGCAAGCCGAACGAGATCCCGCCCGTGCAGAAGGAGGTGCAGAAGGAGATCGACGCGGCCGAGGGCAAGTCCTGGCCGATGATCTCGGTCGAGCGCTACGCCTTCTACGAGCGCGCCAAGAAGGCCTATTGCGTCATCCAGACCGGGGAGCGCCGCTTCTATGGCTGCTTCGCCTTCCGCAAGGGCGTCATTCCACCGGATGCGGAGTAAGACGATGGCCGCCGGCAAGCCTGTCGTCATCCTCGGTGTGTTCGTCGCCGATACTGCCTATCGCGCGAACCGCCAGCCGCGCATGGGCGAGACGATCCTCGGCAATTCGTTCAAGCTCGGACCGGGCGGCAAGGGGTCGAACCAGGCGGTCGCGGCCGGCAAGCTCGGCGCCGACATCACCTTCCTGACGAGGCTCGGCGTCGATGCCTTCGCCGACATGGCCAAGCAGACGTGGAACGGTGCGGGCGTGAAAAGCGCGGTCATCGACACGCCGGACAGCTACACGGGCGCGGCCTACATCTTCGTCGAGGAAGGCACCGGCAACAACGCCATCATCGTCAGCCCGGGCGCGGCGATGTTGATCTCGCCCGCCGATATCGAGGCGCATGCCGATCTGATCCGGTCGGCCGGCGTCTTCGTCACCCAGCTCGAGCAGCCGATCGCAGCGGCGCTGAAGGCGCTGGAGATCGCGCGCGGGGCAGGGGTGACGACCATCCTCAACCCGGCGCCGGCCGCCACTCTCCCGGACAGCATCTACGCGCTCTGCGACTACGTCACCCCCAACGAGTCCGAAGCCGAGGGGCTGACCGGCATCACCGTCTCTTCGGTCGACGATGCCCGTCGCGCCGCCGACGCGCTGCTGGCGAAGGGCGTCGGCGCCGTCATCGTGACGCTCGGCGAGAAGGGCGCGCTCTTGCACACCAAGGACCGTTCCGACCATGTCGATGCCGTCAACGCCGGCCCGGTGGTAGAAACCACAGGAGCTGGTGACGCCTTCAATGGCGGCTTGGCGGCAGCACTTGCCAAGGGCGTCGAGCCTTTGGAGGCGGTTCGCTTTGCCTGCGCGGTCGCCGGTATTTCGGTGACGCGCCCCGGAACCGCGCCCTCCATGCCGACGCTCCAGGAAGTCGAGGCGCTGCTGGCGAGGGCTTGAGACTCCTCGCTGCACTTACAACTTGGAGGTTTCACCGTTCGGAACGCAAACCGTGCGAACGCGTTCACTGTGCTGACCGAGACGAGGCTGCGCCGGTTCCGGAACGGTGAGATGAAAAAGCCTTATGAAAAGCCCACGCTGGTGAAGCGCCAGAAGCTCACTGCACGAACCGCACAGATTGTCGCGTCGGGCGTGATATTGGGCGAATGATCACGGAGAAGGCGCGAAGGCCCTAAAGAATTTTGCTGGTCAGTTCCAGCATCGTCGGCGCATCCTGCTCGCTGCCGGGCATATGCACGACGCGCATGACGCGAAGGTTCCTGTTTGCGCCTTCGCCCGGCATGGACACGCACTCGCCCACCCGCGGCAGTTCCTGGAACGCAAGCTCGTCCACGTCCCTGGCATCGTCAATCGAAACGCGACATCTCACAGCCATCAGTCCTTGCGCCCTCAGGCGGAACGAGGCAATCGCGGAATGGGTTCCGGGAAAAGCCCGGCCTGCTTTGGCGGATAGATCGGCACATAGCAGCAAGCCGGGCTGTGCACCGGCGTTGGGCTGGGGGCGGGGTAGCCGGCGCAGGGGGAAAGTGTTGGTTTGCCGGCGATTCGGCAATTGCAGCAGAGGTCTGGTATCTCCAAGCAATGGTCTTAGAGTGGGACGGACGAATATCTTGATTATCGTGGTCGACCGTACTGCGCGTTCACCGCCTCCGCCACGCTCATACTAGAGAGCCGGCCCCAACCGAATGGCGCTTCCGTCATAAAAGCGCGACAGGCGAAAGCGGGTGAGATCGTGCCCGACTTCGTTCCCCAGGATCAGGTCGGAGACGACCCGGCCGATTCCCGGTCCGATGCCGAAGCCGTGGCCGCTCATGCCCGTTGCGACGGTCAGGCCGCTGATCGCCTGCACGCGATCCACCACGGGGACCACGTCCGGCATTGCGTCAATCATGCCGGCCCAGCTTGCCTTTATGCGGACCGAACCGAGCTGCGGGAAAAGGCGCTTGAAATTGCGTTCGATCGAACGGAGGCCGGAGCGTTCGGCGGCCGGATTGAGCACCCGCATCCTTTCGAAGGGACTTTGGGAATCCGGCGCCCAGTGACGCGGCGTCGACCAGCCATCCGGATAGCCCGCCGGCGCGGCCGGCGAATAGCGCGACCCGAAAGGGTTGGCCATGAGCGCGCGAAGGTATTTCGTCGCGTGCCGGAATGCGTCGGGTCCCAGGTGGAGCAAATGGCTGCCTCCCGGGGCGAGCGTGTATCCGCCATCCTGTCTGCGCCTGAAAGCGATACGCTCTCCTGAGGCGGCACCTGCATGGATTTCAGGCATCGGCTCCGTTGCCGCGGCGGTCGATCTGACGCTGAGCTGGGGAATGGAAACTCCATGTCTCCTGAGGAAGAGGGAAGACCACGCGCCGCCGGCCAGAAGCACGCTGGAAGTCTCGATGTGACCCGCCTCGGTCCATACGCCACTGACCCTGCCGGCCGAGATCTCGAGGGTTCGCGCCGCGCAGTTCTCGATGATCTTGACGCCCTTGCGGGCTGCAAGCCGAGCGAGTGCGGGCACGGCCACCCAAGGCTCGGCCCGCATGTCGGAAGGCGTCGTCATTGCGCCCTTGAAGCTGCGCGACATGCCTTTGATGAGCCCCGCGGTTTCCTGTGCGTTCAGAAGGCGGGTGTCGATCTTGTGGGCGGCGGCGATCTTCATGAACTTGTCGAAGCCGGCCATTTCGCGGTCCGAGCTTGCCAGGTAAGTCACACCTGTCTGCTTCAGGCCGATGTCCTCGCCGCATTCCTCGGCCAGCTGCCGCCAGTGGCGGGATGCCTCGATCACGATCGGCAACTCATCCGCATCGCGGCCCTGCTTGCGGATCCATCCCCAATTGCGGGAGGACTGTTCGGCCGCAATCCGTCCCTTTTCAACCAGCGTCACGGAGATGTTCCGCCGCGCAAGAAAAAGCGCCGTCGTCACGCCGATTATGCCGCCGCCGATAATCACCACGTCAGATCTTTTCGGTGGAGGACCGGGATATTGAATTGGGTCAGCTTCGGAGAACGGGAAATTGCGCAAAGGGTGCATCCTGAAAAATAGCGTGACAGCTATGGCCTACCGGCAGCAGCCCTTCTTGAGGCAGTTCAAGGGAACGTGAAGTACAGGCCCAGCCATGACGCCGGTATTCGGGTCGAAAGTGACCTGGAGAGACAAGTCGATGAGCAGCGGGAGCGGCCCGGCCTTCTGGCGGGGTAGAGGCCAGCACGGGCCGGGCCTGACCGGCGGGGGTTCGGAAGCAAAACGCGGCACCGGCTGACGAAGAAATATACGCCCCTGCGCGCCGCCGACGGCCCTCGCCTTTAGGCGTAGGTCCAGCCGCGATTCAACGCTCGATCACATCGGATAACGTTTACGTGCCACCGCCATTTCAACACCGAAGCGGCCTCTATATGTCGTCCTTGGGCCGAGAACCGCCGGCGGTGAGTGGCTGCACCGCGACACGACGCGACCAGACGGCCTGTTTCGGAAAAGCGATCATACCGCTTCTTCCATCATAGGGAGATGCCATCATGGGCTCTTTCATGCTGAAAACCATCGCAGCCGCATCGATCTTCGCGGCCATACCGCTTTCGAGCGCCTATGCGGTGCACCGTCACCACAGGGCACAACTCGACACTATGACCACGGCATCGATACCGGCCGATCCAAAAACGAAAGCGGCGTTGGATCAGTTGCTGAATGTGAGGCAGGGTATCCGGGAGGCCAGGGCAGCCGGCAAGATCACCCAGGACCAGGCCCGCGACCTGATGCAGCAGGCGGATACCATCCAGCGTACAGCGCTGACGTCCGGAGACCGTTCGGCGCTGGGGCAGATCAATGCGCTGGATCAGCGGCTTCAGAATGCCACCGGTCAGGGAACCTATATGGGTGACGGCGCCGACGGTGGCTACTATCCGAACGGCTGACGCATACACACTCTTCGCAAACTGGCGGCCGGCGTGATCGGCGCTCCCTCTTAGGGATCCGCCGGGTGGGGAGTGCTTGCCGATCACGCCTTCCTCACCCTCACGCCGGGCCGCAAACGTTGGGCGAAGAACGCAACGAATACAGAAAGTTGAAACTCTCCGGAAAATGAAAGTTGAAACTTTTTGGAGGGCAGGGCCTAAGCCCTTGAAAAGAATGGCGCGAGTGACGGGGCTCGAACCCGCGACCTCCGGCGTGACAGGCCGGCACTCTAACCGACTGAGCTACACCCGCGCACTGACGAGCACGTGTCAGGCGTGTTCGTCGTTGGGGCGCTGGATAAGGGGTTCGTTTGCGGGTGTCAAGCGCGGCTTGTGAGCATAACAGCAAACTGGAGAAGGTTTTTTGACAGGAGCGCCGGCGCCGCGGAGATCCGCCCGGCGCGAGACGGGCAGCCCGTTCATTGGGCCTTGCGGATGGAGCCCTAACTGCTTAAAGGTCCGGCCCGGAGCGGGCGATTAGCTCAGTTGGTAGAGCGCTTCGTTTACACCGAAGATGTCGGCGGTTCGAGCCCGTCATCGCCCACCATGATTCACGCGAATCCGCGAACCCTATGCGTCACGAGCTCGCCCCTTGCCGACCTTTGGCAATGACGGAAGTCGTGTCGAGGGCGGATCAGGGTCACGCCCTCTGTTTCGACGCACGCGCTACTGCCGGACGTAGCAGCGCTTGTGGGCGCCGGGCGCGGGATCACCGAAGCTGTCGTTGTCGCACTGGACACCGCCTCTGAACACGCCTTCCGTATATCGACCGCGCGCGCCGTACCTGACCACCTTGCGGCCGTAGAAATCGCAGAAGTCGCCCTCGTTGGCGCAGGCGGTCCATCCGCCACTGTCGCCGCCCGGACCATAGTCGTTGTCGCCGTAGCCGCCGCCATAGTATCCGCCGGCGCGCCTCACGATGTAGCAGGCCTTGGGCAAGCCAGGCGCCGGGTCGCCGAAAACGCGATTCGCGCACCGCACGGCCGGACGATTGATGAAGCGAGAAGTTGTATAGCCTCGCGCACCGTAGACGACCTCCGCCGGATAGGGCAGACGGCAAGTGCCGCCCTCGTCCGCGCATCGCTGCAGCCGCTGCGCCGATGCGGTGGCCGGCAAAAGAGCGGAAGCCGCTATTGCAAGGCCGCCCGCGCAAATGGCTGTGAACACCGTCCGGGTCAAGACATTGGGATTTTTCGACACGACGTGTCCTCCACTCTGTTCGCACTGCATACTTATAGCAGCCTCGTTGAATGCGCGATGAATGGAGCATTTGCCGGTTGGTCGCCCGCCGAGCCCCGCGAAAGGACAACGGGTCGTCGCCGAAACCGAGAATCACGGCGGCGTCAGGCGGAAATCCTGGCTTCGGGCAGGAGCTGGCCGCCATCGATGTCGATGGTCGTGCCGGTGATGTAGTAGGCGCCATCCGAGGCCGGCCACGGGAAGGCATTGGGCGACGTCGCGCTGCTGCGCAACGTCGCCATCAATCTGACTTGAAGAGGCAGACCCAAAGCATCTAAGGCTGCAGCCTGCCGGGCCGCCCCCGGCCGAGCGCGCCGTCGGCGCGGGCCTGCAGGTAGGCATAGATATCGTCGACGTAGGGTGCGAAGTTGGGGTCGCCGGCGAAGCCTTTCATCACCTTGCCGCCGTCGGCACGGCCGCTGAGCACGGCTCGGCGGAAGGCTTCGATGTCGGGCAGCCGGCTGACCAGGGACGGCGCGAAGGACGATCCCACGCCGTCGGGGCCGTGACAGCGGTCGCAGCCCGCATGGTAACGCCTGAAACCGTCATAGGTCCGCGCATCGGCCTTGCCGTCTACAACCCGGTAGAACTTGCCGGGAGCGGCAACAGCCTGCGCCGTCGCGCCGGCGCCGGCCGCGAAGCTGAGGACTGCGGGGCAAAAGATTTGCAGCAGGCCAGCCGTCGCCAGTAACGTCATCGGCCAGGAGTGTGGGAGCGCGCGCCGTTCCATCGCGATCCCTCGCGCTCCCATCTGCCTCCTCCAGCATCTCGTAAGTGTTGGCCTCGGTCCGCTTCACGGTGTGGTGGCCGATACCGTCGTCGGTTGTGTGCTGTTCAGAGAGAGATCATTTTCCATGGCGGTTGCCGGAACCAAGATCGGGTCACTGACCAGCAGCGCCTTGCCGTCCCGCACTATGTCGAAATCGATCGACGGCTGGCCGACGGCCTGCGGCACGGAGATCGTCATGCGCTGGCCCGCTGCGAGCGTGGAGACAACCCGGATCGGCTGTTGCTCCGCTCCGGAAGCCATGGTCGCGACAACCCGGTAGCCGTCCTGCTCGACCGTGTAATAGACGGCGCCGCTGAAGTTGCCGAGTTGGATGCTGTGGCCGTTCGCCGGCGCCAGTTCCGATGCCGCCGCGCTACCCGTGACAGTGAGCAGGGTAAATGCAAATGCGCAAAAATGTCTGGTCATCGCTGTCTCTCCCTTCGGTTTGGCGATCTCCCCCGGACAGACATTCTGTCCATGAGCGTCAGCAGATGCTACGCGCCACAGCCACAGCGCACATCGGTAGGATCACCCAAATTTCGGCTGTCGCCCTCCCAATTTCGTGGGATCAGGGCGCGGCGGTGGAGAGCAGCCACGGCTCGCCACGCAGCCTGAGCAATACTTCCATCCGGTTGGCGGCGTTGAATTTGCCGAGCACCGCCGAAACCTGGTGCTCCACCGTGCGCGGCGATCGCGACAGGGTGCGGGCGACCTCCTTGTTGCTCTTGCCCTCCGCGATCAGGGCGAGCACCTGCTGCTCGTGCTGCGTCAGGCCGAGCGGGTGCTGGCGGGCGGCCGTGTAAGGGCCCCGGCGCATCTTCGGCAGCCGGCCGGCGATGCCCAGGCGCTGCGCCAGCTTGCGCGCCAGCATGGCGGCGGGACGCGCCTCGAGCGCCTCCAGCCTTGTCACCGCGCTTGTCAATGCCGTCACGGCATCGGCGCCCCGCACCTGCATCAGCGCAAGCGCCGCCTCGTAGGGGAGGCCCAGACGCTCCCATTCCCTCGCCGCGGCTGATGGATCGCCCCCAAGTTCGACCGCGCGCCGCCATGGAATGCGTGTCGTCTGCGCCGGCAGCGGCTCCTTCATCCCGCAGCGCCGCCACCAGACCGCCAGCTCGCCGAGGTCGGAAGGGCGGAAACGGTTGAGGTCCATCGCGGCCAGCGCCGTCAGTTGCTCATGCCCGGCGGCGTGGTCCTCGGCAAGCCAGGCGGCCTCCGTCAGCGCCATGCGGACCGGCACGATGCGTTGCATCTCGCCGGTCGGCAGTCCTTCCTCCAGTGCCTGCTGCAGCAGGGCAGGGCCGCCGGGTTCGCCCAGCCGTACGCGCACCCTGCCGAGCACGGTGAGCGCCGGCAGGTGCATGACCACCGGCAGGCGTTCCAGTTTCATCACGCCCTGCGCTATGGTCTCGGCGTCGCGAAAGCGGCCCTGTTCCATGCGAAGCTGTGCCTGCCGGCCGAGCAGATACTGCGCCGGCGAATCGAGATCGTGCCGAGCAGCGAACACGATGCCGTCGGAGAGCAGCCGTTCGGCGAGCGCGAAGTCCTTGGATACCACCGCATATTCGGCATAGTTGGTGTAGGCCCGCGCCGCATGGTCGTGGAAGCCGTGCTCGAGCGCGAGCGCCAGGCTTTCCTCCATCCGTTCACGGCCGCCCGGACGGTCGTCGAACAAGAGCGCTGTGCTGACATTGTTGAGCGCATGCACGCGCGTCTCCATCTCGCCCAGCTGATCGGCCAGCGCGATCGCCCGCAGCCCCCATTCGATCGCGTCGTCGAAGCGGTAGTGCAGCATGTGCAGCTGCGAGCAGGTACTGTAGGCCATCGCCAGTTCCGGCCCGGGCGGCAGATTTTCCACCTCGCGCACCGCCTCGTTGGCGAAGTGCTCCGCCTGCTCGCCCTCGCCGCGGCGCCAATGCAGCCTCGAAAGGCTGCGCAGGTTGAGGCTGACCTTGTCGGGGCGCCCAAGCTCGCGCCAAAGCGCGATGGCGCGGTGGCGCGCCTCGATGATCGTGTCATAGACCTGCAGCGCCAGTCCGGCCTCGTAGGCCCAGGATTCGTAGAGCTGGGCGACCTCGGCCGGCGGCGCCTGCGCGATGTATCTGAGCGCTGTAGCCAGATGTGCTGCGGCTTCACGATGCGCGCCCAGGCGCGCAGCCTGCTCTGCTGCCTGCGGCGCGAGCTCGAGGACGCGCGCTCCATCATCGGCGGCGGCGGCGTGGTGCACCCGTCGTGCAAGCTGGGCGCCTGCCTGCGCCGCCGGAAGCCCTGCTATCGCTGCCTCCACCTTGCCATGAAGCGACCGCTGAAGGCTGGGCGACAGCCGCTCCAGCGTCGCCTGCCTGGCAAGCTCGTGGCGGAAGGTCAGGGCGCCCAGAGCGTCCCGCCGCAGCAATCCGCGGGCCACGCAGCGGTCGATGAGCGCGTCGGCCTCGGCGCCGAGAAGAGCGCGGATCAGCCACGGCTCCACGCTGCCCGGCTCGATGCTCATCATCTCCAGCACCTCGCGCTCGCCGCCCGTCAGGCGCGAAAGCCGCGACCAAACTGCGTCGCGTATCGAATCCGGAACATGTCCCGGCTCCGACTCGCTGCTCGCCAGAAGCTCGGAGACGAAGAAGGGGTTGCCCCCCGTGATCTGGTAAAGATCGGCGCCGGCGCGGTCCGACTCATCGGCAAGTCTCATGACCGCCTGGGGCGAAAGCGGCTTCAACGATATGCGGGTCAGCGATGCCGCCGGCAGGTCGCCCCTTATATGCGTGAGCGGATGGTCGGCAACCAGTTCGTCGCTGCGCGCGCTGAGCACCAGCATGGCGTGAAGGACAGAGATGCGCCGGCCGAGATATCTGATGAGATCGAGCGTCGCGTTGTCCGCCCAATGGACGTCCTCGAAAACAAGCACAGTCGTTCCCCCGGCGTGCTGAAGCGCATTCAGCAGCGCGGGAAAGAGCCGCTCCGGCGCGGCGCCCTGGTCGAGCAACGCCGAGACCTCGGGGTCGAGCGCCTGGGCCATGTCCTGCAGGGGACCGAGCGGACGCGGTGTGAACAGCGCCTCGCACCAGCCCCAAAGCACCCGGCAGCCTGCGCCTACCCGTCCGGCGAATTCCTGCAGGAGGGAAGTCTTGCCTATGCCAGCCTCGCCCTCGAGCAGGACGATACCGCCACGGCCATCGACGGCACTGGCCGCGGTCGCCAGCAGGATTTCAAGTGGACCCTCTCGCTCGAGCAGCATCGGGAGCAACCCTTTGCCTGACGCATGCCGGCCAAGAATGCCCCCGCAGTTTGCGGCATGCACGAAGGCAGGACAGTGAAGCGCCTCACAAAAAGTCGCCCGAACGCGACGCGCTTCAAGCTGCGAGTGTACAGCAACGAGGCCTGCTTTCCAGCATTACATTAGAGTCGCTTAAAATAAGGCCAAATCCCGGCAGGCCCGATCACTTCCTGATGCCGGCGCCGTCAACGCCGCAATCACGGCGGCGTCAGGCGGAAATCCTGGCCTTCGGGCAGAAGCTGGCCGCCATCGACGACGATGGTCGTGCCGGTGATGTAGCTGGCGTCGTCGGAGGCCAGGAACAGGAAGGCGTTGGCGACGTCGCGCGGCGTGCCGAGGCGTCCCAGCGGCACGGCGTCCTCCATGCTTTTGATGAAGGCGGCGTCGCGGTGCAGCTTCATGCCTTCGGTCAGGATGTTGCCGGGCTCGACGCCATTGACGGTGATGCCGTAGCCGGAAAACTCCAGCGCCGCGGCGCGGATGAAGCCGTTGATGCCGGCCTTGCTGGCCGAATAATGGCCATGGCCGGGGCTGCTCACCTGCGGGCCGGTGATGGAGGAGGTGAAGAGCATGCGGCCGCTGCGCTGCGTCTTCATCGGCATGAGCGCGGCGCGCGCGGCGTTGAAGCTGCCGCGCAAATTGACCGCCATGACGCGGTCCCAGTCCTCCGGGCTGGTGTTCTCAATCAGCTGCCACGGGTAGATCCCGGCGTTCTGGACGATGATGTCGAGGCGGCCGTGGCGCTTGAGCGCCAAAGCCACGACGGCTTCCGCATCGGCCATTTTCGAGATGTCAGTGTGGATGAAGGCGGCACCCAATTCGTCGGCGCTCGCCTTGCCGGCTTCGGCTTCGCTGTCGGCAAGCACCAGCTTTGCGCCTTCCTCGGCGAAGCGCTCGGCTATGCCCTTGCCGATGCCGCGCGCGGCGCCGACGATTGCCGCCACCTTGCCTTCGATGCGTCCTGTCATGCGAGCCGTCCTGTCATGCGAGTCTTTGGCGAATGGTTTGCTTGAAAGCGTCGAGCAGCACGGCCGCCAGCACCAAAAGGCCGTGGATGACCTGGGTGAAGTTGGCCGGCAGGCCCATGAGGTTGATGGCGGTGTTGATGGCCGACAGAAGCAGCACGCCGGCATAGACGCCGGGCAGAGTGCCGACGCCGCCCTTCAGGCTGACGCCGCCGATGACGACGGCTGCGAAGGCATTGAAGAGCAGGCCGACGCCCAGATTGGCGGTTGCGCCCGAGGTGCGGATGGCGAGCAGCCAACCGGCAAGGCCGGCGATGGCGCCGGCAAGCACGAAGGCGATGATCAGGTTGCGGTTGACGCGGATGCCGGCGCGGAAGGTCGCCGTCTCGTTGCCGCCGATCATGACCAGATGCCGGCCGAACGGCGTCTTGGCGAGAATCAGCGAGAAGACGACGAAGCAGCCGACGGCGATCCAGGCGGTGAGCGGCAGGCCGCCGAGCCGCTGGATGCCGAACCAGCGGATGGCGGGCGCCAGATCCTGCGCCGAGCGTCCGCCCGAGACCACCAGGACGAGGCCGCGCACCCAGATGTAGGAGGCGAGCGTGATGATGAAGGCGCTCATCTGCAGCCTGACGATGAGGAAGCCGTTGATGACGCCGATGATGGCGCCGACGGCAAGCGCGATGGCGAGCGATACCGGCACCATCAGCCAGTCCGGATGCAACTGCAGGCCAAGGCCGATGCCGGACGAGCAGAACATGATGCCGACCGCCATGGCGCTGAGGGCTGCGACCGATTCGACCGACAGGTCCATGTGGCCGGCGATGATGACCAGCGCCAGGCCGATCGACATCACGCCGAGCACGCTGGACGCCTCGATGATGTTGGCGAAGATGCCGATCTGGAAGAAGTTCGGGATGAAGATCGAGAACACCGCCAGCACGAAGACCAGCATGAACCAGACGAGATTGTCGAGCACGAGCTCGAGACTATGGCGGG
>LM655192.1:109112-178457 GCA_000824825.2 Mesorhizobium sp. ORS 3324
GGGGCCGCGAGGCTCCGGGCCGGTGGCCCGGAGCTCGATGGGAAAGCCTATTCGACGGACTTGACAGTGTCCGTAGGCGGCTTCTGGTTGCCCCAGAAAGCGGGATTGTCGACATTCGCCTTGGTGATCGCGGCGCCCGGGATCTTGATGTTTGGGCCCCAGGCCTCCTTGGTCACCACCGACTTCAGGCCGAGCACGTCATAGTCGCCGGGCTTGATCTCCTGCTTGTTGGCGACCTTGTCCATGAACATGGCGACAGCGGCGGCCTGCGCGTAGAGCGGCTGCTCGACCTCGACGTTCAGCCAGCCCTTGCGGATCAGGTCGAGGCCGACCGGTGCGCCGTTCGAGCTCATCAGCATCACGTCACCGGGCTTCTTGCCGGCGGCCTCCAGCGAGGCGACGGCGGCAACCGAAAGATGCGCGGCATGGCTGAAGATCAGGTCGATGTCGGGATTGGCCAGGATCTGGTCGGCGACGATGGTGCCGGCATTGCTCGCCTCCCACTGCATGGCGGGCAGCGAGATGATCTTGACGTCCGGAAACGCCTTCATCTTCTCCTCGAAACCCTTCTGGATATCGAGCGTGTAGGGGTCGCCCGGATCGCCGAGAACCTGCAGGACCTTGCCCTTGACCGAGCCGTTCTTGGCCTTGAGCAGCGCTTCGGCCTGGTCGGCCGCGATGTGGCCGATCTCGACCGTACCGGCGACGGAGGTGAAGTCGGACGGTGTGGCGGTGATCTGCCGGTCGAACTCGACCACCGGGATGCCGGCGGCCCGCGCCGCCTCCACTGACGGCTTCAGCGCGTTGAAATCGACCGCGGCGAGGATGATCGCCTTCGGCTTCAGCGCAATCACGTCGTTCATCTGCGATTGCTGAGCGTCGGTCTTGTTGTCGGCGTTCAGCGTCTTCATCTCGTAGCCGACCTGCTTCAGGAACAGTTCCAGAGCGCTCACCGAGCCGGTCTGGAATTCGTCGAGCAATGTCGGCACCAGGTAATAGACGGTACCCTTGGACTGGGCGGATGCCGGCGTGAGCGTGGCAACGGCCAGTGCCAGGATACCGAAGACAGAAAGTAGCAGTCGCTTCATGTCGTTCGCTCCTCTTCTCGCCGGACCCCTCATAGTTTCTCAGCCCGCCGGTCCGGCACCGGCGAGCGTCTCCCCGGTGATCATGTTGATCACTGCATCGGGACTTGTCTTGTTGCGGGCAACGTCGCCAGCCACGACGCCCTGGCGGATCACCACGATCCGGTCGGCGACCTGGAAGGCCTGCTGCATGATGTGGGTGATGATGACGACGCCGATGCCTTGGCTCGCCACCTGGCGGATCATGTCGAGGCCGCGGCGCGTCTGCTCGACGCCGAGCGCGGCGAAGGGCTCGTCGAGCAGCACCAGCTTACCGCCCCAATGGACGAAACGGTTGAGCTCGATCGCCTGCCGCTGGCCGCCCGAGAGATGCTCGACCTTGGTGCGCAGCGAGGGAATGCGGGTGCCAGCATTGGCCAGCGCCTTCGCCACCACTGCTTCCATGGCGCGCTCGTCGAGCACCGGAACGCCCAGCACCTTGCGCGTGATCTCGCGCCCCATGAAGAAGTTGGCCACCACGTCGACATTGGTGCAGAGCGAGAGGTCCTGGTAGACCGTCTCTATGCCGGCGGCCTTGGCCTCGGCAGGCGACTTGGCAAGAAACTCCCTACCCTCGAACAGCATGCGGCCGGAGGTCGGCTCGAGTCCGCCGGCGATGATCTTGACCAGCGTCGACTTGCCGGCGCCGTTGTCGCCCAGCAGAGCCACCACCTCGCCGCGCCCGATCGAAAAGCTGATGCCGCGCAGCGCCTGGATGGCGCCGTAGTTCTTGGTGACGTTCTCGAGGACCAGCAGGGGTTCGCTCATGCCGCGATATCTCCGCCTTTCAAAGGGTCGCCCTCGCGCTGCCGCTTGGCGGTGAAGATCTGGCCAAAGCGCGGGGAAAGCACGCCGGAAACGGCAAGTGCTGCCGCACCCCGCAGCACCGCGTGCTGGCCGCCCCGGGCGACCAGGATGCGCGGCGTCGTGCGATCCTTGCGGGCCGAGACCGAATTGTGCAGCGGCTCCGCAGATGCCGCCAGCCGCTCGAGCAGGGCAGGCGAGGCCAGTCCGCCGAGGACGATCGTCTCGGGGTCGAAGAGGTTTTCGATGATGGTGATGGCGTTGCGGAAGACCGGCGCGACCTCGGCGACCCAGTCGGCATCGTCGCCGCTCCAGCGGCTACGAGCTTCCAGCGAGATGTAGCGTTCGAGGCAGCCGCGATTGCCGCAGGGGCAGGGCTCGCCGTTCGGAACGACCGGGATGTGGCCGATCTCGCCGGCATTGCCCCAGGCGCCGCGCAACACGCTGCCGTCATGCAGCATGGTGCCGCCAAGGCCGACGCCGAAGTAGAGATAGTAGCATTCGGAATGTTTGGTGCCGAGACCGTAGAGGCGCTCGCCCATCGCGGCGGCGGCCATGTCGTTCTCGAAGAAGGCCGGCAGGCCTGTGACGGCGGTCAGCCGCTCGCGCAGCGGAACGTCCTGCCAGCCGGCCATGGTGGTCGGGCCGACGAAGCTCATCGGCTCGACGCCGAACGGTCCCGGCAGCGCCATGCCGATGCCGATGACGCGGCCCCCCGAGCGGCGGCCGGTCAATTCGGCGACCATGGCGCCGATCGCCTCGAACGCTTCATCCGGCGCCGCGTGGGGCGCCTCGCGATGCGCGCTTTCGATCACGTCGCCGCTGAGGTTGATCAGCGCCGCGTCGATGCCGAGCGGGGTGAGGTGGATGCCGACGGCATAGCCGCCTTCCGGATTGACGCGCAGCGTTGCCGGCGGCAGGCCGCGCCCCTTCGGCTCCTCGCGCACCGACAGGATGTAACCCTGTTCCTCCAGCTCCCGCACGATGGTCGATACCGTCTGGACCGTGAGCCCGACATGTCGCGCGATATCGCCGCGGGCAATGGGGCCGAAGCGGCGGATGGATTCGAGCACGATGCGCCGGTTGTACGGCCGCCCGAACTCCTGATTGGTTCCCCGCAACGCCATGCCTTGCGCTCCCAGTTGACGCAAGGTTCGCAGAGAAGATTTATTCAGTCAAATGGAATTCAAAAATAATTTTGAATCGGACGATGCAGGACAAAGCTCGACCTCGCGGCCCGCCCTGCGGTCGCTGACCAGGTGTTGGAGACGGGGCGGAGAAGAGGCTTCGCCGCGCGATGAACGGATGTGGCTACAGGTACTGCGCGACCTTCTTGCCGACGGCGAGGAAGCGCAGCGGATCGACCGCCTCGCCGTTGTGGCGCACTTCGTAGTGGAGATGCGGGCCGGTCGAGCGGCCGCTGCTGCCGGTCTTGCCGATCACGTCGCCGGCGGCAAGCTTCTGGCCGACAGCGACGTCGATCTCGCTGAGATGGCCATAGCGGGTGGCAAAGCCATTGCCGTGGTCGACCTCGACCATGCGGCCATAGCCGCCGTTCCAGCCGGCCTTGGTGACGACGCCGGCAGCCGTGACCTTGGCCGCCATGCCGATCGGCGCCCGGAAATCCATCCCCGTATGCAAGGCGGCCGTGCCGAGGATCGGATCAGTGCGCACGCCGAACGGACTGGTCACCGGATGGCCGGGGGCGGGATTGGTGAGCGGCAGCTTGCGCGCTTCCTTCTTGACTTGATCAAGCGCATCAAGAGCTTCGTCCAGCTCCTTGACCTTGCTGTCGAAGATCATCGTGGAATCGAGTGGGACCAGCGGTCCGCCGACATCGTTCTTGTCGAGCTCGGTGTCGACCGGCAGCCCTGCGGCTGCCAGCGCCTGCGAGATCGCGTCGGCATTGCGGTAGGCGTTGTCGGCGAGCGTGGTGATGCGGGTAAGCTGCTGGTTCTCGATCGCCTTCAGCGAAGCGTTGATCGATACGAACAGCTTGTCGGCGCGATCCGCGGCCGTTTCGTTGTCGAGTGGATCCGACCGTGTCGACCACAGCGAGAAGGGACGGGTATCGCCGGCGCTCAAGGACGCGACGGAGTACGTCGGGGCCTGCGAGAGGCTGCCTGTGATTTCGGCATGCTCGTCGGGTTTCGCCGTGGCGTCGTTCGCGGCGGGCACGTCGCCGACCTCGTTTTCGGCGCGTTCCAGGATCGGTCCGAGCCGGCCATGGCGCTGGCTGAGCTGGGTCTGCCTGGCCAGCAGCTCGCTCACCTTGGTCTCCATGAGTTGCTGGTCGAGAAGCTGGCGGCTGGTGATACGGTCGACCTGGGCGCGAAGCGCGGAGATGCGGTCCTCATAGGCCTGTTGCATACGCGCCTGCCTGGCCGTCGTAGCGCCGATCAGGTC
This sequence comes from Mesorhizobium sp. ORS 3324, assembly GCA_000824825.2. Lineage (GTDB taxonomy): Bacteria > Pseudomonadota > Alphaproteobacteria > Rhizobiales > Rhizobiaceae > Mesorhizobium. Next base: position 113,447 of record LM655192.1, read on the forward strand.
GTCGCGCAGCACCAGGTAGGAGGTGGCGAGCAGATAACCGATGGCGATCGCTGCCAGAGCGGATCCGATGAACGCTGCAAGCCAAGGCCGGACGGTGAAATGCCTGATCTCGTTGCCCCGGGCGATAATGACCGTGTGGGGCTCCTTGCGCCTGCCGAAGACCGCCGACTGACCGTTTGATTTCACGGGACCCAAGCTTTCGTGACGACACCAACGACAAGCCCGGATTACACATTATTAGGGTTAACAAAGCTTTGCCGGCCGGAAGCCTTGGTAACGAATACCCGCATTGCGGGTGGCAGGTTGCAAGGAGGCGGGAGCAGGTCAGAGGGCGCGCACCGCCTCCAGCACCTCTTCGGCATGGCCCTTGACGCGCACCTGGCGCCAGATGCGGGCGATGGTTCCGTCCTTGCCGATCAGAAAGGTAGCGCGCTCGACGCCCATGTATTTGCGTCCGTACATGGTCTTCTCGACCCACAGATGATAGGCCTCGATCACCTTGCGCTCCTCGTCGGCCACGAGATCGACGGTAAGATCGTACTTCGCCTTGAATTTGTCGTGTTTTTTTATGCTATCGGGTGACAGCCCGACCACCACGGCGCCGGCCTTCTCGAATTCCGGCTTCAACTGCGAGAAGCCGATCGCCTCGTTGGTGCAACTTGTGGTGTCGTCCTGCGGATAGAAGTAGAGTACGACAGGCTTTCCCCGGAATGCGGCGAGGCTGAGGGAGCCGCCGCCATCGCGCGGAAGATCGAATTGCGGCGCAACGTCGCCCACGTCGAGATCAGCCATGTCGATGCCCTTGTTTGCGGTTACGCGCGCAAGAGCATCGATATAACGTGAAGCGGGGATTCGTCCACGACGAGTTCGTCATAACGGAATATTGCGTGGATCAGGAGCAACCGCAGCACGAGAAGATCAGGTTCAGGCGTGACGAGATCACCGACCTGGGGACGTTTCCGTCCGCGTGCCGCGTGCCGCCGCTCGGCCGTGCTTCGGTGCGTCGCCGCTTCCGTATCATCGGCCGGGTGTTTGCCGGGGTCTGCGCGCTCGTGCTTCTGGCGGCTGCCGGCGTTTATGTGCTCGGCACGTCGGGCATCGGCACGGAGCGACTTCGCGCCGAGGCCGAGACGGCCATCGAGAAGCTGGCCGGCGTCGATGTCGACGTCACCGTCGGGCCGGCGCGGCTGACGCTGGACGGATCGAGCTTCATCGCCCTGCAGGTCAGCGACGTCAGCCTGAAGACGGCCGACGGCAAGCCGATGGCCGACGTCGGGCGCGTTCGCTTCGGCATGCGCCTGCTGCCGCTGCTGTCGGGCGAGGTCCGGCTGACCAGCGCCAGGTTTTCCGACGCCCATATCATGGTCGCCGCAATGCCGTCCGGCGGAGGCGACTGGACCGCGGCGCTGCGCGACGAGGATGGCCTCGTCGATCCCGAGAAAGTGTCGGCGGCGGTGTTTTCCGGCGTCAACGAGGCTCTCGATGCCGTGCGCGAGGATTCGATGCGGCAGATCGATTTGCGCAATGTCGAATTCGAATTGCCGGGGGACGGTCTCGTCAGGCGCGTGACAGTGGCCGAGGGTACGGTGGAGCAGACAGGCATCGGCAAGATGCAGCTCTCATATGATGCCGATGTCGACGGCCGGCACGTCGCCTTGACCGCTGCTGCGGCGCGCGATCCGGGCGCGAGGCGGATTGCGTCTCTCGACGCCAATCTCGAGGTGGCCGGCGCCGCCGAAAATCTGGTCGAAAGAAGCGGCGGGAATGCTGCCGCCCAGGGCGGCAAGCTGGGTTCGATTGCGCTGAAGCTCTCGGGTGCCGAGGCATCCGGCGAAAGGCCGTCGCGGCTGACGGCCTCGCTATCGCTCGGCGGCTCAGTGCTGGACCTCGGCTCCCGCGGTTTGCTGCCGGCCGATGTCGATGCCAACGCCACGCTGGTGGCGGGGTCGAACAAGATCTCGGTCGACCGGCTGCTGATCAAGACGGGCCGCTCGACCTTCGATTTCGCCGGCTCGATCGGGCCGAAACCGGCAGCCCCGGGCGAGGAGCCGTCCTATCGCTACGACCTCACGAGCGACGGTTCGACGCTCGCGCCTTCTGAATCGCCGGAGCCGGCGCTTCGGTTCCTCGCCCGCATCGCCGGCGTCTACCAGACCAAGAGCCGCAAGCTTGTCGCCGAGCAGATCGGCGTCCGCTCCGGGGGCTCGAGCGAGGTGCTGGGCAGGGCTTCGCTTGCCTTCATCGACAACGGTCCGCCGGGGATATCGCTTTCGCTCAATGTCCACGACATGCCGGTCTCGCATGTGAAGCAGTTGTGGCCATGGTTTTCCGCCCGCAACGCACGGCTTTGGGTGCTCGACAATCTGTTCGGCGGCCGCGTGGTCGACGCCAACCTGCAGTTCCAGGTCGTGCCGGGGCGGCTCGGCAACGGGGTTCCGCTTTCCGGCGACGAGGTGTTCGGCCGCTTTCAGATCGATGGCTCGCGCTTCGACACGGCGGGCCGCATCCCGCCGATCCGCGACGCTATTGGCGTCGTCGCCTTCCATGGCAACGATGTCGATATCAGCCTGTCCTCCGGCAGCGTCTACATGCCGAGCGGCCGCACCGTGGCCGCAAGCGGCGGCACGCTGACGGTCAAGGGGGCCAACCATTCGCCGGTCATCGGCGCGCTCGATATCGACGTTGCCGGCGAAGCGCCTGCGATTGCCGAGCTCGCCTCCTACGAGCCGATCAACGCCATGCGCCATGTCGGCCTCGCGCCGGAGGATTTGACCGGCACCGTCACCGGCCATGTGCGCGCCGACATTCCGCTGACCTCCGGCGTCGACACCTCGACCCTCGATTGGCAGGTCGCGCTCGACTACCAGGGGCTTTCGCTCGCCAAGCAGTTCGAGGACCAGACGGTGACCGAGGCCGACGGCTCGATCACCGTCAGCCCCGACCGCGCGGTGATATCGGCCACCGCAAAGCTGAACGGCATTCCGGCGGAGCTCGACCTGGTCGAGCCGCTCGAGGACAAAGGGCCGCCGCGCAGCCGTAAGGTCGCCCTGGTGCTCGACGACAAGACGCGCGCCGCAACGATGCCCGGACTTTCGCAGCTGCTTTCCGGAACCATCAAGGTAGCGATCGACAGGAGCGGCGAGGGCAGCCAGAACGTCTCAGCCGACCTGACCAACGCCAAGCTCGACATCCCCTGGGCCGGATGGAGCAAAGGGGCAGGCATTCCGGCCAAGGCCACCTTCGCGATGGCGAAGTCCGGCAGCACCACCACGCTGTCGGACTTCAACCTCGATGGGAAGAGCTTTTCGATCGACGGCGACGTGACGCTGGTCAACGGGGCGCTGTCGCAGGCGCGCTTCAGCAAGGTCGCGCTCAACAGGGGCGACGACGTCGCCGTCTCGGTCAAGCGATCGGGCAAGAGCTACGCGGTCGATGTCAGCGGCGAGTCGCTCGACGCCCGCTCGCTGATCAAGCAGTTCACCTCCGACGTCGACACGGCCACGAAAGGCGCAGGCGCCGACGCGATCTCGGTCAGCGCGGATGTCAAATCGCTGACCGGCTTCCACGATGAAGTGTTGTCGAATCTGAAGCTGGACTACAGCGCCGCCGGCTCCCGGGTGAATGGCCTTGATGTCAGCGCAACCGCGAGTTCCGGCGCCGCGATCACGGTCAGGAACACCACCGGCGACGGCGGCCGGTCGCTCAGGATGAAATCGGCCGATGCCGGCGCCATCCTGCGCTTCCTTAACATCTACGAACATATGGAGGGCGGGGCGATCACGTTGTCGCTCTCGGGCGCTGCCGACGGGCCGATGAAGGGCCAGGTCGACGCCAGCAATTTCTATGTCGTCAACGAGCCGAAGCTTGCCTCGATCGTATCGACCAGGCCGGCCGGCGACACGCGCAGCCTCAACCAGGCGGTGAGGGCCGATATCGACACTTCAAGGGTGCAGTTCGAACGCGGCTTCGCCGAGATCGACAAGGGCGCCGGCTATCTCAGGCTGGCCAACGGCGTGCTGCGCGGGCCGCGTATCGGCACCACCTTCCAGGGCACGCTCTACGACCAGGACAACAATATGGACATGACCGGCACCTTCATGCCGGTCTATGGGCTGAACCGCATCTTCGGCGAATTGCCGCTGTTCGGCCCGCTGCTCGGCAACGGCCGCGACCGCGGCTTGATCGGCGTCACCTACCGGCTGCGCGGCAACGCCAACAAGCCGAGCCTCGACATCAACCCGCTCTCGGTGATCGCGCCGGGGATTTTCCGGTCGATCTTCGAGTACAGGTAGTAGCGGCCTAAGCCGGCCGCACCAGAACGTGCTTCTTCTTGCCGAGCGAGAGTTTTAGGACGCCCTCCGCGCCCAGATCCTGAAGCGTGACTGTGCGGCGGTCGTCGGTCACCGGCTGGTCGTTGAGGCGCACGGCGCCGCCCTGGACATGCCGACGCGCCTCGCCGTTGGAACCGGCGAGACCGGCGCTCACGAACAGCGACAGGATGCCGATGCCGGCCTCGAGATCGGCCTTGGCCACCTCGACGCTCGGCAGCGTGTCGGCGAGCGCGCCTTCCTCAAAAGTCTTGCGCGCGGTCTCGCTTGCCGTCTCGGCCGCCTCGCGGCCGTGCAGCATGGCGGTGATCTCGGTGGCGAGGATCTTCTTCGCCTCGTTGATCTCCGAGCCGCCGAGCTTTTCGAGGCGCGCGACCTCATCCAAGGGCAATGTCGTGTAGAGCTTCAGGAAGCGGCCGACATCGGCGTCCTCGGTGTTGCGCCAGTACTGCCAGAACTCATAAGGCGACAGCATGTCGCCATCGAGCCAGACCGCGCCCGAGGCCGACTTGCCCATCTTGGCGCCCGACGAGGTGGTGAGCAGCGGCGTGGTCATCGCAAACAGCTGCACGCCTTCCATGCGGTGGCCGAGGTCGATGCCGTTGACGATGTTGCCCCACTGGTCCGAGCCGCCCATCTGCAGCCGGCAGCCGACGCGCTTGTAGAGCTCGACGAAGTCATAAGCCTGCAGGATCATGTAGTTGAATTCGAGGAACGACAGCGACTGCTCGCGGTCGAGCCTGAGCTTCACGGAATCGAAGGCGAGCATGCGGTTGACGGAAAAATGCCGGCCGACATCGCGCAGGAAATTGACGTAGTTGATCTCCATCAGCCAGTCGGCGTTGTTGATCATGAGCGCGTCGCCTGCGCCGCTGCCGAATTTCAGGTAGGGCGCGAAATTGCGGCGGATGCCGGCGAGATTGCCCTCGATGTCCTGCGGCGTCAGCAGCTTGCGCGCCTCGTCCTTGAAGGACGGGTCGCCGATCATCGAAGTGCCGCCGCCCATCAGGGCGATCGGCCGGTGGCCCGTCTGCTGCAGCCAATGGAGCATCATGATCTGGATCAGCGATCCGGCATGCAGGCTTTTCGCCGTCGCGTCGAAGCCGATATAGGCGCTCACCGTTTCCTTGGCGAAAAGCTGGTCGAGGCCGGTTTCATCCGAAATCTGATGGATGAAGCCGCGCTCGCTCATGATGCGCAGGAAATCGGACTTGAAGGCGGACATTTTATCTTTCCCGGAGATCGCCCGGCACCCAGCCGAGCCTGACGTGAAGGGGCGCGTTTAGCATCCGCGGGCGATCAGCAAAAGTGGTTTCCCGGTTTTGCGTTCGATCGCCAGACAAGGACAGACGATCAATGAAGTTGGAATCCGGCCAATTGTCTGCGCCGGCCTTGCAGGCAAAGCACCAGCAGGTGTCAAAGACATGAGCCTGGTTCCGCCGGAGGCAGTTACCTCGCCGAAGGCGCCAGCCTGCTTGCCTCATGCAATGGCGTGGCGTAATGAGGCGCCCGCGCAAGGGCAGCGCGCGCCCGAAGCGCCGCGACGGGGCCATCCCGCAGATCAGATCGGACAAGCTCCCGCGATGAACAGGAACTACCTCATCCTCTTTCTGTTCAGCATCGTTATGACCGTCAGCGGGCTGGCAAGCCTGCCACCGGTCGACCGCGACGAATCCCGCTTCGTCCAGGCGACCAAACAGATGGTCGAGACCGGCGACTACATCGACATCCGCCTGCAGGACCAGACGCGCTACAAGAAGCCGATCGGCATCTATTGGCTGCAATCGGCGGCTGTGGCGCTGAGCGGCGAGGGCGCCGAAGCGCCGATCTGGGTCTACCGCCTTGTCTCCATGCTCGGCATCGCGCTCGCCGTCGTCGGCATCGGCTGGACGGGGACGAAACTCTTCGGCGCCAATGCGGGGCTTGCCGCCGGCCTGATGATGGCGGGAATCTTCGCCACCGCTTTCGAGGGCCGCGACGCCAAGACGGACGCCATGCTGCTCGCCTGCTGCGTGGCCGCGCAGGGTGCGCTGGCGCAGGTCTATCTGGCGGCGCGTCGCAACGAGCCGGTTGCCGCCCATCTGCCCTGGATCTTCTGGATCGCGCAAGGGCTGGGCATCCTGATCAAGGGGCCGGTCACGCCGCTCCTGTCGTTGCTCACGGCCGCCGCGCTGTTTGCCTTCGAGCGCGACTGGCGCTGGCTTTTGAAGCTGAAGCTGGTGCGCGGTGTCGCAATCGTGCTCGCCATCGTGCTGCCATGGCTCATCCTGATCAGTTGGAAGAGCGGCGGCGCCTTCTTCCAGGAGGCGGTCGGCAAGGACATGTTGAACAAGGTGGCGCAAGGCGAGGAGTCGCACGGCCTGCCGCCCGGCTTCTACATGCTCACCTATTCGCTGTTCATGTGGCCCTTCGGCCTGATCGCGGTCGGCGCAGGCCTTCAGGCCATCAACCGCTTCTGGGACGACCCGCGCCTGCGCTTCTGCCTTGCCTGGTATATCCCGTTCTGGCTGGTGTTCGAGGCGATCCCGACCAAGCTGCCGCACTATGTGATGCCGGCCTATCCGGGTATGGCGCTGCTGATCGGCTGGCTGCTCACCCTGCCGGCGGACAAGGCCAACGCGCCATTGAAGCGCTGGCAGACCTGGCTGTGGTGGTCGACAGCCTTCGGCGTTGCCGTCGTGTCGATCGGGCTGGCCGCAGTGTGCATCGGGGCGCCGATCTATGTCGCCAAAACCTTTTCCTGGTGGAGCATTCCGGCGGCGATTGCCGCGCTCGTCACCGGCTATCTGGCCTTTCCGCGCCAATTGCAGGTTCCGCTCGGACGCATCGCGGCTATCGCGGTCGGCGCCGGCATCACCTTCAGCCTGCTGTTCGGCGTCATCGCGCCGTCGCTGAAGCCGATCTGGCTGAGCCCCGCCATCAAGGCTGCGTTCGATGCCAACCGCCCATGCGATACTACCGTGCTCGCCTCGTCGCCCTATCACGAGCCGAGCCTGGTGTTCTTGGTCGGCACCAATACGGTGCTGACCGACGTCGACGGCATCGCAAAGCACCTGGCTGCCAATCCGGCCTGCGCGCTGGGGCTCGCCCCGGTCAAGGAAGAGCAGAAGCTCGACGAGCTGCTTGCCGGGCAGGGCAAGTCGGTCAAGCGTCTTATCGAGATCGATGGCCTCAACTATTCGTCAGGAGACAAGCTGGCGCTCGGCCTCTATCGGGTGGCCCCGTGAGGAATAGTGTCGGGCCTCGAACGGCGCTATAGGCCTAACATGTCCGCCGTCGCCCTTTACCGCCGCTCGCTTGGCAATTTCCTCGACACGATCGCTATCGTGAAGCGGCGCTTTGCCGCGCGCCCGGCGCGCTATCCGGAGATCGCATGGTCAGTCTGGGCACTCGCCTGGGCGCTGCTGGCGGCGGCCGCTTTCCTCGGCCTGGACAGCGCCGCCGGCAGGATGCGTGGCGAGTGGTCGCCAGGCTTCGTTCATTTCACCGACTTCTTCACGGATTTCGGCCTGGGCGGTTGGTATCTCATTCCCGCGGCTCTCTGTCTCGTCGCTGCCAATCTGACTGACTGGCGGCGCCTCTCTCGGCAAACGCGCCTGTTTGTCTACAACTGGACCTGCTTTGCCTTCCTGGTGCTTTGCGCGGTCGGTCTTTCCGGGCTGGCGGTCAATCTCTTGAAATACGGCATCGGCCGCGCCCGGCCGCTCTATTTCGACAGTTTTGGCGTTCTATCCTTGCATCCCTTCGCCATGGATGCGCGCTTCGCCGGCTTTCCGTCCGGCCACGCCACCACGATGGGCGCGGTGTTCGGCATCCTGCTGCTTCTCTTCCCGAGGCGCTGGCATACCGCGCTGGCGGTTACCGCCTGCATCGCTTCGACGCGCGTCTTCGTCGGCGCGCATTATCCGAGCGACACGGTGGCCGGCTTCGGGCTCGGCCTTGCCTTCGCGATTGTCTCAGGGCTGGTCTTCGCGCGGCTGGGTTTCATCTTCCAGCGGCCGTCGTCGACGCGGCCGGTGCCGAAGCGCACTTTCCGGCTGCGATGGTCGAGCGTGCCGAAGGACAGAATAGCACCGGCCAGGCGAAGCCGGGAGCAATTGTCGGCTGACCAGTCCTGAGGTCAGCCGAAACCGCCTTCGGTTTATCTCAGCCGCTTCGGCCGCGGATCGGCGAGCTCGCCCGCCAGCCGCCGGTCGAGATAGTCGGCGCATTCCTCGATCAGCAGTTCGGCGTGGTTGGCGAAGAAATGGTTCGCGCCGGGGATCGTCTTTTGCGTGATGGTGATGCCCTTTTGCGTGTGCAGCTTGTCGACCAGCGTCTGCACATCCTTGGGCGGCGCGACCTTGTCGGCATCGCCGTGGATGATGAGGCCGGACGAAGGGCAGGGCGCCAGGAAGGAGAAGTCGTAGGTGTTGGGCTGCGGGGCGACAGAGATGAAGCCTTCGATCTCGGGCCGGCGCATCAGAAGCTGCATGCCGATCCACGAGCCGAAGGAGTAGCCGGCGACCCAGCAGCTCTTGGAATCCGGATGCAGCGACTGCACCCAATCGAGCGCGGCGGCCGCGTCCGACAATTCGCCGGTGCCGTGGTCGAACTCGCCCTGACTGCGGCCGATGCCGCGGAAATTGAAGCGAAGCGTGGTGAAATCGCGCTTCTGGAACATATAGAAGAGGTCGTAGACGATCTTGTTGTTCATCGTGCCGCCGAATTGCGGGTGCGGATGCAGCACAATGGCGATCGGCGCGCTCTTTTCTTTCGAGGGCTGATAACGTCCCTCCAGGCGACCAGCCGGACCGGCGAAAATGACCTCAGGCATAAAATACTCCACGTGGCATACGAAGGCGCAAGCCTGGAACTCTTCCTTTGGCCCCAAGTCTTCTGTGGCCTTGACGCCGGGCAAGCGTCTTCCTAGAAGCTAGTTTAGAATTGTTCAAAACTGGGTGGCCGAAACCTATAGGTCCGGCCGCCCGCGCCGCAAGCCGGGTAAATAGGACGGCTTGCCTTGCAATTTCAAGGAAATAACGCGCTATCCTCGCGGAATGGCTGCTGACAGGATCGACTGAAGGAAAATGGCCGCAACTCGCGCCTATCTCGACTACAACGCCAGCGCGCCTCTGCTTCCAGATGCACGTGCTGCGGTGGTCGCTGCGCTCGATGCCGCCAATCCATCGTCGGTCCACGCCGAGGGTCGCGCGGCGCGCCGGCAGATCGAGGACGCCAGGCGCGACGTGGCAAGGCTGGTCAATGCCAGGCCCGAGCATGTCGTGTTCACTTCCGGCGCCACCGAAGGCGCATCGATGCTGCTTAGCCCCGACTGGCAGATGGGACGCGGCGGCATCCGCATGACCCATCTCTATGTCTCCGAGGCCGACCACCCCTGCCTGCTGAGCGGCGGGCGCTTCGCGGCAGAACAGGTGACGCGGATCGGCGTCGACCGAAACGGAATTGCCGATGTCGAAGCGCTGACCAAGGCGCTCTCCGCGCATGACAAGGCCGCCGGCCTGCCGCTGGTGGCGATCCATGCCGCCAACAACGAGACGGGGGTGATCCAGCCAGTCGGCCGCATCGCCGAGATCGTGAAGGCAGCGGGCGGTGTGCTCGTCGTCGACGCCGTCCAGGCGGCTGGGCGGATTCCGATCGACGTTTCAGCCGGTTATGCCGACTACCTGATCCTGTCCTCGCACAAGATCGGCGGCCCGAAGGGCGTCGGCGCGATCGTCGCTCAGGCCGACCTGATGATGCCGAAGCCGCTGATCAACGGCGGCGGCCAGGAGAAGGGCCATCGTGCAGGCACCGAGAATCTTCCCGGCATTGCCGGTTTCGGCGCCGCGGCGCGGGCAGCGCTCGCAGGTCTGGACGACGTGGACGCGGTCGCGCGGCGCCGCGATGAGGTCGAGGCGATCGTTCGAGAGCTTGCCCCTGACGCGGAAATCTTTGGAGCGGCAGCGCCAAGGCTTGCCAACACGACATTCTTCGCTATTCCCGGCATCAAGGCCGAGACGGCGCAGATCGCCTTCGATCTTGCAGGTGTCGCGCTGTCGGCCGGCTCGGCCTGCTCGTCGGGGAAGGTCGGACCGAGCCACGTGCTCAAGGCGATGGGGCATGGCGACAGCCTTGGCGCCTTGCGGGTCTCGATCGGCCGCGCGACCGGTGCTGAGGAAATCGGGATGTTCCGGACAGCGCTGGCGGGAATAGTCGCCCGGCGGGCCGGCAAGGAAAAAGCCGCCTGAGGGCGGCGAAGGGAATCAGGCCATAGGCCTGGTAGAGTGGTGTGCTTCAAATTGGCCGGGTGAATTCCCGGCGGAAACACACTATATGCAGACTACGCCGCCTGGGTTGCCATGAGCAGCCCTTTCGCGGTGCCATAGTTTGAAAACTGCCGGGCCTTGACCCCGGCGAGGATGGAGAACGCTTATGCCTGCTGTGCAGGAGACGATCGATCGAGTCCGAAAGATCGACGTCGACCAGTATAAATTCGGATTCCAGACAGAGATCGAGACGGACAAGGCCCCCAAGGGCCTGAACGAAGACATTATTCGCTTGATCTCCGCGAAGAAGCGCGAGCCGGACTGGATGCTGGAATGGCGTCTGGGCGCCTTTCGGCGCTGGCTGACGCTGGAAGAGCCGACCTGGGCGCGCGTCAAATATCCGAAGATCGACTTCCAGGACATCCACTACTACGCCGCGCCGAAGAGCTCGCCGGGTCCGAAGTCGCTGGACGAGGTCGATCCCGAACTGCTCAAGGTCTACGAGAAGCTCGGTATTCCGCTGAAGGAGCAGGAGATTCTGGCGGGCGTTCAGAAGGCCGACGCCTCGGAGCTGGAGGAGGCCAACGATAACGTCTACAAGTCGGGCCGCGTGGCGGTGGACGCCGTGTTCGATTCCGTCTCGGTCGTCACCACCTTCAAGAAGGAGCTGGCCGAGGCCGGCGTCATCTTCTGCTCGATCTCAGAGGCGATCCGCGAGCATCCGGAGCTGGTGCAGAAATATCTGGGCTCTGTCGTGCCGACCTCCGACAATTTCTACGCGACGCTGAATTCGGCGGTGTTCACCGACGGCTCCTTCGTCTTCGTGCCGAAGGGCGTGCGCTGCCCCATGGAGCTGTCGACCTATTTCCGCATCAATGAACGCAACACCGGCCAGTTCGAGCGCACGCTGATCATCGCCGAGGAGGGGGCCTATGTCTCCTATCTCGAAGGCTGCACGGCGCCGCAGCGCGACGAGAACCAGCTGCATGCCGCGGTCGTCGAGCTGATCGCGCTCGACGATGCCGAGATCAAATATTCGACGGTGCAGAACTGGTACCCGGGCGACGCCGAGGGCAAGGGCGGCGTCTACAATTTCGTCACCAAACGCGGCGATTGCCGCGGCGACCGTTCGAAGATCTCGTGGACGCAGGTCGAGACCGGCTCGGCCATCACCTGGAAATATCCGAGCTGCATCCTGCGCGGCGACGATTCCAGCGGCGAGTTCTATTCGATCGCGGTGTCGAACGGATACCAGCAGGTCGATAGCGGCACCAAGATGATCCATCTCGGCAAGAACACGTCGAGCCGCATCATCTCCAAGGGCATCGCCGCCGGCTTCTCGCAGAACACCTATCGCGGCCAGGTCTCCGCGCACCGCAAGGCGGCCAACGCGCGCAACTTCACCAACTGCGACTCGCTGCTGATCGGCGACCAGTGCGGCGCGCATACCGTGCCCTACATGGAAGCCAAGAACGCGACGGCGAAGTTCGAGCACGAGGCGACGACGTCGAAGATCTCCGAGGACCAGAAGTTCTATGTCATGCAGCGCGGCATTCCCGAGGAAGAGGCGATCGCGCTGATCGTCAACGGCTTCGTCAAGGATGTCATCCAGCAGCTGCCGATGGAGTTCGCCGTCGAGGCACAGAAGCTGATCGGCATCAGCCTAGAGGGTTCGGTCGGCTGACCGCAAAAGATATTCAGGAAAAAATTATGCTTGAGATCAAGAATTTGCATGCCCGCATCGTCGATGACGGCACCGAGATCATCCGCGGGCTGGACCTGACGGTCAAAGCCGGCGAGGTCGCGGCCATCATGGGTCCGAACGGTTCGGGCAAGTCGACGCTGTCCTACATCCTCGCCGGCCGCGAGGACTATGAGGTGACCGAAGGAGACATCCTCTATAACGGCCAGTCGATCCTGGAACTGGATCCGGCCGAGCGCGCAGCTGCCGGCATCTTCCTCGCCTTCCAGTATCCGATGGAGATACCGGGCGTCGCGACCATGGAATTCCTGAAGGTGGCGATGAACGAGCAGCGCAAGGCGCGCGGCGAGGAGCCGCTGAAGGTGCCGGAATTCCTGAAGCGCGTGAAGGAAGCCGCCGCCTCGCTCAACATGGACATGAACATGCTGAAGCGGCCGCTCAATGTCGGCTTCTCCGGCGGTGAGAAGAAGCGCGCCGAGATCCTGCAGATGAAGCTCTTGGAGCCGAAGCTCTGCGTGCTCGACGAGACCGATTCCGGCCTCGATATCGACGCGCTCAAGATCGTCGCCGACGGCGTCAACGCTCTGCGCTCGCCGGAGCGGGCAATCGTCGTCATCACCCACTACCAGCGCCTGCTCGAGCACATCGTGCCGGACAGCGTGCACGTGCTCTACAAGGGGCAGGTCATCAAGTCGGGCGACAAGTCGCTGGCGCTCGATCTCGAAACCAACGGCTATGCCGGTGTGATCGGTGAAGCCGCGTGAGATGAGGCCGAGTGAGGCGAGAGCAATGAACATGCATGCACAGCCCCAGCGCACATTGGCCGAGACGGCATTGATCGATGCCTTCGGCGAGCGGCTGTCGCTGCTGCCCGGCGACGGCGCGGTTATGACGAAGCGCGATGACGCGATCGAGGCCATCAAGCACGGCCTGCCGACGCGGCGCATCGAGTCTTGGCACTATACGGACCTGCGCCGCATGCTGACGAAGGTGCCGGTCTTCGAAGCCGATGCGGTCGCGAAGGCGCTCGAGCCGGTTCTGGACGGTGCCGCCGTTCTGCCGGTGCTGAACGGCGTTTCAAGCACCAAGATGCCCGAGATCGAGGGCGTCACCGTGCAGCGCCTGTCGGAAAAGCTCACCGACGGCAGCGTCGCGCCCGGGCTCGATCGCTATGGCGCCGATGACGCGATCGGCGCGCTGAACACGGCCTTCGTCGCCGACGGCTATTTCGTCGACATCGCCGACGGCACTGAGCTGGAAAACGCGATCGAGCTGCAGAACCTGCAGGCCGGCGGTCAGGCGCATGTGCGGCTGCTGGCGCGCGTCGGCGCCGGCGCCAAGGCGATCATCGTCGAGCGCCAGGCGGGCGAGGCAGACGAAAACGGCGGGGCGCTCGTCAGCTCGGTCAGCCAACTGGTTATCGGCGAGGGCGCCGAAGTGACCTGGCTGATCGTGCAGGAACAGCCGGACACGGCCACCCACCTCGCCCAGTTCAAGGCGCATCTCGGCAAGGATGCGAAGCTGACGCTGTTCGTCATGAACGCCGGCGGCAAGCTGGTCCGCCAGGAGGTCGTGGTCAGGACGACGGGCGAAGGCGCGGATTTCAAGCTGCGCGGCATCAATCTGCTGGCCGGCGACACGCATACCGACACCACCATGGTGCTCGACCATGCCGTGCCGCACACGAGCTCGACGGAAGTGATGCGCAACGTGGTGACGGGCCGGGCGCGCGGCGTCTTCCAGGGTCGCATCAACGTCCACCAGTATGCGCAGAAGACCAACGCCAAGATGGCTTGCAACACGCTGCTTCTGTCGGACGACGGCGAGTTCTCGACCAAGCCGGAGCTGGAAATCTTCGCGGACGACGTCGTCTGCGGCCATGGCGCCACCGTCACCGAGATCGACCACGACCATCTGTTTTACCTGATGGCGCGCGGCATCGACGAGAAGACGGCGCGCGGGCTGTTGGTGAAGGCCTTCGTGGCGGAAGTGATCGAGGAACTCGAAGACGACGCGCTAGTCGACGCGCTCGAAGCGCGGCTCGACGGCTGGTTTTTGACGCACGGGTGAAAAGCAGTCGAGGCTTGGCCTCGACCGCACCCCTCATCCGTCTTGGCGCTACGCGCCAATCCACCTTCTCCCACAAGGGGAGAAGGTAAGCGCTAGACCTTCTCCCCTTGTGGGAGAAGGTGGCCGAGCGAAGCTCGGTCGGATGAGGAGTGTTGGAAGGATCGCGGCCCCGGCCGGCAAGGACTTCGAAATGGACCAGAAGATCGAAACCGCTCCCTATGATGTCGAGGCGATCCGCCGCGATTTCCCGATCCTGTCGCGCCAGGTCTACGGTAAACCGCTGGTCTATCTCGACAACGGCGCCTCGGCGCAGAAGCCGCAGGTGGTGCTCGACACGATTCAGCACGCCTATTCCCAGGAATATGCCAACGTCCATCGTGGCCTGCATTTCCTGTCTAATGCCGCGACCGACGCCTATGAGAAGGCGCGGGAGACTGTGCGCCGCTTCCTCAACGCGCCGAGCACCGACAATATCGTCTTCACCTCAAACACGACCTCGGCGATCAACACCGTCGCCTATGGTTGGGGCATGCCCAGGATCGGCGAGGGCGACGAGATCGTGATCTCGATCATGGAGCACCACTCCAACATCGTCCCCTGGCATTTCATCCGCGAGCGCCAGGGCGCGAAGCTGGTCTGGGTGCCGGTCGACGATCTCGGCGCCTTCCATATCGAGGAATTCGAGAAGCGGCTGACCGACCGCACCAAGCTCGTCGCCATCACCCACATGTCCAACGCGCTGGGCACGGTGACGCCGATCAAGGAGATCGTGCGCATAGCGCATACGCGCGGCATTCCGGTGCTGGTCGACGGCAGCCAGAGCGCGGTGCACATGCCGATCGACGTGCAGGATCTCGACTGCGACTTCTTCGTCTTCACCGGCCACAAGGTCTACGGTCCGTCCGGCATCGGCGTGCTCTACGGCAAGAAGCATCTCTTGGAAGAGATGCGGCCCTTCATGGGCGGCGGCGAGATGATCGAGGAGGTGACGCAGGACATCGTCACCTACAACGAGCCGCCGCACCGTTTCGAGGCCGGCACGCCGCCGATCGTGCAGGCGATTGGGCTTGGCGCGGCGCTGGACTATATGGAAAAGATCGGCCGCGAGCGCATCGCCGCGCACGAGGCGGACCTCAAAAATTACGCGCATGAGCGACTGCGCGCGATCAACTCGCTGCGCATCTTCGGCGACGCGCCGGGCAAGGGCGCCATCATCTCGTTCGAACTGCAGGGCATTCATGCGCATGACGTGTCGATGGTGATCGATCGGCAGGGTGTCGCGGTCCGCGCCGGCACCCATTGCGCCCAGCCGCTGTTGAAACGCTTCGGCGTGACCTCCACATGCAGGGCATCGTTCGGCATGTACAACACCAGGGCCGAAGTCGACGCTTTGGCCGATGCGCTGGAAAAGGCGCGGAAATTCTTCGGGTGACGACCATGGATGATGTGAGCACCACCGCAGAGACCGCCCCGGCCGCGAACGGCGTCGTCGCAGCCTCGGCGATCCCCGCCGATGAGCTGGCGCGGCTGACCGACGACATCGTGTCGGCGCTGAAGACGGTCTACGACCCGGAAATCCCGGCCGACATCTACGAGCTCGGCCTGGTCTACAGGATCGACATCGAGGACGACCGCACGGTCAAGATCGACATGACGCTGACCGCGCCGGGCTGTCCCGTGGCCGGCGAAATGCCGGGCTGGGTCGAGAACGCGGTCGGCGCCGTCGAAGGCGTTTCGGGCGTCGAGGTCAACATGGTCTTCGATCCGCCGTGGACGCCGGACCGCATGTCGGAAGAGGCGCAGGTCGCGGTCGGATGGTACTAAGCGACAACCCGACAAAGACTGGTTGGCTTGCAGCAAAGGTGAAACTTCACCATCTTAGCTTAAGGGCAGACTCATTCCGCGGGCCTTGAACCCGTGCGAAATTGGAGAATGACATGGGACGCTTCGCCGTCATCACGATGACCGACAAGGCCGCGGACCGCGTGCGCGAGATCGTTGCCGCGCGCGACAACGCGCACGGCATCCGCCTCGGCATCCGCAAGGGTGGCTGCGCAGGCATGGAATACACGATCGATCTGGTGACCGAGCCGAATCCCAAGGACGATCATGTCGAGCGCGACGGCGCGCATGTCTATGTCGCACCCGAGGCGGCACTTTTCCTGCTCGGCACCGAGATGGATTTCGAGCAGACGACGCTGCGCACCGGCTTCACCTTCAGAAACCCGAACCAGAGCTCGGCGTGCGGCTGCGGCGAATCCGTCGAATTGAAGCCGGCCGACCTCAAGGCGCTTGCCGAGGCGCGGGCTTCGGCCTGATCATCCTTCGCCCCGTTTACGGGGAGAAGGTGGCCCGAAGGGCCGGATGAGGGGCTGCGCCAGCCTCTCTAAGGTTCGCGCCGGCCCCAGCCTCTCTAAGGTTCGCGCCGCCCCTCATCTGCCTGCCGGCATCTTCTCCCCGTAAAACGGGGAGAAGAGAGCTAACCCACCCACATCCCCGTCCGCTTGTGCCAGTCGGCGATCGATTCCTCGGGATAGATGTCGAATACCTTGTCCTGTTTGCCGATCACCGGCTCGACCCAGTTCGCCTTGTATTTCAGCATCAGATGCACCTTTTCCGGCGGCTTCGGCAGGTCGCTGTCGATCGCAGAGGCGAAGGGGTGGACGAGGTCCGGCCAGGTCGGATCGTAGAGCCACAGAGCCGATCCGCATTTGCGGCAGAAATTGCGCTCGCCGGTCGAGACCTCGCAATGCGGGTGCTCGTCATCCTCGATCTCGGCACGGTAGACGCCGAGATTGCGCTTGCCTGCGATCTTGAGCGTCTCGTAGTCGGCGCCGAGATTGATCGCAAAACCGCCGCCGCCCTGCTGCTTGCGGCAGATCGAGCAGTAGCAGAGCATGAAGGGCACCGGCGTGTGGCTTTCCACTTCGAAGCTGACGGCGCCGCAGCGGCAGGAGCCTTTGAGCAGGACGGGCATGGAACAAATCTCCTCGTTTGACTGCGATTACAGCGCCGGACGCTTTCCCTCAACTTGTCAGCAGGCTTTCGGTTGCCGGCATGACAAGCCGATGGCGGCGTGACATCATCGCGCCATGGACGACGAACGCATCCGCGAACTCTTCGATGGTCTCGGGCCTGTCAGCATCCGCCGCATGTTCAGCGGCAAGGGCATCTATCACAACGGCGTCATCTTCGCGCTCATCCTGCGCGGAGATCTGATGCTGAAGGGTGACGACGAGGTTGCCGCCGAGTACGAGGCGGCAGGTGGCCGACACTGGACTTACGTCAACAAGCGCCATGGCAAGGAAGTCGCCATGCCCTACTGGACCGCGCCCGAAAGCGCGCTGGACGACCCCGACGAAATGACCGTCTGGGCGCGCAAGGCCTATGAGGCGGCGATCAGAGGCGGAAAATGAGCGCCATTCGGTAATGCTCCGTAGGGGCTTCAGATGGTTCGTAGCGAGGTAGTCATGGAGTCCACACGACAAGCGGACGGCAAAGGAGGATCGCGGTCATGGAAAGCGGGACCGAAGCCGTCGGGCAGATCCGCGATCTGATCGAGCATTGGGCCGAAGCCGTGCGTCGAAAGGACATGGACGGCATTCGCGCCCATCACGCGCCGGATTTCGTCATGTTCGACGTGCCGCCGCCGCTGCAGTTCCAGGGCCTCGATGCCTATATGGCGACCTGGCCGCTGTTTTTCGATGCTTCGCCCGACCCACCGGTTTTCGACGTCGTCGACCTGAAAATCACCGCTGGCGCGGACGTGGCGTTTGCGTTCGCCCTGATGCGCTGCGTGGTGGGGTCGGGCAGGGACGCGGGCGATCTCGATTTCCGGCTGACGATTTGCTTCCGCAAGATCGCAGGTCAATGGACCTTCGTGCACGAACATCATTCGGTGCCGGCCACGGACTGACGGTTCAGGCGAGCGCCCTTGCTATCTCCGCCGCCAGCCGCGCATTGTTTTCGACCAGCGCAACGTTGGTCTTGAGGCTGCGGCCGCCGGTGAGTTCCAGGATCTTCGACAGCAGGAAGGGCGTGACCGCCTTGCCGCTGACGCTTTGCGCCTCGGCGGCCTTCTGCGCGGCCTGGATGTAGCCGTCCATCTCCGCGGCAGGGATTTCCTCGTTCGCCGGCACCGGATTGGCGACCAGGATGCCGCCGCTTAAGCCCAGCGCCTGCCGTGTCCGGTAGAAATGGGCGATGTCTTCCGGCGTGTGCAGCGTCAGCGGGGCGCGGAACGGCGATTGCCTCGACCAGAAGGCCGGCATGGTCTCGCAGCCATGACCGATGACCGGCACCCCGCGCGTCTCCAGCACTTCCAGCGTCTTTTCGATGTCGAGGATCGCCTTGGCGCCGGCCGAGACGACGATGACCGGCGTGCGCGCCAGCTCGTCGAGGTCGGCTGAAATATCGAAGCTCTTTTCGGCGCCCTTGTGGACGCCGCCGATGCCGCCGGTGGCGAAGACCGTTATGCCGGCCATATGCGCTGCGATCATGGTGGCGGCAACCGTGGTGCCGCCGGTTCGACCCAGTGCGACGGCGAAGCCGATATCGGCGCGCGACAGCTTCATGGCGTCGCCGGTCATGGCGAGCGATTCGCGCTCGCCGTCGGAAAGCCCGATCTTGATGCGGCCGTTGACCACCGCGATCGTCGCCGGCACAGCGCCGCCGCCAGCGATGATCTGCTCGACCTTGGCCGCCATCGCGCCATTGTCGGGGTAGGGCATGCCATGGGTGATGATGGTGCTTTCCAGCGCCACCACCGGCCGCCCGGCGGCAAGTGCCTCCGCCACCGGCGGGTGGATGTCGATGAAGGGGCGGGCGGTTTCGGGTGTCATGTCTGTCTCCGATCGAAGCGCCAAAAGCTTCGGCAAGATTATTTGGTGGCCTATGCCACCTCCCGCGCCTCCGGCACAAGGGCAAGTGCCTGGCCGAAAGTGGCGGCCGTGAAGGACGGCACCGCCTCGGTGCTCTCGATGGCGAGCATCGCCGCGGCAACGCCTTCGCGCAGCGCCGCCCGCAAAGGCAGGCCGCGCAGCAGCGCGGCGACCGTGGCCCCGGTCAGCGCGTCGCCGGCGCCGGTCACGTCGGCGACCCGTCGCGGCGCGGGCGGGTCGATGGCAAAGGCGCCGGATTGGTCGAAGCCGAGCACTGGCGCGCTGCCGGCGGTGACCACGCCTGCCGCAAGGCCAATCCGCCTGAGTTCCTTGACAAGATCCTGGCCGGAGATGTCCGCGCCGGCCAGCGCTGCGGCCTCGCGGCGGTTCATGAACAGCAGCGAGAGAGAGCCCAGCAGCGGCACCAGCCGCACGACCTTGGCCGGCGAGATGGCGATGGCGAAGACCGGCTTGCTGCCGGCCTGTGCGACGAGGCGCTCGAGCGCCGCCGTCGGCAGGTTCGCGTCGCAAAGGATCGCGTCCGCCTCCGCGATCGCCTCGCGCACCTTGGCGCGGCGGATCTGCTTGGGGAAGGCGAGGTCGTAGAGACCCATATCGGCAAAGCCGACGATCAACTCGCCCTCGCTGTCGATCAGGGCCGTGTAGCTCGGCGTCGTTCGGTCGAGAAACACCACCGAGAGATCGGCGATGCCGGCTCCGGCGATCGCCGATGCGACCGTCTCCGCCGCAGCGTCGCCGCCGCGCACCGAAAGCAGCGAAGCCGACACGCCGCGCTTCACCACGCTGCGCAGCGCGTTGAAGACGCCGCCGCCGACGTCCTCGCGCATGATGCCCGGATTGGAGGCGGCGGGCACGTAGGTGCCCGAGACCTGGCCGCGCCTGTCGATATGGGCGCCACCGAGCGCCAGGACCTTTGGAGATGTCGGCATGCCGCGGAGGTGACCTTCGTTGATTATTCGCGTGCGCACACTAGGTTCCTGCGTGCCGCCCCGCAATCGGGGCCGCGATTCGGGCCGGCGGGATATCGAAGTCTTTTTAGGCCAGCAGCGCTGGCGCCCACTAGCCTTGGTGAGACAAAAATAGAACAAATCCAGATATTGATTGTTTTTCAGTCATTTGCTGCCACTTGCCAAATGAGAACAAAAAAGGTACAAAACATCAGGGATCACGGATTGTCCGGCCTTCATTGACGACCAAGGGGTGATGTATCATGGCTCAGAATACTTTGCGGCTTGTAGAGGATAAGGCAGTGGACAAATCAAAGGCTCTGGATGCGGCGCTGTCGCAAATCGAGCGCGCCTTCGGCAAGGGCTCGATCATGCGGCTCGGCGCGAACGAGCAGGTCGTCGAGATCGAAACCGTGCCGACGGGATCGCTCGGCCTCGACATCGCGCTCGGCGTCGGCGGCCTGCCGCGCGGCCGCATCATCGAAATCTACGGGCCGGAAAGCTCGGGCAAGACGACGCTGGCGCTGCACACGGTTGCCGAGGCCCAGAAGAAGGGCGGCATCTGCGCCTTCGTCGATGCCGAGCACGCGCTTGATCCGGTCTATGCCCGCAAGCTTGGCGTCGACCTCGAAAACCTCCTGATCTCGCAGCCCGACACCGGCGAGCAGGCGCTCGAGATCTGCGACACGCTGGTGCGTTCCGGCGCCATCGACGTTCTGGTGGTCGATTCGGTCGCGGCGCTGACGCCGCGCGCCGAAATCGAGGGCGAGATGGGCGATGCGCTGCCCGGCCTCCAGGCCCGCCTGATGAGCCAGGCGCTGCGCAAGCTCACTGCCTCGATCTCGCGCTCCAACACCATGGTCATCTTCATCAACCAGATCCGCATGAAGATCGGCGTCATGTTCGGCTCGCCGGAAACCACCACCGGCGGCAACGCGCTGAAGTTCTACGCCTCGGTGCGCCTCGACATCCGACGCATCGGCTCGGTCAAGGACCGCGACGAGGTAGTCGGCAACCAGACCCGCGTCAAGGTGGTGAAGAACAAGCTGGCGCCGCCCTTCAAGGTGGTCGAGTTCGACATCATGTATGGCGAGGGCGTGTCGAAGACCGGCGAGCTGATCGATCTCGGCGTCAAGGCAGGCGTGGTCGAGAAGTCGGGCGCCTGGTTCTCCTACAATTCGCAGCGTCTTGGCCAGGGCCGGGAGAACGCCAAGCTGTTCTTGCGCGACAATCCCGACACGGCGCGCGAGATCGAGATGGCGCTGAGGCAGAATGCCGGGCTGATCGCCGAAAAATTCCTGGAGAATGGCGGCTCCGAAGGCGGCGACGACGGCTTCGAGGACGAAGCCGGCGCGATGTGAGGCCAAGCAATTCCGGCAAGGCGGCTTCCGTGCGGGATTGCGTGAACGCAATTGATTAGCCGGAGTTTGGCCACAATCCTGTTATATCGGAATATGCTTATCTAATTGAGTTCCAGTATTGCGTCCCGAACCGCCGGCCCTCGCGTCGGCGGTTTGCGTTGGCGGCAACGCGAATGCAGCCGGTTGACCCCGCTGATTGGCCTAACGTGTATCGTGCTGGAACGGATCGAAGCGGCGCGCTTTACGTCATTCTCCAAGCATGTCGTTCCCGCACAACCGCTACGCACATTTGGGCGACATGCCCCGATCCGTGTTTCTGGACAGGGTCAAGAGCTACGGCTAAAAGGCCAATCCATCTTCTGAAACACGAAAAGCCCATTTGCCGCCGGCCCGGGCCGGCGGTTCTCGCGAAAAGGCAGTATCCATGAGTGGCGTGAACGAGATCCGGTCGACATTCCTCGACTACTTCCGCAAGGAGGGTCACGAGATCGTCGCCTCCAGCCCGCTGGTGCCGCGCAACGATCCGACGCTGATGTTCACCAACGCCGGCATGGTGCAGTTCAAGAACGTCTTCACCGGCCTGGAGAAGCGTCCCTACTCGCGCGCCTCGACCGCGCAGAAGAGTGTGCGCGCCGGCGGCAAGCACAACGACCTCGACAATGTCGGCTACACCGCGCGCCATCTCACCTTCTTCGAGATGCTCGGCAATTTCTCGTTCGGCGATTACTTCAAGGAGCGCGCGATCGAGCTTGCCTGGAACCTGATCACCAAGGAGTTCGGCCTGCCGAAGGACAAGCTCCTTGTCACCGTCTATCACACCGATGACGAGGCGGCCGGCCACTGGAAGAAGATCGCCGGCTTCTCCGACGACCGCATCATCCGCATCCCGACCTCGGACAATTTCTGGGCGATGGGCGACACCGGACCTTGCGGGCCGTGCTCGGAGATCTTCATCGACCGCGGCGAGCACATCTGGGGCGGGCCGCCCGGCACCCCGGAAGAGGATGGCGACCGGTTCCTCGAATTCTGGAACCTGGTGTTCATGCAGTATGAGCAGGTGACGAAGGACGAGCGCATCGACCTGCCGCGCCCGTCGATCGACACCGGCATGGGCTTGGAGCGCATGGCGTCCATCCTGCAAGGGGTGGAGAGCGTTTTCGAGACCGACCTGTTCCAGCATCTGATCGATGCCGCGTCCCACGCGCTCGGGCACGGGCCCAGCAAGGAGAACGTCGCGTCTTACCGTGTGATCGCCGATCACCTGCGCTCATGCTCCTTCCTGGTGGCGGACGGCGTGCTGCCCTCCAATGAAGGCCGTGGCTATGTGCTGCGCCGTATCATGCGCCGCGCCATGCGCCATGCGCAGCTGCTCGGCGCCAAGGAGCCGCTGATGTGGCAGCTGGTCCCTGCACTGGTGCGCGAGATGGGCCAGGCCTATCCCGAGCTCGGCCGCGGCGAGGCGCTGATCACCGAGACGCTGAAGCTCGAGGAGACGCGCTTCCGCAAGACGCTGGCGCGCGGTCTCGGCCTGCTGTCGGAGGCGACGGAAAAGCTCGGCGCCGGCGACATGCTGGATGGCGAGACGGCCTTCAAGCTCTACGACACCTATGGCTTCCCGCTCGACCTGACGCAGGATGCGCTGCGCCAGCGCAGCATCTCGGTCGATATCGCCGGCTTCACCGACGCGATGGAGAGGCAGAAGGCGGAGGCGCGCGCGCATTGGGCGGGTTCCGGCGAGGCCGCAACCGAGACGGTCTGGTTCCCTATTCGCGAGAAGGTGGGCGCGACCGATTTCCTCGGCTACGAGACGGAAGAGGCGGAAGGCCTGATCCAGGCGCTGGTCAAGGACGGCAAGGCCGTCGACAGCGCCGGCCACGGCGATGCGGTTGCCGTCGTCGTCAACCAGACGCCGTTCTATGGCGAATCCGGCGGCCAGATGGGCGACACCGGCGTGATTGTCGGTGACGGCTTCTCGATCGAGGTTTCCGATACGCAGAAGAAGGCCGACGGCCTGTTCGTGCATTTCGGCAAGGTGGCGAGCGGCACGGTCAAGCTGGGCGCCGCCGTCGAGCTCAAGGTCGACCATGCGCGGCGCTCGAAGCTGCGGGCCAACCATTCCGCCACGCATCTGATCCACGAGGCGCTGCGCGAGGTACTGGGCACCCATGTCGCGCAGAAAGGCTCGCTGGTTGCGCCGGATCGTCTGCGCTTCGACATCTCGCACAACAAGCCGATCTCGTCGGACGAGCTCGAGGATGTCGAGCGTATGGCCAACGAGATCGTGGTGCAGAACAGCCCGGTGACGACGCGCCTGATGTCGGTCGACGATGCGATCGCCGAGGGCGCCATGGCGCTGTTCGGCGAGAAATACGGCGACGAGGTGCGCGTGGTTTCGATGGGCACGGGCCTGCACGGCGCCAAGGCCAACCGGCCCTATTCGGTTGAGCTCTGCGGCGGCACGCATGTGAAGTCGACCGGCGATATCGGCCTGGTGCGCATCCTGTCGGACAGCGCGGTGGCTGCCGGCGTGCGCCGCATCGAGGCGCTGACCGGCGAGGCGGCGCGCAAATATCTCGACGAGCAGGACAGGCGGCTCAAGGCCGCCGCGGCGACCTTGAGGATCTCGCCGGCCGACGTGCCGGCGCGCGTCGAGGCGCTGCTCGAGGAGCGCAAGAAGCTCGAGAAGGATCTTTCCGAGGCGCGCAAGAAGCTGGCGCTTGGCGCCGGCACGGCCGTGTCCGATGCGCCGCCCACCAATGAGACCGTCGCCGGCGTCGGCTTCCTCGGCAAGGCTGTCAGCGGTGTGGCGCCGAAGGACCTGAAGCCGCTCGCCGATGCCGGCAAGAAGACGCTTGGCTCCGGTGTCGTCGTCTTCGTCGGCGCCGGCGAGGACAACAAGGCAAGCGTTGTGGTCGCCGTCACCGACGACCTGACCGGCCGCTTCAGCGCCATCGATCTGGTCCGCGTCGCTTCCGCCGCGCTTGGCGGGCAGGGCGGTGGCGGGCGTCCCGACATGGCGCAGGCCGGCGGCCCCGACGCCTCCAAGGCCAATGACGCTATCGCGGCGGTGAGGGCGGCGCTCGAAGCGGCATGACGGTCGGAGCGATCGGCTTAGCTGAAGCCGGTTTCTAATTCCGCGAGGGTGGCGCTGCCCCTCATCTGGCTGCCGCCACCTTCTCCCCGTTGAACGGGGAGAAGGACGCTGTCACCGCGGCTTTCGCCAATCGCCAGCGTTGCAACCGACCTCTTTCTCCCCGTTTTACGGGGAGAAATGCCCGGCAGGGCAATGAGGGGCAGCGCCGGCGTTGAGGATGCTCGCTCGAATTAGGCGACCTTCTCGGTGCCCGCGAAGCTCGGACGGGTGGCAATACGCGCATACCATTCCTGGATATCCGCAAACCGCGCGAGCATGTCGCGTCCTTCGGCAACCTTGACGAAATAGGCGATGATCGGCGCCGCGTGCAGGTCCGCCAGCGTCAGCTGACCGCCGAGCAGCCAAGGGCCTTTCGCCTTCAGCGACGTCAGCACCTTGAGCACGGTCTCCGCCTGCCTAAGCCCGGCGGCAATCAGCTTCTCGTCGGCGGGAGCCTTTTCCAGCCGCTCTACCGCCACGTCCCAGACCATGGCGCGATAGCCATAGGAGTCGAGCGTGCCGACGATCTGGTCCATCCTGGCGCGTCCGCGGGCCTCGGCCGGTTGCAGCGCCGGACCATCGAAGGCTTCGTCGACATAGCGCGCAATGGCGCCGGTCTCGAACAGGCGAAAACCGTCATGCTCGAAGGCGGGGATGCGGCCGAACGGATGATGCTTGCGATACCAAGCGGGAATGCCGTCGGCGGCGAAGATGTCGAGCGGGATGAGCTCGTAGTCGACGCCCTTTTCCTCCAGCGCTAGTCGCGCGATGCGCACATAGACGCTGTAGTCGGCGCCGTAGAGGATCGGCTTTGCCATTTTGCTATTCCTCTTTGTCTTGGCTGTCCCGTATCCAGACACGCAGCGGGCCGGTGGCCTCAAAGCCGCAGGCCAATGCTTCGTCCAGCCCCTCGCCGTGGTCGTACCCGACCAGGGCGCGACTTCCAGCAAACGCATTGGCTGCCGCCCGCACCGCATTGCGATATGTCGGACTGCCATCCGCGGCAAAAACATTTGACACCCCAGTCACCCGCTCGGATCTATTGGCTATGCAGCCGGCGGTGAAGCCGTCAGCCGTCCGTCTGCCAAGGACAGCGATGGCGGGGTCGGCCAGGACTGCTGCTGGAAAAACACGGCAGTTGGAGGGACTTGCGTGATCCGCCCAGGCAAATTCCCACATCTCCAAGCTGGCAGCGTCCTCAACACGTTCCCAACCCGAAGGCGTCGTCACCGGATGACTTAGGTCCATCCAGATCCAGCTTGCCTCGAAGACCTGACTGAACCCGAGCGGCTGGAGATCAAGACGGCAGAACCCATCCTTGACCGAAAAGCTGGTGGCAAGGACGGATGTCAGTCTGGCAATTTCCGCAAGTTGGACCGCTCCGGCATCGGCCTTCAGAGTGGCGACATTGGGGTAGTAAGGAGGTGCTTGCCGGTCACTGGACCAGACGGAGTCGCCTCTCAGATCACTTAGCCCATGCGCCTTGAAAATGGCGTGACAGAGGTCGGCATTGTTGCCAGCGCAAAGGCGGACCCTTTCGCTGGCAACGCTCGACACTTCTCACCCCATGGCCTTCTGCAAATTCTCGTCGATCTTGTCGAGGAAGCCGGTGGTCGACAGCCAGGGCTGGTCGGGACCGATCAGCAGCGACAGGTCCTTGGTCATGAAACCGGCCTCGACGGTCTGAATACAGACCTTTTCCAGCGTTTCGGCGAAGCGCTTCAGCTCGGCATTGTCGTCGAGCTTGGCACGGTGGGCGAGGCCGCGCGTCCAGGCGAAGATCGAGGCGATCGAATTGGTCGAGGTTTCCTCGCCCTTCTGATGCTGGCGATAGTGGCGGGTGACGGTGCCGTGCGCGGCCTCCGCTTCCACCGTCTTGCCGTCCGGCGTCATCAGCACCGAGGTCATCAGGCCGAGCGAGCCGAAGCCTTGCGCCACCGTGTCGGACTGCACGTCGCCGTCATAGTTCTTGCAGGCCCAGACATAGCCGCCCGACCATTTCAGGCTGGAGGCCACCATGTCGTCGATCAGGCGGTGCTCATACCAGAGCTTGCGCGCCTTGAACTCGGCCTCGAACTCCTTCTCGTAGACCTCCTGGAAGATGTCCTTGAAGCGGCCGTCATAGGCTTTGAGGATCGTGTTCTTGGTCGAGAGATAAACCGGGAAGTTGCGCAGCAGGCCATAGTTCAGCGAGGCGCGGGCGAACTCGCGGATCGACTCGTCGAGATTGTACATGGCCATGGCGACGCCGGCCCCCGGCGCGTCGAACACGTCATGCTCGATCACCGTGCCGTCCTCGCCGACGAACTTGATCGTCAGCTTGCCCTTGCCGGGATAGCGGAAGTCGGTGGCGCGGTACTGGTCGCCGAAGGCGTGACGGCCGACGACGATGGGCTTGGTCCAGCCCGGCACCAGGCGCGGCACGTTCTTCATGATGATCGGCTCGCGGAAGATGGTGCCGCCGAGGATGTTGCGGATGGTGCCGTTGGGCGACTTCCACATCTTCTTCAGCTTGAATTCCTCGACGCGCGCCTCGTCGGGCGTGATCGTCGCGCACTTCACGCCGACGCCGTATTTGTTGATGGCGTTGGCCGAGTCGATCGTCACCTGGTCGTTGGTGGCATCGCGATGCTGGATGCTGAGGTCGTAATAGTCGAGCTTGATGTCGAGATAAGGGTGGATCAGCTTGTCCTTGATGAACTGCCAGATGATGCGGGTCATCTCGTCGCCGTCGAGCTCGACGACCGGGTTTGCCACCTTGATCTTCGCCATGGAAAGAATGCCTCGTTGCTGGGGAATCTGAACGGCCTTGCCCGCATGGTTTCGGCCGGGGTTGCGGAGCGTATATCAAAGCCTATTTGAGCGCGCAAACCGCGATAAGCCGGTGATGAAAGGGTGCGCTCGCTTGAATGCTTCATTTTCCGGGCGGGATGTGGCAGGGGACGCCGAAACGCCGCAAACCCTGCTTATGGAGAGCCATGCCAACCGCAACAGACCATGCCCAGACCGCCGGACCGGCGATCATCCTCGTCGAACCGCAGCTCGGCGAGAATATCGGCATGGTCGCGCGCGCCATGGCGAATTTCGGCCTTTCCGAGCTGCGCCTGGTCAATCCGCGCGACGGCTGGCCGAATGAGAAGGCGCGCGCGGCGGCCAGCCGCGCCGACCATGTCATCGACGCCACGCGGGTGTTCGGCGACCTGGCCTCGGCTGTCGCCGATCTCAATTTCGTCTTCGCCACCACGGCGCGCGAGCGCGACGGGTTCAAGCCGGTACGCGGTCCGGTGGAAGCGGGCAGGGCCCTCCGGGTCCGCGAGCAGGCCGGGCAGCGCACCGGCATCCTCTTCGGCCGCGAACGCTTCGGCCTCTACAATGAAGAGGTCGGCCTCGCCGACGAGGTCGTGACCTTTCCCGTCGATCCCGGCTTCTCCTCGCTCAACATCGCGCAGGCGGTGCTTTTGATGTCTTATGAATGGATGAAGGCCGGCCTTGCCGACGAGACCGCGACCAATTTCTCCGGGCCGGAGCTGGTGCCCGCAACCAAGGAGCAGCTCCACAGCCTGTTCGCCTATCTCGAAGGTGCGCTGGAAGCGCGCGGCTATTTCCGTCCGGAAGAAAAGAAGCCGAAGATGGTCGACAATCTGCGCGCCGTGCTGACACGGGCGGGTTTCGCCGAGCCGGAACTCAAGGTGCTGCGCGGCATCATCTCCTCGCTCGACCGGTTTTCGCCGGCGATGCCGCGCGGCGATGGCTCGCCGGGCGACGATCCTAGGCGCCTGCCGGCCGCGCGGAAGCGGGCAACAGACAAAGAAAGTTAAGATCTATAAGCTGCGAGCCTTTGAGGTAACCGAATATTATTCGGTTCTGTCCCATCGTTATTGGAACGGTGGGGTGGCAAATGTTCACATCCAATATCGGCCGTCTGCGCTTCTTCTTCTATTCGCTTGGCCTGTTCATGGCGGAGGCGATGGCTATCGTGCTCTGCATTGCGGGAACGATCGGCTTCGCGGGACTGATCAATTCGATACCAGGACCATCGCGGCAAGGCTTGGCCGGTGCTGCTCTGGTGGTGTCCCTGATCTTCGTTGCGGCGCGCGGCAACATCGCCTGGCGCCGCAGCTGCGATGCCAACGGGGCCAGGTGGATCCTTTGGACTTACATCGTCTTCTGCGCCATCTATGCCTTCTTGCAGGCCGGCACGTTGCTGGTGATCGATTTCGGCAATCCCGAGAGCGTTCCAAGTGGCTTGAACCTGCTCGGTCTGTCCATTTTCGGCCTCTGGGCCACCATCTTGTGTGCGAAGCCGGTCGCAGGCAGCGACATCAACGAGCTCACGTCCGTCTTCGATTTCGACGGATCCGTGCCGGTGCCGACCCGCGCCCACCTCACAGCCACTGCCCCAGCCGCTCCGCGTGTCGCAGCGCCGGACCCGCGTCCGGCGCCTGCGCCGCAGCCGTTTGGCCGGCCGCGACCTGCAGGATTCGGCAAGCGCGGACTCTGAGCCGTTTCAAAGCTGCGCAAAAGCTGCTGGCGTTTGCCATTTCAACACCATGATCGTTCAGGATAGAAGCGCGGTTGGCCAATTCACGGGCCAAGGTCTGCTTTTGGTCCGATGAGAATGAACGATCGATCACACCATCGCCCGATCCTGATGTTCGATTCCGGCGTCGGCGGTCTGACGGTGCTGCGCGAAGCGCGCGTGCTGATGCCGGACCGGCGCTTCGTCTATGTTGCCGACGACGCGGCGTTCCCCTATGGCGCCTGGGAGGAGCCGGCGCTCAAGGAACACATCCTTTCGCTGTTCGGCAAATTGCTCGACCGGCTTCAGCCGGCGATTTCCGTCATCGCCTGCAACACCGCCTCGACCCTGGTAATCGACGCGCTGCGCGATAAATTCCCCGGCCATCCCTTTGTCGGCACCGTGCCGGCGATCAAGCCGGCGGCCGAGCGCACGCGTTCCGGCCTGGTGTCTGTTCTGGCGACTCCCGGCACCGTGAAGCGCCAGTACACGCGCGACCTGATCAGCAAATGGGCGCAGAAGTGCCATGTCCGCCTGGTCGGCAGCGACCGGCTCGCCGGGCTCGCCGAGATCTACATGCGCGAGGGTTTTGTCGACGAGGAGGCCGTGCGCGCAGAGATCGCGCCATGCTTCATCGAGCGCGACGGCCAGCGCACCGACATCGTCGTGCTTGCCTGCACGCACTACCCGTTTCTCGCCAACCGCATGCGCAAGACGGCGCCGTGGCCGGTCGACTGGATCGACCCGGCGGAAGCGATCGCAAGGCGTGCGATGTCCCTGCTCGAACCCATCGGCGAACCGTCCGGCGAGAACGAGCCCGATATCGCCCTCTTCACCTCGGGCAAGGTGGATTTCGCCGCGCGACGGCTCATCCAAGGCTTTGGATTGACCGCGCGTTAGAGCCCGTCGCGCTGAAAGGGATTCAGCGACGCGCTTTACGCATGTGGTTTTCCCAAAACCGCTGCGCGCTTTTGGGCGACATGCGCTGGCGCCGGAACTGCGGCCCATGGCGCTGCGTTTCTCCCTACAGCAAAGGAGAACTCGCAATGCCTGCCACATCGCAAGCTCAGCAAAAGGCAGCCGGCGCGGCGCTCGCAGCCAAGCGCGGCGAGATCAAGAAGAGCGAGCTCAAGGGCGCCTCGCGCGAAATGTATGAATCGATGAGCGAGGAGCAGCTCGAGGAGTTCGCCGAAACCAAGCGCAAGGGCCTGCCCGGCAAGAAGTCGTGATCGTCTATCGCGGGCTGCTTTGCCGGTGGCGAACATACAGCCATGTCTTCCCGGACACCCAGTGGCGACGCTTGTCCTTGCCACTTGCCCCCGGTCAGGATCTTGGGGCCGGATGGAACAGGCCCGCAGGGCGAACCGCGGGCTTTTCTGGATTGGCTAATGCGGGAAAATTACCAGCGCCACCAGCAGCGCCGCACCTTGTAGCGGACGACGTAACGGTGGCCATGCCGCCATACGACTCTTTTCGTCACCACGACGCGGCAGACCTGCTTGTGGCCGTGCCAGTGCCTTGCCATGGCGGGCTCCGGCGTCATGACCGCCATCGATCCAGCCAGCACCGCGGCTCCAGTCAGGGTAAGGAAGAACTTCTTCATGGGAATTCGGACTCCTCTGCTCCAGTCCCTTCATCAACTGCAAGGGCGAGCCAACGTCCAAATGATTGCACCCCGCCCTGATGCCGTCCGCCGGCACCGCATGCAACGCTGAATTGTTATAGCGTCGCTGGTCGCGCCGCGAGTCACAAGCTTGACAGCGGTTAAATCTCTGTTTAACAGGCCTACCAACACCGGGTGGCAACGCCCGGTGGTTTCTTTTGCATGGGCAAGACCTCACCGGAAGCCAATCTGTCGGCGGTCTTGTTCGAACTGACGTGTCCCGTGGGTTTTCCGTCGCGTTGCGTGGAAAACCCTGTCAGGTCTCGAAAACGGAGGCCAGAGGAGGGCGCGTTTCCTTCGCCCGGAGCCATGGGGTTGCGGGTACGTTGTTTTGAAAGGGAATGCGATGAGCAAGCGCGAATCCGCGAAATACAAGATCGACCGCCGTCTCGGCGAAAATATCTGGGGCCGTCCGAAGTCCCCGGTCAACAAGCGCGAATACGGCCCGGGCCAACATGGCCAGCGCCGCAAGGGCAAGCTTTCCGACTTCGGCCTGCAGCTACGCGCCAAGCAGAAGCTTAAGGGCCACTACGGCGACGTTTCGGAAAAGCAGTTCCGCAAGGTCTATGAAGAGGCCAACCGCCGCAAGGGCGACACCTCCGAGAACCTGATCGGCCTGCTCGAGTCGCGTCTGGACGCGATCGTCTATCGCGCCAAGTTCGTTCCGACCATCTTCGCCGCCCGTCAGTTCGTCAATCACGGCCACGTCAACGTCAACGGCAGGCGTGTCAACATCGGCTCGTATCGCTGCAAGCCGGGCGACGTCATCGAGGTGCGCGAGAAGTCGAAGCAGCTCGTCATCGTGCTGGAATCGGTCGGTCTGGCCGAGCGCGACGTGCCGGACTACATCGAGGCCGACCACAACAAGATGACCGCGACCTACAGCCGCGTTCCTGGCCTGTCAGACGTGCCGTTCGCCGTCCAGATGGAACCGAACCTGGTCGTCGAATTCTATTCGCGCTGATCGAAGCCAATCAGCGACACCATCAAAGGCCGCCTCTCGAGGCGGCCTTTTCTTTGTGTGCCATGTCCGCTAAGCCGGGCCGTAACGAAGACCGTGGGGCATTTGCGCCATGAATATGCTGCCGAATACCAAATCACTTGGCATCAAATCGCTTGACCCGATCGCCGACGAAACGGAAGGCGGCTTTCACCCGCTGTTTCGCGACGTGCCGTCCTCAGTCGAGTTCAACAAACTGCGCAAGCGGCTTTTGAGGCTCACCCGCCAGGCTGTCGAAGACTTCGCCATGGTGAAGCCCGGCGAGCGCTGGCTTGTAGCGCTCTCCGGCGGCAAGGACTCTTACGGCCTGCTCGCCCTGCTGCTCGACCTCAAATGGCGCGGGCTGCTGCCGGTCGATTTGCTTGCCTGCAACCTCGACCAGGGCCAGCCGAATTTTCCAAAGCATATCCTGCCGGACTATCTGAGCGCCAACGGCATTGCGCACCGCATCGAGTACCAGGACACCTATTCGGTGGTCACCGACAAGCTGCCCGAGGGCAGCACCTATTGCTCGCTCTGCTCGCGGCTGAGGCGCGGCCACCTCTACCGCATCGCACGCGAGGAGGGCTGCGCGGCCCTGGTGCTCGGCCACCACCGCGAGGACATCCTCGAAACCTTCTTCATGAACCTCTTCCATGGCGGGCGTCTCGCCGCCATGCCGCCCAAGCTGATCAATGACGAGGGCGACGTCATGGTTCTGCGCCCGCTCGCCTATTGCGCAGAGGCCGATCTCGAGAAATTCGCCGGCGCGATGAAATTCCCGATCATCCCTTGCGACCTCTGCGGCAGCCAGGAAGGGTTGCAGCGCAATGCGATGAAGGCGATGCTCGACGACATCGAGAAGCGCATGCCCGGCCGCAAGGACACCATGATCCGCGCCATGACCAATGTGCGGCCCTCGCACCTGCTCGACCGAATACTGTTCGACTTCGCCGCGCTCGGCGCCGGCCTCACCACAGGACAAGACATTTCCGATGACATTTGACGAGCGCGCGATCGACTGGCTGGCCGACCTTCTCGCCGATGTGGCCAGGGCCGAGATCATGCCGCGCTTCCGTCGGCTGGGCGAGGGCGATGTCCGCCAGAAGACTTCGGCCGCCGATCTGGTGACCGAGGCGGATGTGAATGCGGAGCGGCTGATCACCGCGAGACTGCGCGAGCGCTACCCCTCAGCGATGATCGTCGGCGAGGAGGCCTGTTCCGACAATCCGGCCTTGCTCATGGGGCTCGGTGATGCCGAGCTCGCCTTCGTCATCGATCCGGTCGACGGCACCTTCAACTTCGCCTCCGGCGTGCCGCTGTTCGGCGTGATGCTTGGCGTCGTCGCCAACGGCGAGACGGTCGCCGGCATCATCCACGACCCGGTCGGCAAGGACTGGCTGATCGGCGCCAAAGGCGCGGGAAGCCATATCCGCCATGCTGATGGCGCGCTGGAAGAGGTGCGGGTTGCCGCGCCGGCGCCGATCTCCGAGATGACGGGCTCGGTCTCCTGGCAGTTTCTGAAGGAACCGGAGCGATCGCGGCTTGCCCGCAACCAGACCAAGGCCCTGTCGCAGTTCGGCTATCGCTGTGCGGCGCATGAATACCGGCTGCTGGCCAGCGGCCATGCGCATTTCGTCGTCTACAACAAGTTGATGCCCTGGGACCACCTGGCCGGCGTGCTGATCCATCAGGAAGCCGGCGGCTATGCCGCGCGGATCGACGGCGATCCTTACCTGCCGTCGCATACCGAAGGCAGCCTGCTCGTGGCGCCGGACAAAGACAGCTGGGACGAGTTGCGCCGCGAGCTGTGGGCGAATTAGCGGTCCTCGATCAGATCGATGCAACCTCGCACAAATCCGAAGATGCCCCAGTGAGCACTCGATCCGCGATGGCCGCTCTGGCTCTTGCCATCGCCGTGACGATCACCGGTGCTGACGAAACAACGGCGCAGGAGCGCGCCTGCGGCAGTCGCGATGCGGTCAATTCCATAGCGGAAATGTCGGCTGCCATCTATGCCTGCTGGCAGCCGCCTCGTGGAACTGCGGGTCTGTCCTTGACACTACGGTTCTCGCTTCGCCGAGACGGAACGCTTATTGGCAAGCCGCGCGCTACCTTCTCCGCACTTGGACCGGACGACGGATTGAACAGAGCCTTCGTTGCCTCCGTCCTCGAGGCTCTCGATAAGGCCCTGCCGTTGCCCTTTACGGAGAGCATGGGCGAGGCGATCGCTGGGCGCATACTTTCGCCTCGTTTCACGGCAGCGCAGGAACGCAAATCCTGAACGCGTGTCGGTTGTGCGCGTATCAAACTGGCGGATTGTGCGGCTGGAACAGCCGTCCGCGCTCGGCGACCAGGATCATCAGCAGGGCAGCGACAGACACGCTGCAGAAGCCTGCGGCGAGCGGCGTCACCGTGCCGTTATAGGCTTGGCCGATCAGCGTGCCGAGCAGGCCGCCGAGAAAGGTCTGCATGAAGCCGAGGATGGACGAGGCCGTGCCGGCAAGCTCGCCGAGCGGCTCCATCGCAAGCGCGTTGAAATTCGCGCCGAGGCAGCCGAACGGAACCATCGCACCGGCAAAAAAGGCGATGAACAGCCAGAGCGGCATCGCGATCTCGAGCGAGACGACGAGCCAGGTCAGGCTGATGGCGAGGAAGAGCAGCAGCGCGCTTTGCGACAGGCGGCGCATGCCGATCCTGCCGACGAGCCGCGCGTTGAGGAAGTTCGAGAAGGCGAGCACGCCGGCGACGCCGGCGAAGATCAGCGGAAACAGCTCGCCGACATGGAAGACGTCGAGATAGATCTGCTGCGCCGAATTGATGAAGCCGAACATGGCGCCGAAGATGAAGGTGCTGGCAAAGGCATAGCAAAGCGCGATGCGGTTGGTGAGCACGATGCGGAAGCCGCCGACGATCGCGTTGACCGTCAGCGGACGGCGATATTCCGGATGCAGCGTTTCCGGCAGGCGCAGCAGCGACCATGTCGAGACGAGCAGCGCGCCGACGGCCATGGTGACGAAGATCCAGTGCCAGGTGGCGAAGAGCATGATGAACTGGCCGATGCCGGGCGCGACCACCGGGATCGCCATGAACACCATGAATATCAGCGACATCACCTCGGCCATGCGGCGGCCTTCGAATGTGTCGCGCACGATCGAGACGGCGATGACGCGTGTCGCCGCGGCGCCGATGCCCTGCACGGCACGGCAAGCGAGAAGGATGGCGAAGCTCGGCGCAACAGCGGCGGCGGCAACCGCCGCGACATAGATGATCAGGCCGACGACCAGCGGCGCTCGGCGGCCGAAACGATCCGAGACCGGCCCGAAGAAAAGCTGCCCGGTGCCGAAGCCGAGAATATAGGCGGTAATCACATACTGGCGGTGGTTTTCGTTCTCGACGCCGAGAGAGGCGCCGATCTGCTGCAGGGCCGGCAGCATGATGTCGATGGCCAGGGAGTTGAGCGCCATCAGCGCTGCGCAGAGCGCGATGAATTCCCAGCGCGGAATTGGCAAGCTGCTTGCCGATCGCTGCGCTACTACCTGCTTGTCCACGACAAATTCCGATCATTCAAACGAACATGCGCCGGATTACCGGCGCATCGGTTCGTCTCGTTCTCTAGTATCGAGAACTGTCATGCCGAGGTGGGGGCGGCCCCGGGGTTCACAGCGCCGCCGGCTGGGCTGCCGGCCTGCGCGGATTCAAAATCAGGCGGCGCCTTTGACGCTGACGCCCTTTTCGACCAGGAAGCTCTGCAACTCGCCGGCCTGGAACATCTCGCGCACGATGTCGCAACCGCCGACGAACTCGCCCTTGACATAGAGCTGCGGAATGGTCGGCCAGTTGGAATAGTCCTTGATGCCTTGGCGCAACTCGGCCGAGGTCAGCACGTTCACGCCTTTGTAGTCCACCCCGACATAGTCGAGGATCTGCACCACCTGGCCGGAAAAGCCGCACTGCGGGAAGCCGGGGGTGCCCTTCATGAAGAGCACCACGTCGTTGCTCTTCACCTCACTGTCGATGTAGTCGTTGATGCCGCTCATAGGAATCCTTTCACGCCTGTGGGAGTCAGGCTCGAAGCATGTCCTTCAAATAAACCCATAGGTTGGCCGAAACAAGACGTTAGCCGCGACGCCACCGAAATGGCGCAAGGGATAACGCAGTTTTGGGCCAAGGCTAGAACGGTTCACCGTTTCGAGGAAACGCCGAACCGCTCTATTTCTTTGTTTTGCGCAATTCCGGACGGAAAACCGTTACACACTTTTCCTGGAATTGCTCTGGGTGGCGAAGGGCTCAGTCCGGAACGCTGGTCTGCAGCGCCAGCGCGTGCAGCACGCCGCCCATATTGCCCTTCAGCGCGTCATAGACCATCTGGTGCTGCTGCACGCGGCTTTTGCCGCGGAAGCTTTCGGCCACCACTTCGGCCGCGTAGTGGTCGCCGTCGCCGGCCAGATCGCGAATCGTCACCTTGGCGTCCGGAATGCCTTCCTTGATCAGCCGTTCGATGTCGTGCGCATCCATTGCCATGGCAAAAATCCTGTTTTCGAGCCGTAGAGCCCGTGCGATTAGAGTCGAGGATAAACGTAGAGCGTTTCCGGTCCGGATTGAAGCCGCTCATCCATGGCCGGCCGCTCACGGGACACTTCGGTCCGCCTGAGCCGCATCGCCGGCGGGCATGTCCTCACGCATCGAGAAGGCGCGACCGAGGCTGAAGGTCAGCACATAGAGCGGAATGTTGATGGCGATGCCGACCAGGGGCAGGTAACTCGTCCATTGCCACACCGGGGAGAAGAACGGCTCGCCGTAGCCGTCGCACAGAAGCGAGGAGCCGTACGCCCATAGCACCCCGACGGCGGTTGCAGCGGCAAAGAGCTTGATGCAAGCGACGATGTGCGTTGCCCGAGCCGGCTCCGGCAAGAGGCGCTGCCACAGGATCAGGCACAGAACCGGGACCGCGTAGACGAGGCTCTGAACGGCCAACATCGGGATTGTGCCATTGGCCGCGGCGAGGAATTCCGATCGCGTTTGGAGCCGCGGGCAGACCTCGCTCGAGGTCGTCGACAACAGCCGAAAGACGAATGGGCCGAGGAACCAGAAAAAGAACAGCGAAGGCCAGAAGACGGCTGCAAGCAATGCCCGGACCGCCAGCCTGGTCAAATGGCCTGATCCATGAAGCGCGGGAACCAGCCCACATGGGCGGCGGTCAAGTCGCTGACCGGAATGGCACGCGCCTCGCCGAGTTTCAGGGTGTCGCCGCCTGTCGTGCCGATCCACGGAGCGAAGATGCCGAGCTCCTCCTGCTCGTTGCGGATCCTGTCCCATTCGCCGCTTTGCGGATCGATCGACAGCGTCAGCAGATAGCGGCCCTGGTCCTCGCCGAACCAGACCGGGATCGGATCGGTGCCGGTAAGCCCTGGAATCGTGGCGCCGATGCCGGAGGCCATCGCCATTTCGGCAAGCGCCACGGCAAGGCCGCCGTCGGAGACGTCATGCGCGGCGGTGACGATGCCGGACGCGATCAGCGCCCGCACATGATCGCCGACGCGCTTCTCATGCGCGAGATCGACCGGCGGCGGCGGGCCGTCGGCGCGGCCATGGATGTCGCGCATATAGACGGACTGGCCGAGATGGCTGCCCCAGCTCGCCGGCGCGCCGACCAGCACGATCATCTGGCCCTCGGCGGCAAAGCCGATGCGGGCCATCTTCGACCAGTCGGCGATCAGCCCGACGCCGCCGATGGTCGGCGTCGGCAGGATGCCGCGGCCATTGGTTTCGTTGTAGAGCGAGACATTGCCGGAGACGATCGGGAAGCCGAGCGCGCGGCAGGCATCGCCGATGCCTTTCACCGCGCCGACCAGCTGACCCATGATCTCCAGCCGCTCCGGATTGCCGAAATTGAGGTTGTCCGTCGCCGCAAGCGGCAGGGCGCCCGTGGCGGTCAGGTTACGCCAGCATTCGGCCACCGCCTGCTTGCCGCCCTCATAGGGATCGGCCTCGCAATAGCGCGGCGTGACATCGGAGGAGAAGGCGAGCGCCTTGGTTGCATGGCCTTCGACGCGCACCACGCCGGCATCGCCGCCCGGAAGCTGCAGCGAATTGCCCTGGATCAGCGTGTCATACTGCTCCCACACCCAGCGGCGCGAGGAGAGGTCGGGTCCGCCGAGCAGCTTGAGCAACGCGTCGGCGACATCGGCTTTCGGCGCATCGTTCGGGGCCAGTGGCGCCGGTTTCTTGGATTCGACCCAAGGCCGGTCATATTCCGGCGCCTGATCGCCCAGTTCCTTGATCGGCAGGTTGGCGACCTCGTCGCCTTGGTGGAGGACGCGGAAGCGCAGGTCGTCGGTGGTCTTGCCGACGATGGCGAAATCGAGCCCCCATTTGTGGAAGATCGCCTCGGCCTGCTTTTCCTTCTCGGGGCGCAGCACCATCAGCATGCGCTCCTGGCTTTCCGAAAGCATCATCTCATAGGCGCTCATGCGCTCCTCGCGCACCGGCACCTTGTCGAGGTCGAGCTCGATGCCGAGATCGCCCTTGGCGCCCATCTCGACCGCCGAGCAGGTGAGGCCGGCCGCACCCATGTCCTGGATGGCGATGACGGCACCCGAGGCCATCAACTCGAGGCAGGCCTCCAGCAGGCATTTCTCGGTGAAGGGGTCGCCGACCTGCACGGTCGGGCGCTTCTCTTCGATCTTGTCGTCGAACTCGGCCGAGGCCATGGTGGCGCCGCCGACGCCGTCGCGTCCGGTCTTGGCGCCGAGATAGACGACCGGCAGGCCGACGCCCTTGGCCTGCGAGAGGAAGATCGCATCGGTCTTGGCAAGGCCGGCGGCGAAGGCGTTGACCAGGATATTGCCGTTGTAGCGCGGGTCGAAATTGACCTCGCCGCCGACGGTCGGCACGCCGAAGGAATTGCCGTAGCCGCCGATGCCCGAAACGACGCCGGCGACCAGATGCCGGGTCTTGGGATGGTCCGGCGCGCCGAAGCGCAGCGCGTTCATCGCCGCGATCGGCCGCGCGCCCATGGTGAAGACGTCGCGCAGGATGCCGCCGACGCCGGTCGCGGCCCCCTGATAGGGTTCGATGTAGGAGGGATGGTTGTGGCTCTCCATCTTGAAGACGACGCAGTCGCCGTCGCCGATGTCGACCACGCCGGCGTTCTCGCCCGGTCCCTGGATGACCTGCGGGCCGCTGGTGGGCAACGTGCGCAGCCATTTCTTGGAGGATTTGTAGGAGCAGTGTTCGTTCCACATCGCCGAAAAGATGCCGAGCTCGGTGAAGGTCGGCTCGCGGCCGACCAGGTCGAGGATGCGTTGGTATTCGTCGGGCTTCAGCCCATGCGCGGCAATGAGCTCGGGAGTGATCGGCACGGAATTGGAAATGGTCATGAGCGGCGATTTATATCCGTGGAAGAGGGGATTTTTCGAGTCTCCTCTTATCGCAAGCTTTCGCGCGATACACCCCACCGGATGACGAAAAAACGCCAGAAAACCGCAGCGTCGGCGAGCGCCCGGCCGGCAGCTCTCGATCCGGTCAGGAAAAACTGTCGTAGCCGGCGCGGCCTTCGTCGAGCAGGCGGCGGATGACCGCGACGCCGCCGGCGACATCCTGGCTCTGTTGCGGCTTCGACACGCCGAAGCGGACGCCGTGGAACACCTGCTCGGAACGGCCGGCCTTGAACTCGTCCTCGTCGTCGATGAGCACGCCCTGCGCCAGGCAGGCATTCTTGAAGGTGCCCGACAGCCAAGGATCCGGCAAGGTCAGCCAGACGAAGGGCACATTGTCCCTTGTCTTGAAGTCGAAGCCGGCGAGCATCTCGCGCACGATGGCGAGACGGGCCTGGATCTCGGCGATGCAGCGCTGGCGGATCTCACGCGCTTCGCCGGAGGCCACCAGCCTCGAGCCGACCTCTGCCAGCAGGAAAGGCAGGCCGCCGGTCATCATCTTGTGCGCGACGCGGATGCGGTGGCGATAGGCCGGCGGGCAGGAGAGCCAGCCGCCACGCACACCTGCCGCGACCGACTTCGACAGGCCGCCGGCGACGATGGTGCGCTCGGGCGCATATTCGGCAAGCAGTGGCGTCGGGTCGTCGGTCAGCTCGCCATAGAGGTCGTCCTCGATCAGCACGACATTGTATTGACGCGCGATGTGCGCGATCGCCTGTCGGCGGTCCGCCGAAAGCGTCACCAAGGTCGGGTTCTTGGCAGTCGGCATCAGGAACATCATCTTGGGATGTTTTTGCGCGCAGACGCGCTCGAAATCGTCGGGGTCGATACCCCCGTCATCCGTCGAGACCAGGGCGGTGCGGCGTCCGATCAGCCCGGCGCTGCGCGAGATCTGTGAATAGGTGAGATGCTCGAAGACGACATAGTCGCCAGGAGTGGTCAGCGCCGCGATCGCCGCCATCACGGCGGCGTGGGTGCCAAGCGTCGGCACGATTGAATCGGGCGAGGGGCGGAAGGAATTGCGCCCCAGCCAGCGGCTGCCCGCCTCGTACCAGCGTTCGGGAAAATCCCTCGTATAGCTCGAAATGTCGTGGGGGTGGTCTTCCGCAGTCCGCGCCAACACTTCGGCGATGATTGCGCCCTGGCCGATATCGGGCGCGGCGGTGCTGTCGAAGCGCAGCTTGCCGTCCGGCGCATCGATGAGGCGTGTGCCTTGCTCCGTGGGCTCCAGGTCGGGCTTCGGACTCTCGGCGCGCTGTGCCGTCACATAGGTGCCGCGCCCGACCTCGCCGCTCACCAGGCCGCGTTCGCGCAGCAGCTGATAGGCCCGGCCGACCGTGCCGACGGTCGTGCCGATGTCATAGGCAAGATCGCGCTGCGGCGGCAGTTTTGCGCCGGCATCGATGACGCCCTTGTCGATATCTGACTCAATGCTGTCAGCAAGACGCTGATACAGCGGCCCGGAGCCGGAGGAGAGATCGGGGAGCCAATTTGTCATGGTGACAATTTTCTATATTGCGCCGCGCGATGAGTCAATCCATATCGAACCCGCGATTGATAAGGTACAATCGAGACAAGGTAGAACGACAATGGATACAATCGAGACAATCCGCTACGCCGGGCCGGCGTTTCGCTCGAAGACCGACCCTCTGACCCATCGCGGCTTCGTCGGTCGCGTGATGGTCGTGCTCCATTCTCTCGCCAGGCAGATCGACCGCATGCTGCAGCGTCGACGTGGTCGCCTCGCGCTTATGGAAATGACGGACGAGCAGCTCAAGGATATCGGCGTCTCGCGTTGCGACGCTCACCGCGAGGCCATCAGACCGTTCTGGGAATGACCGCTTCCGGACTAGACACGCTCGCCCCGCGAATCATTTTCGCAGGCGGGCGATGCCGTGATCGACAAGCACGGCGAAGACGCCCAACACGACAAACAGCGCCGTGAGGCCGAACGACCATGCGGCAACGCTGATCGCACCGTTCTTCGCCACGTCCAGGAACGGGTAGGGCACTTCGCCGGCGAATGGCGCCCGCATCAGCGCATAGGCGAGATAGGCGAGCGGGTAGATCATCCACCTCGAAATGTCCGTCCAGCGCGTCTTGCCGTCGGCGCCGGCGATCAGCCACCACAGCACGAAGATCAGCGGCGCCATATAGTGGAGCAGGATATCGCAAAACAGGAACAGGCCCTGCGGCTGCCACAGCTGCGCCAGCACGGTATGGTAGACAATCATGACCAGGGTCATGGCGACCGCGACACCGGCCCGCATGCGCTTGCCGGCGAAGGCCGGGAACCAGGCATAGCCCGTGGGCGACAGCAGTGACGCATGCACCATCACCGCGGCGATATTGGTCAGGATGGTGAAGAAGCTGAAATAGAAGACGATCGAGCCGAGCAGGCCGCGGCCTGCCGCCATCGACGCAGGAAGCGTGATCGCGAACTGCAGGACGAGCGCTATAAGCCCGATGACCAGTCCCGCTTTCTGCAGGAACCGGCCCATGGCAGGCTCAGGCGGCAGCGGCGCAGGACGGATTGCCGGCCTGCCAGCGGGCGATGTCGGCACCGATGCGCGCGCCGAGCGGTTCGGCCATCAGCGGCCCGAATACGTCCACCTTGCTGGAATTGCCCTGTGCCTGCACGACCAGCAGCGGCTTGCCGCCATAGTGCTTGGCCGGCACCAGCAGGAAGCGCGGCGTGCCGCTGTAGGAATTGAGCTCGTTGGCCATCTGGTAGGGCTTGAAGGCTGGGTCCTTGCTGGCGATCCAGCATTTATGCGCGGCAATGGCGACCTGCTCCATGGCAAGCAGCGAAGCGCTCTTGGCAGACGGCACCGGGGTAGACTTCGAGCCGGACTGGCAGGAAGCAAGCGCAAGCCCAGCGGCGGCCAGGAGAGCAAGGCGAGCAGTCGTCAGTCTCATGGTCAGGCCGCCCCCGTTGGTCTGAAAGAATTGTTCTGAAGGAATTGTCTGAAAAGGATCAAGCGGCGATGCCGAGCGCGCCTTCGAACAGCGCGCGGCCGTCGCTCCCACCATGTGCCGCTTCGATCAGGTTCTCCGGGTGCGGCATCAGGCCAAGCACATTGCCCCTCTCGTTGACGATGCCGGCGATGTCGTTGATCGAGCCATTCGGGTTCGTGCCTTCGGCATATCGGAACACCACCTGGCCTTCTCCTTCGAGGCGGGCCAGCGTCGCGGCATCGGCGAAATAGTTGCCGTCATGATGGGCCACCGGTGAGCGGATGATCTCACCCGGCTTGTAACGGCGGGTGAACATGGTGTTGGCGTTGGCGACCTGGAGCTTTACCTGCCTGCAGACGAACTTCAGCGACGCATTGCGCATCAGCGCGCCGGGCAGCAACCCCGCCTCGACGAGGATCTGGAAGCCGTTGCAGACGCCGATGACCATGACGCCCTTGGCCGCCTTTTCCGCCACCGCCCGCATCACCGGCATGCGCGCGGCAATCGCGCCGCAGCGCAGATAGTCGCCGAAGGAGAAGCCGCCGGGAATGGCGATCAGGTCGACATCGGGGATTTCGGTGTCGGTCTGCCAGACTGTCGCCGGCGCTTGACCGGAAATCTTGGTCAGCGCCGCGATCATGTCGCGGTCGCGGTTGAGGCCAGGCAGGAGGACGACGGCTGATTTCATTTTGGTTCCTAGGGCCTATAGTTTGCGGCCAGTTCTCGCAAATCCAGCCGTCGGTCTATGCGTTCAAGGCGTTCGTCTTGCCGGACAAGAATGCCGTAAATGTTGTGAATGTCCCTTTGCGTTGCCGTTGCATGGCTCGCATCGCACTCAACTCCTGCTGTGCCTCGGAGAAATCCTCACAAAGTTCACCGAGTTCGTGATCCACTCGCTTGAGAAGCTCGTACATCATTTCACCCGTAACCTCCGGCACAACCTTAGGTTATGGCCACACTATAATTCTCAATCACCGTGTTCGCCAGAAGCTTGTCGCACATGGCCTTGAGGTCGGCTTCGGCTTTGGCCTTGTCGGTGCCGGTGAGCTCGATGTCGAACACCTTGCCCTGGCGCACCTGGCCGACGCCATCGAAGCCCAGCCCTGAAAGCGCGTGCTCGATCGCCTTGCCCTGCGGGTCGAGGACGCCGTTCTTGAGGGTGACGGTGATGCGGGCTTTCATCGATACTCCTGGGTGATCGGTAGTGCCGAGAGCGAGCCCGCCGGTTCCGGCAGGGCCCGCACCGGCAGTTAGTGCTTCGTGCTCTTCGACGGCTCGGAGGAGGCGACAAGCACGGGCCCCGTCGGGCGCGGCGGCTCGTTCTCGTTCATGATGCCGAGACGGCGGGCGACTTCCTGGTAGGCTTCGACCAGCCCGCCCATGTCGCGGCGGAAGCGGTCCTTGTCGAGCTTGTCCTGGGTTGCGACATCCCACAGCCGGCAGGAATCCGGCGAGATCTCGTCGGCGACGACGATGCGCATCATGTCGCCCTCGAAGAGGCGCCCGCATTCGATCTTGAA
Organism: Mesorhizobium sp. ORS 3324; assembly: GCA_000824825.2. GTDB lineage: Bacteria > Pseudomonadota > Alphaproteobacteria > Rhizobiales > Rhizobiaceae > Mesorhizobium. The sequence goes on from LM655192.1 coordinate 157,215, forward strand.
GTCGACGAGCTGAATGCCGACGCCCAGGAACAGGCCGGAGAGGAAGTCGTTGACGCGGATGGCGAGCGCCATGATGTCATCGATTTCCTGCGGGCTTGCCCAGCCGAAAGCGGTGATATGCTCTTCCGACACCATCGGATCGTCCAGCGCATCGGCCTTGTAATAGAATTCGATGATCGAGCGCGGCAGCACGGTGCCTTCCTCGATGCCGAGCCGCTTGGCCAGCGAGCCGGCCGCGACGTTGCGCACCACCACTTCGAGCGGGATGATCTCGACTTCCTTGATCAGCTGCTCGCGCATATTGAGCCGGCGGATGAAATGGGTCGGGATGCCCATGCGGTTCAGGTGGTTGAAGATGTGCTCGGAAATGCGGTTGTTGAGCACGCCCTTGCCATCGACCACTTCGTGCTTTTTCTTGTTGAAGGCGGTGGCGTCGTCCTTGAAGAACTGGATCAGCGTTCCCGGCTCCGGGCCTTCATAGAGGATCTTGGCCTTGCCTTCGTAGATGCGGCGGCGATTTTTCATCTGATTTTTTCTCTGGATTGGCGGGCAGGCGGCAAGCGACCAGTTCCTGTCCGTCTGCCTAAATTAGTTGCGGCGACGGTGTCGTTCAATGCCGGTGTCTATAGCAATCACAATGTTTGCTCAATCGGCAAATCCTGCCAATCAACCGGTTTCGGGATCGAAATGCCGCAGCGCAGCATGCAACGTAGCATATTGACCGACCCGCGACCTTTTGGTTTGTGCTTGGCCAGCAGGCATTTTGTCGCCAAGCGAATCGGATTGACCGGAGGGACGTCATGAGCAGCATGAAAGACCGCGAAGAGGGCTTCGAGCGCAAATTCGTCTTCGACGAGGAACTCCGCTTCAAGGCCTCGGCGCGCCGCAACAGGGCGCTCGGCCTATGGGCCGCCGAAAAGCTGGGCAAAACCGGCGCCGCCGCCGAGGCCTATGCCAAGGAAGTGGTTGTGTCCGACATCGAGGAAGCCGGCGACCACGATGTCTTCCGCAAGATCCGCAAGGATTTCGACGCGGCCGGCGTCAATCAGTCGGACCACCAGATCCGCCGCACCATGGACGAGCTGATGGCGCAGGCGATCGAGCAGATCAAGAACAGCTGAATATCATTGGACCAATCGACCGCCCGGCTCAGCCGGGCGGTTTTTCTTTGCCTTTGCCGCCGTTTCCGGCTGAAACTGCGCATTGTCAACGAGGAAAGTTCCGATGTCGCTCAAGTCCCGCCTGGCCGCCGACGAAACGCTGTTTACCGCGTGGTCCGGCGTGCCGGATGCGCTGACGGTCGAAATCATCGCCAAGCAGGGCTTTGATGCCGTCACCCTCGACATGCAGCATGGCGGCCACCACGAGGACAGCGTGCTGCGCGGCCTCGTGCCGGTGCTTGCCGCCAACAAGCCGGCGCTGGTGCGCATTCCGGTCGGCCGTTTCGACATGGCGAGCCGGGCGCTCGATTTCGGCGCCGAGGCGGTCATCGCGCCGATGGTGAACTCGGTGGCCGATGCCAGGCAGTTCGCCGCGGCGATGAAATATCCGCCGATGGGCGAGCGCTCCTGGGGCCCGACCTATGCCTTCCCGCGCCACGGCAAGGGCGACCATGCCGAATGGCTGCGGGACAGCAACCAGCGCACCATGGCCTTCGCGATGGTCGAGACGCGAGCGGCCTTCGAGGCGATCGACGGCATCCTCGAAACGCCCGGCATCGACGGTATCTTCGTCGGCCCGTCGGATTTCTCGATCGCCTGGTCGAACGGCACCACCGTCAATTCGACGCTGGAAAGCATGATGGAAACGGTCGCCTCGATCGCCGAGCGGACGCGCAAGGCAGGCAAGCATGCGGCGATCTACGTGATAGAGCCGGCCGTCGCCGGCCGTGTGGTGTCGATGGGTTACCGGCTGCTCGCCATGGGCTCGGACCACACGCTGATTTCGCTGGGCGCCAAGACGCTGTTGAAGAGCATGCGCGATTCGATCGGCGCCTGAGCCCCCCGAGCCAGCTGGGTTTAGCGCTCCTTCAATTCCGTCAGGAACTTGGCGAAGGTCATCGAGCCTTCCGGCCAGGGACCGAACCCGGCATCCGCATTGAGATGGCCGGCATCGCCGGCGTCGATGAAGAGCGCCCCCCAGGCGGCGGCGATGTCCTCGGCGACCGCGAAGGCGCAGAACGGATCGTTGCGGCTGGCGATCACGATCGAGGGAAAGGGCAGCGGCTCGCGCGAATAGGGACCGAAGGTCATCAGGTGCCTCGGCCTGATCTCCGGATTGGAGACATCGGGTGGCGCGACGAAGAAGGCGCCCGCAACCGGTTTCTGGAATTGCGGGATGGCCTGAACCGCAGCCGCCACACCAAGCGAGTGCGCGACGATCACCACCGGCCGCTCGGCCTCGTTGACGGCTTTGGCCACGCTCGCCGTCCAGTCCTCGCGCACCGGCTTCGACCATTCGGCCTGCTCGACCCGGCGCGCCGTCGACAGTTTCGACTGCCAGCGGGTCTGCCAGTGCTCGGGGCCGGAATTGGTGTAGCCCGGCACGATGAGGATATCTGCGTCCTTGACTTTCATGGCGCGGATGTAGCGAGCGGCCTTGTCTCATGCAACCATGCCGGTGGACGCGGCACATTCACGATTGTGAACAACCTGTTCGAATCTTTCCATCTTGTGTGAACGATCGCGATGGACGATCTGATGTGGAAACAGGAACAACTAATAAACCAGATGGCGAGGCTCCCCATGGAGAGACAGTCGCCCGAACGGAGAGTTTGATGAGTGAACTGCCTTTTGCCGCGACCACTCCGGTAAGCGTCTCGCGCGTCGGGTTGAAGGCGCGCAACGCCGAAAACCTGGCCGCCTATTACCGCGCCGTCGTCGGCCTGCAGGAACTGAGCCGTGCCGACGGGGCGATCACGCTCGGCGCCGCCAACCGGCCGCTGCTGGTGCTTGAACAGGACGCTTCGGCGAAGCCCGACGACCCGCACAGCGCCGGCCTCTTCCATACCGCCTTCCTGCTGCCGTCGCGCGCCGATCTCGGCCGCTGGATCAGTCACGCCGCCGCCAACAGGATCGGCATCGAAGGCGCGTCCGACCATCTGGTCAGCGAGGCACTTTACCTCACCGACCCCGAGGGCAACGGCATCGAGATCTATGCCGACCGACGTCCGCAGGACTGGAAATGGAACGGCGACAAGATCGCCATGTCGACCGAGCGGCTCAATCTGCCCGCGGTCGTTGCCAGCGTGCCGTCAGGCGATGCCGGCTGGCAGGGCGCGCCGGAGAACACCATCGTCGGCCATGTGCATCTGCGCGTCGGCCGTCCGGAAGACGCCGAGGCCTGGTGGCATGACGAGTTCGGCTTCGACACTGTGGCCAAATATGGCGGCCAGGCGGTGTTTCTGTCGTCCGGCCACTATCATCACCACATCGGCGCCAATGCCTGGCGCAGCAGCGGCGCCGGTCGCCGCGATCCCGCCCGCTCAGGCCTCGCCTGGGTCGAAATGCGCTCGGATAATGTGAAGGCCGAGACGACCCGAGAAGACCCCTGGGGCACGGTGATCAGGACCGTGCCGGGCAAGGCTTGATTGAGGGTCGGCGACAGCTTCTTTTCTCCCCGTAAACGGGGAGAAGGAAAGCTCGCCTCAACCCTTTCCAAAAACCCGCTGGAAGATCGTGTCGACATGCTTGGTGTGGTAGCCGAGGTCGAATTTCTCGCGGATCTCGGTCTCGGGAAGCGCTGCGGTCACGTCCTTGTCGGCAAGCAGCTCCTCAAGGAAATCAGCGCCTTGCTCCCACACCTTCATGGCATTCCTCTGCACCAGCCGATAGGCGTCCTCGCGTGAGACGCCGGCCTGGGTCAGCGCCAGAAGCACGCGCTGCGAATGCACCAGGCCGCGGAACTTGTTCAGGTTCCTCAGCATGTTGTCGGGATAGACGAGCAGCTTGTCGACGACGCCGGTGAGCCGCGCCAGCGCGAAGTCGAGCGTCACCGTCGCATCCGGCCCGATCATGCGCTCGACCGAGGAATGCGAGATGTCGCGTTCGTGCCAGAGTGCCACATCTTCCATCGCCGGCATCGCATAGGAACGAACCATGCGGGCAAGGCCGGTGAGGTTTTCGGTCAGCACCGGGTTGCGCTTGTGCGGCATCGCCGAGGAGCCCTTTTGACCCGGCGAGAAATATTCTTCCGCTTCCAGCACCTCGGTGCGTTGCAGATGGCGGATCTCGATGGCGAGGCGCTCGACCGACGAGGCGATCACGCCGAGCGTGGCGAAGAACATGGCATGGCGGTCGCGCGGAATGACCTGTGTCGACACCGGCTCCGGCTTCAGCCCGAGCTTCTTCGCCACGTGCTCTTCGACATAGGGATCGATGTTGGCGAAGGTGCCGACCGCGCCCGAGATGGCACAGGTGGCGACGTCTTCGCGGGCATGCACAAGCCGCTCGCGGCAGCGCGAGAATTCGGCATAGGCCTGCGCCAGCTTGACGCCGAAGGTCGTCGGCTCGGCGTGGATGCCGTGGCTGCGGCCGATGGTGATGGTGTCCTTGTGCTCGAAGGCGCGGCGCTTCAGAGCCGCCAGCAGGGCGTCGATGTCGGCAAGCAGGATGTCGCCGGCGCGCTTCAGCTGCACCGCCAGGCAGGTGTCGAGCACGTCGGATGAAGTCATGCCCTGGTGGATGAAACGCGCATCCGGCCCGACGAATTCGGCGAGGTGGGTGAGGAAAGCGATGACGTCGTGCTTGGTGACGCGCTCGATCTCGTCGATCTTGTCGACGTCGAATTTGGCGGCGCCGCCCTTTTCCCAGATGGTCTTCGCAGCCTCTTTCGGAATGACGCCGAGCTCGGCCAGCGCGTCGCAGGCATGCGCCTCGATCTCGAACCAGATGCGGAACCGGGTTTCGGGCGACCAGATGGCGACCATTTCCGGCCGGGAATAGCGAGGGATCATCGTTTCAGGTCCTGCCAGGGAGAAGCTTCGGCCGCGTCCTAACAGAGGCTGGCCCAATGCTCAACGCCGCTGCCGCTCGATGCATCCAATCCGGCGCTCATTTGTTATTGTCGACGTCTCACCTCGACAGGGACGCGCGACCAGCATTGAGCGGAGGACCGGCATGACCACCGACATCAGCAAGATACGCGAGCATATGGAAGTGATCGGCGCCGATGGCGTCCATATCGGCACCGTCGACAAGATCGATGGTCAGCGGATCAAGCTGACCAAGGCCGACAGCGGCATGGGTATGCACAAAGGCCATCACCACTACATTCCGCTGGCCCTGGTCGCGGAGATCGAGGGACAAAAAGTCTGGCTGTCGGCGAATTCGGATGTCGCTGTGACCTTCGAGGAAGAGAAATCCGACCCAACCTGAACGTGAATGCCGAAAAGCGCGGGCACAGCCATTCGCCGGGCGGCGTCGCCTGAACAATCGCACAACCTAGCGAGACGACCAGACCGGAAACAGATCGCCAGCGGCGGGCGTTGCCGCGTGGACACCGCGGGCGATGGCGCGGGCCATGGTGGCGCCTGCCGTCGCATAGAGATCGATCGCCGCCTCGGCGCTGAGCTCGATGCCGCTTTTGCCGGTCGCCAGCGCAAAGACAAGGTCGCCGTCGGCCGGCGTATGGGTCGGCCATATGGCGCGCGCGAAACCGTCATGCGCCGAAATCGCGAGCCGCTTGGCGGCGGCCTTGGTCAGCACCGCGTCGGTGGCGATGACGGCAATCGTGGTATTGCTTCCTTCCGGCTGTGCTCCGACCGGCCTGTCGCGGTATTTCAACAGTATTTTCCTGGCGTCTGTCGGCATCGGATCGGGATAACCCAGTCCGCCGAACTCGTCGCCGATCTCGAAGGGGGCTGCCCAGAAATGGCGGCTGCGCCCAACCGTCACCGAGCCGGTCGGGTTGACGGCGGCGAGTGCGCCGACGGTGACGCCGCTGTCGAGCACCGTCGAGGCGGAGCCCAGCCCGCCTTTCAGCCCGGAGGTCAGCGCGCCGGTGCCGGCGCCGACCGTGCCGATCGGAAAGTCGGCCGTTGCCGCCTGCACAGCTTCATAGCCGAGTTCGCGGTAGGGCGGATAACGTCCCCAGTCCTTGTCCCCGCCATTGGGTAGGTCAAAGAGGATCGCCGCCGGCACGATCGGCACGCGGAAGCCGCCGACCTCATAGCCGATGTTCTTCTCTCGCAGCGACGCCTGCACGCCGGAGGCCGCGTCGAGGCCGAAGGCCGAGCCACCGGACAGCACAACGGCATGGATGGCCACGATCGAGTTCTGCGGCTCGAGCAGGTCGGTCTCGCGCGTCCCCGGCGCGCCGCCCAGCACCTGGACGCCGGCCACCGCCGGTTCCTCGCACAGCACCACCGTGACGCCGGATTTCAGCTTGGCGTCGGCGGCATTGCCGACGCTGAGGCCGGCGACATCGGTGATCAGGTTGCGAGGCCCGGCGCGGAACATCATTTTTCCTCCAGCGGCACGAAATGTGTGCCGTCGAAGCGGAAGGTGCGAAAGGGGTTCTGGCTGAGATCGCCCTTGTCGCCGAAGCGGACGGTGCCGATCGCGGTCGCGAAGTCGTGCCCGGTCAGCGTCTCGGCGAGCGGCTTGCCGGAGCTTTCTGCGTCCGCCACCGCCGCCTTGGCGACCTCCAGCGCTGCATAGGCCGGCAGCGTATAGCCGTCCGTCACAATCTTCCTTTCGCCAAAGGCCTGCACCACCTTTGGGTCCGCGACTTCCACCCATTCGGGCAAGGCGATCATCAGCGTGCCGACCGCATAGGGAACGTCGCCGGGCGGGGTTCGCAGCGTCTCGCCGCCGGCGAAGGTGATGCCGGCATTGAGCTGGGCGGCGTCGCGCCCCATGATGGCGATGTCGTCGCCGTCGCCGCCGGCAAACACTTTTGTAGCTCCTGCTTTCTTCAAGCGGCCGATCAGTCCGATCTGATTGTCGAGCTGCGGCCGGAAAGTGTCGACGAAGACCGGCTTCAGCGCCGCCTGCTCGGCCATCGCGCGAAAAGTCTCGGCGATCTCCCGGCCATAGATGGTGCCGTCATCGACGATGGCGAACAGTTCGTTCTGCCAGAGCCGGGTGAGGATCGTGGCCACCGCATTGCGTTCGTCGTCGCCGCGCGGCCCGAGCCGGTAGACAGGCCAACCGGTCTTGGCGCGACGGTCGGTCAGGCTCTCCGTGCGCACGCCCACGGTGATGACTGGAATGTTGGCGTCCTTCAGGATCGGCAGCGCCGCCTCGATCGCCTCGGTGCAGAGAAAACCCACGACGATATTGACCTTGGCGTCCGCGAGCTGCCTGGCGGCTGTTGCGCCACCATCGGCCGTGCAGGCGTCATCGGCGGTCTTGACCGTGACGCCTTGGGCCTCAGCCGCCAGACCGGCGCCGTTCTCGATCTGCTGGCCGAGGATGGCCGATGGACCCGAGAGCGGTGCCGCGACGCCAACCAGAATATCGGCATTGGCGCTCGCGGCCAGCGACAGCCAGAACAGCGCGGCTAATGTCGTCGTGATATGGCGCATTCGGGCGAAGAGGTCCTCCGTGCCGGACTTATAGTCCGACACTATTCCAGCAAAGCCCTAAAGTCTGGCTAAGCCCCGCGCAACACGTGAATTTCGGGATTGCGGTCAGGCACTTCGCTTGTGGCATGCAATATGTGGCCATATATAACGGGCTGGTTTTTGACAGGTGGATCATCAGGTGCTGAAGATCAACGACATCGGGCCGCAGGCCTATCGCGATGCGATGGCGCATTTTGCCGGCCATGTGCATGTGGTGACCACTGGCGGCCCGGCGGGCAAAAGGGGCGCCACGGTGATCGCCGCCTGCTCGGTCTCGGACACGCCGCCGACGGTCCTCGTCTGCCTCAATCGCGAAAATCCCAAGAACGAGCCCTTCATCAAGAATGGCAACTTCGCGCTAAACACGCTGGCCTCGGACCAGGAAGCACTGTCGGTCGGCTTCTCCGGCATCACCGGCCTGCCGCCGGAAGAGCGCTTCGCGCTCGGCGAATGGGATGTGATCTCGACCGGTGCGCCGACGCTGAAAGGTGCGCTTGCCGTATTCGACTGCCAGATCATCGATGCCAAGGATCTCGCCACACATCGTGTGCTTTTTGGCAAGGTGACTGGCCTGCGCATCGGCGATAATCTGCGGCCGCTGATCTACCACAACCGCGGCTACCACGTTCTGTGAGACGGGCGCGCGGCATCCACGGAGACAAGATGACCGCGCTTGCGCCGCGCCCCGCGCCGAAGTCGATCGACGAGACGCTCGATCTCCTGACCGGCGCGAACTATGTCGCCGATCGCTCGCTGGCAACGGTGCTGTTCCTGTCGCTGCGCATGAAGCGGCCGCTGTTCCTCGAAGGCGAGGCGGGCGTCGGCAAGACCGAGATCGCCAAGGTGCTGGCCGATGCGCTCGGCCGCCGGCTGATCCGCCTGCAATGCTATGAAGGGCTCGACGTCTCCTCCGCCGTCTACGAGTGGAACTATGCCGCGCAGATGATCGAGATCCGCATGGAGGAGGCGGCGGGCAAGGTCGTGCGTTCCGACATGGAGCGCAACGTCTTTTCCGAGAAATACCTGATCCGGCGCCCGGTGCTCGACGCCTTGACCGGCAAGGCTGGCGCCGCTCCGGTCTTCCTCATCGACGAGCTCGACCGCACCGACGAGGCCTTCGAGGCCTTCCTGCTCGAGATCCTGTCGGACTTCCAGGTGACCGTCCCGGAGCTCGGCACGATCAAGGCGGAAGAGCCGCCGATCGTCATTATCACCACCAACCGCACGCGCGAGATCCACGACGCGCTGAAGCGGCGTTGCCTCTATCACTGGGTCGACTATCCCAATGCCGAGCGCGAGCTGGAGATCGTGCGCCGCAAGGTGCCGCAGGCGAACAGCCGGCTGTCGGCAGAGGTGGTGTCCTTCATCCAGAAGCTGCGTCAGATCGAGCTGTTCAAGGCGCCGGGCGTCGCCGAGACCATCGACTGGGCTGGCGCCCTGACCGAGCTCGACAAGGTGGCGCTCGACCCGGAGACGGTCTCCGACACGATCGGCGTGCTGCTCAAATACCAGGACGACATTGCCCGCATCGAACAAGGCGAGGGCCGGCGCATCCTCAACGAGGTGAAGGCCGAGCTGTCGGCCGCGGAGTAGCGACATGCCGGTGCGCGGTCCGGAACCCAGAGAGGCGACGGCGGAGGGGCGCATCGCCGACAACATCGTCTATTTCGCCCGTGCGCTGCGCAAGGCCGGCATGCGCGTCGGGCCGGCCTCGGTCAAGGATGCCATCGAGGCGGTGCTCGCCGCCGGGATCGGTTCGCGCGACGATTTCTACTGGACGCTGCATGCGGTGCTGGTCTCGCGGCATGAGGACCATCCCGTCTTCGACGAAGCCTTCCGCCTGTTCTGGAAGTCGCGCGAACTGATCGAGAAGATGCTGGCGATGTTCTCGCCGGTAGCGCCGGACAATGCTGAAAAGCAAAAGCCGCGCGCGGCCGAGAACCGCGTCAGCCAGGCGATGTTCGAAGGCCATCAGAAGAACCAGCCGGCGCGGGAAGTGCCGGAGATCGAGGTCGATGCGCGATTCACCTTCTCCGGCAACGAGGTGCTGCGCGGCAGGGATTTTGCGCAGATGGATGCGGCCGAACTGGCCGAGGCCAAAAAGGCGATCGCAGCTCTGCGGTTGCCCTTCGATCTGGTCCGCACGCGGCGCTTCAAGGCTGATGCGCAAGGGCGGCGCATCGATCCGCGCGCCATGATGCGGTCTGCGTCACGCACCGGCGGCGCGCTGATCCTGCCGAAATTCCGCTCGGCGCGCGAAGTGCATCCGCCGCTGGTGGTGCTTGCCGACATTTCAGGCTCGATGAGCCAGTACACGCGTATCTTCCTGCATTTCCTGCACGCGCTGACGGAAAAGCGGCGGCGCGTGCACGCCTTCGTCTTCGGCACGCGGCTGACGAACCTGACCCGCCAGATGCGGCATCGCGATCCCGACGAAGCGCTGGCCGAATGCTCGATGGCCGTGAAGGACTGGTCCGGTGGGACCCGGATCGGGGACGCGCTCGCCGAATTCAATCGCTTGTGGTCGCGCCGCGTGCTCGGGCAGGGCGCCGTGGTGCTGCTGATCACCGATGGGCTGGAGCGCGACGACGTCACCGGCCTGCCGGAAGAAATGGAGCGGCTGCACAAATCCTGCCGCCTGCTGATCTGGCTCAATCCGCTGTTGCGCTTCGACGGGTTCGAGGCGCGCGCCCGCGGCGTGAAGGCGATCCTGCCGCATGTCGACGAGTTCCGGGCGGTGCACAATCTCGACGCGCTGGCCGATCTTTGCGCCTCGCTGGATCAGCGTCCGGCCGCTACGGTCGATCCGCGCCGCTGGCTGCAGACTGGCGGGAGGCGCGCGGCTTAGCCATATGTTGGTGGGGAACAGATTTTCCCAGGGAAAACAGACTTTGCGAGAAGTGACGATGGACGAGAGCATTTATCTCGATGAGGCCCGCGATCCCCTGATCATCGCGGAAGGCTGGATGAAGGACGGCAAGGATGTTGCCATCGCGACCGTGGTCGAGACCTGGGGTTCAGCACCGCGCCCGGTCGGCAGCCATCTGGTCATCGACGCCGAGGGCAATTTCCACGGCTCGGTCTCCGGCGGCTGCGTCGAGGGCGCGGTGGTGGCGGAAGCGATCGATGTGATCGATTCGGGCAAGGCGAGGATGCTGGAGTTCGGCGTCGCCGATGAGACCGCCTGGCAGGTGGGGCTCTCCTGCGGCGGCCGCATCAAGGTCTATGTCGAGCGCCTAGGCTGATCATTTATGGACCCGTACGTTCTCAAGACATTGAATGAAGAGCGCCGCGCCCGGCGCGCCGCGGTGCTGGTCACCGATCTCGGCGACGGCCGCGACCGCATCGTGCGCGAGGGCGACCACGTGGCGGGGGACCTCGGGGCGGCGGTCGCCAGGGCCTTCCGCACAGGCAATTCGGAATCGGTCGCGGCGGAAGGACGGACCTTCTTTCTCAATGCGCATCTGCCGCGCCCGCGCCTGGTGGTGATCGGCGCGGTGCATATCAGCCAGGCGCTGGCGCCGATGGCCAGGATCGCCGGCTATCCGGTCGAGATCATCGACCCGCGCACGGCCTTCGCCACGCCGGAGCGCTTTCCCGATGTCGCGTTGCATGCCGAATGGCCGGAGGATGTGCTGAAGCGCGAGCCGCTCGACAGCTACACCGCGCTTGCCGCCGTCACCCACGATCCCAAGATCGACGATTTCGCGCTGAAGGCCGCGCTCGACGCCAGGTGCTTCTATGTCGGGGCGCTCGGCAGCAGGAAGACCCATGCCAAGCGGGTCGAGCGCCTGCTGGCGCTCGGCGCCAGCGCCGACCAGATTGCCCGCATCCATGCGCCGATCGGGCTGGACATCGGCGCGGCGAGCCCGGCCGAGATCGCCGTCGCGGTGCTGGCACAGACTATCCATGCCTTCCGCTCGCGCGGCCTGGAAAGCAAAGGCGCCGTAGCGTGAAGTTCGGTCCGGTTCCGATCGAGCAGGCCGAAGGCGCGGTGCTCGCGCATGCGACCGCCGCTGGCGAGCGCCGGTTCCGCAAGGCGCATCGGCTGAGCGGCGCCGATGTCTTGGCGCTGAAGGCGGCCGGTATCAGCGAAGTCGTCGTAGCGGTTCTGGCGCCCGGCGATCTTGGCGAGGATGCCGCGGCCGAAAAGATCGCCTCGAGCATGACTCATCGCAATATCGAGACGAAGCCCGCCGCAACGGGACGCGTCAACCTGCACGCGGAAGCCGCCGGCGTCTTCACCGTCAGCGCCGAAATGATCGACGCCATCAATGCCATCGATCCGGCGATCACCATAGCGACCCTGGCGCAGCACGCGCCGGTCGAGAAGGGCCAGATGGTGGCGACGGTGAAGATTATCCCCTTTGCCGTCGCGGCAAGCCTGGTCGATGCGGTGGTCAAGATCTGCGCCGGCGGCGAGATCTTTGCCGTCAACGCCTACAAGCCGGTGAATGTCGGCGTGATCCAGACCACGCTCCCCAGCGTCAAGCCGAGCGTGCTCGACAAGACGCTGCGCGTTACCGAGGCGCGGTTGGCGCGCACGGGCGGCCGGCTGACGGCGGAGCGGCGCACGCCGCATGAGATCGTGCCCGTCGCGGAAGCAGCGGCCGCGCTAGCGCGAGACAACGACATGGTGGTGATTTTCGGCGCCTCGGCGCTGGCCGATTTCGCCGATGTCATCCCGGCCGCGATCGAACGCGCAGGGGGTGCCGTTATCCGCGCGGGCATGCCGGTCGATCCCGGCAACCTGCTGGTGCTCGGAACGCTGGCCGGCAAGCGCGTCATCGGCGCGCCCGGCTGCGCACGCAGCCCCAAGGAGAATGGTTTCGACTGGGTGCTCGACAGGCTGATCGCCGGGCTCGACGTGACGGCGCGCGACATTGCCGGCATGGGGGTCGGGGGCCTGCTGATGGAAATCCCGACCAGGCCGCAGCCGCGCGAGCCGTTGCCGGCCCCACAGTCGGCAAGAGCGGAGCCCAAGGTCGACATCGTGCTTCTTGCCGCCGGCCGCTCCAGCCGCATGGGCGGGCCGAACAAGCTCCTGGCGCTGTTCGACGGCAAGCCGCTGGTGCGGCGCACCGCCGAGCGGGCGCTGGGATCGAAGGCCGCCGGCACCATTGTCGTCACCGGCCATCAGCGCGAGCGGGTGCGCGCGGCGCTCTCGGGTCTCAAGGTGACGCTCGCCGACAATCCGGACTTCGCCGACGGGCTGGCTTCCTCGCTCAAAGCTGGCATTGCAAAGGTGGCGCCGGACGCAGCCGGCGCGATGATCGTGCTTGGCGACATGCCGGGCGTTTCGTCAAAGGACCTCGACAGCCTGATCGATGTGTTCCGCAAATCCGGCGGCCGTGCGGTGGTTCGCGCGGCGCATCTCGGAAAGCGCGGCAACCCGGTGCTGCTGCCGCGCTCGCTGTTTTCGGCCGTCGCGCATCTCGAGGGCGACACCGGCGCGCGCCATCTGGTCGAGGCCGAGGGGCTCGACGTCATCGATGTCGAGATCGGGCAGGGCGCCTCGATCGACGTCGACACGCGCGAGGCGCTGGAAGGGGCGGGCGGCGTCCTGCAGGATTGACAAAGCAGAGCCGAAGCACGCATGCCTCTCGGCATGTCCTTTCGCTGCCTTCCTTTCGACTTTCGGCCCTTACCCACCTCTCGCCCGCCGGCCATCCCTCCCTCAAGGGGGGAGATTGGCAGCTCGCGCGACGACATGTATCCTGCTCCGTTGGCGATTGGCGAAGGCATCGGCGACGTTCGATCTCCGCCCTTGAGGGGGAGATGGCCGATATCCACGCTCCATGCCTGTCTGATTTCGCTGCTTTTCCTCTTGCCCGTCACCTCAGCCGAAGCTCTCGAGCTGAAACCCTTCAAGGACGACCTGTTCGCTTATCCGGCGGCGCTGTCGAGCGGCGACAACGGCGCCTACACGGTCCTCGACTATCATGAGATGCGCGACATCAATCAGCGCGACGAGGTGCCGGAAAAGCGCGTGCGTGCGCAATATACCGATCCCGGCGTGCGCAAGGTGCAGCAGGACCTGATGCTGAAAACCGATGCCGGCGATGTCAGGCACGTCGCGGTCGGCCAGACCGAGGGTGCTTCCATCATCGTACTCTACCTCCACGGGCAGGGCGGCAGCCGCAAGCAGGGCATCGACGACTTCACCTTCGGCGGCAATTTCAACCGCATCAAGAATCTGATGGCCGAGAATGGCGGCCTCTACCTCTCGCCCGATTTTCCCGATTTCGGCGACAAGGGCGCCGCCCAGGTGGCAGCGCTGATCGATCACTATGCCGAGAAATCGCCCGGCGCCAAGATCTTCGTCGCCTGCGGCTCTATGGGTGGCATGCTGTGCTGGAAGCTCGCCGATCGCAAGGATACGGGTGCCCGCATCAATGGCCTGCTCCTGCTCGGCTCGCTTTGGGACGAAAGCTTTCTGACCAGCCCCGCCTTCAAGCGCCGCGTGCCGGTGTTCTTCGGCCAGGGCAGCCATGACGTGGTGTTCGATGTGGCGAAACAGGAGGCGTTCTTCCGCTCGATCCTTGCCAAGTCGAAGGCCTATCCGACCCGCTTCGTGCGCTTCGAGACCGGCACGCACGGCACGCCAATCCGCATGGTCGACTGGCGTGGTACGCTGAACTGGATGCTGACGAAAGCGCCTTAGGGTCTGTTGATATTCAGGTGAGGCCGGCCTGCAAATAGCGGCTTCCTGCGCTTCCGGTGCTCACGTACTTCAAGTACGCTCCGCTCCGGTTCTCGGAAACCACCATTTTCGGCCCGACCTGACCTGAATCTCAACAGCCCTAATCACGTACGTTACTCAAGGCGGGGTATTGTAGTCGAGAACGGTCTGGGGGTTGACCTCGCCGTCATAGGAGGCGTCGACGTCATACTGCACCAGCGAGAAATTGCCGTTGCGGAAAAGATAGGTGCCGGTTGATGATGCGTCGCCGACGCCGCGCCATTTGTTCATCGACGTGATCGTTTGCGTCTTGTCGTCATAGTCGGAATTGACCAGCTGATCGTCGGTCTGGAAGCCGATGATGTGGATGCCCTCGACCTTGCCTTCGCTGTTGTTGTTCTCATAGCGGATATCGAGCTCGGGTGAGGCGAACTGCAACTGCCTGACACCAGCGACACCGTCATAGATATAGTAGACCGCGCTTTCATTATAGGCAGCCATCGAGCAGAAGAAGCGGAAGAGCCGCGTCTCGCGCTCCGGCTCGTCGGCTCCGGCTTCCTTGTCCTTGTAGTGGATGGCGTAGGCGTCCGGCTCAGTGATCGGCTTGCCGTCCGGCGTTTCCTTGTCGCATTGGTCGCCATAAGTCGCGACAAAGGCCTTTTTGGCCTGCTCCAGCGCTTCGTCCTTCTTCGGCGGCGGCGGTCCGTCGCCGCAGCTGGCCGGCACGGCATCCTGGAAATCCGACGTCGACGGCTTCAGCGCGCCCTTGTCGATGAAGATCGGCTGGAATGGCGGTTCCTGGATCTGGGCATTGACCTGGCGCAGCGTGTAGCAGCCGGCAAAGACCTTGGCCTCGCCCTTCTTGTCGGTGGCCTGGATGGCGACGGGAACGTTGTAATAGATGCTGCCGGCCGCGCCCTCGTTCGAGACTGCACCGGTCTTGACCTCGACACTGTCTGTGCCGTCATAGCCCTTGACGAAAGCGTTGAAATCCTTTGCCGGCTTCGTATCGCCATAATAGCCCCAGGCGCGGGCGAATTCGTGCCGGTTGATGGCGCTGTAGAGCGAGCGGATGACGGCAGCCGCATCCGAGCGGTCGTCGGTATAGGGCGCGTCGGCGGCAAGCGCCGACCGGCCTGTTACAGCTACGGAGAAGAAAGCGGTTGCTGCAAGAAAGGCGAGTCTCATCAGGATCCTCCAATCCGGATGGAAACAAGTAGCATGGCGATTGCGGCGGCGCGGTGACGCTTGAAAAATCGTCTGTGGAAGCGCTAGCTCCGCCCAATCGATTGGGAGAAGGCAAACATGACGATTTCGATTTACGACGCTTCGGTTTCGGTATTTTCGGCCAGGCTTAAGTCACTGTCCAATGTGCTGTCGCTGGCCGAACAGAACGCCGCCGACCGCAAGATCGACCCGCAGGTGTTCCTGACCGCCAGGCTCGCGCCCGACATGTTCGCGCTGACCAGGCAGGTGCAGATTGCCACCGACCATGCCAAGGGCGCGCCATCTCGGCTCGCGGGCCGCGAGGTGCCGAAATACGATGACAATGAGTCGAGCTTCGAAGAACTGCACGCGCGAATCGCCAAGACGCTCGATCACCTGGCGACATTCTCGCCCGCCGACCTAGAGGGCTCGGAGGAGCGCACGATCGAACTCAGGCTTGCCGGGCGCGAAGTCTCGATGAACGGTCTTCAGTATCTGCTCCACGCCGCCATGCCGAACTTCTACTTCCACGTCACCACGGCCTACGACATCCTGCGGCACAATGGCGTGCCGCTGGGTAAGGCGATTTTCCTCGGGCGCTAAAATCCACAGGGTTTCCCGGCATTGCCGGGAAACCCTCTTCTGTTTTCGCGCAATTCCAACGGAAACCGCTGCGGGCTTTCCTGGAATTGCTTGGATCAGCGTATCGACATTTCGCGGGCGATACGCGGAAAATCGGCGGGCTTGATGCCGATATCGGCGCGGTCGGCGTTGCTCATTGCGTTGAGAAGCGCCAGTGCCGCGCGGTAACGCTGCTGTTCCTGCGGACGCGGCCGCGCGAACATTTCGGTGAAGAACCCCATATCCCAGGCCCCTAGTTTGTCCTCCACAGGTCCAGAATATAGGTGATTTGTTACGATTGTGCACTGCAGCAATTGCATGGCTGCCATGCCGCGCGAAATTTTTTCAGCCACAATCGATTCTCTCTGAAACTTTTGCGGAGTCTCGATCGTACGCCCAATGCCGGCACATGGCCGGCTTTTTTTCCTCGCCACTCCGGGCGATCCTGCCGGGCTGCATGAATGTGCGGTCCGGCTTTTTGATTCGGTGCGTCCGGCAACGGGTTCCTCGGAGCCGAAAGGCTCGAATTGTTAACGTCGCCGGCATTCATTTTTAACGACGGCGACCTATGCTCGATGGCGACAGTGAATGCCGTCACGATAGCGGGAGGCTGAGATCGGCACCGGGAACAAGCTCGATTTCGCTTCTTTGCTCGACGACCTGATCGTCACCTCCGAGAAGAGCGAGCAAGAGGGCGTCCGGCCGTCCATTCCGTTCGACTATCTGTCAGTGGCGGATGAGCTTTATTCCGGCCGCATCAAGGTTGCGGGCGAAAGCGTCGCCGCCGAATACCGAGAGGCGGGCGCCGACCTTGCCGCCGAGTTTGCCGCGCTTCTCGACCAGGCAAAGCTGACACTTGCCGATGAGGAGCGCAGGCCGGAAGAAAAGCTGCCGCCCATCGACCCCGAATCGATTGCCGGCGAGCTCGGCCTCGACCGTCCCGGCAAGAATGCCGATTTCGGACGCATGCGGCGCAGCTTTGCCTTCGCCAACCATCCGGACCGTGTCGCCCCGCATCTGCGCCAGCGCGCCATGATCCGCATGCAGGTCGCCAACATGCTGATCGACGAGGCCAAGCGGCGCGCTCTGGCTGCGGCGCGTCGCTAGCAATTCACGCAAAAGTCGGCGGCGGCAGGGTTGGAGAACCCCAAGCCTTTGCTTTATGCTTGAATTCCTCGCCGCGCAGCCGCGCAAAACCTCCCGCCGGAGAAAATTCCATGCAAAAACGCCGCCTCGGTCGGACCGATCTCCTTGTTTCGCAAATCTGCCTGGGCTCGATGACCTGGGGCCAGCAGAACACCGAGGCCGAAGGCCATGCGCAGATGGATTTGGCTTTCTCGCGCGGGGTCAATTTCATCGATACGGCGGAGCTTTACCCCATCCCGCCCAAGGCGGAGACGCAAGGGCGGACCGAGACAATCATCGGCAGCTGGATGAAGGCAAAGGGCAACCGCGACCAGGTCATCATCGCCTCGAAAGTGGTCGGCCGCACCGGCAACACCTGGTTCCGCGGCGCCCGTCCGTCGAAGCTCGACCGCGCCGACATCTTCGACGCGGTCGAGAAATCGCTCACCAAGCTCGGCACCGACTATATCGACCTCTACCAGATCCATTGGCCGGAGCGGGATATCCCGTGGGGATCGAACCCAACACGCGTCGGCGGTATGGCGCGCCGGGCCGATGCAGCCGGCGCTCCGGCCGGCGAGACGCCGATCGCCGAGACGCTCGCCGTCTTCGAGGAACTGGTGAAGGCCGGCAAGATCCGCCACTTCGGCCTGTCGAACGAAAGTTCCTGGGGCGTCATGCGTTTCCTCGCCGAGTCCGACAAGGGCGTCGGCCCACGCGTCGCCTCGCTGCAGAACGCCTACAATCTCGTCAACCGCACCTTCGAGGTGAACCTGGCCGAGGTGTGCGAGCGCGAAGAGGTGTCGCTGCTTGCCTACTCGCCGCTGGCGCAAGGCTACCTCACCGGCAAATACGATCACGGCGCTCGGCCGCTCGGCTCGCGCTCACAGCTTTTCAACCGCGGCCAGCGCTACGAGACGCCGAATGCCGCGGAAGTGCTGCTCGAATATAACAAACTGGCGCGCTCTTTCGGCATGGAGCCGGCGCTCTTTGCCAACGCCTACGTCTCGAGCCGGCCGTTCGTGACCTCGAACATCGTCGGCGCAACAAGCGTCGCGCAGCTCGACACGGCGCTGTCCTCCGCCGAGGTCCGATGGACGGAGGAGATGCAGAAGGCGGTCGACGCCATTCATCAGCGCGTCGGCAATCCTTGCCCGTGATTGGAAATCATTGAGAAAAAAAGACATAGGGATGGAGACGATGGCGAATTTTCCGATCGAGGCCGTGCGCGGAAAATTTCCCGCGCTTTCGCTGGCCGACAAAGGCCGCCGCATCTATCTCGACAATCCGGCCGGCACGCAGGTGCCGCAGGCGGTCGCCGACGCCGTTTCACGCTGCCTTCTTTCCACCAACGCCAATCTCGGCGGTTTCTTCGAAACGACGGTCGCGGCACAGCAGGTGGTGGACGAGGCGCACGCCGCGATGGCCGACTTCCTGGGAGCGGCAAGCGTGGACGAGATCGTCATCGGCGCCAACATGACGACGCTGACCTATCACATGTCGCGCACGCTCGGCCGGACGATGAAGCCGGGCGACGAGATCATCGTCACGCGCATGGACCATGAGGCCAATGTCTCGCCCTGGCTGCAGCTCGCCGAGGATCTCGGCCTCGTCGTGCGCTTCCTGCCGTTCGACGAGCAAAGCTGGCAGGTCGAGGAGGAGGCCTTGCAGGCGCTGCTTTCCGAGAGGACACGGCTCGTGGCGCTGAACTATGCCTCGAACCTCACTGGCTCGATCAATCGCGTGAAGTCGCTGACGGCGCTCGCCAAGCAGGCCGGAGCATTGGTCTATGTCGACGCGGTGCAGTTCGCACCGCACGGGCTGATCGACGTGCAGGCGCTCGACTGCGACTTCCTGGTCTGCTCGGCCTATAAATTCTTCGGGCCGCATATGGGCATTTTGTGGGGCCGCCGCGACGTGATCGATGCGTTGAAACCCTACAAATGCCGGTGCTCGTCCAATGGCCTGCCGGAGCGGTTCGAGCTCGGCACGCCGCAGATCGAGCTGATGGCGGGCCTGACCGCTGCCATCGATTATTTCGCCGATCTCGGCGCGGCCGCCGGCGGGGGCGGTTCGCGGCGGCAACGGATTGCCAAGGCTTTTGAGGTATCGATCGCCTATGAAAATGCGCTGACCTGGCAACTGATCGAAGGCCTGTCGGATATCGAAGGTTTGACCATTCGCGGCATCACCGACCCGGAGCGTATCGCCGAACGCGTGCCGACGGTCTCCTTCACAGTTGAAGGCATCGCGCCGGAGACGATCGTGCGGCAGATGAACGCCGAGAACATCTACCTATGGTCGGGCCACAATTATGCATGGGAGATCGTCCACCAACTCGGCATTCCACCGGAGCAGGGCGTCGTGCGCATCGGCATCGCCCACTACAACACGGCGACAGAAATCGGCGAGACGCTGGAAAGCGTGCACCGCGTGATCGCGATGGTGAGGCAGCAGCGCAGTTAGAGAACTATCCTTGCTTGCCGCCGAAGCCGGTAAGGAACGCGGTCAGGTTGTCGCCGAGCGCATCGCAGAGATAGCCGCCTTCCTGGACGATCACCGTCGGCAGGCCGAGCCCGGCAATCGCTTCGCCGATGCGCGAGAAGCCGGGCGTCGTCACCGAAAGCCCGCCGAACGGATCGCCTTCGAAGGCGTCCAGCCCGAGCGCCACCACCAGCGCTTCCGGCGCGAAGGCGCGGATGCGCCGAAAAGCTGTTCCCAGCGCTTCGAGAAACGCCGCGTCGCCGGATTTGCGCGGCAGCGGCAGGTTGAGGTTGAAGCCGAGGCCTGCGCCTTCGCCGCGCTCGTCGGCATGGCCCCAGAAGAAGGGGTAGAAGCGTACCGGATCGGCATGCAGCGAGACCGTCAGCACATCGGGCCTAGCGTAGAAGATGCCTTGCGTGCCGTTGCCGTGATGCAGGTCGACGTCGAGGATCGCCACCCGCGCAGCGTTCCCACGCTGCACCTGCGCGGCGACCGCCGAATTGTTGATGAAGCAGAAGCCGCCGGCGACATCGGCGAAGGCGTGATGGCCCGGCGGACGGCAGAGCGCGTAGGCCGAAGGCGCACCGGCCATGACGGCTTCGGCGGCTTCCACCGCGCTCCAGGCGCTCCACAGCGCGCTGTTCCATGTCTCGGCCGAGATCGGGCAGGCGGTATCTGCCATGTGATAGCCAGCCTGGCCGACCGCCGAGGCCGGATAGGAGCCTGTGCGCGCGATCGGATGGATGTTCGGGATGACCTCCGCCGAGGCGCCCTCGATGCGCTGCCAGCGCGCGAAGATGTGCTCGAGAAAGTCGAGATATTCCGGCGTGTGCACGGCGGCGATCGGGCCGAGGCCATGATCCTTCGGCCTCTCGATCGTCAGACCGGCCGATCTTGCGCCGGCTAGCAATCTTTCGACCCGTTCCGGCTTTTCCGGATTGGGCTGGGGCGCGCCGCTGGAGAGGAAGGCCTTCGGGTCGTGGCGCCTCTGTTCCTCGGCATGGAAGGCTTTCATCGTCATTCCTCCGGCGCGTCGGCAAAGGCGAAGAAGGCCTCGCCGACTATCTTTTGCACCTGCTCGTAGCTCGACCAGGCAATGCCCAGCTTTTCATAGAAGGCCTTGGCGGTCTCGTTGTCGGTGTCGACGGAGAGCCTGAGGTAGACGCCGCCGGCGGCGCGGCACTCCCTCGCCACGCGCCGCAGCAGTTTCTCGCCGATGCGCCGGCCGCGAAAGCGGTCCTCGACATAGAGGTCCTGGACATAGACGCCCGGACGGCCCATCCAGGTCGAGAAGATCGGGAAGTGCAGGCAGAGCCCGGCGAACTCGCCGCCGACCTCGGCGATCAGGGTCGAGAAGGCGGGGTTTGCGCTGAAGCCGTAGCGACGGAGGTCTTCGGGCGTCGATTTGATCTGCTGATGCGCATCGATGTGCTCGCCGAGCTTGAGCAGCGCGGCGTGGATGGTCTCGACGTCGTCGACGCGGCCGGGGCGGAGTGTGACGGCTTGCGAAGACATGGGCGTGTTCATTGAAGGTAAGGCGCCCAGGCACCCCCCTCTG
>LM655192.1:178557-213760 GCA_000824825.2 Mesorhizobium sp. ORS 3324
GGGGGGAGATCGGATGTCGCGTCGACTTTCGCCAATCTCCGACGTTGCAGAACGGGCGGCATGGCCGACGCTGCCAATCTCCCCCCTTGCGGGGGAGATGGCCGGCAGGCCAGAGGGGGGTGGGAAGAAACGCAAGCATCTGAGATTGACTTTATCTCAAAACGCCACGCGGTCGCCGCCCTTCAGCGCCAGCATCTCGCGCGCTTCCTGGGGCGTGGCGGCCTCAAGCGACAGGCCGTCGAGAATGCTGCGGATGCGGCGCACCTGGTCGGCATTGGATTTCGCCAACTGCCGCCCGTCGTAGAGGCTGTCCTCCAGCCCGACGCGGACATTGCCGCCCATCGCGGCGGCGATCGAGATCAGCGGCATCTGGTGGCGGCCGGCGGCGAGGACCGAGAACTGGTAGCTGTCGCCGAACAGTTTGTCGGCGATGCGTTTCATGTGGACGAGGTTGTCCGGATCGGCGCCGATGCCGCCCAGGATGCCGAGCACGAATTGGAGGAACAGCGGTCCCGACACCAGGCCGCGGTCGCGCAGATGCGCCAGCGAATAGAGATGGCCGACATCGTAGCATTCGAACTCGAAGCGCGTGCCGCAGCCCTTGCCGAGCTTCTCCAGGATCGATTCCATGTCGGCGAAAGTATTCTTGAAGATCGTGTCGCGGGTGGCGTCGAGCAGCTTCGGCTCCCATTCATGCTGCCATTGGCGCGGCCGCTCCAGCATCGGGAACAGCGCGAAATTCATCGAGCCCATGTTGAGCGAGCACATTTCGGGCTGAGCCCTGAGAGGCGCCGCCAGCCGCTGGTCGAGGCTCATCAGCGACGAGCCGCCTGTGGTGATGTTGATCACCGCATCCGTCGCCTGCTTGATGCGCGGCAGGAACTGCATGAACACATCCGGATCGGCTGTTGGCCTTCCATCGCTTGGGTCGCGGGCGTGGAGATGCAGGATCGAGGCGCCGGCCTCGGCTGCGGCAATGGCGTCCGTCGCGATCTGGTCAGGCGTCACCGGCAGATGCGGCGACATCGACGGTGTGTGCACCGAGCCGGTGACCGCACAGGTGATGATGACTTTCCTCGCCGCCATTTTCGCTCCTCAGCCTTCCACCGGCAGGTCGAGCTCGGCGGCCAGCGCTTCCAGCGAGTCGCCGATGATGGAGATCATCTCGCCGATCTGCTCGCGCGTGATGATCATCGGCGGCGCGACCATGAAATTGTCGCCATCGACGCCGCCCTTGACCTTGCGGCCATAGATGATCAGGCCGCGTGCATAGGCAAGGTCGAGCAGGCGCTGCGTCGCCCTGCGGGTCTGGTCGATCGGCTTCAGCGTTTCCGGATCGGCGACCATTTCCACGCCAAGCAGCAGCCCCTTGCCGCGCACGTCGGCCATGAAGGGAAAGCGCTTCGCCAGGCCCCTCAATTCGCCGATCAGCACGTCGCCCATGGCGGCGGCGTTGGCGATGAGGTCGAGCCGGTCCATCTCGCTCAGCACCGCGAGGCCGGCGGCACAGGCCAGCGGATTGCCGGCATAGGTGTGGCCGTGCTGGAAGCCGCCGGAGGCGAGCAGTGGCTCGACCAGCCGCATGGGTGCGGCAAGAGCGCCGAGCGGCGCATAGCCTGAGCCCAGCCCCTTCGACAGCGCGACGATGTCCGGCCTGCAGTTCCAGTGGTCGCCGCCCAAAAATTTGCCGGTGCGGCCGGCGCCGCTCATTACCTCGTCATGGATGAGCAGGATGCCGTAACGGTCGCAGATCTCGCGGATGCGCGGATAGTAGCTGTCGGGCGCGACGAGGGCCGCCGTCGCAGCGCCGCCGATCGGCTCCATGATGAAGGCGAGCACGCTTTCCGGTCCCTCGGCGACGATTTTTTCTTCCAGCATATCGGCGTAGCGGATGCCGCGCTGTTCCATCGAGAGATTGTCGCGGTCGCGCCAGGCGGCGGGCGCCGGCACCGTCGGCATCACCTGCATCAATGGCGTGAAGGTCTCGGCAAGCGCATCGTCGCCGGTGACGGCGAGCGAGCCCAGCGTGCCGCCATGATAGGAGGGGAAGCGGGCGATCACCTTCCAACGCTTGGGCTGGCCGGTGGCGACCGCCCATTGCCGGGCAAGCTTGATGCAGGATTCGGTCGCCTCGGAACCGCCGGAAACGAAGAAGATGCGGTCCATCCCTTCGGGGAGCTTGCGTGCCAGTTGCCGCGCCAACTCCTCCGCCGGCTCGTTCTCGAAATGCAGCCGGTAGGCGAAGGTGGTCTTGTCCATCTGCCGCTTCATGGCGTCGAGCACGTTGCGGTTGGAATGGCCGATATTGGCGACCATCGGTCCGCTCGAGCCGTCGATGAAGCGGCGGCCGTCCTTGGTCCAGAAATAGATGCCTTCGGCACGGTCGACGAGCGGCCGGCGCAGGCTGGAAAGATAGAACAGATGCGACGGCGGCCGCGCTTCAGCAGCGGGGACGGGCCGGGCTTGCGGTTTCGGCATGTCAGGACTTTCCAAGATAGCGGTCGAGAACATTTCTGGTCACGCGTTCGACCATCGCGTCCTGCCTCAGCAGGCCGGCGACCCATTCGCAGCTTCCGGCATGGAAGACCTCGCCCTTGCCGCGCGGGAAATTGATGATCATGCCGTTGCCACGCTTGACCTTGTCGAGATTGGCGTCACTTGCCTCGCCGAACAACGTCTCGGCGTTGAAGCGGCCGTCCTCGTCGGTGAGGAACTGGTCCTCGATCGGGATATCGGCGCTTTCCTCGACCTGGCTCGCCATGCCGACGGCCAGCACTTGCAAGCCGTCCGGCGCGCCGCTCGCCGCGGTCGGGTAGGGCAGGCCGCCGCGGATCTCGAAATCGAGTCCGTCGACCTCGTAGCCGTAGACGTGGCTATCGGCGCCGAGCAGGTCGCCATAATAGATGCCGGTGCCGGCGAACGCCCAGTGCTCCGGCCGGTAGACCGGAAAGCCGCGCACGCCGCGCGGCGCGCAGCCGCCCCAGCCGGCATAGACGCCTCTTGTCGCGTTGAGGCCGAAGGTCGCGCTGCCCGGGCGGCCGATCTCCGGCGCTTCCCATGAATTGGTGGCGCGGGTGACGTCGCCGCCGCGATAGGCGGGATCCTCGGCGCGGGCGCGGTATTTGTAGCAGACCTGTCGGCGACCCTCGTCCTCCAGCCGAGTCTGCCACATGAAATTGCCGGCAAAGCGGGCAGCATGGCCGCCACGCTCGACATAATGATCGACCGCGTCGCGCATCTCCCAGGTCCAATATTCGTCATGGCCGACGAAGACGACGCAGTCGTAGCCTTCCAAAATCTCTGGCGAGAAATGCAATTCATGCTGACTGGCGAGATCGACCGCGTAGCCGGCGCGTTCGGCGAAGCGGAAGAAATGGCTGTCGTAGCTCGCCCAGCCGGAAGAGGCGTATTTTTTCGAATGTCCCGTGGCGAAGGCCCATTCCATATGCGGATAGCGCGGCGCCGTCTTCGGCGGCACCGCGACTTCCAGCGGCACGCGCGGCGCCTCCTTGGGCAGCATGACGAAGCCGCGGCACCAGGGGCGCTGTGTCGATACCATCGTCGCGTACTGGTCTCGGTTCGGGCCGGTGATGCCCTGATAATGGTTGGAGCCGCCCCAGGTGTTGTAGGCCGTCCAGGCCCCGGTCGCGGCGACCTGCAGCAGGCGGCCGGGCTTGCGGCCGGGCAGGGGCGCGACGATGAAGAGGTGGTGGCTTTCAATCGGCTTGCCGTCGCGGCCGTCGGCCGAGAGCGTGACACGATAGGCGCCGGACGGCCAGTCCTCGCCTATGCGGAATTCGAAAGACGCTTCCCAGCCGCAGCCGTCCACCGAGCATTGGTCTGGCGTGTCCTGCCAGCGCGCCGAAAGGCCGGCCCCCTCGAAGACCTTGGTTTCAAAGACGCCGTCGCGGACGACGACGACGCCGAATTGCGGCGCAGTCGAGCTGACGAAAAGCGTCACCGTCTCGCCCGGCCGATAGGAGAAGCGGTCGCTGTAGCACCAGATCTCGCCGCTCAAGCCATCCATTCCCGGCCATTCGTAATAGTGGCCGCGCACCGCCTCGCGGCGCTGCTCGGGCGTCAGCCCGAAGTCTGGGAATTCAGTCGGCAGTTGCGTCAAAGAACACCTTAAACCAAGAGGCCGCCATTGAGACCATTGGCCGGCCAAGCGTCAATTGGAAACGATCGGGCCAGCAAGCGCTTGGCGTTATCCGGCAAACGGACTATTTCATCCTGAAGCGATGTTTAAGTCGGGAGCCGCCATGTTGCGCGTGCAAAAGGTCAAGGTCGACGACATCTACGTGCCCGCGGCCCGGCGCAAGACGCTGCATCCCGAGACCGTGCGCCATCTCGCCGAGGACATCCTCGAGAACGGCATGAAGATGCCGATCCAGGTGCGTCACGACGGCAAGCGCCATGTCCTGGTCGAAGGGCTGCACCGGCTCGAGGCTGCAAAATGGCTCGGCGAAACCACCATCGACGCTTATCTGGTCCAGGCCCGCAGGCACTGACCTTCGGCGCCGAGACATCGCGCATCACCGCAACCGATCGCATCCCATCAATGCTTTTCAATTGACCTTGCGATGCCCGCCGCTACTAGCGTGCCTGCGTTCCCACAATGCAGGTGATGGCGATGACGAAATACCAAGGTGGATGCCTGTGCGGCGCGGTGCGCTATCGCGCCGACGTCGAGCCGATCAACGAGCGCGTCTGCCACTGCCGGGTCTGCCAGAAGGCGATCGGCGCAGCCTTCAACGCGCGGCTCTTGTTCCGCATCGACGACGTGACGATCGAGGGGCCCGTGGCGACGGTCAATTCATCACCGGACCTCAAGCGCGGCTTCTGTCCCGCCTGCGGCACGACGATGTTCTCGCGCCGCGATTCCAGGGGCATCCTCGGCATCACCTCAGGCTCGCTCGACGATCCGTCAGTGTTCAAGCCCGACATGCATTTCTGGACCGCTTCCATGCAACCCTGGGTTCGGCTCGAAGACGGCCTGCCGCAATATGAGGGTGCGCCGCCAGTCTAACCTTCTCCCACAAGGGGAGAGGAGAGAAAACTGCACAAAAATTTCATCTTCGATTCACGAGATAGCCGGCAAAGCGTCATTGGCGGGCCATCATTGGCTGCCTATCTAAGCGCCACGCGGGAAGGCATCGAGAGGAGGCGATGGATGAGCGAGAGCATCAACACCCTGGACGAGCTTTTGAACGACCCGATCATTCAACTCGTGATGGAACGCGATCATGTGAAGCCGGCGGAGCTTCGCATGCTCTTGGAAAGGGCTCGCGACAGGGCTACGGACGAATCCCGTGCCGATCAGCCGATCGTGCCGCCGGCGCATGTCGTGGCCGGGAGTTGCCTCAAGCAATGGCTGTACCGCTAGAGTGGTCCGCCGTTTCACTGAAACGGCGAACCACTCTATCTCTTGTTTTTACGCAATTCCGGACGGAATACCGCTTCGCACTTTTCCTGGAATTGCTCTAGGGCCGCGCGCTCATTTCGATCAGCTCGAATTTGCCGGCAAGTAGCTGTAATGGTTCCGGAAATATGCGATCCTGAAACCGAGCCGGGCGTAATTGCGGTAGGCCGGGCCGTCGCGTTCGGGGCGCGGCGCCTCGATATCTGCGACGAACAGTTTCACGCCGGCGGCGATGCCGTCGCGAACCAGCCTTTCGCCGAGCATGGCGTCAAGATGGAAGCTCGGCGCCATGATGCCGGGCACCGGCGCGTCGATGCCGCTCCAGGCGGCGCCGTCCGAGATGAACAGTGAGCGCACCGCAGCCACCGCGCCATCCTGTTTCAGCATGTAATGATGCCAGCCTTTGCGACCGACCAGTGCCACGAGCCAAGGCGAGGTGGGCATCCTGTAGCTTGCGTCGATGAAGGAAGCCCATTGCGTGGCCGTTTCTGGCGTGACCTCCTCGACCGTTACGCCGTCGGCCGGAAAGAGCGGTTCGGCCGCCAGCGGCGTCGCGTCGCGGAAGATGCGTTCCCAGCCGCTCTGGTGCTGCAGTCCGCGCGCTTCCAGCCAGCATCGCAGCCGCGACGGCTCGGTATGCGGACTGGTGTAGAACCACGGCCGCAAGATGCCGGCCGCGCGATAGTGCGCCAGCAGCGCATCGAGCTGTTCCTCCGAGGCCGGGCCGTCGACGCCGATATTCTTCACGCAGTTGAAATGGATGAACGGGATCGTCGTGCAGGTGGTCCAGACGAGATCGCCGTCTCTTGCGATCGACAGGCCATGGCGCGCGGCGAAATCCGCGGGCGCGGCGTCATAGAGGTCGAGCCAGGCATTGACCTCGGCGCGCTCGACGGCACGGCTCAGATCGCGCGAGACCTCATCGATTGCAATCTCCGGCCTATGCGGTTCCGGCGGTGGCTGTAGTTCCGACAGGGCGCCGGTCTGCATGATCCCGCTCCGATATACCTTACAGTGTAAGATTAGCGGATGATAATGTGGCGGCGTCCGTTGTCAAGCAGGATTAGCGGCACATTACAAATCCGTGAGTTGGATTCACGGTATCGTGAGGCTAAGCCTGTCCTTGAGGGGCTTTTCGAATGACGATTCACTTTGTTCCGGGAAAGGACTGGGATGACCGACGTCTGCACGCAGGGACTTGATACCGGCTTTGTCGGCCTGGGCTATGCCAAGGTGGCATTTCTAGGCATCGTCCAAGGCATCACCGAATTGCTGCCGATCTCGTCCACCGCGCATATGCGCATCGTGCCGGCTGTGCTCGGCTGGCAGGATCCCGGCTCGGCTTTCTCGGCCGCCATGCAGTTGGCGGCGCTGGCCGCCGTCGTCAGTTATTTCTGGAGCGATGTCAGGGATGTCGCCGTGGGTTCGCTGTCGGCGATCGCCCGACGAGATTTCGGCGACCGCCATTTCCGTCTGGCGATCAGCATCGTGCTGGCGACCGTTCCGATCATCATCGCCGGTCTTGCGCTTTCGGGCGTTCTCAACGCCTGCAACTCGCCGTTGCGGAGCCTCGGCGTCATCGGCTGGGCCTGCATCGTCATGGCGATCCTGCTGGCGCTTTCCGAGATCTACGCCAAGCACAAGCTCAAACTCAACCAGGCTTCGATACTCGACGCGCTGCTTGTCGGCATCGCCCAGGTCGGAGCCTTGATCCCCGGCGTTTCGCGTTCGGGCTCGACGCTGACGGCAGCGCTTGGGTTGGGTTTCGCCCGACCGGAAGCGGCGCGCTTTTCCTTCCTGCTTGGCCTGCCGGCCATCGCGCTCGCCGGCCTGAAAGAGCTGTGGGAACTGCACAAGGTGCATCTCGGCGCTTATGGCTGGTCGGTCCTGGCCGTCGGTCTGATCGTTGCCTCGATCTCGGCCTTCTTCGCCATATGGGGGCTGATGCGCGTGCTGGAGCGTTTTTCCGCCTGGCCCTTCGTGATCTACAGAGGGTTGCTTGGCGTCGTGCTATTGCTGGGCCTCGCCGCCGGCTGGTTGAGCTAGAGGCTGCCGCAAAATCGGTTATATCGGCACCTGACGCTTCGCTTCGGGTGTTCGAATGGATTTTGCGACTCTGCTGCAATCGGTGCCCTTGCTGGCGATGCTGATGAAATCGGCACTGCCGGCGGCAGTCGGCGCCGGCATGGGGTTCGGCCAGTGGCTGGCGGCGCTGCCGCCCTGCCGCAACCTCACCTTCGACACGGCCACCTATCTCGTCTGCGAGACCGATCCGAAGCAATTTTCGATCGAGCTGTTCTGGAAGAACAAGGACGGCGAGCTCTACCGCTCGCTGCACAATCTTCGCACCGCCCAAGCGGCGGTCGGGCGCACCATGCTCTTCGGCATCAATGCCGGCATGTACCATCCGGACCTTGCGCCGGTCGGCCTCTACGTCGAGCAGGGCAGGCAGGTCACGCCGGCGAAGACCGGTGCAGGCACCGGCAATTTTTCCATGCAGCCCAATGGCATCTTTTTTCTCGCCGGCGGCAGGGCCGGCGTTCGCGCGACGAAGGATTATCTGAAGCGGCCGCCGCGGGTGGACTACGCCACCCAGTCCGGGCCGATGCTGGTCATCGACGGCAAGCTGCATCCGAAATTCCAGGCGGACAGCCCATCGCGGAAAATCCGCGACGGGGTCGGCGTGCGTGCCGACGGTGTCGTCGTCTTCGTGATCTCGAACGACGTCGTGACCTTCCACGAATTCGCGCGCCTGTTCCGCGACCAGCTCGGCTGCCCGAACGCGCTCTTTCTCGACGGCTCGATCTCAAGTCTCTATGCGCCGGCAATAGGCCGCAACGATGATTTCTGGAATCTCGGCCCGATGATCGGGGTGTTCAGGCGAGGCGGGCAAGGCGCTATCCGCCGACAATAGGCGACAGGCGGCATCGGCGAAGGCATCGCGGCGGATGGCGCCGCGGTGCCTTCGCGTTTAGATCGGTTCACCGTTTCACGGAAACGGCAAACCGCGCTATCTCTTTGTTTTGACGCAATTCCGTACGGAAGACCGTTTCACCACACTTTTCCTGGAATTTCTCTAGTGGAGGCGTCTTGAATGGCGGACAGCAGCCACGGCCCGCCGGCCTCGCGGGTGAAGGTCCACAATTCGGTGGCCTCGACCGGATTGTCCGGGTCGCCCTTCTCGACGGCGCCGGTCTGGCGGTTACGCATGACGTCGATGGCCTGCCAGCGCATTGCCGCCGTGGCGTAATCGCGAGAACCTTCTCGCCACGCCTCCGCGATATCGCCTTCCAGCAGCTCAAGATTGGTCACCTCGTTCCTGAGGCCGTGGGTGGCGTTGTCCGCCAGTTCCTCCGAAAGGTAGGAAACCATTTCGGGTGTGGTCAGCTTTCGCAATCCCTGGTGGTCCTCGCGACTGAAGGCGGCCTGCACTTCGGCGAGGATATTCTCGAACGCATCCCGGTCGGCATTGGTGATGCCGATTTCGTCAGCGCCGGATACGCCGGCCGCGCCGCGGCTCATGGCGCTGGACGGGTAGCTGGTCTGGGCGCGTCCCCAGTCTTGCTGGCCGAACGGGAAGCCGGAGCTTCTCATATTGGCCGGCGCGGCGCTGTCGCGGCTGAAGAACCGCATCGCCAGCATGACGAGGCCGCCGATCAGCAGCAGCTGGAAGATGAAGCTGAAGCCACCGCCAATGCCGCCAAATCCATGGCCGAGCATCATGCCGAACAGGCCGTTGAAGAGCAGTCCGCCGACCAGCCCGCCGACAAAGCCGCCGCCGAAGCCGTTCCAGAATCCCGGTCGTGCCTGGCCGGGAAACGACTGCGACGGCGGTATCGACTGGGTGGTGTTCGGCGTCATCGAGCGCCTCACGGGCGCGGTATACGGTGCGGTGTTCGTCGGGGCCGGGGCCTGAAAGGTCCTGGTGCCGCGGCTGCCGAAACTGCCGCCCATGCGCGCCTCCGCCGGGCCGATGGACGCGCTTGCAAGCGCCATCAGCAGGATCAGGAAGATCGAGGCGACTTTGATCGTCCGTGACTTTGACATTGGTGACAATCCCTGCAGCGTTTCATCGTAAGCCAGCCCCCTATATGGGGCGCGAACCGGGACAGGTTTAGACCTCGCCCTTAGCGTCATGATCACGCAGGTCTCGCATGGGGCGATCAGGACCGGCGGATTACCGCGTTTTGCCTGGAACGTCCGACGCCCGAATCGTCGCGTCGGACCAAAGGTAAATTTTGATTCAAACTTTGTTGGTAATTTCTCATTAGCAATGGGCTTCCGGCGGCGCTGTTCCTGCCCTCCGTCTGTTTGGTTTTGCGTACAGGTCAAGATGCGGATCTTTGGCGTCGTCAGTTTCGTGCTCGCAGCGCTTTGCCTTGCCGGCTGCTCGTCCACGTCGGGCGTCGATGCCTTGCAGGTGCCGTCCAGCGAGACGACGAGTTCCGTGGTCAGGCCCAGCGCGCCGGTGACTAGGGCCGTGAAGACTGCCGAAACCCAGGCAACCGTCGAGACCGCGTCGATGACCGGCGCCGCGCGCATCAGGCCGCCGGCACCGCTGCCTGGTGAAGACGCGCGTCCCGAAGACGAGAATTCGCGTCCTGACGACAAGAATTCGCGTCCTTTCGGCCTGGCCGAGGAAGAGACGGTGGCGTTCCCGGCGACCGACCTGCCGGACAGCGGCGAACCGCCGGTCGAGGAGGCCGCGCTCGTCTCGCCGCCGAAGCGGCTGTCGCGCGCAGCACCGGCGATGCTCGCCAGCCCGGTCACGCGCTACGCTTTCCGCGACGCCAAGCCGATCAATTTCGGCCGGTCTTCGCCAAGGCACCTGGCCGTGCACGGCGTCGACGTCTCGCGCTGGCAGGGCAACATCAACTGGGAGAAGCTGCGCGCCCAGGGCGCCAACTTCGCCTACATCAAGGCAACCGATGGCGGCGACCATGTCGACCCGATGTTCATGAGGAACTGGCGCGGCGCCGACGCCGCTGGCTTGAAACGCGGCGCCTATCATTTCTTCTACTGGTGCCGCACCGCCGGCGAGCAGGCCGACTGGTTCATCCGCAACGTGCCGAGGGTCGAGGGCGCGCTGCCGCCGGTGATCGATGTCGAATGGAACGGCGAATCTTCCTGCAAGCGGCGGCCGTCGCGCGAAAAAGTGCTGGAGAAGATGCAGGTGTTCATGGACAAGCTGGAGCGCCATTACGGCCAGCGGCCCATCATCTACACCAGCCCCGACTTCTATCGCGACAATCTGCGCGGCGCCTTCCCGGACTATCCGTTCTGGCTGCGCGCGGTGGCCGCGCACCCGTCAAAGGTCTATCCGGGCCGCAAGTGGCTGTTCTGGCAGTATTCCGGCTCCGGCCTGTCGCATGGGGTAAGCGGCCGCGTCGACCTCAACGTCTTCCGTGGCGACGAGCGGCAGTGGCGCGCCTGGGCCGGCGGCGGCGGGCAGATGATGGCCGACGCGGACTGAGCCGCTTCCAGATTGCCTTGACTATTTCGGTGGCAGAGGTCGCGATTCCATGAATGCTGCGTATCCCAGCACGCCCATGAAGACCGCGAAATAGGCCAGAACGACGGCGAGGACGATCAGGGTTTCGGTGGGCACAAACAATCTCCTTGTAAGAAAACAGCCAAGGAGACAGTGGAAAGCGCAGCATTGCCTTGATCTGGATCATACGATCGATCATTTCGGCATTCGCAGCGTTCCGATTGCGGGCACCGCCCGCGGTGCTGGCGGACACAGCGCCGCCAGCCGATGAAGCTGCGGCTCACCATCGCCGAATGTCTGCCCGCGGTACCGGGCTCAGCAGGTGACCAGATCCGTGTGGCCAAAGCCCTTCGAGTAGTCGAGCACGGAGATAACCGTCGGCATCACGCGGAAGATGCGGACCTGTTCCGGGGTCGGCATCGGGCCGGGCAGCGAGGCTTGTGGCGGATACTTCTCCGGCAGCATCTTCAGAACCTTTTCCGCCTCCACCTGGTCGGTGACCGGCAGCGCGCGCGCCGCCATGGAAAGTCCGGTGATTTCCATCACCTGCGGCGTGTCGTCGTCGATGGTCAAGGATACGCGATCATCCCCAGCGAGGTTCTGCGCCTTCTGGCTGTCCAGACCGCAGAGGAAGTAGAGAGTGAGGCCGTCGTTGACATAGCCGACAGTCGTCGCTTGCGGCCAGCCATCCGGCCTCAAAGTCGCAATGGTCATGATCCGATGCTGATCCAGCAGCGTTTCGATCTTGTCTTTGATCTCCTTGTCCATCTTCGCCTCCGAAGTCATCGCTGATCGAGGCCATGGTAAGGATCGCGGACAGTGTGGCTTTGACGTATGTCAACGCATGAGCGGCATCGCGCTCCGGCCGCGATTTCCGACAGGACGAACACAGTTCCCGCAACTCGCTGGCGCCGCGGAACGATCCGGCCTGGCATTCGTTGGAATCGACCAGGGATGTCGTGCGGCTGGAGCCACCTTGCGGCATCAAAAGCGGAAGGGACCGACATGCCACTAACACTGACCAGTCCGGCGTTCGCCGAAGGCGATCCCATCCCCGAACGTTTCACCCGCGATGGTGAAAATATTTCCCCGCCTCTGAAATGGTCGGGTATCCCTGATGGGACCAGGAGCCTGGTTCTCGTCGTGGACGACCCCGATGCGCCACGCGGGACGTTCGGCCACTGGGCGGTGTTCAACATTTCGCCCGACGTCGAGCAACTTGCCGAGGGAGAAGCCGCGAAGCCGGGAACCGAAGCGCTCCAGCAGGGGAAGAACGACTTCGGTAACGCCTCCTACGATGGCCCGGACCCGCCGGTCGGGCACGGGGTTCACCACTACCATTTCCGACTGGCGGCTCTCAAAGTGCCGAGCCTCGGCATTCCCGGCCAGAGCGGCGTCAAGGAAATCTGGAAGGAGGCCCGGCGCCACGCGATCGAGGCGGCGGAACTCGTGGGCACATACGAACATGCCGCCTGAGCGGCGAAGGCTTTTCCACGTCAGGCAGCGCCGGCCGCATCACTCGGGAGCCCGCAATGAACAATCCAGATTCGAACAATCCCCAATCGATGCCGGGCGATCCCGGCCCCGAGCCGTCCCGGCCTCCAGCTCCGCCGGAAAACCCGCCCGGAGAACCGCCGGGCGTTCCTCCGCCTTCACCCGATCCTATCCCGGGACCGGGGAGGGGACCTCCTGATATCCCGCCGGACGCGCCACCTGAGATCCCGCCGGAGGAGCCGACATCTCCCAGGCCGACGGCAGGAGAGTTCCGCGCCTAGCGTTGGCATTAGCCGCTTCCTTCGATCATGCGGATGACCTGCTCGATGTCCCGGGGCTCGATGCCGAGTTCCGGCAGTCCCGGCATGCCGCCTGTCGTCACGTTGTCCTGACGCATGAGATCGATCTGGTTGCGCGTGAAAGGCGGCGTCGGGAGAAATTCCGCCACTGCCGCCAGGGCGCTCCAGGCGGCGAACGGCATAGGCACCAGGATTGGATGAAGGCCGAACCTTCTGGCGATTTCGCGAACCAACTCCCTGTAAGGCATGATACGAGGACCGCCGACCTCGAACGTGGATACATCCTGGATAGGATCGGCGATCAAGCGGCACACCGCTTCAGCGACGTCGCCGACATAGATGGGCTGAAGCCGCGTAGCTCCCTGGCCGAACAGCGGATAGACGGGCAGCAGCCGGACCAGTCTAACAAGCGTCGTGAGAAAAGCGTCGTCCGGCCCGATCATGACGGCCGAGCGCAGGACAATCGTGTCGGGAAACGAGTTTCTGACCGCGTCTTCTCCGCGCCCGCGTGCCTTGATATACCTCGATGCGGATCGCGGATCCGCGTCTATCCCCGAGATATGGACGAGCCGTTCGACCCCGGCTTGCCGCGCGACGCTGGCCAAATCGGCTGCCGCCGTCACGTGCATCCTTTCGAACGTCAAGCCGCCATGTTCGACATAGAGGCTAACCGCATTCACCACCGCATCTGATCCGGCAATTGCCGGGCCGATCGATGATCTGTCCAGAATATCCGCTTTGACGTGATCGGGTGCCTTCGCTTCCGAGCCGACCGCCATCCGCCGTGCTCGGCGGGACACCGCCCGCACTTCAAAGCCCTTGTCCAGGAGCCGCTCGACGATCCTGCGGCCGAGGAACCCGGTCCCGCCGAACACAGCAACCTTCATCGATGCTCCTCGCGCGTCGCCTCTAAAGCGCGTCGCGATCTTTCAGATTCGCTCCATGCGCTTTAAGTCTCTGGTTTGACGCATGTCTTTGTCCCGAAACCGGTTCCTACTTTCGGGAGACATGCTTCAAGGCGCGCCCGCCACGTCGCCGACGATCGCCGTGGCGAGTGCCAGCAGGTCGATATCGCCGTCTGCAGTCAGGCGATCTCCGTCCAATTCGATCCGCAGTTTCGAAGGATCGGATTCCGATTGACGCTCCAGCTCCACGGCGATTGCCTCGCGAACCTTCTCTTCCATCATCGTTTTTGCTCCGCCGGCGTGTCCAAATCAGAGCGCCGGAACCCATTTCCAGAACACGCCTTCCATCCTCTCGGGATAGTACTTGAATTCACATTCGAACCGTCGTCCGTAGCGGGCGGCGGCAGCAAGCGCTGCCGCGCTGACGGGGCGCATGCCCGTTCCCGGCGCGAACCAATCCTCCAGCAGATCGTCGGGCACATAGGCGCCGATCCGCAGCGGCAGTTGTTGCAGGACGACGTCCATTTCCTTCGGTGGCACCGCGTTCATTCGCTTCCGGCTCCTCGCGGATGCAGTGAAGTTTCCTGCGATTGCGAAATCACACTAGTGAACTGCGTTCTCGGTCTCGAGTTCCATGAGACCGGCGGGAATGCTTCTTCCCTTCTCCCTTGTGGGAGAAGGTGCCGCGAAGCGGCCGGATGAGGAGTGTTCCAGCTTGGCGATATGCTCGAAATCGCCGCGGTCTCATTCCTTCCAGCACCCCTCATCCGCCTCGGCGCTGCGCGCCGATCCACCTTCTCCCACAAGGGGAGAAGGAGAGGCCCTACGGCTCGTTGATCATCGCCTCGATGTTGTAGCCGTCAGGATCGAGCACGAAGCAGGCGTAGTAATTTTCCGCATAATTCGGGCGCGGGCCGGGTGCGCCATTATCCGCGGCACCCGCTTCGAGCGCCGCCTGATGGAACGCATCGACCTCCGCCTTGCTTTTCACCCGGAAGGCGACATGCAGGTGGGTGAGTGGCGGCCTCTCGCCGGTGCGCTGGATCTCGAACAGGCAGCCATTGCCGACATCGAAGGCCCAGAACACCCCCTCCTTGCCGAAGGAGAGTCGATACCCCAGCGGCGCAAAAGCGTGCTCGTAGAAGAGCTTGCTCTTTTCGAGGGCGGTCACTTCGATGGTGATGTGGTCGATCATGTGTCGCGGTACTGGGCTGCGCTACCGGCTAACCCGAATTGCAGCTCCGGATTGGCCTATGCTTCTACGTATTCCGCCAAGCTGACGGCTTTGGGGACATCCAAACCATCGGCGCGCAAACCCTCGATATGGAAGCGAATTGCATCGCGGATTTCCGTTTCCACTTCAGCGACGGTGGCACCGGTCGCGATGCAGCCGGGTAAATCCGGTACGTAGGCGGAAAAGTTATCTCCGGCTTTTTTGATCACCACCGCGTAACGCATGTCATCGCTCCTTCAGGCCAGACTGCTTGAGGATGCTGTCAGCGTTCCTGGCGCAACCTCTTCAGACGGCTTGCCGGCCACGGTGACGCGGCCGGCTCTGATCTTGTGCTTATATTGGCGATGGCTGCCCTTGGTTGCAACCAGATACCAGCCGTCGGCCTCCAGCAGGCGAATAACCTCGCGAACCGTGAACCGAGGACGAGGCATTCAGTCGTCAGCTGCACCCGCTCGTCGCACCACACGTATCGCACTTCTCGCAGGTGCCGTTCCGCACCATGGTGAAGTTGTGGCACTCGGAGCATTCGTTGCCGGTGTAGCCTTGCAGTAGCGACTGCTGGCGCCTCGTCGCGGCGAGCTTCTTCGCCTCGGCGGCCTCGTTGGCGGCGGCGTCGGTGAATAAAGCCTCGGCGCCGCCGGCGGCTTCGGCTTCCTCTTCCACCATCTCCTCGGCCAGTTCCCTGGCGCGCTCCTCATAGTCGCGCTTGTAGGCGAGGGCCTCGTCGCTTGCCGGCTTCAGCGCCAGCACGTTGGAGCCGGAGAAGGCGGTGGGTGCTGCACGGGCAGGGGTGCCGGAGGAACCCGAACCTCCGCCAAAACCCTTGGGATCGGCGCCCATGCCCGACACCAGCTTCACCGGCGAGGCGCCGCGATAGAGGCCCTTGGAGAAGGGCGTCGCCTTGCCTTCGGTGATGCCGCGGCCGAGCGCGGTCTTGTCGAAGTCCGACTGGTCGACATGGGCGAGGTCGTGGCGGCCGAGATAGGAGACCGCAAGCTCGCGGAAAACATAGTCGAGGATCGACGTGGCGTTCTTGATCGCGTCGTTGCCCTGCACCATGCCGGCCGGCTCGAACTTGGTGAAGGTGAAGGCCTCGACATATTCGTCGAGCGGCACGCCGTATTGCAGGCCGAGCGAGATGGCGATGGCGAAGTTGTTCATCATCGCGCGGAAGGCGGCGCCTTCCTTATGCATGTCGATGAAGATCTCGCCCAGCCGTCCATCGTCGAACTCGCCGGTCCTGAGATACACCTTGTGGCCGCCGACGACCGCCTTCTGCGTGTAGCCCTTGCGGCGGTTCGGCAGCTTCTCGCGGTCGCGGTAGAGGCGCTCCACCACGCGCTCGACGATCTTTTCCGTCACCTGCACGGCGCGCTGCGCGGCGGGCGCGGCGATCAGCTGCTCGACCGCCTCGTCCTCATCCTCGTCGTCATCGGCGAGCAGCGAGGCATTGAGCGGCTGCGAGAGCTTCGAGCCGTCGCGATAGAGCGCGTTGGCCTTCAGCGCCAGCTTCCAGGACAGCATGTAGGCGCTCTTGGCGTCCTCGACCGTCGCCTCGTTCGGCATGTTGATGGTCTTGGAGATGGCGCCGGAGATGAAGGGCTGCGCCGCGGCCATCATCAGGATGTGGCTCTGGATCGACAGCGAACGCTTGCCGATCTTGCCGCAGGGGCTGGCGCAGTCGAACACCGAAAGATGTTCGGCCTTGAGGAAGGGCGCGCCTTCCAGTGTCATGGCACCGCAGACATGGATGTTGGCGGCATCGATCTCCTTCCTGGTGAAGCCCAGCGCCGGCAGCATCTCGAAGGAGAAGTCTGAGAGCTGCTCGTCGGTGAAGCCGAGCGTCTCCTTCACCCAGTCGGCGCCGAGCGTCCACTGGTTGAACACGAACTTGATGTCGAAGGCCGACTTCAGCGCCGCGTTCAGCGCCGCGATCTTCTCGTCGGTGAAGCCCTTGGCCTTCAGCGTCGAGGGGTTGATGCCCGGCGCCTGGTTGAGGTTGCCGTGGCCGACCGCATAAGCCTCGATCTCGGCGATCTGGCTTTCGGAATAGCCGAGCGTCCTCAGCGCCTCCGGCACGGCGCGGTTGATGATCTTGAAGTAACCGCCGCCGGCTAGCTTCTTGAACTTCACCAAGGCGAAGTCGGGCTCGATGCCGGTGGTGTCGCAGTCCATGACCAGGCCGATCGTGCCGGTCGGCGCAATCACCGTCGCCTGCGCGTTACGATAGCCGTGTTCCTCGCCGAGCTCGATGGCGCGGTCCCAAGCAGCGCGGGCGTGCTGGGCCAGTTCCTGCTGCTTGAGGTCGGAGGCGACCAGCGGCACCGGGTTGACGGCGAGCTTCTCGTAGCCGTCCTTGTCGCCGTAAGCGGCGCGGCGATGGTTGCGCATGACGCGCAGCATGTTCTGCGCGTTGCGGTCATAGTCCGGGAAGGCGCCGAGCTCGGAGGCCATTTCGGCCGAGGTCGAATAGGCGACGCCGGTCATGATCGCGGTGAGCGCGGCGCAGATGGCGCGGCCCTCGTCGGAGTCATAGGGAATGCCCGAGGTCATCAGCAGGCCGCCGATATTGGCGTAGCCGAGGCCGAGCGTGCGGTATTCGTAGGAGAGCTTGGCAATTTCCTTCGACGGGAACTGCGCCATCATCACCGAGATTTCGAGCACGATGGTCCACAGCCGAACGGTGTGCTCGTAAGCGGCGATATCGATCGTGCCGTCCGCCTTGCGATAGGGCAGGAGGTTGATGGAGGCGAGGTTGCAGGCCGTGTCGTCGAGGAACATGTATTCCGAGCACGGGTTGGAGGCCCGGATCGCACCGGCGGAAGCGCAGGTGTGCCAGTCGTTCATCGTCGTGTTGAAGTGCAGGCCGGGGTCGGCCGAGGCCCAGGCAGCGTAGCCGATCTTTTCCCACAGATCGCGCGCCTTCAGCGTCTTCACCACTTTGCCGTCCTTGCGGGCAGTGAGCTGCCAGTCGCCATCTGCCTCGACGGCGCGCAGGAAATTGTCCTTCAGCGACACCGAGTTGTTGGAGTTCTGGCCGGAGACGGTCAGATAGGCGTCCGAATCCCAGTCGGTGTCGTAGGTCTTGAACGACATCGAGGTGTAGCCCTGGCGGGCGAACTGAATGACGCGGTAGATGTAGTTCTCCGGCACGGCGTCCCTCTTGGCCGCCTTGATCTCGCGCTTCAGCGCGGTGTTTAGAGCCGGATCGAAGCAATCGTCGCCATTGCCTTCGCAATTGACGCAGGCCTTCATGATCGCTTCGAGATGCTTCTTGACGATCTTCGAGCCGGTCACCAGCGAGGCGACCTTCTGCTCTTCATTGACCTTCCAGTCGATGAATTCCTCGATATCGGGATGGTCGGCGTCGACGATCACCATCTTGGCGGCGCGGCGCGTCGTGCCGCCCGACTTGATGGCGCCGGCCGCGCGGTCGCCGATCTTGAGGAAGCTCATCAGGCCGGACGAGCGGCCGCCGCCGGAAAGCTTCTCGCCTTCGCCGCGCAGCATGGAGAAGTTCGAGCCGGTGCCGGAGCCGTATTTGAACAGGCGCGCCTCACGCACCCACAAGTCCATGATGCCGCCCTCGTTGACGAGGTCGTCCTGCACGCTCTGGATGAAGCAGGCATGCGGCTGCGGATGCTCGTAGGCCGACTTCGACTTGGTCAGCTTGCCGGTGAAGGGGTCGACATAGAAATGGCCCTGGCTCGGACCGTCGATGCCGTAGGCCCAATGCAGGCCGGTGTTGAACCATTGCGGCGAGTTCGGCGCGACGCGCTGGGTGGCGAGCATATAGGCGAGCTCGTCGCGGAAGGCGCGCGCGTCTTCTTCCGACTTGAAGTAGCCGCCCTTCCAGCCCCAATAGGTCCAGGTGCCGGACAGCCGGTCGAAGACCTGGCGAGCGTCGGTTTCCGAACCATAGCGCTCCGCCTCGGGCAGCTTGGCGAGCTCGGCCTCGTCGGCAACCGAGCGCCACAGGAAGGAGGGGACGTCATTTTCCTCGACCTTCTTCAGGCGCGCTGGCACGCCGGCCTTGCGGAAATACTTTTGGGCCAGAATGTCGGCCGCGACCTGGCTGAACTGCGCCGGCACATCGATGTTGTCGAGGCGGAACACCACCGAGCCGTCGGGATTCTTGATCTCCGACAGGGCCTTGCGGAATTCGATCTCCGCATAAGCAGACTGCTCTGGCTTGGTGAAGCGACGCTCGATGCGCATTGGTCCGGTCCCTTTTGTCTATATATAGCGCTTTTCCCCAGGGATTTCTGCCCCAAAGACTGAAAGCGCAATCCGCCGTTTACCGGCACGCAAAGCCATGCCGGCATTCTCCTCATCGCAGCGGCCGGCTCCAGGCAACAAAATGCCTTCCCAGGCTTTTTGCCCGGGCTGCAGACCGACCCCTGCGGGCCTCTCAACTGAAACTTTTGTCGATTCCCTCCGTAGAGGGAGGTTCACACTATCTAGGGTCGAGCCTGCCTGCAAACACTAAATATAGTGTTAACAGATCATTTTTTCCAGGCCGACAATTCTCCCTTTCGCCCACCCAAGCCCAACAATCCCAACGCTTCCGCCGGCCTCGTGAACAGGCGGAAATGCGGGCAAAACGCACAAAATCCGGGAAAAGGACCGGCCTCTAAACTCTCCGGTCACGCCCGCAACAGGGAGCGCATGGCCTATAAAAAGCGACTCGTTTTGAACCGTCAAGGATTCGTTTTTGTAGGTTTTGTGACCCCAATATGTTGTGTGTCACATATGTGGATAACGGGGACAGAAAACTGCCTTGGAAAGGCTGGATTTGGCGGACATTGCGGGCGGGTCGGCGAGCGGTCGAGACCGCTCCGACGAGCGGCTTTTCATTTTAGCTTGCTTGCACTATCTCTTGCCGTTGCGCGGGGGGTGTATCTTGTCAAGCCTAAAGGCATTCGCTACGCCGCGCTCATGACAGTTACCGTTCGCTTCGCCCCATCGCCGACCGGCCGCATCCATATCGGCAATGCGCGCACGGCCTTGTTCAATTGGCTGTTCGCCGTCAACAACAAGGGCCGCTACATCCAACGCTTCGATGACACAGACCTTGCCCGCTCGACGCAGGAATTCGCCGATTCCATCCTGTATGACCTGCATTGGCTGGGCATTTTCCCGGATGCCACCGAATACCAGTCGCGGCGCGTCGAGATCTACGATGCGGCCGTCGAGCGGCTGAAGGCGGCGCGCGTGCTCTATGCCTGCTACGAGACGCCCGAGGAACTCGATCTGCGACGCAAGGTGCGCCGCACGCGCGGCCTGCCGCCGGTCTATGGCCGCGAGGCGCTGACGCTGACGCCGGAGCAGGTGGCCGAGTACGAGTCCGACGGGCGCCGGCCGCACTGGCGCTTTCTGTTGCCGAACTTCACCAGCGATCCGCTGCAGCCGGAGCGGACCGAGGTGCATTGGAACGACCTGGTGCGCGGCGAGGAGACCGTCGATCTCGCGTCGCTGTCCGACCCCGTGCTGGTGCGCGAGGACGGCACCTATCTCTACACGCTGCCTTCCGTGGTCGACGACATCGAAATGGGCGTCACCCATGTGATCCGCGGCGACGACCACGTCACCAACACCGGCGTGCAGATCGCGCTGTTCCAAGCGCTCGGCGCCGAGCCGCCGGTCTTCGGCCACCACAATCTCTTGACCACGGTGTCGGGCGAGGGGCTGTCGAAGCGCACCGGCGCGCTGTCGATCGAGAGCCTGCGCGAGGACGGTATCGAGCCGATGGCGGTTGCATCGCTTGCCGTGCTGGTCGGCACGTCGGAAAACGTAACCGCAGCGCACGATCTCAACGAGCTTGCCAGCCATTTCGACCCGGCCGCGACATCCAAGTCTGCCGCCAAGTTCGATCCGGACGAGCTCTTCGTGCTCAACCGCACCCTGATGCATCAGATGCCGTTCGAGGAGGCGCGCGACCGGCTGATTGTGCTCGGTATTTCCGGCGACAAGGCCGAGCCCTTCTGGCTCTCTGTGCGCGGCAATATCGACCGTTTGTCCGACGCGGTCGCCTGGTGGCGCATCTTGAGCGACGGGCCGCAGGAGCCGGCGGAGTTTTCCGATGAGGATCGCGAATTCCTCCACCAGGCGTTCGACCTCTTGCCGGAAGAGCCGTGGAACGGCACCGTCTGGAAGGACTGGACCGGCAAGATCAAGGAAGCGACGGGGCGTAAGGGCAAGCCGCTGTTCATGCCGCTAAGGCTGGCGCTCACCGGGCGGACTTCGGGGCCGGAGCTTTCAGATCTATTGCCGCTGATGGGTCGGGAAGGAACGCTGGCCCGACGACCCTGACCTTGCGCTGTTCCGGCGGCAATGCCGAAATCGGCGACACCGGGGCCTTGGTGGTCAAGCGCTTGATCGCCTCGCGATCGAGTCCGCCCTCGGCATTGGCGAGCGTTTCGGGGTCGGCGCCGGGATCGGGCTTGGCGGCCGGCGACGGCACGAAGGGCGCCGCCCCACTGTCCGGCTGCGACTGTTCCGGGTTGGGCGGATTGCCGGCGATGATCGAGAAATTGCCGGCCCCGGCGTTGCAGCCACAGGCAGGCGGGCGCGAATAATTGGCCTGCTTGTAGCGATAGGCGGTCGGCAGCTCGCTGTAGGGCCGGCCGGTCACCGACGAGGTCATCGAGCCAGCATCGTCGTCCATGCCGCGCGTGTAGAAGACCTGCATCTCGGTGCCCGGGCAGCTCGATTCGCAATTCTTCTGGTCGCGCTCGAAATCGCCGTAGGAGGCGGCGTTCGACATCGGAAAGAAATAGCCGTCGCAGATCCGCACGCAGACCGTGCGGAACTCGCCGCCCAGCCGGGGCAGGTCCATGCCGTCGGGCTGGTTGGGGACGCGGCGGATGTTGCGGACGCTCGGATCGTCCGGCGGAACATCGGGCGCTTCAGGCGCATCGAGCGTGTCGATCTCCCGGTCGCCGCGGCCGAAAAGCTGCTCGAACAGATTGCCGCCGCCATTGTTGCGGGCAGCCTCCTCGATCGGCGCGCGCCGCGGCGCGATCTCGTCGCTGCGGCAGCCATTGGCGTCGAGCGCCGCCAGGATGCGGCCGCGGTCACGCGGCGTGCCGCCGCCGGCCAGCCGCTCGCGCTTGGCCTGCAAGGCGTCGAGATTGTCGTTCATGCGCTCTATCGAGGCATTGATGCCTGCGCATTGACTGACATTGCTCGAGAACACCGTGAAGCCGCAATGGGCATCGCTCGCCCGGCCGCGCGCCTTCGCCAATTGCTCGCGCTGCCGCGCGATCGCGTCGTCGTATTTGCGGATCAGGCCCGGGCCGCCGCCGCCACCGCGTGCGGCGGTGAGCTCGGCTTCCAACTGGCGGCACATGCGGGAAGCTGCCTGCGGCTCGGTCACGGCAACCGCGGAAGCCGCAAGCGCTGCAAGCAGCGCCGCAATGT
This sequence comes from Mesorhizobium sp. ORS 3324, assembly GCA_000824825.2. Taxonomy (GTDB): domain Bacteria; phylum Pseudomonadota; class Alphaproteobacteria; order Rhizobiales; family Rhizobiaceae; genus Mesorhizobium. Next base: position 200,825 of record LM655192.1, read on the forward strand.
GGGTCAGCTTCAACCCCGCGCCTCTCATTCGCCTGAAACCCCGATTGCCTGTAGCCGCAAGGCTACCGTGTTCGTGGTTAACCTTTTCCTAGCTTACAACCCAGGCACTCATGCTTGCACGCAATGGTTTAGCTCAGATCGGCGATCGCCTGCGCCTTGTGCGCTGCCTCCACCACCGCCAGCGCCGTCATGTTGACCACGCCGCGCGAAGTCACCGACGGCGTCAGGATGTGCGCGGGCTTGTCGGTGCCGAGCAGGATCGGCCCGACATGCAGCGCGTCCATCATAGCGCGCAGCGCCGTCAGGGTGATATTGGCCGAATCGAGGTTCGGGAACACCAAGAGATTGGCTTCGCCCTTCAACCGCGAATGCGGATAGACGCGTTGGCGCAGATGTTCCGAGAGAGCGGAGTCGGCGTGCATCTCGCCGTCGCATTGCAGGTCCGGGGCGATGCGCTCCAGGATCGACGCCGCCTGGCGCATCTTCAGCGCGCCGGCCGAGTCGCGCGAGCCGAAATCCGAATGCGACAGAAGCGCTGCCTTGGGCTCGATGCCGAAGCGCTGGATTTCTTCAGCCGCGAGCACCGTCATTTCGGCGATCTCCTCCGCCGTCGGATCGACCGAGACATGGGTGTCGGTGAGGAAGATGATGCCGCGCTGCGAGATCAGCATCGACAAGGTTGAGAGATCCTGGTCCTTGATGCCGGGGCGCGGCCCGATGATCAGCGAGACGTTGCGCAGATGCCGCTCGAAGCGGCCTTCGAGGCCGCAGATCATCGCATCTGCATCGCCGCGCTTCAGCGCGAGGGCCGCGATCACGGTATTGTTGGTGCGCACCATGGTGCGGGCGGCTTCCGTCGTGATGCCGCGGCGGCCGGCAAGCTCGATCAGGAGATCGACATAGTGGCGGTAGCGCGGATCGTCTTCCGGGTTGATCAGGCCGAAATCGACGCCCGGACGGATGCGCAGCCCGTAACGCTTCAGGCGGACCTCCACGACATGCGGGCGGCCGATCAGGATCGGCTCGGCAATGCCTTCCTCAAGCACCACCTGCGCCGCCCGCAGCACGCGCTCGTCCTCGCCGTCGGCATAGATCACGCGCTTGGCGCTGGAGGTCTTGGCCGAGGAGAACACCGGCTTCATGACCAGGCCGGAGCGGAAGACGAAGCGGTTGAGCTTGTCGATATAGGCGGAGAAATCGGCGATCGGCCGTGTCGCCACGCCGGTGTCGCAGGCAGCCTTCGCCACCGCCGGGGCGATGCGCAGGATGAGGCGCGGATCGAAGGGCGAGGGGATCAGGAAATCCGGGCCGAAGACTGGCGTCTCGCCGGAATAGGCGCGCGCCGCGACGTCCGAGGGCTCTTCGCGGGCAAGGGCCGCGATCGCCCGCACGGCCGCCATCTTCATCTCCTCGTTGATGGCGCTCGCTCCGCAATCCAGCGCGCCGCGGAAGATGTAAGGAAAGCAGAGCACATTGTTGACTTGATTGGGAAAATCGGAACGTCCGGTACAGATCATGGCGTCCGGGCGGGCGGCGCGCGCCACCTCTGGCATGATCTCCGGCGTCGGGTTGGCAAGCGCCAGGATCAGCGGCTTCGGCGCCATGTGCTGCAGGAGTTCGGGTTTCAGCACGCCGGCGGCAGAGAGGCCGAGGAAGACGTCGGCGCCTGGAATGACATCGGCCAGCGTGCGCGCTTCCGTATCCTTCACATAGGGGTCCTTCCAGCGGTCCATCTCCTCGGCACGACCTTTGTAGGCGACGCCGAAGCGGTCGGTGACCCAGATGTTTTCGACCTTGGCGCCGAGAGAGACCAGGAGATTGAGGCAGGCGAGCGCCGCAGCGCCCGCACCTGAGGTGACGATCTTGATCTCCGAGATCGACTTGCCGGCGAATTCCAGCCCGTTGAGCACCGCCGCGGCAACGATGATCGCCGTGCCATGCTGGTCGTCATGGAAGACCGGAATGCCCATGCGGGCCTTCAGCCGCTCCTCGACCTCGAAGCATTCAGGCGCCTTGATGTCCTCGAGATTGATGCCGCCGAAGGTCGGCTCGAGCGCAGCCACCGTCTCGACCATGCGCTCGATTTCCGGCGCGTCGATCTCGATGTCGAAGACGTCGATGCCGGCGAACTTCTTGAACAGCACCGCCTTGCCTTCCATCACCGGCTTGGAGGCGAGCGGGCCGATATTGCCGAGACCGAGCACCGCCGAGCCGTTCGAGACGACGCCGACGAGGTTGGCGCGCGCCGTGTAGTCGGCAGCGGTTGCCGGATCGTCGCGGATCTCGAGGCAGGGCGCTGCGACGCCCGGCGAATAGGCCAGCGCCAGGTCGCGCTGATTGCCGAGCGGCTTGGTCGCCTGGATCTCGAGCTTTCCCGGGGAGGGGTGCTTGTGGAAGAAGAGCGCGGCCTCGTCGAGGTCCGACCGGGCGGTTTTCTTGATCTCGCCGTCCATCGCGGCCCCTCCTGTGCTCCTGCTTTCGAGCCTTTTAGCATGCGGCGACGATTCTTCGCGACGCCAAATGTCGACCCGGCGTTCACAATGCCGAAGCCGAAATAGTCGAGCTATTTCAGCTGTTTGAAGCAAGACTCTCTGGTTTGGGCCGCAGCCACGGAACGGCCGCGTCAGAACGCGCTGACGTAAAGACCGCCGTCGACCGGGATGTTCTGTCCGGTGAGATAGCCGGCATGGACCGAGCACAGGAAGGCGCAGATCTGGCCAAACTCCTCGGGCGTGCCGAGGCGTTTGGCCGGAACATCGGCGCTGATGCGGGCCTTGCGCGCGGCTGCCGTCGCCGGGTCTTCCGGCGTGCCGGCGTCATGCGGGTCGCGCAGCCGGTCGGTGTCGTGCTTGCCGGGCAAAAGGCTGTTGATGGTGACGTTGCGGTCGATCACCGTGCGCGCCACGCCGGCGAGGAACGAGGTCAGGCCGGCACGGGCGCCGGACGAGAGGTCGAGGCCTGGGATCGGCACATAGACCGACAGCGAGGTGATGTTGACGATGCGGCCGAAGCCGCGCTTGGCCATGCCGTCGATCACCGCCTGGATCAGCTCGATCGGCGTCACCATGTTTTGCGTTACGCCTTCGAGGATCTTCGCGCGGTCGAGCTCGCGGAAATCGCGACGCGGCGGGCCGCCATTGTTGTTGACCAGGATGTCGGGGGCCGGGCAGGCGGCAAGCAGCGCCCTTTGCACCTCCGGCTTCGAGACGTCGCCGGCGACCTCGATCACCTCGACGCCGAATCTGTCGCGGATGTCCTGCGCCGTCTTCGCCAGAAGCTCGGCGTCGCGGCCGTTGACGACGAGGTCGACGCCGGCTTCGGCGAGCGCAATCGCGCAGCCGCGCCCCAGTCCCTTGCTCGAGGCGCAGACGATGGCCTTCTTTCCGCGAATGCCGAGATCCATGGTGATTTCTCCTTTTTCGAGGGCGGCAAGCTAACGCCTGGGCTGGACCAACCGCAACCGTCATACGGTTGTTGCATGAATCGAGGCATAGGCACGTGAAAGCAAAGGTGAAATCGCGATGTCAGGCCCAGAGCCCCGCACTTTCCGCACCATGTTCATTTCCGATGTGCATCTCGGCTCGAAGGCGGCCAAGGCCGATTTCCTGATCGATTTCCTGCGCTATCACGAGGCCGACACCATCTATCTGGTCGGCGATATCGTCGACGGGTGGCGCCTGCGACGCAGCTGGCATTGGCCGCAGAGCCATAACGATGTCGTGCAGAAATTGCTGCGCAGGGCGCGCAAAGGCGCCTCGATCACCTATATCGCCGGCAACCACGACGAGTTCGCCCGCCAGTTCCAGGGCGTGCATTTCGGCGGCATCGTCGTTGCCGACCGCGCCATCCACGAGACCGCCGACGGCAGGCGGCTGCTGGTCATCCATGGCGATCAGTTCGACACTGTGGTGCACAACCAGCGCTGGCTCGCCTATCTCGGCGACTACGCCTACGACGCGGCGATGCTGGTCAACCGGGTCGTGACCAAGCTGCGCCATCTGCTCGGCCTGCCTTACTGGTCGTTCTCGTCCTGGGCCAAGGTCAAGGTCAAGAAGGCGGTGAACTTCATCGGCTCGTTCCAGACGGTGCTCTCCGAGGAAGCGCGGCGCTCGCATGTCGACGGCGTGATCTGCGGCCACATCCACCATGCCGCGATCGAAAACTATGGCGATGTGCAGTACATCAACACCGGCGACTGGGTGGAAAGCTGCACCGCGGTGGTCGAGCATTTCGACGGCCGCATGGAGATCCTGACCTGGGCGCATGTGCTGCCCGAATCTTCTGCGGGCAAGGATGTGCTGGTGCCTGTCGATATCGTCGACCTGAAGGGCAGGGCGGTCCGGGCTGCCTGAGCGCCTTCTCCCCTAAGCAGCAACGGCGCTGCGGTCGCGGCCATATTGCCGCGGCGAGGCGCCCATCACGCGTTTGAAAGCCGTGCTGAAGGCGCTTTCGGACTCGTAGCCGAGGGAGAGCGCGATGACCGAAGTGTGCTCGCTGGAGTTGGCGAGCCTTTCGCAGGCAAGCAGCATCCGCCAACGGGTCAGATATTCCATCGCCGACGTTCCGACCGCCTCCTTGAATTTGAGGGCGAAATTCGATCGCGACATGCCGGCGCGTTCCGCCAGCTCCTGCAGGGTCCAGCGATGCGCCGGGTCCTCATGCATGGCGCCGATCGCGGCGCCCATCTGCTTGTCGGCCAAGGCAAAAAGCCAACCGACGCCGCCATTCGGTCCTTCCGCCATATGCAGGCGCAGTGCCTGGACCAGCATCATGTGGGACAGGTGCTGCGCCACCAGGAAGCCGCCGGGCTGACCCTCGCTCAGCTCCTGCATCATCCGCTCCACCGACCAGCGCAGGGCTACCTTGTCCTCTTCCCTGCGGATATGGATGATCGGCGGCATCATCCTCAGCAGAATGTCGGCGTGACGGCCGCTCAGCACAAAACGGCTGCCGACCAGGAAGACGTCGCCACCGCCATTATAGGTGACGACGCCGCCCGCGCGGGCCGGGGGAAAGATGGTATGCGCGCCGACGGGTTTGACCTCGAGGCCGCTTGCCAGACGGAACGGCCGGCCGCCGGGCAGCAGGAAGCAATCACCCGCGGTAAGATGCACCGGCTCCGGAACGCCTTCCACGGCCAGCCAGCACTGGCCCGAAACGACCGCGTAGCATTTGATGCCGATGTTGCTGGGGAACTCGATCGCCCAGTCGCCGCCGGCATCGAAGCCGGCCGAGACATTGCTTTGCGGCTTCAGCAGCGACAGCACATCCGATAGTGGGTCCATGGTTCGTTCCTGGACGATTGCGAAGATAATACGGACTTTGCAGCATAGATCGTCTTTCCTCAAGCGTTTATTTGATCGTCGCGGGCCGCCAACGCAGCGGCTCCGATCAAATCAAGCAAAGGAAACTGCAATGCGTGTCTTCGTCACCGGAGCCACCGGCTTTGTCGGGTCGGCCACTGTCCGGGAACTCCTCAGCGCCGGCCACCAGGTGCTCGGTCTTGCTCGCTCGGATGCCGGCGCAAACGCGCTTGCCGCCGCAGGCGCCGACGTGCTTCGAGGCAATCTGGAAGATCTCGACAGCCTTCGCCGCGGCGCCGCACAGGCCGACGCCGTCATCCACACCGGCTTCAACCACGATTTCTCACGGTTCAAGGAAAACTGCGAAATCGACCGCCGCGCCATCGAGGCGATGGGGCAGCAACTTGCCGGCTCCGACCGGCCGCTGATCGTCACCTCCGGCATCGGACTGGTTCAGCCCGGCCGCATCGCGACCGAAGATGTTCCGCCTGCTTCCAACCCGGCGATCCCGCGCGCCTCGGAGCAGACGGCCTATGCCGTGGCCGAGAAGGGCGCGCGCGTGTCGATCGTCCGCCTGCCTCCGTCGGTGCATGGTGCCGGCGATCACGGCTTCGTCCCGATCCTGATCGGCATCGCGCGCGAGAAGGGCGTCTCGGTCTACACTGGCGAGGGCCTCAACCGCTGGCCCGCCGTGCACCGGCTCGACGCCGCCAGGCTCTACAGGCTGGTGCTGGAGAAGGGCCGGGGCGGCGCCCGCTACCACGCCGTCGCCGAGGAGGGCGTGGCCTTCCGCGAGATCGCCGGCGTCATCGGCCGCAGACTCGGCGTGCCGGTGGTCAGCAAGAGCCCCGAAGAATCGGCCGCTCATTTCGGCTGGTTCGCGCATTTCGCAGCGATCGACAACGAGGCCTCGAACGCGCTGACGCGGCAGGAGCTGGGCTGGGAGCCGACGCAGCTCGGACTGATCGAGGATGTCGACCAGCCGGCCTATTTCCAAACTTGAATCCCGGACAAATGCAGAGCCCGAGGTGCGGACCTCGGGCTCGGCATCCTTTGGCTTTCAACAGCTTTAGCCCGATCGATTGGTCCAGGCAGTTCCGCCGCATCTTGCCACATGATAGGGAACGAGACGCGTTGCTGGCCGTCGAATGCAGCGTAATTGGATCGATTCATGTCGCTGCCGCCGCTTTCGCCTGAGCAACTCGTCAAGCCGAACCATTTCGAATTGCGCATGAGCCTGATCTTCGCGACCTTGTTCGTGTCGCAGGGCACGCATCTGCCGTATTTTCCGCTCTGGCTGCAGGCGCAAGGTTTTCACGCCGAACAGATAGCCATCATCCTGGCCGCGCCGATGTTCCTGCGTGTCGTGACGACGCCGATGCTGACCGCGCTGGCCGATCGGGCGAAGGACCGCGCCAACGTCTATATCGCGCTGGTTGCGGCATCGATGATCATTTCGGCCGGCTACTTCCTGCCGGCCACCTACGCGATCGTGCTCGCCGTATCGCTTGCCTTGACGATTGTCTGGACGCCGCATTCGCCGATGGCCGATTCGCTGGCGCTGTCTGGCGTGCGCCGCTTCGGCTCGAACTATACCGCGATGCGCAAATGGGGCTCGATCTCCTATCTTTGCGCCAACGTGGTGGGCGGCTTCATTCTGGCCAGAACCGGAGCCAAGGCCGTGCCGGTGATCATCTTCGTGGCCATTGCCGCAGCACTTGTCGCTGCGCTGCTTGCGCCGCGCATGGGCAAGCCCCGCAAGGCCTCGCCACTATCGGCGACCGATATCCAGCATGCGGCGCCGAGCCTCTTCAATGCCTATTTCCTCTATTTCACGCTCGGCGTCGGCATCATCACCGCCAGCCACGCCTTCCTCTACGGCTTCGTGTCGATCTACTGGAAGTCGATCGGCATCAGCGATTCCGTTGTCGGCCTGCTGTGGGCCTGGGGCGTGGTGTCGGAAGTCTGCATGTTCTTGTTCTTCAACCGTATTTTCGCCTCTGTCACGGTCGTCAAAGTCATGCTGATCGCCGGCATTGGCGCGATCGTGCGCTGGATCGCCTTTCCGCTGGTCTGGCCGCTCGGGCTCGGCGTTGCCGGCTTTTTCGGCGTCCAGACGCTGCACGCGGTGTCGGTGGCGATGGTTCTGATCGGCCTGCAGAAGATGATCGGCGAGACCGTTTCGGAAGAGCGCACGGGTGCTGCGCAAGGCATCGCCTACTTCTTCAACGGCTTCTTCATGGCCGCGGTGACGCTGGCTTCCGGCCCGCTTTTCGACCGTCTCGGTGTCGACGGGTTCCTGGCCATGATCCCGATCGCGATCGTCGGCCTGGCGCTGATCGGGCTTGCCGCGCGCTCAGCCCCAAAGCGCCCGGTCAGGCGGTGACACCAGCGATCCCTGGTAAACTAGGCCGGGCTTGCGGTCGCGCGCCAGCAGCAGCGGGCCGTCGAGGTCGACGAAATCGGCGCCCTGCGCCAAAAGCACCGCCGGCGCCATGGCGAGCGAGGTACCGACCATGCAGCCCACCATGATGCCGAAGCCTAGCCCGCGGGCGCGGTCGCGAAGCGCCAGCGCTTCGGTCAGGCCGCCCGTTTTGTCGAGCTTGATGTTGACGGCGTCATAGAGGCCGGCCAGCGAACCGAGGTCCTTCGCCTCGTGCACGCTTTCGTCGGCGCAGATCGGCACGGGATGGGCGATTTCGCGCAGGATGCCGTCGCGACCGGCGGGAAGCGGCTGCTCGATAAGCGTGATGCCATGCTCGGCAGCGAATGCGAGGTTGGCTTCAATATTGTCGTCGGTCCAGCCCTCGTTGGCGTCGAGGATGATGCGGCTTTGCGGAGCGGCCTCGGTCACGGCGCGAATCCTCGCCACGTCGGTTTCGCCGCCGATCTTGACCTTGAGCAGCGGCCGCGAAGCGTTGGCACGGGCTTGCGCTGCCATCGCTTCAGGTTCGCCGAGCGACAGCGTGTAGGCGGTTTCCAGCGCCTTCGGCGAAACGATGCCGATCATGTCCGCCACCGGCCTGCCGGCGAGCTTCGCTTCCAGATCCCAGAGCGCGCAATCGATCGCGTTGCGCGCCGCGCCGGCAGGCATCGCGGCGAGCAAGGCGGTGCGATCGATCCCAGCCGCGATTCGCTCGCGCATAGCCTCGATCGCCGTGCGCACACCATCCATGGTCTCACCGTAGCGCTTGTAGGGAACGCACTCGCCGCGCCCGACATGGCCGTTATCGGCAATGGTCACGGTGATGACTTCGGCCTCGGTTTTCGATCCGCGCGAGATGGTGAAGGTGCCTGTGATCGGGAATCGCTCCGCCTCGACCGAAATGACACGCGCCATATTTTTCTTCTCCGGCTGTGCGACACCGGTCTGCCGGCAAATCGACACGCCAGTCCCGTCACGCTAAACAGGACGCCATGTTGACTATCCGCAAACGCGACGCAAGCCGCACGCCCGCCGGTGACGCCAATCACCAGCCGCGCATCGACGTGGGCGAGGAAGGCGGCGTGCTCGGTTGCGTTTTCTCGGGCGTCTGGACGACGCGCACCGTGGCGGCGGTCGATGCCGAGATGCGCAAAATAGAGAAGCGCGACAGCGCGAAAAGGCTGGTGCTCGATCTTTCCCACATCGAGAAGATGGACACGGCCGGCGCTTGGGTGATCGATCGCCTGGCGAGCGCCTTCGAGAAGAAGGGCGTCGAGGTCCATGTAGAGGGGCAGAGCGAGATCGCGTCGATCCTACTCGGCGCCGTCGGCGGCGCGGTGCGGCGCGAGCCCGAATCAGGGCCGGCCGGGCCGCCCAACATCATCCTGCGCGCGCTGGAACTGGTCGGCCGCCGCGTCTATGAGATGCGCGACGACTTTCTTTCGTCGATGAACATCCTCGGCGCCACCATCCGCGGCGCCCAGATGAAGCTCGGCCGCGGCCACGCCGTCAATCCGGCAGCGATCTTCAACCAGATCGACCGCATGGGCGTCGGCGCCATCCCCGTGGTGGTGCTGATGTCGGCCATCGTCGGCGCGATCGTCGCCCAGCAGGGCGCCTATCAGCTCAGCTATTTCGGCGCCGACATCTTCGTCGTCGACCTCGTCGGCGTGCTGATCCTGCGCGAGCTCGGTGTGCTGATGACGGCGATCATGCTTGCCGGCCGCTCAGGCAGCGCCATCACGGCCGAGATCGGCTCGATGAAGATGCGCGAGGAGGTCGATGCGCTCAAGGTGATCGGCCTCAACCCGATCGGCGTGCTGGTGTTCCCGCGCCTCGTCGCCCTGGTGATCGCGCTGCCATGCCTGACGATCATCGCCAATTTCGCGGCGCTTGGCGGCGGCATCGTCGCAGCCTACCTCTATTCCGACATTGCGCCGGCCGCATTCATCGACCGGTTGCGGGTCGCCATCGACCTCAGCACCATCTTTGCCGGACTGATCAAGGCGCCTTTCATGGCGCTGATCATCGGCATCATTGCTTCCGTAGAAGGCATGAAGGTCGGCGGTAGCGCCGAATCGCTCGGCCTGCACGTGACCGCCTCGGTGGTGAAGTCGATCTTCGTCGTCATCATCCTCGACGGACTTTTCGCCATGTTCTACGCAGCGATCGGGTTCTGAGATGGCGAACGGCAACGGAGCCACAACAGAGGAGGGTGCGGTCGACAGCGAGATCGTGCTGTCGGTGCGCGACGTCACCGTCGCCATCGAGGACAAGGTGATCCTCGACAAGCTTTCCCTCGACATCGAGCGCGGCGAGATCCTCGGCTTCGTCGGCGCTTCGGGTGCCGGTAAATCCGTCCTGTTGCGCACCATCCTCGGTTTGATGCCCAAGCAATCGGGAACGATCAGGCTGTTCGGCGTCGATGTCGATCAAGCGAGCGAAGCCGAGCGCCTGCGCATCGACATGCGGCTCGGCGTCCTGTTCCAGCATGGCGCGCTGTTCTCGGCGCTGACGGTGCTTGAAAACGTTCAGGTGCCGATGCGCGAATATCTCGACCTGCCGAAGAAGCTGATGGATGAGCTTGCCATGCTCAAGGTCGAACTGGTCGGCCTGCCGCCGGATGCGGCGCACAAATTCCCGTCCGAGCTTTCCGGCGGCATGATCAAGCGTGCGGCGCTGGCGCGCGCGCTGGCGCTCGATCCGGACATCGTCTTTCTCGACGAGCCGACCTCGGGCCTTGACCCGATCAGCGCTGCCGAATTCGACGAACTGGTCGTCAAGCTGCGCGATACGATGGATCTGACGGTCTACATGGTCACGCACGACCTCGACACGCTGTTCACCGCCTGCGACCACGTGGCGGTGCTCGGCAAGAAGAGGGTCCTGGTCGAAGGCACGATCGACGACATGCTGAAGAGCGAGGAACCGTGGGTCAAATCCTATTTCCGCGGAAAACGCGCCCGGCAACTTGATCTTGCGGCGCGCGCATAGCCATAAGTGAGGCAATGGAAACCAGAGCCAACTACATCATTGTCGGCATCTTCACGCTGGTCGCGATCCTGGCGGCCTTCGCCTTCGTCTATTGGACCGCGGCTGTAGGCGAAAGGGGCGAGACCGCTGTCTTGCGCGTCCGCATCCCCGGCTCGGCTTCCGGCCTCGGCCGCGGCAGCTTCGTGCTGTTCAATGGTGTCAGGGTGGGCGAGGTCAAGCGGGTCTATATCGATTTCGACAATCCGACGGTCGCCATTGCCGATACCGAGATCGATCGCATGACGCCGATCACCAAGTCGACACAGGCCGATATCGGGCTCACCGGCCTCAGCGGCCAGGCCAATATCGAGCTCAGAGGCGCCGATCCCAAGGAAGCCAAGCTGCTCGACCTGGCGGAAAAGGAAGGCAAGATCGCCGAGATCACAGCCAATCCGTCGGCCGTGACCAACCTGTTGCAGACGGCGCAGAACATCTTCACCCGCGCCGACAAGGTGCTCTCTGAACTGGAAGGCTTCACCAAGGACGTTCGCGGACCGCTGACGCAGACGGTCAAGAACGTCGAGACCTTCTCCGACGCGCTGGCCAGGAACTCGGAGGGCATCGACAAGTTCCTGTCCGCCGTGAGCTCGCTTTCGGATCAGCTGAAGGCCGTCTCGGGCAGGCTGGACAGCACGCTCAAGGCCGCCGAAGGCCTGATCAACTCCGTCGACAAGGACCAGATCAAGAGCATCGTCGCCAATGTCGACACGGTCACCGCGAACCTGAAGGAAACCTCGAAGCAGTTCGACACGACCATCGACAACGTCAACACCGCGGTCAGCTCGATCAACGACTTCGCCAAGCAGACGCAAGGCACGCTCGCCAAGGTGAACGGCGTGCTCGACGGCATCGACCCGAACGACGTCCGCACCGCGCTCGCCAACATCCAGAAGGCGAGCGACAGCGCCAACAAGGCGGCCGCCGACATAGCCAAGGTCACGGACAAGATCGCCAACCGCTCAGACGACATCAACGACACGATCAAGAATGCCCGCCAGCTCGCGCAGCGCCTCAACGACGCCTCGGTGCGCGTCGACGGCATCCTCGAAAAGGTCGACAAGCTTCTCGGATCCGGCGAGGCCAACGGCGTGATGGCCGATGCCAGGGCGACGCTGAGATCCTTCAAGCAGGTGGCCGATACGCTGAACGCCCGGCTCGGCACCATCGTCGACAATCTGTCGCGCTTCTCCGGCTCGGGGCTGCAGAATGTGGAGGCGCTGGTGCAGGACAGCCGGCGCTCGATCAACCGCATCGAGGAAGCTGTGACCGATCTCAGCCGCAATCCGCAGCGGATCCTGACGGGCGGCGAGGGAGAGGTTCGTCAGTTTGACGGCAGGGCGCGGCGTTGACTTCGGCCGCCGCGAACGCCAAGAACGTGGATTGCAGCTGTAAGTTGATCATAAGGTCCGGGGACAACGGGGATCGCGCGTGAAATCGGTGAGAGGGTTGAAGTCGGTTGGCGCCGTGGCGCTCCTGTTCGCGCTCTCCGGCTGCGCGGCACTGGGAGCCAAGCCGGCGCCGCTCGACACGTTCGAGCTTTCCGCTCCGTCGGTCGAGATGCACGCCCACAGCCGCCGCCAGATCCTGATCGCCCAGCCCTCGGCGCTCAAGGCGCTCGACAGCCAGAACATCGTCATCAGGCCCTCCGACCAATCGATCCAGTTCCTCAAGGGCGCGCAATGGGCGGACCGCCTGCCAGTGATCGTGCAGGCCAGGCTCGCCGAGACCTTCCAGCGCTCCGGCAGCTTTGCCGGCGTCGGCAAGCCGGGCGAGGGACTGGCGATCGACTACCAGATCATCGTCGAGGTCCGCTCCTTCGAAGTCCGCGTCAATGGCGGCGAACATGCCGATGTCGACCTCTTCGTGCGCATCCTCAACGACCGCAACGGCGAGGTGCGCGCTTCCAAGAACTTCACTGCGACCGCGCCGGTCTCGGGTCACGGCAACGCCGCCTATGTCGGCGCGCTGGACGCTGCCTTCGGCGATGCGGCGAAGGACATCGTGCGGTGGACGGATTCGGTGATCTGAGACGGCTCCATCCCGGTCGCGCATGAAGCGTCGGCGCTGCCCCTCATCCGCCTGCCGGCACCTTCTCCCCGTATATTGACGGGGAGAAGGTGGCGGCCGCGGCCTTGGCGCTCATTCTACAACGCTGACGATTGGCGAAACCGTCGA
>LM655192.1:213860-213998 GCA_000824825.2 Mesorhizobium sp. ORS 3324
CCGGCTCAGCGCAGGCGGCCGCTGGCATGCGCCAGCATCGTATAGACCTTGCCGGTGTCCGACGTGAGATAGGTCTGCGCCATGATGTTGTCGCGGTCGTTGCGGGACACGTCCTTGAGCAGCTTCTCGAAATCGTCG
>LM655192.1:214098-214299 GCA_000824825.2 Mesorhizobium sp. ORS 3324
GCGAAGCGTTGGTCAGCAGATCGCGCACCCAGCCGCCCTGCGGCGAGCGGCCGTTCGGATCGCGGCGCGGCGCCTCGGCGGGGCGCTCGAGATCGAGCGTGCCGCGCAGCGTCGTCTCGCCGAGCGGCGCCTCGGGCGCCGGACGCGCCGGCTGAGGCTGCTGCGGCGCCTGAGATCGGAAGAGCACACGTCTCAACTCCA
>LM655194.1:0-530 GCA_000824825.2 Mesorhizobium sp. ORS 3324
CGCTTCTCGGTCGATGGCAAGAAGCTGTTCCACTACATGGGCTGCTCGACCTTCTCCAACTTCACCGTGCTGCCGGAGATCGCGGTCGCCAAGGTCAACCCGGACGCCCCCTTCGACAAGATCTGCTACATCGGCTGCGGCGTCACCACCGGCATCGGCGCGGTCATCAACACGGCCAAGGTCGAGCAGGGTGCCACCGCCGTTGTCTTCGGCCTCGGCGGCATCGGCCTGAACGTCATCCAGGGGCTTCGCCTTGCCGGCGCCGACATGATCATCGGCGTCGACATCAACAACGAGAAGAAGGCCTGGGGCGAGAAGTTCGGCATGACGCATTTCGTCAATCCGAAGGAGATCGACGGCGACATCGTGCCGTATCTGGTCAACATGACCAAGCGCGGCGCCGACCAGATCGGCGGCGCCGACTACACCTTCGACTGCACCGGCAACACCAAGGTGATGCGCCAGGCGCTGGAGGCCTCGCATCGCGGCTGGGGCAAGTCGGTCATCATCGGCGTTGCCGGCGCCGGCCA
>LM655194.1:630-50838 GCA_000824825.2 Mesorhizobium sp. ORS 3324
AGATCGACCCGATGATCACCCATACGCTGACGCTGGACGACATCAACAAGGGCTTCGACCTCATGCATGAGGGCAAGTCGATCCGCAGCGTCGTAATTTACTGACAGATCGGATGGTGGATCGCATGCCTTGGAGATGGGTCGTTTACGGTCAACGAGGAGCTTGAGCGAGGTGCATCGTCTGCTGAAGGTGCACTTCATGGAAAATGAGGTGGTCATCGACACAGGGTCGGCATGACCGAAACACGGGAGGAAGGACGAATGGCGGAAAAACTGCATCCGAAGATCGACAACGGGCTGCCGAAGGAAAGCGCCTCCTTCACCGGCGGCACGCTGGTCTGTCTCTGCACCAGCAATCCGGTCAAGGTGAAGGTCAAGGGCCAGATCGCCCACAACCACGCCTGCGGCTGCACCAAGTGCTGGAAGCCGGAAGGCGCCATCTTCTCGGTCGTGGCGGTTGCCGGCACAGGCGATGTCACCGTGACCGAGAACGGCGACAAGCTCAAGGTTGTGGATCCGTCGGCGCTGATCCAGCGTCATGCCTGCACCGGCTGCGGCGTCCACATGTACGGCCCGGTCGAGCGCGACCATGCCTTCAAGGGCCTGTCCTTCATCCATCCCGAGCGCTTCGAGGAGGACGGCTGGTCGCCGCCGGGCTTTGCCGCCTTCGTGTCGTCGATCATCGAATCCGGCGTCGACCCGAGCCGCATGGACGGCATCCGCGCCCAGCTGAGGTCGATCGGGCTCGAGCCCTATGACTGCCTCAGCCCCGGCCTGATGGACTATATCGCCACCTGGACGGCCAAGAAGTCCGGCGCGCTTCCGGCGTAATTCCCGGTCAAACAAGGGCTGGTCGGCAGACCAGCCCTCGTTGTACTCAAAGCGCTCCATGGATCTTCGCGGCGTCAAGAACTGGAAGCTGAAGCTCCGCTACGGACGAGCGAAAACGCAATTCCGTCACTTCACCATTCTGGCCGACGGCGAAGTGACGGCGCCAAATACGGACTTCGAAACTCAACTTGGTCCGGCCTTCTTCGGAATGAGTGTCTGGGCTTCAGATTCCGATCAAGCAATCGACATGACGCGGACAATCGGTAAGCACCTAGGTTTCGCCTGTACTGGCAAAGTGTATGTTTATGATACCGAGCCAGCTGAACCACCCGGCGACGAACCGCGCGGCTATAATCTTAAATTCACGCCTTATGAACGCGATTGAAGGTCCGGCTCACCAAGAGCGTACTCGCCCGCAAATCTACGTCGATGCCGATGCCTGCCCGGTGAAGGCCGAGGTCGAGAAGGTGGCGGAGCGCCATGGCGTCGTCGTCACCTATGTCTCCAACGGCGGCTTGCGCCCATCGCGCGATCCGATGATCCGCAACGTCGTGGTCTCCAAGGGCGCGGATGCCGCCGACGACTGGATCGTCGACAACGCCAGGGCCAACGACGTCGTGGTGACGGCCGACATTCCGCTCGCCGCGCGCACTGTGGCGCTCGGCGCGCATGTGCTGGGACCGACCGGCCGTCCTTTCACGCCCGAGACCATCGGCATGGCTGTGGCGATGCGCGACCTCAAGCAGCATTTGCGCGAGACAGGCGAAAGCCGCGGCTTCAACGCCGCTTTCACGCCAAAGGACAGGTCGAACTTTCTCGGCGAGCTCGACCGTGTCTTGCGGCGGGCGCTCAAATCCGTCACACCGGGCTGATCCGAACGCCTTTTCGGAGGGCCGGGCCATGGGCGACGACACATCCGCCAACACGCCGATGCATCGGCACATGCAGTTCGTGTTATCCGCAGCCCTCGGCATCGTCGCGCTGCTGCTTGCGCTCCTGCTGCGGGTGCCTCTCGCCTATTCGATCGGCGCCAACGCCTTCTTTGCCGCCTATGTCGTTCTGGCCCTGCGACTGATGCCGAATCTCACCGGCCGCTATCTCAGCAGGAACGCGCGGTCGGCCGACCTGCCGTTGCGAATGATCTTTGCAGTCACGCTCTTCGTCGTCGGCGTTGCCATCGGCTCGCTATTTCAGATCATCAATCAGAAGGGCGCGCATCCGATAGCCATCATCTTTGCAATGCTGTCGATTCCGCTCGGCTGGTTCACCATTCACGCCATGGCTTCGCTGCACTATGCCCATGTCTATTGGATGGATGGCGACGAGGTAGACGCCACTACCAGGAAGAAAATGCCTGTCGGCGGCCTCGAGTTTCCCGGCGGGAAACGGCCGGAAGGCTGGGACTTCCTCTATTTTTCCACCGTCATCGGCATGACCGCGCAAACCGCCGATACCGGCATTACCACGACACGTATGCGCCGCGTCGTGCTTCTCCATTCAATCTTTTCGTTCTTTTTCAACACCGTGATCCTCGCGGCCGCGGTCAACCTCGCTGTCAGTCTCGGTGGTCCGTAATAAATCCGTGATCGCATGAAACATTGCCTTGTGCTGCTACGTATTGGGGGAAAGACCTGAAGAGGCCGCATCGGATGATGCGGCTGGAGGACGAAAAATGGACTCTGCCGGAACGAGCCAACCAGCCGCCGAGGCGGACGCGAAGGACACGACCCTCATCTACCGGCAGTCGCGCTGGACGCGGCTGACCCACTGGCTGTGGGCCATCTCGCTGTTCTTCATGCTGCTTTCGGGCCTGCAGATCTTCAACGCGCGTCCGCAGCTCTATATCGGCAAGCAGTCCGGCTTCGAGTTCAACAACACGATCCTCCAGATCGGCGCGCAGGACACCGACAACGGACCGCGCGGCTACACCGAGATCTTCGGCCACCGCTTCGACACCACCGGCGTGCTCGGCTGGTCGGGGCCTCCAGGCCAGGAGACGCCGCGCGCCTTCCCGGCCTGGGCGACGATCCCGTCCTATTACGACCTCGGCACCGCTCGCGTCGTGCATTTCTTCTTCGCCTGGGTGCTTTCCGCCACCTTGCTCGTCTGGCTGGTCGCGGGCTTGATCAACGGCCATATCCGCCGCGACCTCGCGCCGCGCCTCAGTGACTTGCGCAAGCTGCCGCGCGACATCGTCGACCATGCGAAGCTGAAGTTCCACCACACGCGTGACTACAACACGCTGCAGAAGATGGCCTATGGCGGTGTGCTGTTCGTGCTGCTGCCGCTGATGATCGTCACCGGGCTTGCCATGTCGCCGAGCATGGATTCGGTGCTGCCCTGGCTCAACGAAGTTCTGGGCGGCAGGCAGACGGCGCGCACCATCCATTTCACCGTCATGGTGCTGCTCGTCCTCTTCTTCATCATCCACATCCTGATGATCCTCGCAGCCGGCCCGATCAACGAGCTGCGCTCGATCATCACGGGCTGGTACCGCACCGATCCGCCCGCTAACGAGCCAACCGAGAGGAGCGCCTGACATGGCAAAATTCCAGATCAGTCGCCGAAGATTCCTCACCTCCGCCAGCCTGGGCCTGTCCGGCATCATGCTGTCGGGCTGCGATGCCTTCGACAGCGGTCTGGGCGTCGGCAGCGGGCTGCGAAGCTTCCTTGAGAACGCCAATGGCCTGACCTGGCGCGCGCAGCGTCTGCTCGCCGGCCGGGACGCGCTGGCGCCGGAATTCACTGAGGCCGACATCCGCCAGGCGCAGCGGCCGAACGGTGTGACGGCGCCCGACGACGACACCTACAAGGGTCTCCTCGCCAACAATTTCGCCGACTGGCGCCTCGAGGTCGCTGGCCTTGTCGAGAAGCCGCTGTCGCTCACCCGCGAGCAGCTCCAGAACATGCCGAGCCGAACCCAGATCACGCGCCACGACTGCGTCGAAGGCTGGAGCACCATCGCCAAATGGACCGGCACGCCGCTGTCGCTGGTGCTCGACCAAGCGGTGGTGAAGCCTCAGGCGCGCTACGTCATGTTCCATTGCCTCGACACGATCGAGCAGAGCCTGTCGGGCGATATCAAATATTACGGCTCCATCGATCTGATCGATGCCCGCCATCCGCAGACCATCCTGGCCTACGGCCTCAACGGCAAGCCGCTGCCGGTCGAGAACGGCGCGCCGCTGCGCGTCAGGGTCGAGCGCCAGCTCGGCTACAAGATGCCGAAATACATCCACAAGATCGAGCTGGTCGACAGCTTCGCCAATGTCGGCGGCGGCCGCGGCGGCTATTGGGAGGACAATGGCTACGACTGGTACGGCGGTATTTGATGCCCCTCGCCTGCAGGCCGAGCACGATCTTGCGCAGCCGAGCTCGACGCCATCGAGGAGCGTCTCAACGGTGACAGCCGGCGTCTGACGGGCCGCGATGACGACCGGAGCCTCGGTCTTTGCACTGCGGGACGAAACCGGTAGCGCGATCGGCATCGCCGCCGACTTTCCTGGGCGGGGATCGCCGAGTCAGGCGCCGGATCGAAGCGGCTGGCTTTCAGCGTGTTGCGGAATTCGCCGGATGGCCCGAAGGCCACTCGAACATCATTCTCTGCAAGGAAATCGCTGAGAACGGCTAAGCCACGTTGTCGAGCAGCAGTTTCAGCGCCGGATGGATTTCCGGCGAGGCATGCTTGATCAGCGTCAGCAGCGCGCGCTCGTTGTCGCGCAGCGGACGCCGGCCGTCGCCGACGTGCTCGGCCAGCCACCTGGCCTCGCCGGCGTCGATCGTTTCGGCACGGCGGGCGAGCGCCTCGGCCGCCCGGTTCTTGGCTTCCCACTCGGCTTCGATGCCGCCGGGCGACTGGTAGGCTCCCAGGATTCCGGCAAGTCCACCCGACACCATGCGGCTGAAGAAGCCGCCAATCTCCGGCTCGGCATGTTCCAGGAAAGTTTCGTGGCGCAGCGCCGCCTCGCGCGTCGGCGGCTCGTAGCCGGCCGAGCACATGACGTAATTGGCGATCGCCTTGACGAAGAGGTCGTTCCAGGACGGATCGTTGCTGGCGGCCGCGGTCCGGTCGTTGATCCTGAACAGGACCTCGGCTTCGGCCTTGGTGATGGCGATGTTGCCGTCGCCGCCATAGGCGTAAAGGATGCGGCGCAGGAGCTCGACCTCGGCCTTGGCGATCAGCCCCGGCACGAGGCTGCCGCCGAGCATCAGCGGACCCTTGCCGTCGATCACCGCGTCGGCGACCTGCTCCAGCGCGTAGGCCGACAATTGGGCGGGCGACGACTTCGCCTCCTCCAGCACATGCACCAGAAGCTCGAGCTCGGTGCGGCTGTCGACCATGCCGTCGCGCGAGATGATGCGGACCAGCCAGGCGGCGTTCTCTTCGGAGATATAGCCTTCCGGCTTTTCCTGACGGACGATGTAGTGGGTCACCGCCTCGACGAAGAACGGCGCCCATTCAGCGCACTTGTCGCGCGCCGTCTGGTCGAGCGCGAACAGCGCCTCGGCCTCGCCGCGGCTCACCACGCCGTCGGCGAACACTTCGCGCCGCAGCATCGTCACGTCCTCGGCCGTGATCTTGTTCTTTGAGGTCAGCTCCGCCACCGCAGCGCTCATGATCAATTCGCCCATTGCCGTCCCTTGCCCGTCGCCTGTTGCCGGCGAACCTATGCATTGTTCCACCGAGCTTTATCAGCATTGTCTTGAGAAACCGGCAAACAGCGTGGTTAGCAAAGACCTGTAAGCAAGATGTCGCTGGGAGGTGACAAGGTGTCGCCGACGGGCTATGGATGGCGCGTCGGGGACTCAGGTGACTGAGTCCTACCTGTTTGCGGGAGAGAACAGCGCGAGCTGTCGCCGAAGGGGAAATCGCCCGAAATCTCTCAGGCAAAAGAACCGTGGACGGGAAAGACAACTCTGGAAAGTCGGGATTCGTCCCGCGCCGAAGGTGTAAGCGCTGCCGACAGAGTTCCGGGGCGCAAGTCTCTCAGGCTTCAGACAGAGGGGCACGGACTGGGCCGCCAATGGCGGTCGATTGCGTGCGACTCTGGAGAAGACATGACGGGCGAAGCCACCAAACACTTACCCCTCGAGGATTTGCATAGCGCCGCAAGCGCGCGCTTTGGCGCGTTCGCCGGCTGGTCGATGCCGCTGACCTATCCGGCGGGCGTGATGAAGGAGCACCTCCACACGCGCGAGCATGCCGGCCTGTTCGACATCTCGCATATGAAGCTGTTCGAGGTCGGCGGCCCGGGCGCCGCCGACCTTCTCGACCGCGCCTGCCCGATCGAGGCCGGCGCGCTGGAAATCTCGCAATCCAAATACACCTTCTTCCTCAGTGAGGCGGCCGGCATCATCGACGACCTGATCGTCACCCGCCTCGGCGACAATCGCTTCATGGTGGTCGCCAATGCCGGCAACGCGGTGGAGGACGAAAAGCACCTGCGCGCGCTGGCCGCGGATTTCGACGCCAAGGTCGATCCGCTCGACCGCGTCTTCCTGGCGATCCAGGGTCCGGACGCATGGGCGGCGCTCTCGCGCGCCGGCATCGAGACCGGCTCGCTGCTGTTCATGCATGGCGTCGAGCCCCGGCCAAACTGGTTCATGAGCCGCTCCGGTTACACCGGCGAGGACGGTTTCGAGATCGGACTGCCGGAAGCGGATGCCCGCGATCTTGTCGCCAAGCTGCTGCAGGACGAACGCGTGCAGTGGATCGGGCTTGCCGCCCGCGACAGCTTGCGGCTCGAAGCCGGGCTTTGCCTGCATGGCCAGGACCTCACCCCGGAGATCGATCCGGCAAGCGCAGGCTTGATGTGGGCCGTCCCCAAGGAGGTCCGTGCCTCCGGCGGCTTCATCGGCGCCGACGCGCTGCGCTCGATTCTTGAGCGCGGGCCGTCGCAGAAGCGCGTTGGCCTGAAGCCGGACGGCCGTCAGCCGGTGCGCGCCGGTGCCGCACTTTTCGACGCCGACGGCAATCCGGCCGGCCACGTCACCTCGGGCGGCTTCGGCCCCTCGACGGGCCACCCGGTCGCCATGGGCTACGTCAACACCGCGCTGGCCAAACGCGGCACCAGACTCTTCGCCGACGTCCGCGGGACGAAAATCCCGATCGACATCGTTTCGCTGCCCTTCACGCCACATCGCTACCGCAAAGGATGATTTCCCGATGGCAAATACCTATTTCACTGAAGACCATGAATGGCTGCGCGTCGAAGGCGGCGTCGCCACCGTTGGCATCACCGATTACGCGCAGGAGCAGCTCGGCGATCTCGTCTTCGTCGAGTTGCCGGAAATCGGCCGCAAGCTCGCCAAGGGCGACACTGCCGTGGTCGTGGAATCCGTCAAGGCGGCGTCGGACGTCTACGCGCCGGTCGACGGCGAGATCATCGAAGCCAACACCGCGCTCTCGTCCGACCCTTCGCTGGTCAATTCGGCGGCGACCGGCGACGGATGGCTCTGGAAGATGAAGCTTTCCAACGACAGCCAGCTCGCCAGCCTCATGGATGAGGCGGCCTACAAAGCCCATATCGGCTGATGCCAGGACCAGGAAAATGACCGCAGGACCCATTCCCTTCTCGGCCCGCCATATCGGCCCGGGCCTCAACGATGTCAGAGCTATGCTGGCAACCATCGGCGTCCCGTCCGTCGAGACGCTGATCAGCCAGGCCGTGCCGAAGTCGATCCGGCTGGACCGGCCGCTGGCCCTGCCGGCGTCGTCGAGCGAAGCGGAGGCGCTGGCGGAACTGTCGGCCAAGATGGCCGGCAACACGGTGCTGAAGAGCTTCATCGGCGCCGGCTATCACGGCGTCCACGTGCCGCCGGTCATCCAGCGAAACATGTTCGAGAACCCCGCCTGGTACACGGCTTACACGCCCTACCAGGCCGAGATCAGCCAGGGCCGCCTGGAAATGCTGTTCAATTTCCAGACCCTGGTCACCGAACTGACCGGACTGCCGGTGGCGTCGGCCTCGCTCCTCGATGAGGCGACCGCGGTTGCCGAAGCGGTCGGGATTGCGCTCCGCCACCACCGCGACAAGCGCACCAAGGTAGCGCTTGCCGGCACGCCGCATCCGCAGACGCTGGATGTCGTGCGCACCCGTGCCGAGCCGCTCGGCACCGAGGTCGACGGCGAGACGATCGACGACAACACCGCCGCGCTTCTCGTCTCCTGGCCGGACACCTTCGGCGTCTATGGCGACCACAAGGCGGCGATCGAAAAGGCCCGTGTCGCCGGCGCGCTGGTCGTCTTCATCGCCGATCCGCTCGCGCTCACGCTGACCGACTCTCCGGCGAAGCTCGGCGCCGATATCGCCGTCGGTTCGATGCAGCGCTTCGGCGTGCCGATGGGCTTTGGCGGCCCGCACGCCGCCTATTGCGCCGTCTCGGACAAGCTCACTCGTCTGATGCCCGGCCGCCTCGTCGGCCAGTCGACCGACACCAAGGGCCGCCCGGGCTACCGGCTGGCGCTGCAGACGCGCGAGCAGCACATCCGCCGCGACAAGGCGACCTCCAACATCTGCACGGCACAGGCGCTGCTCGCCAACATGGCGACGGCCTATGCGATCTGGCACGGCCCTAGCGGACTGCAGGCCATCGCCGGGCGCGTCCACACGCTTGCCAATCGCCTTGCGGCGGGGCTGAAGGCATCGGGCGTTGCCGTCCTCGGCGCGCAGCGCTTCGACACGGTGACGGCCGAAGTGAAAGGCAAGGCCGCGGCAATAGCCGCGGCCGCCGAAAAGACCGGCCGGCTGCTGCGCGTCATCGATGCCGACCGCGTTAGCATCGCCTTCGACGAGACATCGACGGACGCCGATCTGGAGGCGATCGCAAACTTGTTCGGCGCCAAGCCGGGCGCTGCGGAAGGCGGCTCCATGCCGGGCACCCTCCGCGGCAAGGAGTTCCTCACCCAGCCGGTCTTCCACGAGAACCGCTCCGAGACCGAGATGATGCGCTTCCTGCGCCGGCTGGCCGACAAGGACCTCGCGCTCGATCGCGCGATGATCCCGCTAGGCTCCTGCACCATGAAGCTCAACGCCGCCGCCGAGATGATGCCGGTGAGCTGGCCGAGCGTCGCCAACCTGCATCCCTTCGCGCCCGCCGGCCATTCGGCCGGTTACCGCGCCATGATCGGCGACCTCGAAGCCTGGCTCTCGGAGATCACCGGCTTCGACGCCGTGACCTTGCAGCCCAATGCCGGCAGCCAGGGCGAATACGCCGGCCTGCTCGCCATACGCGCCTATCACCGCTCGCGCGGCGAAGGCCATCGTACCGTCTGCCTGATCCCGTCGTCGGCGCACGGCACCAATCCGGCAAGTGCCGCCATGGCCGGCATGAGCGTGGTGGTGGTGGGCTGCACCGAGGACGGCAACATCGACATCGAGGACCTCAAGGCTAAGGCGGCCGGGCATTCGAAGGACCTTGCGGCGCTGATGTTCACCTATCCGTCGACGCACGGCGTCTATGAGGAAGGCGCGCGCGACCTCTGCGCCATTGTCCATGAGCATGGCGGCCAGGTCTATTTCGACGGCGCCAACCTCAACGCGCTGGTCGGCCTCGCCCGTCCGGGCGATATCGGCGCCGATGTCTGCCACATGAACCTGCACAAGACCTTCTGCATTCCGCATGGCGGCGGCGGGCCGGGTGTCGGTCCGATCGGCGTCAAGGCGCATCTCAAGCCTTATCTGCCGGGCCACGTGACTGAAGGCACGACCCATGCCGTGGCGGCGGCGCCATTCGGCAGCGCCTCGATCCTGCCAATCACCTGGATGTACATCCGCATGATGGGCGCTTCCGGCCTGAAGCAGGCGACGGAGACGGCGATCGTCTCCGCCAACTACATCGCGACCCGGCTCGCGCCGCACTTCCCGCTGCTTTACAAGGGCAGGCACGATCGCATCGCCCATGAGTGCATCCTGGATACCCGGGTGCTGAAGGAGAGCGCCGGCATCAGCGTCGACGATATCGCCAAGCGCCTGATCGACTACGGCTTCCACGCGCCGACCAT
The DNA here is from genome assembly GCA_000824825.2 of Mesorhizobium sp. ORS 3324. GTDB lineage: Bacteria > Pseudomonadota > Alphaproteobacteria > Rhizobiales > Rhizobiaceae > Mesorhizobium. Next base: position 10,465 of record LM655194.1, read on the forward strand.
GTCGTTCCCGGTTGCCGGCACGCTGATGGTCGAGCCGACCGAGTCCGAGCCCAAGCGCGAGCTCGACCGCTTCTGCGAGGCGATGGTTGCGATCGCCGGCGAGGCGGCGAAGGTGGCGAAGGGCGAATGGCCGCTCAACGACAATCCGCTGGTCAACGCCCCGCACACCGCGGCCGAAGCACTCGCCGGCGAGTGGAAGCATCCCTACTCGCGGCTCGAGGCAGCCTATCCGGCGGGTGACGCCGATCTGGCGGCAAAGTACTGGCCGCCGGTTTCGCGCATCGACAATGTCGCAGGCGACCGCAACCTAGTCTGCTCGTGCCCGCCGCTGACGGAATATCTCGGCGCCGCCGAGTAGCGGCCAACGAGCTGTTCAGGCGGTTTTCAGGGCCGGCCCGGCATCATCGGGCCGGCCCTCCTTGTGCTGGGCGATGACGCGGTTGCGCCCAGCGCGCTTGGCCGCGTAGAGCGCGGCATCGGCCTCGGCCAGAACCTCGTCCAGGGTCCGGCCCTCGACCGCCCCGAATCCCACGCCGCCGCTGACGCTGCTGCGCAGCGGGCCGCGATGAGTCGGAACGATTTCGGTGCCGAAAGCGACACCGATCCTGCTTGCCATGTCATGCGCCTTTTCCGGTGTCATGCGCGAGATCACGAGCGCGAATTCCTCGCCGCCCAGCCGGAAGGCGTCGATACCGGACCTGCCGTATTTCTTGATCACCGCCGCGAAGCGGCAAAGCACCTGATCGCCGACAGGATGGCCGAAAACGTCGTTGGTCGTCTTGAAGTGGTCGAGGTCGAACATCGCGACCGCCATGAACGGACCGAAGCTGCGATCGCCGTAAAGCTCGTTGAGCGCCCTGCGGTTCATCAGGCCGGTCAAGGGATCGGTCATCGTCTCGGCCTTGAGCTCGATCTGCGCCTGCAGATGGTGCAGCGAAAGCGTCAGCGCGCCGAGGCCGGTCATGCAGGCGACCGCGACGACGGAGTTCAACCGCTCGGCCCAGTTGTCGGGCGCGGCGCCAAGGACCCATTGCCCGTGGACGAGCAGCTCCAGGCCGCACAGCGCGAAGGACACGCCGCAGGCGCCGCTGAGGAACGAGACGACGAGCAGGATCCGGCGATCGTGATCCCCCTTCATCCAGAACATCGTTCCGATCGCCGCGAGCAACGCCGTCACGGCTGAATAGGTGATCTGGAAGCCGACGCCGTCGAAGCCGAGAAAAGTGACGATCGCGCATGCAGCCATCGCAGCAAGCGTCGGCACGACGGCGCGGCGGTAATCGCCAAAGCCAAGATATTGCATGGCTGAAAGGCAGATGATGAGAAACCCCGAACTGAGCAGCGCAAGCACGACCTGGCAGAGCCAGGGGCTGGCGTCCTTCGTGTAGCGCCAGAACAGGACGACATGCGCAACCAGCACGAGCATGCCGCAGGCAACCGTGAGGACGAAACGCGCCCGCGGCGCGGTGAACCAGATCGCAAGCAGGGTGACGCTGAGGCAAGCGCCAGACAGCGCCGCCGCAAGCAGGAGCGAGCTGAAATCCAACATCGTTGAAGAACTGCCTCTAAGAGAGTCGCCGCTACCGTATATTGTAAATCGTTAACGTCCGCCGAAAACCATTTTCGGCGGGCATGTCGACTTGACTTCAATACAGGGTTTACAAAGCGTCGACTTGGCGGCAAAGATTTCGGGCAGGTATCACCACTCGGAAACTCGATCAGCTCTTGTCGAGCAGCGCGAGATTGGCATTGACCACGGTCTGGTCGGCCAAGCCGGACTTGGCTTCGAGCAGCAGCGCCCTTGCCTTCTTCTTGTTGCCGCGCAGCAGCTGCGAATAGCCCATATTGTTGACGATCTGCGGCTTGCGGCCGGCGACCCTCAGCAGCTGGGCATAGGCGCGGTCGGCAAAGTCAAAACGGCCGAGCTCGTCATAGGAGGCGGCCAGCCCCATCCAGGCTTCCGCATTGTCGGCCTTGAGCTCCACCGCCTTCCGGAAATGCTGTTCGGCAAGGCCGAAATTCGCCTCGCGGAACTGCGCCTTGCCCTCCGCCAGGTCGGCGGCGCTGACATCCTTGGTCGTTGGCTGGATTGCGGTGGTCTTGGTTGTGTCGACTTTGTTGTTCGTCGTGCAGCCGGTGATGATCAAGACGGCTGCCAACGCCGCCGCTGCCGTGGGAAGTCTGTGACGCATGCCCCTGCCCCATCGCCCGATTTGCCGGGTCGTTCTTCAGCAGGGACCATAAGGCACAGCGATTAAGCTTCAGTGCCGAAATGCGGCTAAATTTTCGTTGTGGGCAAAGGATGCGTTAACCAATACGTCGCGAGGCTTGAGACAGGTCAGGCCGGCATCGCCCGAATATCGACATGCCTCAGTGCGCCGTCAGCTTCACGATGATGGGAATAATGGCGACCATCAGCACCACCGGCAGGATGCAGACCGTCACCGGCACCGACATCTTGGCCGGCAAGGCGTGCGCCTTCTCCTCGGCAAGCGACATGCGTTTGTGGCGCATTTCATCGGAAAACACGCGCAGCGCGCCCGACAGGCTGGTGCCGAGCTCCTTGGATTGCTGCAGCAGCGTGGCGAAGGAGCGTACCTCGTCGAGGCTGAGGCGGTCGGCGAGCGCCTTCAGCGCATCGTCGAGGCTGCGGCCTGCTCTCAGCTCCAGCGACACCAACTGCAGGTTCTGGCTGAGTGACGGGTAGGTCCTGGCGAGCTCCTTCGAGACGCGCTCGATGCCGGCCTCCATGCTCATGCCGGCATCGGAGCAGACGATCATCAGGTCCATGAAGTCGGGAAATCCGTTGCGGTACTCACGCATCTTTTCCCGCACCTTCTGCGTCAGCACCAGACCCGGCAGGAAATAGCCGGCCGCTCCCGACAGGATGACGAAGGTCCAGCGGCTGGTCATGGTCGACTCGGCACTGGCCGCCCAATGGTTGATCAGGAACGCGGCGAGCGCTGCGCCCACCAGCGCGGCAAAACGGATCAGAAAGAACATGCCGACGGCGCGCGGCTCCATGTAGCCGGCCTGGATGAGCTTCATGCGCAGCCGCGCGACGTTCTCCGGATCGCTCTTGGCGTAGAATTCCTGCGCCCGCTTTACCGCCTTCTCGCGCACGGCGTTTGTGTTCTTCCTGGGCGCCTGCTCCGCTTGCTCGACCGGATGGCTGACCTCGACCTTCAGCCGGCGCTTGACCTCGTTGCGATCGCCCTTGGCCACGACCAGCGGCCAGGCCATCGCGCCGCCGCCCAATACCAGCAGCAGCACCGCCACCGGCATCGGCGATGTCGGCGCAAGCGAGGCGAGCAAGCGGATGATGTCTTCCATCTCAGAACCTGAAATTCGACATCTTGAACATGATGGCGTTGCCGAGCAGCAGCCAGACGATCGAGCCGCCCAGCATGTACCAGGTCTTCGGCACGCCCCAGACGTCCCGATAGAACTGCGGCATGAGCACCATGATGGCGGTGAACAGAAGCACCGGCACCGCGGTCAGGATGTAGGCCGATATGCGGCCTTCGGTCGAAATGGCGCGCACCTTGCGGCGCAGCTTGCCACGCTCGCGGATTGTCGTCGACAGCCCGTCCAGGATCTCGCGCAGATTGCCGCCGGAGCTGCTCTGGATCGACACGGCGGTGACGAAGAGCGGCAGGTCTTCGTGGCCGACCCGGTCGAACAGGTTGTTGAGCGCCGAAACCAGGTCGGAGCCATAGGTCACCTCGTCGGCCACGACGCCGAACTCGGTACCGATCGGATCGGCCATCTCGCGCGCCACCATCGAGATCGCCACCGGTACTGGATGACCGGCCTTGAGGCCGCGCGTGATCAGCTCCAGCGCTTCCGGCAACTGCACGCCGAAGCGCTTATGCCTGCGCTTGCGCAAAAAACGCATCGCCATCACCGGCAGCAGCGGCGCAAGCACCAGGAACAGGACCAGGCCGAACAGCAAAGGCAGGCCGTACCAGACGGCCAGAAGCGCCAGCACCAAAGCCACTCCCGACGTGATCATGAGGAATCTGGGCAGCGGCATGATCATGCCGGACTGCGTGCGCAAGACGCGAAAGGTGTCGAGGGAAAACACCGACCTCGCGCCTTCGACGCCGCGCTCCTTGCGCAGCTGGATCAGCACCTGCTCCTGGCTGATCTTGTTTTCGGCCAGCTTCATGCGCCGGTTGATCGCCGTGCGCTTGTCGCTGCGGCCGGCATAGAGCAGGTAGCAGCCTTCGGCGATCATGATGCCGGTGAGCGCCGCCGCGGCGTAGACGGCGTAGATCGGGCTGAACCCCTCGAACACCGGCTACTCCTGCGGCCGGCCGGGCTCGAAATATTTGCCCGGAAATTCGATGCCCATGTTGCGCAGGTCCTCGAGGAAGCGCGGGCGTATGCCAGTAGCCTCGAAATGGCCGACGATCTTGCCGTCGGCCTCCATTCCGGTGCGCACGAAGCGGAATATCTCCTGCATCTGGATGACGTCGCCCTCCATGCCCGTCACCTCGGCGACGCTGGTCACCTTGCGTTTGCCGTCGGACAGGCGCGTGAGCTGCACGATGATGTCGAGAGCGCTGGCGATCTGGCTGCGGATCGACTGCACCGTCATCGGCATGCCGGTCATGCCGAGCATCTGCTCAAGGCGCGAGATGGCGTCGCGCGGCGTGTTGGCGTGGATGGTCGCCATCGAGCCTTCATGGCCGGTGTTCATCGCCTGCAGCATGTCGAAAGCCTCCTCGCCGCGGCACTCGCCGAGAATGACGCGGTCGGGCCGCATGCGCAGCGCGTTCTTGACCAGGTCGCGCTGCTTGAGCTCGCCATGGCCTTCGATGTTGGCTGGGCGCGTTTCCATGCGCGCGACATGCGGCTGCTGCAATTGCAGCTCGGCGGCGTCCTCGATGGTGATCAGGCGCTCGTCCTCGGGGATGAAGGCCGACAATGCGTTGAGCATCGTTGTCTTGCCGGTGCCGGTACCGCCGGAGATGATCGTGGTCTTGCGGGCATGCACGGCCGCCGCGAGCACCTCGGCCATGTTCTGGGTGATGGCGCCGAACTCGACCAGCTTGTGCAGGCCGAGCTTGTTCTTGGAGAATTTGCGGATCGACACCAGCGGCCCGTCGACGCCGACCGGCCGGATGGCCGCGTTGAAGCGCGAGCCGTCGAGCATGCGGGCGTCGACCATCGGCTGCGATTCATCGACGCGACGGCCGACAGCTGCGACGATTTTGTTAATGATTCGAAGCAGATGCGCCTCATCCTTGAACGGGATATGCACCTGCTGCAGCTTGCCCCGCTTTTCGACGAAGCAGTTCTGATGGCCGTTGATCAGGATGTCGTTGATCTCGGGATCCTTGAGCAGGGGCTCCAGCGGGCCAAGGCCGACCATCTCGTCGACAATGTCGTCGACCAGCGCGTCGAGCTCGGCGGTGTTGATCGCCATCCGCTCCTCGCGCGTCTTTTCGGACACGAAGTCGTGCACCTGGCGGCGCATCTCGTCCTTCGGCAGGCGCTCCAGCGCGACGAGGTTGATCTCCTCGAGCAGCATGCGGTGGATGCGCACCCGCGCGTCGAGCACCTTGTTGGCGCTCTTTGCGGGTGCCGCTTCCGGCTTCGGCGGCGCAGGCTTGCGGGTCGTCGGAATGATCACCGCATGGTGCTGGACGGGCGCGGGCTCGGGCGGGCGCTGCGGGCGGACATCGCGGTTCTGCAGGTTGGAGAAGCGTGTGGTCATCCTGCTTTCCTCTTCAGGAAGCCCTTGCCGAGGCCGAACAGCGACTTCGATTTGACCGTCGTCGCGACCGCCTCCTCAGGCAGGATGATCTTCTTCAGGTCGTTGACGACATTGGCGTTGGGATCGATGTCGTGCAGCGGCACGCCGCGGTCGACGGCCTCGCGCACCAGTCGGTAATTGTTGGAGATACCGCCGACGAAATGCTCGCCGAGAATGTCCTGCACGTCGGCCTGCTTGATGCCGCTGTCGAACATCTTCTGCTCGAAGCGGTTGACGATGACGTTGGGCTTCACTTCCTTGCCGGCCGTCTCGTAGATGGCCTGGATGAGGCGCTGCGTGTGGCGCAGGCAAGGCACGGTCATCTCGGCGACGATATAGAGCTTGTTGGAGCCGAGAAGCACCGTCTCGGTCCATGGGAACCAGGTGCGCGGCATGTCGATGACGACATTGTCGAAATAGGCTGCCACGAGGTCGAGCATGCGCACCACGACATCGGTCTTGAACGAGCGCATTTCCGAGGGGCGCGTGGGTGCCGCGAGCACACAAAGTCCGCTCGCATGCTTTGACAGCATCACGTCCAGCAGCTGTCGGTCGAGACGCTCGGGCTGGTTCTCGATTTCGGTGATGTCGAAGCGCGGTTCGAGGTCGAGATATTCGGCGCAGGCGCCTTGCTGGAAGTTGAGGTCGACCACACAGGTCGAGGCGCCGCGCGTCACCGAATGATGCAGCTGGAAGGCGGTCTGGAGCGCAAGCGTGGTGGTGCCGACACCGCCGGCGGCCGGCATGAAGGTGTAGATCTGCGACTCGGTGTTTTCCTCCCGCCCCGGCCCTTGCAGCGCGCGGATGACGGAGCGCACCAGATCGGCGGTGCTGATCGGCTTCACCAGGAAGTCGGCGACCTTGAGCTGCACCAGGATGCGCACCGCCGCCGCGTTGAATTCCTGCGTGACGACGACCACCGGAATGCGGCCTTCGAGCCGGCGCATGACGCGCTGCAGCGACTCGATCTCCTCGAGCTTGGCCGCATCCATGTCGACGATCACCGTGCCGAAATCGGCTTCCAGAACCTCGCCGCGGAGTTCGTTGACGCTCTTCTCCACCGCAACAAGCTCAATCACCTCGGAGGCCGCGAAAGCCGTCCGCGTGTCCTGCGAGAACGCCCTGTCGGTGGAAACGAGCAGGATCTTCTTGGTCTTGGTGCCCGATGCCATGGCAGTCAATCCGTCAGTTGGATGTCGTTGATGTCGACGTCTGGGTACCCTTCGTGCTGGCCGGCTGATCCGCGGCGCTGGCAGTGGAGCTGGTGCGCTGAGCCGGGACCAGAAGCCTGGTGTTCTGGACGCCGTACTGCCAGGGGTCGACCATCTGCATGGCGGTATTGGACGCTTGCGCATTGCCGGCAGCCGTCGTCACGCCTTCGGTGCGCACATAGTCGTCGCTGGTGCATCCAGCGAGGGCGCCGGCAAAGAGCAGAGCAATGCAAGGAGCCAGACGCATGGGGCTCAGTCCTTCGGCAGATCGAGGAAGTGGCCGGACGTCGTGGCGGCCACCGGGCGCGCGGCGCTGCCATCGGCCAGCGCCATCGGGCGCTTGGGCGCCGACGCATCCACTTCCTCTGTGTTGTTCAGGAAATAATCGGCAGTGCTCGGCGGCCGCGTCCCGTCGGTCGGCTCGACCATCTTTTTCGACGGGTCGACCGGTTTGACCAGGTAGGGCGTGACGATGATCACCAGGTCGGTCTCACGGCGCTGATAGGATTTTGAGGAGAAAAGCGGCCCCAGCACCGGCAGCTTGCCGAGGCCCGGCAGGCGCGAGGTGGTGATGTCGTTCTGCGACTGCAAAAGCCCGGCGATCATGAAGCTCTGGCCGTTCTTCAGATCGATCGATGTCCTGGCGCGGCGCACGATGAAAGCCGGAATGGAAATGCCGTTGCTGACTTGAATGGAGGCGGAGGGGTCGATCGAGGACACTTCCGGCGCGATATCCAGGCTGACCAGCCCGTCCTTGAGGACCGTCGGCGTGAAATCCAGGCCGACGCCGTATTTCTTGTAGGTGACGCTGATCTTGCCGTTGTCCTCGGAAACCGGGATCGGAAATTCGCCGCCGGCAAGGAAGCTCGCCGTCTGGCCGGAACGGGCGATCAGGTTCGGCTCGGCCAGCCGCCGGGCCAGGCCGCGCTCTTCCAGCGCCTTGATGGCAATGTCGATCGACAGGCCGTTCGACAGCAGCTCGCCGATGATCTCGCCGTTTCCGGCCGCTGGCACCTCGCCTCCGTCCGGCTTCAGCACGATGTCGCGACCACCCACGCCATAAGCAAAATTGGCGCTGTATTTGACGCCGAGATCCTGTCCGGCCTGGCGGTTGATCTCGACGAAGCGGACGTTGAGCTGCACCTGCTGCGAAGACGAGATGTTGACCGAGTTGATCACTTCCTCGTTGCCGGAAAAGCGCGACGCGATCTTGCTCGCCTTCTCGGCCGCGACCGCATCGTCGGCCTCGCCCGACAGCACCACGCGGCCGTTGGCCGAACCGACCTTGATCTTGGCATCCGGCACGCTGGCGCGGATGGTGCTCGCCAGCTGGTCGGTGTCCAGCGTCACCTCGATGTCGATGGTGCCGACGAGGTGCTTGTCCTGGTCGAACAGCGCGATGCCGGTGGTGCCGAGATTGTTGCCAAGCACATAGAAGGACTTGTCGGTCAGCGGATTGACGTTGGCGATCTCCGGATCGCCGATGACGATCTGGTAGAAGGCGGCGCTCGTCATGATCGTCTTCGGCTTGCCCTTGGCGACCTTGATCGAAGCGTTCTTGTTGGCCGAGACATATACGACATCGTTGTCCGCCCTGGCCGAAGCGGTAAAGCCAAGCACTGCCAAAGGTACAGCCAAAGCGATCACGCGCAGAAGGCGCCACCCCTTGGCCGTCCGAACTCCATCAAGCCCAAGCATTTATCCGTCCCCGACCGGTCCCCACCGGCTATTGCTGCTGCGGTTCCCGCGAAGGAACCTTGTATTCCTCGACCTTGTCGCCGCGCGTCACGATCACCGTCTTGAACTTCGGCTCTTCCGGCTCCTTCGTCGCCACCGCATTGACCAAAGAGGCGGCGCTCGCCTGAGCGCTCGCGGCAACCGAGCCGCCGAAGGAGGAGATAGTGGTCAACCCGTTCCCGCTTGCGCTGGCATCCGCTGCCGAGCGCAAGGATAGCGACAGGGTGCCGACGGTGCGGGCGAGTGCAACCTTCTGCGCCCCTTCGTTCGTCACCTCTATGGTCACGGAATTGGCGACCTGCGGCTCGGTCTTGCGCTCGTCCGCGCCTTGCCCGACCGAAAGCACCTTGGCATCGGAGACGACGATTTCCGACGTGACGGTCGAGCCGGACGCCCCTTGCGCGTTCTTGGCCACTTCCTGGATGTCTCCGGCATCGCGTGTCAGCACGACGTCGACGCGGTCGCCCGGCGTGATGAAGCCGCCGACGCCGGCGATCTCGTCGGTGCGGATGGTGACGGCCCGCATGCCCGGCGAGAGCATGTTGGAGAGCGTGGCGCGTCCGTTCGGCCCCGACAGCTTGGTGAGCAGCACCGGCTCGTTGACCTCGATCGGCGACAGCACCACCCGGCCGCCGTCGGCAAGCAGCTTGTCGATGGTCGGGAACGCGCCTTGCGGAAGAGAATCCTGCGGCCACGGAATTTCGGCGAGCTGGGCGCGTCCGAGTTCCATGCCGTAGCGCAGCGGCGCGCTTGCTACCACAATGGTCTTGAATTCGACCTTGGGCTGCTGCGGCGCGACCGACACCACCTTCTGCTCGGACTGTGCTTTCGCCTGGCTTTTGACCCAGAAGTCCGCGGCAAAGATCGAGATCGCGCCGAAAACGGCTGCGATACCGATCATGGTTATGGCCCTGCCTCTCACGCCGAAACCCCTGACGCCCCGTGGTCTTTTGTTTGTTGCCGCCACGCTAGGCGTCATTGTTAAAGAATCAGGAATCCCAGGATATGCGGACCGCCCTATTTCCGGCGGCTTGGTTATCGAATGGTTTTAGAATAAGGGAGACTTTGATCCCTGAACGGAACGGGAACCTCGTTTGCCCGCCAAAAGCGTGGCAGTATCGAACAGTGATTCGCAGTACCAGACTTAATGGCCAGCATGGACGACACCAGCGATCTTTTTGGCAATCGGGAGAAGCAGCCGCAGCAAGTGCGCGCGCCGGCGCGCCCGGCTGATCCGCTCGTGCAGGCCGCCAAGCGTTCGGCCGCCGTGCGTGACGGCAGCGAGAGCTACAGCGCCGCCGACATCGAGGTGCTGGAGGGCCTGGAACCGGTGCGGCGGCGCCCCGGCATGTATATCGGCGGCACCGACGCCAAGGCGATGCATCACCTCTTCGCCGAGGTCATCGACAATTCGATGGACGAGGCGGTCGCAGGCCATGCCACCTTCATCGATGTCGAGCTTTCCGCCGACGGCTTCCTGACCGTCACCGACAATGGCCGCGGCATCCCGATCGACCCGCATCCGAAATTCAAGAAGCCGGCGCTCGAAGTCATCATGACGACGCTGCATTCGGGCGGCAAGTTCGACTCCAAGGTCTATGAGACCTCCGGCGGTCTGCACGGCGTCGGCGTCTCCGTCGTCAATGCGCTGTCCGATCACCTCGAGGTCGAAGTCGCGCGGGGGCGTCAATTGTACCGCCAGCGCTTCTCGCGCGGCATCCCGGTGAGCGGGCTGGAGCATCTCGGCGAGGTACACAACCGCCGCGGCACCAGGACCCGCTTCCATCCCGACGAGCAGATCTTCGGCAAGGGCGCAGCCTTCGAGCCGGCGCGCCTTTATCGCATGACGCGCTCGAAGGCCTATCTGTTCGGCGGCGTCGAGATCCGCTGGACCTGCGATCCCTCGCTGATCAAGGAGAAGGACCAGACGCCGGCCAAGGCCGAGTTCCATTTCCCGGGCGGCCTGAAGGACTATCTCAAGGCGACCCTCGGCGACGAATTCCAGGTCACGCGCGAGGTTTTCGCCGGAAAAAGCGACAGGCAAGGCGGCCACGGTTCGCTCGAATGGGCGGTGACCTGGTTCGGCGGCGACGGTTTCCTCAATTCATACTGCAACACCATCCCGACCGCCGAAGGCGGCACGCATGAGGCCGGGTTCCGCAACGTGCTGACGCGCGGGCTTCGTGCCTATGCCGACCTGATCGGCAACAAGCGCGCCTCGGTCATCACCACGGAAGACGTCATGATCTCGGCCGCCGGCATGCTGTCGGTGTTCATCCGCGAGCCGGAATTCGTCGGCCAGACCAAGGACAGGCTGGCGACGATCGAGGCGATGCGCATCGTCGAAAGCGCCATCCGCGACCCGTTCGACCATTGGCTCGCCGACAATCCGCAGGAAGCCTCCAAGCTGCTCGAATGGGTGATCGCACGCGCCGACGAGCGCGTGCGCCGCCGCCAGGAAAAGGAAGTCTCGCGCAAGAGTGCGGTGCGCAAGCTGCGGCTGCCCGGCAAGCTTGCCGACTGCACGCAGAATGCCGCGGCGGGCGCCGAGATCTTCATCGTCGAGGGCGACTCGGCGGGCGGCTCGGCCAAGCAGGCGCGCGACCGCGCGAGCCAGGCCGTGCTGCCGCTGCGCGGTAAGATCCTCAACGTCGCCAGCGCCGGCAACGACAAGCTTGCCGCCAACCAGCAGATCTCCGACCTTATCCAGGCGCTCGGCTGCGGCACGCGCTCGAAATACCGAGACGAGGACCTGCGCTACGACCGCGTGATCATCATGACCGACGCCGATGTCGACGGCGCCCATATCGCTTCGCTGCTGATCACCTTCTTCTACCAGGAGATGCCGAACCTGATCCGCGGCGGCCATCTCTACATGGCCGTGCCGCCGCTCTATTCGATCCGGCAGGGCGGCAAGGTCGCCTATGCGCGCGACGACGCCCACAAGGATGAATTGCTCCGCACCGAATTCACCGGGCGCGGCAAGGTCGAGATCGGCCGCTTCAAGGGCCTGGGCGAGATGATGGCCTCGCAGCTCAAGGAGACCACAATGGACCCGAAGAAGCGCACGCTGCTGAGGGTCGACGTGATCGACGCCGAGGATGCAACCAAGGATGCCGTCGACGCGCTGATGGGCACCAGGCCCGAGGCGCGCTTCCGCTTTATCCAGGAACGCGCCGAATTCGCCGAACCCGACGTGCTGGATATCTGAGCGCCGGCTGGTTCATAGAAGGCTCCAGTACGGAGGCTTTGATGTGACCTGGACACGGCTGAAGGATCTCGCCGGGATACCGCCACATGGGCTAACGCAGCCGACGCGCTCTGACTGGATCTTTGCTCTTCGCACGGTTTCGGCCGGCTTGATCGCCCTGCTTGCCGCGTACACCCTCAAGCTCGACCATCCGCAATGGGCGATGATGACGGTGTTCATTGTCGCGCAGCCGGTGGCCGGCATGGTGCTGGCGAAAGGTTTCTACCGGCTGCTCGGCACTCTGGTTGGCGGCGTGGCGGCGATCGGCATCACGTCGCTCTTCGGCACCAATCCCTGGCTTTTGGTGACGGGGCTGGCGCTGTGGATCGGCGTCTGCACGCTCGTCTCCTCGCTGCTGCGCAATCCGGAAGCCTATGGTGCTGCCCTTGCCGGCTACACGGCGATGATCATCAGCCTGCCGGCGTTCGGGCAACCGCATCTCGTCGTCGACCTCGCCATCGCCCGCTGCGCCGAAATCGTGATTGGCATCGTCTGCGCCGGCGTCACCAGCCGGCTGATCCTGCCGAAGCTGGCGGCCGACGCCATCATCTCGAGGCTGAAGCGCAGCATCCTCGATCTCGCCGACTATGCCTCCGGCGCCTTTTCCGGCAGCGATCCGGCCAGCCTTGCCGCCCTCCAGCGCAAGCTGATCACCGATGCCCAGACGCTGGCCGAGATGCGCACCTACGCGCGGCTGGAGGCGCCAAGCTTCGCCACGCGCGCCCATCCGGTGCGGCGCACGATCGGGCAGCTTCTGTGGGCGCTCTCGGCGGCGCGCGCGCTGCACACCCATGCCGCGCCGAAAAACGCGACGCTCATCCCCGTGCGCAGCGACCTCCAGGCTTTCGTCGGCGACGTGTCGGCAACGCCCGGCGCGCTCGACGACACCGGCCCGTGGGTGGCGCGCCTCGACGCGATCGCGACAAAGGCGCAAGAGGCGCCGGCTACACCCGCCGAACCCGGCGAGGACAGGGTCGGCACCATCACCCGCCTCACCATCGCGGCCGACTTCGCAGAGGCGCTGAAGCAGGTGATGCGCGGCCTCGACGCGCTTCGCTCGCCGGTTTCAAAACCTTCGCGCGAGCGGCGGCAGCCGGCGCTGGTCGTGCATCGCGACTTCCATGCCGCATGGCGCAATGCCGTACGCGCCGCGTTGGCCACCCTCCTGGTGGCTGCCTTCTGGCTGACGACCAAATGGTCCGAGACCGCGGGCACTGTGATCCTGGTGGCCGTCGTCTCCAGCCTGTTCGCGGCGCGTCCCGATCCGGTCCAGTCCGCCTGGGGCTTCTTCACGGGAACGCTGCTGGCGCTGCCCTTTGCCTTCCTCGTCGGCCAGGTTGCCCTGCCGGTGCTGCCCGGCTTCGGCTGGTTCATGCTCTTTGTCGTGCCCATCATGGTGCCTGCAGCGCTCGGCATGGCCAATCCGCGCCACGTCGGCGTCGCCACCGCCTTCGCCATCAATTTCCTGGCTTTCCTCAGCCCGCACCAATTGATGACTTACGATCCCGGCCCGTTCTTTGCCGGGTCGGCATCGATCCTGGTCGGCATCCTGATCGCCATCGGCGTCTTCATCGTCGTGCTGCCGGCCAACCCCTGGGTCACCGTCGAGCGGATTTTGCAGGCGATGCGGGAAGACCTGGCGCGCCTTTGCCTGCATGAGCGCATTCCCAGGCGCTCAGCCTTCGAAAGCCTGGCCTATGACCGCATCAATCAGTTGATGCCGCAACTGCAGCGTACGGGAAGGAAAGGCGATCCGATCCTGGGCGGCAGCATCGCCGCCGTCACCGTCGGGCTCGAAGTGCTGCGGCTGCGCAATGCGCAGCTGAATTCCGCGATCCCGCGCGAGACGGTGGAATCGATCGGCAATTTCCTGCGCGGCCTGGCGCGTGAACTGCTGTTCAGGAGACATGGCGAACCGCAGACATCGACCGTCGCAGTGGCGAGACAATATGCGGCCAGCATCGCCGATCGCAGCGACCAGCCCGAAATGCTGCAGATCGCCGCCTCACTGCGCATCATCGCCGCGGCGATGGAGGACTATCCGGATTTCTTCGCGAAGGGCCGAGGCTGAGGGTTCAAGCCGCCGCGATCGCCAGCGCGTGTCCGCGCGCGTTTTCGCGCAGCGCATCAAGGTGGATCGACTTCACCAGCCCGGCGAGATCGCCCTCGGCCGATTGTCCGCCGAGTTCCTTCAGCATCAGCCAGCTCACTTCCTGCACGCCGGCGACCCGCTTGCCGTTGGCGACCTCGCGCCAGACCTTCAGCGCCCGCAGGATGATGCCGTGCGTGGCCGCGGCGAGGCCGGCGCTGCGGAACAGCGCCTGCAGCGCCACGTCATGCCCGCCGGCAAGCAGCGCCCTCACCCGCTGCTCGGACTGCTGCGCAAGCGCCACCAGCGCCGAGCCGAAGAAGTCTACCTTGCCATGCGCGATGGTGCGGATGATGAAGCTTGCGGTGAGATCGCCGCGCAGCCTCAGATGCTCGATCAGCGCGGCATGCTCCTCGGCGCGCGTACCCTCGATCAGCGTTACGGAAGCCTTCACGCAAGCGTCGCGCATCACCCGGTCAGCGCGGGCAGCCCCCATCAGCGCCAGCACCAGCGGCGAGCCCTTGAGCGTCTCGCCGAGCTTGACCAGGAGCATATGCCGGCAGTCGGCGGGAAGCCGTGCGTCGGCGATCAGCGCCTCGCGCACCAGCGGCAGGTGACCGTGCCTTTCGGCCATGCGGCGGAAGCTCAGCGACGCGATGTCGGCGCCGCTGTTGGCGACCAGCGTGGCGCAGGCTTCCGGCTCGCCGATCTCGGCGATCGCCGCTGCCAGCGACATCGAGACGACCGGACGGTTGGCGATTAGCTTCTGGGTGGCCTTCTGGCCGCAGGCGACGCGGTCGATGAGATCGGCATCTGTAAGCAAGGGCGAACGTGCCAGCACCAGCGCCGCCACCTCCGGCTGGTCGGAGGCCAGCGCGCTGATCACCTGCGGCGGCGCGTGATGGCTCATCGACAGCGCTTCGGCAAGCGCCTGCCGGACCTTGGCGGAGACGTCGTCGAGCAGGAATGTGAGCGCCGCCTCGGCGGCGCAGCGATCCTCGAACGGCAGGTCGGAATTGATGTAGGCGCGGGCCAGCGCGCTTGCGGCGGCAGCGCGTTCGGAAACCCTTGCCTTATCGATCCATTTCAGAAAATGCGAAACAACCATGCCGACCAGCTACGCCCTCGCCGGAACGTTCCGGCCCCGTTGGGAACCGTAGGCTGGAAATGGTTTACGAACGGTTCACCATGTTTCTTAACCGGCTTGATGGGGTCGCAACCAACGCCTATCAAGCAGGGGTAGCGGAGGAGATCGACCATGGCCGGGCTTTATCTGGAAGAGTTCGTCGTCGGCCGCGTCTTCCGGCACACGCTGCGCAAGACCGTCACCGAAAGCGACAACATGCTGTTTTCGGTGATGACGCTGAACCCGCAGCCCTTGCACATCGATTTCGACTTTGCCGCCAAGAGCGAATGGGGCAAGCCGCTCGTCAATTCGCTCTTCACGCTCGGCCTGATGATCGGCATCTCGGTGAACGACATAACCGTCGGCACAACGGTCGCCAATCTCGGCATGAAGGAGACGGTGTTTCCGCATCCGGTCTTCCATGGTGACACCATCCGTGTCGAGACCACCGTCGTTTCGGTGCGCGAGTCGAAATCGAAGCCGGATCGCGGCATCGTCGAATTCGAGCATCGCGCCTATAATCAGGACGATGTGCTTGTCGCCAAATGCACGAGGCAGGCGATGATGATGAAGAAGGCGGCCTGATGCGCTCGCTGCTCTTCGTGCCCGGCGATTCCGAGCGCAAGCTCGAAAAGGGTTTTGGCGCCGGCGCCGACGTGGTCATTGTCGATCTGGAGGATTCCGTCGCCACCGCCAGCAAGCCGGCGGCGCGTGAAGTCGCGGTGCGCTTCATCGCCAGCCAGAGGCAGCAGACCCGCTCGGCCATCTATGTGCGCGTCAACGACCTGTCGACCGGCCTGACCGACGACGACCTCGCGGCACTTGTCCCGGCAAGACTAGACGGCATCATGCTGCCGAAGTCGAACAGCGGACAGGACGTCCAGCAGCTGGCGGCGAAGCTTCGGGTGCACGAAGCCGAAAACGGACTGCCTGACGGCGGCACAAGGATACTGCCGATCATCACCGAAACCGCGGCCGGCGTGCTGGCGGCGGCAAGTTATACCGGGATAAGCGCGCGTCTCGCCGGCCTGACCTGGGGCGCCGAGGATTTGTCGGCGGCGATCGGCGCGCGCTCGGCGCGCGACGAGCGCGGCGGCTACACCGATGTGTTTCGCCTGGCTCGCTCCATGACCATCCTGGCCGCCGCCGCGGCGGAAGTTGCTGCAATCGACACCGTCTTTCCGGATTTTCGCGACATGGCCGCTTTCGAGGCCGAATGCCGCGAGGCCGAGCGCGACGGCTTCACCGGCAAGATGGCGATCCATCCGGCGCAGGTGCCGGTCATCAACGCCGCCTTCACGCCCTCGGCCGAGGCGGTCGCGCGCTCGCGGGCGATCGTCGACGCCTTCGCCGCAGCCGGAAATCCGGGCGTGGTCGGCATCGAGGGTAAGATGTATGACCGACCGCATCTGCGGCTCGCCGAACGGCTGCTCGCCCGCGCCAAGGCCGCGGGGATTTCCGCCTAAAGCATGTCTCCCGAAAGTGGGAACCGGTTTCGGGACCAAGACATGCGTAAAATCAAAAAAACTGAAGCGCATGGAGCGAATCCGAAGGATCGCGACGCGCTTTAGGCCGCTACCAGACCAGCGGGATCAGCCGGTAGCGGACCTGCTCGGCATAGTCGTCATAGCCCTGAAGGCCGGTGCGCAGCGTCTTTTCCTCGATGAAGGTGCGGATGGCGAGCAGAACGACGAAGGCAAGCACCGATGCCAGCCCCCACCATGAACCGAGCAGCAGCGCGGTGCCGGCGAAGAAGAGGATGGCGCCGGCATACATCGGGTGACGGACGTAGCTGTAAGGGCCGGTGGTGATCACCTTCTGGCCGCGCTCGCCCTGGATCTTGACGACCGGGGCGGCAAAGCTGTTTTCCAGCATCGTCAGGTAGCAGATCCAGATGCTGACCAGCAGGACGATCGCGCCGATCACCTGCAGCCACGACGGAACCGCGGACCATGCAAAGCGGAAGTCGAGACCCATCAGCGCCTGCCAGGCAAAGATGCCGATGAGTAGAATGGAAAGCAGGATCCTGTCGGCCGCCGTCTGGTCCTTCTGGATCGGCGGGCTGAGGCGTTCGTTCATCAGGCCGGGATCGCGCCTGGCAAGCGCCACGCCAAGCGTCAGGCTGAGCTCCACCATAAGCACCAGAAAGGCCCAGGCTCCCGGCCAATACAACGTTCCGGCCGACACGAAGAGCAGCGCGCCCATGAAACCGAACCACAGGAATGTCTGGACAATCAGTTTCGCGACCATGGTCAACCTTCCGTGACATGCCCTCCGGTCAGTCTTTCCCCCAGCGCGGCCGCCGCATCGAGAAAATCTCGTTGACGCTGGCATAGTCCATATAGCCGAGCCGGGCGACATTGCCGGCTCTCACTATGTCGAACAGGCCGTCCTTGAGATAGGTATCGTCGATATGGACGCCGGCGACCTCGCCGGCGACGACGATGGCGCTGGTCTCGGTGCCGTCCAGCGCCCGTGGCCGGAATATCTCCGTCACCCGGCATTCGAGCGCTGCCGGCGCCGCGGCCACGCGCGGCGGCGCAACCAGGCGCGACGGCGCCATGGCGAGATCGGCATAGGCGAACTCGCTGACGCCGCGCGGCGCGTCCACCGCCGTGCGGTTCATCTTCTCGGCGAGCTCGCGACTGACGAGGTTGGTGACGAATTCGCCCGTCTCCGCCGCAACCGCAGCGCTGTCCTTCTGGCCCTCGGATGAGAACCAGACGATGAAGGGACGCGTCGAAAAGGCGTTGAAGTAGGAATAGGGAGCGAGGTTGAGCCTGCCTTCCCTGTCGATGGTCGAGATCCATCCGATGGGGCGGGGCGCCACGATCGCCTTCGACGGATCATGCGGCAGGCCATGCCCCTTCGAAGGCTCGTAGAACATGTCAGCCGGCCCAGGGCCCGGCGTAGTCGGCATAGAGCTTCGCCGGATCGGGCCGCGGCCGCTCCGGCGCCGGCCCCTGATAGGAGCCGATATGGACGAAGCCGACAACGCGCTCCTGCGGCGACAATCCAAGGATCGCCCTGCCCTCTGCAACGTCGGAATACCAGTTGCTGATCATGTTGGTGCCGTAGCCCAGCGCATTGGCTGCAATCATCAGATTCATAGCCGCCATTCCGCCCGACAGGAACATCTCCCATTGCGGGATTTTGGGATTCTCCCTCGGCACCGACACCACGCCGATCACCAGCGGCGCGCGCGAAAAGCGCGCCAGCTCCTGGTTGCGCCGGCCTTCGGGCAGCGGCCCCTCGCGCAGTTCGGCAAGCGCGGCAAGCTTCCTGCCGATCTCGACCCGCGCCTCCCCGCGGTAGAGGATGAACCGCCAAGGCTCGAGCCGGCCGTGATCGGGAACGCGCGAGGCGGCGGCGATCATGGTGGCGATCTCCGCATCGCTCGGCGCCGGCGCCTTGAGGTCGGGAATCGGCGCGGAATTGCGGGTCAGCAGGAAGTCGATGATCGGCGACGCCATGGGCGCAAGTCTCCTAGAAGCATTCAATTTTGGGCTGAAGCGCGCCATCGGGAGGTCGGGCGGCTCGGGCAATGACGCATTATACGCCGGATAAAGAGCCCCGGCTGAACGCGGCAGGCTCTTGAGCCTTGAAATTGCCACCGCCTTGGGCTTCAACGCAAGGCATGTTTGAGGGGACTCTGCGCTTTGTCGTGGTCTGGCTGGTCGCCGCGCTGTTCGCGGTGCCGGTTTCCTTCGCGCTGGCCCAGAACGCCAACGATGTCGACAAACTCAAACTACCGGGCATGTCGAGCTATGCGACGCCGAAGAGCGAGAGGTCGCTGGCGCTTGGCAGCGGCGGCGCGATCACCCTTTCGGCGCAACTGACCGACAAGGGCGCGGACATCACCCGCGGCATCGTCTGGCGTGTGTTCAAGCCGGAGGCCGCTAGCGACGGCAAGTTGCCGATGGTGGCGTCCGCCCATGGCGGCACGGCGGTGTTCCAGCTCGATCCCGGCAGCTATCTCGTCCATGCCTCCTATGGGCGGGCCGGCGCCACCAAGCGCATCACCGTCGGCAAGGATACCAAGCGCGAGAGCCTCGTGCTCGACGCCGGCGGCTTGAAGCTCGACGCCGTGACGTCGGGCGGCGCGCATATCCCGCCGAAGAAACTGCGTTTCGCGATCTATGAGGGCCACGCAGAGCCCAATGGCGACCGTGCGCTGATCGCCCCCGATGTCGAGCCGAACACCGTGGTGCGGCTGAACGCCGGTACGTACCACATCGTCTCCACCTATGGCGCGGTCAATGCCGTGATCCGCTCCGACATCCGCGTCGAGGCCGGCAAGCTGACGGAGGCGACCGTCGAGCACCGCGCGGCCGAGATGACGATGAAGCTGGTGCGCGAGCCCGGCGGCGAAGCCATTGCCGACACCTCCTGGTCGCTGCTCAATGAATCCGGCGATCCGATCAAGGAAGCCGTCGGTGCCTTCGCCTCGATGGTGCTGGCCGAGGGCCAATACACCATCATCGCCAAGAACCGCGACCGGATCTACCAGAAGGATTTCACGGTCGTTGCCGGCCAGAACCAGGAGATCGAGGTCGTGGCCAACGAATCGTCCGCCATCGATCCCGAGGAAGGCGCGGACTGATCGCTATACTCAGGCGGCTTTGCGCATCCGCTTTGGCAGGAACGGCACGCGTCCTCGCGGCGCAGCCGCCGGAGCAAGATCAAAGACCGCTTGGTAGAGCCGATCGAGCAGCGCCTTGCGGTCGCGCAACGGCTCGAGCTCGCCCCACTTCAGCACATCGCCGATGCGCACCTCGATCGCCTTGCCGGACAGGCGCGCGAATTCGCGGATAAGCAAGGACGTGCGCAGCGTCAGCGAAGCCTTGCCGACGAACTTCGCCACGCGGTTGTCGCGCTCGGCCATGTTCATCGGCCCGCTGACGAGATGGAACAGGCGGCCGTTCTGGCCGGAAAAATGCATCGGGATGACCGAGGCCTTGGCCTCCTGGATCAGCTTGGCGGGAAACATCTTCCACGGCAGGTCGATCGCCCGGCCGAACCCCTTCGGCGCCGTGGCGACGCCGCCGGCCGGGAAGACGACGATGGTGATGCCTTCCTTCAACAGCCGCACGGCCTCGTGGCGCACCGCCATGTTGTTCTTCAGCGCCTCTTTGGTCTCGGAAAAATCGATCGGCAGCGAATAGGCTTCCATCTCGCGGATTCTGAGCAGATCCTTATGGATTATGACCCGGAACGGTCGTCCGAGCTGCTCGGCGAGCGAAAGCACGGCGATGCCGTCGCCAATGCCGAACGGATGGTTGGCGATGATCACCAGCGGCGTATCCGGCAAATTCGGCGGCGGCCACTGGGCGGCGTTGCGCACCTTGACGTCGATCAGCTCCAGCATGCGGCTGAACACGCGTTCGCCCGTTGGGACAACCTGGCGGCGCCAGAAGTCATAGAGCACTGCAAAGCGGTCGCGGCCCGACAGGCCTTCGACGGAATGGATGAACCACCGCGTCAGCGCCGGCTGATGCTGGTTGGCATAAGTGAGCTCGGGAAACGGCCTTTCCCGCAGTTTCAGCTTGAGCATGGCGGCTCGTTACATGGTGGGCGTGACAGGCGTGTGAAAATGGCGGTGGACCATGCCACCGCCACTCGAGAGGACCCCGGACATTCAGGCCGCGCGGCGCTTGCGGTCGGGCGAGATCGCCTCCTCGGCCAGCAACGTCACCGCGTCGGCGAGCTTCAGCGATTCCTGGTCGCGGGAGCCCAACCGGCGGATATTGACGCTGTCCTCTTCCGCCTCGCGCTTGCCGCAGACGAGAATGACCGGGACCTTGGCCAGCGAGTGCTCGCGCACCTTGTAGTTGATCTTCTCGTTGCGCAGGTCGGCCTCGGCCAGCAGGCCGGCCGCCTTCAGCCGCTCGACGACCTTCATCGCATAGTCGTCGGCATCGGAGGTGATCGTCGCCACCACCACCTGCAGCGGCGCGAACCACAGCGGGAAATGGCCGGAATAATTCTCGATCAGGATGCCGAGGAAGCGTTCCATCGAGCCGCACACCGCGCGGTGCACCATGACCGGCTGCTTCTTCTCCGAATCCGAGCCGATATAGAAGGCGCCGAAGCGCTCCGGCAGGTTGAAGTCGACCTGCGTGGTGCCGCATTGCCATTCGCGGCCGATGGCGTCCTTCAGCACATATTCGAACTTCGGACCGTAGAAGGCGCCCTCGCCCGGATTGACCGAGGTCTTGATGCGGTTGCCGGAGCGCGTGCGGATCGTCTCCAGCACATTGCTCATGATCGCCTCGGCATGGTCCCAGGCCTCGTCGGTGCCCACGCGCTTGTCCGGGCGCGTCGACAGCTTCACGGCGACCTCGTCGAAGCCGAAATCGGCATAGGTCGACAGGATCAGGTCGTTGATGCGCAGGCATTCCGCGGCCAGCTGCTCCTCGGTGCAGAAGATATGCGCGTCGTCCTGCGTGAAGCCGCGCACGCGCATCAGCCCGTGCAGCGCGCCCGACGGCTCGTAGCGATGCACATTGCCGAACTCGGCAAGCTTCACGGGCAGTTCGCGGTAAGACTTCAACCCATGCTTGAAGATCTGCACATGGCCGGGGCAGTTCATCGGCTTCAGCGCGAAGATGCGGTCGTCGTCGGTATCGTCGCCGGCAACCGTCACCTTGAACATCGCGTCGCGATACCAGCCCCAGTGTCCCGACGTCTCCCACAGGCTCTTGTCCAGAACCTGCGGCGCGTTGACCTCCTGGTAGCCGTGCTCGTCGAGGCGACGGCGCATGTAGTTGACCAGGTTCTGGAACATCTTCCAGCCCTTGGCGTGCCAGAAGACGACGCCAGGCCCCTCCTCCTGGAAATGGAACAGATCCATCTCGCGGCCGAGCTTGCGGTGGTCGCGCTTCTCGGCCTCCTCCAGCAGCGTCTGGTAGGCCTCTAGCTGCGCCTGGTCGGCAAAGGCGGTGCCGTAGATGCGCGTCAGCATCGGGTTGTTGGAATCGCCGCGCCAATAGGCGCCCGCCACCTTCATCAGCTTGAAGGCGTTGCCGACCTGCCCGGTCGAGGCCATATGCGGACCGCGGCAGAGGTCGAACCAGTCGCCCTGCGCGTAGATCTTGATGTCCTGGTCCTCGGGAATGGCGTCGATCAGCTCGACCTTGTAACGCTCGCCCTTGTCGGCAAAGACCTTCTTCGCCTTCTCGCGCGACCAGACTTCCTTGGTGAACGGCTTGTTGCGGGCGATGATCTCACGCATCTTCTTTTCGATCGCCGGGAAATCGTCCGGCGTGAACGGCTCATTCCTCGCGAAGTCGTAATAGAATCCGTTCTCGATCACCGGCCCGATGGTCACTTGCGTTCCCGGCCAAAGCTCCTGCACGGCCTCGGCCAGCACATGGGCTGCGTCGTGACGGATGAGCTCCAGCGCGCGCGGATCCTCGCGGGTGATGATCTCGACCTTGCCGGACTTGCCGAGCGGGTCTGAAAGGTCGCGGACGGTGCCGTCGATCGCATAGGCCACGGCCTTCTTGGCCAGCGACTTCGAGATCGATTCGGCAAGGCCGGCGCCGGTCATCGCCGCGTCATAGTCGCGGACCGAACCATCGGGAAACGTCAGGGAAACGGAATTCAGCATCAGAGTTCTCCTATCCAGTCCCGCAAACGAGCGCGGGTGGTGAAAATGCATGTCGCAGGAATATGCTGGGGCATGCAGAGGGTTAGCCGGAGAGCCGGCGGGCGCGGTTTTAGAGGCAGTGCCGTCCCAGGTAAAGAGCGGCCGTCAGGAAATGTCGCCAGCGATGTCGCAGGCTGGTCGCAAAGGCTTGCCAATAATCCCGGAGCAGATTTGGATGACTGGAATGGAAGAAGCAACACCCAGCCGAACCGCCCTGCGTGTCGCCCGCCTGCGGGCGATGCACCAGTTTTCGCCACAGGCCGCGCTGTTTCGCGACCCCTATGCCGCGGCAATTCTGGGTGACGGCGCCCCGACGGCGCTGGATCTCGGGCAGGAAGACGAGCACGGGCGCCGCATGCGCCTGTTCGTGGCGGCGCGTGCGCGGCTCGCCGAGGATTGGCTGGCGGCGGCGGTGCGGCGCGGCGTTCGCCAGCTCGTGGTGCTCGGCGCCGGCCTCGACACGTTTTCGCTGCGCAACCCGCACCCGGACCTCGCGGTCTTCGAGGTCGACCACCCGGCGACGCAGGCCTGGAAGCGGCGGCTCATCGCCGATGCCGGCCTGGCGTCGCCGGCGACATTTGTGCCCGTCAATTTCGAGCGCCAGCTTCTTTCGGGAGAACTGTCATCCGCCGGTCTCAAGCCGACCGAGCCGAGCTTCTTCATGTGGCTTGGAGTGGTGCCTTATCTGACCCGGGAAGCGATCTTCGGCACGCTGTCCTACATCGCCGGCATCCCCGGCTCCGAGGTCGTGTTCGACTACAGCGAACCGGCCGAGAACCGCGATATGGCGGGACAGGCAACGCTTGCCTTCTATGCCGAGCGCGTCGCATCGGTCGGCGAGCCTTGGATCAGCTTCTTCGATCCCGGCGCGCTGGCGAAATCCCTCAACGACCTTGGCTTCGACGACGTCGAGGATCTCGAGAGCGGTGCCATCGCTGCGCGTTTTGCCAGAGCCCCTAACCCTGGCCGAAACCATTCCGGCGGGCACTTGCTGCGCGCCCGCCGAAGCGCCTGACGCCGATCATTTCACCAGCTGCGGCAGATCCTTCAGGAAGGCCGCCCGCGTGGCGAGGCCCTTCGGCATGTCGCCGCGCGTGCCGTCGACGACCAATCGAGCGAACACGATCCGGCGGCCGTCCTTCTCGGCCCAGCCGACGAACCATCCGAGCGACCGCTTGTTCTTGTCGAGCCCCGTGCTGCCGGTCTTGCCCTGCACGCTCCAGCCGCCCGCCTTGAAGCTCGGGATGATCGCTCTCGTCATCTCATGCGCCTTCGCCGAGACCGGCGTTTTGCCGGCAAGCAGCCGCCGCAGGAAAGCCGCTTGCTCGATGGGCGATATCTCGAGCGAGGAATCGACCCAGGAGTTGGCGAGGCCGTCATTCTTGCCGGCGCCGCCTGAGACATCCGCATTGCCGTAGCCGAATTTCGATACATAGTCGGCGAAACGATCGGCCCCAAGCCGGCGCGTGATCTCGCGCGAATACCAGATGATGGAATCGCGTTCCCAGATCGTCGGATCGACGGTCTTGCGGTCGCGCTTCACCGCGTTGAACTCCGGTTTGTACTCCCAGCTCGGTGCGTGCTGGTCGCTCAGGATTCCGGAATCGTAGCCGATCAGCGCCAGAGGCACCTTGAAGGTGGAGGCCGGGCTGACGCGCCGGTCGCAGACGCCGTCCTGGTAAAGCGTCGCGCCGCTCGTCGAATCCTGGATCAGGGTGCAGTGGATGTCCTCGAGCGGCGCCGATTGCGCCCGCATCGGCAGGCCGAGCATCCAGGCCAGAAGGAAGAGGACAATGGCAATAATGAAGGGATAGCGGTCCATCTGGCGCATGCGAAGCTCACTCTTGGAAGGAATTACGGAGAGCGGCTTAGCGAGGCGTCTTGTCCCGATTTTGTCTCAAATTCGCAGCGTTTGTGCAGCTTGGTGTTAACCCTACCGGATCGTAAACGCGGCGTGCGGAACGTCGATGCGGTCAGCGCTCCGCTTCGCCGCGTTTCCTGCCGATCTGCCAGTAGCGCCAGGGCATGAACCAGACATAGCGCTCGGCAAGCGTCTCGGGCACGCGGTCGATGCCGTGCGTTCCGAACGGTCCGCAGCGCGAGACCCGAAACAGCGCCATCCAGCCGCCAGCCCACAGGCCATGGCGGGCGATCGCCTCATGCGCGTATTCCGAACAGGTCGGCAGATGCCGGCAATTGTTGCCGACGAAGCCGGAAAGCGTCAGCTGGTAAAGCCGCACCAGCGACGTGCCAACGACGCGCCCCGGCGTCCTGCGCCAGGGTCCCGGCCAGTTACGCCCGTGCTGGACCCGCCGGGCGTCGTGCGTATGCCCATGGTGGTCAGTCAACCACTTTGCTCCATAGCGCGCTTCGCTGCGCGATAGATGTGGGCTTCGGGCCGGTAGCGCAATGGTCTTCTGCCTCTCATGGTCTGGAGCGGCGGACAGGATACTTGTCCGTCCGCGGCGCGTGATGACATGACCTATGCTCATGATGGTCATCGCAACGGCGGCTACCGCCGGCTCCACCGTGCCATTGAAAGGTCGCGACCCGTATGACGTCGCTCAGGATGGCCAGCAACTGGTTCATGGCGGTGCTCCTTTGCCGCCGTATGGCTGGTCCCGAGGCTCAACCGCTTTCGTCAGTTGCGGCCCGATATCGACGTTTCGCTGGATGTCGATCCGAGGCTGATCGAGTTCCGCAGCGGCCAACCCGAGCTCGCCTTGCGCTTCAGCCAGCACGCGACCGCCTGGCCGCGCAGCGATGCCGAGCGCCTGGCCTCGACCGTCGATTCTCCGGTGCTCTCGCCGGCGCTGCTGGCATCCGGCCCTCCCCTTGAGAGACCGGTCGATCTGCGCCACTACACGCTGCTGCATGAGGAAAATCGCCAGAGCTGGACGCGCTGGTTCGAGGCGGCCGGAGTGCCGGCCGACGCCATCCCGGCGCGCGGCCCTATGCTCGCCGACGCCTCGCTGTCAAAGCAGGCGGCGCTGCTCGGCCACGGCGTGGCGCTCGGCGATCTCTTGCAGATCGGCGACGAGCTCGCTTCCGGCGCGCTGGTCAAGCCCTTCGACGTCGACGTCGCGTCCGGCGCCTACTGGCTGGTGGCGAGAAATTTGGCGGACCTTTCCGACCCGGCCGCGGGCTTCGCCGACTGGATACGAGACGAATTCGCCGAACGCAGAAGCGTGGCTTAGATCAGGCCGCCTGTCCGGCGCGCTTCTTCTCGATCTGGCCGATCGCGTCGACCACCGCGTCGAAGGTCAGCATGGTCGAGGCGTGGCGCGCCTTGTAGTCGCGCACCGGCTCCAGATATTTGAGATCGGCGAAGCGGCCTTCCGGCGGCGCGCCGTTTTCCTTCAGCATCTTCAGCATGGTCTCGCGCACCGCGCGCAGCTCATCCGCGTTGGCGCCGATGACATGCTCAGCCATGATCGAGGAGGAAGCCTGGCCAAGCGCACAGGCTTTCACGTCGTGGGCGAAATCGGTCACCACATCACCGTCCATTTTGAGGTCGACGGTGACGGTCGAGCCGCACAATTTGGAGTGCGCCCTGGCGGTCGCATCGGGGTGATCGAGCCGGCCGATCCGGGCGATGTTTCCAGCGAAGCCCAGAATTTTCGCATTGTAGACGTCGTCGATCATATTTTTCCAATCCGTCGCCGCCGAGCGAACAGTGTTTGCCGCTGTTGCGTCTTCCTTTCGCTCTGCACGACCATATATAATGCGGGCAGTCGGGCATCGACAAGGCAAGCTCAAGCCATTGTCATTGCTCATCTGTTCACGCCGCTTACGGGCTGGAAACCGGGCGAGTTTCACCCGAAAGGTCGTGGTCCGTTCAACTCGTCCCGCCTTTGAGTGGGACTACGGGAGACGCCTTTTATGGATGCCGTCATCAAGAAACTCATGCCCCCCGCCTCCTATATGGAGAAACCCGTCACCGATCGCCCGAGCGAGGCCGAGGTCGAGGCCGCCGTGCGCACGCTTTTGCGCTGGACCGGCGACAACCCGGATCGCGAAGGCCTTGTCGACACGCCCAAACGCGTCACCAAAGCCTTCCGCGAGATGTTCAACGGCTACGACATGTGCCCGGCCGAGGAGCTCGGGCGAACCTTCGAGGAAGTGGCCGGCTATGACGATCTCGTGATCGTCAGGGACATCAAGTTCCACTCCCATTGCGAGCACCACATGGTGCCGATCATCGGCAAGGCGCATGTCGGCTACCTGCCGGACGGCAAAGTCGTCGGCCTGTCGAAGATCGCGCGCGTCGTCGACATCTTCGCGCATCGCCTGCAGACCCAGGAGGCAATGACCGCACAGATCGCCGGCGTGATCCAGGATGTTCTCAACCCGCGCGGCGTCGCCGTCATGATCGAGGCCGAGCATATGTGCATGGCCATGCGCGGAATCCGCAAGCAGGGCTCGACCACTCTCACCTCGACCTTCACCGGTGTCTTCAAGGACACGCCCGAGGAACAGGTGCGCTTCGTCACCATGGTGCGCGCCTGATCGTCGGCCGTCACCTGCTAAAGGGGTAGGCTGCGTCGAAAATGGTGGTTTCCGAGATCCGGCGCGGAGCGTATTGAATTACGTGTACGCCGGAAACGTAGGAAGCCGCCATTTTGCAGGCCCGGCCGCGTGCATATCTGCACGTCTTGAAATCAAACAGGGACCGGCAATGTCGGCACTCGAATTTCCCAAAGCTCCAGCAGATAAGAAGGCGCTGGAGGAAGGCACCGTCTTTTCTCCGCGCTTCGATGCCGCCGGCCTCGTGACCGTCGTCGTCACCGATGCCGGCGACGGCATGCTTTTGATGGTCGCGCATATGAATGCCGAGGCGCTGGCGCTGACACTTGAGACGGGCATTGCCCACTATTGGTCGCGTTCACGCAACGCGCTCTGGAAGAAGGGCGAGACCTCGGGCAATTTCCAGCGCGTCGTCGAGATGCGCACGGATTGTGACCAGGATGCGATATGGTTGACCGTCAAAGTACTGGGCCAAGACGCAACCTGCCACACCGGCAGACGTTCTTGTTTTTATCGGACGGTGGGGCTGAACGACGGCAAGGCGACGCTTGCCGATGACGGTAGCAAGCCGCTGTTCGATGCGGATCAGACGTATCGGAAGCCAGTGTGAACCATTCAGTATTCACAAACCACTCACATTCACTATTCTCAAACATCCTTGTGATAGAAGGGATAAGGGACAAGGGGAGATCGTGATGCTCGAATGGGCGTCATTGCGCAGCAGACCTGACGTTCAGGAGGCCAACGGCCCCGCATCGTCCGGCGGCGTGCCCGAGTCGATAACGACGAAGAAGGCGGGCATCTCGCTGGCGCTCGGCGGCGGCTGCGCCCGCGGCTGGGCCCATATCGGTGTCCTGCGCGCGCTCGACGAAGCCGGCATCGAAGTCTCGATGATCGCCGGCACCTCGATCGGCGCGCTCGTCGGCGGCTGCTACCTTGCCGGCAAACTGGACGAGCTGGAGGATTTCGCCAGAAGCCTGACCAACAAGCGGCGCCTCTTCGGCCTTCTCGATCTCAATCTGCGCGGCAGCGGCCTGTTTGGCGGCATGAAGCTCGACGCCCGCCTGCGCGAGCATATGAACGGCATCCGTTTCGAGGATCTGTCGAAGCCGTTTGTCGCCGTCGCTTCGGAAATCCGCACCGGCCACGAAATCTGGCTGTCGAATGGTTCGCTGATCACCGCCATGCGCGCATCCTACGCACTGCCCGGCGTCTTCGAACCCGTGGACTGCAACGGCCGCGTGCTGGTCGACGGCGCGCTGGTCAATCCGGTGCCAGTCTCGGTCTGCCGTGCCTATGAGCAGCCGCTCGTCGTGGCCGTCAACCTGCACTACGACCTGTTCGGCCGTGCCGCGGTGATCAAGCACAGCGCGGGCGAGCTCGTGATCGAGAAGGACGCGCCGCGTCCCGGTCAGGCCAATTCTCTGCACCAGCCGCACCAGACCCGTCTCGGCATCACCGGCGTCATGGTCGAGGCATTCAACATCATCCAGGATCGGATTTCGCGCGCAAGGCTGGCCGGCGATCCGCCCGATATGTCGCTTCAGCCGAAGCTCAGCCATATCGGCCTGACCGAGTTCCACCGCGCCGACGAGGCGATCCGCCTCGGCTATCAGGCGACCATGTCCCAGATCAGCGAATTGACGCGGCTGCAGACGGTGCTCGCCTGATCCGAAGCATCGGGCTCAAGCAATCGCCGCATCCGTGATGCGGAATTGCACTGTGCGATTGCCGTTCCAGTAATTGCCTGACAGCGAGCCGGCGACGTGCACCGTCTTGCCCCTGTTCCTGAACAGGAATTCGCCGAGCGCGGTATCGACGGCCCGGAATGCGATCGCCTGGAGGCTGCCGCCGCTTTGCGACTGCAGGTCGGCGCGAATGTGATTGGTGCCGACCGGCCGCGCATCGGCAAGCCTGTGGCGCGGCAGCACGAACACCGGCGAGATATGTCCTGCGCCGAACGGACCGGCTTTTTCCAGCGCGTCGAGGAGCGCCAGCGTCGCCCCCTCGGCGGCTAAAGCGCCGTCGATCGCCA
This sequence comes from Mesorhizobium sp. ORS 3324, assembly GCA_000824825.2. Lineage (GTDB taxonomy): Bacteria > Pseudomonadota > Alphaproteobacteria > Rhizobiales > Rhizobiaceae > Mesorhizobium. Next base: position 39,855 of record LM655194.1, read on the forward strand.
GGCTTTCCTCGCTCTGCAGCCGGAACACATCCGCCGCCGCGCGCTCCTCGAAGAAGGCTCGCAGCGCCCCGAGCCTGGCCCGTTCGACGGTGATGCCGGCCGCCATGCCGTGGCCGCCGCCCTTGACGATCAGCCCGGCATCGGCCGCCTCGCGCACCAGCCGCCCGAGATCGAAACCGGAGACCGAGCGTCCCGAGCCGGTGCCGATGCCATTGGCGTTGAAGGCGATCGCGAAGGCGGGACGGCGCGCATGCTCCTTGAGCCGCGAGGCGAGCAGCCCGACGATGCCGGGATGCCAGCTGTTGCTGGCGGTGACGACGATCGCTGGCCCATTGCCGCCGGCAAGCTCGGCATCGGCCTCGGCGCGCGCCTCGGCCAGCATCTCCATCTCCATCTGCTGCCGCTCCTGGTTGAGAAGGTTCAGCGTTTCGGCAATGCTCGCGGCCTCCACCGGATCGTCGGTGGCGAGCAGCCGGCTGCCGAGCGCGGCATCGCCGATGCGCCCGCCGGCATTGATGCGCGGCCCGATCAGATAGGCGAGATGGAAGGTGTTGATCGGCTCGCCGATGCGCGAGACCCGCGCAAGCGCTGCCAGCCCTTCATTCTTCTGCTGGCGCGTCACCTGCAGCCCCTTGACCACGAAGGCGCGGTTCACGCCGGTAAGCGGCACCACATCGCAAACCGTCGCCAGCGCGACGAGGTCGAGCATTGCGAGCAGATCGAAGGGCGCTGCGTTCGGCAGCTTTTCGCGCAGCACCTTCGCCGTCTGCACCAGGCAGAGGAAGACGACGCCGGCGGCGCAGAGATTCCCTTGCCCCGAAAGATCGTCCTCCCGGTTCGGGTTGACCACCGCGTCCGCCCCCGGCAGCGGCCCGCCGACCTGGTGATGGTCGAGCACCACGACATCGGCGCCGGCCTGCTTCGCCGCCTCGATCGACACGCCGCTGTTGGTGCCGCAGTCGACCGTGACGATAAGCTTCGCGCCGCGCGAGATCAGCTCGCGCATCGCCTCCGGATTCGGACCGTAGCCCTCGAAAATCCGGTCTGGGATATAGATCTCGGACGGCACCGAGAAATGCGTGAGGAAGCGTTTCAGCAGCGCCGACGAGGCCGCGCCGTCGACATCGTAGTCGCCGAAGATCGCCACCTTCTCGCGGGCGACGATCGCCTCCGCCAGCCGCGTCGCCGCCTTCTCCATGTCGGTGAGCGAGGCCGGGTTCGGCAAAAGCTCGCGGATGGTCGGATCGAGGAAGCGCTCGGTCTGCTCGACCGTCACGCCGCGCCCGGCCAGCACCCTTGCGACGATATCCGGCACCCCATGGCCTTGCGCGATGGCTAAAGCAGCCATGTCCTGCCGCTCGGTCAGCCGGTGCTCCCAGGAAACACCGGTCGCCGATTGCCTGACATCGAGAAAGAAGCGTTTTTCCCCCGTCATGCGACGCGCCGTCTGCATAGACTCATTTCGACGATATCAATATGCGACGGCTGAACAGGACGGAATCAAAACTTTTCCAGATCCTGATGGCGCGCCTTGATCTCGCGCACGGTGCGCGAGGACGAGCGCAGCACGATGGTGTGCGTGGTGATGAAGGTGCGGCCGAACTTCACCCCGTCGAGCAGATTGCCGTCGGTGACGCCGGTCGCCGCAAACAGCACGTCGCCGCGAGCCATGTCCTGCGCGCGATAGATCCGCTTCGGATCGGAAATGCCCATCTTCTCGGCTCGCGCCACCTTCTCCGGCGTGTCGAGGATCAGCCGACCCTGCATCTGTCCGCCGGTGCAGCGAAGTGCCGCCGCGGCCAGCACTCCCTCCGGCGCGCCGCCGGTTCCAAGATAAATGTCGATGCCGGTCTCGTCCGGGTCGGTGGTGTGGATGACGCCGGCGACATCGCCGTCGCCGATCAGCCGGATCGCAGCGCCCGTCGCGCGCACGGCGTCGATCAGCTTGGCGTGGCGCGGCCGGTCGAGGATGCAGGCCGTGATGTCGGGCACCGCCACGCCCTTGGCCTTGGCGAGATTGGCGATGTTCTCGGCCGGCGGCGCGTCGATATCGATCAAGCCTTCCGGATAGCCGGGCCCGATGGCGATCTTGTCCATATAGACATCCGGCGCGAACAGCAGGCTGCCCTTTTCTGCAATGGCGATGACGGCCAGCGCATTGGGCAGGTTCTTGGCGCAGATCGTCGTGCCTTCGAGCGGATCGAGCGCGATGTCGACCGCCGGACCTTTGCCGGTGCCGACCTCCTCGCCGATATAGAGCATCGGCGCCTCGTCGCGCTCGCCCTCGCCGATCACAACGGTGCCCTTGATGGCCAGCCGGTTGAGCTCCTGGCGCATCGCATCGACGGCGACCTGATCGGCGGCCTTCTCATCGCCGCGCCCGCGTAACCTGGCCGCCGCGACCGCCGCCCGCTCGGTGACGCGCACCACTTCCATGGTGAGGATACGGTCGAGGCCGGGTGCGATATTCTGGGCCATGTTCATGAATGAGCATTCCTCGTTGACATTATAGCGCGCCTCCCGCCAGAGGCGCGCTTCTTGTGTCAAAGCTCCATGACAACGGCAAGACTTGCCGCAGCGATTTTTGAAACCGCAACAATATCAATCGATTGAAGGCGGAATGTGACTCGGACTATTCCGCCCGCTCGATGCGGATCACCTGCGGTTTGTCGGTCAGATGGCCGTCCTTGGTGATGCCCTCGACCGCCTTGCGCACTGCCGCTTCGGTCGTCTCGTGGGTGACGAGGATCACCGTCTTCTGCGCCTGGGTTTCCGGACCGGCCGCCTGCTGCACGATCGATTCCAGCGAGATGTCGTTGTCGGCCATGCGCTTGGCGATCGCCGCGAAGACGCCGATGCGGTCATGCACGGTGAGCCGGATGAAATAGCCGCCGGCATGGCTGCGCATCTGCGCTTTCCTGTAGGGCTTCAATTCCCTTGCCGGCCAGCCGAAGACCGGTGCGTGCTGGAAGCCCGGCCGGCTCTTGGCGATGTCGGCGATATCGCCGACCACCGCCGAGGCCGTCGCGTTGCCGCCGGCGCCGGGACCGGAAAGCAGCAGCTCCCCCAGGATGTCGGTCTCGATCGCTACCGCATTGGTGACGCCGTGCACCTGCGCGATGACCGATGCCGTCGGCACCATGGTCGGGTGCACGCGCTGCTCGATGCCGCTTTCGGTGAGCTGCGCGACGCCGAGCAGCTTGATCCTGTAGCCGAGTTCTGCCGCCGCGCGAATGTCGGCCTGGGTGATGTTGGAGATGCCTTCCATATAGATATCGTTGGCGGCGATCTTCGTGCCGAAGGCAAGGCTGGTCAGGATCGACAGCTTGTGCGCCGTGTCGTGGCCCTCGATGTCGAAGGTCGGATCTGCTTCGGCATAGCCGAGCCGCTGCGCGTCCTTGAGGCAGGCGTCGAAGGAGATGCCTTCGGCCTCCATGCGGGTCAGGATATAGTTGCAGGTGCCGTTGAGGATGCCGAAGACGCGGGTGACCTGATTGCCGGCCATCGCCTCGCGCATCGTCTTGATGACCGGGATACCGCCTGCCACCGCCGCTTCGTAGTTCAGCAGCACGCCCTTCTTCTCGGCGATCTCCGCAAGCGCGACGCCATGCTTGGCAAGCAGCGCCTTGTTGGCGGTCACCACATGGCGGCCGGCCTCGAGCGCCGCCTTCACCGATGCGTGGGCGGGCCCTTCCTCGCCGCCGATCAGCTCGACGAAGACATCAATATCGGCCGTTTCGGCCATCTTTACGGCGTCGTCGAACCACTTGGCGAAGCTGAGATCGACCCCACGGTCGCGCTTCGGGTCGCGGGCCGAGACGGCCGCCACGACGATGTCGCGGCCGCACTGGCGGGTAAGTTCGGCGGCCTTTTCGCTGAGCACGCGCGCCACCGAGGCGCCAACCGTGCCGAGGCCGGCAATTCCAACACGCAACGCTTCAGCCATGTCCGGCGACGCCCCTCAAAGATTGGTCGGTGTGATGTGCGGCGAGCTAGAGCATGATGCCGAAAAGTGTGAAGCGGTTTTCGGACGACATCATGCTCTATCTCTTTTGATTGAGAGCCGGATTCAGATTTCAGGCCGAACGGGCCTGAAATCATCCGGCTCTAGCGGCGGGCCGTAAGCGGCACGACATTGTTGGGCTGCTTGGCGGTCGACGCCAGGAAGCGCTTGATGTTGCGCGCCGCCTGCCGGATCCGGTGCTCGTTCTCGACCAGCGCAAGACGCACGAAATCGTCGCCATGCTCGCCAAAGCCAACGCCAGGCGCCACCGCCACATCCGCATGCTCGATCAGCAGCTTGGAGAATTCGAGCGAGCCGAGCTGGCGGAACTGTTCCGGGATCGGCGCCCAGGCGAACATCGAGGCCGCCGGCGCCGGAATGGTCCAGCCGGCGCGGCCGAAGGAATCGACCATGACGTCGCGCCGCTTGTGGTAGACCTCGCGCACCTCGGCGATGTCGGCGCCGTCGCCGTTGAGCGCATGCGCCGCCGCCACCTGGATCGGCGTGAAGGCGCCGTAATCGAGGTAGGACTTGACCCGGGTCAGCGCCGCGATCAGCCGCTCGTTGCCGACAGCGAAACCCATGCGCCAGCCGGGCATGGAGAAGGTCTTGGACATCGAGGTGAACTCGACGCAGATATCGATCGCGCCCGGAACCTGCAGCACCGAAGGCGGCGGATTGCCGTCGAAATAGATCTCCGAATAGGCAAGATCGGACAGGATGATGATGTCGTTCTTCTTCGCGAAGGCGACCACGTCCTTGTAGAAATCGAGCGAGGCGACCAGCGCCGTCGGGTTCGACGGATAGTTGAGGATCAGCGCCAGCGGCTTCGGGATCGAGTGGCGGATGCCACGCTCGACCGCCGGGATGAAGCCGTCATCGGGCTCGACCTGCAGCGAGCGGATGACGCCACCCGACATGATGAAGCCGAAGGCGTGGATCGGATAGGTCGGGTTGGGGCAGAGGATGACGTCGCCCGGCGCGGTGATCGCCTGCGCCATGTTGGCGAAACCTTCCTTCGAGCCGAGCGTCGCCACCACCTGCGTGTCGGGATTGAGCTTCACGCCGAAGCGGCGGGCATAGTAGTTGGCCTGGGCGCGGCGCAGCCCCGGAATGCCGCGCGAGGACGAATAACGATGCGTGCGCGGATCGCGCACCACTTCGCATAGTTTGTCGACGATCGCCTTCGGTGTCGGCAGGTCCGGATTGCCCATGCCAAGGTCGATGATGTCGGCGCCGCGCGAGCGGGCGCTGGCCTTCAGCCGGTTGACCTGCTCGAACACGTAGGGCGGAAGCCGGCGGACCTTGTGAAATTCTTCCATTTCAGTTCCAGACGATCAAACGGGGGCGCTTTCGGCGCGCGATATAGACCTAATTGCAGTTAGGGTCGAGGGCGGGATCGCATTTGCCTTCGATCTGCTTCAGCGTGTCGTTGCCATGCGTCCTGGCGAGCGTGTTGAGCGCCGTCGTGCTGGCAGGCGTTTTGGCGCTGCCGCCCTTGGCAAGCTGCGCCTGCTGGTCCGCCTTCAGCTCACCGAGCTTGGCGGCGGTCTCTTCCTTGCTCAGTTGCTTGGCGGCCACCTGCGGCTTGATGTTGAGGTTCGGATAGGAGCCGGTGTCCTTCGGGCCCTCCGCCAGCGCCGTCGGATTGTGCGTGTTGCTGCTGGTCTCGCAACCGCCCGTAAGCAGCGGCGCGCACAGCACCATGGCCACGGTGGCGATGCGGCAAATCGAACCGGCGCCGAGAAAATGAGTCCCGCCAACATTAATCGTCATATTGTTTTCCTGGCAGCCGGGTTAGAGCATGTTGGACCCGGTCAGATGTCCCATGATAATATGTCAAGAAAACGCTCCGGGAGGAACCCCGCGAACCATGTCCAAGGCGCCCGATTCGGACAAAGCGGAAAATGGCGGACCTTCGACCGTCGAGCAATATCTGGTGAAAGATCCCGAGCGCTTTGCGCTCAACATGGCGCGCATGGTCGAGCAGGCGGGCAAGGCGGCCTCCGCCTGGGCCGAGCCGCGCGAGAAGGGTGAGGTGCGCGATCATGTCGCCGAACCCGTGGTCGACATGGTCAAGACCTTCTCCAAGCTTTCGGAATACTGGCTGGCCGACCCGCAGCGCGCGCTGGAAGCGCAGACGCGGCTCTTCGCCGGCTACATGACGGTCTGGGCGAACGCCATCCAGAAGGTCAGCCCCGGCGCCGAAAAGCCCGAGGACGCGGTGAAGCCGGAACGCGGCGACAAGCGCTTCCAGGACCCGGAATGGGGCCGTAACGCCTTCTTCGATTTCCTGAAACAGGCCTATCTCGTTACCTCGCGCTGGGCCGCGGACCTCGTCGAGCATGCCGAGGGCCTGGACGAGCACACCCGCCACAAGGCAAGCTTCTACGTCAAGCAGGTCTCCAACGCGATCGCGCCGTCTAACTTCATCCTCACCAACCCGGAACTGTTCCGCGAGACCGTCGCCTCCAACGGCGAAAACCTGGTGCGCGGCATGAAGATGCTGGCCGAGGACATCGCCGCCGGGCGGGGCGACCTGAAGCTCCGCCAGGCCGACTACGCGCCATTCGAGATCGGCAAGAACATCGCAACGACGCCCGGCAAGGTGATCGGCCGCAGCGACGTGGCCGAGATCATCCAATACGACCCCGCGACCGAGACGGTGCTGAAGCGGCCGCTGCTGATCTGCCCGCCCTGGATCAACAAATACTATATCCTCGACCTCAACCCGCAGAAATCCTTCATCCGCTGGGCGGTCGAGCAGGGCCACACCGTCTTCGTCATCTCCTGGATCAACCCGGACGAGCGCCACGGCGCCAAGGGCTGGGAGGCCTATATCCGCGATGGCCTGCAATATGGCCTCGACATGGTCGAGAAGGCGACCGGCGAGAAGGAGGTCAACGCCATCGGCTATTGCGTCGGCGGCACGCTGCTGGCGGCGGCGCTTGCGTTGCTGGCGCAGGAAGGCGACCACCGCATCAAGTCGGCGACCTTCTTCACCACGCAGGTCGACTTCACCTATGCCGGCGACCTCAAGGTCTTCGTCGACGAGGATCAGGTCGCCGCGGTCGAGCGCTCGATGAGCGAGAAGGGCTATCTCGAAGGCACCAAGATGGCGACCGCCTTCAACATGCTGCGCTCGGGCGACCTGATCTGGCCCTATGTCATCAACAACTACATGCGCGGCAAGGACCCCCTGCCCTTCGACCTGCTCTACTGGAATGCCGATTCGACCCGCATGGCGGCGGCCAACCACTCCTTCTACCTGCGCAACTGCTATCTCGAGAACAACCTCTCGCGCGGCACGATGGAGCTTGCCGGCCGCACCGTCTCGCTGGCCGACATCGCGATACCGGTCTACAACCTGGCCACGAAAGAGGACCACATCGCGCCGGCGCTTTCGGTGTTCCTCGGCTCCAGGTACTTCGGCGGCGACGTCGAATACGTGATGGCGGGCTCGGGCCATATCGCCGGTGTCGTCAATCCGCCGGCGGCGCATAAATACCAGTACTGGACGGGCGGCCGGCCGGTGGGCGACTTCGGCCAGTGGTTCGCGACTGCGCACGAGCATCCGGGATCCTGGTGGACGCACTGGCAGCACTGGATCGAAACCCAGGACAATACCCGCGTGCCGGCCCGCAAACCCGGCAAGCGCATGAAAACCTTAGGCGATGCGCCGGGTACCTATGTGAAGGTGCGTGTGTAACCGACTGTAATGTCTGGTGAGTTGACGGGCCGCCAAAACAGGGCGAAATGGTGGCGTTAATCGTTTTCGCAACCTCAACTCGCCTTCAGACGCTGAATAAATCCGAGGTTTGCAGATTCGACACAGATCCCGTTTCCGGTTCGGGAACAGGAGGTCGTCGCCAGGGCACTGGAGCGCCGCGGCGATGATGGACGGACCGGATGCCGAGGGGGAATTTTATTTTGAAACCAGCAGGTTGGCGTCCGGCACGAGGGGAAAGCCGCAGCGTTGTGGCAGCGCTCTTCTCCGTGCTTCTGGCCTCCTGCACCTCGACCAGCGACCCGACGCTGTCGGTCGTCACGCCCGGCTACAACACTACCGCCACCGAGATGAGCGCGGCCACCAGCGTGAAGCCCGTGGCCTCGACCGATTCGTCGCCGCAGGTGGCGTCGGCCGCGCCTGAAGCGGCGCCGACCGTGATGAGCGAGAGCGACACGCCTTTGCCGGAGAAAGTCGCCTATGTGCCGGAGATGCGTCCCGGCGCCGCCTTCCCCGCCGTCGCCTTGCCGGCAGACGCCACCAAGATTGCGGGGAACACGCCTCAACCGCTGGTGCAGCCGGCGCAAACGGCTGACGTGACGAAGACCGTGGCCGAGAAGGTGGCTGCCGGCGACGCCGCCGCAGTCGCATCGCAAGCGCAGGCTCAGGCCTCGCCGGTCACGAACACCGGCGTCTATGTGACGGCGGGCGAACCGCAGCAGCAGCCGATCGCCGCGCCGAAGAAGAGCTTCTTTGCCTCGCTGTTCAGTACCACGCCGGCCTCGGCGGCACCCGCCCCCCTGGTCAACACGCGCTCGGCCGAGCAGCCCGCGGCGCAGTCCAAGGCCGCGCCGGAGCCGGCAAAGCCGATCGTCAATCTCGCCTCGGCGACGGCGGGCGACAAGCCGGTGCAACTGGCCTCCCTCGGCGAGGAAGCCGGCCACATCACCGGCGCCGATGCCCTGCCGGGCGTGCGCCAGACGGCGCTGTTCGAGATCAAGCGCAAGTCCGGCATCGACGACGAGAGCGACGTCGACCTCAACGAGGACGAGGGCGGCGGCTCCTACCAGGTGGCGTCCGCCGCTGGCATGGCAAGGCTCGCGCCCAACGGCCTGTTGAAGCAGAACGAAAGCGTCGACGTGGCGTGTCTCAAGCCGTCGCTGGTGCGGGTCCTGAAGACGATCGAGGGCCATTTCGGCCGCAAGATGGTCGTCACCTCCGGCTATCGCGATCCTGCCCGCAACGTCCGCGCCAACGGCGCCAAGAACTCACTGCACATGTACTGCGCCGCCGCCGACATTCAGGTGCCCGGCGTCTCCAAATGGGAGCTGGCGAGCTATGTCCGCTCGATGCCCGGCCGCGGCGGCGTAGGCACCTACTGCCACACCGAATCGGTCCACGTCGACGTCGGCCCCGAGCGCGACTGGAACTGGCGCTGCCGCAGGCGCAGCGGCGGTGGCGAGGACGGTTAATCCACCGGTAGAAGGCCGTCGGTGGCCAACGGCATTCCTTTGGACGAGGCCTGCGGCAAAAGCGTTCGCGCTTGGCCGAAACCTTTCGAACTTCGTCATCCACGGGCGGAGCGGGAGCGAAGCGGACGCGCACACCCGAGGATCCATCCATGACCTTGACCGCGGAGTGCAGCGGCGCAGATTCTGCACCGTTGCGGCACGTCAGCGTCACGGAATGGATTCTATGGTCTGCGCGCGTCGCTTCGCTCCTTGCTCCGCCATAGAATGACGATCGTGCGGGGCGCTGCAACCAATCTCCGAGGATGCGTGATCATGTGTGGGGCCGAAACCGCATCCTGCCTCGCCCAACGGCAGCTTTTGCAGCTCTTGAAAAAAGTTGTCGCAGGCGGCTGCGCATGGGTTGCCGGTTGCCAACAACGCAATTATAAGCCGCTTCGTCTGAGCGCGCCCATCGTCTAGCGGTTAGGACACCGCCCTTTCACGGCGGTAACAGGGGTTCGATTCCCCTTGGGCGTACCAGAGATTTCCAAGCAATTATCACCGCTGCATTTCCTGTATCTGCAAAGCAGCTATGCCCAGCAAGGCGAGTCGCCTTCGCGCGACAAGAAAACGCCCACTACGCTTTCCGCAGCGGGCGCTAGTTTGGGAGGAAATGAGACGCCCGCGGTCAGGGACGCCCCCTTTGCCCGTCGATGACGGTACGCCTCGCTTAGCGCGATAATAAGCGCGCGCCGGTTGAAGCGCTGCATATTCGCGTTGCGTGACTTTTTTGCCACAGGGATAAGAAATGCCGGTCGCCTGGCAGCAGGGCAAAATCGAACACCATTTCCGGCTTCAGCCGCGGTTCGCTATGTATCCGAGAGAGTGGTCGATCTCGGCGCCGTCTGCCTGAACCTGCGGAACAAATCTCCGTGAGCAATAGCTGAAAGCAATCGTCCACTATACTATAACCCGGTCGAGGCAATGCGATGTCGAACATCTACGATCTTGCGACCGATCTGGTACGCCGCATCTATGAAAAGCGCATAGCTGCACCAGCGATTCTTGATATCGCCACGCATTTTCCAAACGCTTCGAAGTTCGCTTCTGCCTGGCAGAGCATTCGCGACGAAGCACTCTCGGTGCAGTTGAGCAGGGCGCCGCGCTTCCACGACATCATGCCGGAGCAGGCCGAAATCTCTGCCAACGACGGCCTCGATTGGCGCATGTTCGTGCTCAAGGCCTATGACATGGCAATCCCGGAAAACCTCGCGCGGATGCCTACGCTTAGCCGGCTGCTGTCCGAGTGCCCCGAGGTCAAATCGGCGGCCGTCTCATTCCTCGCGCCGCATAAGCATATCCCGGCCCACCGCGGGCCCTTTCGCGGCATCATGAGATTTCACCTCGGCCTGGTCATCCCGAAGCAGGCGGACGGCCGCCCGGCGACGATCATGATGATCAACCACCAGGAGAAGCGTATCTCCGACGGCGACTGCATGCTGTGGGACGACACTTTCGAACACGAGGTGATGAACAACGCCGATCAGGCGCGCATTGCCTTGCTGCTTGATGTCTGGCGCCCGCAGATGCCGCTGGACATGGAAATCCTGTCGCGGCTGATTGTGCGCGGCGTGCAGGTTGGAATGCACTACAGGGGCGTGTCTTTCGCCGGCTGAGCCTGTCGGTTCACCGTTCCACAGGAATGCAGAACCGCTCTTTTTGCTTGTCGCAATTCCGGACGGAAAACCGTTTCACACTTTTCCTGGAATTGCTCTTTTTGCTTGTCGCAATTCCGGACGGAAA
>LM655194.1:50938-219928 GCA_000824825.2 Mesorhizobium sp. ORS 3324
CTTTTCCTGGAATTGCTTTTACGCCCTCGCCTCGCGAAACCCTCTCGCGCTGCCGCCGCGGTTGACCGGGAGCATCATATCCCTGGCGAGCAACCCGCTGACGCGACAGAACGCCATGAATGCCCGGCAGGCTTCCTCGGCGCCTGCCACGTCGACCGTCGCGCCGAAGCAGGCGTTGAAGGCCGCCTCATAGACCTTTCCCTGCCGGCGCTTCGGCCAATCCTGCAGGAAATCGAGCGCCTGCTCGACGCTGTAGATCTCCTCGACCGGCAGGCCGGGCGCAGGCGTGATGCGGACCGGCACCTCGAATTGCAGTCTGTCCATTCCCTGTCTCCCGAACTGGCGAAGTTGGAGCAATGCCGTTCGTTCAGAAAAATTGCTTTGGCCGGTTTTTGACGCAGGAATGTGACCTCAGTGCGGTCGGCAGATAGAGGCCGGGTGCGGCGGATCGGCGCCCTCGTCGGACTCGCCCTGCCCCATGGAATGGGGAAGGGAAGCTTTGCGATAGGCTTGGGGTGCCAACCTTGCGCCAACGAATATTCTCCGCAGCGGCCCGTTGACGGCACTTCGTCCTTGAACCTTGCGGCTTCCGGTGCCAAATCTGGAGGAAATTTCTGCATCGGCTCGCGTCAGGAGCCAACCCGCAAACGGACAATATGGTTACCTATCTCGACGCCGCCACGGCCCCTTTGAGAAACACCGGCCAGATCCGCCTCTATGGCGAGGAAGGTTTTGCAGGCATGCGCAAGGCCTGCGACCTCACCGCGCGCTGCCTTGACGAGCTTGTGTCGATGGTGAAGCCGGGTGTCACCACCGAGGCCATCGACCGCTTCGTCTTCGAGTTCGGCATGGACCACGGTGCATTGCCGGCGACGCTCAACTATCGAGGCTACACCAAGTCGTCCTGCACCTCGATCAACCACGTCGTCTGCCACGGCATCCCCGACAACAAGCCGCTGAAGGACGGCGACATCGTCAACATCGACGTCACCTATATCCTCGACGGCTGGCACGGCGATTCCTCGCGCATGTATCCGGTGGGCACCATCAAGCGTGCAGCCGAGCGCCTGCTCGAGGTGACTTACGAATGCCTGATGCGCGGCATTGCCGCCATCAAGCCCGGCGCTCGCACCGGCGCGATCGGCGCCGCGATCCAGACCTATGCGGAGAGCGAGCGCTGTTCGGTGGTGCGCGACTTCTGCGGCCACGGTGTCGGCCAGCTTTTCCACGACGCGCCGAACATCCTGCACTACGGCGCCGCCAACGAGGGCGTCGAGATGCGGCCCGGCATGATCTTCACCGTCGAGCCGATGATCAATCTCGGCCGGCCGCATGTGAAGGTGCTGTCGGACGGCTGGACGGCGGTGACTCGCGACCGTTCGCTTTCGGCGCAATACGAGCACACGATCGGCGTCACCGACACCGGCTGCGAGATCTTCACGCTGTCGCCGAAAAAGCTCGACCGGCCCGGTTTGCCGGGTTAGCGCGGTTCATTCCTTCACGGAAACGAACCGCTCTACCCTTTGCCGTGACGCAATTCCGAACCGAAACCGCTTCACTCTTTTCTTGGAATTGCTTTAGTCTCCCGACCAAAGCCTGAAGGGGATGGGCGGGCCATGGCGAATAACGAGGACGAGCGGGCATTTTTCTCGGAAGCCTGGGTCGAGCCGCCACAAAAGTCGCGGAAGAAGACTGTGGAAGCCGAGAAGCCGCATTACCACGGCCATCGCGACCGCCTGCGCGAACGCTTTGTCGCCGGCGGGCCGGATGCCCTGCCCGACTATGAACTGCTGGAGCTCCTGCTCTTCCGGCTGATCCCGCGCGTCGACACCAAGCCGATCGCCAAGGCGCTGATCGCCCGCTTCGGCTCGCTGGCCGAAGTGCTCGGCGCGCCGGCGTCGCTGCTCGAGGAAGTCAAAGGCATCGGGCCGGCGGTTGCAACCGATCTCAAGGTCGTCGCCGCGACCGCCCAGCGCATGGCGCGCGGCCAGGTGCAGGGCCGCGAGGTCCTGTCCAACTGGACGCAGCTTCTCGACTATTGCCGCTCCGCCATGGCCTTCGAGACCCGCGAGCAGTTCCGCATCCTGTTCCTCGACAGGAAGAACGGGCTGATCGCCGACGAGGTGCAGCAGACGGGCACCGTCGACCACACGCCCGTCTATCCGCGCGAGGTGGTGAAGCGCGCGCTCGAACTCTCCGCCAGCGCCATAATCCTGGTCCACAACCACCCATCCGGCGATCCGACGCCCTCGCGCGCCGACATCGAGATGACCAAGCAAATCATCGATACGGCCAAGCCCCTCGGCATCAGCGTACACGATCACATCATCATCGGCCGCAAGGGCAACGCCTCGATGAAGGGCCTGCTGCTGATCTGACCCAGGCCGACGCCCGAAGGTGCGGCGTGAAGAGCAACGTCTTGCCCATCTCATAGTCGGCCAGACAGTCGGCTCTGGAATTTCAGCTGGAAATCGAGCATGATGCACCTTGGCATTGCCGAATGCTTTGCGCTCCTTGGAATGCCGGGAGGAACGGGACATGGCCATTGTGCTTGTACTCGTTTTAATCGTCGTGGGCTCAGTGTTGTTCCACTTCCTGAGCCCATGGTGGTGGACGCCGATTGCCTCGAACTGGGACTATATCGACCACACCATCATCATCACCTTCTGGATCACCGGCATCGTCTTTGCCGCTGTCGTCCTCTTCATGGCTTATTGCGTCTTCCGCTTCCGGCATCGGGAAGGCAATCGCGCGGCATACGAACCGGAGAACAAGCGGCTCGAATCGTGGCTGATGATCGTCACCGCGGCCGGCGTCACCGCCTTGCTGGTCCCCGGCCTGTTCGTCTGGAGCCGCTTCGTCACCGTTCCAAGCGATGCGACCGCTATCGAGGTTGTCGCCCAGCAATGGCAGTGGAGCTTCCGCCTGCCGGGCAAGGACGGCAAGCTGGGCACCTCGGACACCCGCGACGTGACCGCTGACAACCCGCTAGGCGTCGCCCCCAAGGATCCCCACGGCCAGGACGACATCCTGGTCGAGGCCGCCGATCTGCATCTGCAGGTCGGCAAGCCGGTCAAGGTGCTGCTGCGTTCGATCGATGTCCTGCATGATTTCTACATCCCGGAATTTCGCGCCAAGATGGACATGATCCCTGGATCGGTCACCTATTTCTGGTTCACCCCAACCAGGACCGGAACCTTCCAGGTCCTGTGCGCCGAGCTGTGCGGCCAGGGACATCCGCTGATGCATGGCGTGGTCGTGGTCGACACCGAGCAGGACTATCTGGCCTGGCTCGGCCAGCAGCAGACCTTTGCGCAATTGTCGGCGCCCAAGCAGACAGGCTCGGCGAACCAACCGCCGGCAAAGACGTCCGGCTTGGACGTCGCGGCAAAACTCGAAACGCTCGAGGCCCGCTGAACAGGGCACGGAGGTGCTCCCATGGTCGATGTCACACCCGCAGATGCCGTTCCACCCGCCGAAGTCGGGGAAGTGGAACTCTACCATCCGCATAGCTGGTGGACGAAATACGTCTTCTCACAGGACGCGAAGGTTATCGCGGTCCAGTACTCGGCGACGGCAACGGCGATCGGCCTTGTGGCGCTGGTGCTGTCCTGGCTGATGCGCCTGCAACTCGGCTTTCCCGGCACGTTCGACTTCATCACTCCGCAGGCATACTACCAGTTCATCACCGTTCACGGCATGATCATGGTGATCTACCTGCTCACCGCGCTCTTCCTCGGCGGCTTCGGCAACTACCTCATCCCGCTGATGGTCGGCGCCCGCGACATGGTCTTTCCCTATGTCAACATGCTGAGCTACTGGGTCTACCTGCTCGCCGTGCTCGTTCTGGTGTCGAGCTTCTTTGCGCCGGGCGGACCGACCGGCGCCGGCTGGACGCTCTATCCGCCGCAGGCCATCATGTCCGGAACGCCGGGGGGCCAGGACTGGGGCATCATCCTGATGCTGTCTTCGCTCATCCTGTTCATCATCGGCTTCACCATGGGCGGCCTGAACTATGTGGTGACGGTGCTGCAGGGCCGCACGCGCGGCATGACCTTGATGCGCCTGCCGCTCACCGTCTGGGGCATCTTCACCGCCACGGTCATGGCGCTGCTCGCCTTCCCGGCGCTGTTCGTCGCCTGTGTGATGATGCTGCTTGACCGCCTGCTCGGCACCTCCTTCTTCATGCCGGCGCTCGTCGAGATGGGCGAGCAATCGCAGCACAATGGCGGCAGCCCGATCCTTTTTCAGCATCTGTTCTGGTTCTTCGGTCACCCGGAAGTCTACATCGTGGCCCTGCCGGCCTTCGGCATCGTGTCCGACCTGATCAGCACGCATGCGCGCAAGAACATCTTCGGCTATCGCATGATGGTGTGGGCGATCATAGCCATCGGCGCCCTGAGCTTCGTCGTCTGGGCGCACCACATGTATGTCAGCGGCATGAATCCCTATTTCGGCTTCTTCTTTGCCACCACGACCTTGATCATTGCCGTGCCGACGGCGATCAAGGTCTACAACTGGGTGCTGACCTTGTGGCGCGGCGACATCCACCTCACCATACCGATGCTTTTCGCGCTCGCCTTCATCGTCACCTTCATCAATGGCGGGCTGACCGGGCTGTTCCTCGGCAATGTCGTCGTCGATGTGCCACTGTCGGACACGATGTTCGTCGTCGCCCATTTCCACATGGTCATGGGCGTCGCGCCGATCCTGGTGATCTTCGGGGCCATCTATCACTGGTACCCGAAGGTCACCGGACGGATGCTCGACGAGACGCTCGGCCGATTCCACTTCTGGGTAACCTTCCTCGGCGCCTACCTGATCTTCTTCCCCATGCACTATCTCGGCCTGATGGGCGTTCCGCGGCGCTACGCGGAGCTGACCGACATGAACATCATGACGGAATCGGCCCACCATCTGAACTCGTTCATCAGCATCATGGCCTTCATCGTCGGCTTCGCGCAGATGGTGTTCCTGTTCAATCTGATCTGGAGCATCCGCCATGGCCGCGAGGCCGGCGGCAACCCCTGGCGGGCAACGACGCTCGAGTGGCAGACACCCCAGACACCGCCGGCGCATGGCAATTTCGGCAAGGAGCTGCCGATCGTCTACCGCTGGGCCTACGACTACAGCGTGCCTGGGGCCAAGGAGGACTTCATCCCGCAGAACGTGCCGGGCTCCTTTGGCCTCGGCCCCTCCAGGGAGCCGGCATGAGCGTTATCATTGTCTTCCTGCTGGTGATCGCCGGCTTTGCCGGCTGGTGGCTTTCGCACCAGGGGCTGACAGCCAAGCCGTGGCTGGAGCAAGGCCTGGCCGGCGATCTCGTCGGCCTCGACCGGTCGGCGCTGCCCACCGCCAAGATCGGCCTCGGCGTCTTCCTCGCTGTCGTTGGCTGCCTGTTCTCGCTGTTCACCAGCGCCTATTTCATGCGCATGGGCCTGCCGGACTGGCGGCCGCTGCCGCTGCCGCGCCTGCTCTGGCTGAACACCGGCGTGCTGGCGCTGAGCAGTGTCGCGCTGCAATGCGCCGTGATCGCCGCGCGCAGAGGCCAGTTGGACATGGTGAGGCTCGGTCTTGCGACGGCCGGACTGACCGCCCTCGCCTTCGTGGCCGGCCAGTTGATAGCATGGCGGCAGCTAACCGAAGACGGCTACCTGCTGGCCTCCAACCCGGCCAACAGCTTCTTCTACCTGATCACCGGAATGCATGGCCTGCACATACTGGGCGGTCTGGTCGGCCTTGGCAGGACGAGCATCGGCGCCTGGAACGGAGCGCGGCCGGAGCGGCTTCGCCTCAGCGTCGAGCTCTGCGCCATGTACTGGCATTTCCTGCTTTTCGTCTGGCTGGCCATCTTTGCCCTGCTCGCCGGCTGGGCCGCGACGTTCATCGACATTTGCCGGCAATTGCTGACCTAGGAGGCAGGCGATGGCTGAGACGACACATACCGGCCAGTTGAATCGCCCCGAGGGCTTGCGGGGAATCGCCGCCGACTGGGCCTCGGATCAGCGCGCGTTCAAGAACGTGTCCTGGGGCAAGGCCATGATGTGGATCTTCCTGCTCAGCGACACCTTCATCTTCGGCTGCTTCCTGCTCTCCTATATGACCGCGCGCATGTCCACGCGGGTGCCCTGGCCGAACCCGAGCGAGGTCTTTGCCCTTCGCATCGGCGGTTCGGAGATCCCGCTGATCCTGATCGCCATCATGACCTTCGTGCTGATCTCGAGCAGCGGAACCATGGCCATGGCGGTCAATTTCGGCTACCGCCGCGATCGCCGCAAAACCGCGATCCTGATGCTTTTGACCGCCGCGCTCGGTGCAACCTTCGTCGGCATGCAGGCCTTCGAATGGACGAAGCTGATCACCGAAGGGGTGCGGCCCTGGGGCAATCCCTGGGGGGCCGCGCAGTTCGGCTCATGCTTTTTCATGATCACCGGCTTCCACGGCACCCATGTTACGATCGGGGTCATCTTCCTGATCATCTTGGCGCGAAAGGTCTGGCGCGGCGATTTCGACATCGGACGGCCCGGGTTTTTCACCAGTCGCCGGGGCCGTTACGAGAATGTCGAGATCATGGGACTCTACTGGCACTTCGTCGACCTGGTCTGGGTGTTCATCTTCGCCTTCTTCTATCTTTGGTGAGAGGCAGGCTTTGTTGAGAGGAAGACATGGCTGAAGCAACCGCAAACGGTCTCGGACAACACGCACTGCACCCCGCCCATGATGTGGCGGCCGCCGTCATGAAGGCGGACACGCATCAGGAACACCCTATCAAGCTTTATCTGGTGGTCTGGGCGTGGCTGTTCATCTTGAGCACCTGCTCCTACCTGGTCGACTATTTCGGTCTGCATGGCTATCTCAGATGGTCGCTGATCCTGATCTTTATGATGCTCAAGGCAGGACTGATCGTCGCCGTCTTCATGCACATGGCCTGGGAGCGGCTGGCGATGATGTATGCGATCATCCTGCCGCCGATATTGGTGCTGGTCTTCGTGACGATGATGGTCTTCGAGGCCGACTATACGCTGCTGACCCGTATCGCGTTTTTCGGGCCCGGCCCCTGACGCGCTGTTCGAACACAGCCGCAGCATAACCGGCTGGGAACGGCGGGGCCGCCATGAAACCATCGGGCCGCCGGTCCATTTTAGTTTGGCGTGTGCGTCGTGAACTCAAGCAAAGGACGCGAAAAATGACGATAGCAAACAAACTGAGGGATTTTATCGACGGCAAGGGAATCCCGTACGATACCGTCGCGCATCATCGGACTGCCACCAGCAGGCAGGCCGCCATCGCAGCACATGTGCCCGGCAGCATCATGGCGAAGTCCGTGGTCGTCCACCACGAGCTCGGCTATGCGCTGGCCGTGGTCCCAAGCACCCACAGGATCGAACTCAGCAAGCTGCAGGACGTCATGGACAAGCGCCTCGGGCTCGCTTCCGAGGACGAAGTGGTATCGCTCTTCGATGATTGCGACATCGGCGCCATACCGCCGATCGGCGCGGCCTATGATGTGCCGGTCATCCTGGACGAAAGCCTTGGCGATGCCGCCGATATTTATTTCGAGGGCGGCGACCACAAGACGCTCGTGCATGTCAGCGGCAAGGATTTCCGCGACTTGACCACGGGTGCGCGTCAGGGGCGGTTCAGCCATCCGGCCTTCTGAGCGCGCCGGCATTGCCGCCGGTGCGCCGTGGCAAGGCTCGGTCAGTTCGCCGGTCTGCGGGCGGCCGGCGGCTCCACAACCTTGCGGTATAGATGCCAGGTGGAGTGGCCGAGGACAGGCAGCACGACCGCCAGTCCCGCGAACACGGGCAGCGAGCCGACTATCAGCCCAATGGCGACGACAAGTCCCCAGACGGCCATCACAATCGGGTTGGCCAGGACGACGCGCACCGAAGTATGGATGGCTTCGTAGGCGCCGACGTCGCGATCGAGCAGCAGCGGGAAGGCGACCACGGTGGTGCACAACACGACCACGGCGAATGCAAACCCCAAGGCGTGGCCCAGCACGATCAGCGTCCAGCCACGTCCGGTGGCGAATATCTCAGCGATGAAGCTGGACAGCGACGCCGGCGGCTCGGGACCGAAAAGGTGCTCGTAGAAGAGCTTGGCCGTCAAAAGCCACGCGATGAAGATCGCAAACAGCATGATCCCGACCGCGGCGATGGCCGGCAGCGCCGGGGAGTTCCTGACTTCGAAAGCATGGCTCCAGGATGCATCGAGCCCGGCTTCCCGCCTGCGGCTGATCTCGTAGAGACCGATCGCCGCGAATGGACCGATCAGCGCAAAGCCGGACACCAGCGGAAACAGCAGCGGCAGCGCGTTTGCGCCCGATGTCCAGGTGGCAAGCACCACGCCGACGAGCGGATAGATCATGCACAGAAACACGATGTGCGAGGGTTTGACCATGAAGTCGTCAACACCGCGCCTGAGCGCATCGAAAAGATCGGAAACGCCGATCTTTCTCACTCTGGTATGCTCCAGCGTTTCGCTGGCGCCTGCAATCACGTGAAAGCTTGCCATGACCATTCCTCCAGACCAGGTCCGGCAAGGTCGCGGATTTCACGGTGCTACCGCTTGCATGGCTGGCCACGCAAACCGCGACCTGCACCGGCAGCCAACATACTCCCTCGCGCCCGATTTGTCGTCGTTTCATTGGCACGGGTGCGGTGACCGGCCAGAGCTGCACGCTGGTTCCTGAGGTTTTTTTGCGGTATTCTTGTACAGCGCGGCGCGCCTCTTCGGGGCGTGCAGGACGCTGGACCACTTTGATTGGCGCTTGATCCTTCCCGTTTTTCGGGGTCATGCGCCCGGTCGAAGGCGAACGTCATGGACACGCGGACGCTTCTCATACTCGGCCTTGGCATAGTCATTCTGCTGGTGTTGGGATTCTTTGCGCTGCCGGCGTGACGGCGCCGGCGCGACACTGCAACAGCGCAATTGCCGGGCCGCCTTCGGTCGGGCGAGCCGGCGACCACCGACAGGGCCTGGAAAGGGCCCACTTACTTGGAAAACTGTTTCAGGTAAGCGATGACGTTAGCTATGTCCTGATCGTTCTTGAGGCCGGGAAACGCCATCTTCGTCCCTTTGACCATGGCCCTGGGGTCGTGAAGATACTTTGTCAGCGTAGGCTCGTCCCATTTGATGCCGGATTTTCCGGCCTCGATCATGGCCGTGGAATAGGTGAAACCGGGATGCGTGCCCGCGGTGCGCCCGATGACGCCGTGCAGAGACGGGCCGACCTTATTCTGGTCCTGGTCGGCAATGTGGCAAACCTTGCACTTGGTGAACACCTTCTCGCCTGCGGCGGCATCCTGCGCCTGCGATGGGCTTGCGATGAAGATCGTGGCAGACGAGACGATGAAAAGCGCGATTGCACGCATGGCATTTCCTCCCTGATCGTCGTTTGCGTCGGACGATCCGCACCACTCTAACTCCGCTGGCGCAGCCTGCAGCGTAGAGCGGAATATCCGCGTCCCTTCAGTGGGAATTGCGGCATCTACATACCACAGAATCGGCCCGATGGGTAGGAAAAGCCAGCTTTTGCGAAGGTTTGGGCATGTCGCCCAAAAGTGGGCAGCGGTTGTCGGAGAACGACATGCTTCGAAACGAAGACCTCAAGCGCGTCGCCTGAATCCGCTTCGACGCGACGCGCTTTGGGTCGTGTGCTGCCAGTCACGGCGGATCGGTATTGCAGCTTGCGGCCATCTGTCCGATCGCCTCGGACAGTCCGGCAAGTTCGAAATCGGCTTCGCCGCGTCCGGACAGCAGGCCGAAACGCCATGACAGCGTCAGCCGGTTCGCCGAAACCAGCCGCTTGATGCCGTCGTCCCCTTCCCTGACCAGCATTTTGCCGCGTGGGCCGACAGACCAGCTTTCATCGAATGTGCCGCTGCCATCGACCATCACCGACATGGTGATCTTGCGGCTGGCGGAGACGGAATCGTTGAGCTGCAGCCATTCGCTCCAGCGCGGTTCGCCGTCGTGCCGACAGGCCAGCGTGAGCACCGGGCTGTAGCCCAGCGCGCCGCCTCCGGTGATCAGCTTGTTGGTGGCGTAGAGCGATGCCGTGACTTGGCCGTCGTTGCCGCCGACACGCCAATTGCCGAGATCGGGCCCGGCATAAGCCGCGCCGCCGGCCGCAGCAAGCAAGAGCGTCGCGGCGACAACCACGTCTCTTATCTCGAACGCCAGCCCCACCGGTGCCTCCAAAACGACCCTGCGAAATGCGATATCGCGCAGATAATCATCAACGTTCGGTATCGCCAGCGGTGGGCATTCAACTGAAGGCGGTTTTGTTGCCGCGCGGCAACAACAAAGACGGCTACGAAAAAGGCCGCCCGAAGGCGGCCTTTCGAAATCAGGTAGTCGAGCCGTTTTTACTCGCCGTCCTTGGCGGCCTTCTTCTTCGGCGCAGCCTTCTTCTTGGGCTCTTCCGCCTCGTCGGCAGCTTCGCTTGCCTTGGCCTCGGCCTTCTTCGACGCAGTCTTCTTCGCCGGCTTCGCCTTGGCCGTGGTCTCGGCCTCCTCGTCGTCAGCCATCAGCTCTTCCTTGCTGACCTTGACGTCGTCGACCGAGATTTGGCCGAGCAGGTAGTCGACGACCTTCTCCTCGAACATCGGCGCCCGCAGCGAATTGATCGCTTCGGGATTGCTGCGGTAGAACTCGAAGGCTTCCTGCTGCTGGTTGGCCGGGAAACGGCGGACCTGCTCGAACAGGCCGCGCTGCAGCTCTTCGTCCGATACGGTGACGCCGGCCTTCTCGCCGATCTCGGCGAGAACCAGGCCGAGACGCACGCGGCGCTCAGCCAGACGCATATATTCGGCACGCGCCTCTTCTTCCGTCGTTTCCTCGTCGGCGAAGGTGCGGCCGGCGGCCTCGAGGTCGCGGTTGACCTGCGCCCAGATGTTGTTGAACTCTGCCTCGACGAGCTTCGAAGGCGCCTCGAAGGAATAGGCGGCATCGAGCTGGTCGAGCAGCTGGCGCTTCACCTTCTGGCGGGTCATCGAGCCGAACTGGTTCTCGATCTGGCCGCGTACGATATCGCGCAGGCGCTCGAGCGATTCCAGGCCGAGGTTCTTGGCGGTCTCGTCATTGATCTCGAGCTCGCCGGGCTTGGCCACTTCCTTGACGGTGACGTCGAAGGTGGCTTCCTTGCCGGCGAGATGCGCCGCCTGGTAGTTTTCGGGGAAGGTGACGGTGATCTGCTTCTCCTCACCGGCCTTGGTGCCGATCAGCTGGTCCTCGAAGCCCGGAATGAACTCCTTCGAGCCGAGCACCAGCGGCTGGTCGGTGCCGGCGCCGCCGGCGAAAGCCTCGCCGCCGATCTTGCCGACATAGTCGATGCTCACACGGTCGCCTTCGGCGGCCTTGCCGTCCTTAGGCTCGTAGCTGCGCGCCGATTCGGCAACCCGCTTGACCTGATCGTCGACTTCCGATTCCGGCACGTCGTAGACTTGGCGCTTCACCTTGATGTCGGAGAAATCCTTGATCTCGATCGCCGGGATGACCTCGTAGTTGAGGCGGAATTCGAAGTCGGCGCCGCCGGCCAGGATCTTCTCGGCCTCCTTCTCGTCCTCGGTCATGATCACTTCGGGCTGCATGGCGGCCTTTTCGCCGCGGCCCGAGATGATCGAACGGGTCGAGTCGTTGAGTATCTCGTTGACGACCTCGGCCATGAACGACTTGCCGTACATCTTGCGCAGGTGCTGCACCGGCACCTTGCCCGGGCGGAAGCCGTTAATCCGCACCTTGTCGCGGGCATCGTTCAGCCGCGCCATCAGCTTGGCTTCCATGTCACCGGCCGGCACGGTGATCTTGATCTCGCGCTTGAGACCGGAGTTGAGCGTTTCGGTGACCTGCATCCTAAAACCTTTGTTTTCACCAATGAGGCTGCCAAACGGTCCTTAGCCGTTCACAGCCTGCCGGATAATCTTGCCGGAAATGGCTTTCTGTACGGAACCCAGTGATTTGACCGCCAATGCGGCTCAAACTCTCCTGAACTGCACTTCCCAAAATGTGAAGAAGTCTTTGTTTTTCCTACTTCTTTTTACATTCTGCAGAAGCGGATAGTCGCGTCCCGTCACATTCGACACGCCTTTTGTCACAGGCTAGGCTAATTTTCAACCATCTTCGCAATCAGGCGAATGAACGCCATTTTTCGACCCCAACCCGTCTGGACCTCGACATTGACAGAATGATGGCTACATGGGATGGCCCGAGGGAACGCGCATGTGGTGGAATTGGTAGACACAGCAGGTTTAGGTCCTGCCGCCGCAAGGTGTGGGGGTTCGAGTCCCTTCATGCGCACCACCCTTCGCTCTTCGAGCTTCGGGTGGCAGGCCACCTGCAGATCCGGGGACAAGGGTCTTCTCCGAAGCCCTGCAAGGTGGCGCAAGCAAGTCACTCTACGCTCGCAGAGACAATCGCGCTTTTGCCTATCCGATGCACTTGAAATAGCCCGCTGACAGGTTCTTACTTGCAACAGGCAGGTTGGGGCTCTGTCAGGTTGTGCGCGCAGTTTCTCTAGTCCTCGGGGTTGGGTCAGTTGTCGCGGCGGCGACATGTCAGGTCGAGGCTTTAGAATACACTTCGGCTTCCTCTCCGGGCCGGCAGCCGATGCTTGTTGTCTCCGGTGAATTTGGCGCCAATGAACCCCTGAACGCTTTTAGCGACGCGGTTGTGAGCAGCGGGGCCAGGGTGATCGTATTCAACTCCCCCGGCGGCAACGTCGGCAGTGCGATTCGGTTGGGGCGTATGATCCGCGCGGCAGGGTTGGATACGCTTCAGGTTCGCCAATTGCAGTGCGCTTCAGCTTGCTCACTGGCCTTCCTGGGTGGCGTCCACCGTATTGCCGAACCAGGTTCTATCGGCGTTCATAGGGCGTCCTTCAGACCGGCTGACGGGATGTCCAACGAAGAAGCGCAGACCCGTATCCAGCTCGGAACGGCCGCAATCATATCCTATGTGGTCGAGATGGGAGTGGATCCCAAGCTGATGGAATTGGCTTCGAGCTATGACAAGCAGGACATAAGATACCTATCGGCCAGCGAAATGGCAGAGTTGCACGTGACCAATGCCGCAGCGAACCAATCGGCCGCAGATACTTCGCAGGTGTCAACGAGGCCAAATCCCGCCCCCGTGCCTGCTCCTGAACCCGACGACGCCAAGCAACGGCCGGAAAGCGTTGCGGTCGCCTTCGTCAGGGATCTCATCGAGCATCATGGCGACAACGACGATTTCGCTCTTGCTCAAGTTCAGGCGTCCTACGCTCCCACCGTCGACTATTATGGCAAGTTGACGAACCTGAGCTCGATCGTTCAGGACAAGAGGAACTATTACCAGCGATGGCCCGAACGCGGATACAAAGTCCGCAATGACAGCATTATGGTCACCTGCGCCAACGATCGCTGCATGGTTTCGGGCGTCTATGATTGGGTCGTGCGCAGCCCCTCGATACACAAGCAGGAAAAAGGCGTAGCAGACTTTAGCTATACGATTTCGATCGGTCCCTATCCCAAAATCATCGCAGAGACAGGCAGTGTTCAGCGATAACCGGGGCTTTCGCTAAACACGGCCGCCGCGCTGACGCCAAGGCCCTGTACACTCTAATAAAGCGGCTCCTCGAACAGCGTCTTGTCGCCGTCCATCAGCGCCTTGATCTGAGGCGTCCCATTGGCCGAGAGCGCAAGCTTGATGCCGAATGGCCGCGCGCGCATATCGGTTTGGATCGCCATGCCCTCGCCTTCCGGCACATAGAAGCGGTCGATCCCATATTCAGGCGCGATCGTCGCTTCCGGATCACGAAGCCCCCAGCCCTCGGCGACATGGCCGGCAATGTCTGCCTCATCCGCGCCTGCCGGTACCGGCGCCTGGCCGAACCACGCCGCCGTCGGCAGCCAGTAGTTGTCGGCGCCCTTTTTGAGCCGGACCACGATCGAGGTGTCGTCGCTGGAGAACTTGCCTTGCGGGATGTTGGCGATCAGCTTCACCGGGATCCGCGATATGCTGTTGTTGACCGAAATATAGTCGCCGCGCAGGAGATCGCGCGGATCGACGGGCTGGACCTTCAGCAAAACCTCCTTGCCGTTGCGCAGGATCGCAGCGCGCCCGGCGATGATCCAGCCGAGGAAGCCGATCTGGACAAGCGCCAGCACCAGCGCCGAGACGATCAGTCTTTTGCCGCTCATGCCGCAGCTCCTCCGGCGGACGCTCTCATGCGCTTTTCAATACGGATGATGACCAGCGCCAGGATGCCGAGCAGCACGGCAGCGGCAAGGAAGAAGCCGGCCGTATCGAGCATCGACTGCAAGGTGACGCTGTAGATGATGGCAAGCTCGAAGGCGAATCCGGCATAGGCCAGCCAGCGCAGCCCGCGGCTCTCTCGCCCCGCCAGCATGATCGCCGCGACGATGCCGGCCAATGCGACGATCGAGGCGACGGCAAAGCCGCTGTTGTAGGTGCTTTGATCCGCCAGCTCGAACTGGATGATCGCCAAGCCCGTCAGGAAGCCGAGCAGCGCGTGCAACGGCAGCCGGCCGCCGAGCTGCAGGACCCTGTCGACCGGCCCGGCCGCAAAGACGCCGGCGGCGAACAGCGCGGCCGAGCCCGCCACCACGGGAACAGCGACCCGCAGCGTGTTGTGGTCGAGAGCCAGAAGGACAAGATAGAAGATCAGCGAAAGGACGATGAAATGGCGGGCCGGCCGGCTGCGCGTCCAGAACGAGGTCGCGAACAGAACGATCGCCATGGCAACGAAGAAATGCGGAATTCCGGCGTGCCAGTAGTAACCGAACCCTTTCATGAACAACCAGCCGTCGGCGATGCCGACCGCCGCCACTGTGAGCGGACTGGAACGCAGCGCGACGGCCGCCAGCGCCGTGCCGGCGCCCCAGGTCACCAGCGCCGAAGCCTCGTCGCCCGACAGGTGATACATCTGGCCGATCAGCGCGATCGATCCGGCGAAGGCCGCGGCGGCGACGATCCATAGCGCCTCGCCGATCGCGGCATGGTCGCGTGTCTTCAAAACAGCCCCGCCGACATAGCCGCCGAGGATGACGGCAAACAGCGCCGCCACGCGCGCCAGCCGCGGAATGACCTCCCAGTTGGCGGCGACGAAGATCAGTATCGCGGCGCCAAACAGAAGCGCAGCCATCATCGCCAGGATCGAGCCGAAGCTCAGTGACGCTCGTTCATTGGCGGCCACATCGCGCGTCAATGCTTCGGCGGTCGCCGCATCGATCAGGCCAGCACCCCGCCAGCGGGCGATATCCGCCCTTACCCTCGCCGTATAGCCCGCCATGCGCTTCCCCCGAGCCTGGTCATTTTTTTAGCCGCGGGGCCCAAACTATTGACGCAGCGGCATTTTCCGTTTCGGTCTTCTTTGTGTCGCAAGCGTGAATGGCCGTTAATGTTGCATTGCACAATTTGCATTGCTGCCATGCGCCAATGGCACTTTTAAACCGATATAACCCCACCTATTTTCTGTTCGTACACAAACGGAAATGATCCGAACTAAAGACGAAACGAGCACTACCATGAACCTGATCCGTAACTACCGCAACTGGCGCCGCTACCGGGAAACCGTTTCCGAGCTGAGCCGCCTGTCGAACCGTGAACTGACCGACCTCGGCATCAGCCGCAGCGACATTCACTACGTCGCCCGCAAGGCGGTCTAATCCGCTTCGGACCGCGAATGGTCCGAACCAGTTTTTGAAAGAGTAAGACAATGAACCTGATCCGCAGCTACCGTAACTGGCGCGTTTATCGCGAGACGGTTTCCGAGCTCGGTCGGCTTTCGAACCGTCAGCTCCATGATCTCGGCATCGTTCGCGACGAGATCAAGATGATCGCCCGCAAGGCGGTTTGATAGGGAATTTCGCCAGGGTCGACCTCCTCCCCGACCCTGACGGATACGGTCAACCTTTACCTCCTCCCAAAGGTTGACCACCGAAACGGCGCCCGCCGGACCTCCTCCCCCGGCGGGCGTTGTTCAGAAGCGAACGAAGTTCGTCTTCCAGGGCTTTCGCCCCCTCTAAAAAGCGAAAGGAATTTCGTCAAAGCCGACCTCCTCCCCGGCGATGACGAATAGGGTCGATCTTCACCTCCTCCCGGAGATCGACCAACAAAACGACACCCGCCGGACCTCCTCCCCCGGCGGGTGTTGTTGTTTTCAAAGCAATTCCAGGAAAAGTGTGCGGCGGTTGGGCTCGGCGACTTCGCCGTAGCTTTCCATCCGGAATTGCGTAAAACAAATAGCAAGGCAGGCTTCCCGCATCACGTCCGCACGGGCAATTGCATTCGCCGCGCCAAGCGATTATTTCGGCGCTCATGAGCAACAATCCCGTACACGTCATCGGCGGCGGCCTCGCCGGCTCCGAGGCCGCATGGCAGATCGCGCAAGCCGGCGTTCCGGTCGTGCTGCATGAGATGCGCCCGGTGCGCGGTACCGACGCGCACAAGACCGACGGGCTGGCCGAGCTCGTCTGCTCCAACTCGTTCCGCTCGGACGATGCCGAGACCAACGCGGTCGGCCTGCTGCATGCCGAAATGCGGCTTGCCGGCTCGCTGATCATGAGCGCCGGCGACGCGCATCAGGTCCCGGCCGGCGGAGCGCTGGCCGTCGATCGCGATGGCTTTTCCGATGCGGTAACAAGGAAGATCGAGGCGCATCCGCTGATCACCGTCCAGCGCGAGGAAGTGCCAGGATTGCCCCCGGCGGAGTGGGACCAGGCAATCATCGCCACCGGGCCGCTGACGGCGCCTTCTCTGGCGCAGTCCATCGCCGAAGCCACAGGCGCGGATGCGCTCGCCTTCTTCGACGCCATCGCGCCGATCGTACATTTCGACACGATCGACATGAACACCTGCTGGTACCAGTCGCGCTACGACAAGGTCGGCCCAGGCGGCACCGGCAAGGACTACATAAACTGCCCGATGGACAAGGAGCAGTATCTCGCCTTCGTGGCGGCGCTGCTGGAGGGCCAAAAAACCGAGTTCAAGCAGTGGGAAGGCACGCCCTATTTCGACGGCTGCTTGCCGATCGAGGTGATGGCCGAGCGCGGCGTCGAGACGCTGCGCTACGGGCCGATGAAGCCGATGGGCCTTACCAACGTCCACAATCCGTCGGTCAAGGCCTATGCGGTGGTGCAGCTTCGCCAGGACAATGCGCTGGGCACGCTCTACAACATGGTCGGTTTCCAGACCAAGCTGAAGCATGCCGAGCAGGTGCGCATCTTCCGCACCATTCCGGGGCTGGAAAACGCCGAGTTCGCCCGCCTCGGCGGCCTGCACCGCAACACCTATATCAACTCGCCGACGCTGCTCGATCCTTCGCTGCAGCTCAAATCGCGGCCGGGCCTGCGCTTTGCCGGCCAGATCACCGGCTGCGAGGGCTATGTCGAAAGCGCCGCGATCGGCCTGCTCGCAGGCCGCTTCGCCGCAGCCGAGCGGCTCGGCCAGCCAGCTTCGCTGCCGCCGCCGACGACCGCCTTCGGCGCGCTGCTCAACCACATCACCGGCGGCCATATCGTGTCGGACGACGAGCCCGGAAAACGCTCCTTCCAGCCGATGAACGTCAATTTCGGCCTATTTCCGCCGGTGGAGGCGCCAAAGAATGAAGGCAAACGCCTGCGCGGCAAGGACAAGACCGTCGCCAAGCGCCGGGCGATCACGGCAAGAGCGCTGGCCGATTGCCGCGCATGGTTGGGCCTGCCGGCGCAGGCTGAGGCCGCGGAATAAACTTTTCGGTTTCGATTGGACGGCCCATATAAAGTAGGATATCATCCTATTTTATATTCACGGAGAGATATCATGGACTCCGCCGAGAAACTCTCCATCACCGTCACGCCAGCTATGGCGCGCATGATCCGCGAGAAGGTCGAGGACGGCTCGTTCGGATCAGCAAGTGAAGTCGTCCGCGCCGCACTCCGCGCCTTCCAACGCGAGGAGGAAGAGCATGCCGAGCGCATCGCGTCGATCAGGGCGCGGGTGAAGGCTTCGCTCGAGGACAAGAGGCCTGCCGTTCCGCTTGACGAAGCGATAGACAGGGTAAAGAGCCGGATTTCGCAACTGGCGCGGGACAATAGTGATCCAGCGTCTCGCCGTCGTTCTTAGCGAAGCGGCCATATCCGATCTCGATACTATTGCCCTCTACATTTTGGAAAGTAGCGGAAGCGACAGTGTTGCCACGAGCTTCGTTGATCGCATCAAGGACCGCTGTCACAGCATCGGCAATGCGCCTCGCGGCGGACGTCCGCGCGATGACATTGTGCCCGGACTAAGAATGGTCCCGTTCGAACACTCCGCTGTCATTGCCTATGTCGTCGAAAGCAATATCGTGCGCATCGTCAACGTCTTCTATGGCGGGCGCGACTACGAAACTTTGATGCGAGGCGGCGAACCGTCTTAACAGAATAGCTACTGCGCCGGCTCGGCACCCGCCGGCAGTCCTGGCTTCGCTGCCTCACCCGGATTTCGCCTGACATAGGCCGCCTTCAGCGTTTCCGACGTGTCGCGCGAGCCGTCATGGCTCCAGCCTGGCGGCTGGATGAGATAGTTGCAACGCTGGCGAAGCGTCAGCCCCGGCATGGCCGCATCCCTGAACATGCCGATCCACTCGTGGAACGCCACCTTCAGCGGATTGAACGTGCCGATGTTCTTGACGATGCCGTAGCGCGGCCGGTCCTCCTCCAGTTCCCCGACGAAGGTGCCGAACATGCGGTCCCAGATGATCAGCGTGCCGGCGAAGTTCGCGTCGAGATAGCGCGGATTGGTGGCGTGGTGGACGCGGTGGTGCGAGGGCGTGTTGAAGATGAATTCGAACCAACCCCACATCTTGCCGATCGCCTCGGTGTGGATCCAGAACTGCCAGACCAGGTTGAAGCCGAAGACGAAGGCGATCACCGCCGGATGGAAGCCGAGCAGCACCAGCGGCGCCTGCAGGATGAAGGTGAAGGTGAAGAGGCCGGTCCAGCTTTGCCTCAGCGCCGTCGAGAGATTGTAGTGCTGGCTGGAATGGTGGTTGACGTGCTCAGCCCAGACCCAGCGCACCCGATGCGCGATGCGGTGATAGACGTAGTAGCGCAGGTCATCGAGCAGGAAGGCGGCGACGAACACCCAGACCGACAGGCCGAGATTGAAGAAGCGGAACTGCCAGAGCCACAGCAGCGCCCAGTAGGACACTACGCCGAGCAGCAGCCCGGCGACGACGTTGCCGGTCCCCATCATCAGGCTGGTCAGCGTGTCGCGCGTCTCGAACGATCCCTTGGCGCGGCCCGTGCGCACAAGCCAGAGCTCGATCAGGATCGCCGCGACGAAGAACGGGATGGCAAGCTGCGTGACCTGGGGAAAATTGTAGTCGTCCATCACGCCGCCTTTCGAATCTGATCGTGGTTCTGCAGCGCCGCTGCCACGGCCCGTGCGTCGGCTTCGTCGGCGAAGGCAAACTTGCCGCCTTTCCAGGTGAAGTCGTTCAGCCGCAGCGACACCACGTTGCCTTCCCTCGTGAGCGCCAGACTGTCCTGCGGTGTGACGATGCGGGTCAGGAAACAGTCGCCAATGCTCTGGACGATGCCGCAACGTTGCGGGCCGACGTCGAGAAACGCGGCATGCCTGTCCGCGGCCAGCCTGACCGTGCCAGGCTTCTCGTCCGGAAAATCCTCGGCGAAACGCGCGAGCGCGTGATCGGCGCCGGCAAGCGTTGCGGTTATCGTGCCGCCGGTGAAGTGCACGGCCGTGACCGACAGCGCGATACCGACCGGGACGATGACGACCAGGACAGGCAGGCTCATGTGAAGATGTCTCCTCCGGCGGCCCGCTCTTCTTTAGCGGCGAGTCCAGCCGACACCTAGCATGGTTGACGTTTACGTCAAAGGGCCGCCCAGCCCCGCATGGCATGACGCAAGAGCAGCCAGTGCCGGCGCAACATCGAGAGCGTCGCGGTGTTCTTCAGCGGCGACCGACCCGCCTTTTCCATCTTGTCGAGATAGGCGCGCGTCAGCGCGAGCGGCAGGAAGGCCGGGCGCAGTGACACGGGGAGTGCCGGTGCGCCCTTCTCGAAAGCGCCGAGATGCTCCCGCGCCAGCGCGATCATCGCGGCTACCGCCCGCTCGGCGCCGGCTCCGCCATCGCCTTTGACGAACTCATCCGGCGAGGAGCCCGCGGCCGCCAATATATCGGCCGGCACATAGCATTGGCCGCGCCGACGATGCAGCGGCAACAAGAGCAGCAGGCCGGTGATCGCCTGCGCGCAGCCCGCCCGGCCCGCCAGCTCGGCAAAGTGTGGTGCTGTTGACGGATCGAGCACCATCGCCGCAAGCTGGATGAGTGCTGCGGCCGTCTCGCCGCAATAGCCTTCGAGGTCGGTCCGCGATGGCATCGGATCGTCATAGAGATCGAAGATGCGCGCTTCGAGCATGTTCTCGAAAGCGGCCTTCGGCAGATGGTTGGCGGCAATCGCCGCCCTCAACGCATCGGCGGTCGGATGGCCTGTTTCCGCTTCGCCTTCGGCCATGATGACGTCGCGCCACCACTGCAGCCTGACCTCGCCCGGCAGCGGCTCATGAATACGGTCGCGCACGCTAGCGACCTCGACGTTGAAACCGTAAAGCGCAAGCAGCGCATCGCGTTTGTCGGCGGGCGCATAAAGCGCCGAGAGATAGCGGTCAGGATCGGCGGCGCGCACCGCGTCCATGACGATGGTTGAGGTGCCGGTCATTCAATCGACGGCGATCAGCGCTGCGGCCACGGCGCGGTCCTCGGCCAGCAGCACATTGTAGGTGCGCACGGCCGCGCCTGTCGACATCGGGTCGGCCGATATGCCCGCCTCCTTGAATGCCGTGCGCAACGCCGCCGGCAGCGGCCGCAAATCCTTGCCGGTGCCGACCAGCAGGATCTCTATCCTGTCGGCCTCGGCGAACAGCTTGCCGAAGTCCGCCACCTTCAGCGCCAGCGGATCGGCCGGCTCCCAGCCATGGATGCCGGACGGCAGGCACAGAAGCGAGCCGCGATGCGACATGTCGGCAAAGCGGAAGCCGCCATTGCCATAGGCCTCGATCGGCGCCTTGCCGGGGAAATGCGCCTCGCGGATGATGATGCCTTTGGCCATGGGTCTAGAGCATGATGCCGAAAAGTGTGGAGCGGTTTTCGGACGACATCATGCTCTATCTCTTTGATTGAGAGCCGGATTCAGATTTCAGGTCGACTCGACCTGAAATCATCCGGCTCTAGAGCATGATCCCGACAAGTGGGAACCGGTTTTCGGAAAAGATCATGCTCCAACAAAAGATCAGATCAGGATGACGGTTCAACGAAACGCCATCCTGGTCTAGCGGCGTCAGGTCGCCACGGCCTTGCCGTTCGCCGGCTTCGCCTCTTCGGTCGCGGCCTGCGGCCTGAGCTTGAAGAGGATCAGCAACGGCGCGGCGATGAAGATCGACGAATAGGTGCCGAACACCACGCCGAACAGCATGGCCAGCGTGAAAGAGCGGATCACCTCGCCGCCGAACAGCACCAGCGCCAAGAGCGCCAGCGATGTCGTGACCGACGTCAGCGTGGTTCTGGACAGCGTCTCGTTGATGGCGTTGTTCAAGAGCTGCGGCAGCGGCATCTTCTTGTATCTTCTGAGATCCTCGCGGACGCGGTCATAGACGACGATGGTGTCGTTCAGCGAATAGCCGATGATCGTCAGGATCGCCGCCAGCGACGACTGGTTGAACTCCAACCCCGAGATGACGAAGAAGCCGATCGTCATCACCACGTCGTGGACGGTCGCCACGATGGCGCCGACCGCGAACTGCCATTCGAAGCGGAACCAGACATAGAGCAGGATACCGACCAGCGCGATCAGCATGGCGATCGTGCCTTGCTTGGCCAGCTCGCCGGAAACCGTCGGTCCCACCACTTCGACGCGGCGGAAATTATATTGATCCTGCAGCTCTCCCCTCACCTTGTCGATGACGGTCTGCTCGGCGTTCTCGCCGGCCCCCTGCGTTCCGACGCGGATCAACACGTCATTCGGCGCGCCGAACTGCTGCACCTGGATTTCGCCGATGTTGAGTTCCGACAGCCTGCTGCGGATGTCACCGAGATTGGCGTCGCCCTGCTTGGACTGCACCTCGATAATCGACCCGCCCTTGAAGTCGATGCCGTAGTTGATGCCAAGCGTCAGGAATCCGACAACCGAGAGG
Organism: Mesorhizobium sp. ORS 3324; assembly: GCA_000824825.2. Taxonomy (GTDB): domain Bacteria; phylum Pseudomonadota; class Alphaproteobacteria; order Rhizobiales; family Rhizobiaceae; genus Mesorhizobium. The sequence goes on from LM655194.1 coordinate 73,123, forward strand.
ATGGACAACGTGCTTGAAAGCGCAAAGGTCCAGCGGCGGATGCCCATGAACGGGATCTTGGTTCCCGGCGGGATGAAGGTGACCGGCGCCCGCGGCAATTCCTTCGGCCGGGCGCGGCGCAGCCAGATCGCCACCAACATTCGCGTGAAGGTGAAAGCGGTGAAGACCGTGGTCAGGATGCCGATGGCGTAGGTGATGGCGAAGCCCTTGACCGGACCGGTGCCTAGCCAGAACAGCACCACCGTCGCGATCAGCGAGGTGACGTTGGAGTCGACGATGGTCGCCAGCGCCTTGGAGAAACCGGTGTCGATCGCCTGGATGACGGAGCGGCCGTTTCGTCGTTCTTCGCGAATACGCTCATAGATCAGAACGTTGGAGTCCACCGCCATGCCGATGGTGAGCACGATACCCGCGATACCCGGCAAGGTGAGCGTGGCGCCGAGCAGCGACAGCGCCCCCACGATCATGGCCACGTGCACGGCAAGCGCGATATTGGCGAGGAAGCCGAGGAAACCGTAAGCGACGAACATGAAGGCAACGACGAGGATCGAGCCGATCACGCCCGCGACCTTGCCGGCATGGATGGAGTCCTGGCCGAGCCCAGGACCGACAGTCCGCTCCTCGATGATGGTCAGTTTTGCCGGCAAGGCGCCGGCGCGCAGCAGCACGGCGAGGTCGTTGGCGCTCTCGGCCGTGAAGTTGCCCGAAATCTGCCCCGTGCCGCCAAGGATAGGTTCGCGGATGACGGGCGCCGAGATGACCTGATTGTCGAGCACGATCGCGAAAGGTTTGCCGACATTCTGCTGGGTCGCTTGGCCGAACCGGGTGGCCCCGCGAGAATTGAACGTGAACGAAACCACCGGCTCATTGGTCTGTGAGTTATAAGTCGGCGTCGCATTCGAAAGGTCCTCGCCCGACACGATCACGCGGTTCTCGACCAGATAGGGAACCGGCGGATCGTCCTGCGAATAGAGGACCGAGTCGCCTGCCGGCGGGCGACCCTTCATCGCGTCCTGAACCGGCATCGACGTGTCGACCATCTGGAACGTCAGCTTGGCGGTCTGGCCGATAATGTCCTTAAGCCGCTGCGGATTCTGGAGGCCGGGCACCTGAACAAGGATGCGATCGTCACCCTGCCGCTGCACGATCGGCTCGGTGGTGCCAAGCGCATTGACGCGTCGTTCGACGACTTCGATCGCCTGCGACAAAGCCGTCGAGGTCCGGTACTTGAGGCCGGCGTCTGTGACAGTGAATTTCAGCAGCCCAGGCTCCGAATCGTCCAGTGTCATCGACTGGACGGAGCCGCCGGCGAATAAACTGGCGTTTATCGGGTTTGTGATCGGTTTCAGCGCGGCCTTGGCCGCATCGACCTGGCTCTGGTCGTTGATGCGCACCTGAACGGTGCGACCGGTACCCGAAAGGCCGGTATAGTTGATCTTGGCGTCCCGCAGCAGCGTCCTGATCTCGTCGCGCGTCGACTCCAATTGGTCTTTGATCAGATCGTTCTGATCCATCTGGAGCAGGATGTGCGAGCCGCCCTGGAGGTCGAGGCCGAGGGTCATCTGCCGTTTCGGCACCCAGTTCGGCAGTTGCGCCAGCATGCTGGCCGGGAAAAGATTGGGCGCGGCGAGGATCACTGTGGCGGCCACGGCCAGCCAGATCAGGATCATCTTCAGGCGCGAGAAATAGAGCATTCGTTCTTATCCGTTCAGGCATACAAGCGGCAGCGTTCCGCCAACGAGGTGAGGATTACTTCTTGGCGTTCTGGTTCGCTACCGGCTCGCCCTTGACGCGCACATCCGAGATCGTCGAGCGCAATGCCGTGACCTTGGTTCCGCCGCCAAGGTCGATCTCCAGCTCATTGTCGTCGATCACCTTGGTCACCTTGCCGACGAAGCCGCCGCCGGTCACCACCGTGTCGCCACGGCGCACCGCAGCCAGCATTTCCTGACGCTTCTTCAGCTGCGCGCGCTGCGGCCGGATGATCAGAAAATACATGATCACGAAAATGAGGACAAACGGCAAAATGCTGATGAACATATCGGGCGAGGTGCCGACGCCTTGGGCGTATGCCGGTGTGACGAACATCAAGAAACTCCTGGGTGGTGAAATACCGCCGCGGCGGCCCCGCGAAAATTTGGGCGGAATATAGTCGGTAAAGTTGCCAATGCAACTGCGCGCCCGGGCGAATCCGTTGCTTTTCCAGCCGTTTGGCGCGTGCTAGAGCGTCGCAGCCGGAAGCGGCTCGAAGCCTGCCGAAAAGATCATGCTCCAACAAAAGCTTGGGGCTGGTTCTTGCAGCGGCGCCATAAAGCTTTATCCGCGTGCTGAAATGCCAGAACGAAAAGACCCGAAATGACCGACAGCCTCGATGTCTTGAACAAGAAGCTTGACCGCCTGATCGAGGCGGTCTCCCGCCTCGCCCCGCCGCCTGTGCCGGAGACGGACCTTGCTGTGGCCGACTGCTTCGTCTGGCAAGCCGAGCCGGGCTTCCTGGAGCCGGTGCGCAAGGTCAACCGCGTCGACATCGGCCTGATCCGCGGCGTCGACCGCGTCCGCGACATCCTGCTCGACAACACCGAGCGCTTTGCCTCCGGCTTTGCCGCCAACAACGTGCTGCTCTGGGGCGCGCGCGGCATGGGCAAGTCATCGCTGGTCAAGGCCGTGCATGCCAGGGTCAATGCCTCCGACAAACTCGACCAGCCTCTGAAGCTGATCGAGATCCACCGCGAGGATATCGACACGCTGCCCAAGCTGATGGGACTGCTGAAGGCCGCGCCCTACCGCTTCATCCTGTTTTGTGACGACCTTTCCTTCGACCATGACGACACCTCCTACAAGTCGCTCAAGGCGGCGCTAGAAGGCGGCGTCGAGGGCCGGCCGGCCAATGTCATCTTCTACGCCACGTCGAACCGGCGGCATCTGCTGCCGCGCGACATGATCGACAATGAGCGCTCGACCGCCATCAATCCGTCGGAAGCGGTGGAAGAAAAGGTCTCGCTGTCCGACCGCTTCGGGCTGTGGCTCGGCTTCCACAAATGCTCGCAGGACGAATATCTCGACATGATCGACGGCTATGTCCGCTACCACGGCCTCACCATCGACCCCGAAACATTGCGCGCCGAGGCGCTGGAATGGGCGACGACACGCGGCAGCCGCTCCGGCCGCGTCGCTTGGCAGTTCACGCAGGACCTTGCCGGCCGGCTCGGCAAGCCGCTGAAGGACTGACCGCAACCATGATCCCGAAAAGTGGAAGCCGGTTTTCGGACGAGATCATGCTCAAACAAAACAACCGAAAAAGCCCGCCCCTAGCGGAGCGGGCTGAAGCCGGCGGGCCGGACTGGAGGTCAGGCGGCCCGCAATTGTTCTTATTCTATTCGAGATAGCCGGCCGGATCGACCGGGGCCGAATTCTTGCGCACCTCGAAGTGCAGCTTCGGTGCGTCCGTCGTGCCGCTCATGCCGGACAGTGCGATTTCCTGGCCGCGCTTGACCTTCTGGCCGCGCTGCACCTCGATCGAGCTGGCATGGCCGTAGACGGTGACCAGCCCGTTCTCGTGGCGCACCAGGACGGTGTTGCCGAATTCCTTGAGGCCGTCACCGGCATAGATGACGACGCCATTCTCGGCAGCCTTGATCGGCGTGCCTTCCGGCACCGCGATATCGACGCCATCCTTGCCGGCGCCGAAGCCGGAGATGACGCGGCCGCGCACCGGCCAGCGCATCTTGCCGATGCCTGTCGCGTCCGGCGCCACCGCGTCCTCGTCCTCGGCCTGCTGGATGACCTTGGCGTCCTTCTTCGGCGGTGTGTAGGAAGCGAGCGTCTGCGACGGCGTGGTCTTTGCCGGCGGCTGCGTGGTCGCCGTCGTCACCGGATCGACGGTCGGCTTGGCCGCGACTGCCGGCTTGGCAGCGGCGACAGCGACAGTGCCGCCGGCCGGAACCTTGAGCGTTTGGCCGATCTTCAACAGGCCGTCCTTCATGCCGTTGGCCTGCTTGAGCGCCGTAGCGCTGACGCCGGTCTTCCGGGCGATCGAGGACAGGGAGTCGCCCTGCTGCACGGTATAGGTGCCGCCGGCGCTGGCAGGCTTTGCCTGCGCGGAAGCCATCTGCGGCGCAGCCTTGGCGTTCTTCGAGCCGCTGGCGGCAGCCGACGCATCGACCTGCGCGGCCGACTTGCCGTCCTTGAGCTTCGGCTGCTGCGGCAGCACGGCTACCTTCTCCGGCGCGCCGGCAGGCTGCTTCGGCGTGTTGGCGGGCTTGGCGTTGTCGGCAACTTTCGGCCCGGTCTTGCTGGAATAGGCGTAGGCAGGGATGACGATCTTCTGGCCGGTCCTGATGCCCTTGCTGGCGTCGAGCCCATTGACCTTGATGATCGCATCGGCCGGTACATGATATTGCCGCGCCAGGCCGGAAATCGTCTCGCCTTCCCTCACCACGATCTCTGTGGCGTGCGGCGCGGCGCTTGCGTTGCGCACGGCATCGGGCTCGGCGGTCTTGAACGGCTTCGCGGCCGGCGCGACGGTGGCGGTGGTCGTCTTGTCGAGATGCGGTGCCGCGGGGGCAAGAGCCGGAGCCGAGGCGGTGCGCATCGGCTTGACTGGCGCGGCGGCCGGCGCCGAGGGAGGCGGCAGCTGCTGTGAGGTCACCGGCTCGAGGCTGGAGCGGCTCACCGACTGGGTGTGGCTGCCGTCGACCGGCGCGGGCGCGACCGTATCGCCCGGATACGGTTGATCGACATTCTGCTTGTTGATGATGGCGCGCTGGTTGTTGGTGGACGAGGTGAAGACATCGTCGACACCGTTGAAGCGCATTGCCTGCGAGCTGCACCCGGCGGCAGCGCCGGCGATCATGAGGACGGCGCAGCCACGCGCCAGATTGCGTCCGTTAGCCTTCAAAACACTGAATTGCATCGCACTAACCCGCACAGACCCGGTACAAACTGGTCCTGATTAAAGCGCGTTAATGTTACTGGGCGGTTAACCCATTAGAATCCGTCGAAAATTTTCTTAAAATATTGGAGGAAATTTTGGCGGAGCCGTTGGCGCCGCTATATCACCGCGGCGACGCTTCGCAGGATCGGTTGCAACCTCACCATGCCGATATCCTCCCGCTCGAAGCGGCTGCCGACCTTGGTGAGCTTGGCCAGCACCTGCTCGCCCTCCTCCGGACCGATCGGCGCGATGACGATGCCGCCGCTCGACAACTGGTCGAGCAGGAAGCGCGGCAGGCTGTCGAAGGCCGCCCAGGCCAGGATGCGATCGAACGGCCCTTCATTGGGCAGGCCATTGGAGCCGTCGGCCTGGCGCGCGATGACATTGCTGATGCCGAGCGCCTCGAAGCGCTGCTTTGCCTGCTCGGTCAAGGTCTTGTAGCGGTCGACGGTGACGACGCGCGCGGCCAGCCTGGACGTCACGGCAGCGGTGTAGCCCGATCCAGTGCCGATCTCGAGCACGCGGTTGCCAGGCTCGATGGCTAAAGCCGCGATCACCGCCGCCTGCAGGTCCGCGCCCTCGATCGCCTCGCCGCATTCGATCGGCAGCATGCCCTCCGACCAGGCGATCGAATGGAACTGCGCCGACAGGAAGCCGCGCCGCGGCGTCGCCTCGAAAGCGGCGATCAGCGGCTTCGGCGCCGTGCCTCTGCCGCGCAGGCGAAGCAGGAAAGCGGCAAAACCTTCGCGATCTTCGGTGTTCATGACAGCGCCTTGGTCAGCTGGTCGCGGAGTTCATGAGCGGTGAGGTCGAGCTGCAGCGGCGTCACCGACACCAGCCGGTTGCGCAGCGCGTAAAGGTCGGTGCCTTTCTTGCCCTCGACCGGCTCGCGGCCGAAGCGCAACCAGTAATAAGGCAGGCCGCGTCCGTCGCGGCGCTCGTCGACCCACAGGCTGTGCACGAGCTTGCCCTGGGCGGTGACGACCGTGCCTTCGATTTCGTCGGGGGCGCAGTTCGGGAAATTGACGTTGAGCAGAACGCCTTCCGGCAGCGGCGTCGCGATCAGCTTTTCGAGCAGCGCCGGTGCCAGCGCCTCCGTCGTCTCGTAAGGCACGACGCGATCCTCGCCGACATAGGAATAGGCCTGGCTGACCGCGATCGAGCGGATGCCCAGCAGCGCGCCTTCCATGGCGCCGGCGACGGTGCCCGAATAGGTGACGTCATCGGCAATGTTGGCGCCGGAATTGACGCCCGACAGGATGAGGTCCGGCGGCCCGGGCAGGATCTTCTTCGTGCCCATGATGACGCAGTCGGTCGGCGTGCCGCGCACGGCAAAGTGCCTCTCGCCGACCGTCCTCAACCGCAGTGGCTCGGAAATCGACAGCGAATGCGCGTAACCGGACTGGTCCTGCTCCGGCGCCACCACCCAGACGTCATCCGACAGCGTGCGGGCGATGCGTTCGAGCGACGCCAGCCCCTCGGCGTGGATGCCGTCATCGTTGGTCAGCAGGATGCGCATGAACTCATTTCGATTCGATCTTGGTGAGACCACCCATGTAAGGCCGCAGCACTTCAGGAATGGTTACGCTGCCGTCCTCATTCTGATAGTTTTCCATGACGGCGATGAGAGCGCGGCCGACCGCCGTGCCCGAGCCGTTGAGCGTGTGGACGAAGCGGTTGCCCTTGCCGTCCTTGTCCTTGTAGCGGGCATCCATGCGCCTGGCCTGGAAATCGCCGCAGACCGAGCAGGACGAGATTTCGCGATAGGCGTTCTGTCCCGGCAGCCAGACCTCGATGTCATAGGTCTTGCGCGCGCCGAAGCCCATGTCGCCGGTGCAGAGCGTCACCGTGCGGAACGGCAGGCCGAGCCGCTTCAGCACCTCTTCGGCGCACTCCGTCATGCGCTCATGCTCGGCCAGCGAGCTTTCCTGGTCGGTGACCGACACCAGCTCGACCTTGTAGAACTGGTGCTGGCGCAGCATGCCGCGCGTGTCGCGGCCGGCCGAGCCCGCTTCCGAGCGGAAGCATGGCGTCAGCGCCGTGTAGCGCAGCGGCAGCTTCTCATGCGGCGTGATCTCCTCGCGCACCAGGTTGGTGAGCGGCACTTCCGCCGTCGGGATCAGGCCCAGGCGTCCATCTCCATGCGGGGTGAAGAACAGGTCCAGCTCGAATTTCGGCAATTGGTTGGTGCCGAAGAGAACTTCGTCGCGCACCATCAGCGGCGGCTGGATCTCCTCATAGCCATGCTCGGTGGTATGCAGGTCGATCATGAACTGGCCGATCGCCCGCTCCATACGAGCGAGCTGGCTCTTCAGCACAGTAAAGCGCGAGCCGGACAGTTTCGCCGCCCGCTCGAAATCCATCATGCCGAGCGCTTCGCCGATCTCGAAATGCTCCTTCACCCAGTTCGGGCGCGTCGGCACCTCGCCGACGGTGCGCTTGACGACATTGTCGTGCTCGTCCTTGCCGACGGGCACGTCGTCGAGCGGCACGTTGGGTATGACCGCAAGCGCGTCGTTCAGCGCCTTGTCGAGCTCGCGCTCGCGCGCCTCGCCGTTCTGGATGAACGCCTTGATGTCGCCGACCTCGGCCTTGAGCTTCTCGGCAAGCGCGTTATCGCCCGAACGCATGGCGTTGCCGATCTCCTTCGAGGCGGCGTTGCGGCGCTCCTGCTTGACCTGCAGCTCGCTGAGATGCGCACGGCGTGCTTCATCCCTGGCGATCAGCTCGTCGACGGTGGACTGCGCGTCGCCGGCCGACCAGGAGCGCTTCACCAGCGCATCGACAAGGGCCTTCGGGTTTTCGCGAATCCATTTGATGTCAAGCATGGTTGATCCGTCCTCAAGCAAGCATGTCGCCCAAAAGTGCGCAGCGGTTTTGGGACAACGACATGCTCAAATAAAACCGAAACGCATCGCTTGGTAGGGCGATGCGTTTCAATTCGAGGGCGTAAACCGCATCCTTGATCGATGCAAGACGGGCGCGCGGCGCCAGCTATGTTTTTCCGGCTTTCGCCTAGCCTGACGTTGAAGACTAGCCTGGCGTCGAATCCGGCGTCTTCTCGGCTACTGGTTTTCCACTCTCTCGCCGTTCGCGCGCCAAGCGGTCACGCTCCTGGCTGCGCTCGATCATGCGCGAAGACCAGATAGCGACCTCGTAGAGCAGGATGGTCGGAATGGCGAGACCACACTGGCTCATTGGGTCCGGCGGCGTCAGCACCGCCGCAACGACGAAGGAAAGGACGATCGCCCATTTGCGCTTTTCGGCCAGAGCCTGCGAGGACAGCAAGCCGACGCGCGTCAGCAGGCTGGTCACCACCGGCAGTTGGAACACCAGACCGAAGGAGAAGATCAGCGTCATGATCAGGCTGAGATATTCCGACACCTTCGGCAGCAGGGATATCTGCACCTGGTCGTTGGTGCCGACCTGCTGCATGGCGAGGAAGAACCACATCACCATCGGGGTGAAGAAGAAATAGACCAGCGAGGCGCCCATCAGGAACAGGATGGGCGACGCGATCAGGAACGGCAGGAAGGCCTTGCGCTCGTTCTTGTAGAGGCCCGGCGCGATGAATTTGTAGATTTGCGTGGCGATCAGCGGAAAGGCGATCACCATGCCGCCGAACATGGCAAGCTTCACCTGGGTGAAGAAGAACTCCTGCGGCGCGGTGTAGATCAGCTCGACCTTGTGCGGGTCGAGCCCCGCCCATTGCGTCGCCCATTTGAACGGGACGACCAAGAGGTTGAACAACCGCTTGGCGAAGAAGAAGCAGACGAGGAAGGCGACGAAGAAGCCGCCCAACGACCATATCAGGCGCCGGCGCAATTCGATGAGGTGCTCGATCAGCGGCGCCGACGATTTCTCGATCTCGTCTCTTTCCTGATCCGAAACGCTCACTTGGCGGCTCCCGCCGTCTTCTTGACGTCGGCGGCCTTTTTCGCGGCCGGCTTCTTTGCCGCCGCGGGCTTGGCCTCAGCCTTGGGCGCGGCCTTAATGGCAGGCGCGGCCTTTGCCGCCGCCGGCGCGGACTTTGCCGGGGCTTTCGCCGCAGAAGCCTTGGCCGATGCCGCTTTCGCCGCTGCACCGGCCGTCTTCGTCTTCGATGCGGCCGCCTTTTTCGCCGGCTTGGCAGGCGTGGCGGTCTCCGCAACTGGCGCGGTCACGGACGCGTCGGTCATGGCCGGGAAGATCGGCGCGGCAGGTGCCGCCTCCGGTCCGCTGATGCCGGGCATCTCCGTCGCGCCGTTCTTCAGCGGCTCGACCGCCTGCGGCGTCGTTGCATCGGACGGTGCCTGATCGGAAGCCGGCTTGGGCTTCATCATCGTATCGACGCCGGCCCGCACATCGGCCGCCGCCTGCTCGAACGGATTGAGCTGCTTACGAACTTCCGTCATCGGGTTGAGGCCGCGAAGGCTGTCGATGGAACTCTTGACGTCGTCGAGTTCGGCTTCCTTCAGGGCGTCGTTGAACTGCTTCTGGAAGTCGCCCGCCATGGCACGCAATTTGGCCGCGGTGCGGCCAAAGGTGCGCAACATGTTAGGCAAGTCCTTCGGGCCGACGACCACGATCATCACGACCGCGATCACCAGCAGTTCGCTCCAGCCGACTTCGAACATGGCAATCTATTCCAACGAGAGCATGCCGCCCAAAAGTGCCAAGCGGTTTTGGGACAACGACATGCTCAAAGCAACAACCGGGCTCAGCTCTTGCTGACCTTTTCCTTGCCCGGCGAAACGGTCTCGTCGGCGCGATGCTCGACGGTGCGCTTGTCGTCGATGTCGTCCTCAGCCATGCCCTTCTTGAAGCTCTTGATGCCCTTGGCCATGTCGCCCATCAGCTCGGGGATCTTGCCCCGGCCGAACACTAGAAGCACGATGACCAGAACGATCAGCCAGTGCCATATCGATAGTGAACCCATAACAATCTCTCTCGAACGTTTCCCTCGGCGATGATCTATGCGTTTTCGCTCGGGGATTCAAACACAACTGCAATGAAGTTGATAAAATGGCTAGCCGATGTCACGCACTTTCGACGTGAGCGCCTTGCTACGAATCCGCGCAGCCTCTCCCATAGACCGTTCACGCCAGGCTCTGCGGTCACTCTTCCGTGACGCGCGGGGTGAGCAATCCGAGTTCCTCGAGGTCGATGTCGGTCAGCGCGTCCTCGTCCTCGGCCAAAACCTCCGGATCGGCCGGCGGCACCGGTATCGAGAAATTGGACGGCATGCGTGTCGACAACAACCCGGCCCCTTTGAGCTCTTCCATGCCAGGCAGGTCTCGGATTTCCTCCAGCGCAAAGTGATCGAGGAAGGCGTCGGTCGTGCCGTAGGTCACCGGCCGGCCAGGTGTGCGGCGCCGGCCGCGCATCCTGACCCACTCCGTTTCCAGCAGCGTGTCGATCGTACCCTTGGAAGTCTCGACGCCCCTGATGTCCTCGATCTCGGCGCGCGTCACCGGCTGGTGGTAAGCGATGATTGCCAGCACCTCCAGCGCCGCGCGCGAGAGCTTGCGCTGCTGGACGGAGTCGCGGCTCATCAGGAAAGCCAGATCGCCGGCGGTGCGGAACGCCCAGGCATCGCCGACCCGCACCAGGTTGACGCCGCGCTTGGCATAGATCTCCTGCAGATCAGCCATTGCCCCTGCGATGTTGACGCCCTCGGGCAGGCGTGCCGCCAGTTGCCTTTCGCTCACCGGTTCGGCGCTGGCGAAGATGATCGCCTCGGCCATACGCACGGCTTCCGACAGCTGCAGCCGCTCGGCGGCGTTCGCGATGGAACCCTGTTCGGCCATCTCGTCCTCAGGCTCGTCCTCGACCTTGAACGGGATGACCGAAGCGTTGGCGCGCTCGCTCATGATACCACCTCGACTGCCTTGACCGCTTGTGCGCGCCCGCGCAGGTAGATCGGCGCGAAAACCTGATCCTGCCGCACCTCCAGCTTGCCCTCGCGCACCATTTCGAGCGTCGCGGCGAAGGAGCTCGCCACCGCAGTGCGCTTCTCTTCCGGCGCCGCCAGATACCGGATCAGGAAGCTGTCGAGCGCCGTCCAGTCGCCGACCGTCCCGACCAGCCGCGCCAGCACTTCGCGCGCGTCCTTCAAGGACCATACGGAGCGCCGGACGATCGTCACGTTGTTGATAGCCTGCCGCTGGCGCTGCTGCGCATAGGCGGTCAGGAGGTCGTAGAGCGAGGCCGAATAGGCATTGCGCTTCTCGACGATGACCATTTCAGGCATGCCGCGCGCGAAGACATCGCGGCCAAGCCGGTTGCGGTTGACCAGCCGCGCCGCCGCGTCGCGCATCGCTTCCAGCCGCTTGAGCCGGAACTGCAGCACAGCCGCCAGTTCCTCGCCGCTCTCGCCCTCTTCGCCCGGCTGCTTCGGGATCAGAAGCTTCGACTTGAGGAAGGCAAGCCATGCCGCCATCACCAGATAGTCGGCCGCAAGCTCGAGCCTCAGCGCCCTCACCTTCTCGATGAAGGCGAGATACTGCTCGGCAAGCGCCAGGATCGAGATGCGTGCCAGATCGACCTTCTGGTTGCGCGCAAGATGCAGCAGAAGATCGAGCGGGCCTTCGAAGCCGGCGACGTCGACCACCAGCGACGGATCGCCCGTCAGGCGTGAATCGTCGTTCTCGGCCCACAGACGGTCCATCGGTGCGGCCTTCGCGGCCTTGCTGTCCAATGTCTCCGCCACTTGCTTTTCTTTCCCTTCGGTTCAGGCCACCGCTTGGAAATAGGTGGCGAATTCCGCGCGTATGGCGCTCTCGTCGGCGACGTCGCGGTCCTTTATATAGGTCAGTGCCCGCTCCGCTCTCGCCAGGGACTTGCCTTCAAGCGCCGTCGTGCGCGACGCGATGCCGGACATTTCCTCGAAAACGCCGTTGCAGTGAAGGACGAGATCGCAGCCGGCCGCAAGGATCGCGGCCGCCTTTGTCGGGAAATCCCCAGAAAGTGCCTTCATCGAGGTATCGTCGCTCATCAGCAGCCCGTCGAAGCCGATCTCACCGCGGATCACCTCGTTGACAACCTTGGCCGAGGTTGTCGCCGGATTGTCCGGGTCGATCGCGCTGTAGACGACATGCGCCGTCATCGCCATCGGCAGTTGGTTGAGCGCCTTGAACGGGGCGAAATCATGCCGCCGCAGCTCTTCGAGCGGCGTGTCGACCGTCGGCAGCGCGAAATGCGTATCGGCAAAGGCGCGGCCGTGACCGGGAATATGCTTCATGACCGGCAGCATGCCGCCCGACATCAAGCCCTCGGCCGAGGCCCGGCCAAGCTCGATCACGGCACTGGGCTCCATGCCGTAGGCGCGCGCGCCGATCACGTCGCTGGCGCCCTCGATGGGAACGTCGAGCACCGGCAGGCAGTCAGCGGTGATGCCGTGGCGCAGGAGATCGAAGGCGTGCAGCCGCGCCAGGAGCCAGGCCGCGCGGCGCCCCGCTTCACGATCGTCGCGCCAAAGCGCACCGAGAGCGCCGCCGGCGGGGTAGTTCGGCGCCAGCGGCGGCCGCAGGCGCTGCACCCGGCCGCCCTCTTGGTCGATGAAGACCGGAGCATCCGGGCGCCCGACGCAGTCGCGCATCGAGGCGACCAGGTCGCGGATCTGCTCTGTCTCACCGACGTTGCGGGCAAACAGGATGAAGCCCCATGGCCGCTCATCGCGATAGAAGCTGATTTCCTCTTCCGTGAGGGATTTCCCGGCGCAGCCGAGGATCATGGATTTTGATTCGCTCATGAATGGAACCTTAAAGCTTTGGCCAGGCAATGGGAATCACCCCTGCCCGCTGGCGCCTGCAAGCCGGGAATCGTCCACAACGAAAAGCCGGCGCGGCCTTGCGGCGACGCCGGCTTGGCACATTTGAGACGATCAGCGCGAGACGAAGCAGGTGCCGCCGGCCGCCTTGTAGCTGGTGCACAGGTTGATCGCATCATTGCGCGACTGCGCCGGAACGCGGACGCGGTAGAAGGTGCCTTTGCCGGCGATCTCCGCCTTGACGATGTTGGCGGTGCGCCCGGCAAGCACGCTGCCGTAGCGGCGCTGCAGGTCCTGGTAGGTTGACTGGGCGCTTTCAACTGTCGGCTGCGAGGCGACCTGCATCGACCAAGAACCGCCGCCTGCCGCCGCCGGATCGATGGAGGCGACCTTGTCGGGCTTGACCTCGCCGACGATGTCGACCGGCTGATCGGACGGACGCGGCGGCGCCACCGGCACCTTCGCCGGGGTGTTGGCCGACTGGGCCTTGGCTTCGGGCTTCGGCGCCGCGGCGGGCTTCGCTGCCGCGGCAGGCTTGGCGGCATCGCCCTGGTTATCACCGCCCTGATCGGCAGCCTGGTCGGTGGCCGGCGTGACGGTACCCGTCGGCTGGACATCGCCCTGCCCGGCGGCAGCGACGTGCTGCGGCGCCGGATCGGCCGGCTCGGTCGCTGCGACTTGCGGCGCCGGAGCCGGGTCCTCGCGCGCAACCAGCGAGCCGTCAGGCTTCACTGTCATGGTCTTCACCTTGCGCGGCGCCACGGCGACGACATCGTTGTTGGTCCCCTTGTCGGCTTCCTGCAACACCTGGGCGATGCGGTCTTCCGATTTCGGAGCCGGAGCGGCCGGCTGTGGGCTTGCTGGCGCGGCGGTGGCCTGCGCACTGCGCGGCGCAACTGCGTCCGCACCTGGCGCCACCGCGTCCGGACCAGGCGCTGCTGCCTTCAGGCCCGGCGCTGCTGCGTCGGCATTGCCGACTGCGTCGGTGCCCGGCGCTGCGTCGGTGTCGTCCGGCGAAAGATCGACGACGCGGCTCTGCGGCGGTTCCTTGGACGCCACGTCGATCGGCTCCTCGGTGTTGGTCACCAGCTTCTGCTGCACTGGTTCAGCGGGCTTGGCCGCGCCGCCCTTGGCCACTGCATCGTAGACCTTGTTGTCCTGGTTCGGCACCACGGCGCCGCCCGGATTTTCCGGCTTGACCTTGATCGGCTTATTGTCGGCCTTGACGATCACGGGTGCCTCGCTGCCCCCCTTGCCGCCGAAGGAGAAGGCAAGCGCGCCGAGACCGCCGGCAATCACCGCGGCGCCGACGAGAGCGGCAACCATGAAGCCACGGCCGCGCGGCTTCACGGACTCGCGCTCGGCAAGGCCGGGCACTGTCATCGCCTCGTCGAGTTCGGGATCATAGTCAAGTTCGTCTACGGCGAAGTCGTCTGCCTGCGAGACCCGCTGGCTGCCGGGCAAATCGTCGGCATCAAATTGGCTTGCGGCCGCGGCATAGGACAGCGCCGCCGGTGCAGCGGTCGTCTCGGCACGCAGCTCGCGGCGATCATAGCCGGTCTTGAATCCGGCATTGTAGGATTCGTCGTCATAGCCCCGGCTCTGCACCGGCGCCTGAGCGATCTCGGTTGCGTTCATCTCGCTAAGCAGGCCCGCAAACTCGGCATCGAGATCGTCATAGGCGGGCGCCGCCGGCTGATCCTCCTCGAAGCTCAGCTCCGGGATGTCGAGATCGTCGGCCAGCGCCACCACGCGCTCCGGCACGTCGACCGTCTCGACATCAGGCATTTCTTCCTGCTGGCGAGACTGCGGCGCCGGAACTGGCCTGGCATAGGCGGAATAGTCCTTCGCTGGCTCTTCACGATAGGCGGGAGCCGACATCTGCGGCGCCGCCTTGGCGTATGCGGAATAATCCTTGACTGGCTCGTCGCGATAGGCAGGGGCCTCCGTCTGCGGCGGCATAGCCGCCGACTGCGTCGCGAACGACGCCTGGACCGGTGCGGCGACGGGAGTCACGCGGCTCCACGACTTGGACGGTTCGGCGGGCGCGACCGGCGCGTCCATCTCGATGCCCTTGGCGAAGGCGGCGTCGAACGCCTCGTCATCGAAATCGATGCTGGGTTCGGCATCCTGTTCGGAAACCGGGCCTTCGAAGCCCTGCCGGTCGAGTTCGTCGGCGAGCAGCGCATCGAGATCGGCATCGGCGGGCTGGGCGGTCTGCTCGTTGAGGACAGGCTCATGCTCGTCGAGGTGCCAATCGAGGTCATCAGCCACGCCAGCCCTCTGCTCAGTGTGGCCGGCCGGCTGCACGACCGGTTGCGGTGCCGGAGTGGGTTCCTTGGCAAGCGGAATGGGGGCGACTGGGACGGAAGTAACTGGAGCCGGCGCGACCGGAATAGGCCGCGCGGTCATGGCGCCGAGCAGCGCGTTGAGTTCGTCCTCCAGGCTGCGCTCGCCGGCAGTTGCCGCCGGTTTTGCCGGCTCGACCCCCGCAACCGGCGCCGATACGACCGGAGCAGGTTCCGAGAACGAAGGCTCAGCCGTGGCAACGGGCTCGACGGCGGGAGCTTCCGGTTTTTCGGCAAGGGCATCGCCAAAATTGAGGTCGAAATCGTCTTCGAAGTCCTGATCGGCCGCGGCCTGATGATCGGCAACGGGTTCAGGATCGACCGCCGGAGCTTCCGGCTCCTCGGCAAGAGCAGCACGGAAGCTGAGCTCGAAATCGTCTTCGAGCACCTGTTCGGCCGCGGCCTCAGGCTCGGCGACGGGTTCGGGATCGAAGGCGGGCTCGGAACCGGCGGCGAAATGCGCAGCCTCAACAGGCGCCTCGACCGCTGGCGGCTGCTCGTTCTCGACAGCCGAAGGCTGCTCGTGCTCGACAGCCGAAGGCTGCTCGTGCTCGACAGCCGAAGGCTGCTGGTCGTCGACCGACAGTTCCTGTTCTAAAATCAGGTCCTGCGGCTGATCGCGATCCATGTCGGCATCGGCCGTTACCTGATCGAGCTGGCTGTCGAAATCTTCGTCAGCGATTGGCTGGTCGGCGGCGGTTTGAGCCTCGATCGGCTGAACGTCGGCAGCTTCGGGACGCTGCTCGATCTCACGATCATCGAACACCAGCTCGTCCTCGAGCGACATCTCGACGGCATTGTCGAGATCGGCATCGAATGCCGCCTCGGCCTCAGACTCTGCCACAACGGGCTCGACAGCCGCAGGCTCGACGGCGGCAACGGCGCCATGACCGGTATCGGCCTCATGATGGTCAGGCTGGAAATCCTGATCCAGCGAGGCAGCCATTTCCTGATCGATGGGAAAGTCGTCCTCCAGTGGGGAGACTTCCAGGGAATTCGCGAGTGCCTTGTCGAAGTCGTCGTCGAAGGCTACATCGGCAACCGGCTCCGGCGCACGGGGCGCGGCAAAGTGGGCGTGATCGGCCGCGTCGTCAAAGACGAAATCCTGCTCGAAGGACGCGGCAAGCTCGTCGTCGGAGGCGGCAGTATTGGCGGCCCCGTAAGCCGGTGCGGGCTGGGCGGACCGTTGCGCGACCGGTTCGCGTTCCGCGGCAACGTCGAATTCGCCCATCAGCTCCTTTTCGAGGTCGATGTCGAAGTCGGCCTCATCCGCAGCCTGGCTGGCGGGCGCAGCCTTTGCGGCCACCGGCGTCTGCGGCCTGACCGGCTGGCGCGGGTCGAAACCCATGATCCTGGTCAGTTCCGCGAACGGATCGTCTTCGGCGATGTTGTTTTCGACTACTTTCAGCGGGGTTCTGTCTGCCATTATAGTTCCCGAACTCGCACACAGTCGGACGCCATGGACGTCGCGCAGGGTTGGCCCTTACCAGCGCAATGTGGGCAAAAGGTGACAGGTTTTTTAGTCAAACCTAACGCATTTCGGTAGGCGCATCAGCTCCTATCAGCGTCAGGCCGGACGTCAAAACATCCGAAACAGCCTGCACCAGCCCTAGTCTGGCATACGTCAATTGTGGGTCGTTAACCTTAACAAAACGTAAGTCTCGGTTGTCCGTGCCCCGATTCCAGTGTGCGTGGAAGGCGGAAGCCAGATCGTAGAGGTAGAATGCCAGCCGATGCGGCTCCAGCGCAAGGGCCGCGGATTCGATCAGCCGTGGATATTCAGCCAGCTTCCGGATCAGGCCGATTTCGCCCTCATCCGTCAGCGACGCAACCGAGGCCACGAGCCGGTTGCGGTCGAAATTCGCCTCGCCCAGTTGCTCGCTCGCCTGCCGGAACACCGAGTGGCAGCGCGCCGAGGCGTATTGGACGTAGAACACCGGATTGTCCTTGGACTGCTCCGTGACCTTGGCGAAGTCGAAATCGAGCGGCGCGTCGTTCTTCCTGTAGAGCATCATGAAGCGGATCGGGTCGCGGCCGACCTCCTCCACCACGTCGCGCAGCGTGACGAAATCGCCGGACCGCTTCGACATCCGGACCGGCTCGCCGTCGCGGAACAGCTTCACCAGCTGGCAGAGCAGAACCGTGAGCTTGACCTCGTCGCCGGCGATCGCGCGCGCCAGCGCTTCGAGCCGCTTGACATAGCCGCCATGGTCGGCGCCAAGCACGTAGATGAGATCGACGAAGCCGCGCTCGACCTTGTCCTTGAGATAGGCGACGTCGGCGGCGAAATAGGTGAACGACCCGTCGGACTTGACCAGCGGCCGGTCCATGTCGTCGCCGACGGCGGTCGAGCGGAACAGCGTCTGCTCGCGGTCTTCCCAATCCTCCGGCTTCTCGCCCTTCGGCGGCGGCAGCTTGCCCTTGTAGATATGGCCCTTGAGCGTCAGGTCTGCGATCGCCGAGCGGATCTTCTTGGCGTTGTCGGCATGCAGCGTGCGCTCGGAGAAGAACACGTCGTGATGCACGTTGAGCAGCGCCAGATCCTCGCGGATCATCGCCATCATCGCGTCGACGGTGCGATCCTTGACGATCGCCAGCGCCTCGTCTTCCGGCATCTCCAGCAGGCCGAGGCCGAACTCCTCGGCCAGCCCCTGGCCGACGGGGATCAGATAGTCGCCCGGATAGAGGCCCGGCGGGATCTCGCCAATGGCCTCGCCGAGCGCCTCGCGGTAGCGCAGCATGGCCGAGCGTCCAAGCACGTCGATCTGCGAGCCGGCGTCGTTGATGACATATTCCTTGGTCACGTCGTAGCCGGCGAAGGCCATCAGATTGGCGAGCGTGTCGCCGACGACGGCGCCGCGGCAATGGCCGACATGCATCGGGCCGGTCGGATTGGCCGAGACATATTCGACATTGGCCTTGCGGCCGCCGCCGATCTTCGAGCGGCCATAGTTGCGGCCCTCCCCGAGCAGCGCGGCAAGATGCGCCTGCCAGAAGCCGTCCTTCAGCCTGAGATTGACGAAGCCCGGTCCGGCGACGGTGGCCGAGGCGATATCGGCATCGGCGCGCAGCGCCTCGGTCAGCTTCTCGGCCAGCGCGCGCGGGTTCTGTCCGGTGGGCTTGGCCAGCACCATCGCCGCATTGGTGGCAAGGTCACCGTGGCTCGCGTCGCGCGGCGGCTCGACCGCGATGCGTGACAGGTCGAGCGCTCCGCCATCCTTGTCTTTCAGGTCAAGGGCTTCGACAGCTTTTACGATCCGCGCGTTGAAATCGGCGAAGATATTCATTGGGTGTGCTCTGGGCTTTAAAGAGGCATTCGGCTGCTTGGCCGGCAAAATCGTGGCTCGCCCTAGCTCAAATCGGGCGTATGGTCAAACAATCGCCTGTGCTCCTTGAGTGCATAAGTATCGGTCATACCGGCCAGGAAATCGGCGACGCTGCGCGCCTTGATGCGATCTTGCGCCCGGTCGAGCCCTTCGCGCCAGCCGTCCGGCATGGCGCGCGGATCGGCAAAATAGACATCGAACAGGTCGCGGACGATCTGTTCGGCGTCGGCGCGCACGCGCATCACCTCGGCATGCCGGTAAAGATGCTTGTAGAGGAAAGCCTTCAATTCCTTCTCGGCTGCGGCCATGCCGGCAGAGAAGGTCACCATCGTCTCGCCCGCCGCCCTCACCGCGTCGGCGCTGTCCGGCTTGAGGCGTTCGATGTTGGCTTTGGTCGATGTGATGACATCCTCGACCATCAACGTGATCTGCCGGCGCATCAGCTCGTGGCCGGTGCGAACGTCATCGAGCTGCGGATAGCGGGCGCGCACGTCCTTCAGGATCGAGCCCGGCAGGCCGACATCCTCCAGCATCTCCAGCGTCAGGAAGCCGGAGCGCAGGCCGTCGTCGATGTCATGGCTGTTGTAGGCGATGTCGTCGGCGATCGCAGCGCACTGCGCCTCGATGCCGGCGAAGCGGTCGAGCTCGAGGTCGTGCAGCTCGGAGTAATCGCGGATCGCCTGCGGCACCGGACCCTTGAGCCCCTTCCCGCTTGCGTCGGTCAGTGGCCCGTTGTGCTTGACCAGCCCCTCCAGCGTCTCCCAGGTGAGGTTCAGCCCGTCGAACTCGGCGTAGCGCCGCTCGAGCCGCGTGACGACGCGCAGCGATTGCGCGTTGTGGTCGAAGCCGCCCCAGGCGGCCATCTTCTCGTTAAGCGCCTCCTCGCCGGTATGGCCGAAAGGCGTGTGGCCGAAATCGTGCACAAGGGCGACCGCCTCCGCCAGATCCTCGTCGCCGCGCAGCGCGCGCGCCAGGGCGCGGGCGATCTGCGCCACCTCGATCGAATGCGTCAGCCTGGTGCGGTAGTGATCGCCCTCATGCGCGACGAACACCTGCGTCTTGTGCTTCAGCCGGCGAAAGGCGGTGGAGTGGATGATGCGGTCGCGGTCGCGCTGGAACGGCGTGCGGGTCGGGCTTTCGGGCTCGTCGAACAGGCGCCCGCGCGAATGCGCCGGGTCGCTGGCATAGGCAGCGCGCGGCCGGTAGCCGAATCCGATATCGCCTAGAGCATCCTTGCCCATTCACCCACCAGTTGACTTGGCCCCCGCCGCTTCATACCTATCATGGGAAACCGAAAGCAAGGTGACGCCGATGGGCGCGGATGCCAAGACTGCCATGAAGGTCGAGATGACCGACGCCGCCGCGAAGCGGATCGCCAAGATCCTCTCCGCCGAGCCCAGCAAGACCGCCTTGCGCGTTGCCGTCGAAGGCGGCGGCTGTTCCGGCTTTTCCTACAAGTTCGATCTGGTCGAAGCTGCGAACGACGACGACGTGGCCATCGAGAAAGATGGTGCGACGATCCTGATCGACGACCTCTCGCTGGTCTATATGGGCGGCTCGGTGATCGACTTCGTCGACGATCTGATGGGCCAGTCCTTCCAGATCAGGAACCCGAACGCCGTCGCCTCGTGCGGCTGCGGCACCAGCTTCTCCATCTGACAGATACGATGCCGGCGATCGGCGCGGTCCGCCAGGTCGCGCTGTCGGCGGGGCGCGATCTCGATGCGACGCTAGCCTTTTGGCAGGGCGTTCTCGGCATGAGCGTGCATGCGCGCTACGACCCGCCGGGCATTGCCTTCATCATCGCGAGCGGCGTGCGGCTGTTCTTCGGCGACGGCGTGCCGCCCGGCACGGTCTATCTCGACATTGCCGGCCTCGAGGCCTTCCATGCCGAGGCGAAATCCGCCGGTATTCCCTTCACCGCGCCGCCTGCGCTTGTCCATCGCGACACCGAGGGCCGTTTCGGTCCGGCGGGGGAAAGCGAATGGATGGCCTTTCTAAAGGACCCCGCAGGCAATACGATCGGCCTGGTCGAGCGCCTTGCGCCGGAACAGCTTTGAGGTCCCCATGAAGATCGTCACCTGGAACATCAACGGCGTTCGCGCCCGCATCGGCAACCTGACCCATTGGCTGACCGAGAGCGCGCCGGACATCGTCTGCCTGCAGGAGATCAAGACCCTCGACGAGCAGTTCCCGCGCGCCGAGGTCGAGGCGCTTGGCTATAATGTCGAGACCAACGGCCAGAAGAGCTTCAACGGCGTCGCCCTCCTGTCGAAGCTTCCCTTCGACGAGGTCAATCGCGGCCTGCCGGGCGACGACGCCGACGACCACGCACGCTTCATCGAAGGCGTCTTCTCGACCGACAAGGGGGCGCTGCGCGTCGCCTCGCTTTACCTGCCGAACGGCAATCCGGTCGATGACGAGCGGAAGTTCTCCTACAAGCTGGCATGGATGGCGCGGCTCGAGCGCTGGGCGGTCGAGCGCCTCAGGCTCGAGGAGGCGCTGGTGCTGGCCGGCGACTACAATGTTATCCCCGAGCCCGCCGACGCCAGGTTCCCCGAGAACTGGCGGGGCGACGCGCTGTTCCAGCCGGAGACGCGGCAAGCCTTCCGCCGCCTCAAGAACCTCGGCTTTACCGAGGCCGTGCGCGCCGTCACAGACTCGTCCGACGTCTACACCTTCTGGGATTATCAGGCAGGCGCCTGGCAGAAGAACAATGGCATCCGCATCGACCATTTGTTGCTGTCGCCAGAGGCCGCCAACCGCTTTTCCTCGGCCTCGGTGGAGAAGCATGTGCGCGCCTGGGAGAAACCCTCCGACCATGTCCCTGTGGCGATCGATCTCAGCTTGCAACCGGCCTGAAGAAGCTGTTCAGGTAACTCTCGCAGAACCCTGATATCGCCACAAATCGCGCGTTTGATGCGAATCGTTGCGGGGGTTCGATGACGATCCGATTTGTTCTTTGCCCGATCGGCCTTGCGCTGGCGTTTGCCGCGCCGGCGCCGGCGCTCGCGGCCCAGGCCTGCCTTGCCAACGGCAAATCCTTCAAGGTCGGTGAGACGGCCTGCCTGACCGTTGCCGGCGAAAGTCACCTTGCGCGCTGTGACATGGTTCTCAACAACACCTCCTGGACAAAGGTCAATGACACTTGTCCCGGCGAGAAGCAGGCGCCGAAACTGCACTCCATCTCGACGCCGGGGCCGAGCACGGTTCCGACGGAACCAACCGAAAACTGAGGCGGAAGCCGCCGCTTACTGGTCGCCGTTGTTGCCCTTGGTCAGGATGTCGTCGGCCAGCGAAATCGCCGTGCGGCGGTCGGCCTCGCCGGCGGCGGCGAAGGCTTCTTCCTGCATGCTGCGGATCCAGGGCTGATCGGCCGGCGGAGCGCGCTCGAGCGCGGCCGTCATCATCGCCAGGCCGCGCACGACCTTGCCGCTCTGGAACAACAGGTTGCCGAGCGTCGCCTGGGCGCCGGCATGGCCTTTTTCTGCCGCGAGCTGCAGCCAGCGTCCGGCCTGCTTGACGCTGGCCTTCACGCCGCCCTCGCCCTTCAGGAACATCTGGCCGATCTCGAACTGGGCGTTCGGATTGCGGTAGTTGGCGGCGGCGCGCATGTAATATTCCTGCGCCGCGACCTCGTTTTCCGTCACCGGGCTGCCCGGTATGCCTTTGCGCAGATAGTCGCCGAGCGCGACAAGCGCATCCGAGACGTAGCTTTCCTCCGGCGAGCCCGGCTCGACATCCTGGTCGACGATCTCCGAGAAGAACTTGAAGGCCGCATAGTCGTCGCGCGCCACGCCGTCGCCCTCGGCATACATGCGCGCAAGCTTCCAGGTGGCGCCGATCTGGCCGTTCTCGGCGGCATATTTATAGGCTTCGACCGCCTGGTCCTTGTGGCCTTTCTTGTAGGCGGAGAAGCCGAACTGGAACACCGCCCACGGGCTCGACTGCGGCTTCACGCCGGTCTTGTCGTCGAACACCTTGTCGTCGAAGGCCATGGCCTGCCCGACGGCGCCCAAGGTCGCAACCGCGACCAGTGCCGGCAAGACAAATGACCTCAACGCCTCAAATGTCCGCATAGCAGTGTGTTTCTTTCGCAGCACCCGGATGGGTGACCGCGCCGTCGCGGGCCGACCCTACGGTCTGCGCATATTTCCAGATCGCGCCGGACTGATAGTCGGTCCTGCGCGCCTTCCACTTCTTCGCCCTTGCCGCGAGTTCCGCATCCGACAGCGCCACCTCGATCGTGCCTTTCACGGCGTCGATCGAGATCACATCGCCGTCCTTGACGAGCCCGATCGGCCCGCCGACATCTGCCTCCGGCCCGACATGGCCGATGCAGAAGCCGCGCGTGGCACCGGAGAAACGCCCGTCGGTGATCAACGCAACCTTGCCGCCCACGCCCTGGCCATAGAGCGCCGCCGTTGTCGACAGCATCTCGCGCATGCCAGGACCACCGCGCGGTCCTTCATAGCGGATGACGAGGACCTCGCCTTCCCGGTAGTTGCGCTGCGTGACCGCTTCGAAGCACTCCTCTTCCGAATCGAAGCAGCGCGCGGGACCCGAGAATTTCAGTTCCGACATGCCGGCGACCTTCACGATCGCGCCTTCGGGGGCAAGGTTTCCCTTCAAGCCCACGACGCCGCCCGTCCTGGTTATTGGCCGATTGGCTGGACGGACCACATCCTGGCTTTCGTTCCAGGAAACGTGCTCCATGTTTTCGGCCAAAGTGCGGCCGGTGACGGTCATGCAGTCGCCGTGCAGATAGCCATGGTCGAGCAGCGTTTTCATCAGGAGCGGAATGCCGCCGGCCTCGAACATGTCCTTGGCGACATATTTGCCGCCGGGCTTGAGATCGGCGATGTAGGGCGTCTTCTCGAAGATCGCCGCCACGTCGAAGAGATCGAACTTGATGCCGGCCTCATGCGCGATTGCCGGCAGGTGCAGCGCCGCGTTGGTCGAGCCGCCGGTGGCCGACACGACCGTCGCGGCATTCTCCAGTGCCTTGCGCGTGACGATGTCGCGCGGCCGGATGTTTTTAGCGATGAGCTCCATGATCTTTTCGCCGGAGGCGAAATTGAAGCGGTCGCGCATCTCGTAGGGCGCCGGCGCGCCGCAGGAATAGGGCAAGGCGAGCCCTATCGCTTCGGCGACGGTCGCCATCGTGTTGGCCGTGAACTGGGCGCCGCAGGAGCCCGCCGAAGGACAAGCCGCCTGCTCGATCTCGAGCAGCTCGTCATCGCCGATCGTGCCGACCGAATGCTGGCCGACCGCCTCGAACACGTCTTGCACGGTGATCTGCCGGCCGCGATAGCTGCCGGGCAGGATCGAGCCGCCATAGATGAAGATCGACGGCACGTTGAGGCGCACCATCGCCATCATCATGCCGGGCAGCGACTTGTCGCAGCCGGCAAGCCCGACCAGCGCATCGTAGCAATGGCCGCGCATGGTGAGCTCGACCGAATCGGCGATCACCTCGCGCGACACCAGCGACGACTTCATGCCCTGGTGGCCCATGGCGATGCCGTCGGTGACGGTGATGGTGCAGAATTCGCGCGGCGTGCCGTTGGCGGCGGCCACGCCCTTCTTCACCACCTGAGCCTGGCGCATCAGCGAGATGTTGCAGGGTGCGGCCTCGTTCCAGCAGCTGGCGACGCCGACCAGCGGCTGCGCGATCTCGGCCGCCGACAATCCCATGGCGTAAAGGTACGAGCGATGCGGCGCGCGCGCCGGACCTTCGGTCACGTAGCGGCTGGGCAGCTTGGCCTTGGATATAACCCTGTCCATACTCGTCCTTGCCGCCCCCGATGCGGCCTGCCCCATCGCCGGGCCAACCTGGCACGCATCCCGAGACCTATTCGAGTTGCTCCGGGTTTATGGCGGGAAATGGGCAGTTCCCTCGGCCTGACTTCTAGCGCAGGGGTTGTTCATAAACTGTTGCTGAATCGTCACAATCGTGAAGGGCGCGGGTTGTGACGCGACCTTGCAACATCGGGTCGGCCAATCGGGCCAGACTATTGATTGCGCGATGAAAAAAAGGCCGGGCAGCCCCCGGCCTTTCTCTCCTGAATTTGCAGAAACTTAGAACTTGATCTTGAGGCCACCCGAAATCGCCGTGACCAGATCGTTACCGAAGTCGTAGCTGGCGTCGGTACCAGCCACGTATCCGTTCTCTCCGGCCACCGTCCCGGAATGGCCGCTGGTCATGACGCCGATCACGCCGGCCAGACGAACTTCGATATTCGGCTTCGGCGTATAGGCGACGCCGCCACCAACCGTCCAGGTGTCGGTCTGCGAGCCGTAACCATGCGAGGTGCCGCGATCCCACGAAAGCTGGCCGGCGGCGCTCCACTGATCGTTGAACTTATGGCCGATACCGCCGGAAACCGTCCAGCCGTCACGATACATCAGATCCAGAGAGGTCACTTGGGCTGAATGAGCGCCATCGCCCGTGATGCACAGGGCAGCAGGAGTACCCACCGCGCAAATCGGAACGCTCTGCAGCACGCTCCAATTGACCCATTTGATCGAACCGAAGGCGAGCCATCCAGGCGCGATCCCCGACTGCAATTTCAATTCGACCACGTCGGGCATGTACTGCGTTGAGCCGTAGATCGGGAAGGCGGGGACGCCAACATTCGTCAAATCCAGCGTGCCCGAGATATTGTCGAGCTTGACCTTCGAATTGTAGACGAGGCTCGCGCGCAACGCGATGTCAGGAATTTCATAGGCGATGCCTGCACGCCAGCCCCAGCCGCTGCTCTTCAGATCGACGCGACCAGTACCCCCGAAGTCGGGCACCAGCGGTGATACCAAGTCTTCTTTGAAGCCGTAGACCTTCTGGTAGAACACACCGCCGATGAAGCGAAGCTGGCCTTTGCCGGCATCCATCTTGTAGGAGCAGGTGGCCGCATAGTTGTCGCTTTTGATGTCGGTTTCCATGTTGGAATAGGCGCCATTCCATCTCCCCGGCGCCGTATGTGCGCCCCAAGGCTGCGAATAGTCGACCATGCAGTCGACGCCTTGGACGACTTGGATCTTCGCGCCGATGCGAGGCACCCAGTAGTCCTCGCTATCCTTGGCGGAACTCATACCTGTCAACACAATCGGGTTGCCAGAGGTGTCAACCGCATTCTTGAGTTTGCGGTTCGGCATAACGAAAGTCGCTTCAGCCTCTGTCGCAAAAGGCGCTGGATCGAACAGTAGGTCGATGTCGTAGCCGCCGCGTTCGATACCGCCGGCATGCGCCGGGTGCATCGCCGCGCCGACCAAGGCGATCGAAAAGCACCCTGCCCCCAGCAGCGCTTTCAGACGCAAAAAGTTCATGGAATCCCTCCCCAAAATACGCGGGATCAAGCTAGAGCCAATTCGGGTCAATGGCGCAACCGCGAATCCAATTGCTGTACGCGTACATCTTGACAGCACGTATTTTCGCCATGCTTCCCAGCCGCGAAATCGAGCCCAATCGCGGCTTATCAGGCATCGAATGGCAGGAAAAAGCTGCCAAAACCTTTCAAAACGGCCCAAAAACGGGTTATTTGCGGAGAAATAGGCCCCATTGTTACATTATGGCAACAATGGGGCCAAAAGTTTCCGTTTACGTCAAAATTAACGCAACGGCAGGCCCACATCCGGGTGAGATGACGCTTCGGAAAGCGGCCCCTGAGCGAGCCCGAATCTTGCCGTTCAGCCGGCGTCGCGGACCCTCGTCAGAGCGACCGAAAGCTTCTCTTGCGCCTCGCGATATTCGGCGAGTTTTTCGCGCTCGGCCTCGACCACCTCTTCCGGCGCATTGGCGACGAACTTCTCGTTCGAAAGCTTCTTGTGCAGGCGGGCGATCTCCTCGGTCACCTTGGCCAGTTCCTTCTGCAGCCGCGCGGCCTCGGCCTGAAGGTCGATCAGGCTGCCGAGCGGCAGGCTGACGGTCGCCTCGTTGACGACGATCTGGGCCGAGCCCTTGGGCGGCGCATCGACCAGCGCGATATTGCCGACGCGCGCCAGCCGCTTGATGGCCTGGGCGTGACGCTCCAGCCTTTCCTGCGTGAGGGCATTGGCGCCGATCACCATCAGCGGCGCGATGGCCGCCGGCGGCACGTTCATCTCCGAGCGCACCGAGCGGATGCCCGAGACGAGCTCGACCAGCCAGTTGATGTCGGCAGCCGCTTCCGTGTCCTCGAAATCGGGCGACGGCCAGGCGGCGTGGCAAAGCAGCGAGGAACGCTCCTTGCCCTCGCCCGCCGTCTGCGCCCAGAGTTCCTCGGTCATGAACGGCATCATCGGATGCAGGAGCTTGTAGATCTCGTCCAGCACGAAAGCGACGCAGGCCCGGCTCTCCGCCTTGGCCGCCTCGTCGGTGCCCATGAACACCGGCTTCAGCAGTTCCAGATACCAATCGCAGAACAGGTTCCAGACGAAGCGGTAGGCCGCGCCCGCCGCCTCGTTGAAGCGGTAGGTGGTGATGCCCTCGGTGACCGCGCGCGCCGCCCGCGTCAGCTCGGTCAGGATCCAGCGGTTGACCGCGAGCTTGGCATCATGGAGCCAGAAATCGTCGTTCCTGGCGACCTCGTTCATTTCGGCAAAGCGCGTCGCGTTCCAGAGCTTGGTGCCGAAATTGCGGTAGCCGGCAATGCGCGCCGGGTCGAGCTTCACGTCGCGTCCCTGCGCCGCCATCACGGTCAAGGTGAAACGCAGCGCATCGGCGCCGTATTCGTCGATCAGCTCGAGCGGGTCGATGACGTTGCCTTTCGACTTCGACATCTTCTGCCCGTTCTTGTCGCGCACCAGCGCGTGGACATAGACCGTGTGGAACGGCTCCTCGTCCATGAAATGCAGGCCCATCATCATCATGCGGGCCACCCAGAAGAAGATGATGTCGAAGCCGGTCACCAGCACATCGGTCTGGTAGTAGGTCTTCAGCTCCGGCGTCTGGTCGGGCCAGCCGAGCGTCGAGAACGGCCACAGCGCCGAGGAGAACCAGGTGTCGAGAACGTCCTCGTCGCGGGTCAGAATCTCGCCGGGCTTGAAATTCTCCAGCTTGTCCTCGACCCAGGCCTTCCACGGCCCTTCCAGCGCCAGATAGTATTCGACCGCCGCGGCAAGCGCCTCTTCCTCGGTCTTCTCCACGAAGACGCGCCCGTCCGGCCCATACCAGGCCGGAATCTGGTGGCCCCACCACAGCTGCCGCGAGATGCACCAGGGCTGGATGTTCTCCATCCAGTCGAAATAGGTCTTTTCCCAGTTCTTCGGCACGAAGCGGGTAGCGCCCTCGCGCACCGAGGCGATTGCCGGCTTCGCGAGCTCCGCCGCGTTGACGTACCACTGGTCGGTCAGGAACGGCTCGATCGGCACGCCGCCGCGGTCGCCATGCGGCACGGCGTGCCGATGCGGCTCGACCTTTTCCAGGAAGCCGCCGGCTTCCATCAGCTCCACGACCTTCTTGCGCGCGGCGAAGCGGTCGAGCCCGTCGAGCTCGTCCCAGACGGCCTGGCGCTCCGGCGTCACCTCGAGACCGGCGAGGAAGTCCTCATTGTCCTTGAGCTTGACCGCGGCTTCGACCGTCAGGATGTTGATCGCCGGCAGCTTGTGGCGCTTGCCGACCTCGAAATCGTTGAAGTCATGCGCCGGCGTGATCTTGACCGCGCCGGAGCCCTTTTCCGGGTCCGAATACTCGTCCGCCACCACCGGTATCCTGCGGCCGACGATCGGCAGGATGACGTTCTTGCCGACCAGGTCGCGGAACCGCTCATCATCGGGGTGGACCGCCACCGCCGTGTCGCCGAGCATGGTCTCGGGTCGCGTCGTCGCGACGGTGATGAATGTCTTCGGATTCTCGGGGTCGAACGCGACGCCTTCGACCGGGTAGCGGAAATGCCAGAGATTGCCGTTGACCTCATGCTGCTCGACCTCGAGGTCGGAGATGGCCGTCAAAAGCTTCGGATCCCAGTTCACAAGGCGCTTGTCCTTGTAGATCAGGCCCTCCTTGTAGAGGGTGACGAACACCTCCAGCACCGCCTTGGACAGGCCATCGTCCATGGTGAAGCGCTCTCGGCTCCAGTCGGCCGAGGCACCAAGCCGCTTGAGCTGGTTGAGGATCGCGCCGCCGGATTCGGCCTTCCACTCCCAGACCCTTTCGATGAATTCCTCGCGCGTCAGGTCGCGCCGGTGTATCTGCCTTTCCATCAGTTGGCGTTCGACCACCATCTGCGTGGCGATGCCGGCATGGTCCATGCCGGGCTGCCAGAGCACGTTCTTGCCGCGCATGCGTTCGAACCGCACCAGTATGTCCTGCAGCGTGTTGTTGAGCGCATGGCCCATATGCAGCGAGCCGGTGACGTTCGGCGGCGGGATGACGACGGTGAAGGCCTCCGCCCCTTCCTCCGCGCCGGCGCCGGCGCGAAACGCGTCGGCCTCTTCCCAGATTTTGGCGATCTTGGGCTCGACGGTCTTGGCGTCGTAGGTTTTATCAAGCATGGAGGAAGTCCGAACTGTCGGGAACAAGCGTCCGGTGTAAATCGGAAGCTCCGGGCCAAGTCAACCGCGAGAAGGATAGGCTCGCCTTTCGGAGAATAGGCCTGCCTTGAGCGACGGCAATCCCACCGCTCATCGTCGAACTAACTTTTCGCTGCATTCGCCCGAAACGGAAGCACCGCCCGACGGCGGCGCATCTACCCGGGCCAGTCGGGCGAAATCACTGCGCGCCGCGCGCCACGCGCTCGATCTCCTCGCGCACCAGCCGTTCGACCAGTGTCGGCAGGTTGTTGTCGAGCCAGTCCTGCAGCATCGGCCGCAGCATCTCCTCGGCCATCTCGTCGAAGGTCTTCTTGCTGCGGCTGGCGAAGGCATCGGAAAGCTCTCCGAACGCCGCCGCGACCTGACGGCCCGCATGCTCGGACAGGATCGCCGGCCGCGCCGCTGGCATATCTGGTGAGGACGAGTTGAAAGCCTTGCCGGGTGCAGCGGGTTCTACAGCCGGCGAAGCAAGATCCTCCTCGTCGATCGTGACTTCGGGCGCCACTTCCGGCGGGCGGGTCGTCGCCTTAGCCTTGACGGAACTTCCGCCCACGGCAGCGATCTCGCGCCGCCAATCGGCGACGATGGTATCTGCGCTTTGCGGCGCGCTTGCCGTCGCGGCCGGCGCGTCGGTCACTCTCGCTCCAACTTCGGCCAAAGTCGCGGGAGCCGGCGTGGCAGGCGCGGGCGCCGTCTTCACCGGTTCGAGACGCGCCTCTGCGCGCGCGGCCACGGGATCGGAAGCCGCGAGTCCGGCCTGTATCTCCGCTAGCGTCACCGGCTTCCTCGGCGCGGATTCCGCACTGAGCTCGGAACGGAAGGCATCAACTTCGGCTGTCGGCGCCACCGGCGACGGCTGGAGGTCCTGGCGCACGTCGCCGGCATCGGCCGCCGGCTGCTTGCGGCCGGTGTCGCTGTCCTCGATGATCCTTCGGATGGAAGCCAGTATCTCTTCCATGGAAGGTTCGCGCTGTGCGCTGCTTGCCGTCGCCATTGTCACATCCGCCGCCCTTGTGACCTGTTCAAGATTTGCCGTCCCGGCCCGGCCGGAATTCGAATCAACGGCAATAGGGTAACCGACCGATCGCCATCCGAGAATCCCCAATCTGGGGAGACGTTGGATTTCAACAGATTAGCAGGCGCTGCCGCCGACAGACGACCGGCCGGTTCTCCGACGCAAAAACGCCGCGCATCCAACGGACGCGCGGCGTTTTTGGAACCTTAGGAAAGGTCAGCGGCCGTCAGGCGTGCGCAGCCCGATCCACTTGTCCTTGACGGCGTTGTAGTGCTCTTCCGGCCTGTATTTCGTGACCGCCAGGCCGAGCCGGTCGACCGACAGGCGGCCGATCGCCGACAGGATGGCGTAGCTTGCCACGACGACGTCGCGCTCGGAGCTGGCCTGGTTGATCTTGGCGGTGATGACGGCGTTCTGCGCGTTGAGCACGTCGAGCGTGGTGCGCTGGCCGACATTGCGTTCCTCGATGACGCCGTTGAGCGCCAATTGCGCGGCGGCGATCACCTGCCTGTTGGCATCCACGTTTTCGCGCGCGGCGGTATATTGAGTCCACGCCGAAGCCACAGCCTGGCGCACCTTGTCGCGGTTGACGTCGACCTCGATGCGGGCCTCGCTAAGCGATTCCTTCGATTGGCGAACCAGCGCCGAGGTGCGGCCACCCGAATAGATCGGCACGGTAAGCGTTGCGCCGATATTGGCCGAATTGGTGGTCCCTTCGGACCCCGCCGACGCAAAAGTGCCCGGCGACGTGTTGCGGTACTGGCTCGAAACCCCAGCACTGGCGGTAAGCTGCGGCAGAAGCGCCCCTTCGGCGGACTTCACCGAAAACGCCGCGGCATCGACGAGATGCTCGGTGGCAAGGATGGCCGGATGCTCCGCAGCGGCAATGGTGAAGGCCGAATCGAGGCTCGCCGGCAGCAGCTTTCCAACCGGCGCGGCAGCCTTGAGCTTGCCCGGCTCGTCGCCGACAATCTGGTGGTAGGTCGCAGCGCTCGCCAGCGCCGTCGCGCGGGCGGAGGCGAGCTGCGCCACCGCCGTCGCTCGCGAGGCATCGGCCTGCGCGACGTCGGTGCGGGTGCCCTCGCCGACCTCGAAGCGCGACCGCGCGGCGCGCGCCTGCTCGGTTAGGAACTGCAGGTTCTGTTCGGTCAGCGCCGCGATCTGGCGATCGCGAATCACGTCCATATAGGCGCTTGCCGCGTTGAACAGGATGTTCTCTTCCGTGTTGCGCAGGCTTTCTTGCGAGGCGCGGACCTGCGCTTCGGCGGCGGCGACATTGTTCTTGGTCTGAAAGCCGTCGAACAGCATCTGGTCGATTTCGACCCCGAAGTTGCCTGTCGTTATGTTTAAGGTTTTACCCAGGTTGTTGTTATGGCTGCTTGTGTAGTCGATGCTAGCCGACCCCTTGACCGTCGGCCGGTACCCCGACTTGGCGATGGCAACCCCCTCGTCGGTGACACGGGTGCCGGCCCGGGCGGAATTCAGCTGGGAGTTGTATTGATAGGCCTTGGCGAGAGCGCCGGTGATGGTTTCGGCCGATGCGGCCAGCGGCGAAAGCGCGGTCGCGGAAATGAGCGTGGCTGCTAGAAAAGTCTTGTGTAGGGGCGGCACGTATTATCCCTCATTCGTTTGCATGGGAACCACGCCACGCAGCCTTTCCTTCCGGATCAGCCCGCGTCGCGTGTTTATCGTTCCCCCGCTGACTGCCCCCGAAAATGCCCGTGAAGCAAATCAGCAACGATTGTTCAGGCGCAAGCGATCACGACAGCGCCTTCGCTGCAAGGCAAAACCGCTTAAAATTCGAACGCATGGATACGTTCGAAGCCCGGTAGTGGCTTAATTGCCGCATTAAATGCGCGTCTGCCGGTTACAACCCCCCCGGCCTTGAAAAACAAACGGGCAACGCCGGAGTTCCCCTGCCCTTCGACGGCGACGAGACGGCCTTCCTCCGCAAGCTGGTCGAGCAATGCCGCCGGCACCTCCTCGACGCTGCCGCCAATGAAGATGACGTCGTAGGGCGCCTTGGCGGCATGACCTTGCGGCAAGGGTCCGGTGACCACAGTCACGTTCTGGCAGCCCAGTGTCGAAAGCGTCGACCTCGCCGCCTCCGCCAGGACCGGGTCGCTTTCCAGCGCAACCACCGATTTTGCGATTCGGGAAAGCAGGGCGGTCGAATAGCCGGTGCCGCAGCCGACATCGAGCACAGAGTCGCTGTCGCGGATTTCCGCCAGTTGCAAAAGCTTGGCGAGCGGCGACGGTTCCATCAGATAGCGGGCGCCGCCGCCATTGACGCCGCCTGAAATGCGGATGTCCACGTCGATATAGGCCAGGTCCCGCTGCCCGGCGCCGACAAAGGCCTCGCGCGGCACGGCAAGCATGGCCTCGATGAGCGGCGCGCTGGTCACGTCGGTGGTGCGGATCTGGCCATCGACCATCTTCACGCGGCGTTCGGAGAAATCAGCGTTCATGTCCCAACCAATCCGCTCCCGCGCTGGATGCGCGGTCAAAATTCGACTGGAACGTTGGCTCCAGCACGATGGCGCCGGAGCCCGGGCATCTGGAGGCCTCGCCCGGAATCGAACCGGGGTGCAAGGATTTGCAGTCCTCTGCGTAACCACTCCGCCACGAGGCCTCACAATGCTCCCGGCGTTCCGAGCGAACTCATTATGTTGGCGGTGAAGGGTCGTCAAGCGCCGGAAAGTCATTCCCGACGCTTTCCCAAGCGTCATCCGAAACAGTGGTTGCCAATCGCTTGTTGCCTAATTCGACAGTGCCGCTGAGCTTGCCGGACCAGCCGGGAAAGCCCTCAGTCCGGCCGGCGCCGGCGTCTCCACCAGACAACAAAGCGCCGCCTGTGGCGGCGCACCATCGCGAATTCGTAGGACAGGACCAGCAAGCCCAGCGGAACCATCCAGAAGCCGAGAATCGGCAGGAAGCCCAGGATGCCGCCAATGGTAAGCAGCACGCCGATCGCGATCCGCGATCCCCGCGAGCGCGGCATGGTGAAGTCGCGGCCGAAGACCGTGATCTTCCGCGCCGGTGCATTGTCGTCGTCAGCAGCCGTCATTCAAAACCAGATCCCATCTGCGGCGAAGCGTTCGGTACCAAAGGCAATAACCGATCGCTTTGTTCCGCGCGGTGTGAAACCGTTCATATGTGGGCACGCCGAAACCATGCCACAAATGGCCGCACGAAAAACTGCAGAAAAATTCCGAATTGCTGCTTTGCAAAGCCGAAAGGTGTTTGCTATAGGCTCCGCCACTCACGTCAGAGCGCTGTTCCCCGGTAGCTCAGTGGTAGAGCAACCGGCTGTTAACCGGTTGGTCGCTGGTTCGAATCCGGCCCGGGGAGCCACATCTTCTACACCAGAGCGCAAGTGCCCCCGACAGCCATCGTGCCGTAGCGATCAGGCCTGCTCTTCCGCATCTCCATTGCCTTCGAGCTTGCTGCGCAGCGCCGTCATAACACTGTGCGTCGTCTTGATATCCCCGACCTTAAGCCCTTCCGAGAGCTCGTTGACCCAAGGCGCCTGCAGGCGCATGGCGGCCTCATAGGTCTGCTTCCCCTTGTCGGTCAGAACGACAAGCTGAGCCCGCCGGTGGTGCGGGTTGGGCTGGAACGCGACAAGCCCCTCCTTTTCCAGATCGTTGACGATGCGCTGAATGTTCTGGCGGTGGGCTCCCATATCGCGCGCCAGCCAGGCGACCGGCTGCGGCCTGTCCGCCGCAACGATGGTGCCAAGGATCTGCCAGCGGGCGCTCGTCAGACCGAGCCCGGCGACCAGCCTGTCGCCGGCAGCGATCATCCTGTTGCTCAGGCTGAACAGCTCGA
Organism: Mesorhizobium sp. ORS 3324; assembly: GCA_000824825.2. Lineage (GTDB taxonomy): Bacteria > Pseudomonadota > Alphaproteobacteria > Rhizobiales > Rhizobiaceae > Mesorhizobium. Next base: position 106,835 of record LM655194.1, read on the forward strand.
GAATGAGATCGGTCAAGGCAGTTCCAGCCGGGGTTCGCTTGGCCTCGCGCATTTGTCCTCATATGTCCTTATTGACATCATGTTGTCAATTGTTTAGTCTGCATCATACCAGATGGACATCATATCACCATATCGAACGGAGCCTGCGATGTCGCTGCTGCGCCCAATGGATCCTGCTTTTCCGATAGAACGTCAGCTCGGTGTCGATGCCTCACCCGTCGTGCTCGTGAACGTCTTTACGCTCGACATGGCGGACGAACAGACCTTCCTGCGGGTCTGGCAGGACGATGCAGGCTTCATGAAGCGCCAGCCGGGCTTCGTCTCGACCCAGCTTCACCGCGCGATCGGCGAAAGCCCGACCTATCTCAACTATGCGGTATGGGAAACGACGGCCGACTTCCGGGCTGCATTCTCACATCCAGATTTCATCGCCAAGCTCTCGGCCTATCCGTCCTCGGCGGTTGCTACCCCGCACCTGTTTCAGAAGGTCGCGGTGCCGGGCATCTGCGTCGCATAGCCCGCGCTCGCGGAAAGGCAGCACGATCATGCTGAAGATCATCCATCCGGTAGCCGGCGCGCTCGCGCTCCTCACGATCGGGACCTTCTGGCTCTCGACGGCGCTCAGCGAGTTGCTTGCGTCGGAGGCAACGGTTAGTGCCGTCAAGACGGCTATACCTTGGGGCTTCCTCGTGCTGATCCCGGCGCTGGCGGCGGCGGGAGGTTCGGGCTTGGCACTGGCCGAGGGACGGCGAGCCGGCCTGATCGGCGCCAAGCTCAAGCGTATGCCGTGGATCGCTGCCAACGGCCTCCTGGTTCTCGTCCCATCCGCGCTGTTCCTCGCCTCGAAGGCGCGAGCCGCCGAGTTCGATCCCCTGTTCTATTCGGTGCAGGCACTGGAACTGGTCGCGGGGGCAGCCAACATCACGTTGCTCGGCCTCAACATGCGTGACGGTCTTAAGATCAAAGGCTGGCTTCGCCTGCGCCCGGCATGATTATCCGGTGACAAGGCACGAGCTTGCAGGGAGTTTATTGCCGGGTCGCCTTGGTCCGACGGCTACCTTTATCCACGTACATCGCCTCGTCCGCCTCGGCTATCAAATCGTCGATCGATTTCACCGTTTCCGTTGTTGGATTGTGGTGGGCGAAGCCCAAACTGAGGGCCAGCGCCGGCTCCCCCGCCGATTCGCGATTGTGATCTTCCACTGCGCTCGTGAGGCGGTGACGCAGAAGTTCGACGGCTGCCCCGTCGACGCCATCCGTCATCGCGATAAACTCGTCGCCGCCGATTCTGGCGATCACATCGGATACCCGGAAAACGGAACGCAGAACCCCCGCGGTCCTGATCAACGCCCGGTCACCGACCTCGTGGCCAAAACGATCATTGATGCGCTTCATGCCGTCCAGATCGACGAAGGTCACCACCAGCCCCGTTCCGGCCCTGACGGCGCGCTTCACCACCTCTCTGGCGAGCATTGCGAAGCCACGACGGTTGTGGAGGCCGGTAAGGTCGTCGACGAGCGACAGATCCCTTATCTGCAGCACCATTCTATGGCGCTCCCGGGCATAGCGGATGGCGCGAACAATTTGCTGCCCGTCGATTTGCCCTTTGACGAGATAATCCTGCGCACCGTCGCGAACCGCTTGAATTGCCGATCCTTCGTCGTTGAGACCTGTCAGCACGATAACCGGGACGTCTGGGGCGGTCGCCTGAAACCGCCGAAGCGTATCCAAACCCGTGCTGTCGGGAAGAGACAAATCGAGCAATACGAGATCGAAGCTTTGATCGGCGAACTGCTCGAGGCCATGGGCCAACCGATTCACCTCAGAGATCACGAAGCTCGTACCGCTGCCGTCCGCGAGCAGTTCCCGGATCAGCCGAGCATCACCGGGATTGTCCTCAACGAGGAGGATGTTTAACGGGCTTTCGCTCAACTCGCATTACTCCGGCGGCAGCTTCACAATCGAGAGCCAGAAGTTCTCGATCCCCCGTACCACGCGTACGAATTCATCCAGGTCCACGGGCTTGGTGATGTAACAATTGGCATGCAGGTTGTAGCTGGTCAGGATATCTTTCTCGGCCTGCGAAGTGGTCAGCACCGCAACCGGGATACGTCGCAAGTTTTCATCGGCCTTGATTTCGGCGAGAACCTGACGGCCGTCCATTCGGGGCAGATTGAGATCAAGCAGGATCAGGTCAGGACGTGGCGCGTCGGCGTAGCGCCCTTCCCGCCGCAGCAACGACATGGCCTCGACTCCGTCCTGCACGACGTTGAGTTCATTGCGCACCTTTGCGTCTCGCAACGCCTCGATCGTGAGCCGAGCGTCGCCTGGATTGTCCTCGACGAGGAGGATGTTGATGGCGCGTTCAGTCGAGCTGATGTTCATACCGGATCCATTTGAGGTGGCGAAGACGTTGAAGCCAACTTCCGTGCCTGGTTGGTGTCCTCTGTATCCCGGCAGGGAAGCGTGAAGAAGAAGGTCGAGCCATGGTTGACCTCAGACTCGACCCAAATTCGGCCGCCGTGGCGTTCGACGACTTTCTTGCAAATGGCAAGACCGATGCCGGTCCCCGGATATTCGGCCCGCGTGTGCAAGCGCTTGAAAACGGCGAAAAGCTGCTCGATGTACCTGGCATCAATGCCGATGCCATTGTCCGCGATCGAGAATAGCCATTCCCTGCCATCTAGCCGGACCGCGATCTCGATTTCCGGGACGCGCTCGCCACGGAACTTGATGGCGTTGCCGATCAGGTTTTGGAACAGTTGAACCAGCTGGAATCGATCGGCATCGATTTTCGGCAGTTCGGACTTTCGGATGATTGCGCCGCTCTCGATCAGTGCCGCTTTGAGGTTCGTCAAGGCACGCTCGACCACAAGGTTGCAATCGATCGCCTCGAACGCGTTGCCCTGCGTGCTGACACGTGAGTAGACCAGCAGGTCGTTGATCAATGCCTGCATCCGTGCAGCGCCATCCACGGCGAAATGGATGAACTCGTCGGCATCGGCATCCAACCTTCCCTTGTAACGTCTGCCAAGCAGTTGGGTATAACTTGCCACCATTCGCAGCGGCTCCTGCAAGTCGTGCGAGGCGACATAGGCGAAGCGCTCCAGCTCGATGTTTGATCGGGCCAACTCGCTTGCCCTGAGGTCAAGCTCGCGCGTCTTTTCGGCAACACGCTGCTCCAAGGTGGCGGCGTGCGCGTGCAGCTCGGATTCCCGGCTTTTGAGCGCGGTCGTCATGCGATTGAAGGCACGCGCCAAACGACCGAGCTCGTCGCTCGAAGACTCGGGCAGCACCACATCCCGCTCGCCAGCCTCGACTCGTCTGGCGCCCGCCTCGATGCGCCGGATGGGGTTGGTAATGGTTCGCGACAACAATCCCGACGCTGCCGATGCGACGAGCAAAAGCAGGCCACCGGCGATCGCGAGGCTCTGGCCGAGTTGATAAACTGGGGCGAAGGCTTCGGCCTTGTCGAGCTTTGTGATGAGACACAAACCAAACTTCGGCATCCAGCGATAAACGGTGATCGCCGGAACGCCGCGGTAGTCATTCGACAGATCCAGCCCATCATTGTGGTCGAGGCAGAGCCGGGCCGCCACGCTCTGGTCCGCGGTAACGGTGCTCGCGTCGGCGTCGGTCAGCAGGCGCGGTCTGTTGACAAACTGCTTATGCGTGTCGATCAAGTATGCTTCGTCGGTCGCGCGCAGCCCCGCCCGACGATCGACGGTGCTAGCCAAACTCTCCGTTCCGAGACGGGCGACCAGAACGGCAACAAGTGCACCGTTGCGGGCACGAAGCGGCGTGGACAAGAACGGTGACAACAGGGTGAGGTTCCTTGAACGATCCGGCACCAGGTAGAGGCCGGCGCGGATCTTGCCATTGGTGAAATAAGGCTCACCCACGCCCTGGCGGCGACGATCGGTGGGATCCGTCGCCGTCAGGACCCGGCCCGATTTCGGTTCCATCACAAAAAGGGCGACAAAGTCCTGGCCCTCTCCGGTGCGCGCTGCAAGATCGTCGCGGAAGTCAGCCCAATCGTCAGGCATCGCATCCGCGGGAAGACCGGCAAGCTTGCTGAAGTCGTCGACAATGTGGGGCGATTCGCTGAGCCCGCGCAGCTCGCTCAGCTGCCCGTCGAGCCATGACCCGATCGCGGCCTGTTTTTCCAGCGCTCGCGATTGGACCTCGGCAACAACGCTGCTCTCCAGCGCCGCCCTGCCCTGGTCGAAGGCCAGCCATCCGGTTGCGCCGAGAAGAATTGCAGCGAAGAGCGCAAAAAGCAGGGTAAGCTTTTGTGAAATCCCAAGCCGCAAGAGCCAAGAGGCTTCTTGCGGATCTACATGCGATCGGATGGTCATTCTGCACTCGGCCGCGCGCGGCGGCGAAGCCGCAGCAAACCGATCCCCAACCAGGCGAAAGCCACTGCTATCAGGGCAGCGGGCAACCAGATCTTCGCCGCCAATATGCGCAGTCGGACCGAACTCGCCGCACCGAACAGGTCGGCCTTGGACTGCGCGGAATACCTAGCCTGCCAGACACTAAAGTCGCCTATCGACTTCCCCGTGGCTGGATCGACGAAAAAGCTGTGGCCGTTATCCGTCATGTCGACGAGGGTACCTGAGACGGGCTCGACCCACAGAAAGCCTTCGCCGTCGGTCCGGACCCTGAAGCGCTCGGGTACGTCGGGAAAATAATCATAGGTCTTGGTCTCATCGAGGTCCGCAATCGTGAAGCGGTACACTGCGAGCGTCAGACCATCGACCATCTCATTGCGATCGAAGGCCAGGTGTCGTGGACCGCCGTAGTAGGGGTCCCAGACCTCATCAGCGACACTCGTCAGCTGCGGCGGAAACATGAATTGCCCGCTGCGGCTAAGGTCGCCGTAGCCCGCCACATTCTGCCGGGTCTTGCGATCGACGCCGTAAAGGCCGGTGGTCTGATAGTTGACCTCCCCGGTGTCGGTCGTCCAATCGATATGGCTCTGGACGATAGCAACGTCGCCGGTGGCGCTCAGCACCTGGTCGACACGACGGCCCTTCTGGTGGAACGCGGAGAAGGGCGCATCCGGTGCTTGCCGAAAGCGGCTGTCCGATTCGAGTATGATGCTATTGGTATAGTCAGCCGGCAGCTTCTCGAAGGCTGGTCCAAGGCTCAATCGAACAATCGCTGCGGCAGCGATCAAGAGCATTGGTGGCGCAAGAACCCACAGGAAAGGTATCGAGCGCCGCGCCTGCGGCGCATTCGCCATCGCCGATGCATGTGGAGCATCAGCTCCCATCGTTGCTCCCTTGGCTCGCCAACGGCAATCGGGTTGCGGCACGGATCGCTCCTATGCCGACCAGTATTCCATGCATACGTTCAGTCTATTCGCGAGCGATTCTAAGCTAACTGCTTCCCACGGGGCGATCAAGATCAAGGATCTATTGCCCCTTGCGGATTCTCTCATCTTATCTGCAGTATAGCTAATATTTACTTGCGGCTCCGCCCTCAAGCATCAGATGGTCCAGTGCAACGGGACTTCAGCCATGTTCTGGACGGTCCGCTCCTGTAGCGGCTGTCGGCGCGTTTCGAAATGACGCCATTGAGCCCTTCCTGCTCGATGGCGCGAAACATCGCCAGCGCGTCACCCTCAAAATGCTCACTGTATTGGATCTTGCCGACGCCAGGCTCAACCAGTTGCCGCAGCGCTTGCTTGCGCTGCAGCAAGGGCAAGGCGGCAAGATTGCGACCGTCGAGATGGAGGATGTCGAACGCGACGAACACCAGCCGGCTCGGCTCGTTCCAGATCGCGGCTTCCAGTTCAGGGGAATCGGTCGTGCCCCGCTCGGCTGACACAATAACCTCGCCGTCGAGAATGGCGGCCCGGCATGGCAGTTCGACCGCTAGGGCGATGGGCCAGTATTTTGTCGTCCAGTCCTTGCCGTTCTTGCTGTAGAGACGCACGCCGGCCTTATCGATGATGATCTCAGTCCGGTAGCCGTCGAGCTCGGCCTCATGAACCCACCCCTCACCTTCGGGCGGCTGCTCGACAGGAGTTGGCATCTGCGGCGGGATGAATTCCAGTCGTCCGCCATCGACCTTGGCACGCTTACTCAATGACGCCACCATCTTTGCCGGACAGGATGGCGCGATCGGCACAGGCGGACCGATATTCCCCCCAACTTGGAAACCTGCCGCCTGTGCCGAGCCCCCGCTAAGCCGTCACGAACATCTACGGATAACGTCGAATTGTCGTTATCTTCGCATCCAAATACTTGTCCGGGCGTACATATCTCAATATCGGCGCGACATAACTTTGTGCCGTCTCGGAGGGCTCATGCTATTTTGGGTTGCCGCCAGGGCCATTGCCGCCTGATAGCCAAGAGCATCAATCGCCGGCGACGCCCTGCTCAGCTTCCGAGCGCCTTGAGCCAGGCTTCAAAGGAAGAGGCCTTCTCGTGCTCGCCAGGCGAAATAGAGTGGCCGGGGCGAGGCAGTACCATTGTCCTGCGGCCTTCGCGGGGGCTGTAACCGAATTCCTTGCTGAATGCTCGGCTGAAGTTTGCCGCTGAACTGAACCCGAAGGCTTCCGCAATTTCAACAATGCGTCGGCTGTCCCCCGGATCGCTAAGCGCAAGATGGGCTGCCAGAAGTCGGCGACTTTGAATGTAATGGAGCACACCGCCGCTCGGTTCGAACAACTGATAGAGGCGAGATCGCGAGACGCCGAGCGCCCGGCACATCGAATCCGGTGTCAGACGAGCCGCCTCCAGATTGTTCTGGACGTATCGACGCGCTCGCTCCATTAGCGCGACACTCGTCAGTTGTTCGGCCGCCGCGGCATGTTCCGCCGGCGGCGCAAGGCAGGCAACGATCATGCTGCGTGTTGCATGTACGATGCGGGGCAGATCTTCCGCCGTGAGATTGCGCAGTCTTGTTACGATGCTGTTGAGGTAATCGATCAAAAGGTTAGCAAAGTTGCCGGACAGAATTGAGTTGTTGTTTGCGTCGAGGATCCCCGCCGCTTCGGCGAACAAATCGCGCGGCAAATAGAGAAAGAGACTTTCAGATTCCGTTGTCCTGCCGCGGAACGGGTAGCCAAGCGATCTGATCTCCAATTTACCCGGCTGGCCCTCCGCGACGCGACGATCGACCTCCGTCCATGACCGGCCAGTATGTGGCAAGACGACGTACCAGTGATCGATCGAGCTGGATCTAAGCTTCGCGGCAGAACGCGTATAACTGTGCGCCGGCGCGCGCTGTTCAACGATCAGCATGCCACCAAGATTCCAAGCCGTGTGGTCGGCGGGAAAGCCGTCGTCCAGCGATTTGTTATCCGGCAGCTTGACCTCAACAAGCGGTGCCACGTGCGCTTGCCAAGCGGCAAATTGATCCTGTGGTGCGAGGTCGAGCGTTGAAAAGGACAACGGTTCCAGCGCCGGCGCGAGTGGTGAAGCGGCCTCGTTGTCAGGTTGAACGTCGCGTGGCCAACGGCGTCGCTCACGCTCCGGCGCGTGCCCAGCATGCGCCTCGTCTTGCCTCTTAGCGTCGATCGCGCGTGGTGCCATATCCGAATCCGGTATGCCCATGCCCTCGCAATCATGTGGTGTATCCCGGCATCTGGCAAGCCTGTCGGCCGCATCGTCGATCACGCTGGATTACAGTAAGAAATGCATCCCGAGATAAGTTTCTGGATGCGACGATAACGACACTCTTCAGACCGGCGCGTATAGAATCCGGTATCGTGAAAGCGATGTTGAGGAGACCACGAAATGAACGAAAAGCTCAAAGGAGAAGCGCGCCGCAAGATAATCCTTGACGGATACGTTAATAACGAACCATTGAAGGATATTGCGGCAAAGCTCGGATGCTCGCTGGCAAGCTTGAAAGTCAGCGCCAGCAAACTCGGTTGCACTAGAACCCCGAAAGAGGCGGCCGATTTTCGGCGCGGCTTTCGTATACCGGAAAACAAGCGACAAGATTATTACCAGCTGATGACCTCGGGGCAATACAGATCTCGGGAGTGCGCGCAGATTTTGGGACTATTGGCAACACAATCACAAGATGCGAATTAATATTAGTGGATAGCTATTAATAATATATTCGCTCAGGCCTCAGTGGCAAAAGCCCGCCGCAAAGCACGAGCGGCGGGCAGTGAAAGGTTCGCTCAAATGCTGCGTCGGCGTTTCAATCGCACCTGTCTTAGCCCTCTCGATCTGGCTGTTTGTGAACGCGTGTTCAATCAGGTCTGCGCGGACGAACAGCTCGATCCTTTAGACCCGGATGCAGAAATTTTAGCGGTGATGGTTGTGGCCATTTTTCGAAACGCTCACACTAGCGAGCGCGAACTGCTGGAGGCGGTCAGATCCCTCCGGCAAAAGGTCATTGGAACCTGCCAATAGGACCTGTCGCTCAAAAAACGCTCAGCGATGCCTCGATCGAGATGCTGGCCGTTTTGCGTGGCCGAGATGGTTGACCGCTGAAGTTCGTGACCTAGCTTGAAGCTCACGATGGACCGTCCAGACTCCGAAATGGCGGAATGGCACGCACCGTGGGAGAGCTCTCGGGACGTTGAGGATGAGGGTGCAGGTCGGCTTTTCGGAGCCTTCATGCACTCGCCGGATAGCCGGCGGCCACCGGATCTTCGAGTTTCCTTTCAAGCGAAAATATGCGCCGGCGTGGTTGTCAGCGCACCACCGGCGCTTCGCCATGCAACAACAAATTTGCGCACTGGAGGGACCCCCGAAGCAGTGACAGCTTAGGGAGCAGTCAGTGGCCTTAGCCGGCATCAGGCGAGGACCAAGACACCGCTTCCCCAAGATCAAACAATTACTCCCAAGACCGGATAGGCACGGCCATGCCAAATCTTGCCGGAATTTACATGAACAACACAGATCTCGCTATCCTCGGCGGGATGACGATACTTGTACTGGTGGGCGCCTATCTCGTGCTCCGGCGTATCCTCATCGCAGTGCAACGGCGACGCCTGAAGCCAAATCCCTACCTGAGCGAGTACAAGCCTACTCCCCTCGATGAGGTTCCTTGGGTTTGGGAACGCCCGGTCGACCTTGCAGGCGAGCCTGCTTCTCCTCAGGCTGCCGCGCCCTCGGACCCGGACGCCCGGCCTCAGGATGCCAATCACCGTCAGTTCGGGGTGCGAATCGAGCATTTCGACGCAATCTCCGAAACTGGCGAGAGCTCGCCAGGGGCCCTGCCCAATGCTTTCGCTTCGACGACTAACACCGCAACGGCCTCACCGCCTCGCGTTCGCAAGCCGATCAGTGTTGTGACACGCTTGGGCATCACCATAATCTGCCTGGCCGTGCCGCTCGGTTTTGCGATGACGAGACAAAACCGGGTCGAAAGTGTCCCCGCTGTTTCGAAAGCCCAAGGCCATCCCGATCTTTCGTGGCCCTTCGAGCTTCCGGCCAGGGCTGCATTGGATACGCCTCGGCCAACCCAGGGAGATGGGCGCACGAGCGTCGCATTGGTTAGCCCGGATATCACGGCTGCCAAGGCACAAGTCGAGGCAGCTCGTACTCAGGCAGCCGCTGCGAGGGAATTGGCCGGCCAGGAGCATCGAGCAGCGGAGGGAGAGCGCGCCAGAAGCGCCTCTCTGCAGAGCGCGCTCTCGGAGTCGCGCAAGCAGATCGACGCGCTGAGGACAAGCATGGCAGCCGCCGACGACGCGCGTGAGGAGCGTTTGCGCAACGAGATTACGGCAGCCCGCACATTCGACGCATTGCAGCGCATTGCGGGAGACGCCCGTAAGCGGCTCGGCGAGACGATCGACTATGTCTTTACGCAGATGCCCGCTGCTCATCTGGAGCGTCAGCGGACCGAACGGATGGCGCGAGACCTTTCGCAAGCGCGGGCGCAAATTGCACAGTTAGAGGCCGGGGCCGCCGAGGATCGCGCCAAGGCCAAGGCTTCGCTGGCGCAAGCCAGCGGAATGCTTGACGACGAGCGCCGGAAGTCAGAGCATCTTCGTTCCGATCTCGCCGAAATGGAACTGTCCAAGGCCGCGATCGCGGGCACCGCTGAGCGGGAACGGACCGGTGCAGCCACGGCAAGAGAACGGGTAGAGCAGACCGCATCCGAGACGGAGCAGGCTCTTGCACAGGAACGCGCCTCAGCGGTCTCGGCCCAGGAGGAGCTCAAAAAGACCCGCCTCGAGCGCGACGCGGCCGAACAGGAACGAACCAAAGCTGTCTCGGCGAGGGAGCGGGCCGAGCAGACCGCGGCCAAGACGGAGCAGGCTCTGGCACAGGAACGCGCCTCAGCGGTCTCGGCCCAGGAGGAGCTCAAAAAAGCCAGACTCGAGCGCGACGCGGCTGAACAGGAACGAGCCAGAGCTGTCTCGGCGAGGGAGCGCGCCGAGCGGACCGCGGCCCAGACGGCGCAGGCTCTGGCACAGGAACGCGCTTCGGCGGTCTCGGTCCAGGAGGACCTCAACAAAGCCCGCCTCGAGCGCGACGCGGTCGAACAGGAACGAACCAAAGCTGCCTCGGCGAGAGAACGTGCCGAGCAAACCGCATCCGACACGGAGAAGGCTCTGGCACAGGAACGCGCTTCGGCGGTCTCGGCCCAGGAGGACCTCAACAAGGCCCGCCTCGAGCGCGACGCGGCTGAACTGGAACGAGCCAAAGCTGCCTCGGCGAGAGAACGTGCCGAGCAGACCGCGGCCCAGACGGCGCAGGCTCTGACACAGCAACGTGCTTCAGCAGCCTCGACGCAACAGGACCTCGATAAGGCTCGCCACGAGCGCGACGCAGCCCGAGCACTTCTGGGACAGGTCGCAGGGCTGAACGAGGCTCTGGACAAGCAACGTGAAGCCACTGTTGCTCTGGCCCGCGACCTAGCCGCCGCGCGCGCCGATAATGATAGGCTCAGGGCAGAGCGCCGCAGCGCGCAGAGTGAGCCGCCGCCGAAGCCGCGCTCCGGTCCCGCATCGGCCGGCACGGACCAGGTCAAGGCTGTGAGCCAGAAGACTGCGCGCAACAAGGCTCGAAAGTCGTCGCGGGTGATCCGCGTGCGTTCTATCACGCTTCCCTTTTCCCTCCGGCCAGCACACTCGACGCTGGATTGAGCCTAAATGACTGGGGAAGTCCTGAGTTGAAGGCACTGATCCTTGAGAGTCCTTGAGAGCGTCGGCGAGGCGTTCCGCGCTGTGCGCTAAGTCAGCCCGATCACGCTGCCTTTCGCGTTCAGTTCGCACCCGACCGGCGCCTGACGCGTCTCCACGCCTCCTTGATGTGCATAGTCGATGCTGACCTGAACGGGGGCCGAGATCGTATCTGGGCCTAACCGATTTATGGGACCTGCGCTGCTGACGTGCACACTGGTCGCGCCAAATTGGGCGGCGGCCTGCTCGATTGCGTCCTGGCAGGCCTGAACGACGTCGTCCGGGACGCCCGGCAACGCTTCGATTGGATAGATCGCTGGTGCAATAGCGATGTCTTCGGACGGTTGCAGGGCGGGCGGCAGGTCGAGCGCCCGTCCGCCGTCAGAGGATGGGGCGGCTTTGGCGGTCGTGGTTGGTGCCACTGTCCCCGTTGTAATGGTGCTGATCCCGTCATTCTCCGACGGTGGGTCCGACGGTGGATCGCTGCTGGGGTCGCCCGGATCGCTTTCAGGTCCTTTGGGCGGGCCGCCGTTGTGGCCTTCGTCGGCACGGCTGCCAGGGTCATGACCGCCGTCCTGACCATGATGGCCGCCACCATCATGCCCTCCGCCGTGCTGGCCGCCGGCTGCGGCTCCTGCGAAGGCTAGAACGATCGAGCAAGCGAATGCGAAACATGCCAAGCTGGATCCAGGGAATTGGCGCACGGCAACCTCCAAACGCGCGTCGGCCCGCCGTCCTTCCGCGGCAGGCGGTCAGAACGGCGAAACCGCCGGTGCCCCCAGAATCGCGATTGCGCGCCCACGAAATACCTAGGGGATGAATGAGGTGCATCAAGGACGGTGAACGCCCTTCTCATTGAAGGCGAGTCGATCACGGTTCGGTCGGTGTCGGGCATGACCGGTCTTAGGCACAAGACCGAAGCTCAACATTTCCCGGCTGCCCCAGCACTTTACATCGGCGGCCGGGCACCTAGTTTTAGTGTTTCGCACCGCGCACTCTCGTGCGTGGATGATCGAGAACGGGACCGTGAGCTCAGGGCCGGTCCCATAAAAACCCCCAAAGGATGCTGCTATGACCCAGGCCAAGAATGGCGACACCGTTCGCATCAACTATACCGGACGTCTGACCGACGGCACTCAATTCGATTCTTCGGGCAGTGAACCGCTGCAGTTCACGCTGGGTGAAGGACAGGTGATCCCCGGTCTCGAAACCCATGTCGAAGGTATGGAGGTCGGCGCGAAAAGCACCGTCACCGTGCCCGCCGACGCCGCCTATGGGCCTCACCGCCCCGAAGCGGTCGTCACCATCGACCGCGCCAGCGTGCCGGAAAACATCAACGTTGATGTCGGCACCCAATTGCAGGCGCGCACCCCGGAAGGTCGCGCCATGCAGGTGACGGTCGTCGGCGTAGACGACGCCAGTGTGAAGCTCGACGGCAATCATCCGTTGGCCGGAAAGGACCTGGTGTTCGACGTTGAACTGGTCGAGATCGTTCAGGCGGCATAGCTGAAACCTGAACGACCGCTCAGTTTCGCGGTTAGGAGCGCTGCCAAGAACCTGCCCTGCATAAGGGACGATGCGCCGCGCCGTAACTACGGGCAGCGGCAAGGATCAGTCGCGCAGGCTTACTGGTGATCGATAGACCTGCTTGGGCTCCAGATCGGAGCCCCTGGAATGTGTTCCGGCATGGCCTCCGAGGGAGGCGCAAGGGGGGGACCGCGAATATCAGGGCGCGCGGTCGGTCAGATCGCTGGCGCCTTCCTGCCCGGCGCAGTGCGCGCAGCAATAGATGATGTCGCCCTGCTCGACGCCATGCCCGACGATCCGTACCCTGCAATGCGGGCATGTCGGAGCAAGCTTCTGGATCGCGCACTCGAAGCTGTCAAACGTGTAGGTCTGCCCGCCCAGGCTCACCTGGAATGCCTTGTCGTAGTCGTTGCCGCACTGGTCGCACTTAGCCATGGCGCTTTTCTCCTTCTGAATGCGAAAAACCTCCCGGCTGGCGATAGGTTCCGCCCGAGGCATTCAACCCTCCCGCTCGACGCGCCCACGGTCGCGTTTGCGGACATTGACGGTGTGCTGCGGCGCAGATTTGAAGCTTGCGCTGGTCTCCGCAGCCGTGCATGGAGCCTGTCGGGCGCTCGAGGCGCTAACTCGTTCGTATTAGCGCTCCACTAATGTGATCAATTGACAGAGAAGACCAATCGGCGCGCGATGCCGGCAATGCCGTGTGCGCCCTTGGCACGCCGCAGAGGCCTTCGGTGGACCCACCCAACAAAACAACACCAGGCCGGGCTGGCTCGCGTCTTGTGGAAGCAGGTGCGAGCCAGTTTGGCGCCTGGCACGCGCCGGAGGCCGTTGGCTCGAAGCCCGCCGAGGAAGCCAAGCCCTTCAGCGATCCATGCGAGATTTCCGGCGCACCGTCCTTGCGCGCCCGTGGCGCCTGCGCGATCTTGCCCGACCATTTCAGGGAGGATTCATGCGAAACATCGTGGCAACGGCGCTGCTGCTTGCGGCGGCCCTTTACGCAACCGCAGCCGGTGCGCTGGACAGTTCCGGCACGCCGGTCGTTGTAACCCCGCTGGCGTCCAAGGCGACGACCGCCTCCGGCCAGCCGATCACGCTGCCGCAGAAGAATGTCGAGGTCCAGGTTTCCGCCTATCAGATCGCGCCGGGCGCGACGCTGCCGGTGCACAAGCATCCCTTCCCGCGCTACGCCTATGTCGAGGCCGGCACGCTCAAGGTCACCAATGTCGAGACCGGCAACAGCAACACCTACAGGGCAGGCGATTTCATCGTCGAAATGATCGGCGAGTGGCACCAGGCGACCAATATCGGCACCGATCCGGTCAAGCTCCTGGTGATCGACCAGGTCGAGCAAGGCGCCAAGAACACGATCTTGAAGCAGTAGCCTTATCGGCACTTAAGCCGCCTCACGGCCCGGCTGTCTCAGCCCCAGACACCCACCGGCTGCCGGGTCGGCGCGTTCAGGCGATTGAACGCATTGATCAGCGCGATCTGGATCACCAGCGCCGCAAGCGCCTTGTCGTCGTAGTGGCGGGCGGCCTCGTCCCAGACATCGTCGGGCACCGCATCGGAACGGTCGGCCAATCGCGTCGCAGCTTCCGTCAAAGCGAGCGCCGCGCGTTCGGCGCCGGTGAAATAAGGCGTTTCCCGCCAGGCCGACACGGCAAAGATCCGCTCGTCCTTCTCGCCCGCCTTCTTCAGCTCGCGCGCATGCATGTCGACGCAAACGCTGCAGGCGTTGATCTGGCTGGCGCGCAGATGGACGAGCTTGCGCGTCACATAGGGCAGCTCGGCGGCCTCGGTCGATTTGTCCAGCGCCAGCAGCGCCTGCAGGGCGCCTGGAATGAGCGTCACCGGGTTCTTCAATCTGGCTTCCATGGTCCGTCTCCTTTGGACGTGGTTTCACGAGCCCTGAATGCGCTGCATCAGGGCCAGTTGTTATTTGCTGTTGTCAGGTTGAGCGCCTCGGCCAGCGCAATGCCGGGAATATCAGCCTTGCGCGGCCACGACTTGTTCGAGCCGCTCCAGGATGCGTGGCCAGCCGCTTCCCATGCCTTTGTAGCCAGGCTCGTCCTGCGGCCTGAAACCGGACTGCTCCATGCGCACCCGCGTGGACGGCCCCTCAGGTGTCAGCGACCAGGTTACAACGGTCTTCAAGCCGCTGTCGGACTCGCTTCCGTCGCCCCAGCTGTAGGCGAGCAGATGCGGCGGCTCGACCTTCAGCACCACGCAGTTGACCACGCCTGACCAGCTGGGCATCGGCTTCGCGCGAAAGGTGAAGCGGTGGCCTTCGACGGGTTCAAAATCGTTCTCCATCAGCCACTCGGCGACCAAATGCGGAAAGGTCAGCGCGCGCCACACCTTGTCGGCCGCATGCGGAAGGAGCCGCTCGACAAGGATCGATTTGGTCTCAGTAGTGATCGTACTTTCTGTGATGTCATTCACGGCATCCTCCTTGTCCGGTTCTTCAAACGATGTCTCCTCAGCGGAGACATGGCGCTGCTAGGCTGCTGCAGGGGAGCGGGCCTGGGACAAGGCCCATCGTTTACCCGGCTCAGATAAATAACCTGCCAGCTATGGATTTATCTATAACCATGGAGTTATCGATGTCAACCGGCTTTGCGCTGCTAGAAGTGGCAGTGCTCCGTGGCTGGACCGATCGATGCGACTTTCACGGCAGTCGTCCCGATGCTAGGGCTGGCCAACTATTTCAAGCATGGACAGACACTTGTGACCGAAGCCCGAAAACCCGTGATCGAACTCTGCGTCGAAGGCATTGACGGGCTGCTTGCCGCGCAAGCCGCCGGCGCCGACCGGGTCGAGCTTTGCGCCAGTCTCGTCGAAGGCGGCATCACGCCGAGCCTCGGCACCGTGCGCGCCGCGCTTGAACGCGCAACCATCCCCTTCCACGTCATCGTGCGCCCGCGCGGCGGCGATTTTCTCTACAGCGATGCGGAATACCAATCGATGCTCGCCGATGTCGTCGCCCTGCGCGACCTTGGCGTAGCGGGCGTCGTCGTCGGCTGCCTGACCGCCGACGGCGCCATCGACGAGGCGCGCATGAGCGAGCTGGTGCGCGCCGCCGGCCCCCTCAACGTCACCTGCCATCGCGCCTTCGACATGACGCGCGACCCGGCCGAGGCGCTCGAGGCGCTGGTCCGCTGCAAGGTGGGCCGCATGCTGACCAGCGGCCAGCGTGACACCGCGCTCGAAGGCGCCGATCTGCTCGCGCAGCTCGTTCGCCAGGCGGGCGAACGCATCATCATCCTCGGCTGCGGCGGGCTGGCGCCCGGCAATATCGCTGAAGTCCTGAGGCGAACCGGGCTGAGCGAAATGCATTTCGCCGCGCTTGCCGACGTTCCAAGCGCCATGCGCTACCGCAACCCGCATGTCGGCATGGGCGGCACCGACCTCGACCGCGAATATCGCACCACGGTGACCGATGGAGCCCTGGTGGCGGCGACGATCGCGGCAGCGAGGACTTGATGCCGGAGACGTTGCCGATCGAGCGGATCGCGCTCGCCGACGAGGCCGCGATCCTCGCGCTTAACAACGAGCATGCTGCCGAACTGTCCTGGCTGGAACCTGAGCGGCTCTCCTTCCTGGTCCAGGAAGCGTTCTACACGCGCCGTATCGGCGCGCTCGAAGCCTTCATCATGTGCTTCGATCAGAACGCCCGCTACGACAGCCCGAACTTCCTCTGGTTCCGCGAGCGTTATCCGCGTTTCGTCTATGTCGACCGCGTCGTCGTGGCTGCCGAAGCGCGCGGCCGCGGCCATGCCCGCCGCCTCTATGAAGACCTGTTCGAGCAGGTCCGGCGCGCCGGCCACACCATCGTCACCTGCGAGGTCAACGCCGATCCGCCGAACCCTGTCTCGGACGCCTTCCACGCCGCGCTTGGCTTCGCCGAGGTCGGCGATGCCGTGATCCACGGCGGCAAGAAGTCGGTGCGCTACTACGCCAAGCCGGTCACAGGCTGAACGGCGCTGGCAATCAAAACAAGCTGACGCTAATGTAATCGCTCGCGGGTTCGGGGGCGAACAAGATGCCAAGCAACGTCTTCCGCTTCGACGAGAGCTGGGACATCCCGGAAGCGACGCCTCGGGAAGTATGGGACGTGCTCTCCGATGCCGAGTTGCTGCCGCTGTGGTGGGGCGACGCCTACAAGGAGGTCGAGCCGCTCGATAAGAAGGGCAAGGGCGTAGTCGGCTCGCGAGCGAGAGCGAGAGCCCGAGGCGCCCTGCCCTACGAGCTGAACTTCATCATCGAGGCCGCCGAGCTCGAGCCGGGCCGTCTGGTGGTGGTGAAGACCTTCGGCGATTTCGACGGATTATGGCGCGCCGAGCTGTCGCCGTCCGGGACCGGTACGCATGTAAATCTCATCTGGCAGGTGACGGTCGAAAGGCCGATCCTCAAATTCTTCGCGCCGCTGCTCAGGCCAGCCTTCGCATGGAATCATCGCTGGACCACGCCGCGCGGCGAAGCCGGCCTTCGCCGCTATCTGGCCGCGCGGAAGAATGACAAGGTGGCCTGACCTCGAGCATGATCCCGAAAAGTGGAATCCGGTTTTCGGAAAAGATCATGCTCAAACAAAGGAGTAGAGCCCCATCCCGATTTTGTCGGGATGGAACAGGCTCTGCTCACCAATTGCGGTTGAGCCAGCCGCGGGCCGGTTTTTCGACGATGTAGTAGCTCGCCAGCGCGCAGGCGAAGACGGCAGCCAGCATCGGGATCGGCGCGCTGTCGCGGTCATAGACGAATTTGTAGAAGGGCTGCTGCCAGAGATAGAGCGAATAGGACCACAGCCCCAGCATCACCATCGGCCGCGACGACAGCAACCCGGTCAGGTAGCCCCCGGAGAAGTCGAGCGCGTTGACGGCCAGTGCCAGCATCGGCACGCCCAGTAGATAGTGCACGGGCGTCGGCATCGGATCGAGGAACAGCAGCACCGCGCCCGCGGCGGCCGCAAGCGCCACATGCCGGTTCTTCAGGAAGGCCGGCAGGCGTCCGTCGGCCTTGAGCAGGCAGATCGCCGCCGACACAAGTATGGACGCGACATGCACGTCGGTCCGCCAGTAGCTGGTCTCGTAGTCCATGCCGAAAACCCAGTACGAAACGGCGCCATTGGCCATGGCAAGCAGCGACAGCCCAACAAGCAGCCGCACGACATTCGCGCGCCCGGAAACCACCACGCTGATCAGCGCGAGGAGGATGTAGGAATGCTCCTCGACGCAGAGCGACCAGATATGGTCGAGCGCGCCGGCGCGGTTGATGAGGATGCCCGCATAATTGTAGGTGAATGTCAGCGCCGTCAGCGCCGCCTTCCATTTGAAGGCGATCGATGTGCCGGCAAGCCCGGCCATTGCGGCAATCACGAACACCAGCAGCGCGGGATAGATGCGCGAGAAGCGGCGTTTGAAGAACTTCTTCAGCGGAAAGTGTTCGATGAACAGGATCTCGGCCATCAGCCGTCCGCTGAGCACGAAGAAGAACTCGACGCCCAGAACGCCGAGATTGATGCCGGGAACCGGAAAGAAGTGGCCGATCAGGACCAGCGCGATCGACAGTCCGCGCCAGCCGTCGAGATAGGCCAGTCTTGTCCGCGCTGTGCGGTCGACTGCGGCCCGTGGCAGGACACCGGCCGTCGCGGAGATGTCGGTCATGCCCGTCCCTTCGCAACTCGAGATCCGAATGCGGGTCGATAGCCGCCTTTCGGATCCCCCTCGTATTCCCGCCAATGTCATTTTGCAGTGCGGGATAATCTTGTGCAAGTGCGAAGCCGCGAATTTGTCGGGTAATTCCTGCCAAGTGGCTGTGAGTACAAAAGAAAAAAGGGGCCGCGGCGGCCCCTTTTTTCAGCCAGGCTGAGAGCGTTCAGGCGTTGGCGGCGGCCACGGCGCGCCTCGCCATCACCGCGATCAGATTGGCGCGATATTCGGCCGAGGCATGGATGTCGCTCATCAGGCCGTCCGCGGACACTTTGAGGCCATCCAGCGACGAGGCATCGAATTTCTTGGCCAGCGCCGCCTCGATTTCCTTGGAGCGGAAGACGCCGTCGTCGCCGGCGCCGGTCACGGCGGCCCTCACCCCATCCTTGCCCTTGGTCACGAACACGCCGACGATCGCATAGCGCGAGGCCGGGTTGCGGAATTTCTGGTAGGCCGCCTTGGCCGGCGCAATGAAGGTGATGGCGGTGATGATCTCGCCCTCCTTCAACGCCGTCTCGAACAGCCCCTTGAAGAACTTGTCGGCGACGATCTCACGCTTGTTGGTGACGATCGTCGCCCCCAACGCCAGCAGAGCCGCCGGGTAGTCGGCCGCCGGATCGTTGTTGGCGATGGAGCCTCCGATCGTGCCTTTGTAGCGCACCGCCGGATCGCCGATCAGCGAGGCCATATGCGCAAGCGCCGGGCAGGCTTTTTTCAGCTTCTCGTCGGTGGAGACATCATAATGCGTCGTTGCCGCACCTATGGTGACCGTCTTGCCGGACACCTTGACGCCTTGCAGCTCCTTCAGCCGCGACACGTCGACCAGATCGGAAGGCGATGCAAGCCGCGTCTTCATCGCCGGAATCAGCGTCATGCCGCCGGAGAGCAGCTTGGCGTCGCCACCCTTCAGCAGCTTGGCGGCGTCGGCGACCGAGGCGGCGCGATGGTAGTTGACTGAGTACATGGGATCCTCCCCTAAAGTGAACGGTGAATGGTGAAATAGTGAATGGTGAATTGGCAGGCTGGCGGCATCGCAGCACGTCTTCCTTTCGCCATTCACAATTCACCATTCACTCCCGTTTCAGTGCTTGGCATGGATGGCCGACCACACGGTCGACGGCGATGCCGGCATGGGAATGTCGGCGACGCCGAGCGCATCGGTGATGGCGTTGATCACCGCTGGCGGCGAACCGATGGCGCCGGCCTCGCCGCAGCCTTTGACGCCCAGCGGATTGCCGGGGCAGGGCGTGTTCGAGGTCGAGACCTTGAACGACGGCAGGTCGTCGGCGCGCGGCATGGTGTAATCCATGTAACTCGCCGTCAGCAACTGGCCGCTCGCGTCGTAGCGGGTGCCTTCGAGCAGCGCTTGGCCGACGCCTTGCGCGATGCCGCCATGCACCTGCCCCTCGACGATCATCGGATTGATGATGTTGCCGAAATCGTCGGCCGCGACGAACTGGACAATCTCGGTGAGGCCGGTTTCCGGATCGATCTCGACCTCGCAGATGTAGCAACCGGCCGGGAAGGTGAAGTTCGAGGGATCGTAGAAGGCGGTTTCCTTCAAGCCGGGCTCCATGCCTGCCGGCAGGTTGTGGGCGGTATAGGCGGCGAGCGCCACCTGGAACCATGGCAGGCTCTTGTCGGTGCCGGCGACCTTGACCTCGCCATTCTCGATGACGACGTCGCCCTCGTCGGCTTCGAGCAGATGCGCCGCGATCTTCTTCGCCTTGGCTTCGACCTTGTCGAGCGCCTTGGCGACAGCCGACATGCCGACAGCGCCCGAGCGCGAGCCGTAGGTGCCCATGCCCATCTGCACCTTGTCGGTGTCGCCGTGGACGATCGAGACCGAATCGATCGGCACGCCGAAGCGCTGGTTGACCAGCTGGGCGAAGGTCGTCTCATGGCCCTGGCCATGGCTGTGCGAGCCGGTCAGCACCTCGATCGTGCCGACGGCGTTGACGCGCACTTCCGCCGATTCCCAAAGGCCGACGCCGGCGCCGAGCGAGCCGACCGCCGCCGACGGCGCGAGGCCGCAAGCCTCGATGTAGCAGCTCATGCCGATGCCGCGCAGCTTGCCGCGCTTGGCGGCATCCGCCTTTCGCTTGGCGAAGCCGGCATAGTCGGCCGCCTTCATCGCAGCATCGAGCGAAGCGTTATAGTCGCCCGCGTCATAGCTCAGGATGACTGGTGTCTGGTGCGGGAAGGAGGTGATGAAGTTCTTGCGCCTCAACTCGGCCGGCGACACGCCGAGTTCGCGCGCGGCCGTCTCCATCGTGCGCTCCAGCAGATAGGTGGCTTCCGGCCGCCCTGCCCCGCGATAGGCATCGACGGGGGCGGTGTTGGTGTAGACCGTGCGCACATTGGCGTGGATGGCCGGGATGTCGTACTGGCCCGACAGCAGCGTGGCGTAGAGATAGGTCGGCACGCAGGACGAGAACAGCGACATGTAGGCGCCGAGATTGGCTATCGTGTCGACCTTGAGGCCGGTGATCCGGTTGTCCTTGTCGAAGGCCATCTCCACCGTCGAGACATGGTCGCGGCCATGCGCGTCGGCGAGGAAGCTCTCGGTGCGGTCGGCCGCCCATTTGACCGGCACGCCGGTCTTCTTCGACGCCCACAGGCAGACGATCTCTTCCGGGTAGATGTAGATCTTGGAGCCGAAGCCGCCACCGACATCGGGCGCGATCACCCGGAGCTTGTTTTCCGGCGCGACATTGTAGAACGCGCTCATCACCAGCCGCGCGACATGCGGGTTCTGTGACGTCGTCCAGCAGGTATAATGGTCCTCGGCCTTGTCGTAGTGGCCAAGCGCGGCGCGCGGCTCCATGGCGTTCGGCACCAGCCGGTTGTTGACGATCTTCATGCGCGTGACATGCGCGGCCGACTTGATCGCGGCATCGACCGCCTTGCCGTCGCCGATCTCCCAGTCGAAGATCAGGTTGTTCTCGGCTTCCGCATGGATTTGCGGTGCGCCCGGCTGCAGCGCCTTGGTGGCGTCGACCACCGCCTTCAATTCCTTGTAGGTGATCTCGACCGCTTCCGAGGCGTCGCGCGCCTGGCCTTTGGTGTCGGCAATGACGATGACGACCGCGTCGCCGACGTAACGCACCTTGTCGACGGCGAGCGGCGACCAGGCGCCCATCTTCATCGGCGAGCCGTCCTTGGAATGGATCATCCAGCCGCAGATCAAATTGCCGATGCCGTCGGCCTTGAGCTCCTTGCCGGTCAGCACGCCGACGACGCCGGGCATGCCTTGAGCCTTCTTCACATCGATCTTCTTGATCTGCGCATGCGCGTGCGGGCTGCGCACGAACACGGCATGCTTCATCCCGGGAACCACCATGTCGTCGACGTAGCGGCCGCCGCCGGTGATGAACCTCTTGTCTTCCTTGCGCGCCACGCGAGCGCCGACACCTTCGATACCCATTAGAAATTCCTCCGGAATTTAGGGGAGTAGGGCAGTAGGGGAGTAAGGGAGGAGGGAATTAAGTGCCAAGCGGCTTACTCCCTTACTCCCCTATTCCCTTACTCCCCTATCAAGCAGCTTGTTTCGCCTTGCCCTTCGATCCCTTCGCCATCGCTTGCGAAGCGGCGAGGATCGCCTTGACGATGTTGTGGTAGCCGGTGCAGCGGCAGATGTTGCCGTCGAGCTCGGCACGCACTGTGGCCTCGTCGAGGCCTTGCGGATGGCGCGCGATCATGTCGGTCGCCGTCATGATCATGCCCGGCGTGCAGAATCCGCATTGCAGCCCGTGATGCTCCTTGAAGGCCGCCTGCACCGGATGCAGGTCGGCGCCGTTCGCCAGCCCCTCGATGGTGACGATGGTCGAGCCCGAAGCCTGGACGGCCAGCATCGTGCAGGATTTCACGGCTCGGCCGTCGACATGCACGACGCAGGCGCCGCATTGCGAGGTATCGCAGCCGACATGCGTTCCCGTGAGACCGAGATGTTCCCGCAAAAAATGCACCAGCAGCGTTCGGTCTTCGGCGCTCCCGCTGACCCGCTTCCCATTCACCGTCAACGACACGTCCGACATGCAACCTCCCCTGGGTATAACCTTGGTCTATCGCGTTGCCGATGCCGTGCTTGTGCTTCGGCAGTGCGTTATTTCCACACCGTACAACGGGCAAAACAGCCCTGCCAGCGCTCCTTCCATTGTACTTTCGATCATGGCGAAAGCCATGTGCGGCGCAGCAACCGGCCCATTGCCAAAACCGGGATTGAGGGCAAAGATGCCTGCGACGCGCGCGTGCCTGACACACACAAAAGGACACGCATAGAAAAGACACGCATAAACAGCGTCGGAGGAATTCGAGGAGAAGGCAGCTGGCCAATTCCAGCACGCGCTATGCATGCGGCCTCTCGGCGCTCACCACGGATGAGCCCGACCCTGATGCCTTTGCCAGGACCATCGCGGCCGAATCGAGAGCCGTCGACGCCGGCTTCGCGCTGCTCTTCTTCTCCCAAAGCCTCGTCGACGCTTCGGCATTGGCGGATGCGTTGAAGCTGCATGCGCCTTCGCTTGCCTATGCCGGCTGCTCGACCGCCGGCGAGATCACGCCGCAAGGGCTCGAGGAAGGCCATGTCCTCGCGCTGCTTTTGCCAAAAGCATCGTTTTCGACCGCCAGCACCATGGTCGAGAACCTCTCCTCCTCTGGGATGGACAGGATCACCGGCGAGGTCGCCTCGCTGCGACGCCTGCTGCGTGGCCGTGCCGGCCGGGCGAAGAGCGTGTTCGCGCTCTGCTTGATCGATGGGCTGTCCTATGCCGAGGAAGCGGTCACCTCAGCCATCCACTGGGGACTGGATGACATTCCGCTGATCGGCGGCTCGGCGGGAGACGACCTTAAATTCGAAACGACGAGGCTGATCTCGAACGGCAAGGTCGCTTCCGACAGCGCCATCGTCGTGCTGATCGCGACCGAGATCCCCTTCCACGTCTTCAAGACCGACAATTTCATTCCCACCGACGAGAAGCTGGTGGTCACCGCATCTGATCCCGACCATCGAATCGTCCGCGAATTCAACGCCACCAACGCCGCGGAGGAATACGCCACCTCCGTCGGCATGGTGCCGCAGGCGCTGACACCCTTGAGCTTTGCGTCCCACCCCGTCGTGGTGAAGGTCGGCGGCGAATATTATTGCCGCTCGATCCAGCGCATGCATGCCGACGGCTCGCTGTCCTTCTTCTGCGCCATCGACGACGGCGTCGTTCTCTCCATCGCTCAGCCCAAGAACATGGTGGAAGCGACGCGCGCCGCCCTGCAGGACGTCGAGCGCAAGCTCGGCGGCATCGACATGGTCCTCGGATTCGACTGCGTACTGCGCCGGCTCGATGCGCGCAACCGCCAGGTCTTCCGCGATATTTCCGAGCTCTACCGGACCAAGAACGTCATCGGTTTCGGCACCTATGGCGAGCAGTACCGCTCGATGCATCTCAACCAGACCTTCACCGGCATCGCCTTCGGTGAGCGTCGGGCGGCCGAGTGAACTGCCATGCCGCTTCGTGATATCGACGACCTCGAGAAGCTGAAGAAGATCAACGCCGCCCTCGTCAGCCGCGTCGAGCGCTCGATGGACCAGCAGGTCAACGCCTTCTCTTTGTTCCAGACCGCGATCTCGCTGGAGAACCAGGTGCGCACACGCACCGAGGAGTTGCATACGACGCTGCGCCGGCTCGAGCGGTCTAACATCGAGCTGAGCGCCGCCAAGGAAAACGCCGAGCTGGCGAACCTTTCCAAGACCAGGTTCCTCGCCGCCGCCAGCCACGACGTGCTGCAACCGCTCAACGCCGCGCACCTGTCGGTCTCGGCGCTCGCCGAAGTGCAGACCAGCGAGGAAGGTAGGAAGCTGGTGCGGCAGGTCGAGCGCTCGCTGGAGACGATGGAAGACCTGCTGCGCACTCTGCTCGACATCTCCAAGCTCGACGCCGGCGTGGTGCAGCCCGAAATCGGCGATGTCAGCCTGGAGGCGCTGTTTTCCTCCCTGCGCTCGGATTTCCTACCCGAAGCCGAGAAAAAAGGCCTGTCGCTGAAATTCCGGCCGGTCAATGTCGTCGTCCGCTCCGACCGCACCCTGCTGCGCCGCATCCTGCAGAACATCCTCTCCAACGCGCTGCGCTACACGCGCTCCGGCGGCGTGCTGGTCGGCACCAGGCATCGCGGCGACACCATCCGCATCGATGTCGCCGACACCGGCTGCGGCATCCCCGACGACCAGCGCGAGGCGGTGTTCGAGGAGTTCCATCGCGGCATCTCGACCCTTGCCGAGGCAGGATTGGCCGGCGGGCTGGGCCTCGGCCTGGCGATCGTGCGCCGCATGGCGGCAGCGCTAGGCCATCCCATCACCTTCTCCTCGAAGGTCGGGCGCGGCACCATCTTCCACATCGACGTGCCGGTCGGCATCGGCGCCGCGGCCGAGCCGGCGGCGGGCACCGCCGACCTGGAGCGGCCGCGCGGCTACGGCCTCTTCGGCACCAAGGTGCTACTGGTCGAGAACGACGTCGACGTGCTGAGCGCCATGACCTCGCTGCTCGAGCGCTGGCAGTGCCTGGTGCGCGCAGCCACCTCGACCGACGACGCGCTCGACCTCATCGGCGACACCGACTGGGTGCCCGACATCGTCATCGCCGATCAGCATCTCGACGGCGGCGATCTCGGCACCGCGACGATCGCCGAAGTGCGCGATTATCTCGGCCGCCCGGTGCCCGCCCTGATCGTCACCGCCGACGGCTCCGAGCTCGTCGCCAAAGCCGCCCGCGCCGCCGGCATCGAGCTGATGCGCAAGCCGCTGAAGCCCGCGCAGCTGCGCGCGCTGCTCGCGCATCTGCTGGCTTAGAGCCACGCCTCAAAACCCCTGATCGCGAAACAGCTCCGCACTATCAAGCTTCGAGACCTCAATCACCGCCTGGGTGCGGCTGTAGACGTTGAGCTTGCGCAAAATCTCCGAGACATGCGCCTTCACCGTGGTCTCGCCGACCTGCAGCTCATAGGCGATCTGCTTGTTCAGCATGCCCTGGCGCAGCATCTGCAGAACCCTGAGCTGCTGCGGCGTCAGTGTGGCCAGGCGCTGCACCATGTCGGCGCGGTCGGTGCTGTCGGGATCCGACGGCTGGCCCTCGTAGTTTTCCGGCACATAGACCGCACCGTCCATCACGGAGCGGATCGCGGCGGCAAGGTCGCCTTTCCTTGCCGATTTCGGGATGAAGCCGGCGGCGCCGTAGGACAACGCCTCCGAGATGATCTTCGGTTCCTCGTAGCCCGAAACGATCACCACCGGCAGGCGCGGATAGCGGGTCCTGAGCTGCAGCAGCCCTTCGAAGCCGTGCACGTCGGGCATGCTCAAGTCGAGCAGCGCCAGGTCGAACGGCTTTGCGTCGGCCAGAAGATCGATCGCTTCCGCGATCGAGCGCGCCTCGACCGTGTCGACATCCGGGTAGGCCATCTGCACGGCGCTGTGCAGCGCCTCGCGGAACAGCGGGTGGTCGTCGATGATCAGGAAGCGGGCTCGCTCGGTGGTCATTGCATAAGTTCGGGCATTGGTTCGATTTCGTCGGGCACAGGATAGTCCCGTGACCGTGGCCAGATTATTGCCAAATAGTACATCGCCCGAAGTCGCGTTGTCGGCAAAACGACGGCGCCAATAGTTTCCAAGGCTTAATACCTTGCCCGCCTGGCGAAATCGGCCGAAGGTGCGGACGGATTCATGACAACGCAGAGACCGCCGATGACCGACTTCGTCCTCCCGCCGCCAGCAATCGCCTCGGTTGCCGTCGCCGGCTCGGCGGAGCGGTTCGCGGTGCGCCGGGTCTTCTGCGTCGGGCGCAACTACGCAGCGCATGCGCGCGAGCTCGGCAATGACGAGCGCGATCCGCCCTTCTTCTTCACCAAGCCGGCCGACGCAGTGGTCGACAGCGGTGTCGAGATCCCCTACCCGCCTTTGACCGACAATCTCCACCACGAGATCGAGCTGGTGGTGGCGATCGGCAAGGCCGGTTTTCGCATTTCCCGCGCGGACGCCCTTGCCCATGTCTGGGGCTACGGCGTCGGCGTCGACTTGACCCGCCGCGACCTGCAGGACCAGGCCAAGAAGGCTGCCCGCCCATGGGACTGGTCGAAGGCCTTCGACCGCTCCGCGCCCTGCGGCCCGCTGCTCCCGGTCGCGAAGTCAGGTCATCCCGAAAAAGGCCGCATCTGGCTCGCGGTCAATGGCGAAGTCAGGCAGGATGGCGATCTCGCCGAGCTGATCTGGCCGGTTGCCGATGTCGTTTCGATCTGCAGCGAGGCGGTAGAGCTTCAACCAGGCGACCTGATCTTCACCGGCACGCCGGCCGGCGTCGGTGCGGTCCAATCAGGCGACAGGATTACCGGCGGTGTCGACGGCGTCGGCACCATCGAGGTCACCATCGGGCAGGCGCAGCGATGAGCGACCTCGTCCTCCACAACTACTATCGCTCCTCCACCTCCTACCGGGTGCGGATTGCGCTGGAGATGAAAGGACTGAGCTATACCTATGTGCCGCATCACCTGCGCCATGGCGAGCATCTCGAGCCCGCCTATCTCGCCGTCAATCCGCAAGGTCTGGTGCCGGCGCTGGTGCTGGACGACGGCACGCTTTTGACCCAGTCGCTGGCGATCATCGAGTATCTCGACGAGACCATACCCGAGCCGCCGCTGCTGCCCAAGGATGCGCTGGGACGCGCCCGCGTCAGGATGCTGGCGCAGATGATCGCCTGCGACATCCATCCGGTGAACAATCTGCGTGTGCTGACCTCGCTGCGCACCTTGTTCGGCGCCGGCGACGACGACGTCGTCAACTGGTTCCGGCACTGGGTGAACGAAGGCTTCCAGCCGCTTGAAACGCTGCTGGCTTCGTCGCCTCAGACCGGCACCTTCTGCCATGGCGAGACACCGGGGCTCGCCGACATCTGCCTTGCCGCCCAGGTCACCAACAACGCCCGCTTCGGCGTCGACATGGCGCCCTACCCTGTGATCTCGGGCATCCACGCCGCCTGCATGGCGCTTCCGGCCTTCCAGAAGGCCGCACCGCAGAACCAGATCGATGCCGAATAGAGAAACCACAGACCCGGACGAAGCCAAGACGCTCGCCGACATCGAAGAATATGGCTGCCACATCCTCTATGTGTTGGAGGAGGACGAGCATCCGCCATTCGCTTACTCCGTGGGGATAGAGCACAATTTCAAGGCTCCCGAATTGGTCATTGTCGGGCTGAAACCAGAGCTTTCCCAAAGTATCATCAACGAGTATTGCCGGCGGGTGCGAAACGGCGAAAAGTTCAGCATCGGACAGCGAGCGTCAGGTTTCCTGGGCGGCGGCTTCGACTGTCAATTCGGCTCCGTCCATCTGGACCAATATCCTGAACATTTCGGTTGGGACATCTGGATCTACGACGGTCCGGATTTCCGCGTCATGCAACTCGTGTATCCGAATACCTCGGGCATTTGGCCATGGGATGCCGAAGCCGACGAGTGGTTTCGCAAGCGGCAGCCACTACTCGACCAACCTCCGTCGGCAACTTAGTTACGGACCCGAACTGTCTTTTGAATTGAACATATGAAAGCACTCCCATGAAAGCTGTCGTCTTCGAGAAATTCGGCGAGGCGCCGACGATCCAGACCGTGCCGGACCCGAAGCCTGCACCGGATGGCGTCGTCATCAAGGTCGAGGCGACGGGCCTTTGCCGCAGCGACTGGCATGGGTGGATGGGCCACGACGACGGCATCTCGCTGCCGCATGTTCCCGGCCACGAGCTGGCGGGCGTCGTCGTCGCCGCCGGCAAGCAGGTGAGCCGCTGGAAGGCCGGCGACCGCGTTACTGTGCCCTTCGCCGTCGGCTGCGGCCGCTGCTTCGAATGCACCTCCGGCAACCATCAGGTCTGCGAGCACCAGACCCAGCCGGGCTTCACTGGTTGGGGCTCCTTCGCCGAATATGTCGGCATCGAGCATGCCGACACCAACCTCGTGCGCCTTCCGGACGAGATGGAGTTCGCCACCGCCGCCAGCCTCGGTTGCCGCTTCGTCACCTCGTTCCGCGCCATCGTCGACCAGGGCCGGGTGACGCCCGGCGAGTGGGTGGCGGTGCATGGCTGCGGCGGCGTCGGCCTGTCGGCGATCATGATCGCCAGCGCCATGGGCGCCAACGTCATCGCCATCGACCTCACCGACGAAAAGCTGGAGTTCGCCAAGAAGATCGGCGCGGTGGCGACGGTCAATGCTTCGACGACGCCGAACGTCGTCAAGGCGGTCAAGCAGATCACCAATGGCGGCGCGCATATGTCGATGGACGCGCTCGGACACCCGACCACCTCGTTCAACTCGATCTCGAACCTGCGCAGGCGCGGCCGCCACGTTCAGGTCGGGCTGATGCTGGGCGAGCATGCCCGCCCGCAGGTGCCGATGGACAAGGTGATCGCCTTCGAGCTCGAAATCCTCGGCAGCCACGGCATGCAGGCCTACCGCTATTCCGCGATGATGGAGATGATCCGCACCGGGAAGCTGAAGCCCGAGCTGCTGGTCGGCAAGAGGATCAGCCTCGAAGAGGCGCCAGCAGCGCTTATGGCGATGGGCGGCTTCGAGGGCATCGGCATCGGCGTGGTGACGACGTTCCAGTAGGAACGCCGTCACTGCTCGGCTGCGCGCAGTGTCGGACCCGGCTTCGCGAACTTCTTCGCTCCGAAGACGCAGGCGACGACGCCCAGCGTGACCACCACCATCAGCGGGCTGACCTGCTCGTGCAGCAGTGTCGCCGCCAGCGCCAGGCCGAAGAAGGGCTGCAGCAGTTGTAGTTGCCCGACGGCGGCGATGCCGCCTTGCGCCAGGCCGCGATACCAGAACACGAAGCCGATCAGCATGCTGAACAGCGAGACATAGGCGAGGCCGATCCATGCTCCGGAGCCGACGGCGGCGAAGGACGGCGGCAGCGTCGCAAGACTCAGCGCCAGCATGACCGGCAGCGACAGCGCCAGCGCCCAGCAGATCACCTGCCAACCGCCGAGCCTGCGCGACAATGCGGCACCCTCGGCATAGCCCAGCCCGCAGGCGATGATGGCGGCCAGCATCAAACCGTCGCCGACCGGCGACGCGGTCATGCCTTGCGTCAGGGCAAACCCGGCGACGAGCGCGCTGCCCAGGCATGAGAACAGCCAGAAGGCTGGGCGCGGACGGTCGCCGCCGCGCAGCACACCGAAGATCGCGGTCGCCAGCGGCAGCAGGCCAACGAAGATAATGGAATGCGCCGCGGTGACATGCTTCAACGCCAGCGCCGTCAGCAGGGGAAAGCCGACCACGACGCCAAGCGCCACGACGACGAGCGAAACCAGGTCCCCGCGCTCCGGGCGCTTCTCGCGAAACAGGAACAGCATCGCGATCCCAAGCACGCCGGCGATCGCCGCCCGAGCCGAGGTCAGGAATGTCGGGTCGAAATCCACCACCGCCACGCGCGTCGCCGGCAGCGAGCCGCTGAAGATCAGCACGCCGATGAAGCCGTTGAGCCAGCCGTTGAAACTCTTGTCCATGATCCGCTCCGTTTGCGCTTCCGTACCGGCGCGGCTCATGGCATTGCCAGAGACAATGGAGTACAATTTCGCAAAACTGTAATGATATGCAGGGAAGTACAGATGGACACGCCCGACCAGAAAGCCGGCGGCGGAACGCTCGTCGAGGCCGTCATGGCGGCCATCCGGCAGCGGATCGCCGCGCGCATCCTGACACCTGGCGCGCGCCTGCCCTCGATCCGCGCCTTCGCCGGCACCATGCAGGTGTCGAAGTCGACCGTGGTCGAGGCCTATGAGCGGCTTGCCGCCGAAGGCACGATCCGCTCGCGGCCGGGTTCCGGCTTCTTTGCCTCCGGCCCGCTCGCGCCGCTGTCCCTGGCCGAGATCGGCCCGCGGCTCGACCGCGCCGTCGACCCGCTCTGGGTGTCGCGGCAGGCACTGGAGGCGGGCGGCGACATGCTGAAACCAGGCTGCGGCTGGCTGCCGGCTTCATGGATGCCGCAGGCCGCCTTGCGCCGGGCATTGCGTGGTGCCGCACGAGCTGACGATGCGACGCTCGCCGACTACGGCACCCCACTCGGCCTGCCGGCGCTGCGGCAGCTGCTAGCCCGCCGCCTGTCGGCGCACGGCGTCGAGGCTTCGCCCGACCAGATCATGCTCACCGAATCCGGCACCCAGGCGATCGACCTCCTTTGCCGCTTCCTGCTCGAGCCGGGCGACACGGTGTTGGTGGACGATCCCTGCTACTTCAATTTCCATGCGCTGCTACGCGCCCATCGCGCCAAGGTGGTCGGTGTCCCCATGACGCCGTCGGGGCCTGATATCGACCTGTTCGCACAGGCGCTCGCCGAGCACCGGCCGCGCCTCTACATCACCAATTCGGCGCTCCACAACCCGACGGGCGCGGTGCTCTCGCCGGTAACGGCGCATCGGCTGCTCAAGCTCGCCGACCAATCGGACCTCGCCATCGTCGAGGACGACATCTTCGCGGATTTCGAGCACACGCCGGCGCCGCGGCTGGCGGCCTTCGACGGCCTCGGCCGGGTCGTCCAGATCGGCTCGTTCTCCAAGACGCTGTCGGCTTCGGTGCGTTGCGGCTTCATCGCCGCACCGCGCGACCGGATGGAAGGGCTGATCGACCTCAAGATCGCCACCTCTTTCGGCGGCGGGCGTCTATCGTCAGAACTGGTGCTGACCCTGCTGAAGGACGGCAGCTACCGCAAGCATGTCGAGCTGCTGCGCGCCCGCCTGGCGCGCGCCGTGGCCGAGACCGCCGGCCGGCTGAAGGCAATGGGCATCATGCCCTGGATCGACCAGCCGGCCGGCATGTTCCTGTGGTGCCGCCTGCCCGACGGCATCGACGCCGCCGATGTCGCCCGCCATGCGCTGGCGGAAAACGTCGTGCTGGCGCCCGGCAACGCCTTCAGCCTGTCGCACACTGCCGGCCGTTTCATGCGTTTCAACGTCGCTCAATGCGAAGATGAGCGGATTTTCAGGGTGCTTGAGAGAGCAATGGCGGGGCAGCACCGCAAAGGTGCATCGCAAGCCGGCCTCACCTGAATATCAGCAGACCCTAGGCGCCTGCCCGCTTGCGACGCTCGTACATCATCACCAGCGTCTCGGCGGTCAGCGCCGGCTTCTGCTCGCCTTCGATCTCGACGGTATTCGCCGCCTTCATCAGATACTGCCCAGGGCCGAGATCCTCCATGGAAAGCAGCGTCGTGCGCAGCCTGATGCGCGCGCCGGACTTCACCGGCGCCAGGAAGCGCACCTTGTCGAAGCCATAATTGAAGGCGGCCTGCGTGTTTTCCGGCACGATGCCCATCTCCAGCGCCAGCGCGCCGATGATCGACAGCGTGAGGTATCCATGCGCGATGGTGGTGCGGAACGGGCTCTGGCGTTTCGCGCGGTCGGGATCGACATGGATCCACTGATGGTCGCCCGTGCATTCGGCGAACTGGTCGATGCGCTGCTGGTCGACTGTCGTCCAATCCGACACGCCGAGCTCCTGACCGGCCATCGTGCGCAATTGTTCGAAGGTCGGCGGCGTTCTCGGCCGATTTTCCGTCATTCCAGCTTTCCCGGTGGCTCTTGCCAGTCTCCCGACCATGAACCGGCGGCTCCTGTCAATTCGCGGCCCCCGTGATTTCACCCTTGGACACGATTTCGCCTTTAGGGTTGACGGTTTTCGGGTGAACTGAGAACGCGCAGCCACACGAACCGGTTGCTCAGTTCCCTGTACCCGATCCGGAAAACCGGAACCCGGCACGTCGGATCGTTCACTTGCCGTCGTAGCCGGCGCGGATTTCCGCCATCGCGTCCTTGATCCTGTCGCGCAGGATTTCGATCGATTCGGTGCCTGACTTCCTGGCGATCTCGGCCACCTCGCCGGCATTCTTCAGCGTTGTCTCGAAGGATTTCCGGGCGAATTCCACCTGCTTCGTCATCAACTCCTGCGGATTGCCCGGAGCCTGGTAGTTCTGCGCCATTCGGGTGATCTCACCGAGCGCCTCCTGCATCATCTCGTGCTGCCTCGACAGAACCGAGGACGCGCCGGCGGCACTTGTCCTGGCCGACTTTTCGAGCGCTTCGAGATTCTTGCGGTGATGATCGAGGATCGCCTGGACGTCGACCTTCGGCAGCTTCAGGTCGCGGCCGAACCTGCTGAACATGTCCAGGAAAGAGTCGGATTCCGGTTGCTTCGCCATGTTGTTGCCTCCCGATCCGCCGCTGTTGCGGCACCCTCAAGGGAGAATAGTGCGCGCCCGGCCCGCGTCAATTGACGAGAAACAGCCATTCTGCGGTGTAAAGTACCAGACCGGCCAGGCCGCCGATCACCATGCCGTTGAAGCGGATATATTGCAGGTCCTTGCCGATATTCATCTCGATCAGCCGCGTCAGTTGCGCAAGATCCCAGCGCTTGACCTGGTCCGCGATGAATTTGGACACGCCGCTCTTTTGTGTGTCCACGAAAGAGGCGAGCGCCATAACGAAACCTTGGTTCATGTCGGCCCTGACCTGCACATCGTTGGCCAGGTCCCGGCCGACCTCGACGAACATGTTGGCGAGATGCTCGCGGATCATCGAATTGGGCGCGCCGGCGTCCTGCTCGATGAACAGGCGCAGGCTTGCCCATGTGTCGCTGGCCAGTGCCCTGATCTCCGGCCGGCCAAGGAAATCGCGCTTCAGCTTTTCGGCGCGTCTCGCATATTGCCTGGAAGTCCGCAGCCGCTCGATGAACGCAAGCGTGAAACGGTCGAATTCGGCGCGCATCGGATGATCTGGGTCGGCCCGCACCTCGTCCAGCAGCGATCCGGCGGAGGCGACGATCTTCTTCAGCAGATAAGCGTCGGCGCGGAAGAGGTTGAACAGCGAGGGCAATTCCTCGCGGATCTTCTCGCGCATGGTCGCCAGCGCCTTCTCGTCGTTCAGGAAACGCCCGACCACCCTGGTGAACTCGTCGAACAGTCTTTGATGGCGGCGGTCGTCGGTCAGCGCCGTCAACAGCTCCGCGGTAAGCGGCGCCAGCGGCACCTTTTCGATCTGCTCCAGCATGCGACTGGTGACGAAGTCGCGCAGCCCGGACTGCTCCACCGCCGTCAGCATTTGCGGCACCAGCCGGGCGACGAATCGCGACAGGCCGGCGGCGCGCTCGGCGTCGGCGAGCCAGTCGGCAACGAGTGCGGCAAAGTCGACCTCGGCGAGCTTTTCCCGCACCGGCTCCGGCGCGAGGAAATTGGCCTCGATGAAGCGGCCGAGGTTGTCGGCGATGCGGTGCTGGTTCTCAGGGATGATGGCGGTGTGCGGGATCGGTAGGCCGAGTGGCCGCCTGAACAGGGCAACGACGGCATACCAGTCGGCCAAGCCACCTATTGTCGCCGCCTCGGCGAAGGCGGCGACGAAGCCGAGCCACGGATAGGCGCCCTGGAAGGATTTGGCCAGCGCGAAGACAAGGATGCACAGGGCGAGCGCACCCGCCGCGATCCACTTGATCCGCCGCAGTGCCGAAAGCTTTGCCTGCGCATCGGCGTCGAATCGAACCGGCGCGAGGGCTTGAGCTGATTGTGACATGGACAGGTCGTTTCCTTGTTGCACCCGCACTTATCTAGTGCCTACGCCGGCGAAACGCTTGCTCGAAGCGTATTGGGTCGCCGTGCCAGCCAACATGTACAAAAAGTTGACACGATTATTCAGCTATGTGCCGCTCCAGTCTGGAATTGCTCCAAACTATGGGCCATATTCGGCTCAAGCTAATGTTTTCGCGAGGATACCATGCGGCTCACGCGCCAGACCAACTATGCGATGCGCATCCTGATGTACTGCGCCGCGAACACCGACAGGCTGAGCCGCATCCCTGAGATCGCCGCCGCCTATTCGGTTTCGGAGCTGTTCCTGTTCAAGATTCTGCAGCCGCTGGTCGAGGCCGGCCTGGTCGAGACGGTGCGCGGCAGGAACGGCGGTGTCAGGCTCGGCCGCCCGGCCGAGCAGATCAGCCTGTTCGATGTCGTGCGCGTCACCGAAGAAAGCTTCGCCATGGCCGAGTGCTTCGAGAACGACGCCGCCGAATGCCCGCTGGTCGACAGCTGCGCGCTGAATTCGGCGCTGCGCGAAGCGCTCAACGCCTTCTTCGCCGTGCTCTCCCGCTACACGATCGCCGACCTCGTCGCCGCGCGCCCGAGCATGCGCCATCTGCTCGGCATCGACCTGTTGGAGCAGCGCGCCCCGGCTGCGTGATCGCACTCTAGCGGCTTGATTCTCGAAGGGCGCCGCCGCCCACGATTTCCGGGGTGCGCCGCCGCCCATGACTTCGTCATTCTAGGGCGGAGCAAGGAGTGCAGCGAAGCAAGCGCAGACCCTAGAATCCATTCCGTGACGATCGAGCGCCGCTGCGATGCAGAACTGGCGGCGTCAGCGCCAGCGCTCGTTCTCGATCGCTGCATCCTTCGGCTGATGAAACGGAATGGATCCTCGGGTCTCCGTGTCCGCTTCGCTCCCGCTCCGCCCGTGGATGACGAAGGAGGGCAGGTCCGGCAAATCTTCCTCGTCGCCAAGCCTAAGCCGCCGATTGAGGCAATACGAACGGCACGCTTCCAGCAGGCAGCGCGCCAACCTTCAAGCGGCAGTCGAACACCTTTTCGATCAGTTCATCCTTCAGTACCTCCGCCGGCGATCCGGCAGCGGCAAGCTGGCCGCGATGCAGCACGAAGATGCGGTCGGCATACATCGCCGTCAGGTTGAAGTCGTGCAGGATCGCCACCGCGCCGCCGCCGCGCCGCGCGAAATCGCGCGCGATGTTCATGATGACGAGCTGGTGCTTGACGTCGAGGCTGGAGACCGGCTCGTCGAGGAAGAGATAGCGCGGCCTGCCCTCCAGCACCGGAGCCCAGACCTGGCACAGCACGCGGGCAAGCTGCACGCGCTGCTGCTCGCCACCGGAAAGCCCCTGATAGAAGCGGCCAGCAAAACCGTCGAGATCGACACGCGCCAGCGCCCGCTCCGGCAGGCGCGCATCCTCGCCGGGCAGCGCACCGGAACAGCCGCCGATCAGGCCGAGGCGAACGATCTCGTACACGGTGAAGGGAAAGGACAGCGTCGTGGACTGCGGCAGTACGGCGCGATGCGTCGCTGCCTCCACTGGTTTCATGGTCGACAGATTGCGGCCGTTGAGGGTGACGATGCCGGTATAGGCGAGCTCGCCCGTCAGTGCCTTGAGCAGGGTCGTCTTGCCCGACCCGTTCGGCCCGACGATCGCCGTGACCTCGCCGGGCAGCGCCGCGAAATCGACATGTGACAAGATACGCTTGTCACCGATCGTCACCGAGATGTCATGTGCTTCGATCATCGGTGGCTCACAAATCGACGATGCCGCGCTTGCACAGCAGGATCCACAGAAAGAAGGGCGCGCCGGCCACCGCGGTGACGATGCCGATCGGCAGCTCGGCCGGAGCAACGATTGTGCGCGCGACTGCATCGGCGAGCAGAAGCAGCGTTGCGCCGAGCAGAGCCGAGGCCGGCAAAAGGTAGCGGTTGTCCGGACCGATGGCGAGGCGCAACAGATGCGGCACGACGATACCTATGAAGCCGATGCCGCCGCTGACGGCGACGGACGCACCGACCGCTGCCGAAACCCCGACGATGGCGGTGTATTTCAGTCGCTGCACCGGGATGCCGAGATGGCCGGCGGTCGCTTCGCCGAGCGCCAGCGCGTTGAGGCCGCGCGACAGGAATGGCATTGTCACCAGCGCCAGCACGATCACCGGCGCGACGGCGCCGATCTTCGGCCATGTCGCGCCGGCGAGCGAGCCGAGCTGCCAGAAGGTCAGATCGCGCAATTGCCTGTCGTCGGCCATGAAGATGAGGACGCCGGTGAGTGCCATGGCAAGGGCGGCGATCGCCAGGCCGGCAAGCAGCATCGTGGCGACAGACATCCGGCCCTGACGCGTGGCAATGACATAGAGCAGGAACGTCACCGTCAGGCCGCCGAAGAAGGCAGCCAGCGGCAGGGCGAGTGTGCCGACGGCAAGCGTGACGGGCGCAAGCCAGGTCGTGCCCAGCACGACGACTGCCACCGCGCCGAGGCTCGAGCCGGCGGAAACGCCGATCAGGCCGGGATCGGCAAGCGGATTGCGGAACAGGCCCTGCATCACCGCGCCGGAAACGGCGAGTGCCGCGCCGATCAGCACGCCGAGCAGAACGCGCGGCATGCGGATGTCATAGACGATCAGCCGGTCGCGGGTGGCGAGCGCCGCGTCGGCCGGCACGGCGCCGGTGAGCCAGTCGCGCAGGACGCGGACGGCGGACGCGTCGGAAGCGCCCGAGGTCAGCGACAGGAATATGGACAGCACCAGCGCGAGCGATAAAAGCAGGATGACGGCCCTGGCCCGCGCCGAGCGGTCGCCGTCTGCCGCCATCGCCCTCACCGCCGGAGCGGCAATCGACTGTTCGGCCATGACCGCTCAGTCCGTGACCTGATTGCCGTAGAGCGAGACGGCGAGGTCGCGGATTGCCTCGGCCGTACGCGGCCCGAAGCCCAGCAGATAGCCGCCATCCATGCTGATCGCCTTGCGGGCGGCGCCCGCAGGCGTCGAGGCGATCGAGGGATAGGCGAACAGTTCGTCTTGCGAGATCGGCGGCCCGGCATTCTTCATCGTCAGGATGACGTCCGGCCTGGCGGTGATGATCGCCTCGTCGGACATCTGCTTGTAGCCGGAGAAGCCTTCGACCGCGTTGACCGCGCCGGCGAGCTTGATGATGCCGTCACCGGCCGTGTCGCTGCCCGCGGCCAGGATCTTGCCGCCCTGCGTCGACAGCACGAACAGGATGCGCTTGCGCTCCTTGATCAAGGCCGTCTGCTTCTCGGCCGACGTCAGCTTCGCATCCATCTCGGCCGCCAGCTTCTCGGCCTTGGCATCGACGCCGAGCGCCTTGCCGACGATGCGGATCTTTTCGAGGATGCCTTCATGGCTGTAGTGTTCCGGCACCTCGATGAAGGGCACGCTCGATTTCTTCAGCACGTCGACCGATTCCTTCGGGCCGCTGCCATGCAGGGCGAGGATGCCGGTCGGATTGACCGACAGGACACCCTCCGGCGACAGCGCGCGCATGTAGCCGACATCGGGCAGCTTGAGCGCAGCTTGCGGGAAAGAGCTGGTCGAATCTCGGGCGACGAGACGGCCCTCTTCGCCAAGCGCATAGACGATCTCGGTGATCGAGCCGCCGATGGAAGCGATCCGCGAGGTATCGGAGAAGACGGCCGAACTTTCATTGGCTCCTGCAGGCAGAGCGGCGACGGCAAGCAGAACGCCGATCAGCGGCACGAGCGCCGAGTGGAAATGGAAAACAACACGCATCTGGTCTTGCCTCATGCCGCGGTCGGGCTGGGAATGCGGGGCAAGCTCTCGGCCAGGAAACGCCAGTCTTCCCGCTCGCCCTCGCCTTCGCGGCGCTTGCCGAAGAACTGGATGATCATGCCGCCCTTGGCGTCGTACGCCTCGAGCGAGGTGACATGGCCGTCCTTGGTCGGCTTGCGCACCGCCCAGACTTCACGGATGTGATCGGTCCTGAGATGCAGATGGAAGGTCTCGTCGAGCACATTGATCCACGGCCCTATCGGCTTGACCGCCTTGATCGGGCCGGAATGGATCTGGATGCAGCCGCGGTTTCCGACGAAGCACATGATCGGCATCTCGCCTTCCGCTGCGTGATGGAACATGGCGCCGATAGCGTCATTGTCGAGCAGCCAGGCATAGTCCTGACCGACCATGCGCACCGCCTCGCGCCGGCCGAGCTTCAATGTCTTCAGCATGCCGAAGAACTGATGCACGTCGGTCAGCCGGCTCCAGCGGTCGCGCAGGTCGTCGATCGTGGCAACCGAACCCTGCCCTTCCCGCTCGCCTTCCGGCGCTCTTGAGGCGGTTGCGACGCTCGGTTCCTGGTTCGACGATTCGAGGCTCGCCATCAGTTTTTGGTATGCATAGAGGTTCGAGGCGGGCCGCAGATGCACTTTGTGCACCGCTTCGCCCGAGGTGTCGAAGAACTGCAGGCTGCGGCGGATCTCGCCGCCGTGGCGCTTCTCGACGGCGAAGCCATGCGCCCACATTTTCGGGAAGATGCGCAGGTCGATGTCGTCGCCGAGCACCATGGCGTTGTGGTTACCGGTGACGACCTTGTCGTAGACGCCGATCTTCTCGTGCACGGCGCTTTCGTTGCGGGTCAGCGCCATCACCTCGCCGACCGCTTCGAGGCCAGTCAGCAGGTCGTTGACGCGCGGCTCGACCCGCACGACACCAAAGCCGCAATGCGCCGCAACCAGCTCCGCTTCCGAAATGCCGAGCTGGGCCGCGAGATCGCGCTCGCGCATCTTCGGATTGTCTTCCCGCGCCCGCCGGATCTCGTCCGGCGACGGTTTTACGCGCTGGTCCATGTCGTCCACCTGTGTTTCGCCTGCCTACTTGTTCAGGATCAGCTTGCCCTGGCGGGTGATCTTCAGGCGGTAGAGTGCGCCGTGATGCTCGATGCCGATCTCGTGCTCGCCCTGGAACAGCGTGTTGCTGGAGAGCGTGCGCACCGCCATCGGCACTTTTTCGTAACGCACCGTCGCGTCGTCCGAACGGCGAACGCGATAGCGGAAGTCGTTGGGGTTGTACGTGTTCATCTCATTCGGTCCTTTCCTGCCCCGGCCACCAGGCCGGCTGCCTCGTAAAATGCCGATTCAATTCTTGACTCAAATTATCATGTTTACTAGTCGTGCATTACCGGACTAAATGAGTCAACATTTAAGACGCCGGATGTGATCAAAAATGCGAGCGAGCCCCGCGCCAGCCAGCATCGAGCCTGAAATATTGGAGTTGGGGCATGGGGTTGGTGAATTGGGGATGGACGAGCCTAGCGGACGCGGGGCCGGCCTTCCGGTCGATGGCAAGCGGCATCGCGGTGTTGATGGTCGGAGCAGCGGCAATCGCGCTCAGCGTGCCGGCGGCAAAAGCTCAACAGGCGCAGCCGGTTGCCGACCGGCAGGCCGCCCAAAAGAAGAAGGTCAACGAGAAGGCTGCCGCCGAAAGCACCCTGCTCGACAAGATCCTCGTCATCAGCCGCACTGGTGAGACCGCGATCCAGTCGCTGGCCTCGGCCAGCCATGTCGACAAGGAGCAGCTTGAGCGCCGCATGGCCACGACGCCGAACGAGATGCTGCTCGGCGTTCCCGGCGTTGCCGTGCAGGCCGACGCGCGGCGGGTCAGCTCCAGCATCAACATCCGCGGCCTGCAGGATTTCGGCCGCGTCGCAGTGATCGTCGATGGCGCCAGGCAGGATTTCCAGCGCTCCGACCACGGCACGCAATCGACCTTCTACGTCGATCCCGAGCTCATCAAATCCGTCGACGTGATCCGCGGTCCTGTCGCCAACACCTACGGCTCCGGCGCCATCGGCGGCGTCGTCTTCTTCGAAACCAAGGATGCCGAGGATTTCCTCAAGCCGGAGGAAAGCTGGGCCGCCTCCGTCACCGGGCGCTATGAAAGCAACGGCAAGGGCTGGACCACCAGCGCCAGCGGCGCCCACCGCTTCAGCGAGAACTGGGACGCGCTGGGCAACATCGTCTACCGCGACTACGGCGACTACAAGAACGGCGGCGGCGACACCGTCACCGGCACCGGCTTCGACGTCTTGAGCGGGCTGTTGAAGACGACCATCCGTCCGAGCGAGAACAGCGAGCTGAAGCTCGGCTGGGTCGGCTCCAGCGACGGATGGACGGAGACCAGCGGCGGCATTCCGGCGAACGATGTCGACCTCAAGTCGAACACCTTCACCGCCCGCTACAACATCACCGACGACGCCAGGAGCTGGCTCGATCTCCACATCAACGCCTCCTACAACAAGACGGCTCTCGATCTGACGACGCTGGTCCCGCAGAACCGGTTCGACCCGAGCACCGGTCTTCCAGTGGTGCTGCCTGCCGGCTCGCTGTCGACCTTCGATGTCGGGACGACCGGCATCGACATCTGGAACACGTCGCGCTTCGAAACCACCGGCATCGCGCATGAGCTGACCTATGGCGGCGACTGGGTCGGCGACGATGTCGATGCCGGCGGCACCGCCGGCGGCGACAGCTTCTACACGCCGTCGGGCAAGCGCAACGTCTCCGGCGCCTACATCCAGGACAAGCTGACCTGGGAATGGCTCGAGGTCATCACCGGCCTGCGCTACGACAATTACAGCCTGAAGGATTCCGAGCACGAGACATCAGGCGACAGGCTGTCGCCGCGCATCACCGTCGGCGTCTCGCCCTTCGAAAGCGCCGGCCTGGCGGGCCTGCAGTTCTACGGCACCTATGCGGAAGGCTACCGCTCGCCTTCGCTGACCGAGACGCTGATCAGCGGCAACCATCCGGCGGGCGTCACCTTCCCGTTCCTGCCCAATCCCAATCTCAAGCCTGAGACCGGCAAGACCGTCGAGTTCGGCCTCAACTACAAGCAGAACGACATTCTCGAGGCCGGCGACGCGCTGCGCCTCAAGGCCGCCTACTTCAACAACAATGTCGAAGACTATATCGCCGGCGTGACGCTGTCGGCCTTCGATCCGACCAGCGGCTGCCCGTCCGGCCCGGGCATCCCGATCTGCTTCCAGTACCAGAACTTCGCCAAGGCCAAGATCGACGGCTTCGAGCTGGAAAGCGTCTATGATGGCGGCTGGGGCTATGCCGGACTCTCGGCCTCAATCATTGACGGCCACACCATTTCCTACAAGGGCGTGCGGGCCGACCTTGCCAGCATCCCCTCCTCCCAGGTGACGGCGCAGCTCGGCCTCCGCTTTCTCGAAGACAGGCTGACCGTCGGCGGCGAGGTGCAATATAACGGCAAGCCGAAGGGCAATCCAGTGGCCAAGGACTATACGCTGGTCAACGCCTTCGCCAGCTATCAGGCAACGGAGACCTTCAAGGTCGACTTCCGCGCCGACAATCTGTTCGACGTCAAATACACCAACCCGCTCAACGGAAGCACGACCGCCGTGCTCTATGAACCCGGCATCACGCTGAAGCTGGCGGCAACGATGCGCTTCGGGGGCTGAGCGGAGATGAAACGGGCGCCAACATCGCTCTTGACCCCGGCGCTGGCGATGTCGCTTAGCCGGGCATCGACAAGAACCCGCGTCGCTTTCGGAGTGCGAGCGTGTTCATGGAGCCGGCACTTGCGCGAAACGCTGCTGTCCGGCCTCTGGCCGGCATCGGCTTTCCACCCCCCTTGCGGCAAGCGATCTTGATTTGACAATTTGCGACTGGTCGCGGCAGCTTGCGGCCCGCGCCATGCAGGACATCAACGAAACATCCGACACCAGCAGCGAGTTGACGGCGGCTCCCGGCGAGCCGCTGGCCGGTCCCCGGACGCGCAGCGAAAAAAGCAAGTGGACGGCGGCGATCGCAGTCTCATGCCTGGTCCATGGCGCGGTGGCGGCAACCTTGCTGATGTCCCCTTCCGCAAGATCCGCACTACAGGATCCGGCGCAAACCGAAGGCAGCGACAAGTCCGGCGCCAACGTGGTCGGCAGCGCGCTCAATCCTGAGCAATCGGCATTGAACGTCGCCGTGGTGCCGCCTCCCCCGCCACCGGCGAAACCGCTTCCGCCAACGAAGTCGCCTCGACCGGCCGAAACGGTGAAACCGCAACCGACGCCGGAAGCCAAGAAACCTCCGGCCGAGCCTGACATAGAAGTTGGGAAACTGGCCACCCCTGCCATTCTTGCAACGGAAGCTCCGCGTAACGACGCCGACAGCGTCATGCCGGACGAAAAGACGCCGGCCACAGCTGCGATCGAGCCGGAAAGTGCCGCTCCTTCTCCCACCCCCGCACAGCCGCCGGTCCCGACCGCCAGGCCGGTGATGGCGAGCCCGCGGGAAGCCGACGAGAAGAGCGGCGCGGCGGATGGCCAGAACCGCTCCGAGCGGACGGCGAGCAAGGGCAAGAAGCAGAGCGAGGTCGGCACTTCTGCCGAGGACAGCTACCGCAGCGACGTGATCCGAAAGCTTGGCCGCGTCTATCGCGGCGTTCCGCCCTCGGTGCAGGCGACAGCACGCAGCAACACCGTCGTGACCTTCGTCATCGGCAAGCGCGGCAACATCGATGAATTGCGCGTCCTGGAAAGCTCAGGCTCGGAAAGCTTCGACAAGCTGGTGCTCGGCTTTGTCCGCAAGGCAGCGCCCTTTCCTCCCATTCCGGCCAAGGTCGGGGACAGCCTGGAATTCACCGGCGCGATCGGCCCGTTCTGAAAGCCTTCGCCTTCAACCAATCCAATTCCAATTCGCCAGTCTGAAAGGAACCCAATGTACATCGCCATGAACCGCTTCAAGGTCCAGAACGGCTCGGAAGAGGCCTTCGAGGACGTCTGGAAGAACCGTGATTCCAGCCTCTCCGAAATGAAAGGTTTTCGGGAATTCCACCTGCTGCGCGGCCCGGTCAACGAGACCGAGGGCTACACGCTGTTCGCCTCGCACACGGTCTGGGCGAGCCAGGAGGATTTCGTCGCCTGGACCAAGTCGGAGAATTTCCGCAGCGCGCACCGCAACGCCGGGACCTCGAAGGTGCACTATCTCGGCCATCCGCAATTCGAAGGATTTTCGGTCGTCGAAGGCGCCTGACCGCTATCACGCGGCGGCCAGTTGTGATCTGGCTGCCTGCTACGCAGCAGCCAGCAGGCTGGCATTACCGCCCGCTGCCGTCGTGTCGACGCAGACCGCGCGCTCATGCGCATAGGCCGCCGGAT
Source organism: Mesorhizobium sp. ORS 3324 (assembly GCA_000824825.2). Classification (GTDB taxonomy): domain Bacteria; phylum Pseudomonadota; class Alphaproteobacteria; order Rhizobiales; family Rhizobiaceae; genus Mesorhizobium. Next base: position 149,938 of record LM655194.1, read on the forward strand.
TGAGCACTTCGCTGACCAGCGGCACGATCGGGCCGGCGCGCTCGGCAATCACCTTGCGCACGATGCGTGCCGCTTCCGGCGTGCCGGAGAAGGCCACCACATCGACGCGCAGCGACCGCGCCTCGACCGGGTCCGGCCGGCCGTCGATCGCCGCCAGCGGCAGGCCCTTGCCGGTCAGCGCCGACAGCGCGGCCGGGGCGCCGGGCGCCACCGCCAGCACCGCATTGCCGGCGGCTAGAGCCTGGATCGTCTGCGCAAGCAATGTGTCGGCATCCGGGCCGAGGCAGAGCACTCGTCCCCGCGGCGCCAGCGACAGCGTGTTGGCCTCGCCTGTCGGTCCGGGAAGGTCGACCTGGCCGAAATCGAGGCTCGCCGCCGCGGCGATGGCCGCCGCTCCCTTGCCGCGCAGATGCCTTCTCAGGATCGCGACACGATCCTGCCGCGTCGACCAACCGCCGAGCGACGGATCGGGCAGGTTGTCGGCAAGCTCGGTGGCCGTCATCTTGTGACCTTCGCCGACTTCCGTGCCGGCTTCCGGCCCTTTGCGGAAGCGGCGCAGATAATGCGGCCCGCCGGCCTTCGGTCCGGTTCCCGACAGCCCTTCGCCGCCGAAAGGCTGCGAGCCGACAACGGCACCGATCTGGTTGCGGTTGACGTAAATGTTGCCGGCATGGATGCCGTCGACGAAGTGCTGGACGCGGCCCTCTATGCGGGTGTGCAGGCCAAAAGTCAGCCCGTACCCCTTGCGATTGATCGCGGCGATCACCGCATCGATATCGTCGGCGTCGAAGGTCGCGACATGCAGCACCGGACCGAACACCTCGCGCTCCATCTCCTCGATGCCTTTGACGCGGAAGACATGCGGCGCGACGAAGCGGCCGGCAGCCGGCGCCTCCAGCTTGGCGATCAGCCGTCCCTCCAGCCCCTTCTTCTTGCAGTAGTCGTTGATCGAGGCTTGCGCCTCGTCGTCGATCACCGGCCCGACATCTGTCGAGATCGCCCATGGGTCGCCGACGCTGAGCGCTTCCATCGCGCCCTTCAGCATTTCCAGCATCTTCTTCTCCACATCCTTCTGGACATAAAGCACGCGCAGCGCCGAGCAGCGCTGGCCGGCGCTCTGGAAGGCGGAGGCGAGGATGTCGCGCACCGCCTGCTCGGGCAGCGCGGTGGAATCGACGATCATGGCATTGAGCCCGCCGGTCTCGGCGATCAGCATCGCGTCGGGTGCTGCCGTCTCGGCGAGCTGCTTTTCGATCAGCTTGGCGACCTCGGTGGAGCCGGTGAAGCAGACGCCGGCGATGCGCGGATCGGCGGTGAGCGGCGCGCCGACCGACGGGCCGTCACCCGGCAGAAGCTGGATGACATCCTCCGGCACGCCGGCCTCGCGCAGCATCTCGACGGCGCGGAAGGCGATCAGCGGCGTCTGCTCGGCAGGCTTGGCAATCACCGCATTGCCGGTGACGAGCGCCGCCGCGATCTGGCCGGTGAAGATCGCGAGCGGGAAATTCCACGGCGAGATGCAGACGATCGCGCCGCGCGCTTCCGTGCCCGCTTCGGCATTCGCCGCCTCGGCCGCGTAGTAGCGCAGGAAGTCGACGGCTTCGCGCACCTCGGCGACGCCGTCGGCCAGCGACTTGCCGGCCTCGCGGGTGGCCAAGGCGAAGAACTCGGCGGCATTGGCCTCGTAAAGGTCGGCGGCGCGGTTCAGGATCGCGGCGCGCTCTACGACCGGGCGTTTCGCCCAGGCCGGCTGCGCGTCGACGGCGATGCGCACGGCGGTCGCCACCTGCTTGGCCGCGGCCTCATGCACGGTGCCGACGATCTCGTCCGGCTTGGCCGGATTGACGATCTGGCGCTGCTTCCCATAGCCGGCGGCGCGCGTTATCGGCTTGGCGTGCCAGCGGTCCGTTCCGGCAAATTCCGCCCTTGCTCTATCGATCGCTGCAAGCGTCACCGGATCGGTGATATCGAAGCCTTTGGAGTTACGCCGGTTGGCGCCGAAGATTGCGGCCGGGCGCGCGATCGCCGGATTGGCGGCCGGACCCTGTTTCTCCACCGCCTCAAGCGGGTCGCGCGCGATCTCCTCCGGCTCAACCTCCTCGTCGGTCAACTGGTGGACGAAGGAGGAATTGGCGCCGTTTTCCAAGAGACGCCTCACCAGATAGGCGAGCAGGTCGGAATGCGCGCCGACCGGCGCGTAGATGCGGCAGCGCGTCCTCTCGGACTTGCGCACCGTCTCGTGCAGGGATTCGCCCATGCCATGCAGGCGCTGGAACTCGAAGGAATCGCGATCCTTCGCCATCGACAGGATGGCGGCCACGGTATGCGCGTTGTGGGTGGCGAACTGCGGATAGATCCGGTCGGTCATCGACAGCAGTTTTCGCGCGCAGGCGAGGTAGGAGACATCCGTGTTCACCTTGCGGGTGAAGACCGGATAGCCGGCAAGCCCCAGCGTTTGCGCCCGCTTGATCTCGGTGTCCCAATAGGCGCCCTTCACCAGCCGCACCATGATGTTGCGGTCGTATTTCCTGGCGAGGGCGTAGAGCCAGTCGATGACGAAGGCCGCGCGCGGGCCGTAGGCCTGGACGACCACGCCGAAACCGTCCCAGCCGGCGAGTTCCGGCTCGGCGAGCACGCGTTCGATGACGTCGAGCGAGAGATCGAGCCGGTCGGCCTCCTCGGCATCGACGTTGAGGCCCATGCGCGAATGCCGCGCGGCAAGCGCCAGCGACAGCAGCCGCTCGGCCATCACCGGCAGCATCTTCTCCTTTTGCGCCACCTCGTAGCGCGGATGCAGCGCGGAAAGCTTGACCGAAATGCCGTGATTGTAGCGGATGTCGGGTCCGTTCGAACCCGCGTCCAGCGAGGAAATCGCGTCCGCATAGGCTTTGTGGTAGCGCAGCGCATCGGCCTCCGTGCGGGCCGCTTCGCCCAGCATGTCGAAGGAATAGAGATAGCCCTTCTGCGTCATCGCCCGCCCGCGCCTGACGGCCTCGGCGATGGTGCGGCCGAGCACGAATTGCTCGCCCATTTCGCGCATCGCCGCCGCCACCGCCTTGCGGATGACCGGCTCGCCGAGCCTCCTCACCATGGCGCGCAGCGTGCCTTCGATGCCGCCCTCGCTTTCGTCGAGCACGCGGCCGGTCAGCATCAGCGCCCAGGTCGAGGCATTGACGAAAATCGAGCTGGAGCTGCCGGAATGCGCCGACCAGTCATGCGGCGCGATCTTGTCGGCGATGAGATCGTCCATCGTCTCGGCATCGGGCACGCGCAGCAGCGCCTCGGCGAGGCACATCAGCGCCACACCCTCCTTGGTCGACAGGCCGTAGGCCGAGAGGAACACCTCCATCAATCGAGGGTCCGTCGAGCCGCGCACCGCGCGCACCAGATCGGCAGCGCGCGCCGAGATCGCCTTGCGCTCTTCGGCCGAAAGACCGGCCGCCGCGGACAGTCGCTTCACCGCCTCGTCTTCGTCGGGCAGGTAATTGGCGCGGATCTGCTGGCGGATCTCATCGAGCGGCATATCGGGTCCATGAAAGCGAGCGTTAGGGAGCGGTCCGGCGGTCACCGGACCGATCGGCGCAAGCTAGCACAGCTGCGAGTTTTCGACCGGTCCAAAGAGATCGACACGATAGGCTGTTCGAACTATCATATAGGCCATATTCACGCCATTTTGACTGCAAAATCGATGACTGAAGACCAATTGGACCGCATCGACCGCAACATCCTGACGGCACTCGGGCGCGACGGCAGGCTATCCATGTCCGAGCTGGCGGCCAAGGTCGGCCTGTCGAAGACGCCGGTGCAGGCCCGAGTGAAGCGATTGGAGAAGGATGGCTACATAAGAGGCTATCGCGCCATCATCGACCGCGAGCGCATGGGCGAGGGCCATGTCGCCTTCGTCCAGGTGAAGCTTTCCGATACGCGTTCAGCCGCGCTCGACGCCTTCAACCGCGCCGTGCAGGGCGTGCCGGAGATCGAGCAATGCCACATGATGGCGTCGAGCTTCGACTATCTGCTGAAGGTCCGCACCACCGACATCGCAGCCTATCGCCGCGTGCTCGGCGAGCGCATCTCCGCCCTCCCCCACGTCGCCCAGACCTCGACCTTCGTGGCGATGGAGACGGTGAAGGACCGATAGCTATTCGGACATAGTCTTGAGGAAGGCCACCAGCGCCGCCCGCTCGCGGTCGGAAAGATCGAGCGGATGCACCTCCGAAACGCCCTCGATGCTCGCCGGCGCCTTCGAATAGTGCGCGACCACCTCGTCGAGCGAGGAAAACTGTCCGGCATGCATGTAAGGCGGTCGGTCTGCCACGCCCCGCAGCGACGGCGTCTTGTAGGCGCGCACCAGTTGCTCGCCGTCCTTCACCATGAAGCGCAGCTCGCGGCAGGCGCTGGCGTCGCCGTCGCGGAACTTGCCGAAGCAGTTGAACGGGTCGGCCTGAACCTGAGCAACGGCATCGACCCGCCCGCGATCAGGCGGCAGGCCGTTCACCGGCGGCACGCCGGTGTTGTGGAAGGAGTTGTCGGTGAAGCGCGGACCGTTGTGGCAGGTCACGCAATTGGCCTTGCCGATGAACAGCTTCAGCCCGAGGACCTCCTCCGGCGAGAACGCTGCATCACCCTGCGGCTTAGTGCCGGTCGCCAGATCGATGGCGAAGCGGTCGAAGCGCGCTTGCTGCGGCTCGATCGACCGCTCGAAGGCCGCGATCGCCTTGCCGATATTGGCAAAGACGCGGTTCACGTCGTCTTGCTGGCGGGCGGGCATCGCGCTCCACGCCGCCTTTTCGGCGTCGGTGCCGAGCGGGCTGGCATTGGCCGGCACGGTGGAGAGATCGGGCAGCGGCCCGAATATGCGCTCATAGCGTTCGCCGAACCGGTTTTTGATGTAATGCGCGAAGGCGGCGCGGTTGCCGGCCTGCTCGAGCGGATTCTCGAGCGGCGTCAGCGCCTGTGACCAGAGGCTGTCGCGCCTTCCGTCCCAGAAGAACCATGGATCGCGCGCCACGCCGGCCAGCGGCATGGTTCGCCGGTTGGTGCGGCCGACGCCGACTGCCTGCGGCAGGTCGTCCTGGAACTGGCGGTCGATCTTATGGCATGTCGAGCAGGACATCGGGCCGTGGCGGCTCATGCCGACATCGAAGAACAGAGTCGATCCGAACGCGGCTGCCGCCGGCACATCGGCATATTGGTTTGTCGTGTCCGCTTTGAGCGCCGGCAGCGTGTTCAGCGCCAGCGAGGCGATGGTCTTCTTCTCGGCATCGCTGAACTGAGGCTTGCCGCAGCCGCCGAGCAAAGCGAGCGCGGCCAGAGCGGCCAGGCTTGCGACGCGGGCAAGACGCCTCATCGGCCGCTCACAACACGATGTTGAAGACGACGGAATCGGAACCGGCCGCCGCCGAGATGGCGAAGCGCAGCTGCCACCAGCCGCTCATGGTGAATTTCACGCCGTCGATACGGTAGCGCCCCTCGCCCAGATAGTCGGTCGCCTGCGGACTGGTCGGCAGGCCATGATTGTGCTGCGGCATGCCGCCGGAAACGGTGATCGCGGCGCCCTCCACCGGAGCGCCAGCGGCGGTCTTCAGCGTCAACAGCCAGGATTGCAGCTCGCCTTGCCGGATCACCCCGCGCTCCGGCTCGAAGCTGGCGACGAACAGGCCGCTTGCCGTCTTCTTCGAGCGCGACGTATCGGGACCTAGGGCCGAGTGCGGCGCCGTCAGATAGACGACTGCCAGGATGCCGACCAGCAGGGCAGCCAGACCGAGACCTGCAAGGATGTAACGCCATATCGATGCCAAACCCGTTCCTCTTCGGCTTATAACGTCACGGGATGCGCGCAGCATCCCGTCCCGCCTGTGGGAAATCGCTTCTGGCGCAAAAAACGGCCTGCGCCAAGCATGGCGCTGCAGGCTGCAAAAAGCTACAGCAACAAAGCCTTAGGAGGATCAGCCATATGGAAGCCAATGGTGTCGCGTCGATCGGCGAATGCATGCTCGAACTGTCGGGTCAGGCAGGACCGAACTGGCGCATGGGCTTCGCCGGCGACACCTTCAACACGCTCTGGGCGCTGCATGCGCTGAGCCCGGACCGGCCTGCGACCTATGTCTCGGCCTTCGGCGACGATCCGTTTTCGCGCGACCAAATCGCCTTCTTTGCCCAAAACGGCATCGGCATCGGCAGCAGCCCGGTCATTGCCGGCGCCCGGCCCGGCCTTTACGCCATCACCCTCACCAGAGCCGAACGCGCCTTCACCTACTGGCGCAGCGACGCGGCTGCGCGCCAGCTCGCCTCCGATCCGGCCGCGCTGGCGAAGAGCCTTGAACACCAGGCGCTTGTCTATTTTTCCGGAATCACTCTGGCAATTCTGGACGACTCAGCGCGCAAAGCCCTGCTTGCAGCCGTCGCGACCGCCCGTCGGGCGGGCTCGCTCGTCGCCTTCGACCCCAACTACCGCCCACGGCTCTGGCAAAGCCGCGAGGCCGCTCAGGCCGCGATCCTGGAGGCGCTTGCCGTCACCGACATCGCGCTGCCCACCTTCCCGGACGAGCAGATGCTGTTTGGAGACGAGACACCGCAGGCGACCGCCGAGCGGCTTGGCAAACTTGTCGGCGAGGTCGTCGTCAAGAATGGCGAGCAGCCGGCATTGATTGCCGCGAGAAGCGGCTTGGAAACAGTCGACGCAGTGCATGTCGCCACCCCCGTCGACACGACAGGCGCCGGCGATTCCTTCAACGGCGGCTATCTCGCGGCCCGCCTTGCCGGCCATGCCCCCGGCGACGCAGTTCGGCGCGCGCATCGCGTCGCCGCCGCCGTCGTGCAGGTTCGCGGCGCGCTGGCGCCCTTCGAGACACTGCGAGCCGCTTTCGAGAGCTAAGATGCATTGAGAATAAGGCAGGCCGGCCTCACCGGGCGTCAATAGATCTTAAGGTAAGCGGAACCGATATTCCGTCACCTGATGATAGATCTGCCCTGGCCACAGCGTTGCCTGCGGGAAATAGGGCCGGTTGGGCGCGTCGGGCCAGGTCTGCGCTTCGAGGCAGAAACCTGAGAACGCCTTGTAGCGGCGCCCATCCAGCCCTGCTGACGATGGCGCGACATACTGGCCAATATAGAGCTGCAAGCCGGGTTCGGTGGTCCAGACCTCCATCTCGACGCCGGAATTGGCCCCTTGCACCCAGGCCGCCTGGTGCAGCGGGCCGCGGCTGGAGGCGAGACAGAAATTCACATCGTAGGGAAGCTGTTCACCTTCGGATTCCATGCGCAGCGGCCGCGCCTGCCGAAAATCATAGGGCGTGCCGTCGACAGGCTTCACAGCGCCGGTCGGGATCATCTCGCCATCGACGGGTGTGTAAGCGCCGGCATTGAGCATCAGCCGGTGATCGAGGATGTCGCCCTCCCCGCCATCGTCGAGGTTGAAGTAGGAATGCTGCGCCAGGTTGCAGAGCGTCGGTTCCTCGCAGGTCGCGGTCAGTTCCATGCTGAGCGTGCCGGGGATCTTCAGCCGGTAGGTGCAGGTTACGTCCAGCGCGCCGGGAAAGCCCATCGTGCCGTCCGGATCGTGCAACGTCAGCGTCACGAAATCGCGACCGTGCAGCGAGACGGTCCATGGCCGGTGGAAAAAGCCCTCCGAGCCGCCATGCAGCGTATGCTTGCCGAGGAAATTGCGCTCCGTCTGGCAGCGTTTGCCGGCGATGGTGAACCGGCCGTCGCGAATGCGGTTGGCGAAGCGGCCGACCACGGCGCCGAAATAGGCGCGGTCGGTTTCATAGGGTTCGAACCGGTCGTAGCCCAGCACCAGCGGCGCGTCGTGGCCGGTGAGCCTAAGATCCTGGACGATCGCGCCGAGCCCGATGATATTGGCGGTCAGGCCGCCGCCGCGGATGGTGAAGCGGCGCACGGCCTCGCCTGCTTGCGTCGTGCCGAAGACCTCGCCGTCCTTCATCGCTGTGCCCGAAACCTCAATTCGTTGATCCGTGGCCTTCGGCCGGCTGAGTCCCATCCGGCAGGGCAGGCAACATCACCGCCCTGCCCCTTGGATAGCTGTCAGAGGCCGAGGCCGCCGATGCAGGCATATTTGGTGTCGAGATAGTCCTCGATGCCCTGGTGCCCGCCTTCCCTGCCGAGGCCCGATTCCTTGACGCCGCCGAACGGCGCCTCCGGCGTGGTGATCAGGCCTTCGTTGATGCCGACCATGCCGTATTTCAGCCCTTCCATGACCCGGAAGGCGCGGCCGAGATTGCCGGTGTAGAAATAGGAAGCGAGCCCGAATTCGGTGTCGTTGGCTAACGCGATCGCCTCTTCCTCCGTCTCGAACTTGAACACGGGCGCGACCGGCCCGAAGATCTCTTCCTTCATGAAGCGCATCTTCGGCGAGGCGTCGGCGATCACTGTCGGCTGGAAGAACGAGCCGCCGAGCGCATGGCGCTTGCCACCGGCGACGACCTTGCCGCCCTTCGACGTCGCATCGGCGATCAGTTCCTCGACCTTCTCCACCGCCTTCTCGTCGATCAGCGGTCCCTGCTGCACGCCTTCCTCCAGGCCGGAGCCGACCTTCAGATTGTTGCTGGCGGCGGCCAGCTTCTCGACGAACTCGTCATAGACGCCCGCCTGCACGAGGAAGCGGTTCGTGCAGACGCAGGTCTGGCCGGAATTGCGGTATTTGGCGGTGATGGCGCCGGTGACGGCGCGGTCGACATCGGCATCGTCGAAGACCAGGAACGGCGCGTTGCCGCCGAGTTCCATCGACACTTTCTTGACCGTCGAAGCCGACTTCTGGATCAGGATCTTGCCGACCTCGGTCGAGCCGGTGAAGGTGATCTTCTTGACCAATGGATTGGTGCAGAGCTCGTCGCCGATCTCGCCGGCCGAGCCGGTCAGGATGTTGATGACGCCCTTGGGGAACCCGACCTCTTCGGCGAGCGCGCCCCAGGCGAGGCCCGAATACGGCGTCTGCGATGCCGGCTTGACCACTGCGGTGCAGCCCGCCGCCAGCGCCGGGCCGATCTTGCGGGCAAGCATCGAGGACGGGAAATTCCACGGCGTGATGGCTGCGATGACGCCGACCGGCTCCTTGGTCACCAGGATACGGCGGTCGCCCCAGGGCGACGGCACGATATCGCCATAGACGCGGCGGCCTTCCTCGGCGAACCAAAGAATGTAGCTCGCGGCCGAGCCGATTTCGCCCTTGGATTCGAACAGCGACTTGCCCTGCTCGATGGTCAGCAATTCGGCAAGCACGTCCTGATTGTCCATCATCGCATCATGCAGCTTGCGCAGAAGCTTCGAGCGCTCGAGCGCGGTGGTCTTGCGCCAGGTCTTGAAGGCTTCCTCGGCGGCCTCGATGGCGCGGCGGGTTTCCGCCTTGCCAGCCTTCGGCACGGTGCCGATCTTGAGGCCGGTGGCCGGGTTGTTGACGTCGATGGTCTGGCCGCTGTCGGCCTGCACCCATTCGCCGTTGATGAGATTGGCCTGGCGCAGGAAATGGCTGGTCTTCTGAAGCATGGTCTGGCCTCCGTTCGGCGCGCTGACGGCCGTTTTTGTTGATGTATCGTGGGCGTGCCCTGGTTGCACGCCGGCGCATTGCTCTTACCTAGGGAAAGGCCGGCAAGCAATCACAAGATGGCATATAGGGGTTGGGCCAGCAAAAGCGAGCGCCGGACGCTCGTTTGTGCCACCGGCGGGATGCTAGGATTGAGCCCGGCGTCACCTGAATACCAGTATGCGCTATCCAAAGACATGGACGACGACGGTCAGCCAGAAGGAGGTGGTGAGCACCGCGCTGGCCGTGGCGATGGTCATCTGGTTCGAAGCCAGCGCCTGGCCGGTATTGAACTGGACGGCGATCAGATAGGAATTGATGCCGGATGGCAGCGCTGCCACGACGACCGCCACCTTCGCCGTCAGCGGCGGCAGGCCGAGCAGCCAGACCATGAGAAGCACCAACGCCGGCATCACGAAGAGCTTGAGGACCGAGAGCGCAAGCGCCGGCCGGATATTGCCGGAAATGCCGAAGCGGCGCAGGCTGAGGCCCATCGCAAACAGGGCTACCGGTCCGGCGGTATTGGCGAGCGCATCGACCAGTCGTCCGATCAGCGCCGGCAGCGGCGCGCCGGTCATGCGCCAGGCAAGCCCCGTCAATATGCCGATGATCAGCGGATTGACGAACAGCCGCCTGAGAAAATTCCTGATGACGCGCAGCGGATGCACGGGCTCCTCGCCGCCGCGGCCGAACATCTCGAACAGCACGATCGAGGCCATCATCATGACCGGCAGGTGGATCGAGACCAGCAGCGACAGGACCTCGAAGCCGCTCGCGCCGAATATGCCGAGGATGAAAGGCGCGCCGAGCAGGACGACATTGGAATAGGCCGAGGACACGCCGCCGACGATGCCTGCGCGGGCGTCCCGGCCGAAGAGGCGCGTCATCACCAGGTGCCCGGCGGCCCAGGTGGCGGCCGCCGCCGCAAAATAGGCGCTCCAGAGCGACCACGGCGCCACGCCGTGGAAATCCGACTTCACCATCGTCTGGAAGAGCAGCAGTGGCATTGCCACGTTGACGGCGAATTCGGATATGCCCTCCCCGCTCACCGGCTTCAGATAGCCGGTAAGTCCGGCAAGATAGCCGAGCGCGACGAGACTGAAGACGAAGAGGACGGTTGCGGTGAGCGGAGTCATTTTCGGGGCGGAGACATTTTTCCCGTGATAGGCGAGCCCGGATGGCGGTGCAATCGGCCCTTCGGGTGCCGGCCACCTGTCCTCTGCTTGTTTTTCAGCCGGCTTTGCGATCCCTATATGCCGATCATGGCCCCGGCCTCTCGGACCGCCATAAGGACTTCTCATGCTGCGACTTGTCTTGCCGCGACTTGCTTTGGCGCTTTTCCTGCTTGCCATCTCCACCCTGGCCCACGCAACCGACGCGGGCTGGGCGCTGCTGCGCGACGGTGGCCATGTCGTTCTGCTTCGCCACGCCTTCGTCACCGGCAATACCGACCCGGCGAATTTCGACATCGGCAATTGCGCCACCCAGCTCAATCTGTCGGAGCGCGGCAAGCAGCAATCAAGCCGCATCGGCGCGCTGTTCGCGGCGCGCGCGGCGCCAATCGAGCGCGTGCTCTCCAGCCGCTACTGCCGCTGCCTCGACACCGCCCGTATCGCCTTCGAGGCGGAGCCGGAGCCGTTCGCGCCGCTCGATCTGCTCAAGACCGATCCCGCTGAGAAGGCCGCCCAGATGGCGGCGGTGATGAAGGAGATCCGCGGCTATTCCGGTTCCGACAACCTGGTGCTGGTCACGCATCTCGAAAACATCGTGGCGCTCACCGGCATCGCGCCGCGCGAGGGCGAGGCCGTGGTGGTGGCGCCCGATGGCGACGGCCTCAAGGTGCTCGGCCGCGTCACGTTTTAGCTGGCCAGATTGGCCGACGCATTCTTCAGCAGCCAAGCGTCGATGCGCACCTTCCACGCCTCGATCATCTGCGCGAAGGCATTTTCCGTCAGCGCCGACAGGTACGACCGTCCGGCCTCGCTCAGGGCCGTGAGCGTGTAGGTGATGGACGCCCGTGTGCCTCCGGCGCCGGCCTGGCGGCAGGCCACCTCGACAAATCCGAAACGCGAATCCGGCGTCACCCTGGCATAGCGCACCCGATGCGGCCCAGGCTCCCAGTCCGTGCAGGCCCAGAGCGTTGTCTCGTTGCCATGGCTGGTGCGGAAGACCATGCCACGGCGCGTTTCCCCGTCCTGCGGATGCAGAAACTCCGGGTCCCAGCCGTCGACCCACAAGGTTTCCCCGATCGGCGTGAACAACGGGAAAACACGTTCGACCGGTCCGGCAAGGACGATGCTGTGGTTGCGCTCAAGATGGTTCGTCATCGGCTTTTCCTATCGTTTCCACCAGGCGATGGCTGTCCGCCGCGCCGAGCTCCAGCCCGTAGATGCGTTTCAATTGGCCGATCGTTTCCAAGGTTGGCGGCGAGAACGGCACCTGGCCTTCGAAAGCATGCAGCACGATGCCTTCGATGAGATCGCCAAGGCTCATATCGCGATGCTCGGCCAAGGCCTTGAGCACCTTCACCAATCTCTTTTCCAGGCGAACCCCGGTCTGAACGCGTTCTATGGTCATGCGTGCATGTACCATGGTACATTGGTACGAACAACTGTTGCCGAAGCGCCACAACCGGAAGAAGCCGCAAGTCCGCCGCGACAATGCCGCTTGCGACAACCCGTCGCAGGGTCTATAGGCGCGCTCCCGGTCACGAAACCGAAACGAGCACAACGGTTGGAGCTTTCGCCTCCGCCCGCGCAGGCGGCTTTGCCGCGCTGTGTACGGCGCCGTTTCGGGGATAGGGATTGCGGGTGTAGCTCAGAGGTGAGAGCGCCGGATTTGGGTCCGGAGGTCAGGGGTTCGAGTCCCTTCATCCATACCACGGATAGCTCAGAGGGTAGAGCATCAGATTTGTAATCTGACTGTCGAAGGTTCGATTCCTTCTCCAACGGCCTGATAAGCCGACACCTTCAGGTGGTGTTATCCAAAAACGGTCCGGGGACCGGAATGCGAGGACTTCACGGACGGCAGGGCTTCGGCCTCGCCGGGCGGCGACGTCCTGCGCCGTCGGCTCGCGGCCAGGCCCGCGGTGACGATCAAGGCGCGGCGATGCCGGCAAGGGGCCTTCGGGCTCCAGCGCCCGCTTCGCCGCCCCGCGATCCGCTCCCGAAGGCCCGCCGCTTGGCGATGCCACCGGTCTCCGGATCATTCGTGGCCCGGAACTGAAAAGAGACGATGGAAACGAGAAACGAAAGGACGATCGGCATGACGTGACGCCTCGCATGGGGCCGTGCCCGACAGGAGTAAAGACAATGAAGACCATTCTCGAAAAGGTTCTGGGACGCCAGCGCGTCCTCGTGAAGGAAAATGAACGTGCCGTCGCCCTCTACAAGGGCGAGATCCAGGCGGTCCTGATGCCGGGCGAGCATTGGCTCGCCAACCGGCGCGGCAACCTGGAAGTCTCCAGGCACGACCTGAAGAACCCCGAATTCGTTTCGGCCTACGAGAAGGCATTGTTCGACAAGCTCCCGGACGTGGCTGCGCGTCACTTCACCGTCGTTCGCACCGGGCGCACCGACACTGCCGTGATCGAGCGTGACGGCACCTTGCATGCGGTTCTGGTGCCGGATCGCAAGCTCGTGCTGTGGACGGACGCCGGCCCCTGGCAGGTGACGTCCGTCGATACGGCGGCCGATCTCGCCGTCGATCCGGCCTTGATGCGCCGGATCGGCCAGGCCCGGAAGACGGAACACCTGTTCCTGCATCCGGTCGTGGACGGCCAGGTCGGGCTGCTGTTCGTGGACGGCGTCTACACCCGCACGCTTGCCGCGGGCGTGCACGCCTTCTGGAATGTCGGGCGCATGGTCCAGGTGAAGGTCGTCGACCTCAAGCGCCAGTCGCTTGATGTCGCCGGGCAGGAAATGCTGACCAAGGATCGCGTGACGATCCGCGTCAACATCGCCGCCGAATACCGGGTCGTCGACCCGGTGACGGCGGTGAGCGTGGTGAAGGACTTCGCCGAAGCCCTCTACCGCGCCCTGCAGTACGCCTTCCGCAAGACGCTTGGCGCGCTCACCCTCGACCAGATCCTCGACAGGAAGGTGACGGTCGACGAGGAGGCGGCGGCCAAGGTGCGTGCCGACATGGCCGTGATCGGCGTCGAGGTCAGCGATATCGCGCTCAAGGATGTGATCCTGCCGGGCGAGATGCGTGAGATCCTCAACCAGGTGGTTTCGGCCGAGAAGCAGGCCGAGGCCAACGTCATCCGTCGCCGCGAGGAGACGAACGCCACGCGTTCGCTGCTCAACACGGCCAGGGTGATGGCCGACAACCCGGTGATGCTGCGGCTGAAGGAGCTCGAGGCTCTGGAGGCCATCGCCGGCAAGGTCGCGCGCCTGACCGTTCACAGCGGAACGGACGGGCTGCTCAACGACCTGGTCAAGCTCCGCAACGGCTGATGCATGTCGCCCAAAAGTGGTTCCGGTTTTGGGATAGCGACATGCATCGAAACAAAGACTGACGTGACGTCAAAAGGAAGGGCGGCCGGTCGACCGGCCGCCCTTCTTGCGTTCCGAAAGCCGGCATCCCATCTGCGCGCCGTGCATTCGGCCTTTTCCTGCCCGGAAAAACCGATTAGACAGCGCCCAAACAAGATGCGGACAGATTCCGCCCGCAACCGAAGGAAAAGCCCTTGTCCACGACGTTCCAGAAAGTCGCCAAGATCATTGCCGACACCAGCGAGATCGATATCGACACCATCACGCCCGAAAGCCACACCATCGACGATCTGGGCATCGACAGCCTCGATTTCCTCGACATCGTCTTTGCCATCGACAAGGAATTCGGCATCAAGGTGCCGCTGGAGAAGTGGACGCAGGAGGTCAATGACGGCAAGGCCTCGACCGACGACTACTTCGTCATGAAGAATCTCTGCGCCAAGATCGACGCGCTCGTCGCGGCCAAGGCCGTCTGATGTCGCGCTCACCTGCCTGATCCACAAAGCCGTCCATGAGCAGCCCGCACGACGTCGTCATCACCGGCATAGGCCTTGTCTCTTCGCTGGGAGAAGGTCCCGACGCGCACTGGCAGAAGCTGACCCGTCCGGGCCTCGAGCCGGTGCTCGATGCAGTGCGCTTCGCGCCCTACACCATCCACCCCCTGCCCGAGATCGATTGGAACCTGCAGATCGCCAAGCGCGGCGACCAGCGCCAGATGGAAACCTGGCAGCGGCTCGGCACCTATGCCGCTGGTCTTGCGCTGGACGACGCCGGCATCAAGGGCAATGACGAGCTCTGCACGACCATGGACATGGTGGTGGCCGCCGGCGGCGGCGAGCGCGACGAGGCCGTCGATGCCGCGATCCTCGCCGCTTCCGAAAGCCGCAACGATCGCGACGTGCTGCTCAACGAGAAGCTGACCACTGAATTGCGCCCGACGCTGTTCCTCGCCCAGCTCTCCAACCTGCTCGCCGGCAACATCTCGATCGTGCACAAGGTCACCGGCTCGTCCCGCACCTTCATGGGCGAGGAAGGCGCCGGCGTCTCCGCTGTCGAGACGGCCGCCGCGCGCATCCGCTCCGGCCAGTCGACTCATGTGCTGGTCGGCGGCGCATTCCAGACCGAACATTCCGACATGCTGCTGGGCTATGAGCTCGCCGGCTATCTGCATCGCGGCCCCTGGAGGCCGGTCTGGCAGCGGCAGGGCGCCGAGGGCGGCGGCGTGGTGACGGGCTCGGGCGGCGCCTTCCTGGTGCTTGAGCAGCGCGAGCACGCGAAAAGCCGAGGCCGCAAGATCTATGCCGAGCTTGGCCCCGTTGTCTCCGGCCGGGCCAGGCGCCGGCGCGGCGAGTTGAACGCCGAGATCGCCACGCTGCTGAAGCAGGCGGCGCTGCCAAACGGCGAGTTGCTGACGATTTCCGGCGCCTCGGGCGCCCACGCCGCCACGGCGGCGGAGAAGGACGTGCTCGACGCCAACCCGGCGCTTGCCGTGCGCGCCTTCTCGACGCTGACCGGCCATATGAAGGAAGCGCAGTTCCCCTTCGCCGTGGCGCTTGCGGCACTCGCCGTGGACCGCAAGGCCGGCTATCCGGCCTTCGATGCAACAGTGGAGCGGCAATTCGAGAGCGTTCCCACAACCGTCCTTGCAACGGCCATCGGCTATCACCAATTCGAGGGCCTGGGGCTCATCAAAGCCGCTTAAATAGTTTTTACGCAATTCCGGAGGAAACACACTTCCTGGAATTGCTCTGGACCGAGGCAGACACAACATGGCCAATCTCCGCGATCACATGGGCAGGCCGATCGTCGCCGTGACCGGCATCGGCGTCGTCACCTCGCTGGGCGTCGGCAAGGCTGACAACTGGACGGCGCTGACCTCGGGCAAATCCGGCATCCATCCGATCATCCGCTTTCCCGTCGATCACCTGAACACCCGCATCTCCGGCATGGTCGATTTCCTGCCGTCGAGCTCCAAGGGTGCGAGCCCCCTCACCTATGAGCTGGCCGAGACGGCCGCCCAGGAAGCGGTGTCGGAGGCAGGCCTCGATTCCGGCGATTTCGGCGGACCGCTGTTCCTCGCCTCGCCGCCGGTCGAGCTCGACTGGGCCGACCGCTTTTCGCTCTACAACTCCGACAAGAAGGATGCGGGCGCCGAGAGGTTGCTGCGCGTGGCGCGTGCCTTGAAGGAACTCGACATTTTCGAGACCACGCAGTTCGGCTCGATCGCCGACCGCCTGGCCGACCGCTTCGGCACGCGCGGCTTGCCGATCACCCTGTCCACCGCCTGCGCTTCCGGCGCCACCGCCATCCAACTCGGCGTAGAGGCGATCCGCCGCGGCGAGTGCGACAAGGCGCTGTCGATCGGCGCCGACGGCTCCGCGACGGCCGAGGCGCTGATCCGCTTCTCGCTGCTTTCGGCGCTCTCCACCCACAACGACATCCCCGAGAAGGCCTCAAAGCCCTTCTCCAAGGACCGCGACGGTTTTGTGCTGGCCGAAGGTTCCGGCGCGCTGGTGCTGGAATCGCTGGAGGCCGCTCTCGCCCGCGGCGCGACCATCCTCGGCATCATGCGCGGCTGCGGCGAGCGCGCCGACGACTTCCACCGCACCCGCTCCAAGCCCGATGCTTCGCCGGCGATCGCCACGGTGCGCGCAGCCCTTGCCGATGCCGGCTTGAGCGAGGACGAGATCGACTACGTCAACGCGCACGGCACCTCGACGCCGGAAAACGACAAGATGGAGCACCTGTCGCTGTCGACGGTGTTCGGCGAGCGGGTCGGCTCGATGCCGATCTCGTCGAACAAGTCGATGATCGGCCACACGCTGTCGGCGGCCGGCGCGGTCGAGGCTGCGTTCTCGCTGATGACGATGCGCGAAAGCGTCATTCCCCCGACCATCAATTACGACAATCCCGACCCGGCGATCGTGCTCGACGTCGTGCCGAACAAGAAGCGCAACGCCGAAGTCGGTACGGTCCTGTCGAATTCCTTCGGCTTCGGCGGCCAGAACACCTGCCTTGTCATGGCGCGGGAACCGGTCTAAGCGGACGTTTTTCCGCTTCCAAAGTACCGACAGGCAAATGCGCGCATTGCAACTTATCGAGGACCGCCGCCTTGAAACGGTGGACCTGCCGCCTCCCCCGCCGCCTTCGCTCGGCGAAGTGACACTCCGCATCAGGGCGGTGGCGCTCAATCATATCGATGTCTGGGGCTGGCGCGGCATGGCCTTCGCCAAGCGCAAGCTGCCGCTGGTCGTCGGCGCCGAAGCCTCGGGCGAGGTCGAGGCCGTCGGACCAGGCGTCTCCAATCTCCTGCCGGGACAATTGGTGTCGATCTATGGCGCGCGCACCTGCGGGCTTTGCCGCGCCTGCCGCGAAGGCCGCGACAATCTTTGCGAGCACGTGTCTGGCGTCCACGGCTTCCACCTCGACGGCTTCGCGCAGGAAAAGATCAACCTGCCGGCCCGCCTTCTTGTGCCCGCTCCGCCCGGTGTGTCCGAGATCGGCGCCGCGGTCGCGCCCGTCACCTTCGGCACGGTCGAGCACATGCTGTTCGACAATGCGAAGCTGGAGCCCGGCGAGACCATCCTCGTCCATGCCGGCGGCTCCGGCATCGGCACCGCCGCCATCCAGCTTGCCAAGCGCATGGGCTGCACCGTCATCACCACCGTCGGCTCGAACGACAAGGTCGAAAAGGCGAAGGCCCTCGGCGCCGACCATGTCATCAATTACCGCGAGGACCGTTTCGAAGGCGTGGTGCGCAAGCTGACCAAGAAGAAGGGCGTCGACGTGGTGTTCGAGCATGTCGGCGCCGATACCTTTGCCGGCTCCATGCTCTCGTTGAAGCGCGGCGGCCGCCTCGTCACCTGCGGCTCGACGTCGGGCGTGTCGACGCAGGTCAACCTGATGCAGCTCTTCCAGCAGCAATTGAAGCTGCTCGGCTCCTTCGGCTGCCGCATGGAGAACATGGCCAATGCCATGCAGAAGATGGCAGCCGGCCTCGTCGCTCCGGTGATCGACACCGAAGTCGGCTTCGACGACATCGACGCCGCGCTGAAGCGCATGGAAGGCCGCGACGTCTTCGGCAAGATCATCCTGCGCGTTTCCTAAGGCAGAGGGTCGCAAGGTGCTCAAGAAAGCCCGCCGGGACTTCATGTTCCGCTACGGCCGGCGGCTGCGCCAGATGGAGCACTGGCTGGTGGCGCGCCTCGCTATGGCGATCATTGGTCTGCTGCGTCTTTTGCCGCCCGACCGTGCGCTCAACTTCGCCGACCGCATTACCCGCCGGATCGGGCCGCTGATGGGACGGCATCGTGTGGCGGTCAACAATCTGCGGCTGGCCTATCCGGAAAAGAGCGATGTCGAGATCGAGGCCATCGCGTCGGACATGTGGGGCAACATGGCCCGACTGGCGGCAGAATACATCTTCCTCGACGCGCTGTTCGACTTTGATCCTAACGCGACAAAACCAGGCCGGGTCGAGGTCCGCGGCATCGACCATTTCGTCGAGATCGCCGGCGAGAAGAAGCCGCACATCCTGTTCACCGGCCACCTCGGCAATTTTGAGCTGCTGCCGGTGGCGGCCGCCACCTTCGGCATGAACATAACGGCGCTCTTTCGCCCGCCCAACAATCCCTATCTTGCCGACTATATCCACTCGACCCGGCGCTCGACGATGGGCGGCCTGCTGCCCTCTTCCACGGGCGCGTCCTTCGCCCTTGCCGCCATCCTGGAGAAGGGCGGCAATATCGGCGTGCTGGTCGACCAGAAGTTCACCAACGGCGTCGAGACGACTTTCTTCGGCCGCCCCTGCCAGAGCAATCCGGTGCTGGGCATGCTCGCCCGCCACTATGACTGCGACGTGTATCCCGCGCGCTGCGTCAGGCTGCCGGGAAACCGGTTCCGCCTCGAGATCGAAGACAAGCTCGACCTGCCGCGCACCGAAAGCGGCAGCGTTGACGTTCACGCCACCACGCAGCTCCTGGCCGACGTCGTCGAGCGCTGGGTGCGCGAGGATCCCGGACAGTGGATGTGGTTCCACAAGCGCTGGGAGATGAGCGGCCGGCGCCGCAGGCGCGCGGGGGCCAAGAAAGCCGGCTGACCTCCGGGCGGCTTGACCGGCCGACCGGGCGAGTGCGCCGACGATCAGCATACTCGCCCGAAAGAAAGCCGCGGAGATCGCTCTCCGCGGCGTCCTCGATTTGCCCGCTGCGAGGCGGGACTGTATCAGCCCCCTACGAACGGCAGGATAAAGTTCGGCCGGTAAGTATCCATCGTTGCGCCGTTGCGGTCCTCGTCGAGGAGCGAGTTGGAGCCGAAGCTTGCCCGCAGGCCGATCAGGTATTTGTGGACGTTCAGGTGGCCAAAGGGTTCCGACAAATGGTCGAGTTGATAGCGCCCGAACACGGCGAAAGGCGTGCCGGAAAACCGGTATGTGGCCTGGAGTGCCGCCGTGACCGTGTCGAGATGTTCGCCGCTTGCTGAAAGGCGCGAGAAACCAAGTTCGCCATCGAAGCGGAGATTCTCCTGGGCGAAGTAGCGGATCACGCCACGGCCACCCCAATCGTCCAAGTGTTCGGACGAGCCGCTGGCGCGGAGTTGACCGTAGTAGACCTGGCGTAGAGCGTCACGTTGCCGAAATAGGCCTGGGCCTCCGGGCCGACCGAGAAGCTGTAGAGGTCCGAGCTGCCAAGGTCCCCGCCATAGCCGGTAATGGATGCGAAACCACCCAGCGCGTACGCGTTGGGATCGCGCCAGTAGCCGTGGACAGCGCCGCCGTAGCCGGAAAAATTGAGGCCGTGCCCCCAGATCGAGTCGACGAACGCGTCTGCCTGGACATTCCACCGTGAATCGATCGGGAAATTGACGCGACCGGTCCCGCCTGCTCCGGTGAAATCTATGTGATTCCCTCCCGCTGCGACGCGGATGCCGCCAAGATAGGCTTCGACGTAGCCGGAGATATGCGGCTGTGCGAGTTCCTGGTCCAGAACAACCGGCACGTCCGCAGCGAAAGCCGAAGTCGCCGTTGCCGCAATCGCGGCGCCGAGAAGAAAGCGATGCATAATAATCCCCAAGCCGTTAAAATTGACAATTCTTGCTTATCACTGTCGTGTCATGCAAACCAGCTTCGGCAATACTGTGAGCCGGCGCATATCGTTGTTTTCAAAGCATGTGCGACATTGCTGCAACGCTCCGACATCGGCTGGCGCGCAGGCAGCAATTAGCGCCTGCGACTTCGGCGAGCCCCTCCGGCCCGTTTCAGTTGGCCACGACGATTCGCGTGTTGCCGTAGCCGACTTCCCTAACCATCGCATAGAAGGTCGCGGCATTGGCTGTGTGGAGACGCACGCAGCCATGCGAGGCCGGACGCCCGAGATATCTCACCGCGCCGGTGCCGTGGATGGCGTAGCCGCCGTGGAAGAACACCGAATAAGGCATCGGCGAATTGTCGTATTTGCGCGAGTACCACATCCGCGCCGTCCATTGCGGCCGGTAGCTGCCGCGCGGCGTGAAGTAGCCCTTGCGGGCCGTCGACACGCTCCAGCGGTAAAGCACCTGGCCGTATTTGCTAACGGTCATCGTCTGCGTCGACACGTCGATATTCGCGATCAGTGTCGCCGCCCGACTTGCCATCGACGTGCCGAGCAACGTTGCTGACAGCACGGCTGCCATGAGAACGGACTTTTTCATGCGATCAAACCCCTCAGATTGCCCCCTGCCATCACGCGGTTTTCTTTCCATCGTTTTGCCGGCAGGTGCGTTAAATACCACACACTCGTTGACGAAAACGCCAATCCAATGCGGCGAATTTGAACGATTTTCCCGCCATAGTTGCCGTCGCGACACGCACCCTCGACGGTTTAGCCTGTTGAGCCTGGGCGGATCATTGATTGGTTGTGGGCAAGAGGCAGCTTGCAAAAGCAGCGCGTTGCTTCTTCAATCCATCGGATGAATGAACGACTCCTGCGCGCCGTCGATGACCGGATCGACGACCTGGTGGCGCTGACCGCAGACCTGATCCGCTTTCCGACCGTCAATCCACCCGGCGAGGCCTACCGGCCATGCGCGGAATTTCTCGGCGCGCGCCTCAAGAAGCTCGGCTTCGAGACCGAGTTCATCCGCGCGGAAGGGACGCCCGGCGACACCGACCGCTACCCCCGCGTCAATGTCGTGGCTCGCTTCGACGGCCGCTCGCCCGGCGCCTGCGTCCACTTCAACTCGCATATCGACGTCGTCGAGACGGGCGACGGTTGGACCGTCGATCCTTTCGCCGGTCTGGTGAAGGACGGCCGGGTCTATGGCCGCGGCGCGTGCGACATGAAAGGCGGGCTTGCGGCTTCCGTCATTGCCGCCGAAGCCTTCATGGAGGTCTATCCCGACTTTCCCGGCGCCATCGAGATATCGGGCACCGTCGACGAGGAATCCGGCGGTTTTGGCGGCGTCGCCCATCTGGCGAAGCTCGGCTACTTCTCAAAGCCGAAGGTCGACCACGTCATCATTCCCGAGCCGCTGAACAAGGATCGCATTTGCCTTGGCCATCGCGGCGTCTGGTGGGCCGAGATCGAGACCAAGGGCGAGATCGCACATGGCTCGATGCCGTTCCTCGGCGACAATGCGGTGCGCCACATGGGAGCCGTGCTGCAGGCCTTCGAGGACGAGCTCTTCCCGGCGCTCGACCGGAAGCTGACGCGCATGCCGGTCGTGCCCGAGGGCGCCAGGCGCTCGACCATGAACATCAATTCCATTCACGGCGGCCAGACCGATGATTTCCGGCCGGGGCTGCCGTCGCCCAATGTCCCCGATTGGTGTCGGCTGACCATCGACCGCCGCTTCCTGCTCGAGGAAGACATTGCGACGGTCAAGGGCGAGGTGGTCGGCATCCTGGAACGGCTGAAGCGCGAGCGGAAGAAATTCGATTATGAAATCCGCGACCTGATGGAAGTCCTGCCGCTGATGACCGAGCGCGACGCGCCGGTGGTAAAGGCCGTCGCGAAAGGCATCATGGAGATCTTCGACCGCGAGCCGGACTATGTGATTTCGCCAGGCACCTACGACCAGAAGCATGTCGCCCGCATCGGCCACCTCTACGATTGCATCGCCTACGGCCCCGGCATTCTCGATCTTGCCCATCGGCCGGACGAATGGGTTGGCATCGCCGACATGGTGGAATCGGCCAAGGTGATGGCGATCGGTCTTAATGTGCTGCTGCGCGGCACAACCGGCTAAGGCGCAAAAAAACATTTCTCGCAGCGCGATCCGTCAGCACGAAACACAATTTACTCGCGCGCCAAATCACGCTTCTATCCGCCGGGTTTGCGCAAATTCGAGCAGATGGGAGTTCAGCGATGAAATTGTGGAAGACCATTCTGGCCGCGGCTGTGCTGTCGCTTGGCGCTGCCGCGTCGGCATTTGCGGCGCGCACCGACCTCGTCATCGGCATCCCGCTCGAACCCCCTCATCTCGACCCGACCGCGGGTGCTGCCGCCGCGATCGACGAGGTGCTCTACGCCAACGTTTTCGAAGGTCTCACCCGTATCGGCCCTAACGGCGAGGTGCTGCCCGATCTCGCCGAAAGCTGGACCATCTCGGATGACGGCAAGACCTACACCTTCAAACTGCATACCGGGGTGAAATTCCACGACGGCAGCGACTTCAGCGCCGACGACGTGAAATTCTCGTTAGACCGCGCCCGCGCCGACAATTCGGTCAATGCCCAGAAGGGCCTGTTCGCGCAGATCGACAAGGTCGATGTCGTCGATCCGGCCACCGTCAAGGTGACGCTGAAGAACCCGCAAGGCTCCTTCCTCTACAATATGGGCTGGGGCGACGCGGTGATCGTGTCACCGAAATCGGCGGAAACCAACAAGGAAAAGCCGATCGGCACCGGCCCCTTCAAGTTCCAGAATTGGGCCAAAGGCTCGGCGATCACGCTGGTGAAGTCGGATAATTACTGGGGCGCCCCGGTTGCGCTCGACAAGGTCGAGTTCCGCATCGTGCCTGACGCAGCCGCCGCCGTCCCGGCGCTGCTTTCCGGCGACATCCAAGCCTTCCCCTTCTTCGACCCTGACAGCGTCTCCCAGGTCAAGGGCGACCCGCGCTTCCACGTGGTGATCGGCTCGACCGAGGGCGAGACCATCCTGGCGATCAACAACAAAAAGCCGCCCTTCGACAAGCTGCAGGTGAGACAGGCGATCTCCTTCGCGCTCGACCGCAAGGCGATCATCGACGGTGCTTCGGCCGGCCTCGGCGTGCCGATCGGCTCGCATATGTCGCCCGCCAGCAAGGACTATGTCGACCTCACCGGCCTCTATCCGCACAATGTCGACAAGGCCAAGGAACTGCTGAAGGAGGCTGGTCTCGAAAAAGGCTTCAAGGCGACGCTGAAGCTGCCGCCGCCTACCTATGCGCGGCTTGGCGGCGAGATCATCGCCTCCGAGCTGCGCGAGGTCGGCATCGACCTGGAGATCATCCCGGTCGAATGGGCGCAATGGCTGGACCAGGTCTTCACCAAGAAGGACTATGACCTGACCATCGTCTCCCACACCGAGCCCAACGACATCGATATCTATTCGCGCAAGGACTATTACTTCAATTACGACAACCCGACCTTCGACAAGATCATCGCCGAGCTCAACCTCACCTCTGACGAAGCCAAGCGCAAGCAACTGCTTGGCGAAGCGCAGAAGATCCTGGCCGACGACGCCGTCGTTGGCTTCCTATACGAACTGCCCAAGGTCGGGGTCTGGGACGCCAAGCTCCAGGGTCTGTGGGAGAACGCCCCGATCCAGGCCAACGACCTCACCAAGGTGAAGTGGACGGACTGACGGTCGGCGCGATCGCCTGATTGCCTCCCATGACCGCCTACCTCCTAAAGCGCCTGATCATCGCGGCCAGCACGCTGGTGCTGGCCTCGATGGTGGTGTTTGCGGTGATGGAGATCCTCCCCGGCGATCCGGCGCGCCTGATGCTGGGCTTCAATGCCGGCGCCGACCAGGTCGAGCAGTTGCGCAACCAGATGGGACTGAACGCGCCGCTTGTCCCGCGGTATCTGCATTGGGCGGGCGGACTGCTCAGCCTCGATTTCGGCCGCTCCTATACCTATTCGGTTCCCGTCATCGATCTCGTCCGCGAACGTGTCGTCGTCTCTCTGCCGCTGGCGCTGATCGCGCTGGCGCTGTCGACAATCATCGCCGTTCCGGTCGGCGTGTTTTCCGCCAGCCGGCAAGGCCGGGCCGGCGATGCGCTCGCCATGGGTGCCGCTCAGCTTGGCGTCGCGGTGCCCAACTTCTGGTTCGCGCTGATGCTGATCTATCTGTTCGCCGTCTGGCTGCGGCTGGTGCCGGCCGGCGGTTTCCCAGGTTGGGGCGCCGGCATCTGGCCGGCGGTGAAATCACTGCTCCTGCCGGCCGTCGCGCTGGCGCTGCCGCAGGCGGCGATCCTGGCGCGTGTCGCCCGCTCGGCGCTGATCGAGGTGCTCAACGAGGACTATATCCGCACCGCCCGTGCCAAGGGCCTGCCCTACCGCGCCGTGCTGTGGCGCCACGCGCTGCGCAACGCCATGATCCCCGTGCTCACCATTCTCGGCCTGCAATTCGCCTTTCTGCTCGCTGGCACCATCATCATCGAGAATGTCTTCTACCTGCCGGGGCTCGGCCGGCTGGTGTTCCAGGCGATCAACCAGCGCGACCTGATCGTCGTCGAGAGCGTCGTCATGCTGCTCGTTGCAGCCGTTATCATTGTGAATCTGCTGGTCGATTTCTCCTATGCCGTCGTCGATCCGCGGCTCAGAGGCCGGCAATGACGATGCGCGTCGACCTGCCCGAGGAAACGCTTGCCGGCGTCCTGGCCAAGGCCTTCGGCAACCGTTCCTTCCTGATCGGCTTCGTCATCACGCTGCTCGTGGCCGCGGTCGCGCTGCTTTCCTTCGTCTGGACGCCCTATGACGTGACCAGACTGGTGATCGCCGACAAGGCGCTGGCGCCCGCGGCGGCGCATTGGTTCGGCACCGATCACTTCGGCCGCGACATCCTGTCGATGATCATGGTCGGAGCACGCAATTCTATCGCCGTGGCGCTGGTGGCGGTCGGCATCGGCATGGGCGTCGGCGTGCCGCTCGGCGCCTTTGCCGCGGCGCGCGGCGGCATCGCCGACGAGGCTCTGATGCGCGTCAACGACCTCGTTTTCGCTTTCCCGGCGCTGCTCTCGGCGATAATGATTACCGCGATCTTCGGCCCCGGCGCCGTCAACGCCATCATCGCCATCGGCATCTTCAACATCCCGGTTTTTGCGCGCGTCGCCCGCGCCGGTGCGCTGGCGATCTGGCCGCGCGAGTTCATCCTCGCCGCGCGCGCCGCCGGCAAGGGCATGACGCAGATCTCTGTCGAGCACATCCTGCCTAACATAGCGACACTGCTGCTCGTCCAAGGCACGATCCAATTTGCGCTGGGCATCCTCGCCGAGGCCGGGCTTTCCTATGTCGGCCTCGGCGCGCAACCGCCGATGCCGAGTTGGGGCCGCATGCTGTTCGACGCGCAGACGCGCATGGTGACGGCGCCCTGGATGGCGATCTTTCCGGGCATGGCGATCGTCGTCACCGTGCTCGGGCTCAACCTGCTCGGCGACGGCATCGCCGACATCCTCGATCCGAAATCGCGGCGGCGGCGATGAGCCTGCTTGAGATCGAGAACCTGTCGCTGGCGATCGGCGGGACGCCGATCCTGCAGGAAGTCGAGCTCGCGATCGCGCCTGGCGAGGTGGTCGGCCTGGTCGGCGAGTCCGGCTCCGGCAAGTCGATGACGGCGCTGACCATCATGCGGCTGCTGCCGCATCTGGCGCGCGCCGACGGACGCGTCACCTTCGACGGCATCGACCTCCTCGCCGCGAGCGAGGACCAGATGTGCACACTGCGCGGCGACGATATCGGCATGGTCTTCCAGGAGCCGATGACGGCGCTGAATCCGGTGAAGACCATCGGCGAGCAGGTGGCCGAAGGCATCCGCTGGCACACCAAGGCTGGCCGCGCCGAGGCCGAGGAGCGCGCGCGAAAAATGCTCGACCGCGTCGGCCTACCGGGGACAAAATTCCCGCTGTCGCGCTACCCGCATGAACTCTCTGGCGGCCAGCGCCAGCGTGTCGTCATCGCGATCGCCTGCGCGCTGAAGCCCAAGCTCCTGATCGCAGACGAGCCGACCACGGCGCTCGACGTGGTGCTGCAGGCGCAGATACTCGACCTGCTGCGTGACCTGGTCAGCGAAAACCGCATGGGCCTTTTGCTCATCTCCCATGACCTCGCGGTGGTGACCGAAATGTCTGACCGCCTGACCATCCTGCGCCGCGGCGAAGTGATGGAAGCCGGGGACACCGCGCGCACGCTGTCGGCACAACACCACCCCTACACGCGCGAGCTGGCGCTGGCTTCGATGCATGTGCCGGCGCGCCCAAAGACGCATCAGGCGGGTTCGGCCAAGCCGCTGCTCGAGGTCGAGGGCGTGAGCCGCGCCTATCCGGGACGGCGCATGTCGCTGTTCCGGCCGGCGCAACCGGTCCGCGCCGTCGACAATGTCTCGCTGACGATCGAGCCAGCCCAGTCGGTGGCGCTTGTCGGCCGCTCCGGCTGCGGCAAGTCCACGCTCGCCCGCATGATCCTGGCGCTGGACAAGCCTACGGCGGGCGCAATCCGCTTTCGCGGCGAGGTCATCACCGGCAAGGCGGAGGCGGCGCTGAAGCCGGCGCGGCGCGACATGCAGGTGGTGTTCCAGGATCCTTACGGCTCGTTCGATCCACGTCAGAAGGTCGAGAAGCTGGTGGCCGAGCCGCTGCATCTTCTGGAGAAGCAGCCCACCAGGGCCGAGCGCCGCGAGATGGTCGCGCACGCGCTCGACGAAGTCGGACTCGGTGCGCGCGACATGGACAAATACCCGCACGAGTTCTCGGGCGGCCAGCGCCAGCGCCTGTCGATCGCCCGCGCCATCATCACGCGGCCGAAGCTGGTCGTCGCCGACGAGCCTGTCTCGGCGCTGGATGTCTCGATCCGCGCCCAGATCCTCGACCTCTTCGCCGAACTCAACCAGAAGCTCGGCATCGCCTATCTCTTCATAACTCACGACCTGACGGTTGCCCGCGCCATGTCCGACGAGGTGCTGGTCATGCATGAAGGCAAAATCGTCGAGCGCGGCCGGACCGCCGATATCCTAGACAATCCGCGCTCGGAAGCGGCGCAGGCCCTGGTCGCGGCGGCACCCGATCTTCACCGCGCGATCGCGCGGCGCATGCAGGAGCAGGGGTGAGCAGCCGGTTCGCGCTCAGCCCTGCGGTTTGACCACATCCACCGGGCTGATGTCGAGCAGGTCGAGCGTGCGGCGCAGGAGCTTCACCTCGCTCTCGGCAAGCTTGGAGTCCGCCTTGGCGATGTCCGCCATGTGGCGGGCAAGCAGCTTGCGCCGCTCGATATCGAGGTCGCGGAACAGCGCGATTGCCTGCGAGCCGTTGGTCTCGTAGCCGTAGTCGTTGAGATATTCGATGACGCTGTCGATCGAGGTTTCCGGGATGCCGAAGGCTTCCCTGCAGATGCGCCGGAAGGCGACCATCTCACTCTCCGAAACCGAGCCGTCGGCCAGTATCATGCGGAACAGCATCAGAAGCTCCGCCGACAGCACCGGATCGTCCGCCACCTTGCGCACGCCGGGGTCGCCGTCGAAGATCGAACGTATCTGATCGAGCAGCGCCATCGCCATCAGCCTCCCCTTGCGATTCCGCCTGATTGTTAGCGCGGAATCGGGCTTGCGCAAACTGGGTCGGCATGATGGAAGCTGCGGCTTCCCCTCGCCGTAACCCGCAGCCGATGATCGACCTTACCCTGGAGACCGCCCTTATCCTCGCCGGCGCCGCTTTCGTGGCGGGCTTTGTCGATTCGATCGCCGGTGGCGGCGGCCTGATCACCATCCCGGCGCTGCTTCTGGCGGGCTTCTCGCCGGTCGCCGCGCTTGGCACCAACAAGCTGCAGGGCATGTTCGGCTCCGGCTCGGCCACCATCCACTATGCCGCCAACGGCCAGGTCGACCTGCGCCGCCAGCTCCCTTCCGCGCTTCTGGCGCTCGTCGGCGGCGCGATCGGCGCTCTTCTCGCAACGGTCGTGCCCGGCGGCTTCCTGCGTGCGCTTCTGCCGGTCCTGCTGATCGCGATCGCACTCTACTTCGCCTTCAAGCCCAACATGGGCGACGTCGACCGCGCCGAGCGCCTGTCTCCGTTTCTCTTCGGCCTCACGGTCGTGCCGGCCATTGGCTTCTATGACGGTCTGTTCGGCCCGGGCACCGGCTCGTTCCTCATGCTGGCCTTCGTCGCGCTCGCCGGCTACGGCGTGCTCAAGGCGACCGCCCACACCAAGCTGCTCAATTTCGCCTCCAACATCGGCGGCTTCGTCGTCTTCGCCGCCGTCGGCGTCATCGATTGGAAGATCGGTCTGATGATGGGCGTGGCGCAGTTCCTCGGCGCGCGCCTCGGCGCGAGCCTCGCCATCAAGATCGGTGCCCGGCTGATCAAGCCGCTGCTGGTGATCGTGTGCGTGGCGCTGGCGGTGAAGCTTCTTGCCGACCCGGCCAATCCCCTGCGCCAGCTAATTGGTGTGTGACGGTGCTGCTGGTAGAATTCCTGCGTTGCGAATCATGTTGGAGGGACCAAGCATGAATCTCAGTGCACCCACCCAGATCGTGTTCATTATTTCGTTGGTCATCGCCATCATCGGCCTTCTCGCCGCTCTTGGCCTTCTTGCGTTCATTCCTCTCGCGGCGGTTTGGATCATTCTCATCGCCTATATCGTGCTCGCCGCCGGCTGCCTGATGCGCGGTGCATAAAGACTAGCAGATCTTCAGCAACTCGAAGCGCCCGGCTCTACCCGGGCGCTTTTGATTCGAGGGCATGGTCTGGTAGGCTTGAGCCATGTCCGACGAGACAGAGCGCCATCGGCAGGACAATCGCTCTCCCGCCCTCCATTTCGAGATGGTCCGGCGCAAGCCCACCGCCTTGCTCGCGGGCATTGTCTCCGATATCTGCGGCTATCGGGAGACATGGCCCGGCCATTTCCGCATCATCGAATATGCCTCGCTCACCGTGCCGTTGGTGATCAGTTTTGCCGAGGCCTTCGCCATCGGACTCGGCCGCGATCCCGGCGACAACGACCGTTTCGCCAGCTTCGCCGCGGGCCTGTATGCCGGTCCTGTCGTGATCGAATCCTTCGGCGGCGCCTGCTGCGTGCAAGTCAATTTCACCCCACTCGGCGCCAGGCAATTCTTCGGCCTGCCGATGAGCGAACTCAAGGACCGCATGGTCGACCTCGACGATGCGCTGGGGTTCGAAGGCATCGCCTTGCGCGAACGGCTGGGCGAGGCGCAGGACTGGGACGCGCGCTTTGCCATTGCCGAGGGATTCGTGACCAGCCGGCTTGCCGAGGCGAATCCGCTTTCGCCCGAAGTCGCCTGGGCCTACCGGACGGTCATCGCATCGGGCGGCCGCACCCGCATTTCGGCGCTTGCCGAAGAGATCGGCTGGAGCCGCAAGCATCTGGCGGCCAAATTCTCCGACGCGATCGGCATAGGCCCGAAGACATTGTCGCGCATCGTGCGCTTCAACCACGCGCTCTCGCTGTCGAAGCGGCAGGAAGACGACTGGGCCGGCATCGCCGCCGATTGCGGCTATGCCGACCAGGCGCATCTGGTGCGCGAATTCCGCCAGCTTGCCGGCGAAACGCCGACGGCGCTCGCCGCGCTGGCTTAGGCCGCCGCCAGTGGCAGGTAACATTTCTTCAAGACGCAGGGACGGCTTTCGCCGAGATTGGGTTCGTCCAACGAAACAAGGAGATCGCCATGCCCAAGGCAACGGAAGCCCCTCGCATCTATCCCGCCTTGCGCTACAGAAACGCCGCCAAGATGATCGACTGGCTGTGCGATGCTTTCGGCTTCGAAGTGCGCGCCCGCTATGGCGAGGGCGACCTCGTCCATCACGCCGAGCTGACCTTCGGTTCCTCGATGATCATGCTCGGCCCGGCCCGCGACGACGACTACGGCAAGATGGTCGGCGAGCCGGGCGGTGGTGGCGGCAAGTCGATCTACATTGCCGTCGATGACGCCGACGCCGCCTATGCCAAAGCCAAGAAGGCCGGCGCCAAGATCATTCAGGAACTGGTCGACCGCGACTACGGCAGCCGCGAGTTCATCTGCCTCGACCCGGAAGGCAATGTCTGGTCGTTCGGCACCTACTGGCCGAAGGTTGGGGAGAAAGGCTGAGCGATTATTGCTGCTCTCGAGACTAGCCGAAGCGTCCGAACTTCGTCATCCACGGGCGGAGCGGGAGCGAAGCGGACGCGTAGACCCGAGGATCCATTCCGTGACCTCGGACGTAGGGCTCAGCGGAGCAGAATTCTGCACTGTCGCAACGCTCCAAAGTCACGGAATGGATCCTCGGGTCTGCGCTGCGTCGCTGCGCTCCTTGCTCCGCCCGTGGATGACGACCCGATGGGCGTTTTCGCCAATCACTACCGCGCCAGCCCAAATATCGCGTCGCAGTCGAGATGCCTTTCCAGCTCGGCCGCGACCTCGTCCAGCGCCTTCTCGACCTCCGCACGGTAGTCGATGCCGCCGCCGCTGACGCCCAGGCTCGCAAGGTACGCGGCACGAAAAGCGTCGGCGGAGAACAGCCCGTGCAGGTAGGTGCCGATCACCTTGCCGTCGGCGGAGACCGCGCCGTCCTCGACGCCGTTGACGATCGCCGACGGCCGCGCCGTGTCCGGGCCGGTGGTACGGCCAAGATGGATCTCGTAGCCTTCGAGCGGGAGGCCGAACTGCACGGAACGGGCGCTTGAATTGCGCACTGTCTTTTCCGGCTCCATCACTGTTTCAATGTCGAGCAGGCCGAGCCCTTCGGTTTCGGTGACGCTGCCTTCGATGCCGTCGGGGTCGCGCACCATACGGCCGAGCATTTGATAGCCGCCGCAGATGCCGACGACATGCCCGCCGCGCTTGCGATGCGCGGCAAGGTCGCGATCCCAGCCATTCTCGCGGAATTTTATCAGATCGCCGATCGTCGATTTCGAGCCGGGAACGACGACGAGCCCGGCGTCCTGCGGCAGCTTCTTGCCCGGCGGCACGAACACCACCTCGACCTGCGGCTCGGCCTTGAGCGGATCGAGATCGTCGAAATTGGCGATGCGCGCCAGCATCGGCACCGCCACCTTGAGTGCACGCTTTTCGTCGGAGACGAGACGCTCGAGCACTACCGAATCTTCCGCCGGCAGGCGCGCGGCCGCCTTCAGCCAGGGCACGACGCCGAAGCACGGCCAGCCAGTGAATCTTTCGATCGCTTTGATTCCTTCGTCGAACAGCGAGACATCGCCGCGGAACTTGTTGATGAGATAGCCGACGATCATGCGCCGGTCTTCCTCCGGCAGGATGAGATGCGTCCCGGCGACCGAGGCGATGACACCGCCGCGGTCGATGTCGCCGACGAGCACCACCGGCACGTTGGCGCGCGTCGCAAAGCCCATATTTGCGATGTCGCGGCTGCGGAGATTGATCTCGGCGGGCGAACCGGCGCCCTCGACGATGACCAGATCGGCGCCCTCGCCGACCTTCGCCCAGGAATCGATCACCGCGTCCATCAGCCGTGCCTTCATCGCCTGATAGTCGCGCGCCCGCGCCTCTGCGAACACCTTGCCCTGCACCACCACCTGCGAGCCGATGTCGCTTTGCGGCTTGAGCAGCACCGGGTTCATATGGACGGTCGGCCTCACGCCGCAGGCCAGCGCCTGCAGCCATTGCCCGCGGCCGATCTCGCCGCCTCCGGTCTGGTTGTCGCCAGGGATATCGGCGACGGCGGCGTTGTTCGACATGTTCTGCGGCTTGAACGGCCTGACCTTCAGCCCGCGCTTTTTCGCGGCCCGGCACAGCCCCGCCACCAGCACGGTCTTGCCGACATCCGAGCCGGTGCCCTGCAGCATGATTGCCCTGGCCATCAGCCCCTGCCCTCCGCGCCGATGGTCGATTTCTGCGCCAGCGGTCCGCCGCGCCAGACATAGAGCGCCATCAATGGCTCCTTGCCCGTGCGCATGGCGTGGTTGACGTTGGAGGCGTGGTGAATGACCTCGCCGGCCTCACGTATGCGAAAGCCACCCTCGCCCCTGCGCCACTCAGTGCCCCCGGTGAGCGGGATATAGATTTCCTCGGCAATGTGGTGATGGTCTGGATAGACGATGCCGGGTCCAAGGATCAGCAGCCCGGCTGCGACCGCGTCATTGACGAAATGCCCGCGTGTGCCGAGCACTTCCAGCCAGCCGTAATTGTCGATGAAGGCCTGGCCGAAATCGGCGGCGGTATAAGTCTGGCCCCAGTGCAGTTCGTCCCGATGGTCGGCTACGAGCTGCGCCAGCGGCCGGATGTCGGGCGGCGCAAGCTCGACGATACGATCGAGATGGCGAAGGCAATCGAGCGGACGCGCTTCGAGCGGGCGGAAGGGCATGTCCCAGTCGATGCGCGCGACCGCGTCCGCGACCAGATCGCTCTCAACGCCGGCTAGATAGACGTGGAACCGCTCTAGCAACTGATCGAAAATTGTCGGCACACACGGCTCCGTTGATCAATCCGTGCACAGCCGGTCCGCGGAGGGCCGGGTTGCGCGGCGGCATCATTGGTCTAGATTGATCGCCGCGCAAAGCCAAAAACGACAGGCCACAAGGCCTGAAACGACAGGGAGCAGGCCATGGACTCGGCAGTCGATGCGGGCACAGGCCAATTCGAGCTTACCGAGGAACAGCGTGCCATAAAGGAGATGGCGGAGGCCTTCGCGGCCGACCGCGTCGCGCCGAACGCGCTCGACTGGGACCGCGCAAAACATTTCCCCGCCGATGTGATCCGCGAGACGGGGCCGCTTGGCCTCGGCGGCATCTATGTCAAGGACGATGTCGGCGGCTCGGCGCTCGGGCGCCTCGACGCCGTACTGATCTTCGAGGCGCTGGCCCGCGCCGATCCTGCCTTCTCCTCCTTCATCTCGATCCACAACATGGCAGCCTCGATGATCGACCGGTTCGGCAGCGACGAGCAGCGCCAGCGCCTGCTGCCCAAGCTGACCTCGATGGAATGGCTGGCGAGCTACTGCCTGACGGAGCCCGGCTCCGGCTCCGATGCCGCGGCGCTGAAGACGCGTGCGGTAAAGCGCGGCGGCGATTATGTCTTGAACGGCGCCAAGCAGTTCATCTCCGGCGCCGGTGACAGCGACCTCTATGTTGTCATGGCGCGCACCGGCGGCGACGGGCCGAAAGGCATTTCGACCATCGTCGTGCCCAAGGATGCGCCGGGCCTGTCCTTCGGCGCCAACGAGCACAAGATGGGTTGGCACATGCAGTCGACCCGACAGGTCCTCTTCGAGGACTGCAAGGTGCCGGCCGAGAACCTGCTCGCCACCGAAGGCGCCGGCTTCGGCATCGCCATGGCGGGGCTCGACGGCGGCCGGCTCAACATCGCCGCCTGCTCGCTGGGCGGCGCGCAGTCGGCGCTCGACAAGGCGCTGACCTACACGGCCGAACGCAAGGCCTTCGGTTCAAAGATCAACCAGTTCCAGGCGCTGCAGTTCAGGCTGGCCGACATGGAGACGGAGCTGCAGGCCGCCCGCGTCTTCCTCTACGCTGCCGCCTCGAAGCTCGACCGCAAGGCGCCGGATGCCGGCAAGTGGTCTGCGATGGCCAAGCGCTTCGTGACCGATATCGGCTTCAATGTCGCCAACGAGGCGCTGCAGCTGCATGGCGGCTACGGCTATCTGCACGACTACGGTATCGAGAAGCTGGTGCGCGACCTGCGCGTCCACCAGATCCTCGAAGGCACCAACGAGATCATGCGCGTCATCATCGCAAGGACGCTGATTGGACGGTAAAACAGGCAGTAGGCAGTAGGCAGTAGGCAAACGATGACCGGCAAGATCAATTCGTACAAGGATTTGATCGTTTGGCAGCACGCGATGGATTTGGCCGTAGCCACCTACTCGTTGACCAAGGCATGGCCAAAAGAGGAGCTGTATGGGTTGACCAGCCAAATCCGCCGCTCGGCAACCTCTATCCCCGCGAACATCGCGGAAGGTTATGGCCGAGACAACAGAGGCTCTTATCAGCAGTTTCTCAGGGTTGCCCAAGGCTCGCTGAAGGAGTTCGAGACTCACCTTCAGATCGCTGAACGCGTCGGCCTTGCCACGCAGGATCAAGCTTATCAAATGCTGCAAGCGACCGAAGCCATCGGAAAAATGCTTCGGCAACTTATTATCAAACTTGCACCTGAATAGGCCACTCTACTGCCTACTGCCTACTGCCTAACCCAACCCAGGGAGCGTCATCATGACCACCATCGCCTTCATCGGTCTCGGCAACATGGGCAATCCAATGGCCGCCAATTTGGTCAAGGCGGGCCACGCGGTGCTGGGTTTCGATCTCGTTCCCGAGAACCTGACTGTTGCGAAAGAGCACGGCGTCACCGTCATGGCAAATGCCGTCGCCGCCGTGAAGGACGCCGACGTAGTGATCACTATGCTTCCCGCCGGCAAGCATGTGCTGTCGGTCTACGAAGACATCGCGCCGAAGGCCAAGCAAGGCGCGCTGCTCATCGATTCCTCGACCATCGATGTCGAATCGGCCCGCAAGGCCCACGCGATTGCCGCAAAGCATGGTCTCCCGTCGATCGACGCGCCAGTTTCCGGCGGCACCGGGGGTGCTGCGGCTGGCACCCTGACCTTCATGGCGGGCGGCTCGGACGAGGCGTTCGCCGCCGCCGAGCCGATCCTGAAGCCGATGGCCGGCCGCATCGTGCATTGCGGCGGCGACGGTGCCGGCCAGGCGGCCAAGATATGCAACAACATGATCCTCGGCATCTCGATGATCGGCGTCGCCGAAGCCTTCGTTCTCGCCGAGAAGCTCGGTCTCTCGCACCAGGCGCTGTTCGATGTCGCCTCCACCTCTTCGGGCCAGTGCTGGTCGCTCACCAGTTACTGCCCGGTGCCGGGCCCGGTTCCGGCATCGCCTGCCAACCGCGACTACAAGCCGGGCTTTGCCGCAGCGCTGATGCTGAAGGACCTGAAACTGTCGCAGGAAGCCGCGCAAGGCGCCGGCGCGGTGACGCCTCTCGGCGCCGAGGCGACGCA
Source organism: Mesorhizobium sp. ORS 3324 (assembly GCA_000824825.2). Lineage (GTDB taxonomy): Bacteria > Pseudomonadota > Alphaproteobacteria > Rhizobiales > Rhizobiaceae > Mesorhizobium. Next base: position 185,137 of record LM655194.1, read on the forward strand.
GCTCTACGCGCTGTTCAATGCGCAGGGGAACGCCGGCGTCGATTTTTCCGGCATAATAAATTTTCTGCGCGGAAGCAAGGATTAAGCCGCTGCTTTCAAAAGGTTATTAGCGAATTTTTCCCGACAGAAAGCCGGCAAATTTAGATTTGCTTAAGGTCTCGATAACCCACCGGTAACGATGTGCCTTTAAAACAGGATGCGAGGCGGACATCGCAACCGCCCGGCGCTCCGGATCAGGTCTCGCGTACCGGAGCCCGTAAGTTTCGCAAGTCTCTCGTAGCGAAGCGCCATGCGTATCTGGCAAAGCCGCGTTCCCGTCGGGACGCGGTTTTTGCGTTTTGAGGACGTCACCGACTTCGTCATTCCAGGGCGCAGCAGGAGCAAAAGCTCCGTCGCGAAGACCCTGGAATCCATGCCGTAACCTCGAACGGAGGGCGCAGCGGACCAGAATTCTGCACCGCCGAGACGCCTTCAAGTCACGGCATGGATCCTCGGGTCTGCGCTGCGTCGCTACGCTCCTTGCTCCGCCCCAAGATGACGGAACTAGGATGCTCGCTTACCGCTTCCGCAGATCCGCCTCGGCAAGGTCGAGCGCCTTGGCGATGCGCTCGCAGGCCATGTCGATGATGTCGCGCGTCCAGATCAGCGGCGGCGAGAGGATCATCGTGTCGCCGGTGGCGCGCAGCATCATGCCCTGCGCGATCGCGTGGTCGCGGACGACGACCGCGGCGCTTCCCGACGGCAGGTAGCGCTCCTTGGTCGCCTTGTCCTTGACGATCTCGATCGCTCCCATCAGGCCGATCGAGCGCACTTCGCCGACCAGCCTGTGGCCGGCGATGCGCTCCTGCAGCGCCTGCGCGAAATAGGGACCGGTGTCGGTCCTGACCCGGTCGACCAGGCCTTCCCGCTCGATGATCTCGAGGTTCTTCAGCGCCACCGCACAGGCCACCGGATGACCGGAATAGGTATAGCCGTGATAGAACTCGCCGCCCTTCTCGACCAACGTCTTGGCGACGCGGTCGCCGACGAGCAATGCTGACAGCGGCTGGTAGCCTGAGGTCAGTGCCTTGGCGGTGGTGATGGTGTCGGGCTGGACATCGAAGGTCTGCGCCGCGAACCATTCGCCGGTTCGGCCATAGCCGGTGATCACCTCGTCGAGCATCAGCAGCACATCGTATTTGCGGCAGATGCGCTGCACTTCCGGCCAATAGCTCATCGGCGGGATCTTCACCCCGCCCGCGCCCATCACCGGCTCGCCGATGAAGGCGGCGACCTTGTCGGCGCCGGCTTCGAGGATGGCGTCCTCGACCGCCTTTGCCGCGCGGATGCCGAAATCATGGTCGCTTTCACCGGGCAGCGCGAGCTCGTAGGCATAGGGCATCATCACATGGACGATGTTGGGCACCGCGCCGCCGAGCTGCTTGTGCATCGGCTCCATGCCGCCGAGCGAGGTGCCGGCGATGGTCGAGCCGTGGTAGCCCATCTTGCGCGCAATGATGCGGTTCTTCTCGGGCTTGCCTTCGAGCGCCCAATAGTGGCGCACGAGCCTGAGCGCGGTGTCGTTGGCCTCCGAGCCGGACGAGCCGTAGAAGACCTGGCTGACATGCTTCGGCGCAAGCTCCGCCAGCTTCTTCGATAGCAACACCGGCGTCGGCGTCGAGCATTTGAAGAAGGAGTTGTAGTAGGGCAGCTCCTTCATCTGCGCATAGGCAGCCTCCGCCAGCTCGTCGCGGCCATAGCCGACATTGACGCACCACAGGCCCGCCATGCCGTCGAGGATTTCCGCTCCTTCGGAATCGTAGATGAAGGGGCCGTCGGCGCGGGTGATGATGCGCGAGCCGATCTCGCGCAGTTCCTTGTGGTCGGTGAAGGGATGAAGATGATGCGCGGCGTCGATCTGCTGAAGCTGCTTCAGCGCATAGTTCTGATAGGTCATGGATTTGATCTTTCCTCTGGAATCAATCCGGCAGGAAGCCGGGGCGGATTCGTCAGAGGAAGCGAGGCGGCGAATAGCCGATGCGGGCGCACAGCCGCAAAAGCTCGGCGCGCAGTGTGCGCGGTGACGGCGTCACCGCGACCCCGAAGGCGCCAGATGTGCTGAAGCGGATCATGGCGACAGCTTATGCCGCCTGCCGTGTCGAATTCAAGCCGCGCCTGCGAGCGCCCGCTGCAGAAAGACATAGCGCATCGCCGTCTGTGCCGCTTGCGGCCGCCGATCGCCGCGCCCGCCGTGACCGCCTTCGGTTTCCTCGAAGAACAGTGTCTTGCCGTGACCGGCTTCCTGCAGCCGCGCCGCCATCTTGCGCGCATGGCCGGGGTGGACGCGGTCGTCGGCGGTCGAGGTCATCAGCAGCACCGGGGGATAGGTGATATCGGCGGCGACATGCTGATAGGGCGAGTAGGCGCCGAGCCAGGCCGCGTCCTCCGGCTTCGATGGATCGCCATATTCGGCAATCCACGAGGCTCCCGGCGGCAGTTCGGTGTAGCGCAGCATGTCGAGCAGCGGCACGTCGATGATGACCGCGCCGAACAGGTCAGGGCGCTGCGTCAGCGACACGCCGGTGAGCAGGCCGCCATTCGAGCCGCCCTGGATGCCGAGTTGTGCCGCCGTGGTGATGCCGCGCCTGACCACATCCTCGGCTACAGCCGCGAAATCGTCGAAGGCTTTCTGGCGGTTGCCCTTGAGCGCGGCCTGGTGCCACGCAGGGCCGAACTCACCGCCGCCGCGGATATTCGCCTGCACATAGGCGTTGCCCTTGTCCAGCCACAGCCTGCCGCGGATACCGGCGTAGCCGGGCAGCAGCGGCACTTCGAAGCCGCCATAGCCATAGAGCAGCGCCGGCACCGGTCCTTTCTGGTCGCGCCGCCTGACCACGAAATACGGGATCATAGTGCCGTCCTTCGAGCGCGCCTCGAACTGCTCCGAAACGTAAGGCGAGGCGTCGAAGCGCGCCGGCTGTGCCTTCACGGTTTTGAGCGTTTCGCCATTGTCGTCCGACCAGACGATCGAGCTCGGCGTCAGGAAATCGGTGAAGGAGAAGGACACGCTCGCGCCGAAATGTTCGGCATGGCTGATGCCGACATTGCCGTTGTCCGGCAGGCCGACCGGCTTCAGCGACCAGCCATTCTCAGCTCGGTCGCAAACAACGACCTTGCCGCGCACATTGTCCATCAGGTTGATGAACAGCCGGTGTTGCGTCCTCGCGAGACCTGCAATGGAAACGCGATGCTCCGGCTCGAGCAGCGTCTCGATCGGTTCGAACGCACCGGTTTCGATCCACCGGTCGAAATCGACGGAATAGAGCCCGTCCGGCAGGCAGCGCGTGCCGTCGGGAGCCGTCCACGGGCTGCGCACGCCGAAAACGAGCTGCCCCTTGAAGATTGCCGTGTCGGCGGCGTCGTCGGGCAGCGGGATGCGTCGGTTCTCGCCTGAAGCCAGCCGCAGAAAACTGTGCGAGGTGAAGAAGTCGATCGTTTTGCCAAGCAGCACATGCTTCTTGTCGCCGTCGAACTCCACGCCGCCGCCGACCGCAAGGTGATGCTTCTCGCCTTCGAAGATCGGCTCGGCGTCCTCGAGCTTTGTGCCGCGCCGCCAGAGCTTGATCACGCGCGGATAACCGGATTGGGTCTTGTCATCCTCCTCGAACGCCGCGGAGACGATCACCGTGTCCCTGTCCAGCCAGGAAAAGCCCGACTTCGAAGCGGGCGTCCGAAAACCGTCTTCGACGAAGGATTTCGTCGCGATGTCGAACTCGCGCATCTCGCTGGCGTCGCCGCCGTCCGGCGACATGGAAAGGAGGCAGCGATCGAAATCCGGATAGAGCCGGCTGGCGCCGCCGAACACCCATTTCACGCCTTCCTTGGCCGAGAGCCGATCGAAATCGATGATCGTCTCCCAATCCGGCTTTTCGGTCTTGTAGGAGGCGACCGGCGCGCGGCGCCAGAGGCCGAGGGCATTGGTCTTGTCCTGCCAGAAATTATAGACGTGGCCGGCAAGCGCCGCCCCGACAGGGATATTGTCTTCGGCCGTCATCAGGTCGAGCGCAATCTCGAATACCTGCTGGTAGGAAGGATCGCCCTGCAATTCGCGGACGGTCACCGCATTCTGGCGATGAACCCACTCGTGCGCTTCCTTGCCGTTGCGGTCCTCCAGCCACAGGAAGGTATCCTCGGCCTCCAATTCGGGCTGGCTCTTGGTCATAGCGCTGGTCATGCAGGTCTCCGGATCTGGCGGCCCTGCCTACATCGCGTTGGTCGCGCCAACATTCAAGGTCGATTCGCAGGCTTTTCGGCCTTGCACGATCCGCCGGCGAAAGACGATCGTCATAGCCAACGCTGTAGCCGACCGCGCCCATCACCAGGGCGCCCAGACGAACGGTGTCGTGATCAAAGCCCGCAGCGAGATGGCGCAGCCGGCGATCGCCACCGCGCGGAAGATGACGATGGTCCGGCCGCCGAAACGCTCGGTCATCGGCCGGAGCGGGATCTGCAGCATTTAGCCGAAAGACTATTTACGGAAAATATCGGGCGATCGCCCCCTTCGTGCCGTCGGCATAAGGTTTGAGCCACTGATCGTCGACGAAAATTCCGTCGTCGTCCGAGGGACCTTTCCCGATTGTCCGGCGCCAGGCACGGAATTTGTAGTGATCGAACACGTCGAGCATGTGTACCGCGTAGGCTGCTGCAAACGTTTTGTCGCCCTCCACGATCACCAGATTCTCGTCGTTCTCGTAGGAAGCCTTGTAGCCGAGGTTGTGGCTGCCGGTGATCACGGTGGCATTATCTGCCATCGGATCGATGATCACGATCTTGTCGTGCACGATGGCGTGGCCGACAGTCAGCACTTCCGCCTGAAAATCTCTGGCAATCGAGGCAGCTGTCAGGTTGGCCGCCCTGACAATCGAGACGTTCGGCGCCTCCCGGACTTTTTCGGGATACACGAAGGGCGACTTGCCGTCCTTGTTCGATTTGTGGGTGACCGGATCTTTGGTGGGGGCAACGTAATTGGGCATGGCGGTTTCGTCGCTGATCGCGCCTTGAACGATCAACTTTGGATTGGCCTTCGCCGCCGCGACCGCTTGGTCGATGATCGAATTCTCGCCAGCCAGCGAGGGATTGAACACCAGGAACAGCACGCAGTCTTTCGCCGCCTGGATGCGGGCGAAAACGTCCTCCAGGTCCACCGGACGCACCGAGATGTCCTTTTTATTGCGCTGGGGATCGTTCGGCGAAAACCATATTGTCATGCCGTCAAGCGGCGCCGAGGCGCCGTTCAGCGGATTCGGCCTGTGGTTTTGCGTCCTGAACGGCACCCCTTGCGTTTGCTCGACATGGCCGGGCGCGCCTTCGTTGGCCGGCGGCGGGAAAACATCCGACTTCATACGCTCCCAATAGGCGTTGAATACCTCTGCCATAGCCGGATCGTCGCGCACGAAGGCATTGTTGGACTGGCCGCAGATGCCGGTTGACGTCCAATTGGTGCTGCCAGTCATTACAGCCTGTGGCTTGCCCTGGGCATCACGATAGACGGCGAACTTGTTATGGCCGATATGGTTGTTGTTAAACAGGCGATCCGTCAGCATGACGCCCGCGTCGCGCAGGCGCTGCCTGAACGGCGCGTTGCCGGCATCCCAAAGCTTGGTCTGATCATCCTTTGCCGAATTGGACAGGATTACTTCGACAAGCTCCTTGGCGTCGATGATCGCATCGCAAAGCTCCTCGTCGCCAAGTTCGTAAAGGGCAAGCCTGACCGTGCCGCCGTCGGCTTTGGCCCGTTTCATCAGGCTGACGAGCACGTCGGGCACGTCGCCATGCAGATAGGCCCGTATCTTGCTGCCCGGGCGCTGAAGCTCGGCCGCGATCTTGTCGCGCTGTCCGACCTTGATGCCGGCCTCCGCAAGCGCGTGTGACATCCATTGCGTGGAGAGCACACCGTTGGTGAAGGCGACCCGCGCCTTGCCGAACATCTGCCCCAGGAAGATCGGCGGGCTGACGGCACCTTTGCCGAGATAGCCGAGCGGCCGCGGCACGCCCGTATAAGCCGGCTTGCCGTCCACGATTTGGTCCGGCCGCACCGGCACCGGGTCGAGACCCGCCCTCATGTCGCCGACCGGTCGCACGCGGTAGGCGATCGTCTCACCCTCTGGCCTTAGATCGAGGCTATCGCGGCGCCGGCGTACCGTAAGATCGCGCCAGAAGGTCTTCTGCACCGGCCATACGCCGGTGTCCTGGGGAATCCATCTTGGGTTGTGTTGTCCCTTAAATGGCACCCAAGACGCCAGGCAACGCTCTTCGCCGGTATCCGGATAGATGCGGACGATCTCGAAGCCAAGGCAGCCCGGGATCATCCCGTCAATATCCCATGCGACGAACGCGACCTCATTGTTGGTCGCCGCGCGCACCCTGATGACGTCAGGCATCGTTACCCCCTCTGATGCTCAGTGTACAAGTATAGTAGAAGTAAAAGACAGAACTGTAACACGCTTCACATTGCAGCGCCGACAGCACCCGCTGCCGTTCGGTCATGTCGCTTCCCTCGCCCTAGTGGTCGCCGCCTCCTCACCGGCAACCTTGCCGCCGGTCCATTATGCCCGCCACTTTCGCATCCTCACGAGGCTTCTCATGACCGCCGCCCTCCATCCTGCCCAACCGGCTTTGGCAACCGACCGCGCCCGCCGCGGCGGGCGCGCGGGAAAGCGCGCCGGCGGATCGGTCGCCTTCGAGCAGCCGCCTTTCCGGCAGCTTAAGAACCCGCTGACCCCGACGAAGCTGGTCTCCGACGACGAGCTGGAATCGATCCACCTCGCCTCGTTGCGGGTGCTGAAAGAGATCGGCGTCGACGTGCTGCATGAAGAAGCCCGCCGCATCATGAAGGCGCATGGCGCGGACGTCAGCGAAGGCAGCGAGCGCGTGCGATTCGATAGCGACATGATCCTCGAGCTCGTCGCGCATTGCCCGCCGGAATTCACGCTTCATGCCCGCAATCCGGCGCACAATCTGCGCTTCGGCGGCAACAACCTCATCCTGTCGATGATGGCCTCGGCGCCCAATTGCTCCGATCTCGATCGCGGGCGGCGGCCCGGCAACCAGGCCGACTACCGCAACTTCCTGCGTCTGGCGCAGATGCACAACATCCTGCAGTGCACCGGCGGCTATCCGGTCGAGCCGATCGACATCCATCCGTCGGTCCGGCACCTAGAATGCATCCGCGACCTCGCCACGCTGACCGACAAGGTCTTCCACATCTATTCGCTCGGCAAGGAGCGCAATGTCGACGGCATCGAGATCGCCCGCATCGCGCGCGGGGTCAGCCGCGAGCAGCTCATGGAGGAGCCGTCGGTCTTCACCATCATCAACACCAACTCGCCGCTCAAGCTCGACGTGCCGATGATGGAAGGCATCATCCAGATGGCAAGCATGGGCCAGGCGGTGATCGTCACGCCGTTCACGCTGTCCGGCGCCATGGCGCCGGTCACCGTCGCCGGCGCGCTGGTGCAGCAGAACGCCGAGGCGCTTTCCGGAATCGCCTTCGCGCAGATGGTGAAGAAGGGCGCGCCGGTCGGCTATGGCGGCTTCACCTCGAATGTCGACATGAAGTCGGGCGCGCCGGCCTTCGGCACGCCCGAATACATGAAGGCGCAGCTCGTTGGCGGTCAGCTCGCCCGCCGCTATCAAATTCCCTACCGCACCTCCAACACCTGCGCCGCCAACACGGTCGACGCGCAGGCCGCCTATGAGAGCGTCTTCTCGCTCTGGGGCGCCATCCAGGGCGGCGGCAATCTGATGATGCACGGCGCCGGCTGGCTGGAAGGCGGCCTGCGCTGCTCCTACGAAAAGACCATCCTCGACATCGACCTGTTGCAGATGGTGGCCGAGTTCCTCACCCCCCTCGACCTCTCTGAGGATGCGCTGGGCTTCGACGCTATCCAGTCGGTAGGCCCGGGCGGCCATTTCTTCGGTACCCAGCACACGCAGGAACGCTACAAGACCGCCTTCTACTCGCCGATCGTCTCCGACTGGCGCAACTTCGAGACCTGGACCGAAGCCGGCTCGCCGACGGCGCTGGAGCGCACCAACAAGGTGTGGAAGGAGCGTCTGGCCGCCTACGAAGAACCCTATATGGACCCGGCGATCCGCGAAGAGCTCAACGATTTCGTCGAGAAGCGCCGTGCCGAAGGCGGCGCGCCGACCGATTTTTGATCATCCAATTGGTCTGAATTGGTCCGATGAACAGTCGACCCCCACTCCGTCGAGCTTGGCACGACACCTCTCCTCCGATCGACGGGGGTGAGGAAAGGCGCGAGCTTATGCCGGCTGGCGCCCTTCCCATCCTTGCCGCCCTTGATGGGAGGCTGGCTGAAAACATCGCTGTGTCCGATCTCCGCCTTGTTTTCACACCCCGCTCACTCGATTCAGTCTCTACAAAAACGGACCTATCTTCATGAAATCCCATGCAAAAGCGGTTGTCATCGGCGGCGGCGTCGTCGGCTGTTCGGTGCTCTACCACCTCGCCAAGGCCGGCTGGACCGACATCATGCTGATCGAGCGCTCGGAGCTGACCTCCGGCTCGTCCTGGCATGCGGCAGGCGGCTTCCACACGCTCAACGGCGACCCGAACGTCGCCAAGCTGCAGGCCTATACGGTTCAGCTCTACAAGGAGATCGAGGAGCTATCCGGCCAGTCCTGCTCGCTGCATCTCACAGGCGGCGTGATGATGGCCGATACGCCCGAGCGCATGGACTTCCTGCGGCTTGCCCACGCCAAGGGTCGCTATCTCGGCATGGACACCGAGCTGATCACACCTTCGGAAGCGAAGGCGATGTTCCCGCTGATGGACGAGAAGAATTTCGTCGGCGCCATGTGGGATCCGGTCGAAGGCCATCTCGACCCATCCGGCACCACGCATGCCTACGCCAAGGCAGCGCGCAGACTCGGCGCCGAGATCGTGCTGCGCAACCGCGTCGTCGAGCTGACGCAGGAGGTCGACGGCACCTGGAACGTCGTTACCGAGCAGGGCACGGTGAAGGCCGAGCATGTCGTCAACTGCGGCGGGTTGTGGGCGCGCGAGATCGGCCGCATGGTCGGCGTCGAGCTGCCGGTGCTGGCGATGGAGCACATGTACCTGCTGACCGAACCGATGCCGGAGGTTGAGGAATTCAACAAGTCGACCGGCCGCGAGATGATCGGCGTGCTCGATTTCAAGGGCGAGATCTATACCCGCCAGGAGCGCAACGGCATCCTGCTCGGCACCTATGAGAAGGCCTGCAAACCGTGGTCGCCGGTGAACACACCCTGGGATTTCGGCCATGAACTCTTGCCACCCGACATCGACCGCATCGCGCCGTCGTTGGAAATCGGCTTCAAGCATTTCCCGGGCATCGAGAAGGCCGGCATCAAGCAGATCATCAACGGCCCCTTCACCTTCGCGCTCGACGGCAACCCATTGGTCGGTCCCGTCCAAGGCCTGACCAACTTCTGGTGCGCCTGCGCTGTCATGGCGGGCTTCAGCCAGGGCGGCGGCGTCGGCCTCGCGCTGTCCAACTGGATGGTGAACGGCGATCCGGGCTTCGATGTCTGGGGTATGGATGTCGCGCGCTTCGGCGAGTGGGCGACGCTGCGCTACACCAACGCCAAGGTGCGCGAGAATTATTCGCGCCGCTTCTCGATCCGCTTCCCGAACGAGGAACTGCCGGCCGCAAGGCCCGCGCAGACGACGCCGCTCTACGACACCATGCTCGCCAACAATGCGGTGATGGGCGACTCGTGGGGCCTCGAAACCCCGCTCTGGTTCGCGCCGAAAGGCACCGAGCCGAAGGACATCGTCTCCTTCCACCGCTCCAACGATTTCGATCCGATCGGCGAGGAAGTGCGCGCCACGCGCGAGCGGGTCGGCGTCACCGAGATCGCCAACTTCGCCAAATACGAGGTCTCCGGGTCGGGTGCCGAGGATTTCCTCAACCGGCTGATGACCAACCGCATGCCGAAGACCGGCCGCATCGTGCTGACCCCGATGATCAACGAGTTCGGCAGGCTGATCGGCGACTTCACCATCGCCAAGACCGGCGAGGACCGCTTCATGATCTGGGGTTCATCCGCCGCGCAGAAATATCACATGCGCTGGTTCGAGAAGCACCTGCCTAAGGACGGTTCGGTGCGCATTCACCGCTTCGACCAGACGCTGGTCGGCCTGTCGATCGCGGGACCGAAATCGCGCGACCTCTTGCAGAAGCTCGTCGATGTCGATGTCTCGACCAAGGCCTTCCGCTTCATGGACTTCCGCGAGATGGCGGTGGGCGGCGCGCCCTGCATGGTCAACCGCATCACCTATACCGGCGACCTCGGCTACGAGATCTGGATGGCGCCGGCCTATCAGCGCCTCGTCTACCAGGCGATCAAGGAGGCGGGCGAGGAATTCGGCCTCGTCGATTTCGGCATGCGCGCGCTGCTGTCGATGCGTCTGGAAAAGAACTTTCCGACCTGGTTCCGCGAGCTGCGTCCGATCTACGGCCCGTTCGAAGGCTCCATGGACCGCTTCATCAAGCTTGAGAAGAACGACTTCATCGGCCGCGAGGCAGCCGCCAAGGAACACGCCGAAGGGCCGAAGCTGCGCCGCGTCTCCTTCATTGTCGATGCGGCCGATGCCGATGTGATGGGCGACGAGCCGATCTGGGCCAAGGTCGGCAAGGACTACGGCACGGTGGAAAAGCCGCATGGCTACGGCGCGCCGCGTTTCGATGAGACGGGCAAGGAAGTCCGCGGCTCCAAGGCCGCCGAAGGCGCGTCCGCCGTGCGCGGCATCGTCGATGGCGAGTGGCGGGTTGTCGGCTGGGTCACGTCGGGCGGCTATGCGCATTACGTGCAGAAGTCGATGGCGCAGGGCTATGTGCCTGCCGCTCTCGCGGAGGACGAAAGCGCCGGCTTGTTCGAGATCGAGATCCTCGGCCACCGCCGTCCGGCCCGCATCAATGTCGAGCCGCCCTTCGACCCGAGCGGCGAGAAGATGCGCGCCTGAGATCCGGCCGTGGACAGCGCGGCGCCAAAGGGAGGCTTCGGCCGCCATCGCAAGATCATGCCGTTCGAACCGGCTTCAGTAGAAGCGTTGCGCGCGGCTTCCCGCGAGAAGGCGGCCGCGCTCAACCAGCATGTGCTGGGCTATGGCGCCCAGGCCGAAGCCGAATGGGCAGCGGCGGGCGTCGCCGCTCCCGACCTTCCCGCCATGCGACAATACCGGCTCGACCGCATCCGTGCCGAGCTCAGGCGCCGCGACTATGCCGGCGCCCTGCTCTACGACCCGGTCAACATCCGCTACGCGACCGACTCGACCAACATGCAGCCCTGGGTGGCGCACAACCCGACCCGCCACTGTTTCGTCGCCACCGAGGGCCCGGTGGTGCTGTTCGACTATTTCTCCTGCGAGCACCTGTCCGATCACGCCGGCGTCGTCGACGAAGTCCGGCCGGCGATGTCGTGGATGTATCTTTATAGCGGCGAGCTGACCGACAAGAAGGTCCGTCGCTGGGCGGCCGGCATCGCCGACCTTGTCGCCGAGCACGGGGGCGGCAATCGCCGCATCGCCGTCGACCACATCAATCCGGAAGGCGTCGAGGAGCTTGCCCGCCGCGGCATCGCGGTCGGCAATGGCGAGGCGGTGATGGAGAATGCGCGGCTCATCAAATCGCCGGACGAAATCCTTGCCATGCGCCGCGCCATCGTCGCTTGCGAAGCAGCGATGGGCGAGATGGAGGCGACGCTGAAGCCGGGCATTTCCGAGAACGAGCTGTGGGCGGAACTGCATCGCGGCAACATCGCGCGCGGCGGCGAGTGGATCGAGACCCGGCTTCTGTCGTCGGGGCCGCGCACCAATCCCTGGTTCCAGGAATGCTCGTCGCGCATCGTCCAGGACGGCGACCTCGTCGCCTTCGACACCGACCTCATCGGTCCCTACGGCTTCTGCGCCGACCTCTCGCGCACCTGGCTCTGCGGCGACGGCAGGCCGTCGAACGAGCAGCGCGAGCTGTTCCGCATCGCCGCCGAACAGATCGCGCACAACACCGGGCTGATGCGGCCGGGCGTCTCCTTCCGCGATCTCGTCGAGCGCTCTGCGGTACCACCCGGCGACTGCTTCCCGGCGCGCTACGGCGTGCTCTACCACGGCGTCGGTTTGGCCGACGAGTACCCGACCCTGCCGCATGCCAGCGACTGGACGGACGACACGCCCGACGGCGTGCTCGAACCCGGCATGGTGCTGTGCGTGGAAAGCTATATCGGCCGGCTCGGCGGACGCGAGGGCGTCAAGATCGAGGAGCAGATCCTGATCACCGAGACCGGCAACGAAAAGCTTTCAAACTATCCGCTGGACGAGCGGCTGCTTGGCAACTGAGCCCTCCAGGTCAAGCTCGCGGATGGCCTCGCGCATGGATGCGACGACGTCCGCCGATGTGGTCCTCGCAGTGATGAACGGCAACCCCTTTCGCCTTGCCGTCCAGCCGACCACCTTCGCGCGCCGCGCCGCCGGCTCGAAACGCTGCGCCAATGCCCAGCTCTGGCAGTCGATGGCGGCGATATCGGCCCTGCCCTCAGCGATGGCGACGATCGACGACCGGTGGCCGCCGCTTTCGCCACGAGAGGCAAAGATGTCAAGGCTTTCGCCGATTGCCTCAAGGTCACGCGTCAGCCCGAGCAGCCCCGACATCGAATCCGGATTGTTGAAAATGAAGCGCTTGCCGCGGATGAGATCGAGCGGGATGACGGCCCTGCCATCGTCGGGCGAGGCAACCGACGGCCCGCCATCCGCCAGCATCACCAGCGCGCTGGAATAAAGCTCCCCCTGCCCACCCTCGAAGGCGTCGTAGCTAGGCTGGGCAATCACCTGCACATGCCGGGCCAGGCCGAGTTCCATCGGTCCCCAGCAGGTTTGCCCGAAAAGCAGTGCGGGGCTCAGCCAGAGCTGATGAAAATCGAACGCGTCGGGGGGCAATGTCGCCGGGTCGGGCGCGATCACCTTTCCGGCGCCGTCGCGGATGCCGCCGGGCACCGGCGGCAGGTCGCGATTGTTGCGCGCCATTGTCTCCGGCGCATCGATGCCTCTTTGCCGGAAGGCGTCGCGGAGCCGCGCCCATTGCGCGTCGATCTCGCCACGAACCTCGGGCCAGTCATACATCGGCAAAGCCGCAACCAACTTACTCATGACGAATTGCTTTCAAAACAGGCGACTATCGGCGCCTGCGTCCCGCCGCGAGAAGCAGTCGCAGAGAGTGGAAACTACTCCTTGGGCGGCTCTGCCGGTACTGGGGCCGTTCCGAGTCCATTCACATTATGCGCCCTGATCCTCGGCTTGAAGGCGCGGCCGGGTTCCGGCGCGCGGCGCAGCACCGGGTGGACAACCGGCTCCTTGGCCTTGAAGGCAAAGGATTTGATCAGCGCGAAATAGTTCGGATAGACATAGCCGTTGTTCATCCGCAGCCATTCCTCGCGGCGATCGCGAAACATCTTCGGCAGTCTGTACCAGGCGATCGTCGGGCTCTTGTGATGCACGAGATGCAGGTTGTTGTTGAGGAACAGGAGCGACAGCGGCGAGCGTTCGACGATGATCGTGCGCCCTTCCGGATGTTCCGACCACTGATGCTCGGCATAGGTGCGGACCGAGATCAGCGACTGTCCGAGCCACACCGGCACCAGTATATAGAGCCAGAGCGGGATGCCGAAGCCCAACGTCACGATCGGCACGACCACGACAAGGCCGACGGCATGGAGCAGCCACGCGTTGCGGATCGTCTTGTCGCCGGCGGCCATCTGCCTGGCATCGTCGATGAAGAAGCCGATCGACGACAGCCACGGGCCGAGAATGAAGCGGCCGACCATGGTATTGTTGAGCTTGAGCAGGAACTTCATCGTCGGCGGCAGTTCCTCATGCATCCAGAGCGCCTGGTAATAGCTTTCCGGATCGTCCAGCGGATCGGTCAGCCGCTCATCGGCATGATGGCGAAGGTGGATCGTCTTGAAGCGGCGGAACGGCCAGATGAGACCGATCGGCAGGAAGACGAAGGCTTCGTTGATCCTGGCGTTGCGGGTCGGATGGCCATGCAGCACTTCGTGCATAAGCGAGGATTGCAAGGCCAGTATGAAGCCCAGGACGGCGAGCGCGATCAGCGGATGGGTTGGCCAGAGCAGGAAGCCGGTGGCGAGCCAGGTGCCGTAGCAGAAGAGTATGAGGAATACCGTCGGCCATTCCACGGCCGGTGTGCTGCTGCGTCTCTTATCTATGCCAGTCATGCTATCGACCACTGCCTTCCAGTCGCCGGAACCAGTTTGATTCCTGACAACATTGTGTCAGGAGCATTTCGTTGCCGCAACGCGACAATGCGCACAAACTGTTGCGAGTGCGCATTTTTAGCGGCAAATGTTATGTATTGTAAACAGATTTGGGGATTCATTTGCGCCTAGGCCGTGATCAGGACGTCTGCCGCGCAAATTTTTCCTCTCCCGAACAGGAGCAGCGGCATGGACAAGCGTGATCTGTCGACGGTCTTCCGGGAGCGGCTGAAATTGCTCTTGACACGTTCCGACCTGAACCAGTCGGCCTTCGCGACCGCCGTCGGCATCGACCGGTCGGCGCTCTCGCAACTGCTTTCCGGCGCCTCGACCCGCCTGCCTCGCGCCGAGACGCTTCTCAACATCGCCGCCGAGTTCAAGGTATCGCTCGACTGGCTGCTGGGCCTCAGCCAGGACGAAGGCGTCACCGGCGAGATCCGCGAAAGCCTGGAGATCGAGGAGGCGCCGGACGGCTTCGATCGCACGCTGCTCGCCAAATGGCACGCCGAGGCAGTCGGCACCAAGATCCGCTACGTGCCGGCGGGCATTCCGGACCTTTTGCGCACCGAGGCGCTGGTCGACTACGAGGCCGGCATCGCCAACAAGAGCCGCGAGGCACAGGCCGGCGAGACGCAATACCGCATCGACTACAACAGGCGGCCCGAGACCGACATGGAGGTCTGCATGCCGCGCCATACGCTGGAGATCTTCGCGCGCGGCCTCGGCATCTGGGATCGTTTTCCCGAAGCGGAGCGCCGCCGGCAATTGCTGCACATGGCGACGCTCCTCGATGACCTCTACCCGACCTTCCGTCTGTTCCTCTACGACGGCCGCATGCGCTATTCGATCCCCTACACGATCTTCGGGCCCTATCGCGCCGCGATCTATGTCGGCGACATGTATCTGGTGTTGAATGCCACCCAGCCGGTCCGCACCTTGACCAGCCATTTCGACAATCTGATCCGCGCCGCCGACGTCAACGCGCATGAGGCGGCGAGCTTCACCCAAAGGCTGGCCGGCATGTCCTTCCCGTCAGGCCCTGTCTGAACGCTGCCGCCGCCGTCATGTTGGCACGCGGCCGCCAGCCTTCACCGTTTCAGGGAAAACCCATGAAAGAACCAGATCGTATCGTCGTTCCTCCGCAATGCGGCCGCGCCTTTCGCGTCAAGGCCGGCGACCGCATCCGCATCATCGACCCCAAGGGCTCGCAGGTCTCCGACGTCTGGGCCTTCTCGACCGAAGGCAAGCTCGACTGGCTGAGCACCTCGCAGACCCGCGACATCATAGAGCGGCTGTTTCCCAAACCCGGCGACCATTTCTACAGCGCCGCCGGCAAGCCGATGCTGACCCTGGTAGAGGACGCCTCGCCCGGTCCGCACGACATGCTCTACCCCGCCTGCGACAGCGCGCTCTATGAGCGGGCCGGCTTGCCGAACCACCCGAACTGCCGCGACAATCTGATGAAGGCGCTAAGCGCGGAAGGCATCGACCTGCCCTTCGCGCTCGACCCCGTCGACCTTTTCCAGAACTCGCTACCGCAGGCCGATGGCACGCTTGTGGTCGAAGCCTCGATCAACCCGCCCGGCGGCTATGTCGCCTTGCGCGCCGAACGGGATCTCCTGCTGGTCGTCACCGCCTGTTCGGTCGACCATCATCCGACCAATGGCGGCGTCTGCACCGAGATCGAGGTCGAGATCACGCCCGGATCGTAAAAATGCCGCGGTCCGGATGCTGCCGCGGTCGCAAGTTAATTGACTGGACATAAAGACTTCTTTATATCGTTATCCGAATTCAGGATACGAAAGCCAAAGCCATGACCGCGACCAATCCGATCGACGCGCTGATTGCCGAGAAAGGCGTGCTGCTGGCCGATGGCGCCACCGGCACCAACCTGTTTGCGATGGGCCTCCAGGCCGGCGAAGCGCCCGAGCTGCTGAACGAAACGGCCCCCGACACCGTCACGAAGCTGCACCAGAACTTCATTGACGCCGGCGCCGACATCATCCTGACCAATTCCTTCGGCGGCACCCGCCACCGGCTGAAGCTGCATCATGCCCAGGACCGGGTCGGCGAGCTGAACAAGCGCGCCGCCGAGATCGCCCGCTCCGTCGCCGACAAGGCCGGACGCAAGGTGATCGTGGCCGGCTCCGTCGGCCCGACCGGCGAGCTGCTGGCGCCGCTCGGCGCCATGACCTACGAGGACGCGGTCGATGCTTTCGCCGAGCAGATCGAGGGCCTCAAGGCCGGCGGCGCCGAAGTCGCCTGGATCGAGACCATGTCGGCGCCGGAGGAGATCCGCGCCGCGGCCGAAGCCGCGATCCGCGTCGGCCTGCCCTACACTTACACCGGCTCCTTCGACACCGCCGGCCGCACCATGATGGGGCTTTTGCCGAAGGACATCCACGGCGTCGCCGACGGGCTGTCGCAGGCTCCGCTCGGTGTCGGCGCCAATTGCGGTGTCGGTGCCGCCGACATCCTGTCCTCGCTGCTCGACATGACCGAGGCGAAGCCGGAAGCCACCGTGATCGTCAAGGGCAATTGCGGCATTCCGGAATTTCGCGGCAGCGAAATCCACTATTCCGGCACCCCCGAGCTGATGGCAGACTATGTCAGGCTGGCGGTCGATGCCGGCGCCAAGATCGTCGGCGGCTGCTGCGGCACCTCGTTCGCCCATCTCGCCGCCATGCGCAAGGCGCTCGACGGGCACACCAAGTCGTCGCGCCCGACGGTCGAGACGATCGTCGAGCGCATCGGTCCGATGCGCAACAAGACGGCGCGCGGCGGCGAAGCAGGCGAAGGCCGTCGCGAACGCCGGCGCAGCCGCGCCTGAAGCTGCCCTGCCTTAGTCGTTGTTTTCGGCGTAGCGCGAGAGCGCCGTATTGAAATCGGTGCTGACGCCATTCTTGCTGTCGGCGCCCATGGTCATCAACGCGCCGGACGCGCGCGGGTCGCTGATCTGTTCCAGCATCACGCGGAAGCGGTCGTTGTTCAGCGCCGAGCGTGCCGTGTTGCGGGCCGCGTCGACATCACTTCTGATGCGCGTTGATTCAGCCGACGAAGCGGCCGGTTCTCGCGTCTGAAGATTGCTTGCAGTCGACGACACGTCCCCGGTGATATGCAATTCCATTCCCCCAAGTCCTTATCAGCTTTGACTAACAGGAGGTCATTGCAGCGAAGTTCCGGAAAAGCAGCGCAATTTAACGATCGGCACGAAGGCTGGCCCTATTTGTTGCCGCCCAGCGAGGAAGCCAGCCGCACCAGCGACAGGAATTCGGCCCGGTAGCCGAACGGATCGGCGCCGCGCGCTGCGTTGGCGATCTCCACGATCCGGTCGTAGCCGAAATTCGCCGTCTGATCCTCATCGCGCAGCTTCTGCCCAAAGGCTGCGACCGCGACCGAGAAGCGCTGGTCGGCGCCTGCCTGGTCGAATGACGACACCTCATTGGCGGCGTTCACCGGCGTGGTGATCAGCTTGGAGATGTCTTCGTTCGGCAGCTTGTAGCGGATCTTGACGAAGGCATATTCGTCCGCATTGGCAACGCCGCCATTGTCGACCTTCGCCTGGCCATAGCGAAGCGGATCGACCTGCTCGGCGCCGCTGCCCTTGGGCGTGATCTCGTAGATCGCCGTCACCGAATGGCCGGAGCCGATGTCGCCGGCATCGACGCGGTCGTTGTTGAAATCCTCGCGCTTGAGCGCACGCGTCTCGTAGCCGACCAGGCGATATTCCGAGACCTTGGCCGGGTTGAACTCGACCTGGATCTTGACGTCCTTGGCGATGGTGAACAGCGTCGAGGAGGCGTCCTCGACTAGCACCTTCTCGGCCTCGGCCAGCGTGTCGATATAGGCAGCCGTGCCGTTGCCGTTCTGGGCGATGGTCTGCATCATCTGGTCGTTGAGATTGCCGCGTCCAAAACCGAACACTGACAGGAAGACGCCGGTCTTGCGTTCCTTTTCGATCAGTTGCTTGAGGTCGTTGTCGTCGGTCTGGCCGACATTGAAATCGCCGTCGGTGGCGAGCATCACCCGGTTGACGCCGTCCTTGACGAAGGACTGCTGCGCAAGCTTGTAGGCTTCCTTGATGCCGGCCTCGCCAGCCGTCGAGCCGCCGGGCTCCAGCTTGTCGATGGCCGCAAGGATCTTCTGCTTTTCCGCCGCCTTCGTCGGCATCAGCACGGTGCCGGCATTGCCGGCATAGGTGACGATCGAGACGGTGTCGTCGGGCTTCAGCTTGCTGACCAAGAGCCGGAAGGCCGATTTCAGCAGCGGCAGCTTGTCCGGCTCGTCCATCGAGCCCGACACGTCGATCAGGAACACCAGGTTGGCCTTGGGCTGCTCGGCCGGCTTCACGTCGAAACCCTTGATCGCGACATGCATCAGCTTGGTGTGCCCGTTCCACGGCGTCGGCATGACGGTGACGGTCGAGTTGAACGGCGTCGCAGCCGACTCCGGACCCTTCCAGTCATAGGGGAAGTAGTTGATCATCTCCTCGACCCGGACCGTATCGGGGTCGGGCAGGGTGCCTTCCTTCAGCGAGCGCCGCAGGAAGGAATAGGACGCCGTGTCGACATCGATCGAGAAGGTCGACACTGGATCCTGGGCGGTTGCGTGCACCGGGTTGGTCTTGAAGGTCTCGATGCGGTCGCGGTTTTCCTCTTGCGGCTGTATCTGATCGGCCGGCATGGGCGCGGGCTGCACCATCAGCTTGGAATCGGCGGCCGCGCCTGCGGACGGCTCAGCGCTCCGCATCGCCGCCGCGGGCGCTTGGGCGTTGGCGCGCCCGCCGGCTGCAAGCTGGCCACTCTCTGCCGGCGCAGATGGCGCGGGCGTCGCCTCCGGCGCCATCTCCTGTTTGACCAGGCTATCGACTTCAGTAGCCGGCTTCGGCGCCGCCGGCGCGACCTGCGCATCATCCTTGAGACGATCTTCGCTATCGGCGGCGGTCTTCTTCTCCTTGGCGGGCCCGGCCACCAGCGGTTCATTGATCGCGGGCTGGTCCGGCACAGGCTTCTGCGCCACCGGTTTGTCGGCCAGCGTCTCGGTGATCTTCCCGTTGCCGGTGATCGACGCCTGCTCCTTCAGCATCTCAAAAGCGGCATAGCCGGCGATCGGCAGCGCGATCAGCGCGGTGATGGCCGGCGTGGCAATGAGTTTCCGTTGCATGATCTCTCTCCAGAGCTTTTGTGCTCGCTCCGTGAGACGAAGACCTGCCGGCGATCCTTGGGGGGCAGTCGAAAATTTTTCGTCGAAGGCATGTATCGCCGCGGCGAAAGCGCGGGCCTTTGCCTCGCTGTCCGGCGCCGGCACTGCGAGGTCGCGCAGCCTTTCGAGTTCGTTGTCGTCGACCATGGTCACACTTCCCCGGCCGAACGCATGAGCGCTTTCAGCCGTTTCTTCGCTTCATGGATGTGCCAGGAAACCGTCGTCTCCGAGATCGCCATCACTTCCGCCGCCGCAGCGTGGCTGATGCCCTCGCCATAGACGAGCAGCACCGCATCGCGCTGCTTGTCGGGCAGCATGCGTACCGCCGCCCACAGCGCCTCGGTCGGGTCCTGGCCTTCCTCCGAGCCCTCTCCCACAATCAGCGCATAGGTGCCGTAAGACTCGGTCTTGGCGGTGTCGCGGGCCTGCTTGCGCATCATATCGCGCACCGCGTTCAGCGTCATGGCGTAGAGCCAGGTCGTGAAGGCGCCGTTGCCTTGATAGTCGCGGATCGCCCGACCGAGCCGCACACAGACGTCCTGGGCGACGTCCTCGGCGTCGGCCTTCCGGCCGCACCAGCGATAGGCGGCGCGATAGACGAAGCCATAGTGCCTTTCGAGCAATTTGCCGAAAGCCCCCCTGTCTCCGCCCCTCGCCCGCCCGATCAGTTCGGCATCGGAGGCTTCGCTGTCGTCCAGCATCATCGCCGTCATTTGCCTGTTGGACGAAGGCTAATGGCGATTCCTTGGGACTATGGAAGGATTTTTTTGCCGGAGACTTATTGGAGCGTTTCGCTGAAGAACGTCGTCAGCCGCTTCCAGTGACGCTCGGCGGCGGCTTCGTTGTAGACGCTGTGGTCCTTGACGCACCAGCCGTGGCCGACGCCGACATAGTTCTCGATCGTATGGTCGACATCGGCGATCCTGAGCGCCTCGGCCAGCCGCGCCGATTGCTCCGGCGGAAAGCTGCGGTCGACACCGGCGGTACCGACATAGATGCGCGCCTTGATCGACGCCGCCTTGCGGTGCGGGCTGTCGGCGGCATCGCTTGCAAGGTTTCCGCCGTGGAAGCTCGCCGCGGCGACGATGCGGTCGGGATGGGTGGCCGCCGCATTGAGCGCCCTCGCGCCGCCCATGCAATAGCCGACGACGCCGACCGGCCCGCCGATGCCTTCGGCCGAAAGCGCGTCGAGGAAAGCCGTGCTGTCGCGGATGGTCATGTCCTGCGTGGTGCCCGAGACCAGCGCCATCAGCTCCGCCTTCGTCTTTTCGACGGTGAAGGCGGTCTTGGCGTCGAACGGCCCGTACGGCGCATTGCGATAGAAGAGATCCGGCACCAGCACGGCATAACCGTGCCCGGCGAGCCGCTCCGCCATCTCATCGAGCGCCGGGCGCGGCCCGAAGGCATCCATGTAGAGGATGACGGCTGCCCTGGCCGCAGACGCCGGCCGGAAAAGCCTGGCCTTCGCCTTGCCGTCGCCGGTCTCGATCTCGATGTCCTTTCGCGCCATGCGGCCCTCCGTTCTCTCGCGAGATAGATATCGGCGCGCGCCGCTCAGGCAAGACAATCGCGGAGCCCGCCATTCAAGATTTCGTGCGGGCGGCATTCATCCTACAGCCGGGCGAAAGCCGCCATATGGAAGGCCTGCACATCGGGCGGATAGCGAAAGCTTGTGCCATAGGGACAGGCGTTGCGGTCGAGGCAGCCGCCAGTCCGGCAGGGTCCGCCTCTGGGGCCGCGCACATGTCCGAGACAGGCCTCATGGGCAAAACCCCGGCCGGCATGGGCATCGACCGGACAGGATTTCATGCAGGGTTTGTCGACACATGTGTCGCACAAATGAATCGCTTCCTGAGATTGCGGGAGGGAAACCTCTTCCTCGAACAGCAGCGCGCCGCGATAGGCATGCCAGAGCCCGTAGGTCGGATGCATGAGGATGCCGAGCGGCGACGGCCTCAGCTTCTCCGCCCGCATCGCCCATTGCTGGAACGGCAGATAGGGCTGGTCGGACGGCGACACCGCGCGCGCGCCGAATTCTTGCCCGACTGCGCCGATCACCTCGCGCGACCACGTGTCGAGCGGATTGGCGACAGGTTGCGCTTGCCCCCCGAGCCAGCGCTGGAAATGCGGCCAGGGAGCCGCGCCTGCCTGTCCGACCAAGAGGACGGACTTTGCGGGCGCGCCTGAAAGCCCGGCAGGCGCGGCTTCATCGCCGGCAAAGCGGAAGCCGCCGCGAAGGATCAGGCCGTGGGCGGCGAGCGCGGCCGCGATCCCGTCAATCATGCCGCGCGAAAAGGTCATCCCTTGCGGTCCGGGTCGGAGAACGCGCTCCGCCAGACTTCCTTGTGGATGATGTTGGCGACTTTAGCCCGGCCTGACTCGGGCTCCTTTCAAGTGAAGGCGTCGGCCATCGAGGCTTTCTTCCTGGCGATGAAGTCCTTCAGCGCCTCGTCGATGGCCGGATCGAGATGCGGCGCCTCGTAGCTTTCCAGCCAGCGGCGGGCAAGCTCGTTGGCGCGCTGCGGCGCGGTCTTCTCGCCTTCGGCCAGCCACTGCTCGTAGGAATTGTTGTCGGCAATGTTGGACCGGTAGAAGGCGGTCTGGAAATTCGCCTGCGTGTGGTCGCAGCCGAGATAATGGCTGCCTGGACCGACCTGGCGGATAGCGTCCATCGCCTGCCCATTCTCCGACAGATCGACGCCCTCGGAAAACTTCTGCGTCATGCCGAGCTGGTCGATGTCCATCATGAATTTTTCGTAGCAGGAGGCGAGACCGCCCTCGAGCCAGCCGGCCGAGTGCAGCACGAAATTGGTGCCGGCAAGGATCGTCGAGTTCAGCGTGTTGGCGCTCTCATAGGCCGCCTGCGCGTCCGGGACCTTGGAGGCGCAGAGCGAGCCGCCGGTGCGGAACGGCAAGCCGAGACGGCGCGCGAGCTGTGCGGCGCCGTAGGAGACCAGCGACGGCTCCGGCGTGCCGAAGGTCGGCGCGCCCGACTGCATCGAGATCGACGAGGCGAAGGTGCCGAACAACACCGGCGCGCCGGGCCTGATCAGCTGCGTGAACGAGGCGCCCGCCAGCACCTCGGCCAGGATCTGCGTCAGCGTGCCGGCGACTGTGACCGGGCTCATCGCGCCGGCGAGGATGAACGGGGTGACGATGCAGGCCTGGTTGTGGCGCGAATAGACCTTCAACGCGCCGAGCATCGTCTCGTCGAACACCATCGGCGAGTTGGCGTTGATCAGGCTGGTCAGCACCGTGTTGTTCTCGACGAAATCGTCGCCGAACACGAGCTTGGCCATCGCCACCGTGTCCTCAGCCCGCTCCGGCGCCGTCACCGAGCCCATGAACGGTTTGTCCGAGTAGCGGATGTGGCTGTAGATCATGTCGAGATGCCGCTTGTTGACCGGCACGTCGACCGGCTCGCACACTGTGCCGCCCGAGTGATGGATCGACGGCGCCATGTAGGCGAGCTTCACGAAGTTCTGGAAATCCTCGAGCGTCGCATAGCGGCGGTTGCCGTCGAGGTCGCGCACGAAGGGCGGGCCGTAGACCGGCGCGAACACCGTCGCTTTGCCGCCGATCTGCACCGAGCGCTCGGGATTGCGCGCATGCTGGGTATAGACAGAAGGCGCGGTCTTCAGCAGCGACCGGCAGAGCCCCTTCGGGAAATGCACGCGCTCGCCTTTGACGTCCGCGCCAGCCTCCTTCCAGAGCGCCAGCGCCTCGGCGTCATCGCGGAAGATGATGCCGATTTCTTCCAGCACCGTATCGGTGTTCTTCTCGATCAGCGCCAGGCCTTCCTCGTCGAGAACCTCGTAGACGTTGATCTTGCGCTTGATATAGGTGAGCTGGGTGCCCGGACCGCCGCCGGCGCGCGCGGCGCGTCTGGCCGCCGCGCCGCCGCTGGCGCCGCGTCCGCGTCGTCCACCCGACGCTTCTTGTTCGACTGACGCGTTATCGCTCATGATCGTTCTTCCTATAGATTTGGCCTGAATTGGCTCGCGGCCGGTTTGTCGCCGCTTCTTGCCGGATCGTAGCCATGCACCCTATTCGAAACGGCCCGCCAGCGCCAACGCCTGTCGCAAAATCGACAAGAAAACCAATAGATTTCCAGTCGCTTTCCTTTTGCGGGAAGTCGCAAATCAGCTATGGCTAGCTTGCCCTCGCGGGTTAGGTATTGGCGCATCAATTTTTAGGCTGCCGCAATCATTCCGAGCAGCAAGGAGCCCGAGAAAAAATGTCCGACGACGAGATCATCCTTTCCGAGCTTTCCGACGAGGAACTTGTGCAGCAGATGCACGACGACCTCTATGACGGGCTGAAGGAAGAAATCGAGGAAGGCACCAACATCCTTCTCGAGCGCGGCTGGCAGCCCTACACGGTGCTGACCGAAGCGCTGGTCGAAGGCATGCGCATCGTCGGCGAGGACTTTCGCGACGGCATCCTGTTCGTGCCGGAAGTGCTGCTCTCAGCCAATGCCATGAAGGCCGGCATGGCCATCCTGCGCCCGCTGCTTGCCGCCACCGGCGCGCCCAAGCAGGGCAAGATGGTGATCGGCACCGTCAAGGGCGACATCCACGACATCGGCAAGAACCTCGTCGGCATGATGATGGAAGGCGCCGGCTTCGACGTGATCGACCTCGGCATCAACAATGCGGTCGAGAAGTATCTGGACGCGATCGAGCAGCATCAGCCCGACATCATCGGCATGTCGGCGCTGCTCACCACCACCATGCCCTACATGAAGGTCGTGATCGACACGATGAAGGAAAAGGGCATCCGCGACGACTATGTCGTGCTGGTTGGCGGCGCGCCGCTCAACGAGGAGTTCGGCAAGGCCGTCGGCGCCGACGCCTATTGCCGCGACGCGGCCGTGGCGGTCGAGACCGCCAAGGATTTCATGAAGCGCAAGCACAACGTTCGCGCTTCGGCCTGATCCCAGGGGCATCCCGCATGGACCGACAAGAAAAGCCGCGCCTTGCAGCGCGGCTTTTTTGTTCCCAGATGAAGGATGAGGCTGCCGATCAATTGGTGACAGTGTCTTTGACCGCCCTAGCCGTCGATTTGACATCTTTGCCGACGCCCCGAATGGTGTTGGCGCAAGCGGTGAGGGCAAGCGCGCAGGCAAGGATGGCCATCGGCGCGATGCGTAGCAGTTTCATGGACGGTGTCTCCCTCGACAGATAATTAGCCCCGCAGCAGCGAAAACCGGCTCGACTGGTTCATGGTCAAGACGCAAAAAACGAAACCGAATCAAACAGACAGGCTGCTCGTCATCGCCTGCGGGATGATTGCGCGCGAAGTTTTGGCCGTCAAGGAGCGGCTCGGCCTCGACCATCTTGAGCTGACCTGTCTGCCGGCCGAGTTCCACTTCCATCCGGACCGCATCGCGCCGGCAATGGACAAGGCGATCGAGAAGGCCAAGGCGGAGGGCTATAAGCATATCTTCGTCGGCTATGCCGACTGCGGCACCGGCGGCATGCTCGACCGCGTCATCGAGAAGCATGGTGCCGAGCGCATGGCCGGCCCGCATTGCTTTGCCTTCTACCAGGGCATGGACGCCTACGCGAAAGTCGCCGACGGCGACATGATGTCGTTCTACATGACCGACTTCCTCTGCCGCCAGTTCGATGCCTTCTTCATCAAGCCGCTCGGCCTCGACAGGCATCCCGAGCTGGTCAAGGACTATTTCGGCAACTACGAGAAGCTGATCTATCTCGCCCAGACCGACGATCCGGAGCTCGACAAGGTCGCGGAGAAAGCCGCCGCCCTGCTCGGCCTCGCCTATGAGCGCCGCTCGACCGGCTATGGCGACCTGACAAGCGAACTGGCGCGGGCGGCAGCCAGCGCCTGAGGCCTCTCACGCCTCCGCTTCAAGTGCCGCCAGCACATCGGCAAAACTCGTCCTGCAGGTGAAGCCGAGCCGCTCCCTCGCCCGCGACGGATCATAGACGCGGTCGATCGAGGAGAACATCGTCCAACCCCTTTTGGCGTAGAGCCGCGGATAGTCGGGAAAATAGCGCGCGACGACGGCCGGCGCGTCGGCGATCAATTCGGGGCAATCCTGCGGCCGGAACGGCGTCGGCGCGGAGATGATGAGGATGTCGAAGCCGAGGCTCGGCGCCTTCTCCAACGCCGCGACATGCGCCTCCGCCGCGTCCTCGACCGTCAGCCGCCTGAACAGCAGCTCGTTGGCCTTGGTGTTGGCGTCCGACTGCTCGATCGCATGCGCCATGTCGTCGGCCTCGGGAAAGAAGCGCGCCGTGCGCAGCACCACCACCGGCAGGCCGTGCTCGATATGATAGAGGCGGCAGAGATGCTCGGCGGAAAGTTTTGTCACGCCATAGATGTTGCGCGGCTCCGGCGACATCTCCTCCGTCAGCCAGGCGGCCTGGCGAGCGCCGCCTTGGAAGCCGGCGCGGATCGCCTGTGAGATCATCAGCGACGTCGTCGAGGTGAAGACGAAACGCTGGACGCCGTGCGCGATAGCCGCATCGAGCAGGTTGAGCGTCCCTTTCACATTCGTCGCGACGAAGTCGGCATTCTCGTAGTGCTCGATGTTCGGCTTGTGCAGCGCGCCGCTATGGACGATTGCCTCAATGCGATGCTCGCGGGCGATCCGAAAGACGAGATCGCGGTCGGCAACCGAGCCAACCACCTCAGTCTGTGCGGATGGAACCGGGTCGAGGCCAGTCACTTCATGGCCAAGGCCGCGCAGACGTGGCGCAAGCGCGCTGCCCAGCCAGCCGGACGATCCTGTGAGCAAGATACGCATCGATCAAACCGTCATTTCCGCTCTCACGCTGTTAAGCACGGATGACAGCGGTCCGCGAACGGGTAAGTTGTGCGCCAGAAGACAAAACAACTGTTCCAGCCGGGAAACCCCCATGATCCCTCGCCTGTTGCTTGCCGCCCTTTGCCTCGTCAGCGTCGCCCTTCCGGCCCAGGCCGATGGTGAGGTGCAGAAGCTGATCACCGCCGCCGACAAGGCAAGGCTCGACAAATATGGCGAGACGCGAAAAGTGGCGCTTGACGAAGCGAAGGCCGGCGATCCGGCCGCGGTCAGAGAGCTCGATGCGCTGCTCGCCAAGCCGCTGGTCGCCTTCTCCGACAAGGACCTGACCGGCAACTGGAAATGCCGCACCATCAAGGTCGGCGGCTTGAGCCCGCTCGTCATCTATGGCTGGTTCAAATGCAAGGTGAGCGACGATGGTTCCGGCTGGCGGCTTACGAAGATCAGCGGCTCGCAGCGCACCACGGGCCGCTTCTTCGACGACGGCGAGAAGCGCGCCATCTATCTCGGCTCGTTTTCGGTCAATGACGACAAGGTCAAGCCCTATGGCAGCGGCCCGGAAACCGACCAGGTCGGCTACGCCTTCCGCAACAGCGCAACCGAATGGCGCATCGAATTCCCCGCACCCTACTACGAATCGAAACTCGACATCATGGAATTCAGGCGCTGAACAGAGCCTGCGTGTCTGGCTAAGGTCGCGGCACACAAAGGATTAACCCGCCCCGCATAGCATCCGCCCGGCTTTGTGAACGGGTGCGCTTGGGCATGACAGCATCGGAATCCAGTCCGCGACCGGTCGTGGTCGTCACCGAAGGCGGTCCGCATATCTGGGCCATCATCAATGCGCTTGCCGACCGCGTCGGCCACGTCAGCGTCATCCTCGAAACCCCTGAGTCCAAGAAGCGTTTGCTGCTCGGCCGAGCCCGCCGCCAAGGATGGATCTCGGCGGTCGGCCAGCTCGGCACGATGGCGCTGACCAGGCTCGGCAAACGGTTCCTTGCCGGCCATGCCGCGCGCCTGATTGGCGAAGAAAAGCTCGAGACCGAGCCCCGCCCAGGCCAGGCGATCATCCATGTCCCGTCCGCCAACGGGCCGGAATGCCTGCAGGCGATCGGGAAGATTAAGCCGGGCGCCGTGCTGCTCGCCGGCTGCAGGCTGCTGTCGAAAGACACCCTCGCGAACATGCCTTGCCCCGTGCTCAACTATCACGCCGGCATTGCGCCGAAATATCGCGGCATGAATGGCGGCTACTGGGCACTGGCTTGCGGCGACCTACAAAATTTCGGCACCACCGTGCATCTGGTCGACGCCGGCGTCGACACCGGCGGCGTGCTGAAGCAGGCGCGCGGCAAGCCGAAACGCGGCGACAGCATCGCCAGCTACGCGCTGCGGCAGGCAGCATTTTCCCGCGATATCTGCATAGAGGCGGTGAACGATGCGCTGGCCGGAAAGCTGGAAACGATCGATCCCCGTCTGCCGTCGAGGCAATGGTATCACCCGACGATCTGGTCCTATCTCTGGACCGGCCTGACGAAGCGCATCTGGTAATCTCAGCGGCGGCTTCCATCATTCGCTTTGCGTCATCGGCAGCGTCGCTTTTGAAGGCGCGCGCGTCGTCCCATAACAAGCGGCCCAATGGCGCATGCGGCAATGCTCCAAACATCGAGGAGTAAGGATTCATGGCCGATTTGATCGTCGTCTACTGGCGCGACATCCCAGCCCAGGTCATCGTCAAGAAGGGCCGCCAGAACGCCAAGCGCGAGCTGCCCTTGCGCTTCACCGAGGCGATCGACATGTGCGCCATGCGCACCGGCGCCGGCGGCACCGACGACTACCTGGCCGAATGGCGCAAGGCCGATCCGGTTCCGGTCGGCGACGATATCGAGGCCGAGGTCGAGAAGGCTTACCAGGACCTCGACGCGAAATATGACCGCGAGCGGCTGGTCGCTCTGGTCAAGGCTGGCGGGAAAGAAAATGTCTGAGAAGCAGCCGGCGGTTACCCAGGCCACTTTGGTCAAGAAGGCAGCGCCGAAGTCCGACTACAAGCCTGCGGACGTGTCGCCGCAGCGGCGCGTCCAGCGCACCTTTGCCGTGAGACTATGGTCTATCCGGCACTCGCGTCTGCTCGAATGGTTCTATGGCAGGTTCGCCGACGTCTTCCTGCTCCTGCATCCCCTGTGGAAGGGCATCGGCTATGGCCGCGTCGAAGCGCCGGTGAAATTCGTCGAGAAGCGCGTCAAGGGCTTCATGTTCGACTGCCGAATGTGCGGCCAGTGCGTGCTGTCCTCGACCGGCATGTCGTGCCCGATGAACTGCCCGAAGCAGCTGCGCAACGGCCCTTGCGGCGGCGTGCGCGCCAACGGCAATTGCGAGGTCGAGCCGGACATGCCCTGCGTCTGGGTCAAGGCCTGGGAAGGCTCCCGCAACATGGTGCATGGCGACAAGATCCTCGACGTGCAGAAGCCGGTCGACCAGTCGCTGCGCGAGACCTCGGCCTGGCTTAGGGTGACCGCGCAGGCCGCGGCAGCGCGCGAAACTTCCAAGAACCAGCAGAACACCGGAGCTTCGGCATGATCGCCCCCCAGCGCGACGAGAATCCGGCCGGCATCCATCTGCCGCTCGATCCCCTGCCCGGCCACACTTCACGCGGTCGGCTGGAGCGCGTGCTGCGCCGCGGCGAGTTCGCGGTGACGACCGAGCTCAACCCGCCCGACAGCGCCGATCCGGAAGACGTCTACAACCGCGCCAAGATCTTCGACGGCTGGGTCGACGCGATCAACGCGGTCGATGCGTCGGGCGCCAACTGCCATATGTCGTCCGTCGGCATCTGCGCGCTGCTCACCCGCATGGGCTATGCGCCGATCATGCAGATCGCCTGCCGCGACAAGAACCGCATCGCCATCCAGGGCGACGTGCTGGGCGGCGCGGCGATGGGCGTCGCCAACATGCTGTGCCTGACCGGCGACGGCGTGCAGGCCGGCGACCAGCCGGGCGCCAAGCCGGTCTTCGACCTCGATTCCATGTCGCTGCTCGAAACCATTCGCATCATGCGCGACAACGGCAAGTTCCTGTCGGGCCGCAAGCTGACGACACCGCCGCAGGTCTTCCTCGGTGCTGCCGTCAACCCCTTCGCCCCGCCTTACGATTTCCGCCCGATCCATCTCGGCAAGAAAATCGCCGCCGGCGCGCAGTTCGTGCAGACGCAGTATTGCTTCGACGTGCCGATGTTCAAAACCTTCATGCAGAGAGCGCGGGACTTGGGGCATACGGAAAAAGTCTTCATCCTGTGCGGCGTCGGGCCGCTCGCTTCCGCCAAGACCGCGAAATGGATCCGCTCCAACGTCCCGGGCATCCACATCCCCGATGCGGTGATCAAGCGGCTCGAAGGCGCGCAGGACCAGAAGAAGGAAGGCAAGCAGCTCTGCATCGACATCATCAACGAGGTGAAGGAAATCCCGGGCGTCGCCGGCGTCCATGTGATGGCCTATCGCCAGGAGGAATATGTCGCCGAGATCGTCGATGAATCGGGCGTGCTGAAAGGCCGCCAGCCCTGGAAGCGGGAGATCCGCCGCGACGACCAGATCGTCGCCGAGCGGCTAGATCACATACTGCACGACGAGATTACCGAAACCCAAGTGGACATGGTGAAGACCGCGCATTGAAGGCTCGGCTAGCACCATCCGCCTTGAACAAAATCAGATAACGATATAAAGAACTCTTTATATCCCGACGGAGAGATCGCATGACCCGCACCATCGTCGCCTCGGCCACCCGAGAAATCGTCATCGGCTTCGACCAGCCCTTCTGCGTGATTGGCGAGCGCATCAACCCGACCGGCCGCAAGAAGCTGGCCGCCGAGATGGTGGCCGGCAACTTCGAGACGGTCGTCAAGGACGCGCTCGAACAGGCCGCCTGCGGCGCCACCATGCTCGACGTCAATGCCGGCGTCACCGCCGTCGACCCCAACGCGACCGAGCCGGCGCTTTTGGTGCAGACGCTGGAGATCGTGCAGAACCTGGTCGACCTGCCACTCTCGATCGACTCTTCGGTGACCGCCGCGATCGAGGCGGCGCTCAAGGTCGCCAAGGGCCGTCCGCTGGTCAACTCCGTCACCGGCGAGGAAGAAAAGCTCGAGGCCATCCTGCCGTTGGTCAAGAAATACAACGTCCCGGTCGTCGCCATCTCCAATGACGAGACCGGCATCTCGATGGACCCGGATGTCCGCTTCGCCGTCGCCAAGAAGATCGTCGAGCGCGCCGCCGACCACGGCATTCCTTCGCATGACGTCGTCGTCGACCCGCTGGTCATGCCGATCGGCGCGTTGGGCGATGCCGGCCGCCAGGTCTTCGCGCTGCTGCGCCGGCTGCGCGAGGAGCTCAAGGTCAACACCACCTGCGGCCTCTCCAACATCTCCTTCGGCCTGCCGCACCGCCACGGCATCAATGCCGCCTTCATCCCGATGGTGATCGGCGCCGGCATGACCTCGGCGATCATGAACCCGGTCCGTCCGCAGGAAATGGAAGCCGTGCGCGGCGCCAACGTGCTCAACGGCACCGACGAGAACTGCTCAACCTGGATCAGGACCTACAAGGATTACAAGCCGGTCGAAGGCGGTCATGCGATTGCCGCTCCGGCTGCGGTGACTGCTCCGGGTGAAGGCAGCGCTGCAGCCGGTGGCCGCCGCCGCGGCGGACGTGAGGCGCGTATGGCGAGGGCATAAGGTAGAGATTGTGACTTTTTCGACAGAGGGAGGTATCCGAATATGAACCCTCCCCCCAACATCACCGATCCGCTCGTGCTGTTCATGCCGTCAGGCAAGCGCGGGCGGTTCCCTGTTGGGACGCCGGTGCTCGATGCCGCGCGCCAGCTCGGTGTCTATGTCGAGAGCGTCTGCGGCGGACGCGCCACTTGCGGCCGCTGCCAGATCGAGGTGCAGGAAGGCAATTTCGCCAAGCACAAGATCGTCTCGTCCAACGACCACATCTCGCCCAAGGGTGCCAAGGAAGAGCGCTACGAGCGCGTGCGCGGTCTGCCCGAGCGGCGCCGCCTCTCCTGCTCGGCACTGATCCTTGGCGACCTCGTCGTCGACGTGCCGCAGGATACGGTCATCAACGCCCAGACCATCCGCAAGGACGCCGACACCAGGGTGATCGCCCGCGATTCGGCGATCCGCATGTGCTATGTCGAGATCGAAGAGCCCGACATGCACAAACCGCTCGGCGATCTCGACCGCCTGAAGCTCGCCCTGATGAAGGACTGGGGTTTCAAGAACCTCGAATTCGACTTCTACCTCATGCCGCAGGTGCAGGGCATCCTGCGCAAGGGCAACTGGACCGCCACCGCCGCCATCCACAAGGATGCCGACAGCGACATCGCGCGCGTCATCGCGCTCTGGCCCGGCCTGAAGAACGAGGCTTACGGGCTTGCCTGCGATATCGGCTCGACCACCATTGCCATGCATCTGGTGTCGCTGCTGTCGGGTCGCGTCGCCGCCTCCTCCGGCACGTCCAATCCGCAGATCCGCTTCGGCGAGGATCTGATGAGCCGTGTCTCCTATGTGATGATGAATCCGGACGGCCGCGAAGGCATGACGGTCGCCGTGCGCGAGGCGGTTTCAGGCCTCGTCGACAAGGTCTGCGCGGAAGGCAACGTCCACCGCAACGACATCCTCGACGCGGTGTTCGTCGGCAATCCTATCATGCACCATCTCTTTCTCGGTATCGATCCGACCGAGCTCGGCGGGGCACCCTTCGCGCTTGCTGTCTCCGGCGCCGTGCGCATCAAGGCATCCGATCTCGGCCTGAAGCTGAACCAGGGCGCGCGCCTCTACATGCTGCCTTGCATTGCCGGCCATGTCGGTGCCGACGCCGCCGCGGTCACCCTCTCCGAGGGTCCGCACCGCCAGGACGAGATGATGTTGATCGTCGATGTCGGCACCAATGCCGAGATCGTGCTCGGCAACAGCACGCGCGTGGTGGCGGCCTCCTCGCCGACCGGCCCAGCCTTCGAAGGCGCGGAAATCTCCGGCGGCCAGCGTGCCGCGCCCGGCGCCATCGAGCGCGTACGCATCGACCCGGTAACACTCGAGCCGCGTTACCGCGTCATCGGCTCCGAGCTCTGGTCCGATCAGCCGGGCTTCGCCGAAAGCGTTCAGGCGACCGGCGTCACCGGCATTTGCGGGTCCGGCATCATCGAGGTGGTGGCAGAGATGTACCTGACGGGGATCATCTCGGAAGACGGTGTCGTCGACGGCTCGCTCGGCGAGCGCTCGCCGCGCGTCGTCGCCAACGGCCGCACCTTCTCCTATGTGCTGAAGGACGGCGAGCCGAAGATCACCATCACCCAGAACGACGTGCGCGCCATCCAGCTTGCCAAGGCAGCGCTCTATGCCGGCACCAAGCTCTTGATGGAAAAGCAGCATACCGACCATGTCGACCGCATCCATTTCGCCGGCGCCTTCGGCTCCTTTATCGATCCGAAATACGCCATGGTGCTGGGACTCATCCCCGACTGCGATCTCGACAAGGTCTCGGCCGTCGGCAACGCCGCGGGCGCCGGCGCACGCATGGCACTGCTCAATCGCGGTTACCGCCGCGAGATCGAAGAGACGGTGAGCCGGATCGAGAAGATCGAGACCGCGCTAGAGCCGAAGTTCCAGGAGCATTTCGTCTACGCCATGGCGCTGCCGAACAAGATCGACCCGTTCCCGAAGCTCGCGGCCGCGGTGAAGCTGCCGCCGCGCAAGACGATAAGCGACGACGGTGCGGCCGGCGATGCCACCCCGCGCCGGCGCTCGCGCGAGGAGCGTGCGGCCCGGCGCGGCCGCGGATAGGCCGGCGTCTTACAGAAACGCATTTCGATTTCATTTGCATGCAAATGTTTCCGGATTGGCCGAATCCGGAAACCGAAACGCTGTTTTCGCGAAATCTCTTCGATACATGCCTGAGGCATTTAGCGGCCATCGAACGGCGGCCGGGGATCGTGCATGTCGCCCAAAAGTGCTCAGCGGTTTTGGGCGACATGCACCAGAATGAGCCCTCGGCCGCACTTCAAGGGAGATGAAAATGTCAATGTTCGAGAACCTCGGTCGCTTCGGTGTGACCATCAGGCAGGCCCATGCCAGAAACAAGGCGATCCGCGCGCTCAACGATCTGCCGCCGCATGTTCAGAAGGACATCGGTTGGCCGGCCTCGCCGCCGAGCGATCCGCAGGCGGCTCTTCACGCGCTGCTGCTGGGCTCGCCGCGCTGATGACCTTCGCCGACAAATGCAAGCTGCTCGGCAGGCGCCGGGGCCGAAAGATGGCCCCGGCCGGCGACAACAAGCTGCGCGCCGCGCTGCTGCCTGAGCGGCGGTGAGGCAGCCGCCGTCGGATCACGCCGATGTGCCCTAGCTGAACCTTGACATTTTTTGCCGGGGGACAATCTTCCGATGGCAGGGGGAATTCTCTTAGTCGGCTCTGCCGAGTCCGTGTATCCGCATGCCCAGTTTGAAAAGCCACGTCGTTTCATTCATTCTCAGGCACAGCCGCAAGAAGGCCTTTTCCAGTCCCGAAAATCTGCAGCGCTGGATCGCCTACGCCCGCAAGACCGAAGACTATCGCCCGCCGGCCCTGCTGAAGGCCCGGTTGGGTATCGCAGAGAGCAGCATCGACGGCTTTCCCGTCTATGAGATCGCGCCGAAACCCGGCGAGCGCCGGCGCATCCTGTATCTGCATGGCGGCGCTTTCGTCTTTCAGATCACGTCCTATCACTGGGTGCTGATCGCCGAGATGGCGGAGCGGCTGGGCTTCGGCATCACCGTGCCGATCTACCCGATCGCGCCGGAGCACAATTTCCATGACATGTTCGGCATGGCCGACAAAGTCTATCGGCGTATGCTCCACGAGGCCGATGCCGAGGACATCGTCTTCATGGGCGATTCCGCCGGCGGCAACATGGCCGTGGTGCTCACCATGATGGCCGCCGAGAAAGGCCTTCCCGCGCCGTCGCGCCATGTGCTGATCTCGCCCGGCCTCGATATGTCGCTGTCCAATCCTGAAGTGTTCGAGGCGGAACGCAACGATCCCTGGCTCGGTATTTCCGGCGGACTCGAGGCGATCCGGCTCTATAGCGCCGGCATCGACCGGGCCGACTGGCATATCAGCCCGCTCTACGGCGATCTCTCCGTGCTGCCGAAGACGCTGCTGCTCACAGGCTCTCGCGACCTGCTCAGCCCCGACAATCTGATCTTCGCCGAGAGGGCACGCCTTGCCGGCGTCGAGGTCGATGTCGTCTACGAGGAAGGCATGTTCCACGTCTGGCCGCTGATCGAGATGCCGGAGGCGCGACGCGCACGTGACAGCATCGTCGACTTCCTCACAGGCGAACTGACACCGCGGCCGGCCCGCGTACCGCGCCGAACCGCTGCCTACGCGACACGGCCTGCGGCGGCCGAATAGAGCGTTTCACCGCTTCGGAAGCGGCAAACCGCTCTATCTCCTTGTTTT
>LM655194.1:220028-227697 GCA_000824825.2 Mesorhizobium sp. ORS 3324
CTTTTCCTGGAATTGCTCTAGCTCAGAATTTTCCGGTTTCCCGGAAGAGTTCGAACGTCGCGCGGATGTGGTCGGCGACGGCCTTCACCGGCGCGCTGGCGTCGGGCGCCACCACCATCGCGAGATTGTAGGTGCCGATATCGGGCATGCCGTCCTTCTGGCCGAGTTCGACCATCTCGTCGCCGAGGAAGGATTTGGGCAGCGGCGCCACCGCGAGGTCCGCCATGATGGCGGCGCGCTGGCCCGCGGTGTGGGCGCTCATATAGGCGACGCGGTAATTGCGGCCCTCGCGGCCGAGCGCCTCCAGCGCCCCTGCACGCCAGGCGCAGCCCTCTTCCCACAGCGACACCGGCAGCGGTTCGCGCAGATGCGCGCAGCCACCCTTGGCGCCGGCCCAGACGATCGGCTCGGTCAAAAGCACCTCGGCGCCGAGAGCACTGGTCTTGTAGGAATTGGTGAGCAGCGTGATGTCCAGCGCGCGGTCGTCCATGCGGCGGCGCAGATTGATGCTCTGGTCGATGGTGACGTCGACGGCGATCGAGGGATGCGACTGCGCGAAGCGCTTCAGGACATGTGCAGCACGCGCTCGCCATAATCGTCCGGGGAGCCGAGCCGCACCACGCCGACAATGTCGGGAATGATGAACTTCGACACCACCTCGCGGTTGATCGACAGAAGCCGGCGGGCATAGCCGAGCAGCATTTCGCCATCGGTGGTCAGCGTCACCGAACGCGCATCGCGCGCGAAGACGGAGCGGCCGAGAATGTCTTCCAGCTTCTTGATCTGCATGGAGACCGCCGAGGGCGTGCGGAACACCGCATTGGCGGCGGTGGTGAAGCTGCCGGTCTCGGCGATCGCCACGAAAGTGCGCAGCACATCGAGATCAAGCAGCGGCAGGGGATGGTTGAGCGGAGCGTTCATCGGGGGCTTGCCTTCAATTTTTCTGATGCAAACGATCATCCCATTTCGTTTGATTGAACATCACTTCGGACGCATAGTCAACTCGATCGATGCAGGATGCTGCCAAATGCAGCCATCGGACGGCAGTGACACGAACCTGCAATCGACATGAAATGAAGCTGAAACAGACCCGACGTAACACATTGGCAGGTGCCCCCCCTGCCTGATTCGAGGAGAAAGAAGATGTCCATCCTGTCATCCATCGGTCGCCTCGCGACCGAATTCAGCGCGGCCCGCGCCCGTTACCAGACCGAACGTGCCATCCATGCGCTGCCGATCGAACTGCAGAAGGACATCGGCTGGCCGGAAGCCGCCGATGCCAAGACCGGTGTGCGCCTCGGCGTTGGAACCTGGGCCGGAGCGAAGTAACGAAGTGTGCATAAAATGCTGAGGCCTGCCGCATCAGCACGGCAGGCCTTTTTGTTTGCACTCAAACGGGTTTTCCAGCCATGCGAGCGCCGCATGACGCATATGAACCACTCGCATAGCGGCCTGATTTTCGAATTAAGCCATTGTAAATAATGGCAAATTGCAGGGCATTCTGCCCAAAAATGTCGCAATCGATGTCGCTTTTCATGTCAAGTGCTTCGCTTTTGCGATTTAGTTTTTGCTGAACCGGGCCTATATCACCGCCAGCAAAAACGAGCTGCCCCACTCCATTAAGCGAAGGCGACCCGTCTGAGCAACTTGATGGAGATGACAATGAAGCTGTTTGCCCGCCTTTTCCCCCGCCGCGAAATGAATCTGACGACCGCCCTCGAGCGTCAGCGTCTTGCCAAGACCATGCCAGGCCAGGCTGGCGCCATGGCCGCTGCTCGCCTCGGCTTCGTTGCCTGAGACAGCCGTTGCCGACGGCAGTTGATGCCGTCGTCTTGAGTGGAATTCGACGCCGCCCCGGCTTCGCCGAGGCGGCGTTTTTGTTTTGACGGCGCCTTGGTTGGGTATCTGAGGTGGTAGCCTCCGGGCGCGCGCCATCGGCGATTGCCCATTTGCGACCCGTGTCGCAAATTTAGTCTTCACTTAGCCATCTACCCGATTGACAGGAATGATTTTTCCTGATGTCGCTATGCTATTAGCGACATTCTGTTCGCGTCATGGCCGCGTGAGGTTTACCGTGAATGCCGTAAAGCACCCGATCAAGAGATCGTTCGTATTCTTCCTCGTTCCCGACTTCACCATGATCGCCTTCGCGACCGCGCTCGACCCGTTGCGCTCGGCCAACCGGATGCTCGGCTACGATGCCTATACCTGGCGCCTGGCAAGCATCGACGGCAAGCCTGTGCGCGCCTCGAACGGCGTCGAATGCGCCGTCAACACCTCGCTCGAGGAAGAGCGCAGGAAGATGGCCGGTCCGGACAGGCCGAACATGGCGATCGTCTGCAGCGGCATCAATGTCGAGCGCTACCACAACAAGTCGGCCTTCGCCTGGCTGCGCGAGGAATATAATCGCGGCGTCGCTGTCG
Organism: Mesorhizobium sp. ORS 3324; assembly: GCA_000824825.2. Lineage (GTDB taxonomy): Bacteria > Pseudomonadota > Alphaproteobacteria > Rhizobiales > Rhizobiaceae > Mesorhizobium. Next base: position 222,452 of record LM655194.1, read on the forward strand.
GCGGCCTGTGCACCGGCGCGCATATCCTGGCCGCCGCCGGGCTGCTTTCCAACAAGCGCTGCGCCATTCACTGGGAGAACCTGCCGGGCTTTTCGGAGGCCTTCCCGAAGGCCAATGTCTTCGCCGATCTCTTCGAGGTCGACCAGAACATCTATACCTGCGCCGGCGGCACAGCCGCGCTCGACATGATGCTGAAGCTGATCGGCGACGACTTCGACGAAAGCCTCGTCAATCGCGTCTGCGAGCAGGTGCTGACCGACCGCGTGCGCAGCCCGACCGATCGCCAGCGCCTGCCGCTGCGGGCGCGCCTCGGTGTCCAGAACTCCAAGGTGCTGACCATTATCGAATTGATGGAGGCAAACCTCTCCGAGCCGCTGTCGCTGATCGAGATCGCCGACCACGTCGACCTATCGCGCCGGCAGATCGAGCGCCTGTTCCGCACCGAGATGGGCCGCTCCCCTGCCCGCTACTACCTGGAGATCCGGCTCGACCGCGCCCGGCACCTGCTCATCCAGTCCTCGATGCCGGTGGTCGAGGTGGCGGTGGCCTGCGGCTTCGTCTCCGCCTCGCACTTCTCAAAATGCTACCGCGAGCTCTATGCCCGCTCGCCGCAGCAGGAACGCGTCGACCGCAAGCAATTGTTGGCCGCCTGAACTATTCCAGACGGAACTAGGCGGGCTGCGTCTGCGCCGTCCGCATGGCCTCGATGCGGATGTCCTCGGTGAGCCGCGCTTTCAAAGTGGAGAATTCCGGGCTGGTCTTCAGCGTGTAGTGGCGTGGATGCGGCAGATCGACCGGCACGTCGGACTTGATCCGGCCGGGCCTGGCCGTCATCACGATCACGCGCGAGGCCATGAAGATCGCTTCCTCGATGTCGTGTGTGACGAACAGCACTGTCTTCTTGCGCCGTTCCCAGATGCCGAGCAGCAGTTCCTGCATCAGCCCGCGCGTCTGGTTGTCGAGCGCGCCGAACGGCTCGTCGAGCAACAGGATCGCAGGGTCGTTGGCGAGAGCGCGCGCTATCGCCGTGCGTTGCTGCATGCCGCCCGAAAGCTGCTTCGGCCAATGGTTCTCGAAGCCTTTCAGCCCGACGAGATCGACATAGGAGGCGACGATTTCGTTGCGCTCGCGCTCGGGCATGCCGCGCTCGCGCAGTCCGAAAGCGATGTTTTCCGCGACGGTGAGCCACGGAAACAGCGTATAGGACTGGAAGACCATGCCTCGGTCCGGCCCCGGCCGGGTGACGGCCTTGCCGTCGAGCAGCACACGGCCTGTGCTCGGCGCCTCCAGCCCGGCGACGATCCTGAGCAAGGTCGATTTCCCGCAGCCGGATGGGCCGAGGATGGTGATGAAATCATTGGCCGCGACGGCAAGGTCGACGGGCTGCAGCGCCTGCACCGGCTTGCCGCCGCGCACCCCGGCGAAGGTTCGGGAAACGCCTTCGATGAGAAGCTTGCTCACGCCAGGCTCCATGGATAGAGCCAGCGGTTGAGCGCCTTGAAGGCGAAATCGGACAAGAGCCCGATCAGCCCGATGACGATGATGCCGAAGATGATCTGCCCGGTCGCCAGTCGCGACTGGCTGTTGATGATCATGTAGCCGATGCCGGACGACGAGCCGATCAGCTCGGCGACAATGACATAGGTCCAGGCCCAGCCGAGCACCAGCCGCAGCGTCTCGGCGATCTCCGGCGCGTTGGCCGGCATGATCACCCGCTTGACGATGCCGTTGTCGGTCGCGCCAAGCGTGTAGGCTGCCTCGACCAGGTCGCGCCTCGTGCTGCCGACCTTGACCGCGATGATCAGGATGATCTGGAAGACCGAGCCGACGAGGATCACCAGCAGCTTTTCCAACTCACCGATGCCGGCCCACAGGATGAGCAGCGGGATGAAGGCGGATGCCGGCAGGTAGCGGGCGAAGGATACGAACGGCTCGAGGAACGCTTCGACCGGCTTCCAGGCGCCCATGGCGATGCCGAGCGGCACGGCGATGACAGAGGCCAGCACGAAGCCGCCGAAGACGCGCCAGATGGTGATCAGGATGTCGAGCCAGAAACGGTCCTCGACCAGAAGCCGCCAGCCGTCGCGCAGCATCGATAGCGGATCGGCAAGAAAGATCCGGTTCACGTGGCCGCCAAGTGTGATCCAGGCCCAGAACGCCACGAAGAGCATAAAGAAGGCGATGCCGAGCACGGTTCGGGCGCCCGGCGGCACGGGATGCAAGGGACGCAACATCAGGCACGGTCCTTAAAGCATGTCTTCCGAAAGCGGGAACCGATTTCGGGAGAAAGACATGCGTAAAATCAAACCTAAGCGCAGGGAGCGAATCTGAAGATCGCGACTCGCCTTAAGGAGCAAGAACGGCGGCTGGCCGCCGCCGTCGGCCGGGAATGCGCGATCAGTTGGCCACCGCGCTTGTGTCGGCAAGCGTCGTCACGTCAGGCGCTTCCTTGATGAGCCCCATCTGCAGCAAAAGCTCCGCCGCGGTCTTGGAGAAGTCCTGGAAATCCTTGGTGAAGAACTGCTTGTTCTCTTCCCGGTCGGTCCATTTCAGGTACTTGGCCGAGTCCTCGAATTCCTTGGCCGACTGCTTCACGTCGGCGCCCATGATCTCATAGGACTTCTGCGGTTCCTTCTTGATCATGTCGAGGGCATCGAAATAGCTGTCGGCCAGCGCCTTGGCCGCATCGGGATTGGCCTTGAGGAAGTCCGGCGTGCAGCCGACCGTGTCCATCACCATCGGATAGTCGAGCGTGGTCGCGAGGATGTGACCCTGGTCAGACTTGTCGCGCACCGCCGAAATGAACGGCTCGTAGGTAACGGCGGCATCGTTCTGGCCGGCAAGGAAAGCCTGCGCCGCCGCATCCGGCTCCAGATTGACGACCGTCACGTCCTTGGTTGACATGCCGTTCTTGTTGAGCACCCAGGCGAGCAGGAAATAGGGCGATGTGCCCGGAGCGGAGGACGCGACGTTTTTGCCCCTGAGGTCGGCGACCGTCTTGATGTCGTTGCGCACGACGATGCCGTCGGCGCCGTAGGATTTGTCGAGCTGGAAGATCTGCTTGGTGGTGACGCCGCTGGCGTTCCACACCATCCAGGTCTCGACCGTGGTGGCCGCGCATTGCAGGTCGCCGCTGGCGATCGCCAACGGACGGCTTGCCTGCGGCACCTTCTTCAGCGTGACGTTCAACCCGTGTTTCTCGAAAATGCCGGCCTGCTTGGCGAGCGTCAGCGGCGCGAAGCCGGTCCAGCCGCTGATGCCGATGGTGAGCGACGTCGCGGCCATGGCCGGCGCGGCCGATCCGACGGCAGCCGTCAGTGCCGCCGCGAAAATACTGGTCCTGTTCATCGTGGTTCCCCTTTTATGTGGTGAGAGAGGAAATGTCTCACAGAGCACAAAAGGCTTGTCAATGAACAGGACCGGTCATGGACCATGGTCCAAACAAGGCGAACAGACGGTGCCCGCCTATCTCGCTGCGCCGCATATCATTTCCGCGGCGAGCTCACGACCAGCACCGGGCAGCGCTCGGCAACGGGATAGTCGCCGCTGGCGACAAGGCGGACATCGTCGAAATAGCGCGACGCCTCCGCAACATGGATGTCCTCGTTCAGCCAGCAGCAGATTGTGTCGGACCCTTTGTAGAGATCGATGAAGGCAAATGCGCCCGGCTGCCATCCGCCAGCCGCCATCAACTCGGTCCGGTCGCCGAACATCTCATTGATACCGTCAAGAACTGCGGACATCTTCAGGCCGTAGTCAGGCGCCGCGGCCGGCAGCGACAGCGCGGTGCGGAGCACGATTTCGGCCAGCGCCTTTATTCTGCCGGCCAGTGCATCCGCCTTGATAGCGTGGAGCGGCTCGGTGTTCTTCGGCCTTGCAAACAGCCTGATGGCTGCGCGGCCGCCCGGCTTCAGCACGCGTGCCATCTCTTCCAGGCATCTTAGGCGCTGTGCTTCACTTACGACGGCCGAAAGGCAGCCGTCGCCGACGATCGCATCGACGCTCTTGTCCGGAATTGGAAGGTCGAGCCAGTTGCCGACCACCGCCTTGCGGTCTGCATGGTCGCCGATCCACAGCGCACCGATCATGTTCGGATTGGCATCGACGGCGACCAACGACTTACCGAGTTTGGCAAACTCGGGCGTGACGCCAAACAGCACCATTTCCGCGTCGTCCGTCCGCAGCTCCCGCTTCATAACCTGCACGACGTCGGGATGCGGGCGCAAAGGCGCCTTGATGAGATCCCACGTGCGAAAAAGATTTGCCCATAGATCGGACATGCCCCTCTCCCCTTTCGTAGTGCATTGCACTTCCCCTGGGGGAGGCCTTTATATTATCCCCTGCTCAAGAGGAAGATGGTCGGAGGGCCAAAGTGGCGCACTTAGTGGTGATAACGCACGAGCACGACCGGTTGCTTGAGCGCAAGCTGTTTCGGCGAGCCGAGAGCAGCTACATGCTTCATGCTATCCTTGAGGAATTGCGCCGGCGCGGCCATTCTTGGACCGTCGCCCAGGGTTTCTCGACGAAGACAAGAGGGGACGCCGCGATCCTTCATGTCGATGCCACCTTGGTCGAGCCGGCTTACGTCGAGTATGGGCGCCGCTTTCCATTTTGTCTCAATGTCGGTGTGACAGATATTTCAAAATCGCGCGTCAGCACCGCCAGGGTTGCCCCGCACGACGGCTGGGAGGGTCCGGTCATCGTCAAGGGCGTCCTCAACTGCGGCGGCCTTCCTGAGAGCCGACTCAATCTTCGCGCTGCGCGAGCAAGGCGCCCCTTGCCCTTTCCCAACGCCAGGGCAATGAAGGAATATCCGGTTTTCGACAACGCGTCCGAGGTGCCGGCGGAAGTTTTCGGCGATCCAGATCTGCTGGTGGAAAGATTCCTGCCTGAGATCGAGCCGGACGGATTTGCGCTGCGCTACTGGCTCTTTTGCGGCGACTACGATTTCTGCGGCCGTTTTGTCTCGCGCGACCGCATCGTGAAAGGCGCAGGCGTGTTTCGTAGCGAACCTTGCCCGGTGCCGGACGAGCTCCGCCAAAGGCGCCGGGAACTGGGCTTTGATTACGGCAAGTTCGATTTCGCGGTCCACGACGGCAAGACGTATCTAATGGACGCGAACAAGACCCCTGGCAGGGTGCCTCAGGACGCCGGCGAAGTGGCCTCCATGCCACGCATGGCCGACGCCCTGGAACGTATGATGAGGAGCGCGTTCTCCTGAAACTGCTAGAGCAATTCCAGGAAAA
>LM655194.1:227797-233394 GCA_000824825.2 Mesorhizobium sp. ORS 3324
ATTGCGTAAAAACAAATAGTCAGAGCAGTTCAGCGTTTCCGTGAAACGATGAACTGCTCCAGATACGACCCTCAATACTGGTCGCAATAGCACTCGGCCGACGAGATGCGGTCGTTCCAGGCGGAGCCTCCGAAGTCGCGGACCCTGCGGTCGAGCTCGATCGAGCGGCCGCGCATACCCGAATCCTCATAGGCGACGAGCGTGCAGCCACGGCGTATGAGCACGGAGGAGACTCGGTCGTTCCAGAACTGGCCGCCACGGAAATTGACGCTGTCGTCGGGGCCCATTTCCAGCGAGCGTCCGCGGAAATTTCCATCCTCGAACAGCACGCAGGCGGCCTCGCTGTAGAATTGGGCGCTGGCGCTGCCGGCGCAAAGCAGCGACGCAAGTACGGTTGGAATGAGCAGGCGGTTCATTGTGATTCTTCCTCGTTCAGTCAAGTCGAGCGATGCCGCCGGCCCCAGGAGCACTTGCCATCGTGCCACGCGCGGAAGCAAGCTCGCGCCTGATCGTCCAGCCGCCAACCTCGGCCCTGCTATAACGCTCCAGACGACAAACCGCTGCGCAATTTTCCTAGAATTGCTTTCCTTGCCTGCCGCAATTCCGGCCGGAAAACCGCTGTGCACCTTTCCTGGAATTGCTTTTAGCGGCTGTCCAGCAGCCAGCCGCGGTTGCGCCACATCTTCTCGCCGGCCTGGCAGTCGGCGGCCGACCCGTCGTCGGCGAGCAGGACCGGCGGGCGGGCTGCCTCTTGCGCCGCCCATTGCTGCAAGGCGGGGCCGGCAAGCTCGAGCACCAGCTTGCGGCGGATCGCTTCGGGGAATTGCGTCCAGTCGTTGACCGGGATCATGAAGGCACCCGGCCCGCCGATGACGCAGTCGCTGTAGTAGCGGTCGAGATTGGCGACGTCGAAGGCGCCGCTGAAACCGCCCCGCGTCATCAGCGGCAGGCCATTGATGGTGATGCCTTGCTTCACCACCTCGTCGCGCGTGATGTCGACCGGCGCGCCTTGGTTGTTGGGTCCGTCGCCCGAAACATCGATGACGCGCTTGGTGCCCTGAAAACCGCTTTCGGCAAAAAGGTCGCTGCCAAAAGTCAGCGCGCCGGAGATCGAGGTTCGCCGCGCGCTGTCCGGCGGACTGGCATTGAGCTGGGCCACGACCCGTTCGGCATCGGCGCGATTGGCAATCACCGTCCAGGGCACGACGACGCGCTGCCATCTGGTGCCGGCCCACTCGACATAGGTGACCGCGATCTTGCCATAGGCGCCGTCGGCAACGGCCTTCAGCACATTGTCATCGGTCAGCGCCGCAGCGTAGCCGTGGCGCTGGATCTCGAGTTCCATCGGCGACATGGAGAGCGAAACGTCGACCGCCAGCACCAGCTCGACATCGACCGGCTCTATCGCCGTCGATCGTGCCGTCAGGCCAAGCAGCAGCGCCAGCGCGGCGGCGCCTGAAAGCCAATGCCCTGTTCGGCCGGGAGCGGACATGCCGCAACGGTAAGCGATAATCGGAGATGGACAAAGTAAAAAGGCCCGACGTCGACCGGGCCTTTCCGAGCGGGCAGCGTTCAACTGCGCGGCTTCAGATTCTCCGGGTCGTAGAGCGGCTTGTAGCCGACGCCGGCCACCTCGACCGGATAGGTCTCGCCGAAATATTCCACCTGCAGCTTGCGGCCTTCCTGACAGTAGGCCCAAGGCAGATAGGCGAGCGCGATGTTCTTGCCGATGGTCGGGCCATACGCGACCGAGGTGGTGAAGGAGCGCCGGCCGAGCTCGTCGACCAGCGTCTCGCCCGTCGCCGGATCCATCACCGGCATGGTGCCGACCGGATAACGCGCGACGCCTTTGGAATCGGTGTTCTCGGTCATCACCAGCGTGCAGAGCATCGCCGGTTGATGCTCGCGGGCGCGATACTCCAGATGCTTGGCCTTGCCGCAAAAGTCGTTCTCCTTGACCTTCGGGCGGGCGAGATCGGCTTCGAGAAGGTTGTACTCGGTCAAGAGGTCTGCGTTCTGCAGCCGCAGGCTCTTTTCCATGCGGCGCGTGTTGGCGTAGGTCTCGACGCCGAACGGCATGACGCCGGTCGAGCGCAGCGCGTCCCAGACGGCCAGGCCGTCCTCGTAGCGCATATGCAGTTCCCAGCCTTGCTCGCCGACATAGGAGATGCGGAAAGCCGTGACGTCCTTGCCGCCGATCCGGATCGGTTTGATCGCCGCGAACGGGAAATTCTCCGGCGTCAGTCCATTCGGGTCCTCGACCACCTTCTGCAAGGTGGTGCGGGCGTTCGGCCCCCAGATGCCGATTGTCACGTATTTTTCCGTCACATCGGTAACTGTGACATCAAAACCTTTGTCCTGCGCGGTGCGCTGCATGTAGCGGAAGTCGCGCGGACCGGCATCGGCGCCGTCGATGACCCGGCAGCGATCGGCCATGCGGATGACGGTGAAGTCGGCGCGCACCATGCCTTCCTCGTCGAGGAAGTGGGTATAGATGCCCTTGCCGATATTGTTGTCGCCGCCGATCTTGGCCGCGCACAGCCATTCCAGCAGCGCGACATGGTCCGGCCCCTCGACATCGTACATCGAGAAGTGCGACAGGTTGACGATGCCGCAATCCTCGCTCATCGCCAGGTGCTCGGCATTGGAGACGCGCCAGAAATGGCGGTTGTCCCACTCGTTCTCGCGCACCGGCACGCGGTTGCCGTATTTTTCCAGGAGATGCTCGTTGGCGGCATAGCCGTGGGCACGCTCCCAGCCGCCCAGTTCCATGAAATAGCCGCCGAGTTCCTTCTCACGCTCCCAGAAAGGCGAGCGGCGCACGTTGCGGCCCTTGGAGAAGGGCTCGCGCGGATGGACCGCCGGATTATAGACCTTCATCGCCGTCTCGGTGCAGCGATCCCAGATGAACTGCTCCTGCATCTGGTGCGGATAGAAACGCGAATAGTCGATGGCGTGATGGTCGATCGACGTGCGGCCATCAGTCATCCAGTCGGCGATCAGCTTGCCCATGCCCGGGCCGTCCTTGACCCAGATGGCGACGGCATACCACAGACCCCTCACCTTCTGGCTTTCGCCCATGGACGGGCCGCCGTCGGTGGTCACCTGCAGCAGGCCGTTGAAGGAATGGCCTTCATTATAGCCAAGCTCGCCGAGGATCGGCGTCAGCTCCATGGCGCGCTCGAGCGGCGCCATGATCTGCTCCATGTCGAGGTCGCGCTGCGAGGGCGACAGCCGCGCCTGGTCCTTCTCGAGCAGGTCGCGCGGATGGCAGAGACGCGGATCGGTCTCCTCGTAATAGCCCCATTCGATCTGGCCGCCTTCGGCGGTCTTGGGATCGCCGGTGTCACGCATATAGGCCGAGTTGCCCTGGTCGCGCAGCAGCGGCCAGCCGATCTCCTTGCCGGTGCCGGCGAACTCGTTGTAAGGGCCGAAGAAGGTCAGCGGATGGTCGATCGGCATGACCGGCAGGTCTTCGCCGACCAGCGCAGCGGTCAGCCGGCCCCAAATACCGGTGCAGACCACGACGTAGTCGGCCTCGATCGTGCCGCGCTCGGTCACCACGCCCTTGATGCGGCCGTCCTCGACGATCAGCTCCTTGGCCGAGGTGTTGGCGAAGGCCTGGAGCTTGCCGGAGGCGACGCCCTGGTCGACCAGCTTGCCGGCGACCGTTTGCGAGCGCGGGACAACGAGGCCGGCGTCAGGGTCCCACAGGCCGCCCTGCACCAGATGCTCCTCGATCAGCGGGAACTTCTTCTTGATCTCGGCCGGCTCGATCAGCCGGGCGCGGGTGCCGAACGCCTTGGCGGAAGCAACCTTGCGCTTGATCTCTTCCATGCGACCGTCGTCGCCGACGCGGGCGACTTCCAGGCCGCCGATGCGCGCGTAATGGCCCATCTTCTCATAGAAATCGATGGAGTAGAGCGTCGTCCAGCAGGAGAGAAAATCGTGGCTGGTGGTGTAGCAGAAGTCCGAGGCATGCGCCGTCGAGCCGATATCGGTCGGGATGCCCGACTTGTCGATGCCGACAATGTCGTCCCAGCCGCGCTCGATCAGGTGATGGGCGACCGACGCGCCGACGATACCGCCAAGACCGACGATGACGACCTTCGCCTTTTTCGGAAACTCTGCCATTGCCCGCGACTCCAAAGTGGTAAAGCGCGCGGACTATAGGGCCGAGCGGTGGGGTGATTGAAGCCTGTTTGCGACATTAGGAAAAGGCCGAGCGACCCTGACGCCGGAACACGCCTCCCCCAGGCTGTCATAGGCGAGGAATTGCTTATCTTATGCCCCGGAGCCGGGTTCGCGCTCGATACACCGCAGGAGCTTCTCGAAGACAAGCCGCTTGCCTTCGCGCACGCTGTCCTCGAGCGGTTTCGCACCGGCCAGATGCGCCGCGATCGCGCTCGCCAGCATGCAGCCGGTTCCACGCATCGAACCGGCAAGCCTGGGCATGTCGAAGCGGATAGGCTCTTGTCCAGAGCCTAACAGGATATCCGTCGACCTGGGTCCCGTTGCATGGCCGCCCTTGATGAGCAGCGCCTGCGGCCCGTCCGCAAGCAATCGCCTTCCCTGCCGCAGCGCATCATCGTCGTTCACGGCCAAATCCGAGCCGGTCAGCACCGCCAGCTCGACAAGGTTCGGCGTGACGAGACGGCAAAGCGGCATGAGATCGCGCTTCAAGACTCCGACCGCCCCCGCTTCCAGCAGTTGCCTGCCCGACGAGGAAGCCAGCACCGGATCGAGGACTGCCGGTATCCGCGGATTTTCGCTGAGCACGGCGGCAACCGCCGCGATGACGCGTCCCGTCGAAAGCATGCCGATCTTTATCGCCGACACTCTGTTGGCCCGCAGCGCCGCGCGCATCTGATCGGCGACCAGGCCGGGCTGCATATGGTGGATTGCCGTGACGGATTGGTGTGTCTGCACCGTTACTGCGGTGACGGCAACGCAAGCGCGCAAGCCGATGGCAGAGATCGTCTCGATGTCGCGGGCAATCCCGGCGCCGCCGCTGGAATCCGATCCGCCGACGACGAGCACATGCGGGTCTCGGTTCAGCGCCATGGGTCAGTCTTTTCGATCCATTCCCTGGTGCGCGCCTCGGGATCCGGGTTCAGCGTTATGTCCGTCACCACCGCGGCGCTGTCGGCGCCGGCCGCGAAAACGCCGTCGAGCCGCTCGGGATTGAGGCCGCCGATGGCGACCAGCGGAATGGGTGCGACGGCGTCCTTCCAGGCGCGAACCCTTTCGAGCCCCTGCGGCGCCCATTTCATCTTCTTCAGGATGGTCGGATAGACGGGACCAAGCGCTACGTAGTCGGGCTCGGCTGCCAGCGCCGTTTCCAGTTCGGCATGATCGTGGGTGCTCAGTCCGAGCCTGATGCCGGCTGCCCGTATCTGCTGGAGGTTGGCGGCTTGCAGATCCTCCTGGCCGAGATGGACGAAGTCGCAGCGCTCCTCGATCGCGAGGTGCCAATGATCGTTTACGATGAGCTGGCAGTCATGTCGTGCGCACAAGGCCTTTGCCTTGCGGATTTCCGCCCGCAGCCTGTCCTCGCCCATGTCCTTGATGCGAAGCTGCACCAGCCTGACGCCGAG
>LM655194.1:233494-234900 GCA_000824825.2 Mesorhizobium sp. ORS 3324
GCATCGACCGCCTTGCTGAAAGCCCGCGCCATGCCCACCGGATCGGCAGCCTTGGCGACCGCCGTGTTGAGGAGCACGGCGTCAAAGCCGAGTTCCATGACGATTGCCGCGTGCGATGGTCGTCCGAGCCCCGCATCGACGATCAACGGAACGTCGGGGAAATGCCCGCGCAGCGCGCGCAGCGCCATGATGTTGATCGGTCCGAGCGCCGAACCGATCGGCGCGCACCACGGCATCAGGACCTTGCAGCCTGCCTCCAGCAGCCGCTCGGCGACGACAAGGTCGTCGGTGGTATAGGGGAATACGTCGAAACCGTCCTCGCTAAGGATGCGTGCGGCCTCGACCAGGCCGAACACGTCGGGCTGCAGCGTGTCGTGGTTGCCGATCACTTCGAGCTTGATCCAGGACGTGCCGAAGACCTCGCGCGCCATCTTCGCGGTCGTCACGGCTTCCTTGACGGAATGGCAGCCGGCGGTGTTGGGCAGCACCCTCACACCGAGCGAGCGGATCAGCGACCAGAATTGTTCGCCGGCCCTGCCGCCGGCCATTTCCCGGCGCAGCGAGATGGTCACCACCGAGGTGCCCGATGCCTTGACCGCTTCGGCAAGGATCGCCGGCGAAGGATACTGGGCGGTGCCCAGCAGCAGGCGCGAGACAAGATTTGTCCCGAGAAGATCGAACATCGGCTAGCCTCCCTGCATGGGCGACAGGACTTCGATCCGGTCGCCCTCGCTCACCCGGCATTCCGCCCGTTCGGCGGCGGGCACGACGTCGCCGTTGAGCGCGGTGGCGAGCCAGCCACCCTCATAGTCAAGCTCCTTCAAAAGGACGGCGAGCGTCGTCGCCTCGACCTCAAGCGCTTCGCCATTGACGATCAGCTTCATTTTCAGACTCCAGGTCGGCAGATGAATTGCAGAGAAGGCTGGCAGCCTGCTCGGCCATGGCCGGTGAAAGCAGGAAACCGTGCCGGTAGAGGCCGTTGATCGTGATCGCGCCGTCCTTCCGACGCTTCACCCGCGGCAGGTTGTCGGAATAGGCAGGGCGCACGCCCGCTCCGGTCTCGACGATTTCGGCCTCACCGAACGCCGGATGGAGTGCGTAGGCCGCGTTGAGCAGTTCCATCAGCGAACGGGCGGTGATCGGCCCGTCGTGGTCGCTTTCGATCATGGTCGCACCGACCATGAAGTGATGATCGGCCCGCGGTACGATATAGATCGGATGGCGCGGATGGAGGAGACGCACGGGCCGGGCAAGCGAGACATCACGTGTGCGCAGGAGCAGCATTTCACCGCGCACGCCGCGCAAGTCGTCGTCGCCTCGCGCGATGCCCGTGCAGTCGATCACCTGATCGAAGTCGGAACAGGCAATTTCGCCTGCCTCGAGGAGAAATACGACGCCCATGGCGC
>LM655194.1:235000-235274 GCA_000824825.2 Mesorhizobium sp. ORS 3324
CGGCCGGCAAGATCGGGTTCGAGGGTGGCAATCGCCTCTTCGTCGACGGACTGACAATTGCGCGTACGAGCCGCAAAGCGGGCAAGCTCGGAGGCGTCGCGCGCATGGGCGACAACGAGAGTGCCGGCCCTTGTCACGAGTCCGGGCAGTGCCCTTTCCCACCAGTCGGCCGAAGTTATGCCGAGCGTGACAACCGCCTCCTCGGCGCTTTCGCGTTCGCACCAGGGGGCGAGCATGCCGCCGGCGAGCCGGGAGGCATTGCCGCCTATCCGGC
>LM655194.1:235374-263337 GCA_000824825.2 Mesorhizobium sp. ORS 3324
GCCCGCACATCGAGCAGAAATGCGCCAGCTTGTGGGCTTCCTTGGGCAACGTCTCGTCGTGGAGCGAGCGCGCCGTCTCGGGATCGAGCGATAGGTTGAACTGGTCTTCCCAGCGGAACTCGAACCGTGCCCGCGAAAGCGCGTCGTCGCGGATCTTCGCCGCCGGATGCCCCTTGGCGAGATCCGCGGCGTGCGCGGCGATCTTGTAGGTGATGACGCCGGTCTTGACGTCATTGCGATCCGGCAGGCCGAGATGTTCCTTCGGCGTCACATAGCAGAGCATGGCCGTGCCGAACCAGCCGATCATGGCGGCGCCGATGCCGGACGTGATGTGGTCGTAGCCCGGCGCTATGTCCGTCGTCAGCGGTCCGAGTGTGTAGAAAGGCGCCTCGCCGCAGACGGCGAGCTGCTTGTCCATGTTGTGCTTGATCTTGTGCATGGGAACATGGCCGGGGCCCTCGATCATCACCTGGCAGTCCTTTGCCCAGGCGATCTTCGTCAGTTCGCCAAGCGTCTCCAGCTCGGCGAATTGGGCTCGGTCATTGGCATCGGCGATCGAGCCGGGTCGAAGGCCGTCGCCGAGCGAGAAGGAGACGTCATAGGCTCTGGCTATGTCGCAGATTTCCTCGAAATGCTCATAGAGGAAGCTTTCGCGGTGATGGTGCAGACACCATTTCGCCATGATCGAGCCGCCGCGAGAGACGATGCCTGTGACCCGGTCGACCGTCAGCGGGATGTAGTGCAGCCGCACGCCGGCATGGATGGTGAAGTAGTCGACGCCCTGCTCGGCCTGCTCGACCAGCGTGTCGCGATAGACCTCCCAGCTCAGATCCTCGGCGATGCCGCCGACCTTTTCCAGCGCCTGGTAGAGGGGCACCGTGCCGATCGGCACCGGCGCGTTGCGCACGATCCATTCGCGGATGTTGTGGATGTTGCGGCCCGTCGACAGATCCATGACGGTGTCGGCGCCCCAGCGGATCGCCCAGACCATCTTTTCGACCTCTTCGGCCATCGAGGAGGTGACGGCGGAATTGCCGATATTGGCGTTGATCTTCACCAGGAAATTGCGGCCGATGATCATCGGCTCGCTCTCGGGATGGTTGATGTTGGCGGGAATGATCGCACGGCCGCGCGCTACCTCGTCGCGCACGAATTCCGGCGTGACGAAATCCGGGATCGATGCCCCGAACGCCTCGCCGTCCTGTTGCAGCGTGCCGCGCAGGATCTCGCGGCCGAGGTTTTCGCGGATGGCGACGAATTCCATCTCGGGGGTGATGATGCCCGCGCGCGCATAGGCGAACTGGGTGACGGCCTTGCCGGCTTTGGCCCTCAGTGGACGGTTGCGGATCGGAAATTCCCGCGTGAGACGCTCGCCTGCCGCAAATCCGTTGTCCTCCGGCCTGACATGGCGGCCGTCATAGGATTCGACATCGCCGCGCGCCGCGATCCAGTCCTGCCGAAGCCGGGCAAGACCCTTCTCGATATCGGTTTCGATCGCGGGATCGGTATAGGGGCCTGACGGATCGTAGACCGTCACCGGTGGCTCGCCGGAAGTCGGGTGGACCGCGATCTCGCGCATCGGCACCCTGATCTGCGGATGGAGAACGCCGGGTTTGTGGATCTTCCGCGAAGCCGGCAGCGGCCCGGTCGATACGGTCGGGGTCAGGGCATTCATTTGAGGCTCCTTTGCTCGTTGCATTGGAGACCCAGTTCTGTGCCGGAAGGATGAAAAGACGCTTCGGTTTACCTGCCGAGACAGGTCTTCGGGCATGAACTCCCGCAAAGCGCTTGCACCGTCCCTACGCCAGTATGAACTGGATCAGGTTCAACGGGTCACTGCAAAAGCCAGCAGTATCTCAGCCCCTTGCCGGGACTCCCCTGGTGAATGGCTTAGGTTGAACGGGCCGGCATTGTCTTGTCAAGCGTTCGACGGCAATTGCAGCTCATTCCGTCGTGCGCGGTGCACGCGCACAAGCGCGTAAAATGCACTCACGGCGTGTCTCCGGGAACGACTTGCAGCGCCTCGTCACCGCTCCGGCTGACCGACGCCCAAAGCGCCATCAGCGGCGCTGCCAGCAGCAGGAAGGGCGGCAGAAGGTTGGGGAAATAGATGCGGGTATCGTGGATCGGGAAGACGGCGAACTTTGCCAGAACGCCGAGCACGAGTGCCGCAAGCAGGATGCCGGCGCGGCGGTCGAGCCGAAAGCCGGCGCGGTCAAGCCCATACCAACCGGCCAGCGCCAGCACGCAAACGCCGACCCAGCCGTCGATGTTGACGGCACGCACCACCGAGACGGCGAAGGCTCGGAGATAGGCAGCCACAGAGAACGGCGGTTCGAAGCCGTCCATGTTGTAATGTTGTTCGATGCTGGAGAACCACAGATGCGGCCACCAGCCGGGGTGCTGCGCCCAGCGCGAGATGGCGAAATAGGCGACGAAGGAGGCGGCAAAGCCGGCCAGTGCGCCCCATGCCCTATGCCGGAAGGCAATCAGCAGCACGGCAAAGATCGCCAGAAAGACGATGTTGTCCGGCCGCGCCATGAAGGCGAGGAAAAGCAGAATCGCGGTCGCAGTCTCGCGTTTGCGCACATAGGCAAACAGCCCACCGAGGAACAGCGCCGAGCACAAAAGGTCGGGTGTAGAGGCGCGCGCCGCATCGCCGAACTCGGCCATAATCAGGATGGCGCCGGCGACGGGCGCCAGCGCCAGCGCGCCTTCCGAGCGCAGCCAGGCGAGCGTAATGGCGCCGAACAGAAGCACCGAGAACACCTGCACCAGCCGCATCGCGTCCACCGGCGACACGACATGGCTGAGGCCGGACAGGATCTCGGCATAGAGGAACTTGATGCGGTACATGCCGAGCAGCGAGTGGAAGTCGGCGGCGTTCTCAGTCATGTGGTTGCGGAATCCGCCGCCATCGTCGGTCAGCTTCCTGTAGTCGCCGGCCGACACGCCGGCCTTGACTGAGTTGTAGGCGTAGTCATGCAGCGCCTGTGGATCGGGATAGGCGCCTTCCTCGGCGATCGCGATGTAAGGCAGCATGTCCCAATTGGCGTCGGGCATGATCCAGGCCGTCATCGCGGTTAGCAGGATGTAGAGCGAGAACGCAACCGCGCCGATCGGTGCTGCCCATTTCGCATAAGCTCCCTCGCCCCAGGCAAGGCCGGCAGCGGTCAGCCGGTCGAGCGCATTGGGAGGGTTTGCGGGCGACTTGGTCAGCATTGTCGCCTCAGCGGACGAAATCCTTCACGATCGCCACGATGCCGCGCGACAGCAAGTTGTCGAAGGCATCGACGAAGCGGTCGACATGCTCGCGCCGGCAGATCAGCGGCGGCTCGAGCCGGATGACGTTGCGGTTGTATTCGGTGAAGGCGACGAGCACGTCATAGTCGCGCAAAAGCAGCGAGCCGACGAAGCCCGAGAGCGAGCCCTTCAGCTTGTCGTCGAGTACGCTCACCACCGGACGCAGCACCGTCGGTAGGGTCTGCGAGAAATCGTGGAACTCGAGCCCGATCATGAACCCCTTGCCGCGCACATCCTTGATGATCTTCGGATATTTCTCCTTCAGCGCCTGCAGCCGCCGCAGAAGGTAGTCGCCGGTCGATGCGGCATTGTCGATCAGGCCTTCGTCATAAAGGACATTCAGCGCCTCGATCGCGGTGACGCAGGCCTCGCCCATGCCGCCGAAGGTTGCCATGGCATGGATCATCGCCGTCTTCGGCGTGCCATAGGCCTTCATGTAGACATCGCGCCTGGCGATCATGGCGCCGACCGCCGCCTTGCCGCCGCCGAGCGACTTCGCCAGCGCCGTCACATCCGGCACCACGCCGTAATGCTCGAAGGCGTAGAAGCGGCCGGAGCGGCCATAGCCGCATTGCACCTCGTCGGCCACCCACAGCACGCCGTACCTGTCGCAAAGCGCGCGCAGCTTCTGCCAGTACTCAGCCTCCGCCTGGATGATGCCGCCGCCGCCCTGGATGGTTTCAAGCACGATGACGCCGATCTCGGGGTCGCTCTGGAACAGGCGCTCGACCGCGTCAATGTCGGCGAAGGGCACCCGCACGGTATTGTCGGCCACCTTGAAATCGGCGCGGTAGAGCTGGCCGTCGGTGATCGCCAGCACACCCTTGGTCTTGCCGTGGAAGGAATTCTTGGCATAGACGATTTTCGGCCGCTTCGGGCCTGCCGCACACTCGGCGAGCTTCACCGCCGCTTCCATCGCCTCCGAGCCGGAGGAGCCGAGGAACACCATGTCGAGGTCGCCGGGCGAGCACTTGGCGATGTTGTGCGCAAGCGCCGCCGCATATTGCGACATGAAGGCGATGGCGATCTCCTGGCGCTTCTCCTCCTGGAATTTCTTCCGGGCTTCCAGGATGCGCGGATGGTTGTGGCCGAAGGCGAGCGAGCCGAAGCCGCCGAAGAAGTCGAGGATCCTGCGGCCGTTCTGGTCGATATAGAACATCCCCTCGGCGCGCTCGATCTTGACCTTGTGGAAGCCGAGCAGCTTCATGAAATGCAGCTGACCCGGGTTGAGATGCGCCTTGAACAGGTCGGTGATGCGGGCGACGTCCATCGCCTTGGCCTGCTCGACGCTGATCAGGTCTGGCTTGGCTATTGCTGCAGGCAACAGCGCCGGCGCATCGACCAGCGCGCGCACGCCCGGCTCCGGTTTGGCAATGACGGTCATCTTGCAATCCCCCTTCGCCGCTTTTATTCGGCAGGAACCTGTTCGGTGGCGACGGCGTGGCCGTCCTTCTTGGCCCGGTATTCGCTGTAGGCGGCGTTCAGCATGTCCTCGTCGCGGTATTGCGGCACCCAGCCGAGCTGGCGCTCGGCTTTGGATACGTCGAGCACGCATTCCTCGTCGGCGATCAGATACTGCTCCGGATCCATGATCGGCATGTTGAGCAAATCGAGCAGGTCGAGCGTGCGCTTGACCGCCCAGCCAGGTGTCGGCAGCAGGATCGACTTGGAACCGGCATGGCGGATCAGGTCGCCGAGTAGCTTTCTCACGGGCGGCGGATTGAGCGAGCCGAGATTGTAAGCCTCGTTCGGCACGCCGGCTTTCCAGGCCGCGCGGGCAGCTTCCGCACAATCGAACACCGAGATGAATTGGTAGGGATTCCTGCCCGAGCCGATCATCGGCACCGGCAAGTTCCAGTCGATGAGCTTGAAGAGCTTTTCCAGGATGCCGAGGCGGCCGGGGCCGATGATCAGGCGCGGCCGGAACAGCGAGATCGACATGCCGCGCTTGCGCCATTCGGCCGCGAGCTCTTCGGTCTTGAGCTTCGACAAGCCGTATTCGCCGAGCGGCGCGACTGGATGGTCCTCGGTCATCGGCAGCACCATGGTGTGGCCGTAGATCATGTCGGTCGTGTAATGGACCAGCTTCGAGGCGCCGGCCTTGTCCATCGCCTGGATGATGTGCTCGGTGCCGTGGTAGTTCACCGGGAAGAAGAAGTCGTGCCGCTTGGCCCGCACCTGGATTGGCGACAGCATCTTGGCCGACAGGTTGTAAACCATGTCGTCGGCCTTCAGGCCGACTGCCGCGATCGATGCCGGATTGGTCACGTCGCATGTGACAAAGCGCATCGAGCGATAGTGCGGCAGGTCGCTCTTGGCGATGTCGGCGACGACGACGTCCTCGCCGTCCGCGGCGAGCCTGGGCGCAAGGTGACGGCCGACGAAGCCGTCGCCGCCGAAAATCACATGTCTCATCGAACGGCCTCGCTGGTGTCGGCGCTGTCGGAAGTGATGGAAGCGGTCTGGTCCTCGTGCCCGCGCCCACCCAAGTCCCGACCGCTCTGCGCGATCAGCACCGTGCCGACGCAGATGCAGGCGATGCCGGCGATGCGCCAGCCATTGAGGTCCTCGCGGAAGACGAAATAGGCAAAGACCGCCACGGCGACATAGGCAAGGCTGAGGAAGGGATAAGCGAAGCTGAGCTCGACTTTCGACAGCACGAAGAGATGCGAGGCCATCGAGACGACGAAGGTGCAAAGGCCCAGGAACACCCACGGGCTGAACACGATCTGCAGCAGCTTGACGAGCGGATTGACGCCGTCGAAGGAAATCGGGCCCATCGACATCATGCCCTGCTTCAGCATGAGCTGCGCGGCGGCATTGGTCATGACCGTGAAGAGAATGAAGACGATGTATTTCATTGTTGCCACCGCGCCCTTGAGCGGGCCTACTACAAACTCGCAAATATTTCGTGAAGTCACATGCTTGCTTTGAGTAAAGCCCGATATTAACGAACCATTTACCAAGATTTACTCGAATTCGATCTATTCCGCCGCCTCCGCAGTGTCGCGTGCCGCATCCAGTTTACTCGCCGTCCGCGCCCAGAAGCCCGACAGGAAGGCGGGGTCGCGGAGCGCCTCTAGCCGCTGCCATTCCGGGAAGGACGCGGCGAAGGTTTCGGGCGCCATGCGGGCATCCTTGTATGGATTGACGGCCCCGCCCGCCTCGACCGTGATGCGGTCCAGGTCGTCCAGCAACCTCAGCGTCTTTTCGCCCCTGTTGGGGAAATCGAGCGTCAGCGTGTAGCCGGGTCGCGGGAAGGACAGCAGCGCCGGCGAGCTAACGCTGCCGAACCGCTTCAGCACCGTCAGGAACGAGCCCTGCCCCGCCTGCCGCGCCGCTTCGAGCAGCGCCGGCACGGTGCGTCGCGCTGCGGCCTCAGGCACGACGCTCTGGTGCTGGAAAAAGCCACGCGGCCCATAGAGCCGGTTCCAGTCGCGAACGCCGTCGAGGGGGAAGAAGAAGCCTTGGTAGCCCGCCTGGCGCGGGGCCGAGGAGCGGCTTTTCTTCCACCGATAGGCGGCGTTGAAGACGGCAAGGAACGGGCGGTTGAGCGCGTTGAAGGGCGGCTGCACAGGCACCGATAGCCGGCTGCCTGCCCGCGAGGCCGCATGCGAGCCGCGCTCGGCGTGGTTGCCGGTGAACAGCAGGCCGCGCCCGCGCCCATGGCCGCCGGCAAGCTGATCGATCCAGGCGACGGCATATTCATTGGCCTGGTCGGCCGCCTCGGCAAGATCGAAGAACTCGGCGAGATCGCGGAAGCGGGTGACCTTCTCGACAACGTCGAGCGAGGGCACGCGCATCAGCCGGATCGACGCCGACAGGATCAGTCCGGTGAGCCCCATGCCGCCGATCGTCGCCCTGAACAGAGGGGCATTGTCGGTGGTGGAGCAGCGATACGTCCGGCCGTCGGACCGCAGCAAGATCAAGGATTCGACATGGCAGCCGAATGTGCCGCGCCGGTGGTGGTTCTTGCCGTGCACATCGTTGGCTACAGCGCCGCCCAGCGTCACGAACTGCGTGCCTGGAACCACGGCCGGAAAGAAGCCGTAAGGCGCGGCATGCGCAATGATGTCCGAAAGCAGCACGCCGGCATCCGCCTCGATCACGCCGGTCTCGGCGTTGAAGGCGCGGATGCGGTCGAGCGGCCGCATGTCGACCACGGCGCCTGCATCGTTCTGGCAACTGTCGCCATAGGAGCTGCCATTGCCGTAGGCGAGCAGCGAACCCGGCTTGGCCGCCCCGCTCTTCAACAGCGCGATGGCTTTGTCGGCCGCAATCGCCCGGCGCGCCGGCGGCGTCGCCAGCCCGAAGCTGCCGAAGCGCTCGCTGCCCATGCTCACCAGCCTCCGGCGACAAGAAGCGCCGCGCCGATGATGACGACGATCTGGCTGCGCCAGTCGCGGATGATGAAGACGACCGGATCGTCATGCATCTCGTCGCGGCGGGCGAGGATCCAGACGCGCATGGTGAGATAAAGCACGATCGGCGCGAGCGGCCAGACCAGCCACGGATGCGGATAGAGCTCGCGCACCGAGACGCTGTCCATATAGAGCGCCAGCACCAGCGCCGAGGAGAAGGCCGAGGCCATGCCCGCCTGGGCGACGATCTCCTGGTCCTCGGTGCGGTAGCCGCGACCGGCGATGCGCTCGCCGACGGGGATGGCGGTCGTGCGCAATTCGACGAAGCGCTTCACCAGCGCCAGCGACAGGAAGAAGAAGATCGAGAAGGCGAGCAGCCAGAAGGAGACGTCGACGCCGGTTGCCGCCGCCCCCGCCAGCACGCGCATGGTGTAGAGGCCGGCGAGCGTCAGCACATCGACCAGGAGCATGCGCTTGAACGACAGCGAATAGGCCGTGGTGACGACCATGTAGCCGCCGAGCACGCCGAGGAACTCGATCGGCAGCAGGCAGCCGATGGCGATGCCGAGTGCAAGCAGCGCGACGATGGCGCCGAGGCCGAACGGGATCGATAGCGTGCCGCTGGCGAAGGGGCGGTTGCGCTTGGTCGGGTGCTTGCGGTCGAGCGCGAGGTCGAAGAAGTCGTTGACGATGTAGATGGCGGAGGCCACGGCGCTGAACGAAAGGAACGCCAGGACGCATTCCCAGATCATGGCGACGTTGAAATACTTGTGCGACAGGATCATCGGCACCGCGATCAGCGAATTCTTCAGCCACTGATGCGCCCGCAGCATCTTGACGTAGGTCTTCAGCGTCCGCTTCGGCGCCGGCATGGTTTCGGCGCCGTGTGCCGCCTGCCAGCGCCGCGCGCTGCGGTCCGGCGCCACGACGATGGCGTCGCGCGCGCGATCGAACAGCTGGAGATCGTGGTGGCTGTTGCCGGCATAGTCGAAGCCGGCGTCGCCATAGGCGGCGACCAACGAGGCGCGTTTCCTGCCCGAGGTCAGATCGTGCGGTCCGTCGTTCGCCAGCACGCGGTCGAAAATGCCGAGATGGGCGGCGATCGCCTCGGCGAATTTGCGCGGCGCGCCGGTCGCCAGGACGATCCGTCGGCCTTCCTCATGTTCGGCGTGGAGCCGCTCGAGCAATTCAGTTCGGTAAGGCAGTGAAGCCGGATCGATGTCGATGCGCCTGGCGATTTCTTGCTTGAGCCGCGCCGGGCCGCCGGTCAGCCAGAGCAGAACCGGAAAGAGATAGAGCGGATTCTTCTTGAGGAGGATGAACAGGCCCTCCCACAGAAGCTCCGTTGCAATCAGCGTGCCATCGAGATCGACCGCAAGCGGAATTGCGTTCCTGTCCGACCGCGCGTCCATTTCCCCGCCCTGCCAAAGCGCATGATCCTGAAACCCGCATCCGGAAGGGATCATCCGCCACTCAAACCCGCGCCGTGTTCGGCGTCCTGGCAAGGGATATAACCGGAGATGGCGGAGCGAACGTTAAAACGCCCAGTTGCAGCGCGCTGCACAGACGGTATTTCCGGCCTCATCGTTAAGCAGCGGCTACCGGAAACGATAAAAGGCCGGACATCCGCCCGGCCTTTGCCGATCGTGTTTGAGGGTTTTACTTGACGCGGGCAACACCGCCCGAGATTTCGACCGTTTCGGAACCGGTCAGCGCTTCGAGATCACCATTGGGCAGGGTGACGAAGCAGCCGTTCGGGCAGAACTCCACCGTCTCGCCGGCGGCCAGCGCCAGCTCGGTCTTGCCGCCGCCTTCGGTCACGATCAACGTCCGCGTCTGGGCGTCCTTGTTGACCGCGCTGGCGGCAAAAGCCGAACCGCCAATGGCCAGCAAAGCGATGGCGGCAACGACAGACTTCCACATTGCAATTCCGGTGTTCTCACACCGCCTCTGTTCGATTTCGCAAGGCATTCTCGCCCTTTGCGTGAGAGCTTATATGAGATGCAAGCTGAACCGCAACTGAATGCCGCATTCATGCCACAATTGGCTTCGGCAGGAATTTAGCCAGGCGGCAAAACTAGCCGGGGTCTGGCTTGCGGCCCCTGCGCTTCGTCTTGGCCAAACGCGCCTGCTCGGCGGCGGCCTCCGCTTCAAGCCGTTCGCGCTCGGCGAATTCGGCCTCCATCTTGTCGTCGTCGATCGGCCAGGCCTCGTGCTTCTTCGTCTCGACAACGGCGCGCGGCGTCGACGGGATCTCGATATGCTCGTCCTCGAAGGTATCGAAGATGGCGAAGCGGATGTCGTTCTGGACGGTGCTGCCGTTCATCACATCGGCCACGAACACTCTGATTTCGAATTCGAGCGCCGCCGGCCCGAAATTGGCGAAGAGCACGAAGGGCTCGGGGTTCTTCAGCACCATGGGATGCGTACGCGCGATATCGAGCAGAAGGGCATGCGCGCGCTTCACGTCGCTGCCATAGGCGACGCCCACCTTGATATCGACGCGGCCGAGCTTGTTGCGATGCGTCCAGTTGCCGACCGCATTGTTGATGAGGTTGGAATTGGGCAGGATCACCGACTGACGCTGGAACGTCTCGATCTCCGTCGCGCGCACGCTGATCTTCTTCACCGTGCCACTGATGTCGCCGGCGACGATCCAGTCGCCGACCTTGAAGGGACGTTCGGCAAGCAGGATGAGACCCGAGACGAAGTTCGAGACCACGTTCTGCAAGCCGAAGCCGATGCCCAGCGACAGCGCGCCGGCGACCAGCGCCAGGTTGGAAAGGTCGATGCCTGCCGCCGATATGCCGACAAGTCCCGCGAGCGCCACGCCGGCATAGCCCACCGCCAGCCGGATCGAGTTGCGCACGCCGGTGTCGACCTTGCCGCGCGCCATGACCGACCCGTCGAGCCAACCTTGGAACCAGCGCGTCAGGAAATAGCCGATGACGAAGACGACGATGCCGGTGAGGATGCCCAGCACCGAGATTGTGACGGATCCGACCGTGACGCCCGTCGCCAGCTTGTAGGCCCAGGCCTCGATGTCGCCGGGCTGGAAGCCCCACATCAACAGGATCAGCGGCAGGAACACCAGCACGATCATCAGGTTGATGGCGATGCTGACGACCAGGCCGAGCTGGTCGAGCGCGGTGTCCTCATAGCTGGACTTGGCCGACAGCCAGCGCCCGACCGACGTATCGGCGAAACCGCCCTCTTCGCCGATCGCCCGCGCCGACAGGAAGCCGATATAGGCCGTGACCAGGATGGTGCCGGTGACCACGACCTGGAACGAGACGAAAAGCGCAAGGCCGATATAGCCGAGAAGCGTCGCCGCGATGGTGAACAGGCCGAGCCCGACCGCTATGAAGCGAAGCCATGCCGGCCACGGCCGCCACGAGCCGTCCCGTGCCTTGAACGGTCTCAAAAGTCCCATCAGGATCAGGATGACGCCGACGATGATGGTGGCGACGAAGCTCCTGGCAATCGTCAGCGAAAGCGGCGAACCCATCCTCTCGTTGACGACCGACAGGAAATAATTGAGGCCGAGCACCAGGGCCATCGCGGTGGCCAGACCGACCAGCCAGCGCGCCGGGCCGCTTTCGACTGGAATCAGGCGCCAGTTCGGCAGCCGCGGCTCGAGCGCCGCATTGGTCAGCCGGTTGACGCAGAACACCATTCCGATGACTGCGAGCAGCGCGTTGAGGAATGTGCCGATATCGCCACGCAGCACGTTGTAGTAGTTGAAGAAGAACACCGCGGAGGCCAGGAACACGCCGAGCGCCGCGGTCGGCAGCAGCGTCGACCAGAACGCCACGGACAGTCGGCTGAGATATGAAGGGTCCTCCACGGATGGATTAGGCTCGAAAATGCGGCCGAACAGACGCCTGCCGCCGATCAGGAGCACGGCCGCCAGCGCCAGCGCCATGAGCGTCGCGGCAAGGACGGCCTGGAATTTGAACTTGAACGCGAAGGACAACCAGGAGGCTACCGCCTTGTAAAGGCCGGTGAACTGCTCATGCGCGTCGGAAAAGGCCTGCGGGCTCAGCGCATCGGTCAATTCGTAGCGCTTCGTCAGAACGCTGCGGAAAAGCTCGCTGCGCATGGCAGCGATCCTGTCGACCACCCCGCTGATGCGGATCGACAGGTTCTGCGCGCTGGCGACCACCGCGTTGATTTGGGCCTTCTCGGTCGTGAGCGCTGCGCGCTCGTTGGCGACGACCGCGGGCTCCTGCTGTCCCTGCGCCGGTGGCGGCCCCAGAACGTTGATGCGGCCGTTGATGTCGTTGAGGCGCGAGCGGAAAGCCAGCGCGCTGTTCAGCGCCGCCCGCGAGATGTCCTCGAGCTGCAGGCGGATATCGACCAGCCCGGCATCGTCCTCGCCGGGATCGCTTATCTTCTTCTCCAGACCGTCCGTCTTGGCCGTCAGGTCCTGGATCACCTTGGTCTGGTCGGCGATGAGCTGCGCGGAGCCATGGCCGATCGCCTGCGCCATCGCGCCGGGCGATGGCTGCGCCGCTGCGGCGACAATGACGACCAGGATCAGGCGTAGCAGTCGGAAGATCATGACGTGACGGGCGACTCGCGGCCGAAAACCTTCGAAAATTCCGCCCTTGATAAAGACCGCCATACCGGGCGGCAAGCCGTCCTGGTCCGGGGACCGCTAGCGGATCGAAGTCGGCCTGTCGAAAAGCGATGGCGCAATCTTGGCTTTGCGGTTGTGGGCTGCTCTATAGTGTGCCGCCCCGCACCAACAGGACGACAGGAAGAATGGCGGAATATTCGGCCCTTTCGCTGCTCAAGAACGCGCTGAACGGCAACCAGGACTGGAAGCCGGCCTGGCGCAAGCCGGACCCCAAGGCGTCCTATGATGTGATCGTCATCGGCGGCGGCGGCCATGGGCTCTCGACCGCTTACTATCTCGCCAAGGAGCATGGCATCACCAATGTCGCCGTGCTGGAGAAGGGCTGGCTGGGCTCGGGCAATGTCGGCCGCAATACCACCGCGGTGCGCTCCAACTACCTTCTGCCGCAGAACACCCGCTTCTACGAGCATTCGATGAAGCTGTGGGAGAACCTGTCGCACGACCTCAACTACAACGTCATGTTCTCGCAGCGCGGCTGCCTCAATCTCGCGCACACGCCGGCCCAGCTCGACGACTATGCAAGGCGCGGCAACGCGATGCGCCATCTCGGCGTCGACGCCGAGCTGTTGAGCGTCGACCAGATCAAGCGGCTTGTCCCGGCGCTGGACGTCTCGGGCTCGGCGCGCTTTCCGGTCCTTGGCGGGCTGATGCAGCCGCGCGCCGGCACCGCGCGCCACGACGCCGTCGCCTGGGGCTATGCGCGCGGCGCCGACCGGCGTGGCGTCGACATCATCGAGAATTGCGAGGTCACCGGCTTCCTGCGCGACGGCGACCGGGTCATTGGCGTGACGACCACGCGCGGCGACATCCGCGCCAAGAAGGTGGCGCTTGCCGTTGCCGGCAGCACCGGCCGCGTCATGCAGCTTGCCGGCATTTCCCATATGCCGATCGAAAGCTATGTGCTGCAGGCCTTTGTCTCGGAGTCGATCAAACCGATCATCGACACCGTTCTCACCTTCGGCATGGGCCACTTCTACATCTCGCAGTCCGACAAGGGCGGTCTGGTCTATGGCGGCGACCTCGACGGCTACAACAGCTACGCCCAGCGCGGCAGCCTGCCGATCGTCGACGAGGTGATGAGCGAGATGCTGGCGCTGTTCCCGGGCCTGGCGCGGCTGCGCATGCTGCGCTCCTGGGGCGGGGTTTGCGACATGACGATGGACGGCTCGCCGATCATCACCACCGGCCCGCTGCCCGGCATGTATCTCAATTGCGGCTGGTGCTACGGCGGCTTCAAGGCAACGCCGGCCTCGGGCTGGTGCTTTGCCTGGACCATCGCCAAGGACGAGCCGCACGAGTTCAACGCGCCCTTCACGCTCGACCGTTTCTATCGCGGCCTGATCATCGACGACAAAGGCCAGGGCGCGACGCCCAGGTTGCACTAGGGTTGAAATCAAGATGTTGATCACCTGTCCCTATTGCGGCCCGCGCGACGTCATCGAATTCACCTACCAGGGCGACGGCAACCGCGAGCGGCCACAACCGGCCTCGCAGGATCTCGATGCCTGGAACGCCTATGTTTACGACCGGCTGAACCCGGCCGGCGATCACAATGAAATCTGGCAGCATTCCGGCGGCTGCCGCGCGCATCTGAGGGTCGTGCGCAACACGCTCACGCACGAAATCCTGAGCACCGCTTTCGCCCGTGGCGGCCACAAGACGGAGAGCCGCTCGTGAGCCCGCGCCGCGCCGAGACCGGCGGCCGCATCGACCGGCTGCGCACCATCCGCTTCACCTTCGACGGTTCGCCCTACACGGGACACGCCGGCGACACGCTGGCCTCGGCGCTGCTTGCCAGCGGTGTGACGCTGTTCGGTCGCTCCTTCAAATACCACCGTCCGCGCGGCCTGCTCGCCGCCGGCGTCGAGGAACCGAACGCGCTGGTGACGGTGCTGCGCGGCGAGGTGCGCGAGCCCAACATCCCCGCCACCATGGTCGAGATCTATGACGGGCTCGTCGCCGTCAGCCAGAACCGCTCGCCCTCGCTCGCCTGGGATATCGGCGCGCTCAACCAGCTCGGCGGCAAGCTTCTGTCGGCCGGCTTCTACTACAAGACCTTCATGGGTCCGGTGTTCGGCCCGCTGAAGGGCACGCGCTTCTGGATGTTCTGCGAGCATTTCATCCGCCGCGCCGCCGGTCTCGGCAAGGCGAGCATAGCCCCCGATACCGCGCGCTACGAACGCATGAACGCCTTTTGCGACGTGCTGGTCGTCGGTTCAGGCCCCGCCGGCCTGATGGCCGCCAAAGCCGCGGCCGACCAGGGTGCGCGCGTGATCCTTGCCGAGCTCGAAGCGCGTTTCGGTGGCTCCGCCAACTGGTCGGACGAGACCATCGACGGTGCGCCGGCCGCCGACTGGGCGGGGCGCATCGTCGGTCAGCTCGAAGGCAACGACAATGTCTGCCTGCTGCCGCGCACGACCGTCTGGGGCTACTACGACGGCAACACGCTTGCCGCGCTGGAACGGGTGACTGACCACAAAGAGGTGCCAGCCAAAGGCGAGCCGCGCCAGCGCTCTTGGGCGATCCGCGCCAAGACGGTGGTTCTTGCCACCGGCTCCTTCGAACGGCCGCTGGTTTTTCCCGGCAACGACCGTCCGGGCGTCATGCTGGCTCATGCGGCCGCGCGCTACGCCAATCAATATGGCGTGCTGCCCGGCGAACGGATCGCGCTGTTCACCAACAATGACAGCGCCTATCGCTCCGCTCTTGCGCTGAAGAAGGCAGGGGCAGCCGTCGTCGCCATCGTCGATGTCCGCAGCGACGTGTCGAACGAGATGAGCAGGCTGGCGAGCGAGGCCGAGGCCGAGCTGCTTGCCGGCCATGCCGTGGTCGCGACCGAAGGCGGCAAGGCGCTCACCGGTCTCAAGGTGCAGCGCTTCGACATGATGAGCGGCGCGCTGAGCGGCGATGAGCGCAGCATCCATGCCGATTGCCTGGCCATGTCGGGCGGCTGGTCGCCGACCATCCATCTTGCCAGCCAGGCCGGCGCGAAGGCCGAGTGGGATCCAGCCAAACAGGCCTTCCTGCCGCCGCAGCCGACGCAGCGCTGGATCGGCGCCGGCGCCTTCACCGGCAGTTTTTCGACCGCGCAAGCCATTGCCGAGGGACGTGCGGCCGGCCTTCAGGCCGCCGGTGGAAGCGCATCCTCGGCGCCGCTGCCTGTCGTCGAAGCGGCCCCCGGCGACCCCGATCCGGCGCCGGTCTTCGAGATCAAGGCCAAGGGCAAGAGCTTCGTCGATTTCCAGCATGATGTCACTGCGGAAGACGTGCGGCTCGCGCATCGCGAGGGTTTTGTCTCGGTCGAGCATCTGAAGCGCTACACCACGCTCGGCATGGCGACCGACCAGGGCAAGAACTCCAACGTGCCGGGCCTCGCCATCATGGCCGAGGCGCTCGGTAAGCCGATCCCGGAGGTCGGCACCACGCGCTTCCGCCCGCCCTACACGGCCGTGTCGATCGGCTCGCTGGCCGCCGAACGCTTCGGTGACCTGAAGCCCGAGCGGCTGACGCCGATGCATGACTGGCACATCGCCAACGGCGCGACCATGTACTCGGCCGGCCTCTGGTACCGGCCGATGATTTACGGCCTTCCCGGCGAGACGGTCGAGCAGGCCTATGTGCGCGAGGCAAAGGCCACGCGCGAGAGCGCCGGCATCGTCGACGTCTCGACGCTCGGCAAGATCGCCGTGCAGGGGCCGGATGCGGCGGAGTTCCTCGACCGCGTCTACACCAACATGTTTTCCACCCTCGCCGTCGGCAAGGCCCGCTACGGCCTGATGCTGCGCGAGGACGGCCTTGCCTTCGACGACGGCACCACCTGGCGGCTCGGCGAGCAGGAATTCCTGATGACCACCACCACCGCCAATGCCGGCAAGGTGATGCAGCATCTGGAATATTTCCTCGACGTGATATGGCCCGAGCTGAAGGTCACCGTCACCTCTGTCACCGATGAATGGGCGGGCGCGGCGATCGGCGGGCCGAAGGCGCGGGCCATCCTCGCCGCCTGCGTCACCGGCACCGCCGTCGACAATGCGGCGCTTCCTTTCATGGGCATCGTCCACGGCCGGATCGCCGGCGTGCCGGTGGTGATCTGCCGGCTCTCCTTCTCCGGCGAAATGGCCTTCGAGGTCTATTCCGGCGCCGGCTACGGCACGCGCGTCTGGGAGGCTCTCGTCGAGGCCGGCAGGCCCTTGGGCCTGGTCACCTACGGGCTCGAGGCACTCGGCACCATGCGCATCGAGAAGGGCCACGTCACCGGCGCCGAGATCGACGGCCGCACCACGGCGCGCGATCTTCATCTCGAGTGGATGCTGTCGAAGAAGAAGCCCTTCATCGGTTCCGCCATGATGGACCGCGAGGGCCTGATCTCGCCGGAGCGGCTGCAGCTAGTCGGCCTGGTCTCGCTCGACAATCGTCCGTTCAACGGCGGCGCGCATATTGTCGAGGAACTGGACGAAGAGAACCCGCACGATTCGATCGGCCACATCACGGCCTGCTGTTATTCGCCGGCGCTCGGCAAATACATAGCGCTGGCGCTGGTCAAGGACGGCAAGGCACGCCACGGCACGCGCGCCTTCGTCTCCGACCCGCTGCGCAAGCGGTTCGGGCCGATCGAGATCGTCTCCAACCATTTCTACGATCCGGACGGGAGCCGCATGCATGGTTGAGCGCCAGTCGCCATTGGAGCCGGTCTACCATCCTGGCTCGCACGGCAATTTCGAGCACGGCATCGACGTCATCCTGTCCGAAACGCGGCCGGGCTCGATCCTGCAGCTTGCCGCATGGCCGGGTGAGGAGAAGCGGCTGATGTCCGGCATATACAAGGTGACGGGTCTTGCCCTGCCGGATGGCGCCGGCGGCGGCGTCAGCAACGGCGCGAAGTCGGCATTCGGCTTTGCGCCGGGCAAATTCACCGTTGTCGACGAAGCCGAGGGCCTTGCGTCGGCATTCACAGGCGTGCTCACGCCGTCAATCGGCACGCTAACCGACCTGTCGCATGGCCGCACGGCGATCCGTATCGCGGGTCCCAAAGCCGAATGGGTGCTGGCTAAGTTCTTCGCCATCGACTTCGCCTTGCCGGCCTTCCCGCTGGGAGCGGGACGCTCGACCAACCATCACGACATCTTCGCCCAGATCCAGCGCAGCAGCGCCGATCAGTTCGACATCTATGTGTTCCGCTCGTTCGCGCGCTCCTTCTGGAAGGCCTTGTGCCACGCCAGCGAGGAAGTCGGCTACGAGGTACAATAAGATAATTCCAGCAAGAGCGACCGGCGGTTGTCCTGGAATGCGTCAGGACCAATGGATTGGCGCGGCAGGCGGCTGGCTGGCACTATCGACGGCCACAACTGCTGCTTGAGCCCTGGGCCAGCGGGGCGATAGATACCCAAACACGGGAGCTTGTCGGGGCGGGCGCCCGTTCAGGCAACCGGTTCGACAATACCCTCCCATGACTGCAGAGACTACGGCGACAGCCACGACCCGCTTTGTTCCGGCGGGCGAGCCGTCGCTGCTGTTGCCGGCAACCGTCGCCTGCGGCGTCTTCATGACCAGCCTCGATCAGAATGTGGTGGTGACCGCACTGCCCGGCATCGGCGAAAGCCTTGATCGCCCGCCGAGCCAGCTCGGTCTTTTGATCACCGTCTATGTCGCGAGCCTCATCGTCACGATGCCGCTCGGCGGCTGGCTGGCCGATCGCTTCGGCCTGCGCAACGTCTATTGCTTTGCGCTGCTCGTCTTCGGCAGCGCCTCGGCGCTCTGCGGCCTGTCGGAAAACATCTGGATGCTGGTCGGCTCGCGCGCGCTGCAGGGTTTCGGCGGCGCGCTGATGGGCACGCTCGGCCAGGTCGTGATCCTGTCGAGCTTCCCGCGCGACCGCACGCTCAAGATAAACATGTACATCTCGCTCGCCGGCCAGTCCGGGCCGCTGGTCGGGCCGCTGGTCGGCGGCGCGCTGACCACATACGTCTCATGGCGCTGGATCTTCTACATCAACATCCCGATCGCGCTGACCGCGGCGCTGCTTGCCGCCTCGCTGTTTCCCACGACCACCAAGCCGGTCCGCACGCCCTTCGACTTTGCGGGCTTCCTGCTGGTCGGCAGCGGCATGGCGCTGCTCGTTTTCGGCATGGACTCGCTTGCGGCGAAGGAGTTCGCGGGCGGCAGCATCGCCATGGAGCTCGGGCTGGCGATAGCCATCCTGACCGTCGCCGCCTTCTATTGCCTGCGTTCCCGCAACCCCCTGCTCGACCTCAACTTGCTGCGCATCCGCACCTTTCGCATCAGTTTCCTGACCGGCGGCGGGCTCGACACGATCGGGCTGAGCTCGGTGGTGTTCCTGTTGCCGCTGATGTTCCAGCTCGGCTTCGGCATGAGCGCCGTGCAGGCCGGATCGCTGACCTTTGTCGCGGCGATCGGATCGGTGCTGATGCGCTTCTTCATGCCGCGCATCCTTAACCGCTTCGGCTTCAGGCGGGTGCTTGTCTCCAACACGCCGATTGTCGCCCTGCTGGTCGCGGGCTTTGCCCTGATGCAGGAAAGCACGCCGCACTGGATCGTGCTCGCCTACATCTTCGTCTTTGGCCTCTTCCGTTCCATTCAGTGGGCCTCGACCGGCAATCTCTCCTATTCGGACATCGCGCCCGAGCAGCTTTCCCGTTTCAGCGCGCTTTATTACATCCTGTGGCAGCTGGCGGTCGCGATCAGCGTCGGCCTGGCGGCGGCGCTCCTGTCGCTGCTCGCCGGTGGCGGCCAGGCCAGCGTCAACGACTACCGCATCCTGTTCATCGTCGAGGCCCTGATCACGCTCTGCGCGCTGCTCGCCTATCTCAGGCTCACGCCGCAGGACGGCGCCCATGTCAGCGGCCATGGCGCACATGTGAGCGCGGATTAGAGCAATTCCAGGAAAAGTGTGAGCGGTTTTGCGCCCGGAATTGCGTCAAAACAAGGAGATAGAGCGGTTCGCCGTTTCCGTGAAACGGTGAAACGCTCTAGAAAAAGTGGCCGCGGTCTTCGCCGGCGCTACTTCGCGAACGTCACCCAGTCTTCCAGCGGCGCGCGGTCGGTGCGGAATTCATTCTCGGGCTTCGACGTGTCCTCATAGCCGAGCGCCATGCCGCAGACCACGATCTCCTCGTCGGGAACGTTGAGCACCGGGCGGATCTGGCGGTGATAGGGTGCGAAGGCCGCTTGCGGACAAGTATGCAGTCCCCTGCCCCGCGCCGCGACCATGATGTTCTGCAGGAACATGCCGTAGTCGATCCATGATCCCTTGTTCAGCCGCCGGTCGACTGTGAAGATCATGCCGACCGGCGCGTCGAAGAAGATGAAGTTGCGGTCGTGCTGCGCCCGCATCCTGTCGACCTCACGCCGGCCGATGCCGATCGCGCCGTAGAGGCCGAATCCGTTGGCGCGGCGCCGGCTGAGATAAGGCTCGAAGAACTGGTCGGGATAGTAGCGGTATTCGTCCCACTCCGCCTTCTCGGCGCGGATGCCGGAATTGAGGATCGCGTCGCTGATGCGCTGCTTGATCTCGCCCTTGGTCACATAGACCCGCCAGGGCTGCATATTGGTTCCCGATGGCGCCCGCGCCGCGACGGCGAGGATGGCGCGGATCGTCTCGTCGTCGACCATGTCGGGCAAAAAGGCGCGTACCGACCGACGCGACATGATCGCCTCGTCGACGATCGCCGCATCGAGCGCAATCCGGCTATTTTTCTCCAGCATGGGCCGTCCCTTCACGCATGGCTGGACCCGGCAACCCGATTCCCGCAACGACCATCCGCAGACACAAATAACTAACTGGTCCTCGACCGGACGCCCCACTCGCCGCTCGTCGGCGAGGCTTTGCATCAACCGCCAAAATCGTGCAAGCAAATCTTGCATGGCATGAAAATCCTCTTGATTTTTTCATGAGCTTGTCTTCTCATGAAATTTGTCCAGATTTTTTCACGCCAAGGACAGAGGGACGATTGACCTCGACTGCAGTCAGGCCGGAGCAGGATAATGGCGAGCGGCTGCTGGCCGGCGACATCCGTGCGCTGCGCAAGGCCCGCGGGTTGACGCTCGCCGAGATCGCCCTGAAGCTCGGCCGCTCGGTGGGCTGGGTCAGCCAGGTGGAGCGCGGCCTGTCGGTCCCTTCGCTCGGTGATCTGCGCGCCTTCGCCGAGCTTTTCGGCGTGCCGCTCAGCCTGTTCTTCAGCCATGACGTGCCGGTCGAAGAGGAGCGCGGCGTGGTCGTGCGCGCCGGCAGCCGCCGCTCGCTTGGCACAAGCGAATCCGGCCTGGTGGAGGAGCTTCTGTCGCCCGATCTCGGCGGTAGCTTCGAGATGCTGCGCTCGGTCTTCGCTCCGGGCGCGGAGTTGAAGACCGAAGCGCGCCGCCCGACGGAAGAGGCGGGCTATGTCGTGTCTGGCACGTTCGAGATCGAGATCGGCGGCGTCTGGCATAGGCTCGGTGAAGGCGACAGCTTCCGTTTCGAAGGCAAGCCGTTCCGCTGGCGCAATCCCGGCACCGAGCCGGCGGTCGTCATCTGGGTGGTTTCGCCGCCGGTCTATTGAACCAATGCATGCCGCCCAAAAGTGTGCAGCGGTTTTGGGACAACGGCATGCATGAAGCAAAGAATCAAAGCGCGCCATGACGCGCGTTAGATGTTGGAGGAGAACATGGCGGGTTTGCCGACCACGGCACGCGTGGTGATCATCGGAGGCGGTGTCGTCGGCGCGTCATCGCTCTATCACCTCTGCAAGGCGGGCTGGACCGACTGCGTGCTGCTGGAGAAGAACGAGTTGACCTCCGGCTCGACCTGGCATGCGGCCGGCAACGTGCCGACCTTCTCCTCGTCATGGTCGCTGATGAACATGCAGCGCTACTCGACCGAGCTCTATCGCGGCCTCGCCGAGGCGGTCGACTATCCGATGAACTACCATGTCACCGGCTCGCTGAGGCTCGCCCACACCAAGGAGCGTATGCAGGAGTTCCAGCGTGCCAAGGGCATGGGCCGCTACCAGGGCATGGATATCGATGTCGTCGGCCCCGACGAGATCAAGCGCCGCTACCCCTTCATCGAGACGCACGACCTCAAGGGCGCCCTCTATGATCCGAGCGACGGCGACATCGACCCGGCGCAATTGACCCAGGCACTCGCCAAGGGCGCGCGCGACATGGGCGCCAAAATCATCCGCTTCTGCCCGGTCACCGGCGTTCGCCGCGAGAACGGCGAATGGGTGGTCACGACCCCGCAAGGCGAGATCCGCTCAGAGATCGTCGTCAATGCAGCCGGCTACCGCGCTGCCGAAGTCGGCAAAATGTTCGGACGCGACGTGCCGATGATGGTGATGAGCCATCAATACATCCTGTTCGAGGAAATCCCCGAGCTTGCCGCCTGGACGAAGGAACAGGGTCACAAGCTGCCGCTCTTGCGCGACGTCGACACGTCCTACTACCTGCGCCAGGAAAAGACCGGCATGAATCTCGGCCCCTATGAGCGCAATTGCCGCGCGCATTGGGTGGGCCACAACGATCCGATGCCGGAGGATTTTTCCTTCCAGCTCTTCCCTGACGATCTCGACCGGCTGGAGCATTACCTCGCCGACGCCGTCGCTCGCGTGCCGATCCTCGGCACCGCCGGCCTCTCCAAGGTCATCAATGGGCCGATCCCCTACGCGCCGGACGGCAACCCGCTGATCGGCCCGATGCCCGGCGTGCCGAACGCCTTCGAGGCCTGCGTCTTCACCTTCGGCATCGCGCAAGGCGGCGGCGCCGGCAAGGTGCTGGCCGAATGGGTGACCGAGGGCCAGACCGAATGGGACATGTGGTCCTGCGACCCACGCCGCTTCACCGCCTTTGCCTCCGCGCCGGACTATTGCGTCGCCAAGGGCATGGAGATCTACGGCAACGAATACGCCGTCCAGTTCCCGCGCCATGCCTGGCCCGCGGGGCGCGACCGCAAGCATTCGCCGCTGCATGAACGCATCAAGGCGCTTGGCGGCCAGTTCGACGCCTATAACGGCTGGGAGCGCGCCACCTGGTACGCGCAACCGGACGACGACACGTCCGAGGAGGCGACGCTGACCTTCCGCCGCGACGGCCCGTGGCAGCACCGCGTGCGCGAGGAATGCCTGGCCGTGCGCGACGCCGCCGGCATCCTCGATCTGCCCGGCTTCTCCCGCTTCAACCTCGAAGGTCCGGGCGCCGCCGAATGGCTGGCGCTACAGGTCACCGGCCTGGTGCCGAAGCCCGGCCGCATCGGCCTGGTCTATTTCGCCGACGACAAGGGCCGCATCGTCACCGAAATGTCGGTCGTGCGCCATGGCGAGGACCACATGACCCTGATCACCGCGGCGGTGGCGCAGTGGCACGATTTCGAATGGCTGAAATCGCGCATGCCGGCGGATGCGGCTTTCACGCTGACCGACCGCACGGAGGCGTATTCTACGCAAATCCTCGCCGGCCCGAACTCCAGAAAAATCCTTGCGGAGGTTTGTGAAGCGGACCTGACGCTCCCTTGGCTGACGCATCAGGAGACGACCATCGTCGGGCGCTGGGTAAAGCTGGTGCGCGTCTCCTTTGCCGGTGAGCTCGGCTGGGAGATCCACACCGAGGTGGCGGACACCGTTACCGTCTTCGACGCCGTCTGGGCCGCCGGCCAGAAGCATGGCCTGAAGCCTTTCGGCATGTATGCGCTGGATTCGCTGCGGCTGGAGAAAGGTTACCGTGCCTGGAAGGGCGATCTATCGACCGACTATTCGATCCTGCAGGGCGGGCTGGAGCGCTTCGTCAAATGGGACAAACCCGACTTCCGCGGCAAGGCGGCGCTGCTCAATGAAAAGCAGCAGGGGGTGAAGAAGCGCTTCGTCACGCTCGTCGTCGAAAACCCCGGCGATTGCGACGCGCCCTACATGTCGACGCTCTGGCACGACGGGAAAATCGTCGGCGAGACGACCTCGGGCGGCTGGGGCCATCGTATCGGCAAATCGATCGCGCTCGGCATGCTGCGCACCGATCTCGCCGAGCCGGGCACCGCCGTCGAGGTCGAGATCTTCGGCGACCGCTTCAAGGCGGTGGTGCAGAAGGACGAGCCGCTGTGGGATCCGAAGAACGAGAGGCTCCGAACATGACCGCAGTCATCCTTACCGATGGCGGCATGGGCCAGGAGCTGGTCCGTCGCAGCAAGTCCGAACCGACGCCTTTGTGGTCGGCCAGGGTGCTGATCGACGAACCGGAACTGGTGCGCGACCTGCATGCGGAATTCATCCGTGCCGGCGCCCGCGTCATCACCATCAACACCTATTCGGCAACGCCGGAGCGCTTGGCGCGCGAGGGGGCGGAAGAGCTTTTCAAGCCACTGCAGAAGCGCGGCATCGAGCTGGCCCGGCAGGCTCGCGACGACGCCGGCGACGCCGCAATCGCCGGCTGCCTCTCGCCTCTGTTCGGTAGTTACGCGCCGGCGCTGACCATCTCTTTCGAGGAGACGCTCGGCATCTACCGCCGCATCGTCGCCGAACAGGCCGAAGGCGTCGATCTGTTCCTGTGCGAGACCATGGCCTCCGCCGAAGAGGCGCGCGCGGCGGTCACGGCGGCATGCGAAAGCGGCAAGCCCGTCTGGGTGTCGTGGACACTTGCCGATCACGGCATGCCTCGCCTGCGCAGCGGCGAGAGCATTGCGGCCGCAGCTGCCGCCCTCGGCGATCTGCCGGTCTCGGCACGGCTGCTCAACTGCTGCCGGCCCGAAGCCATTGCCGCCGCATTGCCGGAACTGCTCGCCCTCGGCGGTCCCGTTGGCGCCTACGCCAACGGCTTCACTTCCGTCGAGGCGCTCAAGCATGGCGGCACAGTCGACGTGCTGCACGCGCGCCATGACCTCGATCCGCAGGCCTATGCCGATCAGGCCATTGCCTGGGTCGAGGCCGGCGCACAGATTGTCGGCGGCTGCTGCGAAGTCGGCCCCGCCCATATCGCCGCCCTGCGCGATCGGCTCGTGCAAGCGGGTCATCAGATCTCGGGAGTTTCCTGATGCCAAACCCATCGAAGCGCATTACCGGCATCGTGCCCTCGGGCAAGGATGGCTGGGAAGTCCACTTCGCCGCCTGGACTCGCAGGGCAGCGGGCGAGGACATCATCGTGCTTTCGGTCGGCGACCATGACTTCGACACGCCGTCGCAAACGATCGAGGCCTGCGTCAATGCCGTGCGCGGCAGCAACCACCATTACACCCCGCTCCCCGGCCTGCCGCGCCTGCGCAAGGCGATGGCGGCGGCCTCCACCGCTTGCACCGGCATCCTGACGGAGCCCGACGAGATCATCGCCACGGCCGGCGGCCAGGGCGCGCTCTACGCTGCGGTGCAGGGCGTGCTCGACCCGGGCGATCACGCCATCGTCGTCGCGCCTTACTACGCCACCTACCCCAACACCTTCAGCGCCGCCGGCGCCAGCTTTACCGTCGTCGAGACGCCGGCCGAGGACGGCTTCCAGCCGCATGCCGAAATGATCCGCGCGGCGCTCCGCCCGAACACGCGCGCCATCCTGATCAACACGCCGAACAACCCGACCGGCGCTGTCTATTCGCGCGAACGGCTCGAAGAGCTGGCCGAAATCTGCAAGGAACACGATCTCTGGCTGCTGTCGGACGAGGTCTACTGGACGCTCGGCGGCGGCGAGCACATCTCGCCGCGTTCGCTGCCCGGCATGGCCGAGCGCACTCTGGTCATCAATTCGATGTCGAAGAGCCACGGCATGACCGGTTGGCGCATGGGCTGGCTCACCGGCCCGAAGGCGATGATCGCACTGATGACCGACCTCAACCTGGTGACGACCTACGGCCTGCCGGCCTTCATCTCGATCGCCTGCGCCGAGGCACTCGAGAACCACTACGGCGTCAAGGAAATCGCCGAGCGCTACGCCGCGCGCCGCGCCGTCTTCCTTGATGCCATACGCGGCGCAAATGAACTCACCGTGCACGGCTCCGAAGGCGGCATGTATGTCATGCTCGACATCTCGGCCGTCGAGCCCGACGACGAGAAATTCGCCTGGGCGCTGCTCGACAAGGAAAAGGTCGGCGTCATGCCGGGCTCGAGCTTCGGCGAGGCCGCAGCCGGCCACATCCGCATCAGCCTCTGCCAGCCCGAACCTGTCCTTCAGGAAGCAGCGCTTCGCGTTCGCCGCTTCGCTTCCGCCTATCGCCGCGAGGCCGCATGACCAAGAGCATCCCCACCAAGGCCCGCGCCGTCATCATCGGCGGCGGCGTCTCCGGCTGCTCTGTCGCCTATCATCTGGCGAAGCTCGGCTGGACGGACATCGTGCTGCTCGAACGCAAGCAGCTCACCTGCGGCACGACCTGGCACGCTGCCGGCCTGATCGGCCAGCTGCGCGCCTCGCAGAACATGACGCGGCTGGCGAAATACTCGGCCGACCTCTACGTCAAGCTCGAAGCCGAGACCGGCGTCGGCACCGGCATGCGTCAGGTCGGCTCGATCACCGTGGCGCTGACCGAGGAGCGCAAGCACGAGATCTACCGGCAGGCATCGCTCGCCCGCGCCTTCGATGTCGACGTGCGCGAGATTTCGCCGAGCGAGGTCAAGGAGATGTATCCGCATCTCAACGTCTCCGACGTCGTCGGCGCGGTGCACCTGCCGCTCGACGGCCAGTGCGACCCGGCCAACATCGCCATGGCGCTGGCCAAGGGCGCGCGGCAACGCCGCGCCACCGTCATCGAGAATGTGAAGGTCATCAAGGTCCACACCAGGAACGGCCGCGTCTCCGGTGTGTCCTGGGCGCAGGGCGAAGAGCAAGGCACGATTGAGACCGACATTGTCGTCAACTGCGCCGGAATGTGGGCACGCGAGCTCGGGCGACAGAATGGCGTCACCATTCCGCTGCATGCCTGCGAGCATTTCTATCTCGTCACCGAGCCGATCCCCGACCTCACGCGCCTGCCGGTGCTGCGCGTGCCGGACGAGTGCGCCTACTACAAGGAGGACGCCGGCAAGATGATGCTCGGCGCCTTCGAGCCGGTGGCAAAACCCTGGGGCATGGACGGCATCCGCGAGGATTTCTGCTTCGACCAATTGCCCGAAGACATGGACCATTTCGAGCCGATCCTCGAAATGGGCGTCAACCGCATGCCGATGCTGGGCACGGCCGGCATCCACACCTTCTTCAACGGCCCCGAAAGCTTTACCCCCGACGACCGCTACTATCTCGGCGAGGCGCCGGAACTCTCGGGCTACTGGATGGCGACCGGCTACAACTCGATCGGCATCGTCTCCTCCGGCGGCGCCGGCATGGCCCTGGCCCAGTGGATCAACGACGGCGAGGCCCCCTTCGACCTCTGGGAGGTCGACATCCGCCGCGCCCAGCCCTTCCAGAAGAATCGCCGCTACCTCAAGGAGCGCGTCTCGGAAACGCTCGGCCTGCTCTATGCCGACCATTTCCCCTACCGCCAGATGGCGACGTCGCGCGGCGTGCGCCGCTCGCCTTTGCATGAGCATCTGAAGGCGCGCGGCGCCGTCTTCGGCGAGGTGGCGGGCTGGGAGCGCGCCAACTGGTTCGCCCGCGAAGGCCAGGAGCGCGAATACCGCTATTCCTGGAAGCGGCAGAACTGGTTCGACAACCAGCGTGAGGAGCACCTCGCGGTGCGCAATGGCGTCGGCCTGTTCGACATGACCTCCTTCGGCAAGATCCGCGTCGAAGGCCGGGATGCCTGCGCCTTCCTGCAGCGGCTCTGCGCCAACGATATGGACGTGACGCCGGGCAGGATCGTCTACACGCAGATGCTCAACGCCAGGGGCGGCATCGAATGCGACCTCACCGTGACGCGGCTTTCGGAGACGGCCTATTTCCTCGTCGTGCCGGGCGCCACCTTGCAACGTGATCTCGCCTGGCTGCGGCGGCATGTCGCCGACGAATTCGTCGTCATCACCGACGTGACCGCGGCCGAGGCCGTCATCTGCCTGATGGGCCCGGACTCGCGAAAGCTGATCCAGAAGGTCAGCCCGAACGATTTTTCCAACGAGGCCAATCCGTTCGGCACCTTCCAGGAGATCGAGATCGGCATGGGGCTGGCCCGTGCCCACCGCGTCACCTATGTCGGCGAGCTCGGCTGGGAGCTCTATGTCTCGGCAGAGCAGGCGGCCCATGTCTTCGAGGCGATCGCCGAGGCCGGCGCCGGTGTCGGCCTCAAGCTCTGCGGCTTGCACACGCTGGACTCCTGCCGCATCGAAAAGGCCTTCCGCCATTTCGGTCACGACATCACCGACGAGGACAATGTGCTGGAAGCGGGGCTTGGCTTCGCGGTGAAGACGGCAAAGGCCGACTTCATCGGCCGCGAGGCCGTGCTCAGGACGAAGGAGGCCGGATTGAGCCGCCGCCTAGTACAGTTCCGCCTCAAGGACCCGCAGCCCCTGCTCTTCCACAACGAGGCGATCCTGCGCGACGGCAAGATCGTCGGCCCCATCACCTCGGGCAATTACGGCCACCATCTCGGCGGCGCGATCGGCATGGGCTATGTGCCGTGCCAGGGCGAGAGCGAGGCGGATGTGCTGGGCTCGGCCTACGAGGTCGAGATCGCCGGCGAGCGCTTCGCCGCGGAAGCCTCGCTGAAGCCGATGTATGACCCGAGGGCGGAACGGGTCAGGATGTAGCCTTTTCCTTCTCCCCTTGTGG
>LM655194.1:263437-280835 GCA_000824825.2 Mesorhizobium sp. ORS 3324
CAGGGGGGTGTTCCAGCGGAGTGAGACACTGGCTTTCCCTGGAGCACCCTCATCCGTCGCCTTCGGCGACACCTTCTCCCACAAGGGGAGAAGGGGAAGTCCTGCCCTTCAAAACCTCTCCAACCTCGTCCGCACCTTGCCAAGGAACGCCGCGCGGCTTTTCGGCGTCGATGAATCCATCAGGTAGTGCGCCAGGAAGAACGTCTTGCAGCGTGTGGCGCAGATCGCCCGCATGCCGCGCAGGATGGTCTTGCGCCCGGGCTGGCCGACGACGACGCTCCACCAGGTCGGCGCCCCGCAGGTGGTGATGACGCCGACCTTGGTGACATGCGTCATCAGCGATTTGATCCTGCCTTTGCCAGCCGGAAGCTTGAAGGCGATGTCGGTCGCCCAGACGCGGTCGAACCAGCCCTTCAGCATCGCCGGCAGGCCGTACCACCAGGTCGGATATATGAACAGGATCGCTTCGGCCCATTGCAGGTGCTCGAAATGCGGCCTCAGTGCCGGATCCTCCGGCGCGCGGTCGTTGTAGGAGCGCCGCTCCTCGCAGCTCATCACCGGATTGAAGTTCTCCGCGTAGAGGTCGAGCAGCCGCACGTCCCAGCCTCTTTGCGTCAGCACCTCGATCGCCGTGTCGCGGATCGCCGCGCAATAGCTCTCGGGAACCGGATGGCAATAGACCACCAGCACACGCATTAGAACGCGTCCATGCTGGCGGCCACCTTCCTCATGAAGGCTTTGCGCGTCTGATCCGTCGAAAGGTTCATCGAGTAATGCGCGAGATAGGAGACGGGAGCGCCGGGCTTGATGGTCGCGCGCAGCATGCGCTTCACAATCTTGCGCGGCGGATCGCCCATCAGCATGGCGCGGAAACGGCTGCCGCCATAGGTGGTGACGGCAGCGAGCTTGCCGATGTTGTGCAGCGTCGGCTGCACCCTGCCGTCGACGAGCTTGAACGACACGCCCGGCAGGAAGACGCGGTCGAAGAAGCCCTTCAGGATCGCCGGATAGCCGTAATTCCAGACCGGAAACGACAGCACCAGCGCTTCGGCTTTGCGCAACCTGTCGGTGTAGCCGGCGACGGCATCGTCAGGAGCGCGCTGAGCATGGTAGCCGAGCCGTTCGGCGCGCGTCATCCGCGGATCGAAATTCTCGGCATAGAGGTCGCAGTCGTCGATCTCATGGCCTGCCGCGGAAAGCCGCTCGACGATCGTCCGGTGCAGTCCGGCGTTGAAGCTGGTCTCCACCGGATGAGCGTAGAGCACGAGGATTTTCACGGGAGAATGTCCCGAAGATCGGCGCGAGGCACGCCTCTTGTCCTGCGCCAAATCTCCCCCCTTGAGGGGGAGATGTCGCCGAAGGCGACAGAGGCGGTCGTCGCGCATGGGGCGCTAACCTCTCCCGCGACGAGCGAGGATGTCGGCGATCTACGCGAGGCTACCCCCTCTGGCCTGCCGGCCATCTCCCCCTCGAGGGGGGAGATCCGACGTCGCCGCGGCTTTTGCCAATCGCCAACATTGCCGGCAGGGCAGAGGGGGGTGCAGCGCCGCAAATTCGCCATCGACTCAACCCGCCTTTTGCAGTCCCTTGAACAGGAAAGACTTGCCGGAGCGGTAGTCGTAGTCCGGATTTTCCCAGGCGATCATCTTGCCTGGATTGAGCAGCCCTTGCGGATCGGTCTCGCGCTTGAAGGCAAGCTGAACCTCGTCGGTCTGCTTCATGCCGCCCTCTTCCAGCGTGTAGCGGTGCGGGTTGAAGATCCAGCAGCCATTGTCCTCGTGGATGCGGATGATCTCGTCGAGCCGCTCTTCCGTGGTGAAGCGGACGAGCGGCAGCCCGGCGGCGCCGATCGCGCCGTCGAAGCGGATGAATTCGAGATGCGCCGGCACCTCGTCGCCGAAGCGGTCCACCATCGCCTTGACGTGCGCAAGATGGTCCGGCGACGGGTAGCGCGCCTGCAGATAAGTAATCGTCGGATCGACCCTGATGGCGCGCAGCGTGGTGTGGTTCCAGGTCAGCTCATAGGCCGGCGGCAATCCCTTCAGGTCGGCCTCGAGGTCAGCCCTGAAGACGATTTCGCCTTTGCTGGCCCGGACGAACGCGAGGAACGCATCCATCGCGTGCGGAGCGATCATGCAGACGACGATGCTCTGCTCGCGCCTTAAGAACTTCTGGTGCCGCTTGAAATAATCGTAAGGGATGGGCGCCGCGATCGGCGTGATCAGCTTGGCCAGAATGCCGTCCTGCACGGCAAGGTCGTTGCCGAAGCCGGCCGCGTCCATGAAATCGTCGAAGCCGACGATGACGTCGATCCAGTCATAGGAGGCCGTCAGCGGCATCTCGACCTCGGTGATGATGCCATTGGTGCCATAGGCGTGCATGACCTTGAGCACGTCCTCGCCAGTGAGTTCCATGACGCGCGGCTCCGCCTCCATCGTCACCGTCCTGAGCCGGATCACGTTGCCGAGGTCGCGCAAGCCGCCCCAGCGGATCGAGCCGACGCCGCCCGACCCGCCGGCAACGAAGCCGCCGACCGAGGCGGTGTTGTAGGTCGAGGGCGACATGCGCAATTCCTGCGCCGAATGCGCCCGCGTTGCCTTGTCGATGTCGGCCAGAACCGCTCCCGGCCCCGTCACCACGCGCCCCGGCGCGATCGCCTTCACCTCGTTCATTTCGGCGAGGTTGAGCACCACGCCGCCCGAGAGCGGCATCGCCTGCCCGTAATTGCCGGTGCCGCTGCCGCGCGGCGTCACCGGGATGCCGTGCCGGTGGCAGGCGGCGAGCACGCGGATCACCTCGTCCTCGTTCTTCGGCGTGACGATCAGGTCGCCGGTGATATGGTCGAGCTGCTTCTTGAGCACCG
Source organism: Mesorhizobium sp. ORS 3324 (assembly GCA_000824825.2). Classification (GTDB taxonomy): domain Bacteria; phylum Pseudomonadota; class Alphaproteobacteria; order Rhizobiales; family Rhizobiaceae; genus Mesorhizobium. The sequence goes on from LM655194.1 coordinate 266,301, forward strand.
GGCTGTACCAATAGAAGTCGCGGCTCTTCTGCTGGATGATCGCCGGATGATCATCGACCTTGAGCCCTTCGAGATCGCGCTTCAGCGCTGCGATGTCCATGATCACACCATCAGTTCGTCGAGTTCGGCATAGTCGGGCAGTTGGCGTTCGATCGCCCTGCCCTTGCGCACCACGATGCGATCCGATTCGGGCCGCGACAGCAATTCGGTCCAGTTCCGCCCCTTGAAGACGATGAAGTCAGCGCTGCCGCCGGCGGCGAGCGTGCCGGCATCGTCGAGCCGCATCACCTCGGCCGGCGTCGCCGCCACCGCCTTCGGCCAGTCGCCGACCGGGTGGTCGAAATGCAGGATGCGTGTCGCCATGCGGTAGACTTCCAGCATGTCGAGATCGCCATAGGCGTAGAACGGATCGCGCGTGTTGTCGGAGGCGACCGCCACCTTGATGCCGCGCGCCTTCATCTCATGCAGCAGCGTCACACCGCGCCAGCGCGGCGTCGTGCCGTTGTTGCGCCGATCCTGCAGATAGAGGTTGCACATCGGCAGCGACACCACAGCCAATCCGGCCTTCGCCACCTTGTCCAGCGTGTCGAGAACCTCGAGGTCGGGCTGGCGCGAGAGCGAGCAGCAATGGCCGACGAGGATGTTGCCGTCAAAACTGTTCCACAACGAGGCTTCGGCGATCTTCTTCAGCGAGATGGCCGCGACGTCGTCGGTCTCGTCGGCATGGAAGTCGAGGTCGAGTCCATGCTTGATCGCCTGCGCGAAAACCTGGTCGAGCAGTTCCTCGAGATCGGGCACCATGTAAGTGACCACGCCGAGCACGCCTTTGGCCGCGGCGACGCGCTTCGCAAGGCGCTCGAACCAGGCCTTGTCGCGCACGCTCTCGATGCCGAGCAGGCAGGCGGCCTGCAGGTCGATGCGCCCACGCCATCTCTCCCGCATCGTCTCGAACACCGGCCAGGAGATCTCCTCCTGCGGCGCCACGCTGTCGAGATGCGTGCGCACGGCCTTGGTGCCGTGCGCGTAGGCGCAGCGCAGCGAAAAATCCATCCGCCGCGCGACATCCTCGGCGCTCCAGCGCGCGGCCCGATCGACACCGGTGGCGTTGAGCGCGCCCATGAAAGTGCCGTCGGGATTTGGCTTACGCGGCCAGATATGGCCCTTGTCGATATGGGTGTGGCAATCGACAAAGCATGGCAGAACGATACGGCCGCCGAGGTCGATCGCGTTGGCCGAAGCGGTGGTTCTGCCGTGGGCGACGATGCTGGCGATCTTGCCGTCGGCCACCGATAGGTCGGCAAGCGCGAAGCCGTCGGTATCGAAGGTTGCGACAAGGCCCGGCGTCAGCGACCGGTGAAGGCGGACGTTGGTGAGATGGTAAGAGCCAGAGGCCGGTATCAAGCCTTACCCCCCTCTGGCCCAAGCAGTCCCTCACTGTTCTCAATCATTTCACGCACCCTACCGCTCCTGCTTGAGCGCGCTCTCGTGCCAGCGGCGCAGGATCAAATGCGACACCAGCGACAGCACCAGGAAGATCAGGATGCCGGCGAGCGAGATCAGGATCAGCGCCGCGAACAGCCTGGGCGCATTGAGCCGGTAGCCGGCCTCGATGATGCGGGATGCAAGCCCGGACGACTGCCCCTGCGCGCCGGCGACGAATTCGGCCACCACGGCGCCGATCAGCGACAGGCCGCCGGCGATCTTCAGCCCGCCGAGGAAATAGGGCATCGCCGCCGGCAGGCGCAGATAGCGCAATTGCTGCCAGCGGGTCGCGCCGTTGAGCTTGAACAGGTCGCGCAGGTTGCGATCGACCGAGTTCAACCCGAGCGTGGTGTTGGAAAGGATCGGGAAGAAGGCGACGATCCAGGCGCAGAGCAAGAGCTTGGTCGTCTGGTTGTTGATATAGATGTTGATCAGCGGGAAGATCGCGACGATCGGCGTCACCTGCAGCACGATCGCAAACGGGAAGAACGACATCTCCACCCATTTCGACTGCGCGAACAGCACTGCCAGCCCGACGCCGCCGATGACGGCAAGAAGCAGGCTGAGGAAGGTGATCTTCAGGGTCACCAAGAGCGAGGAGAACAGCAGCCCTGCATCGTCATGCAGCGTCTGCAGCACCACGCCCGGGCGCGGCAGTATGTATTGCGGGATCCCGTTCCAGACGCAGATGCGGTCCCAGAACCAGATCGCCAGCACCATGATCGCCATCGGCAACACCCATTTGCCGATGTGCTCCAGCCGCTCCTGGCGGACGCGGCGCGCCTCTTCCGGGTCGAGCTTCAGCGCATTGTCTTCAGTGGCCGTCATGATGAGGTCCGGCGGTAGAGTTGATGGCGTTCACCAGCACGTCCGAGGCCTGCCGGCAAAGCGCGGCATAGTCAGGTGATGTCCGGAATGCCTCGTCGCGTGGATAAGGCGCTTCGATGGCAAGCTCGCCGTGGACCCGGCCCGGCCGCGCCGCCATGACGACGACACGACTGGACAGGAACACGCTTTCGAAGACGCTGTGAGTGACGAAGACGACGGTGAAGCGCTCGTCCTGCCAAAGCTCCAGCAGATCGTTGTTGAGCTTGAATCGGGTGATCTCGTCGAGCGCCGCGAAGGGCTCGTCCATCAAAAGGATGCGCGGCTTGGTCACCATGGCCCGAGCGATCGAGACGCGCATCTTCATGCCGCCGGAAAGCTCGCGCGGCACGGCGTTCTCGAAACCGTTGAGATGGACGCGCGACAGCATCTCCATCACCGCGGGCTCGGCCCTGGCGCGCGAGACACCCTTCAGCCGCAGCGGCAACCAGACATTGTCGAAGACGCTGGCCCATGGCAGCAGCGTCGGCTCCTGGAAGACGAAGCCGATCTTCGAGCGGTCGATCGAGCCGCGCCAGTCGAGCTGGCCCGAGGTAGGCGTCGACAGGCCGGCGATCAGCCTGAGCGCCGTCGACTTGCCGCAGCCCGACGGGCCGAGCAGGCTGAGGAAATCGCCTTCCCGGATCGCCAGGTCGACCTTGCTCAGCGCCGTCACGCCGTTGGAAAAGGCCTTGCCGACATTGCGTAAGGAAAGCAGCATCGGACCCTCGCCCGATGCCGTTGACTGCGCCACTTTCTCCTGGATCATCTCAGGCAGGCCGCCTTACTTCTTCAGCTCCCGCCCGACACCCTTGTTGACGAAGGCGAGTGTATAGGCCTTCTTGATGTCGATGCCCGGCTGCGCCACCTTGGCTTTGACCATCTTGTCGTAGAAGCTCTGGATGCGCGCCTCGGTCATGCCGCCGATGCCGAGCTTTTCCGTATCACCGGAATCGACAATGCCGAACTTCTTCAACTGTTCGATCGAGAAGGCGATCTGCTCATCCGTCATGTCCGGATTGTCCTTCTTGATCATGTCGTTGGCGGCCTTGTTGTTGCCGTAGAGGTAATTGTACCAACCCTTGGCCGAGCCATCGACGAAGCACTGCACCACCTCCGGCCGCTTGTCGATCGTGTCCTGCATCACCTCGATGGTGGTTGCATAGGTATCCCAGCCATTGTCAGCGAGCAGGAACTGGTTGGGCACGAAGCCGCCCTGCTTCTGCACGGCAAAGGGCTCGGATGTGACATATCCCTGCTGGATCGACTTCTTGTTGGCGATGAAGGGCGCCGGATTGAAGGTATAGGGCACGCGCTTGGCGGCATCGAAGCCGAGATCGGTCACCATCCACTGGAAGAAGGTCTGCGCGCCCTCGTCGCCGAGGATGTATTGGTCGGCGTTCTTAAGATCCTCCCACTTGTCCAGCCCCTCACCCGGATGGGACATGATGACCTGCGGGTCCTTCTGGAAGTCGGCGGCGACGACGCGCATCGGAATGCCCTGCTGCACGGCATCGAAGGCCGAAAGCAGATTGCCGCCCATGTAGAAATCGATCTTGCCGGCAAGCAGCATCGGCCGGCCGCTGACCTGCGGGCCGCCCTGCATGATGGTGACGTCGAGGCCGCAGGCAGCATAGGTGCCGTCGGCGATCGCCTGATAGTAGCCGCCATGCTCCGGCTCGGCCAGCCAGTTGGTGCCGAAGGTGACTTTCTCATTGGCGGCCGCACCCAGCGTGCCCGCCGCCAGCAGCGCGACGGCGCCCGCCAGGATTTTTTCTTTTCCGTACATAAACATCACCCTCTCTTGGCTCCGGCGCGCTGCGCGCTGGGCTCGACTCCATTGGTTCAAGAAGCAAGACACATGCCACCGCCTGGGCCGCCTGCTTGCGCGGCAGTCATTGCCGAGACCGGACGGGTCATGCTGTACAAGAGGCATCGTGCCCATTTTTTGGACGCCTGTCCACAATCGCCCGGGCGGCATGCACCGCATCTTGAAGCTTTCATGAATCCGGCCTTAGTCTGCCTGCCGACAGGAGAATGCCATGCTCAATTACCTCGCCCCCAAGTCGATCAAGCCGCCCTTCGCCCGCTACAGCCACGGCGTTGAAATTCCAGCAGGAAAGCGCCTTGTGCTGTGCTCGGGTCAGTTGGGCATCGGGCCGGACGATGTCGTCCCGGAAAATGCCGGTGCCCAAACCGAGCTTTGCTTTAAGAACATCGCCGCGATCCTCAGCGAGGCGGGGTTGACGCTGAACGATGTCGTGCGCATCAACGCCTTCGTCACCGATCGCGCGCATCTGCAGGCCTATATGGACGTCCGCAACCGGCTGTTTTCCGACCCCGCGCCGGCCTCGACGCTGATGATCGTCTCCGGATTCGCGCGACCGGAATTCAAGGTCGAGGTGGAGGTGTTGGCAGCCGGGTGAGATTGCCCGCCGACGCCAAGCGCTTTAGACCGCTCCAGTCCGGACAAACAGACCTTCGGGAGACGACATTGACAAAAAGACGTGTGTGGTGGGGCGATTACCGGACGACCGAATACGCCTCGATCGACGCGGAAGCGACGATTGCCGTGCTGCCGGTGGCGGCGATCGAGCAGCATGGCCCCCACCTTCCGGTCTCGACCGACACCTCGATCATGATAGGCATGCTGGAGACGGTGATCGCGCGCCTGCCCGACGACCTCGACGTCCGCATCCTGCCTGTACAGGCGGTGGGCAAGTCGAACGAGCATCTCCATGCGCCCGGCACCCTCACCTTGCCGGCCACCACCCTGGTCGAAGCCTGGACCGAGCTCGGCCTGTCGATCGCGCGTGCCGGGGTCAGGAAGCTGATCGTCGTCAACTCGCATGGCGGCAACGAGGAGATCATGGGCATCATCACGCGCGAATTGCGCGTGCGCGCAAAGATGCTGGCGGTGAAGACGAGCTGGCAGCGCTTCGGCCGCCCGGCCGGCATGTATGCGGAACTCGAAGACCGCCACGGCATCCATGGCGGCGATGTCGAGACCTCGCTGATGCTGCACTTCCGGCCGGACCTCGTCGACATGGGCAAGGCCGACAATTTCATCTCGAATGTCGGCCGCGCCGAAAAGGAGTTCAGGCTGCTGCGCCACACCGGCACGCATGCCTTCGCCTGGATCGCCGGCGACCTCAATCCGAACGGCGTGGTCGGCGACGCCAGCATCGCCACGGCCGAGAAGGGCCGGCTGACGGCCGAGCATCAGGCCGATGGCTTCATCAACCTGGTCAGGGACGTGCGTAAGGCGAAGCTTTCCGACTGGCTGTCGTAGCTGAACAGAGCCACCTCAACCTTCAATGTTGAGCTCGAAGGGAGTGCCTTCGAAGGCGTCGGCGCCGCGCCCGATCGCTTCGATCGCCGCAATCATCCGGCCGTCCCGTCCGAGCACGCTATCCGCAACGGCGATCAGGCGTGGATTGGGCGTCGCGGTCGGCGAAAGAAAGCGCAGCGTCTTGGCCAGTTCCGCCTCGTCCCGCTTGGGCGCCAGCGCCGCCGCGATGATATAGGCCGACGCGGTCGAGCGGCTGATGCCGGCATAGCAGTGCACGACCAGCGGCCTCGCCCTGTCCCAGCGATAGGCGAAATCGAGCAGCGCGCGCACATGCTCCTCGCCCGGCATGGTCATGCCCTCCTGCGCGACTGCGATATCGTGCATGACCAGATGCAGATGGTTTTCGGCCAGGATAGAGGCCGGACGAATCACTTCGGTGCCTGCGGCAAGCAGCGAGAGCAGGCGCTCGGCGCCGGTCCTCGCAACGGTCTCTTCCACCTTCGACAGCGAACAGACATGGATCATCGTCAGAACTCCTTCGGCGCATCGTCGCGCCGCGAGGCCCAAGCTGCAAGCGCGCCTTCGAGCCGCAACCATTCCTCCTCACTGCCCGGCAGGCCGACGCGCAGGACGTGCGGGCGCCCGACAAAATGACGGACCAGCACGCCGCGCTCACCGAGAGCCGAAAACAGGGTTGTGGCGTCAGCCAGAGACAGATAGCGGAACAAGCTGGTGCCGCCGGTGACTGGAACACCGAAGCGGCCGAGGAGCGCGTCGAGCCGCTCGGCATCGGCTGCCAGGCGTTGCCGCATGGCGGCTTGCCATTCCGCGTCGGCCAACGCGCGGATGCCGTATTCGAGCGCCGGGCCGGCAACGGCCCAAGGCCCAAGCTGCGCCTCCAGCCGCTCGACCGTCAGCGCATCGGCAAGTGCAAAGCCGAGCCTGACGCCGGCGAGCCCAAAGAATTTGCCGAAGGAGCGCAGCACCGCGATGCCGCCTAGACCGACATCGCCGGCCAGGCTGTGTTCGGTCGGGCCGACATCCATGAAGGCTTCGTCGACGACCAGCAGGCCGCCCTTGCCGCGCAGCTGCGCGGCAAGATCGAGCAGGCGATCCCGTCCGATGATTCGTCCATCCGGATTGTTCGGATTGACCAGCACGGCAAGGTCCGCATCCGCCAAGGCGTCGAAGTCTTGCACCTCGGCCACCGCGTGCCCCGCGATCGCCGCGGCCCTGGCGTGCTCGGCATAAGTGGGCCCGAGCACCAGCGCCTTGCCGGGCGTCACCAGCGAGGCGACGCGCGGCAGGAGGATCTGCGTGCCCGGTGCCGCCGCGACATGCGCCGCCGACGGCGCGCCATAGGCATTGGCCGCAATTTCTGCCAGTTCTCGCAGTCGTTCGGATTCCGGCAATCGCGATAGGGCGGTGGCGGGCAGGTCGAAAAGCGGATAGGAGTGCGGATTGATACCTGTCGAAAGGTCAACGAAAGGTCGTGGCGCATGGGGAAACAGGGCGCTTGCCCGGCCAAGGCTGCCGCCATGATCAACTGCTGCAATCGCTCCGCCAAGAAGCTTCATGTCGATCCTGATCGCTTTCCTGTCACTCGCCGTTGAACGTGTCCTTGGCTATCCGGACTGGCTGTTCCGTGCCATCGGCCATCCCGTCACCTGGATCGGCAGGCTGATATCCTTTCTCGATCGCGGTCTCAACCGCGCTACCGATTCCGACGAATTGCGTCGTCGCCGCGGCGTCCAGGCTTTGTGGGTCATCATCCTCGTGCCGGCCGCCATCGGGCTGGCGCTGCATGTCCTGCTGTGGCTGATCTTCCCGTCGGGTCTCGTCATCGCGGCCATCCTCGGCTCCTCACTGCTGTCGCAAAAGAGCCTCGCAGAGCACGTCGAGGATGTCGCCGACGCGTTGGAGACCGGTGGCCTGACGCTCGGCCGCATCGCCGTTTCGCGCATCGTCGGCCGCGATCCGGAAAAGCTCGATAAGGCGGGCGTCGCCCGCGCGGCGATCGAAAGCCTGGCCGAGAATTTCTCCGACGGCATCGTCGCACCCGCCTTCTGGACCGGCATCGGCGGGTTGGCCGGGGGTGCCGCCTACAAGGCGGCCAACACCGCCGATTCGATGATCGGCCACCGAACGCCGCAATACGAGGCTTTCGGTCGCGCCGCGGCGCGATTCGACGATCTGATTAACCTGCCGGCATCGCGGCTCACCGGCCTGCTCATCGTGCTCGCGGCCTTCCCGGTCAAGGGCGCCGACCCTCGCAAAGCCTGGCAAGTCATGCGCCGCGACGCGAGGAAGCATCGTTCGCCCAATGCCGGCTGGCCTGAAGCCGCCATGGCCGGCGCGCTGGGCCTGGCCCTGGCCGGGCCGCGCAGCTATGGCGGCGAGATCGTCGAGGATGCCTTCATGGGCGAAGGCGGCCGGCGCGAAGCCGAAAGTATCGACATAAGGCAGGCGCTGAAACTCTATCGCCTCGCTGACGGGCTGCTGATCGGCCTGTTCGCGATCCTTTCGGCGGCGGTGATCTATCTGACCATTTTGATCAGCGGCTAAAGCGCTTCAGAATTCAATTCCCTGCTGCGCCTTAACGCCGGCCGCGAAATGGTGCTTGGTCAGCCCCATCTCCGTGACGAGATCAGCCGCCTCGACGAGCAGCGGCTTGGCGTTGCGGCCGGTGACCACGACATGCAGGCCTTCGCGGCGCGCCTTCAGCGCCGCGACCACTTTCTCCAGATCGAGATAGTCGTAGCGCAGCGCGATGTTGAGCTCGTCGAGGACGACGAGGCTGATCGAGGGATCGGCCATCAGCTCCAACGCCTTGGCCCAGGCGGCCTCCGCGGCAGCGATGTCGCGCTTCAGGTCCTGCGTTTCCCAGGTGAACCCCTCGCCCATCGTGTGCCAGACGACGCTGTCGCCGAAAGCGGCGAAGGCGTCCTTTTCGCCCGTATGCCATTTGCCCTTGATGAACTGGACGACGCCGACGCGCTTGCCGTAGCCAAGCATCCTGAGCGCCAGGCCGAAGGCGGCGGTCGTCTTGCCCTTGCCCGGTCCGGTGTTGACGATCAGCAGCCCCTTCTCGATCGTCTTGCCGGCCACCTCGGCATCCTGCACCGCCTTGCGCTTGGCCATCTTGGCGCGATGGCGTTCGGCATCCCTGTCGTCAACGGTCTTGTCGTCCATTTCCGCCATGTCATTTCACCTTGAGCGGCAGTCCCGCCACCATCATCAGCACGCTGTCGGCGATCGCCGCGACCTGCTGGTTGAGCCGACCGGCGGCGTCGCGGAACCGGCGCGCCAGCGCATTGTCCGGCACGATGCCGAGCCCGACCTCGTTCGACACCACGAACCACGGTCCGCGCGGCCGCGACAGCACATCCGAGAGCCGCCGGCATTCGGCTTCGATGTCATGTTCCGCCAGCATATGATTGGTCAGCCACAATGTCAGGCAATCGATCAGCACCGGCTGGTGATCCGGCAATGCCTCGATCGCGCCGGTCAGATCGAGCGGCGCATCGACGGTGACCCAGCCTTCGCCGCGGCGCGAACGATGCAGCGCGATGCGCTCGCGCATTTCGTCGTCATAGGCTTGCGCGGTAGCGAGATAGGTCCAGGGCGACGGGCTTGCCGTCGCCAGGCTCTCGGCATGCGCGCTCTTGCCCGAGCGCGCACCGCCGAGGATGAAGGTCAGGCGACCTTCGGCGCGATCAGGCAAAGCTGCCGCGCAGGCTGGTCGCCGTGCCGGTGAAGCGGCCGCGCACCACGCCGACGACCGCGCCCAGCACCAGCCAGAACACCAGATCGGTGAGCGTCACCGCGACGACGAACTGGTGATGCAGGCCTTCCGGAATCGCCGTCTCGAAGCTTTCCGGCTGCGGCGCACCGACAATGTGCGGCGCCACGATCAATGCAACACCGAGGATCGCCAGCGGCAGCGACTTTCGGAAAGCGATCAAGCCTAGGCCGATCGCGGTTGCCGCCACTGTCGAAACCCACCAGATCTGGCGCGGCAGGAGCTCGGCCGCTGGCATTGCCGGCAGTTCCGGCGGCAGGCCGAGGCCCGGTGCCAGGGTGAACACGGCAAATCCGGCAAGGCCCCAGAAGATACCCTGGCGCCAGTTGCCGATGCCGCCCGCGACTTCGGAAACCGCGACCAGGATCAGCGCGAAGCCGACGCCGGTGACAATGTTGGCGGCGACGTTGAAGGCGAAGCGCTCGAAGCCGTCGGCCGGCGCCCAGCCTTCGTCCTCGGCCGGAGCCGCCGCTTCCGTCGACGCTGGAGCCGCGCTGCTCATCGCGTTGTCCGCAGGAGCGGCAGAACTCATCGCATTGTTGTTTGTGACAGCAGAATGGTCATGGTGATGACCGCCGCCGGCCTTTTCATAGACTTCCGCCTTCAGGATCAGCGGCACGGTCGCATAGGCCTGCATGCAGGCGAGCAGGATGCCCGCCACGAGCCCCGCGATCGCCGCGATGAACACGACGTTGCGAAACAGATTCATGATGTCAGGCCTTCGTCAGTGGCAGGGAAAACCCATCGAGTGGCGATAGTCGTGGGCGGCGTTGTGGACCGCATCAATATGCGAGAAGCCGACAAAGCCGACAACGAAGATGCCGAGCAGCGCGGCCAGAGCCAGCTGAATGATACGCGACTGCGAGGAGACGGAGGCGCCGAGGGAGACGGAAGCGGTATTCATGTCTTGTCCTTTCGCCCTCCACCCGAGGGCATCGAAGTCAACTTTCATGTCGCCGGCAGGTCTCCTGGCTCGCGGATCCGCGCCCTTCCCCACCTTCCCGAGGACAACCTCAGTGGTTTATGGAGAGGACTACCGCACACAGTTGCGGGGGCAGCCACGGCTTTGGGCAGGATGTTAGCCCTCACCGCATTCCCTCTTGGCTCCAAAAACGGAACCGACGACATCGACGACTATAGGCAGAATCGCGGCACCCGGCAAACCAAATTCCGCCATGCCGGAGCGCGATTGCGGCACGTATTGGCGTCCCTATGCATGTCGCCCGAACGTGCGCAGCGGTTTTGGGAGAACGACATGCATCAAACAAAGACCTCGCGCTTTCGCCTGAATGCGGTCAGCGCGACGCGCTTCAGAGGCCGGCAATCCTTTCGGCAACCAGCTGCTGCAGCCGCCACAGATGGGCGTCGTGGATGCCGCGCGCCTCGAGATTCTTCACCGTGTTGTAGAGATAGTCGGCGCCTGAGCCCCAATGGCCGCAGGAGGTCGCCAGCCTTTCGACCACCTCGCTTTCGCTGAGCGGGCCGGCATAAGTCGTGCCCTTGCGGTTGATGACGAAGGCGAGCGCCCGCAACGGCCCCTTGTCGGTTGCCAGCTGCAGCAGGCGCGGCCGGTAGCTGGTCGGCTTCAGCGTCATCTCGCGCCGGAAGAGCCTGTCCAGCGCCTGCCTGCGGTCGCCACCGTCCAGCCGGAAGGCAACGCCCTTGCATTGGCCGCCGCGATCCAGCGCCATCATCAGGCCAGGGATCTCTTTGGTGCCGCGCCAGCGTGTCATCTTCATGCAGAAGGAGCGATGCCAGCCCCGCGCCACCGCGACCTGTTCCTCGACATGCTCGATCTCCGGTTTCCAGATCAGCGAGCCGTAGCCGAACAGCCAGAGAGGCTCGGTTGCCGGCAACTCGCCCTCGAACGCATCCAGCATGGTTTCATAGTCGCTGTCGCAGAGATGCTGCGCGTCAGGATCGGGCCCTGGGTCCTCGACCAAGCGATAACAGCGGGCGACCAGTTCCTCGGTAAGCGACATCGTTCTTGCAGACATACTATGTACCTTCGACCTCCCGCGCGTTCGCCGACGATAGGAACCGAGCTTAAGGTCCTCGCGCAATCGCCACAATGCGGAAGGCCGCCGGCTCGCCGATCAAAACGACTTCGGCAGATAGCGCCAGGTGAAGAAGCCGCAGAAGACGGCCAACAGGCCGAGCGTGACGAAGACCGAGCCGAGGCCGAAGAAAGAGAGCACCACCGAATAGACCAGTGGCGGCGTCAGCTCGGAAAAATCGAGATAGGTGCGGTAGACCGCCGCCATCTGCGCCCTCTCATAGGAGCGCACCGAGCGCATGAAGGCGGTCGAGCCCAGCGCATCGAGCGCGATGGTGAAGAGCGCGCCGCAAAGCAGGAACGCGGCCGTGAGCAGCGGCGCGGCCTCGCCGACGCCTCCGGCAAGCAACAGCATGGCCGACATGGCGAAATAGGCGAAGGTCATGGTGCGCCGGCCTCCGAAGCGTTTGCCCGCCTTGCCCCAGAAGATCGCCATGAAGAGCAGCGCGTTGCCCGCCGAAACGAGCAGCCCACCGGCAAGCTTGCCCTCGCCGGTGACCACCATGAACAGCGGGCCGTAGACGAAGAAGGTCGTCCAGAAGCAGGAGCGGCCGAAGGCGATCAGCCAGGCGAGCCTTAGCCGCGGCTGCGCGATGAAGCGGCCGATATTGGCGAGCGGATTGGCCGGCCGGCTCTTGCCGGGGCGGATCGACGGATTGTCGCCCAGCCGGTAGGTCCAGAACAGCGCAAGCAGCGCCAGCGCGAAGGCAATCACCGCGCCATGCGCGGCATAGATGCCGAAGCGCGTGTAGAGGAAGATGCCCAGCGTCGGCCCGCCGGTCCAGGCGAACATCGACCACGCCATGCGCAGCGATTCCGCCTGCATGAAGTCGGTCTTGCGGATGTGGTCCATGATGTAGAGGTTGAGCGTGATCGACAGCGCGCTCGCCCCCATGACGCGGCAGAGCATGCCGGCGAGCTGCCCTGGCAGCGTATGGGTGACGAAGAACACCGAGCCGAGCGCCAGCATCAGGCAGCCGGCCGTGTAGACCCAGCGGCGCGCGAAGAGGCGGATCAGCAGAGGCATGAACAGCGTCACCGAAAGCCCGAGCAGCGACACGATCGTGTAGAGGATGGAGACCATCTGCTCGTTGTGCAGGATCTCGTAGGCCTGGATCGGGATGACGCTGGAGATGGTGGCGCGGGCGAAGGACTCGACCGCGTAGAGCGAGGCGAAGGTGCGCGCATCGGCCGGCCTGAGCGCCGTAAGCAAGATCGGATGGCGCACATGGGTGGACATCGGCCCTCCGAAAGTGAATCGCCCGCCAAATCTGGCCGGGCAGGTGGCCAGGGGGTAGCAGGAAACCGACTCCGAGAAGCCGAAAAGCGAAGCCGGCCAAAGGCTTTCCGCCGCTGGCCTAAAGCGGCTTGCCATGCCGCCGGGGCTGCGCGCCGCCAATCCACGCTCTGTTGTTCGCCCGAACCGTGATAGTCGTTTGGCACGACTGAATCGGATTGCGAGATGATGAGCCTTCAAACGACGAGCGCCCCCGTTCAGGACGTACCGAAGCACAGGCGCATCGCCGCTATCGACATCCTGCGCGGCATCGCGCTGATTGCGATGGCGAGCTACCACTTCACCTGGGATCTCGAGAATTTCGGCTACACCGCGCCGGGCCTGACCGCCTTCGGCTGGTGGAAGCTCTACGCCCGCTGCATCGCATCGACCTTCCTGTTCCTGGTCGGCGTCAGCCTGTTCCTGGCGCATGGCCGCGAGGTCCGCTGGCCGAGCTTCTGGAAGCGTTTTGCCATGGTTGCGGCTGCGGCGATCGCCATCTCGGCCGTTACCTACATCGCCACGCCGGACGGCTTCATCTTCTTCGGCATCCTGCATGAGATCGCGCTGGCGAGCCTGCTCGGCCTCGCATTTCTCAGGCTGCCGGCGCTGCTGACGGCGATTGTCGCGGCGGCCGTTATTGCGGCGCCCTACTATCTGCGTTCGGAGTTCTTCGACCATCCGGCGCTGTGGTGGGTCGGCCTGTCGGCAACCAATCCGCGCTCCAACGACTATGTGCCGCTGTTTCCATGGTTCGGCCCGGTACTTGCAGGCATCGCGGTCGTCAAGCTCGCTTCCGCCTCCGGGCTCCTCGCGCGGCTGGGAACCTGGATGCCGGGCGATTGGTCCAAACCACTCACCTTCATCGGCCGGCACAGCCTCGCCTTCTACCTCATCCATCAGCCGGTGCTGTTCGGCTCGGTCTTTCTGTTTTCGCAGGTCATGCCGCCCCCGCCGCAGGACAGGGACGCCGGCTTCCTGAAAGCCTGCCAGGCCTCCTGCGAGCAGCAGCGGGACACGACGTTCTGTTCAAGCTATTGTGGCTGCATGCTGGACACGCTGAAGGGTGAAGGGTCTCTCGACAAGCTCTACAGCAACGACCAGACCAGCATCTGGAAATCGCATCTTGCCGATCTCGCGAGCACCTGCACCGCGGCGACCGAAAGCAAGATGGAGGGAGGACAACAATGACCGGCACTCAGCCGAAGCATGGGATCATCCCCTGGCCGCCTGTTATCTATGTCGTGGCGATCGCGCTCAGCGTCGTGCTCGGCATGCTCTACCCGCTGCCCTGGATCGGCGACATCTTCGGCGACATCCTGGTCGGCGCCGGCTGGGTGGCGCTGTTCGGCGTCGCCGCCCTCTGGGTCACGGCAATCCGCACCATGGTGCGCGCCAAGACAACGCTCAATCCCAATGCCGAGCCCGACCATCTGGTGACGTCAGGGCCCTTCGGCATCACCCGCAACCCGATGTATCTCGCCAACACGCTGCTCTTGATCGGCGTGTCCTTCATCACCGGCATCGCCTGGTTCCTGCTCTTCGCCTTCCTCGCCGCCTTCGCGACGCAGAAGCTGGCGATCGAGAAGGAAGAAAGGATGCTGGCAGCGAAGTTCGGCAAGAAATACCGCGACTACGCCAAAAGAGTGCGGCGCTGGATTTGAAGCTGCGTTCCCTCGTTCCCTGATGAGAGGTCGCCAACACAAACGGATCGCGACCTCGGCGACTAGCGGAAGCGTTCCCAACATCGTCATCCTCGGGCT